>NZ_CAJATU010000073.1 GCF_903944925.1 uncultured Rhodopila sp. | reverse complement strand
GCTCACCCTGCGGGTGAGCGGGAATGATCTGCTGTTGCGTTTCCATCCCGGCAGATTCCGCCGATTCGCCCGCAACGGGCAACTACGCAACTGCCGGATTTAGAATGAAGGCTCGGCTGGCGATCTGCTCGCGCAAGGCCTCCGCTTCCGTTGCCGCGGCACGCGCCTCCGGACTATCCGCCGGCAGCTTCAGGCGTGACCAGAGTTCGGTCAGCGTCGCCGCGGTGACCGTCCAAACCGCCCAATGCTCGAGCCGGACGCCGGCAGGGTCGGCGAGCGCGGCTTGCAGCGCGGCGTCAAACGCCTCAATCAGCGCCGCGATCGACAGGCTCGCCAGATCGAGCTTTTGCCCGCGGGCACCGTCGAGCAGCCGGTCGAGCGGCCCGTCGAAGCCGGCGACCGACAGTGCGGGCGCCATGCCCGTCTCGCGCGCCGGGCCGGCCGGTGGCGGATCCTTCGCGGCTGGCCGAGCCGGATCGGCGACGCGCCTATCGGGCGGAGGCTCGGCGATGGCGGTCACGGCATGTCGTAGCTCGGGCGCGGCTCGAACCGCAGCGCCGGCCAGTCTGCGGCGATCCGCGCCAGCGCCCGCCAGGGCGTCCAGTCGGCCGACCAGAAGGTGACCGTGAAGACCGCCTCCCCCTTCTCCCGGCGTCCGCGCACGGCGTTATCGACCTCGGCGTCGGTCGCGACGTGGCGCAACGCCTCGGTCGTGCCCCAGTGCTGCCAGAGCCAGGCCAGCGCCCGCGGATCGTCGGGGCCATGCCACAGCACGGCCTCCGGCACCGGCACGAGGGCGTGCAGGTCGAACGCGCAGGCCCGGCTTAGCCCGACCCGGGCGGCGGCCAGTTCCTGGCGGCGGCCCGCCGCGTCGCGCAGCTGGCTGGCCAGGATGCGGGCGCCGGGAAGGCTGAGGCGTCGCGGCGGCGAATCCGCCGCACCGGCCGGCGCCGGGGGCGCGATCAGCAGATGGAACAAATCCTCCTCCATGCGGTCGAGATCGAGCTGCCAGGGGATCGTCCCGGCGCCGGCCGCCGCTATGCGGAACGTGGCCAGGTCAGCCGCTGGACCGGCGATCCGCAGCCGGTGATGCAGCCAGTCGGTGTGCGCCAGGCGTTGCGGTGCGTGGCGCAGGTCCCGTTCCCCACCGGTCGAAGGGGTCGCGCCTTGCGCCGGCTCGGCCGCCCGTGGCTGGCGGTCCAGCCAGGCCAGCAGGGCATCCGCCGCTTGCGCCGCCTTTGCCGCGGCGGCGTGCCGTGCCTTGGCACCGCTGCTCATGCGGCCGTCGCCTTGCGCGCCCGGCGGCTGCGGCGCGGGGCACGGCGGGCGAGGATGCGGCGGATCGCATCGGTGCCGAGGCGGTCATGTTCGATCCTGCCCCAGCGATCGATTTTCCGGAACACCGGTCCGAACCGCGTGCTGGAGCCGTCGAGCCAGTCGCGCAGCGCCTGCACCGGGCAGACGGCGAGGCGCGTGCCGCGCGGGACGACGATCGTGGTGTTCTTCCTATCAGGCTTGGCCCCGTTCCTTGCATGCTCGGTCGTCCTGTCAACGCCGGCGGGGCGTGCGGAGAGTTCGGCGCCTTCAGCAATGAACAGAATATGCTCGACATCGAGGCCGACCAGCGCGGCGCGGCCCAGACCGCCGGCGGCCAGCAGCAACAGGGCGCGGTCGCGCAAGCCGGCGAGATCGCGCGGGCAGCGCGTGGCCATGCGGATCAGCGCGGCCGGCTTGGCCGGCGGCGGCCGTCGCGGCATGGCGCTGCGGCGCGCGCGGCGGAGGATGTCGGTCACCGCCGGATCGCCTGCCGGGGAAGCCAGGCCGCATTGTCTGTGCATCGCCGCGATCGCCGCGGCGCGGCGGCCCAGCGCGCCGGCGCCGACGCTCGTCGCCGCTTCGGTGAGGAACGCCGCCACCGTGGCGGGATCGGCCGGGAGGGTGGTCAGCGCCCGGGCGCCGCACCAGTCCTCGAAAGACGCCCAGTCCGCTTTATAGAGCCGCTGCGTCTCGGGGCTGACCGGCCGCGGCGGCCCTGGTGTCATGGTCGCCGGCTGATCGGTGATCAGTGCGGTGCCGGGGAGCCTCTGCCGCACGTCCGCCGTCATCCGGTCGCCTCCGATCATGCACGCGCCGGCTGGCGCCTTCCGGACCGGAGCGGCCCGCGCCGTGTGCGCGCACCGAGCCGGATTCGCGTCGACTTCATGAGGAGTCTGAACCGGCTGGATGATTATGGCAACCCTGTTGAAAGGCGCGGTAAGCAAATTCGCGCGCGTGTATGCCTGATAAAGCGGCTTGTCGCGCATACATGGAACCGGCTACGCTGCGGCATGCCAAACACCCCGGATGCCCTGCATGGCGAGATTTTGCGGCCAGCCGCACCGCCCGGCGCGGCGGCAGACCCCCCTGCCCTGCCGGACGGCCGGCCGCCGGCGGCGGTGCGCAACTGGTTTGACGACGCCGCAGCGGCGCTGATCCCGGACCATGACGGCACCCTCGCCACCGCGCGCAGCGCCGCCGGCGCCTATGCCGGCCGCGCGAAGGCCGGCAACACCAGGCGCGCCTACCGCGCCGGGGTGCGCGCCTGGTGCGACTGGTGCGACCGCTACGGCCTGCCCTGCCTGCCCGGACGCGCCGCCGACGTCGCCGCCTTCCTCGCCGCCGGCCGCGGCCGTGGCCTCAGTGTCAGCACCCTGACCCTGCGCCGCGCCGCCATCCGCTATCTGCACGTCGCCGCCGGCTGCCCGGTGCCCACCGCGGAGGCCGCGGTCGGCGAAACCATGGCCGGGATCACAAGGCATGCCGCCGAGACCGGGGACATGCCGGCCCGGAAACTCGCCGCCACCGCGGCGATCCTGCGCCAGATCCTGGCACCGATCGAGACCGATCTCGCCGGGCTGCGCGACCGCGCGCTG
>NZ_CAJATU010000072.1 GCF_903944925.1 uncultured Rhodopila sp. | reverse complement strand
CTGAGCGAAGCCCTTCGTCACTTCCTGAAAGGACGGCAACTCCGGCCGCCGCTGCGCCTCCACCCGGGGTAAACGCCTACCATGGGTTGAATTGCTCCCCGACCCGTCGATGCCAAACGGCGCCAACTGCCGGATTTAGGTCGACAGCTTTTACACGAACGGCAGATCATGCCTCGGCGCGGTCAGGCTGATCGGCACGATGGTCACGATTTCCGCCCGGAACGGCAGCTTCGGCGATATCACGATCACCGGCCGCACCTTGACCATCTCCGGCGGCTGGAAGCCGGAGAAGTCGCACACGAACATCCGGCCGGCGCGAGGGTGGAAACTGATCGGCATGTTGGCGGCTCCCGGACCCGGCCCGCGGCAGCAAGCCCGCCGCCACGGCGCTGCCGCGTTGTCCGCCACATTGGTAAATAAATGGTTTATCGGGGCGGCATCACCCGCCGAACGCCCCGGCCACGATTTGATCTGGCGGGCGGTCCGATTTATCGGCAAATCATGCCGGCAACGTGAACACCGGGGAATCCAGCATGAGCGAGACCGTCGAACGCGCACACGAAACCATCGAAGAACACGCCAGCCACAAAGACCCGCGAGCGCGCAACGTGGCCATCCTTATCTCCGCGCTTGCCGCCGCCCTGGCCATCACCGAAATCGGCGGCAATGCCGCCCAGAACGCCTATCTGGCGCAGCATGTCGAGCTGTCCAACAACTGGGCCTTCTTCCAGTCCAAGAACGTGCGCGCGGTGGTCCTGGAGTCCCAGGCCGACGTGCTGGCCAGCCTGCCGAATGCCCAGGATCCCGCTATCCAGGCCCGCATCCAGGACTCAAAGACCCACTCGGCCCGCATGCGCGATGACCCCAAGGTCGGCGACGGCATGAAACAGCTTGCGGCAGCCGCGCACGCCCTGGAAACGGAGCGGGACGAATCCTTTCATCGCTACCACAAATACGAATACGCCACCGGCGCGCTGCAGATCGCGATCGTCCTGGCGTCCGTTTCTTTGGTCACGCGGATGCGCGCGTTGACCTTCGGCGCCGCCGCCATCGGCGCCGCCGCCGTCGTGACAGCGATCGGCGTCGCTACCAATGTGTTCTGATTATCCCGCCGCCTCGGTCTTTCCGGCAATCCGCCGGAATTCCGCGGCCAGGATATCGGCTCCGGGATCGGTCAGCCAGGCGGTCGATACGTCCAGCGCCTCGGCCAACCGGCTCTTGTACGTGTCGCGGGGAATCTCGATCGCGCCGAATTGCGTCAGATGCGCGGTGACGAACTGCGTGTCGAGCAGCCGGTAGCCCCCCAGGCGCAGCCGCGCGACCAGGTGCACCAGGGCGATCTTGGAGGCATCGCGGGCGAAGCTGAACATGCTCTCGCCGAAGAAGACGCCGCCCAGCGCCACGCCATACAGGCCACCCACTAAGGTCCCGTCCTGCCAGGTCTCCACCGAGTGGGCGTAGCCCATGCGGAACAACTCGGTGAACAGCCGCTCGATCTGCGGGTTGATCCAGGTGTCGGTGCGGTCCGGCAGCGGCGTCGCACAGCCGGCGATGGTGCCGGCGAAGTTCTGGTCCACTGTCACCTGGTAAACGCCGGACAGTGCGGTGCGCAGCAAACGGCGGGACAAGTGGAAGCCGTCCAGCGGCAATATGCCGCGCTTGACCGGATCGAGCCAGAACAGGCGGTCGCCGGCGCGTCCCTCCGCCATCGGGAACAACCCGTGGCGATAGGCCCGCAAGACCAGGTCCGCCGAGATTTCCACTGACCGTCTGGACATGATCTTATACTGCGTCCCCGGCCGCTTTATGGGAAGGCGCAAAGCGATGATCACGATCAGCCACCTCGACCACGTGGTGCTGCGGGTGACGAACCTTGCGGCGATGATGGATTTCTACACCGGCGTGCTCGGCTGCCCGGTGGAGAAGGTGCAGGCGGATATCGGTCTCTACCAGCTTCGCGCCGGCAGCGCGCTGATCGACCTGGTGCCGGTGGACGGCCCGCTCGGGGCGAAGGGGGGCGCGGCGCCGGGACCGGAGGGCCGCAACCTCGACCATTTCTGCCTGCGGGTGGAGCCGTTCGACGCCGCCGCGATCACCGCCCATCTGCGGGCGCATGGCGCCGAACCGGCCCCGGTGGCGTCACGCTATGGCGCGGAGGGCCAGGGACCGTCGATCTACGTGGCGGACCCGGACGGCAACACGGTGGAACTGAAGGGGCCGCCCGGTCCGGTAGACTGAAGGCGCCGGCCGGCACCCCCCACCCGCTACGACGTCATTGCGCCACCGTTGCGGCGGCCTTGACCGCTGCGTCTTCGGCCTTCACCGGATGCAGGACGGTAGGCGCGTCGGGGCCCGCGTCTGCGGCGGCTGGCACGGCTGCCGCCGGCACCGCAACGGCCGGTTTGGGCGTCGTCTGGGTCGCGTCGGCCGGTTTGGCATCTGGCGGCGCGGCATCGCCAGGCTTGGCGTCGGCGGGCCTGGCATCCGCCGGTGGCGCCTCCGCCGGCTTGACCGGTTCGGCGGCCGGCTTGGCCTGCTTGTCCTTACTGACATCCGCCGGGAGTGTGTAATCCGGCACCACCCTCGCCTGGTTGCCGGCGATCACCAGCACGTGCTGGCCCAGCGCCAGCGGTGTCGTGTCCTTCTGCGTCACGCTGACCAGGTCGCCGTTGCCCTTGCGCACGATATATTCGAACGCCTTGGTGTCGGCGCTGACGTGCTCCACAGCCGAACCGGCGATGCCGCCCACCAGGGCGCCGCCCAGCGAGGAGAACGCGCTGGTCACCCCCACGCCCACCTGGGACCCGGCGATCCCGCCGGCGGCCGCACCCGTCACCGTGCCGACAGTGCCCGAGGCGCTGACCGCGACATCGCGGACGCCGATGACGACACCCTGTTCCACCTTGTTGGCCTGCTGCACCGCATTGCTGGCATAGGTGTCCGGCGAATAGGTCGGCCCGCATGCGGACAGACCGGACAGCACCAATCCCAGGCTCAAGATACCCGTTTTCAACTCTGCACCGCTCCATGATGGCGGGGTTGTGGTAGCGGATCGAGCCGGGAATGTCACAGCTAAATCAGGTATGCCTGCCGGACATCTTCACCATACGCGCCGGGCGGACTAGCATTCCGGGATGACAGAAGCCCCTTCGAAGCACGGCCTGGCCCGCAACACCGCCAACTACGGCGACAAGGACTTCGCGCTGTACCTGCGGCGATCGTTCGCCAAATCGATGGGGTATTCGCAGGCGATGCTGGACCGCCCGGTGGTCGGCCTGGTCGATACGGGATCGGACTACAACAACTGCCATCGCGCCGTGCCCGAGCTGATCGAGGCGGTGAAGCGCGGCGTGCTGGCGGCCGGCGGACTGCCGCTGGCCTTCCCGACGGTGTCGCTGTGCGAGCCGTCGCTGTTCCCGACCTCCATGCATTACCGCAACCTCGCCGCGCTGGACACCGAGGCGATGCTGACCGCGCAGCCGATGGACTCGGCCGTGCTCATCGGCGGCTGCGACAAGACGGTGCCGGCGCAGTTGATGGCGGCAGCCTCGGCCGATGTGCCGGCGGTGCAACTGGTGACCGGGCCGATGCTGGCGACCCCGTTCCAGGGCGAGCGGCTGTCGGCCTGCACCGATTGCCGCCGCTATTGGGCCGCCTATCGCGCCGGGACGGTGACCGGAGAGCGGATCGCCGAGATCGAGGGGCGGCTGGCGACGACGGCGGGGACGTGCGGCGTGATGGGCACGGCGTCCACCATGGCGTGCCTGGCGGAGGCTTTGGGGATGATCCCGCTCGGGCACGGATCGATCCCGGCGGTGCATGCGGACCGCCTGCGCGCGGCGGAGGAAGCGGGGGCGCTGGCGGTGCGGCTGATCGCGCAGCCGATACGGCCGTCGCAGATCATTACGGCGCACTCGGTTGAGAACGCGTTGCGGGTGTTGCTCGCGCTGGGCGGCTCAACGAATGCGCTGATCCACCTGACGGCGATCGCCGGGCGGGTCGGGGTGCGGGTGGACCTGCGGCGGCTGAACGAATTGTCCGACAGCACGCCGGTGCTGGTGGACCTGAAGCCGACCGGCGCGGGGTACATGGAGGATTTCCATGCGGCGGGCGGGATGCCGGCGCTGCTGTGGGAGTTGCGCGACCTGCTGCATCCGGATCCGATCGACGTGACCGGAGCTTCGCTCGGTGAGCGCCTGGCGGAGCCGGCGTTCGTCGATCGACGGTTCATCCGGGCTCGGGGGGAGCCGGTCTCGCCGGTAGGCGGGATCGTCTCGCTGTTCGGGTCGCTGGCGCCGCGGGGCGCGATCCTGAAGCGCAGCGCGGCTACCCCGGGGTTGTTCGAGATAGAGGCCCGGGCGGTGGTGTTTGACGGGCTGGAGGATATGGCGGCGCGGATCGACGATCCCGGGCTGGATGTGACCGAGGACGATATCCTGGTGCTGAAGAACGCCGGTCCGCTGACTCCGGCGGGGATGCCGGAGGCGGGGTATCTGCCGATACCGTCGCGGCTGGCGCGGGCCGGGGTGAAGGACATGGTGCGGATGAGCGATTGCCGGATGTCGGGCACGGCGTTCGGCACGATCGTCTTGCACATCACGCCGGAGGCGGCGGCGGGCGGGCCGCTCGGGCTGGTGGAAAGCGGGGATCGGATCAGGCTGTCGGTGCAGGAGCGGTCGCTGGATCTGCTGGTTCCGGCGGAGGAGGTGGCGCGGCGGCGGGCTTTGTGGACGCCGCCCGTGAAGCCGAAGCGGGGGTGGGATCGGCTGGTGGCGGATCAGGTGCTGCAGGCGGATGAGGGGTGCGACCTGGCGGTGCTGCGGGCGGGGGGATAGTTCAGGCGAGACTCTCCAGCCAATCCAGCCACTCTGACAGATGCGGGCAGCAGGACCGGATGGTCGCCAAGCCGGCTTTTGCGAGAATGTCCGGCCCGTCCGCCATCTTCCCGTAACGTCGCCTGCCGAGCCGTTGTACGGCGTCGGCAAGCCGCACCGATGGATGAGTGATAGGGCTATCGTTTACCAGTTCGGCGCCACCCGCGGCCAAAACGATTCCTTGAAGTTCGGCGGCGAGGCCGCTAACGCCCAGATGCTTCTCCGCCACATGCGGCACCGCAAGAATCCATGCCTCCAGTTCGTGCAAGGCCAGAAACGGATGGAACCGGGGATGGTTGATGTCGGCGGTAAACGATGCCTCCAACGCCCTGGCGGGGGCCAGAGGATCGGGTTGGGCCTTGGCAACCCCGAGGCCCGGAAAGACCGGGGGCAATCCATAATAGTCGAGCAATGTCGTGACGCGAGCGTTAGTATCTTTTAGCAAGCGGCGGACATCCCGCGCCATCCGCGGGTATGTTGTTACTCCGCCTTTGAAAGGATTGCCTTCCGGCAACTCCTTGGTTCTAAGCAGGCTTGGCCGTTCCACGAACACGCCGAGAGGCAGCAAATGGGGCCGCAGCACCAGATTGACAAACGCCTCCTCAGTCTGCCCTTCGACCAATAGGAGTATCCGGGTCATGCCGGGCGACCACCCAGGACATTTTTCAGCCAAAGTTCGCCGAGGCTATAATCTTCCATCCAGTCGCGCAGATCGTCCTCGTTTAGGCGCCGGTACACGGACGCACCGTCCTCCAGTTCGGCGACAATGACCTCCTCCGGCGTCAGATGATCCAACAGCGTGACTGACTGGGTTGCCGCCAGGATTTGCGAAAAGCCGCCAGCCTCCCGCAGCATCTCGGCCAGCAGGGTCAGGGCCGCGGGGTGCAAACCGAGTTCGGGCTCGTCGATCAGGATGACCGAGGGCATTGTCGCGCGCGGCTGAAGCAGCAGAGTTGCCAGGCAGATGAACCGCAAGGTGCCGTCGGACAGCGAGGCACCATCAAAATAGGCGTCCGAGTCGCGGTGTCGCCATTCCAGCTTGATCTTGTCCGGCCGCGCGGCCAGCGGCGCGAGCCGGAACTCCGCGAAGAAGGGAGCAATCCGAGTCACGCGTTCGCTGATCCGGCGGAAGGCTTCGTGATGCTGTTGCTGCAAACGATACAGGAACGCGGCCAGGTTGGCTGCATCCGGCTTCAGGACGCGATCGTCATCCACATCCTGAGTTAGCTTCGGCGGACTTGTATCGGATGTGTCGTGAAAATGATACACGGTCCAGTCCCGAACGCCTCGCATGACGTAATACGGCACGCCGTGCCGCGGTTGGCGCGCTTCATCCGGCAGCCGAGCCTCCTGATGAGCACTGCCGAGCAATGGGCCGCCATCCGTCGTGTAATCGCCGCGGAAATGTGTCTCCTCCCGAAGGAAGAACAGGCTGTCGGCGGTGGAAGGCGCCAGCGTGATGCTGTAGCCGTTGCGGTCGAAATCGAACCCCATGAACAGGTCCGGTGACGCTTTCGGTCCGTGGTGCAGGATGCGGGCGGCGCCCCCCTGACGCTGGACATACTCCTGCAAACGCTGCTTGAGGATCTGGTCGAGCAGACGGAACGCGCCAATCAGGTTGGACTTTCCCGCGCCGTTGGCGCCGATGACAACGTTCAGCGCCCGGAGGTCGAGTTGCACGCTGCGGATGGACTTGAAGTTCCTGATCTCGATCCGGTTAAGCATTCCGACCCCTGGCCGTTGTCCTGGTGCTGCGGTTGCCGAGAGCCTGACACATCCGCAGGGCCGCAGCTACGCCGGTCAAACCCTCGGCGCAGTGCCGCGCGGCGGAAGCGGCAAGACCGCCTCCGCCGCTGCCGGCCGCGGTTAGAACTTGTAGCTCACGCCCACACGGAACGTGTTTGTCATCAGCTTCACATAGCGGTCCTGCCAGTCGCCACCCGGCTGGTCCACCGACGGCGACAAATGCACCCGTCCGTAGTCGTCGAACAGATATTCGGCCCGGCCGATGACGTTCGGGGTAAACCCATACTCCACGCCGGCACCCACGGTGCCACCGACGAGAACGCGCGAGGCTTCCCCGGTATACTGATCCGGCGGGCAATAACCAACCACCGACAGCTTGGTCGAAGCAATCGCAAGACCAGCCGAGCCGTATAGCAGCAGTGAGCCGAGGCTGTAGCCGGCGCGCAACCGGATGTGACTGTCGTTACTGATTTGCAGGGTGTTGGCGGCATACCAGATGCTCATCGGCACGCTCGATTTGTCGCTCAGGACGCCGGAGCTGGAGTTGCCCAGGCTGAAATCCGCTTCCACGCCGGCGATCACCGGTCCGAACGCGTGATTGTAGCCGGCATAGAGGCCTCCGAAGAAGCTGGTTCCACCCAGATTGGGGTTCAACGCGATATCGGGCGGCGTATCGCCAACGGGTGAAAGGGTCAAATCACCCGCTTGGGCCAGTGCGGCGGCACTGACGCCGACGTAGATGCCGTTCCAGTTCAGGGGCGAGAGGTCCGCCGCAGCAGCCGGACGGGCGACGGAAGACAGTGCGATCCCCGCCATGACCAGCGGATAAAAGCGACGACTCATGCGTGTGGTCCTCTTCCTGCAATTCATATTGGCATTCAACACCAATTACGAGTTTGCTCCGATTATCACACGTCTCTCATAGCCGGCTAGCATATCGGGGCTTTTTTTGTGCTTTATCCGCCGCGAGGCTACAGACCTGGTACCGGGAATGCGTTTGTTGTCTGCGCGCCGCTCGCGCGCGGCGCGTTAGGCTTATCCAAGTCCCCTGCCCGCGCGCGATACCGCAACGTAAAACACCCACGAAACCCCCCCTATCCGAGCCAAGCCATTACCGGTTGACCTGCTCCTCCTCCGGCACCCGGGCATCCGGCGGCACGTACAACGCCGCGCACTCGCGCACCATCAACCCGCCCTCCAGCGACAAATCCCCCCGGAACGCATCGCGAATGAAATCCACCGTGTCCAAATGCCGATCTTCGAAATACATCGGGTGCACGTCGCCCCGCCCGGCGCCGTAGACGATGCGGCCGATCTTGGCCCAGATCGATGCCATGGTGCACATGCCGCAGGGCTGCAACGTGGTATACAGAACCGCGCCGCGCAGTTCCTCGCAGCGCAGCGCCCCGCCGGCCCGGCGCATCGAAACGATCTCGGCATGCGCGGTGGCATCATGCCGCAGCCCGACCTCGTTGCAGCCTTCCCCGAGCACCTCACCATCGCGCACGATGACGCAGCCGATGGGGCTGGCGCCCTCGCGCGCCTCACCGTCACGCGCCAGCGCAATCGCCCGCCGCATCCATGTCGTATCGTCTTCTGACCAGCCCATCAGCGCACCTCCGGCACAGCATCAAGGCCCGCCGGACGCCGCTTCAACCCCGTCAACCGGGACGTGAACCGCTACGGCATGGCCAGGACGGAGGCGACCGCTTCGGTAAAGCCCGCCTTGGCGTTCTCCCGCTCCAGCCGCCACAGCGCGGCCTCACGCACCGTGCGCCAAAGATCCGCATCCCGGTGCAGCGACACGACGCCGGCGGCAAACGTTGCGGGATCGTCGGAACCGGCCGACAGAATCTCCTCGCCCTCGGTCCAACCCAGTTGGCGGCACAACAACTTGGTCGCAACGACCGGCACTCCCCGCGACGCAGCCTCGAACACCTTGTAAGGCGCGCCCGCCGCAAACCGTGTCGGTGCTATAAAAACACGATTTCCATCATATAAGTTCTCCAGATCTGCCACCGCCCCACGCAGGGTGATGCGCGGATGGTTTTCAAACCGGTCCAAGTTGACCCCGGGCGCCATGAAGCCCGCGATCGTCAGCCGAGTCTCCCATCCCAGTTCCGCCTCGATCAGCGGCAGGACCTCATCGACGAACCAGGTCAGGCCATCAAGGTTCGGACAATCCATCGTATGGAACGCACCGACAAACAGTATCCCGGCACGCCGGAGGAAACGCCGGATCGTCGGTCGGGGTTCGACCATGTGCCCGACCACCGCGACATCCGGCACCCCATGATCCCGCAGGGTTTCGGCTTCCGCCTCCGTCACCGCCACCACCCGCGTGCAACGGGCGGCGGCGCCCAGCAGGGATCGCATCCCGGCCGCCACGTCGTAAGACTTGCCGGCGAGCCGCGCCTGCTCCGCCTCTCGCAGCGCCGCCACCGCCTCGGTATCCAGCACGATCGGCGGCCCGTCTTCCAGGAGCCACGCCCGAATCCGGTCCAGGTTGTGCGCCCGCGCCACCCAGATCAGATCGTAATAACCACGCCGCAGTTCGATGAACGCGGCCAGCCCGTTGATGTCACGGTCATGCATGACTTCAGCACTTTCCGGCATGTCGCCGAAAACCCGCGCGCGGTCCTGTGAACATCCGTTGACCGGAAAGACCGTTACGGAGAAGCCAAGCGAGGCCATGACATGAACGATATCATTGGACCGCACGAAGCCCGAGCCGGTGCGGCGCAGCGGCACGGTATCCTCGATGAACAGGACGCGCGGGGGCACCGGTCCGGCGGCATGCCGCGCAAAAATCTGCGCCTCACCGCCGGGCGTCGCGCTTCGTGCCAGGAAGGCCGCGTGCTTCTCAAGAAAACGCGGGTTGGGAGTGGCCTGGTCGATGGCTTCGCAATCGTCGAAGATCATCACCGACGGATCGTATACAACCTGCAATCCAGCCGCTGCGATGCGCAGGCAGAGATCGGCTGCCTCGTATCCACCGCCGCATTCATGATCGAAACCGCCAAGCCGCCCAAGCAACGCGGAACGGACCAGCAGAAACGACGAAGAAACGAAATCGACGGCGCGAACGAAATTGGCCTCCGGCGCCAGCGGCGTCCGGCCGCGCTGGTAATCGTGCAGCCGACCATTGTTCCATATGATACCACCGGCCTGGCCGATGACGCCGACTGATTGCACGGTGATGCCGCCAACCGCTCCCACCGCCTGATCGAGCATCAGGCGGGCGCGGGCGCGGGCGATCGAACCCGGTGCAATCCTGGCATCGGCGGAAAGAAACAAAGTGAATCGTCCGGTAGCGAGCCGCTGCCCGGCATCGACGGCCTTGGCCCAGCCGATGTCGCTATCGAAACGCAGCAGTTTCGCTCCGGGGAGATAGGACCCGATCGCACGGGTTTCATCGTCCGACCCGCGGTCAACGATGATCAGTTCAAGGGATTCTGCTCTGTCGGCACACAGTGATGCGATCGACGCCATCGTCGCGGCAAATCCGTTACGGACCGCCACCACGACACTGACCTCCGCATCGATGGCGGAATCGAAACGATAGCCGAATCTTCCCGCGATCGGCAGCAGCGCCGCGGCCTCAAGCTGGACCAGGCGGTGGGCGACCGGAACGCTGATCCGCTCGGTCTCCGGCGTGTCCTTCTCGCCGGGATGCCCGAACGTCAGCCAGTGCGCAAAGGCGTTAGCCACGCGCCCCGTTTCCAGATCGGATCGGGCCGCAGGCTGTGCGGCATACCATGCAAGATCCAGGGTCGGTGCCGGTGACCGCAACTCCCGCGCGCCGAACTTCAGAAAGTGCATATAGCCGTTGCGGAAGTGGCCGGATGCGATGACCTCCGCCAGACCGGGGTCGCGGCCCAGATAATGCGCTTCCGAAAAGCTCTCCAGCGGATCGAACGCGGTCGGGGTGTCGTTGCACAGATAGTGCTGCAACGCGCTTTTCCAGAGTCCGCCGGCGATGGCTTTGGCGACTTCGGGATAGCGTTCGACATACCAGACGGGATCAAAGTAGATCGAAGTGCGAAGTTCCGGCTCGCCGGACTCGATACGATTCAGGTAGTGCTGGTACACCCCCTGCTCGCGCACCGCGAGGATGTCGGCAACATCAAAATTGGAAAGATAGGTCTCCTGATCGAACACGGGGTGGCCGATTCGATTCTCCAGGACACCATACCGCAGGTAGTGGTCGTAGCCATTGAACAGGCCTGCGCCGGATAGCACCTCATCCGTCAGGTCGGCATACCGGTCGCGATAGCTCAGTTCGTCGAACAGCCAATGCGGGGAGCGGTCCAGGCAGCCGCGACGGCAATAGGCATCGAACGCGGATGCGTAACGACCCGAAGATATTGCCTCCGCGATCCGCGGATAGGCGGCACGGTGCCAGCGCTCGTCGAACAGCGGGTTCGGCGAATGGCCCTCGCTCTGGCCGATTACGAGATAGTATTCCAGAATCTCATCGGGATTGTCGCTGGCCGCCTCCGGATGACCGCGCAGATACCAGGCAGAGTCGAACACCGCCCAGGCGGGCCGGGCGGCCCGAGGCAGCTTCAGGACGTCGGAGGCAGGCAGGTCGAGCGGCCACATGACAAAATCCAGACTAGATGCGTCGTTGCCGGTGTAGCACACCAGCCTCTCCCAGCGCATCTATTTCGGCCGCGGTATAGCCGTGCTCGGCCAGGATTTCCACCCCATGCTCCGCGAATTTCGGCGGTGGACGGCGCGTTCCGCCTCCGGTGCGGCTGAATTTTATCGGCGTGCCGATGCCCGTATACCAGTCCAGCTCGGTGACCATCTCACGATGCGCGGTATGCGGCGCCACCGCGGCCTCATCCACCGATCGCACCGGCCCGGCCGGCACGCCCGCGCGGATCAGCCGCAACGCCAGTGCCTCGCCATCGTGCTCCATGAACGCCGCCGCCAGCGCGAGGGTCAGCGCGACGCGATTTTCGTTGCGTTCCCCGTTGTTGGCGAAGCGCGGATCGTCGGCCAGCCCGGGCCGATCGATCAGGTCGCAGAGTTTGCGGAATTGGCCGTTGTTGCCGCTGGCGATGAAGATGTCGCAGGTGCGCGTGGGATATTTGTCGTACGGTACCAGGTTCGGATGCGGGTTGCCGGTGCCCGCCGGCCGCTTGCCGTTGAGGAAATAATTTGCCGCCTGAGGATGCAGCAGCGCCAGGCCGCAGTCGTACAGCGTCATATCCAGATACTGGCCCTGTCCGGACCGCGCCCGCTCATGCAGCGCCATCAGGATGCCAATGGCGGCATAAAGCCCGGTGCCCATGTCAACGATGGCGGTGCCCAGCCGCATCGGCCCGGTCTGTGCATCGCCGTTGACGCTCATGAGTCCCGTCATCGCCTGCAGGATTGCGTCGTAACCCGGTAGGCCGCCCAGCGGCCCGTCGCCGCCGAAGCCGGAAACGCGGCAATGGATCAGCCCCGGAAACCGCTGCGATAGCACCGCCCCGTAACCGAGGCCCCATTTTTCCATGGCGCCCGGCTTGAAGTTCTCGATCAGCACGTCCGCACCGTGCAGCAGGCGCAGCAGCACCGCCTTGCCCTGCGGCTTGCCCAGGTCCAGCGCGATCGCGCGCTTGTTGCGGTTGACGCCGATGAAATAACTGGCGTCGCCGGCATGGAACGGAGGCCCCCAGTCGCGCACCTCGTCGCCCTGCGGCGGCTCGATCTTGATCACGTCCGCTCCGTGGTCGGACAGGATCATCGTGCAGTACGGGCCGCCCAGCACGCGCGTCAGGTCGATGACCTTGACCCCGGCCAGGGCGCCGGCGGATTTCGCCAGCCCCTTGCCGGCAGGTGCATCGGTCACGCCAGCGCCGCCGCCAATGCCTCGGCGCTGCGTCCGTTGGCGATCGTCGCCGACAGCCCGTCCCAATGGATCCCGTTCACCCGGGCGAAGGCATGGTCCGCGTTCGGGTAGACAAAGCTGTCGATATGCGGATGGCCCTTGGTGGCGGCAACGACCTTGGCGCGGCCTTCGGGCGGGAAATATTCGTCCTTGTCGGCGATGTGGACCACCAGCGGCTTCCTGATCTTGCTTAAGCCGTCAAGCAGCCCGTCCAGTCCGACGCCGTAATAGGAGATGTTGGCGTCCGCATCGGATTGTTCCGCCATCATGAACGCCAGCCGGCCGCCGAGGCAGTATCCCATGGTCGCGACCTTGCCGTTGGCGCCGGGCAGGGTGCGGGCGGCGGCGACGGTGGCCTTCAGGTCCTCGACGCCCTTCACCTGGTCGAACGCCTGGAACAGTTCGAACGCCCGCTTCCACTCGGCATCGGACTTGTCGGTGATGTCGATGCCCGGCTCGATCCGCCAGAACAAATCCGGAGCCACCGCAATGAACCCGAGATCGGCCACCCAGGCGGCGGTATCGCGCATCGCCTGATTGACGCCAAAGATTTCCTGGATCAGCACCACGACGCCCGCGGGCTTGGCTTTCGGTTCCACGACGTAGGCGGTGAACTCGCCGCTGCCGTCGGTTGCCTTGATTTGTATGCCGGCCATGATTCGGACCTCCCGAGGTTAATGGATGAGAAGATAGAGTGGTTTGGGGGTGCCTGAAAACACTACCTGCCCGCATCCGCACTCCCCGGAAGAGTGTCACGGTTTGGACTTGTCCCGCAGGGTGCCGAATGCCCGACCGTGCACGGTTTGACGCTTGTTTGAAACGCCCGGACGCCAAGACGCCAGATTTTAGACCAATCCAGGCACAGGCGGGGCGCCACCAGCGGAAACGCCATGGCGACCTGGTATTGAAATGCGAATGCCGGCCCTGACGCAGACGGTCGCGGTCCGCACCACACTTTGTCCCCCTCCCTTCCGCACCACGATCGTCCGCCACGCCCCTTGCGGCAGCATCCGCACCAGCCGCAGCCCCTGCCGACGGTGCGCCGACAGTACCCAGCGCGCCTGGGTCGCCAGCAGTCCCGCCAGAATCGCCGTGCCTCCAGGCGCCAGATGCGCCGCCAGGTCTTTCGCCATCAGGCAGAGCGGCCGGGCCAGGATGTTGGCGAACACCAGGTCGTACGGTCCGCCGCCGCGCACCGCCGAATCGCGCCACCCGTCGGCCAGCACCGGCCGCACCAGGTGCCCCACCCCGTTCAGCGCCGCATTGTCCCGCGCCACGCGCACCGACCAGGGGTCGATATCCGATGCCAGCACCGTCCGGTTCAGCAGCCGCGCCGCCGCCATCGCCAAAATGCCAGAGCCGGTTCCCAGGTCCAGAATGCGCTGAGGCCGCCGCCGCGCCACCTCTTCCAGCGCGACCAGACAGCCGCGGGTGGATTCATGCTCACCCGACCCGAAGGCCAAGCCGGCATCCAGGGTCAAGGTGATCCGGTTTGGCGCAGCCGAACCATCCACGTGGGTGCCGCGCACGGCGAAGCGCCTGCCAATCAGCGTCTCGGGAAACGCCTCGCAGGTCCGGGCGAGCCAGCCGCCCGCCTCCGTCGCCACGCGGTTCAGCACCGGCGTCACCCCGGTCACCGCCGAGGCCAACGCCAGGCCGGCGGCCAGTTCGCCCTCATCAACGCCGATGGGCTTGACGCCTTCGACCCGCCAGATGCCGGTGTCTTCGTCCAGAAAGAACCCGACGGTTGAGCACGCGGTCAGGAACGCCGACTCGAACGCCTCCAGCGCGTCTTCCGGCACATCGACGGAGACGGTTTCCAGCGGGATCGGATGATTGGCCATCAGGCGCGCTCCACGAAGCGGTCAAGCACGCGCTTGTCGCCTGATGTTTCGAAATGCACGTCGAGTTTGTCGTCATCGGCCGCGGTAACCGTGCCGTAGCCGAATTTCTGGTGGAACACCCGCGACCCCACCGGGATCGCATCCGCGCGCGCCGGCCGGCCGGGCTGTTCCCAGGCGTCGATCACCTTGGGCCGCCGCGCCACCAGCGGGAACTGGCCGGAGAACGCCGTCGCCGCTGCCACCCGCTGGTCGCGCGCGACGTGCGAGGATCCCGTCCGCTCGACCTGCTCGGCCGGGATCTCATCCAGGAAGCGGCTGGGGATGCTGCTCTGCCAATTGGCGTAGATGCGCCGGTTGGCGGCGTGGCTGACGATGGCGCGCCGCCGCGCCCGGGTCAGGCCTACATAGGCGAGGCGCCGCTCTTCCTCGAGGCCCTTGTTGCCGCTTTCGTCCATCGACCGCTGGTTCGGGAACACGCCTTCCTCCCAGCCCGGCAGGAACACGGTGTCGAATTCCAGGCCCTTGGCGCCGTGCAGGGTCATCAGGCTGACCTTGGCATCGTCCGAGCGTTCTTCGTTCTCCATCACCAGCGCGACGTGGTCGAGGAAGCCGGCCAGGGTCTCGAAATCGGCCAGAGCGCGGACCAGTTCCTTCAGGTTCTCCAGCCGCCCCGGCGCCTCGGCGGATTTGTCCTGCTTCCACATCTCGGTGTAGCCGCTCTCGTCCAGCATGGTGGCGACGGTGACGACATGGCCGTCCACCGCCAACATGTCTCGCCATTGGCCGAACTGACGCAGCAGGCCGCCGATAGCCTCCTTCAGCTTGCCTTTCAAACCCCCGCTCTGCACCAGATGCGCCGCCGCGGCCTGCAACGGGATCGCCATCGCCCGCGAGGTCTCGTGCATGGTCCGCAAAGCCGCATCGCCGACACCGCGGCGGGGCACATTGACGATGCGCTCGAACGCCAGGTCGTCCGCCGGCTGCACGGTCGCGCGCATATAGGCGATAGCGTCGCGGATTTCGGCGCGTTCGTAGAAGCGCAGCCCGCCAACGACGCGGTAGGGCACGCCGAGGGTGATCAGGCGCTCCTCGAAGGCGCGGGTCTGGAAGCCGGCGCGCACCAGGACAGCCATCTCCGCCAGGCTGTCGCCATTACGGCGCATCTCCTCGATCTTGCCGGCGACCATCTTGGCTTCCTCGTCGGAGTCCCAGAGTTCGACGATGGAGACCTTTTCGCCGCCCTGCGCGTCCGCCCGTCCGGGCCGCAAGGTCTTGCCCAGCCGTCCCTCGTTATGCGCGATCAGCCCGGACGCGGCGGCGAGGATGCAGGTTGTCGAGCGGTAGTTGGATTCGAGACGGACGATATGCGCGCCCTCGAAATCCTTCTCGAAGCGCAGGATGTTTTCCACCTCGGCGCCGCGCCAGGAGTAGATCGACTGGTCGTCGTCGCCGACGCAGCAGATGTTGCGGTGGCCTTGGGCGAGCAACCGAAGCCAGAGGTATTGCACCAGGTTGGTGTCCTGGTACTCGTCCACCAGGATGTAGCGGAAGCGGCGGTGGTAATCGGCCAGCACATCGGGTTGCGTGCGCAGGATTTCCGTCATGTGCAGCAGCAGGTCGCCGAAATCCGCCGCGTTCAGGGTGCGCAGCCGCTCCTGATACGCCGCATACAGCGCCTGCGCGCGGCCGTTGGTGAAGTCGGAGTCCTCATTCGGCGTGATCCGCGCCGGCGTCAGGCCGCGGTCCTTCCAGCGCTGGATCACCCCCATCAGCCCGGCTGGAGTCCAGCGCTTGGTGTCGATGCGCTCGGCCTCCATCACCTGCTTCAGCAGGCGTAGCTGGTCGTCCGTGTCCAGGATGGTGAAGTTGGACGACAGCCCGACATGCTCGGCGTGGCGCCGCAGCATCCGCGCGCACAGGGCGTGGAAAGTGCCGAGCCAGAGGCCCTCGGCGGGCTGGCCGAGGATGGCGCTGACCCGCTCGCGCATTTCTCGCGCCGCCTTGTTGGTGAAGGTGACGGCCAGTACCTGGTTGGGGAAGGCCCGACTGGTCAGCAGGATATGGGCGAAGCGTGTGGTCAGCACGCGGGTTTTTCCCGTGCCGGCACCGGCCAGCACCAGCAGCGGACCATCGACGGTCTCGACGGCGGCGCGCTGTTCGGGGTTGAGGCGGTTCAGGTAGTCGGGGGCGAGGGGCGTTGGTGTCGGCACGCCGCAGGATATAGGGCAGTTCGGGGTGGCGTGGAAACGGGAGGATGGCCGGACGGCCGTTGTGGCGCTGTCAAGAACGCGGGTCAGGCGGCAGGAAAGCCCTCGAACGCAGCTAAACCTCTAAAGGTCCATGCAAGGTGGCGTGAAAGGCTGGGCGGAAGACTTTGGTCGATGTGAAGAGACATTCCCGGGCACCGATCACGTCACTGCCGATCGGCTGGTTTTTGTGTCGGCGATTTGTCGCCGATACTGTACTACACTGAAGTCGTCAGGAGGACATACAATGAGCGCTCCCATCTCTGTCAGGCCCGACGACGGCGTCCAGGCTACGCTGGAGACGGAAGCCAGAAGCCGCGGCATTGGCTTGGCCACCTATCTGCGCCAGATCGCCGCCGATGCGGCGCGCGAGGTTCGGCGCAATGCCATCCGGTCCCACAGTGCGGCAGTGGCGCGCCACATCGCCGAGAACCCCGAGGCCCGGGATTTTGCCGAATTCTGGGGCACCCCGCGCTCCGACGGATTGTAAGTGGCAACTTTCACGGCGGGTGATCTCGTCATCGCCGACTGGCGTGGCGACGCCCTGCCCAAGGAACCCAAAAAATTGCGGCCGGCAGTCGTCATCGAGGACGAGGCGCTGTTTGGCCCGGCTTATCCGAACGTCATCCTGGTGCCGCTGACCGAAGATGCAGACCTCGCGATCCCCGGCCTCATGGAGCCGATCGAGCCAAACAGCGAGAATGGCTGCACAAAGCGGTGCTACGCGCTGGCTCCGTTTGTCGCCTCGACATCTGCGGCACGCCTGCGGGCAACGCGATCTCGCATCGCCCCTGATCAGCTCGCCCGTATTCGGCGCCAGGTGGCCGAGGCGATCGGTTTAAGCTGATCCAGACGATGCCGCCGCCCGCACCCCCAGCACATGCGCGATCGCGTATGTCAGGTCCGGGCGGTTCAGCGTATAGAAGTGGAACTCATCCACCCCGTTCGCCTGTAGCAGCCGCACCTGCTCCGCCGCGATCACCATGCCGACCATGCGGCGGGTTTCCGGATCCTCTTCCGTTCCCTCAAACAGGCGGCCCATCCAGGTCGGGACGCTGGCCCCGCACATGGCGGAAAACTTGACGATCTGCGCGTAGTTCGACACCGGCATGATCCCCGGCACGATCGGCGCCGTGATGCCCGCTGCCAGGCAGAGATCCAGGAATCGCAGATAGGTCGAGGTATCGAAGAAATACTGCGTGATCGCCCGCGTCGCCCCGGCATCCAGCTTGCGCTTCAAATTTTCCAGATCGGCCATCGGGTTGGACGCGGCCGGATGCACCTCCGGATAGGCCGCCACGGAAATCTCGAAATCCGCCACCTCCCGCAGGCCCGCCACCAGATCGGCGGCAAACGGATAGCCGCCCGGATAAGGCGTATAGACCGTGCCCTGCGGCGGATCGCCGCGCAGCGCGACGATATGGCGGATGCCGGCATTCCAATAGTCGCGAGCGACCTGATCCACCGCCTCCCGCACGGCACCGACGCAGGTCAGATGCGCGGCTGGAACAAGGCTGGTTTCCTGCACGATGCGCGACACGGTCGCATGCGTCCGCGCCTGGGTGGAACCGCCCGCGCCGTAGGTGACCGACACGAAGCGCGGCGCAAGCGGCTCCAAGCGCTTGATGCAGGCCCAAAGTTGCTGTTCCAGCGCCTCGGTGCGTGGCGGCGAGAACTCGAACGACAGCTTCGGCGCCGGCAAATCAGCCGTCCGCACCGGCAGGCCGGGAACGCGCGGGCCGGTCAGCCAGCGATGCAATGTGTCGGAGGCAGGGTCGAGCGGCGTGTCCATGGGCGTTGAATCTCCGGTTTCGGAAAGAAAAGCAAGCGATCGCGTGCTTCAACGGTCAGGCGGGATTCCCATAGCACCCGGCCGCATGTTAGACGCAACGAGTCGAGCTGTTCACGGAAAACTCAATGTCAGGGTGTTCCAACGCGATACAGACTCGCCATGTGTGTGTCCGCCCGGACGCGCGCGCTGATTGCGCGTGTCCAGCCCTGGCCTGAGGAAGCTGATGCGATCTGTCCCACGTGCCCGCCCCCCGTTTCGTGGGACTTCATGGCTTCTGGCCCTGTCCGCGATCGTTTTCATCGGCCTGGCCGGATGCGCCACCAAACCGCCGCCGGACGATCCGGACGCGGTGGCGGATTATCAGCAGACGAACGACCCGCTGGAGCCGACAAACCGGGTGTTCTATGCGATCAACAACGGCATCGACACGGTGATCCTGAAGCCGGCGGCGCAGGCCTATCGCTTCGTGCTGCCCGGACCGGTGCGGCAGGGCATCCACAACCTGCTGTCCAATATCGGCTCGCCCATGCAGTTGACCAACGACATGCTGCAAGGCAAGCCGCGGCGCGCGGGCGATACCGCGATGCGCCTCGTCATCAACACGACCGTCGGCGTGCTCGGCATCTTCGACGTCGCCAAGAAGTGGGGCTACCCGGACCACGATGCCGATTTCGGCATGACCTTGGCGAACTGGGGCGTGCCGGAGGGTCCGTTCCTGTTCCTGCCGGTGCTCGGCCCGAGCGATCCGCGCGACGCCATCGGCTTCGGCGTCAACATCGCGCTCGACCCGTTCACCTGGGTTGGTGGCCCCGGAAATGTCGGTCTTAAGGCTTTCAACTGGTCGCGCTGGGGCGTAAACGCTTTGGATTCACGTGAGCGGGTGCTCGATACCCTGGATCAGATCAAGAAGACGGCACTCGACCCGTATGCGACCTTCCGGAGCCTTTACCGCCAGCACCGGCATTCTCAAATCGAAGATATGCGTAACGACAATCGCGCTACCGTCCCCGTCTGGTTCCCGCAGGCGGCGAACGAGTCCAGCAAGTAAACGACCCCGTTACCGGAGCTCGGAATATCTGATGATCTATCGCCGGCACTTCCTGACCTTCGCCGCCGCTTCGGCCCTGCTCGCCGCCACCGCCCCGGCCCGCGCCCAGGGCGCGGAGAAAGCCACGGCCTTCATGAAATCCCTCGGCGACCAGCTCGTGGCCGTGGTGAACGGCCCCGGTACCGCGAGCAGCAAGCGGGCCGCGATGACGCGTATCATCGACACGTATGTGGACGTGGACGGCATCGGCAAATTCTGCCTCGGTCGCTATTGGAAGCTGGCGACGCCGGAGCAGCAGAAGCAGTATATCAAGCTGTTCCACGAGGTGCTGGTGACAAACATCACGTCCAAGCTCGGCGAGTACCAGGGCGTGACCTACACCATGGGGCGCAGCCGCATGGAAGACGAGGACGCGGTGGTCTCGACCACGGTGTTGCGCCCGAACAATCCGCCCACGGCGGTGGACTGGCACATCGTCAATCCGTCCTCCGACCCTAAGGTCACCGACGTGGTGGCCGAGGGCACCTCGCTGCGGCTGACGCAGCGGCAGGATTACGCGTCCTACCTGGCACACAACAACAACAGCATCGACGCGCTGATCAGCGCGATGCGCAACCAGGTGTCGCAGAGCTCGTAAACAGGCTCTCATACAGGATCATCGGATAGCCGCGTTGCTCGAAGCTGCCGGCTTCGTGCATGCCGATGCTGCCCAGCACCATGCGGGAGCCGAAGTTGCTTTCCCGCGCGACGGCGACGATCCGCGGCAGTCCCGCGTTTTCGTGACCGAAGCGTAACGCCGCGAAGGCAGCCTCTTTCGCGAGGCCGCGTCCCTGCGCTTCGGGCCACAGCGCGAACCTCAGGGCGACGCCGCGGCCGTCCGGGCGGAAATCCAGGCCGGTGATCCCGGCGAAGCGGCCGTTGCCGACTTCACGGATCGCCCAGATGCCGAAGCCGTGCCGCCCCCAGGCGATCACGTCGCGGGCCAGATCCTCGGCCGTCTCGGCGTAGTTGCGGACGCCGCCCAGCATCATCGCGAACACCCGCGGATCTGCCTTGATCGCCCGAAGGTCGGGCAAATCGGCCCCGCCGACAGGCGTGAGGACCAGGCGCCCGGTGCGGATGGTCAAAGCCGGACTGATCATGGGCCGGGCAAATCCGGCTGATCGTTCCGCTTAGGCGCTGCCCTGTACTGCTGCATCGCCGCCCGTGCCGGAACAGGTGGCGCGGTTCGGCCGGGCCATGACGAGGGGGGCAACATCGGTTCCCTCCCGGGTCCGGTTTGGTTGCCGGATGCGTGATGCACCGGCAGGCTTGCAATCGGCGGAATGGTTCCCGCTCCGATTCCCCGGCATCGCTTATGCCATGCCGATCACCACCGGGACATGATTTTGCTCGCGGAGCCAAATGAGGCCGGGAGAATTGCAGGCCATAGGCATGCGGGAGCGTTCCGCGCAAGCGGACCCAGACGTTCGAGAGTCGCCACTCAGCGTGGATACTGTATCGAAACGGAGGCGGTGGTTGCGCCTGCCCTGGCGTCGTAGACCGGCTAAGCGTGGAACCGGACGATATCCAGCAGGACGTTCGCCTCCAGCGCCTTTTCGTCCAGCCGGTGCTTCACCAGATCGCCGATGCTGACAATGCCGATCAACTGACCGCCGTCTTCGACCGGGAGGTGGCGGATCTTCGCCATCGTCATCGCCGCCAGCGCGGTCTCGACACTGTCCGCAGGACGGCAGGTCACCATCGGCGCGCTCATCAGCCGATCCACTTTGAATAGCAACGCCTCGGCGCCATACTCCGCCACCGCATTGACGAAGTCGCGCTCGGAGAAAATTCCCGCCGGCTTCATCCACGCATCCTCCGCGACGACGGCGCCGATGCGATGCTCGGCGAGTTTGCGGACAGCAGCCTGGACCGAGTCGGTCGTGCGGACCTTCACCACCTGACGACCCTTGCCGCGCAGCACATCGGAAATGGACATCGAAACCGCTCCTGTTTTGCAATAACGGGAGTGGTTGACATGGGCACGCGGCCGCTCTGCCCCAAGACCGTGGCCGATTGTTCAGCTTACCGGCGATCAGGCGGTTTCGGCTGTCTCTGCCGGTGCAATGATGATCCGGCGGTTCTGTTTGCCCTTGTTCTCGATCTTCAGCACCCGGATCGGCCCGATTTCGCCGGTGCGCGAAACATGGGTGCCGCCGCAGGGCTGCAGATCGATCAAAGACTCCCCTGCCCCGATCCGCATCAACCGCAACCGCCCGGTGCCGCGCGGCGGCTTGACCGACATCGTGCGCACGATATCGGGATCGGTATCGAGGACGGATTCGTCCACCCACTCGATCCGCACCGGATGGTCCGCCGCGATCAGAGCGTTAAGTTCCGCCTCGATATCCTCTTTCTTCGGCGGGTTCGGCAGGTCGAAGTCCAGGCGTGACTTGTCGGCGCCGACCGAGCCGCCGGTCACCGCGGCGCCCTTGATCAGGCTGCACAGCAAATGCATGGCGGTGTGCATCCGCATCAGCGCGTGACGGCGCTGCCAGTCGATCGCCGCCTCCACCACCGTTCCAACTTCGGGCAGCATCGCGTCCGCGGCGGGGATATGGAGGATCGCCTCGCCGTCGCCCTTCACCGTTTCGACGATGGGCGTCTCGCCGCCGAACCAGCGCAGCACCCCGCTATCGCCCGGCTGGCCGCCGCCACGCGCATAGAACACCGTGCGGTCGAGCACGACGCCGTCCGGCCCGGTCGCCACCACGATGGCGGACGTGGCGGCCAAAGCCGGATCGTCCAGGAACAGGCGCTCGGTCATGCGGTCCTCCATGTCTCCCGCAACACATCGCGCCTGGACGCCAGCCAGAACAGGCCGAGCGTGGTGACGATGTTGGTGAAGTCTCCGGCGAACGCCGCCTCGATCGCCTTGCCGGCGGGCCAGACGCGGACTTGGATGTCCTCGTTTTCGGATATTTCGCCGTGATGTCCGGCGATGCCATCGACATCCGCCGGCGGAGCGACGACGCGGCCGGCGTAGAGATGGCAGTACTCGTCCGCGCCGCCCGGCGTCAGCAGGAAGGCACCGATTTTCTCGATGCGATCGGCCGAGAGGTTCATTTCCTCGAGCATCTCGCGCTGGATCGTCACCACCGGGTCCTCGTCCGCCTCGCACAGCCCGGCGGGGAGTTCGACCAGCACCGGATCGATGCCGGCGGCGAGCGCCGGGAGCCGGAACTGCTCGATCAGCACGACGGCATCGGCGACGGGGTCATACGGAACCAGGGCGGAGGCCTGGCCGCGTCGGAAGAGTTCCCAGGTGCGGGTCGCCGACATCGCCCCGTCGAAGCGGCGGTTGCGGAACTTCACGATGTCGACCGGGAAGCGCCCGGACCAGACGCGCTGTTCGGACTCGATCGTGACATCGGGCGTGGAGACGATGGGCGGGGTGGGTCGATGGGTCATGCGCGCGGTTGTAGGCGGCGAGCGGGCGGGTCGCAATCAGCCCCGCTTTCGCGACAGCAGCGCGACCGCCAGCAGCACGGCTGTCACGACCGCAACAATGACCGTCGCCAACGCATAGATCTCGGGCGTCGTCCCCAGGCGCGTTGCCGAAAACACCACCATCGGCAAAGTCGAAGCCCCGGGGCCGGAGGTGAAGCTGGCGACGACCACGTCGTCCATCGACAAGGTGAACGCCAGCAGCCAGCCCGAGACCAGCGCCGGGGCCATCAGCGGCAAGGTGATCACCGCGAAGGCTTTCCAGGGCGGCGCATACAAATCCATCGCCGCCTGCTCCAGCGCCTCCCCGGCGTCCGCAAGCCGCGCCCGCACCACAACGGCAACATAGGCAACCGACACCGAGGCATGCGCCACGGTCACCGTCCCGGCGCCGCGTCCGGAGGGCCAGCCGATCAGTTGTTCCAGGGCCACGAACAGCAAAAGTAGCGACAGGCCGGTGATGACTTCCGGCATGACGAGGGGCACCGCCAAAGCGGCCTCGAACAGGGTCCGGCCGCGGAACCGGCCGAAGCGCGCCAGGGCGAATCCGGCGGCGGCGCCGACAACGCAGGCGATCGTTGCAGAAACCGCGGCGATGCGCAGCGACAGGAAGGCGGCGTCGATCATCCCCTGGTCATGCAGCAGGGTGACGTACCAACGCAGCGAAAATCCGGACCAGCCGGTGACCAGCCGGGAATCGTTGAAGCTGAAAACGACCAGGAAGGCGATGGGCGCGTAGAGGAAGGCGTAGCAGGCCGCCAGCCACGCGCCCAACCGCATCAGAGGAACAGCAGCACGGCCAGGCTGAGGCCGCCCGCCAGTATGCAGTAATAGGCGAACGGATTCAGCGCCATCGAGTCATGCTGGCGGAAATACCGCATCAGGAACGCGGTGCTGAGCAGCGCGGTGATCCCGGCGACCACCGCGGCGATGATCGAGTTGGTCAGCACGCCGGGCGGAATGCTTTCGTGCAGCAGTTTCGGCACCTCCAGCACCGTGGCGCCGAGAATGATCGGCGTGGCGATGAGGAAGGAGAAATGCGCCGCGCCCTCATGGTTGATGCCGCGCAACAGGCCGCCGACGATGGTGGCACCGGAGCGGGAAATGCCGGGGATCAGCGCCGTGCACTGCCAAAAGCCGATGAGCAGCGCATCGAGCTTGGTCAGGCCGGACAGGGAGCGCTGGCCGCGCCCACGCAATTTCTCGCCAAACAGCAGCAACCCGCCGTTCACCACCAGGAATGCCGCCGCGACTATCGGCGAGCCGAACAGGCCGCGGACGAATTTCTCCAGCAGGAAGCCGAAAATGACGGCGGGGATGGTGGCGATGACCACCAGCAGGAACACCCGCCTTGCCTCAGCCACTGTATGCGCGTCGCCGGCGCCGATGACGCCGGTCAGCAGCGCCCACCAGTCTTTCCAGAAATAGCCCAATAGCGCGGTCGCCGTGCCGAGGTGCAGCATCACCAGAAAGGGCAGAAACTCAGGCGAGCGCTGATCGATCCCCCAATGCAGCAGTGCGGGCAGCACCACCGCGTGCCCCAGGCTGCTGACCGGAAACAATTCGGTCGCCCCCTGCAGGATGGCGATAATGAGGGCTTGTAACGTGTCCATGCGAAACTCCAGCCGATTCGCAGCGGACATTAGGGATTTTTCGCCGCCACCGCACCGGGTGAATGAAGACTGGCCGTAACAAGTGCGGGGTTGTCGTCACGGCGCGCCGTGGCTACCCCCGTATGGCGGCGATCGCTTTGTCGTATGGCGGGCGGCCGAACACCGCCGAACCGGCGACCAGCGCGGTGGCGCCGGCTTCGATCACCAGCGGCGCCGTCTCCGGCGTCACGCCACCATCGACTTCGATAGTGATCGGACGATCGCCGATGATCTTGCGGATGCGGCGGATTTTGTCGATCTGGGAATGGATGAATTTCTGGCCGCCGAAGCCGGGGTTCACCGTCATCACCAGCACGAGGTCGAGACGATCCAGCACATACTCGATGACGCTTTCCGGCGTCGCCGGGTTCAGCGCGACGCCGGCCTTCTTGCCGAGCGCGTTGATGGCCTGGAGCGTGCGATCCAAATGCGTCGTCGCCTCGGCGTGCACCGTGATGCGGTCCGCGCCGGCCGCGGCAAACGCTTCCAGGAACGAATCGACCGGGCTGATCATCAGGTGCGTATCAAAGCACTTGTTGGTATACTTCCGGATCGACTTGATGATCTCCGGCCCGAAGGTGATGTTGGGCACGTAATGGCCGTCCATCACGTCCAGATGGATCCAGTCGGCCCCGGCCTCGTCCACGGCGCGGACTTCCTCGCCGAGCCTGGAGAAATCGGCGGACAGGATGGACGGGGCGATAAGGATCTTGCTCATGTGATCAGTTTTCCTGTGCGGCTTCTTCAGCGGCTGCGAAAACGCGGCTTGCCAGAACTTCGTCGGCTTCAAGGGTCATCAGATCGTCCCGCGTGATCGCATGGCCGCGGGTTTCGAACAACCGGACAGCCTGGCGCAGCCGTGCGCGATCCAGCGCATTGCGCACCGAACGGGCGTTGGAGAAATGCGGCAGGCTCATGCGCGCCGCCATGTACTTTGAGAACGCATCCCGTGCGCTCGGGCTGAAGCGGTAGTTCTGCTCCTTCAGCATCAATTCAGCGATCTGCAGCAGTTCATCGGCGCTGTAGTCGGGAAAGTCGATATGGTGCGCGATGCGTGAGCGAAAGCCGGGATTTGAGGTGAAGAACTGGTTCATCCTGTCGGCGTAGCCCGCCATGATGACCACAAGGTCGTTGCGCCGGCTTTCCATCACCTGCAGCATGATCTCGATCGCTTCCTGCCCGTAGTCCCGCTCGTTCTCGGCACGGTACAGGTAGTAGGCCTCGTCGATGAACAGCACGCCGCCCATCGCCTTCTTCAGGATTTCCTTGGTCTTCGGCGCGGTGTGGCCGATGTACTGGCCGACGAGGTCGTCGCGCGTGACCGAAACAAGATGGTTGGACCGGATATAACCCAGCCGGTGCAGGATATCGGCCATCCGCGCGGCGACCGTGGTCTTGCCGGTGCCGGGATTGCCGGTGAAGGACATATGCAGAGTCGGCGGCTGCGAGGTCAGGCCGACATCCTTGCGCAGCTTGTCGATCAGCAGCAGCGCCGCGATCTCGCGGATGCGCCGCTTGACCGGGCGAAGCCCGACCAGTTCCGTTTCGAGTTGTTCCAAAATCGGTCCGACGCCGGAGTCCTGGAACGCCGCATCGAGGTCGATTACGGGAGCGGTGGCAATGTCGTCGGCCATGCAGACAATCTCCGAGAACTATAGGTCCGGCGCGGTGCCGGACGTCCAAGTCGTGGATGGCCGGGACAAGCCCGGCCATGACACAATTCGGCTTAGTAACGCGATCCCGCCGGCTTGTCGGTGGAGTAAGCGCGCGTGCTGTAGCGCTGCGAACGGCCATCGACTTCCAGGCGTTCCAGCGCGAAGCCCGGCTCTTCTTCCGGACGATCGACAATGAACGAGTACCGGACGCTTTCCCAGCCCCAGGTATTGTCGAACGCCGAGATCCGGATATAGGCACGGCCCTTGAACACCTTGCGGCATTCCGCCAGCTCATACAGCACAGCCGCCGGGTCCTTGAAGTCGAACATCGGCTGGCCCCACAGCTCCCAGTAGGTATTCCGGGGATGCGGGTCGTCGGTGTACTCGATATTCACCGCCCAGCCGTTCTTCTGGGCGTAGGCGATCTGGGTGCCGATCTGCTCGTCGGTCAGGTCGGGCAGGAAGCTGAAAGTGCCTTGTGTGATACGCATTTTTGCAACCCTCCTGCTTAAACGGCGGTGACGGTGGGAACGAAGTCGGGGGTATCGGTCGAAGCGTAGTCGAAGGTAACGTCCTTCCAGGTATCCAGCGCCTGGGCCAGCGGACGGCAGCTCTTCGCCGCCTTGGCCAGAATGTCCGGACCTTCGTTCAGGTAGTCACGGCCTTCGTTGCGGGCGAAGATCATGGCTTCCAGCGCCACGCGGTTCGCCGTCGCGCCGGCCGCGATGCCGTGCGGGTGGCCGATGGTGCCGCCGCCGAACTGCATGACGCAATCCTCACCCAGGTGGTGCAGCAGCAGGTGCATCTGGCCGGCGTGAATGCCGCCCGACGCCACCGGCATCAGCTTGCGCATGCCGCCCCAATCCTGGTCGAAGAACAAACCGTTCCCCAGATTCTGCGGATTGTACTGCTCACGGCAGATGTCGTAGTAACCGTGTGTGGAGGCCGGATCGCCTTCCAGCTTGCCGACAACCGTTCCGGCATGGATGTGATCGACACCGGCCAGACGCATCCACTTCGCAATGACGCGGAAGCTGACGCCATGCGTCTTCTGCCGCGTATAGGTGGAATGACCGGCGCGGTGAAGGTGCAGGATCATGTCGTTGCGGCGGCACCACTTGGAAATCGACTGGATCGCGCTGTAGCCGATGACCAGATCGATCATGACGATGGTGGAGCCGAGCTGCTTGGCGAATTCGGCCCGCTCGTAGATTTCCTCCATGTCGCCGGCGGAAATGTTCAGGTAGGTGCCCTTGATTTCGCCGGTCGATGCCTGGGCGCGGTTCACCGCTTCCATGCAGTACAGGAACCGGTCACGCCAGTGCATGAAGTTCTGGCTGTTGATGTTCTCGTCGTCCTTGGTGAAATCAAGGCCGCCCTTCAGCGCCTCATACACCACGCGGCCGTAGTTTCGCCCCGAAAGGCCGAGCTTCGGCTTCACCGTCGCACCCAGCAGCGGACGGCCGTATTTGTCGAGGCGCTCACGCTCCACCACGATACCCGTCGGCGGACCGAAATACGTCTTCACATAGGCAATCGGCAGATGCATGTCTTCGAGGCGAAGCGCCTTCAGCGGCTTGAAGCCGAACACGTTGCCGATGATCGAAGCCGACAGGTTGACGATCGAATTGGGTTCGAACAGTTCGAGGTCATAGGCAATATAGGCAAACCACTGGCCCGGCGCGCCCGGGACCGGATCGACGCGATACGCCTTGGCGCGATAGTGCTCGCTGGCGGTCAGACGGTCGGTCCAGACCACGGTCCAGGTCGCGGTGGAGCTTTCACCGGCAACCGCGGCGGCGGCTTCGTCCGCTTCCACGCCGTCCTGCGGCGTAATGCGGAAAACGGCGAGAATATCGGTGGGCTTCGGCACGTAGTCGAGATCGAAGTAACCCATCTCCTTGTATTTCATCACACCGGCATCATACCGGCCTTTTTTAGCGGGAGGTGTAACAACGTTCATACTGTAGATCTCCTTTGGACGTTAACTCAGGCAGCGATGGCGCCGGCTGCCACCGGGTCGAGGTCGCCTTTGGCGTAACGCGCGGCCATCGCCTTCAGCGGCAAGGGCTTGATCTTGGACGCGTGGCCGGCGGTGCCGAATTCCTCGAAACGCTTGGCGCACAGGGCGGTCATCGCCGCGATGGCCGGCTTGAAGAACGTGCGCGGATCGAACTCCGCCTTGTTTTCGGTGGCGATCCGGCGGAACTGCCCGGTCATCGCGATGCGGCAATCGGTATCGATGTTGATCTTGCGGACGCCATTCTTGATGCCGAGCTGGATTTCCGCGACCGGCACGCCCCAGGTCTGCGGCATCGCGCCGCCGAACGAGTTGAAGATGTCCTGCAGATCCTGCGGCACCGACGAAGAACCGTGCATCACCAGATGGGTGTTCGGCAGGCGCTCATGGATCGCCTTGATGACGTTCATCGCCAGGATGTCGCCCGTCGGCTGGCGGTTGAACTTGTAGGCGCCGTGGCTGGTGCCGATGGCGACCGCGAGCGCATCGACATGCGTGCGCAGCACGAAATCGCGCGCCTGGTCCGGATCGGTCAGCAACTGCTCGAGCGACAGCACGCCTTCCGCGCCGTGGCCATCTTCCTTCTCACCGTGGCCGCTCTCAAGCGAACCGAGGCAGCCGAGTTCGCCCTCCACCGATACGCCGATGGCATGGGAAAACTCCGCCACCTTGGCGGTGGTGGCGACATTGTATTCGTAGCTCGACGGGGTCTTGCCGTCGGCTTCGAGCGACCCGTCCATCATGACGCTGGTGAAGCCGGACTGGATCGCCGACAGGCAGGTGGCCGGCTTGTCGCCGTGGTCGAGATGCATGACCACCGGGATATGCGGCCAGGTCTCGACGGCGCCCTCGATCAGCTTGCGCAGGATGATGTCGCCGGCATAGTTGCGTGCGCCGCGGCTGGCCTGGACGATCACCGGCGAGTCGGTCTTTTCCGCCGCCGCCATGATGGCGGTCAGTTGTTCCATGTTGTTGATGTTGAACGCCGGCACGCCGTAGTCATGCTCAGCCGCATGATCGAGCAGTTGCCGCAGGCTGATGAACGCCATGGTCAGGTCCTTTCAAATGTGCAGGGATCAGGTAGCGCGCTTTGCGCGCTCGAACAATTGCAGGATCATCGGCGTCAATATCAGTTGCATCGCCAGGTCCAGCTTGTTGCCCGGGATGACGATTGAATTGGCTCGCGACATGAAACTGCCGTGCAGCATGGACACCAGGTATGAAAAGTCGATGCCGCGCGGGCTCTTGAAGCGGATTACCACCAGCGATTCATCGGCGGTCGGGATCGAACGGGCGATGAACGGATTGGACGTATCGACCGTCGGCACGCGCTGGAAGTTCACGTCGGTTTCGGTGAACTGCGGGCAGATGTAGCGAACATAGTCCGGCATCCGGCGCAGGATGGTGTCGGTCACCGCCTCGGTCGAATAGCCGCGGCTGGCCTTGTCGCGATGGATCTTCTGGATCCATTCCAGGTTGATCACCGGCACGACGCCGATTTTCAGGTCGGCATGCTTGGCGACGTTGAGGTCCTCGGTGACGATGGCGCCGTGCAGTCCTTCATAGAACAGCATGTTGGAACCGGCATTGATCGGCTCCCAGGCCGTAAAGGTCCCCGGCTTGGCGCCGTATTTCTCGGCTTCCTTGTCATCGTGGATATAGTGGCGGGTCTGGCTGACGCCGGACTTGCCGTAGTCGCTGAAGACGGTTTCCAGTTCCTTCAGCAGGTTCGCTTCCGGCCCGAAATGGCTGAAATGATGATTGCCGTTCGCCTCAGCGTCGGCCATCGCCTTGCGCATGTCGAGGCGATCATAGCGATGGAACGCATCGCCCTCGATGAAGGCGGCTTCGATCTTTTCGCGGGTAAATATGCGCTCGAACGTGGTTTTGACCGTTGTTGTGCCGGCGCCCGATGACCCCGTCACCGAGACGATTGGATGTTTGACTGACATTTTTTATGACTTTCCCCGTCAGGACTTGAACAGGCCACGCGTGGCAAACAGTGGCCGCTGTCCGGCCTGAGGCACGCTTTCCGTGTAAAGCTCGATCACCCGGTCGACCTTGTCTTTCGATCCGAAAATCAGCGGCGCCTGCTCGTGGATCCCGGTCGGAACGATGTCGAGGGTGCGGGTGTAACCATCGGTCGCGGTGCCGCCGGCCTGCTCGATCAGGAAGGCGATCGGGCTGGCTTCATACAGCAGACGCAACCGGCCGCGGCGATAGCCGGGGCGGACGTCGCCGGGATACAAATAGATGCCGCCATGCACCAGGATGCGATACGCCTCCGACACCACGGCGCCGAGCCAGCGGGTGTTGTAATCGACCCCGCGCGGGCCGTCACGGCCGGCCACGCATTCCTCGACAAAGGCGCGCACCGGCAACGGCCACTGCCGCGCATTCGACGCGTTGATCGCGTATTCGCGCGTGCCGGCCGGGATCTTCACCGACGGACGCGTCAGCACGAACACGCCCTGCTTCCGATCCAGTGTGAAGATGTTTACGCCATCGCCCAAGGTCAGGACCAACGACGTATGCGGGCCATACAGCACGAAGCCGGCGGCAAGCTGGACGCTGCCGGGCACGAGAAAAAAGCTGCTCTGCGGCGCGCCGGGAGTCTTCGCCGGCAGCACCGAGAACACGGTGCCCAAGGGCGCGTTCAGATCGATATTGTTGGAGCCGTCGAGCGGGTCCAATGCCACGGCCAGCACGCCGCCGGGATTCAGGACAACCGGGTCGTTCACCTCTTCCGACACGACAGCCGCGACCGGCGCGGTACGGAGGTGATCGAGGAATAAGGTGTTGGCATAAGCGTCAAGCGCTTTTTGGCCGTCGCCGTCCGCGCTGTCGCCCAACAGGCGGCTGACATCGCCGGCCAGCGGGCCTTGCGCGACAACGGTGGCAAGTTGGGCGGCGGCCGCTGCGATGGCCGCGACCGTGTCCGCCAGGGGTCCCCGGTTCGGGTCCGCGGCTGACCATGTGGCAAGATGCTCGTGCAAAGTCGTCACGGTTCCGTCTCCCCTGGCAGGCATTGACCTTTTGCCTTGCCTCTGGACGCTTCCTAGACGGGTTCCCGAACAAAAGAAATTCCTTTATTGTTGGTGTCAATGAAAGAAAATCTTGTAAACTTTTCACAAAGAACCTCGCTGCGGCAGCTTCGCGCGTTGGGGGCGATAACCAGCACCAAAAGCCTGTCCGCGGCGGCGGCGCATCTGTCGGTGACCCCGCCGGCAGTCACCCAGCAGTTGAATTTGCTCGAAGATGCGCTCGGCGGCGTGCCGCTGTTCGAGCGCACCCCCACCGGCGCGAGGCCGACGGACGCGGGCCGCGAGGTGCTGGCGGCACTGGAACGGGTGGAGGCGGCGCTGTCCGACTGCGCGACGGCGATCCAGGCGCTGCGCGGCATGGATGGCGGGCGCGTGGCTGTCGGCGTGATCAGCACGGCGAAGTATTTCGCCCCCTTCGCACTGGCGGCGTTCCAGCGCAGCTACCCCAACGTCAAGATGCGCATCGTCGTCGGCAACCGCTCGGAAATCATCGCCGCGCTGGAGCGGTTCGACCTGGATATCGCGATCATGGGCCGGCCGCCTGAGCATTTCCCGATCGAGCGGGCCGTTGTCGGCGACCATCCGCACGTCATCATCGCAGCAGCGGATCACTGTCTGGTGCAGCGAAAACACATCCCGCTCGCTGAGGTTGCACGCGAGGGGTTTCTGCTGCGCGAACCGGGATCGGGGACGCGCGCGCTGCTGCTCGCGTTGTTCGCGCAGCCTGACCTGCCCATCGGCCCGCGCATGGAGATCGGCAGTAACGAAACGATCAAGCAGGCGGTGATGGCGGGGATGGGAATCGCACTGCTCTCGGCGCATACAATCGCGGCCGAGGTGGCGGACGGGCGGCTGGCGGTGCTGGATGTGGAGGGTTTGCCGATCATGCGGCAATGGTTCGTGGTGCGCCGGAGTGAGCGGCGGCTGTTGCCGGCGGCGCAGGCGCTGTGGAACCATCTGGTCTGGTCGGGGGCGGATTTTCTGCCGAGGACGAGCGCGGCCTGAGGCTTCCCGCCGTTATTGTCATCGCGTCGGAGGGCCGCCATCCACGCCTGTGCAGCGGCCGATACCGCAAGGCGTGGATGGTCCGCCTACGCGGACCATGACGTCGCGGGGCTCGCCGGTTCCCGACGCTCCGCAAGACCCTGCTCTCGCAACTCCCGCCCCCGCACCAGCCTCTCCAACATCTCCACCAGCATCGCCGACGCAATCGGCTTGGACAGGTAGTCATCCATCCCGGCTGCGACATAGTATTCCCGCGCCCCGGTCATCGCATCGGCCGTCAGCGCAATGATCGGCACCGAACCCTTCGGCGGCGGCAAATCCCGGATCTCGCGGGTTGCGCCTATGCCGTCCAGCAACGGCATCTGCATATCCATCAGCACCGCATCGAAGGTCCCTTCCCGGATCGCCGCGACGGCCTCGACCCCGTTGCCGGCAATCTGCACGGAATGTCCTGCATGGGTGAGCATCGCCAACACGACGCGCTGATTAATGAGGTTGTCTTCCGCCACCAACACGCGCAGCGGCCGCCGGGCCGCCGGGCGAACGCTGGCAGTGCGCGGCGGCTCCGGCGCCCCCGGGCCGTCCGCCCCGGGAAGCACCCGCGCGAGGCACACCACGAGATCCCGCCGCCGGATCGGCTTTTCCAGCACCGCATCGAACAATACCGGCCCGGACAGCTTCAGTGGCGCCATGGCGGCGGACGTCACCAGGACGATCGCCGGGGTCACGCCCGCCAATGCCCGTATCCGCCCGGCCAGCGCCGGCCCGTCGATGCCCGGCATGATCTGGTCCAGAAACACCACCGCATAGGGCGCGCCATCGGCAGTGGCCCGCTCGATCGCGCGCAACGCCTGGAAGCCGTCCGGCGCCGATCCCACCTCCATGCCCAGCGCGCCGAGATGGCGGACCAGGATTTCCACGTTGATCGGGGTATCATCGACAATCAGCGCCCGCTGTCCGGTCAGTTGCGCCGGAGGCCGCGGCGCCGCCCGGACCCCGGCCGAACCCGCCGCCCTGGCGAACGGCACTTCGAACCAGAAGCTGGACCCCGCACCGGCCGCGCTCGACACACCGATACGGCCGCCCATCAACTCGACAAGCTGGCGGCAGATCGCCAGGCCGAGGCCGGTGCCGCCGTAGCGGCGGGTCACGGAACTGTCGGCCTGGGTGAACTTGGTAAACAGGCGATCCAACACGTCCCGGGGGATGCCGGTCCCGGTGTCGGTGACTTCAAAACGGACATGCTCCTCGTTCGGTTCGGCCGGCGCGTCCCCCGCCGCAGCAGCCGTCACCCGGGTCGTTACGCTCCCCTTGCAGGTGAACTTGACCGCGTTGCTGACGAGATTGAGCAGCACCTGCCGCAGACGCGTCGCATCGCCGTTCACCAGCACCGGAAGCGCGGGATCGATGAAGGTGGTCAGCGCTATACCCTTCTCCGCCGCGCGTGCGCTCATGAGGCCAGCCGCCTGCCCGACCACATCGGCCAGGTCGAAGTCCAGCGCCTCCAATTCCATCTTGCCGGCGCCGAGCTTGGAGATATCGAGGATGTCGTTGATCACGGCCAGCAGCGCCTCGGCGCTGTCGTAGGCCATGGCGGCATATTTGCGCTGCTGCTCATTCAACTCGGTTTCCAGCAGCAAGCCGTTCATGCCGATGATCCCGTTCATCGGCGTGCGGATTTCGTGGCTCATGTTGGCGAGGAATTCGGATTTGGCCTGATTCGCCGCCTCCGCCTGTTCCTTCGCGGCGAGCAGCAGTCTTGCGCTGAGATGCCGCTCGGTGACGTCGGTATAGGTGCGCACCACGCCGCCGCCGGCGAGCGGAATGCTGCGCACTTCGATCACGCTGCCGTCCGGCCGCTCGCGCTCATAGACGTCCGGCCGGTGCTCGATGCCGCCCTTGCGGACGGTCTCCACAAAGGCCGGGCTGTTCTTGACGAACTCGTTGGACCGCAACTGATGCGCCAGGATGTCGTCGAAGTGGTAGCCGCCCGCCATGACGTCCGTCGGCAGGTCCAGCAGTTCGACGGCGCGCTTGTTGCATACCGGTACCAGCCTGTCGGGGGTGACCATGATCAGGCCCTGGTCCATGTGCTCCAGGGTGATCTCCAGCACCCTGGACTTTACGGTCAGCCGGGCCTCGCTCCCCCGCAGATGATCGAGCAGCTTGGCGTTTTCCGCGGCTTCGCGCTCGGCGAAACCGCGGGCACGGGTCAAAGCGTTCAGCGTCCGGTTCTGCCGCCGCAACAGCCGCGTCCACAGAAATGTCAAGGTGAGCAGGGTGGAGACGAGACCGAAGGTCAGCGCCGCAAAGAACCGCGAACTCCTGCGCCAATTGGCCAGGAAGGTATCCTCGGTGATCGTGATGTTGCTGATCAGCGGATAGCCGTGCAGGCGGCGCGGCGCGACGATGCGCGCCGGCCCATGGCCGCCATCCGGCAGCGGACGCCCCGCGGTGAGGATGGCGCCGGACGCCGGTCCCCGGGCGAGGATATCATGAAACATGCTGCGATTAGCGAATGAATCACCGAGACTCTCCGATCCCGAGGGCTCGCGGGCGAGCAGGATGCCATCGCTGCGAAACAACGAAATCGTCGTCTTTTCCGACATATTGATCGCTTTGAAGAAGTCCTGGAAGAACGCGCTGGAGATACTGACTATGACAATGCCGATAGGCTGTCCGTTACTATTTCGTATCTGACGCGCCAGGAAAAAGGTCCACTCGCCGGAGCCGCGGTTCCGGACCGGCATGCTCAGGAATACGCCATCGAACGGCTGGCTATGCAACTCCCTGTAATAGTCGCGATCGGCCACGTTGACCGGCGGGACGGGCACCGGCCAGGATCGGCTGAAATTGATGATATCACCGTTGGACGCGACAATGCTGGTGGCGTCGATTTGCGGCACGCCGGCGATCCGGTCGCGCAAAGCATCGAACACCGCCCGGGAGATCATCTGCCGGCGCAGGTCCCCGTCGTTTTCGACGCCAGCCTTTTCGACCTGCATCACAATGCTTTGCAGCACCAGATCGGCTGCCCGAACGGCCTGCTCGGTATGTTCCGCCAAGGTTGTGGAGAGCGCAGAAACGTTGCCCTTCCACGTCTCGATCTCCGACTGACGGGTTTGCAGCACCATCAATGCCGCACCGGCGAGGGTGAAGGCGGCAAGGCCCAGGCCGGCAAGCATCACGATCCGGGATTTGGCAAATCCGGCCGACGGGCCGTCCGATCCCGCGGGGCGGGCATCTTGGTTCATCAGGCTGCTCCACGGCGCGCGCCGGCAAATTAGCACATGTTCAACCGATCCCCGCATAGCCGCTGGTTACCGACGGCAACCATTTTCAATGAGAAATCTTCTCCAGCTCCAGGTTCCGCGTTCGCGGCCCGAAAATCCCGATCGACAGCACAACCATCAACATGGCGAAGGCGATCAGGCCGAACACGCCGACCGTGCCGTTGAAATGCGCGAAGAAAAAACCGATGATGAAGCTGGCGAAAACCGTGCTGATCCGGCTGAAGGCATAGGTGAAGCCGATGGCGCGGGCGCGCACCCGTGTCGGGAACAGTTCCGACTGGTAGCTGTGGAATGAGTACGACAGTATGTTGTTCGACAGCGTGATCAGCACGCCGAACAGGATCAGCAGCGGCATCGTCGATTGCTGGGAGAACAGCATCCCGAACACGCCAATGCAGATTGCGGCGCCGACCAACTGCCATTTCCGCTCGAACTTGTCGGCGAAGCTCATGGCCAGCAGCGGACCGAACGGATTGGCGACGGCGATGATGAAGGCGTATTGCAGGCTTTCCTTCAGGTTGATGCCGACCTGCTGGGCGATGATGGTCGGGACCCAGGCGGCGAAACCATAAAAGCCGAAGGTCTGGAAGAACTGGAACACCATCAGCATGATGGTGCGGGAGCGATAGGGCGGCTGCCAGATTTCCGCAAAGGATCCGCGGGCCGACAGATCGTCCACGGCATGGGTGTCGGGTCGCGGCAGGCTTTTGCCGCGCAGATCCTGCCGCACCTTGGCCTCGATCCTTGCGGTGATCCCCTCGGCCTCGATCAGGCGGCCATGGGTGATCAGCCAGCGCGGACTTTCAGGGATCGCGCGCCGCAGGAACCACACCGCCAGCGCGCCCAGCGCGCCGATAGCGACGACCCAGCGCCAGCCATCCCAGCCCATCGGCGATTTCGGCACCAGGATATATGCCAGCAAAGCAACGACGGGCACGACGGCGAACTGGACGCACTGGTTGAAGGCGAAGGCCCGCCCGCGCATGTGCTTCGGCACCAGTTCGGCGATGTAGGTGTCGATGGTAACGAGTTCGACTCCGATGCCGATGCCGGCGATCAGCCGCCACAGGCAGACGCCGGTGCCGGAGGTCTGGAACGCCATCACCAGCGTAGCCGCGCAGTACGCCAGCATGGAGTACGTGAAGATCACCCGCCGCCCGTACTTGTCGGCGACGAAGCCGAACACGAGGGTGCCGATGAAGAGGCCGAAGAAGGTGGAGGCGACGAACAGCGCCGGGCCGGAAAACATGCCCAGGGAAACCCCGGTCAGCAGGCCGGCCTTGACCAGGCCGGGGGCGATGTAGCCGGTGAGGAACAGGTCGTAGAACTCGAACATGCCGCCCAGCGAGAGCAGCGTGACCATCCGCCAGACATGCCGGGTGGCGGGCAAGCGATCGAGGCGGGCGAGGATCGCGGCCGCGGTATCCCGATCGTCATCGCGTAGGTTCGTGGCGGCTACCGTGGACATGCATCCCCCCGCGCGGTGCGACCCGCTTCTTGCACCGGCGGCGGAATCCCGCCGGATGCAGCGTTTTACGCGGGGTTGGGCACCACGGCAACGGCTCGGCCCCGGCGCAAGGCACCGCCGCCCGGAGGGGTCCTATTTAGCTGACGGCTTGGCGCCCGGCTTGCGGGCGTCGGGCTGCGGCTTGAGGAATGTCGAGGCAGGTGGCGCGACCTTCTTGTCCGCCTTCGGTTTCTTGGCTTCGCGATTGCCGTGCTGTTTGTCGCCTTTGCCCATGGTCGTGACTCCGCTGCCGGAGGTTCCGGCCGCCAACCTAGCGACCTTGCAGCAGCGTAATGCAAGCACCAATCGCGCGATCATCGCCTGGCGCGACGCGGCCGAGGGGCGCGCGGATGTCAGCGGCTGGTTCGGACGCCCGGCACAAATCGAGGCCGCGCGCGCAGCACGGGGTCCTCCACGAAGATGTGCAGGAACCAGGCCAGCGGAATGGTCAGGGCGATCGACAGCACCGCGCGCGCCGCGACCATCACCAGCGCCGGCAGCCCGGCCAGCATGTGCAGATAGGGGTCCGCGACGATCAGGCCTACGACATGGGTGAGGTAGAACGGGTAGCTGATCGATCCGAGAAACCTGGCCGGGCGGCTATGCAGGAAGCGCAGCCGGCCACTGGCCACCGCGCCGACAAGCACCGTCGCGCCCAACATTTCGAAGCAACGGGTTATCCCGCCATGGCCCAGGGCGATGTTGGTGAAAACCAGCACCGCTGTTCCACCGGCGAGCAGCCAAGACAGACGCCAGACGCGGGGTGGAACGGAGGATATCGATGCGCCGAGCACGAAAGCCGGAAAGAACACGACGGCGCCCTCACCGCGAAAGAACGGCGTGAGTCCGAATGCAAGCACGACAGCGGGCAGCAGCATCCATCGCTTGCCGCCAATCAGTCCCCATAGCCCGAACAGCGTCAGACTGGCCACGACCTCCACCTGGAGCGACCACAGGACCAGATTGAGGTTGGTGCTGAGCAGCAGCATGTTCCTGACCAAATCGGCGGCCGGCGCATTGATCAGCAGCCCCAGCGGGATCGCGCTGACGATGACGAGCGGAAACAGCCGGTATACCCGGGCGCATGCATAGTCCGGCAAATCGGCGAAGAACCGGAGCTGCTTGCGGCGGAAGGATTCCCACAGCACATGGCCGCTGAGGACGAAGAACACCATGACGGCGGCATCGGCGGGAAACAGCGCCGATAGCACGCGCATGGCAACGTCGGCGGCCGGCATGGACGGGAAGTCGCGCAGGCTTGTGGCCCACAGCGCCAGGCCGGTGACCTGGCCGAAGCAATGGCCGAGCGCAACCGACAGTGCTGCCAACCCCCGCAGTCCATCGAGGCCGGCATTCCGGGATTGGCCGGATGGTGGAGACAGCACGGCACAGACCCGGGAGAAACGATGGATTTGGAAACGCACCCTATGATGATTGTCCGCGTCGCAGCAAGGTCACAGTGCGGCGAGATCCAGTCGGCGTGACGCCCCGGGGAAACAGCGTGCCGGCAGGGCGATGATGCCCGGTAGGCGCAACCTTCACTCCTTATATTGTGGCCATAACGATCAAAACACCGTCGCAGGCCGTTGTTCTTGTCGTCACCGTTGAACAGGATTGACGTCGCCTCCGTGCATAAGGCGATATCCGCCGTGATGACCGTTTCGGCGGCCTGCGCCGCCCCTGGCGCCGGCGCGGGCAGCTTGCCGGGCCGCCGGAGCTTTCACTCCGCCTGCAATTCGTCCTGCATCGCTTCGTCGAACGTCCAGGGGCAGGCAGCGGGAAACGTGCTCTCGGGCAACCCGGTTTCCCGTTCGGCGATCAGCAGCGCGTCGCCGTAGGCATCCGCGAGAATGGCATCGAGAACGGCGCCGAGGCTCGGGTTCTGGGCCAGCAGGCGGGCGGCGCGGCGCCGCTGCTCCCGGATGGTCAGGCGCCAGCTATTGCCGCGCAGCCCGGGCTGAAACTGCCACTTGAGCAGATGCGCCAGCAGCTCCGCCAACCGGTTGGTCAACTGGTTGCGCTCGCTGCGTCCCAAGCTCTCGATTTCCTCGGCGATGTGCGCAACGTCGGCGGCCGGCAGCTTGCCCGCACGCAGCAAATCCGCCTGCTCCAGCGTCCAGGCGTAGAAGTCGGTTTCGTACAGATCCGGCGTCGGTTCCTCCTACCGTAAGGTTCGTCGGCGCCACATGCGGTTCAGGCCGATCGGCCGTTGATTTTCAGCGGGAAAATGGCGCGCCCGGAAAGACTCGAACTTCCAACCCCCAGATTCGTAGTCTGGTGCTCTATCCAATTGAGCTACGGGCGCCGCGTGGGAGGCGGGGTGTAGCCGAACCCCCGCCCGGTATCAACCCCTTCCTGGACAGAAACCGCACAAAGCTGATAAATACAACCAGAACAATGACTTAAGCCGACAGCTTGTCCAGCTCCCGCAGGATCGACTCACCCATGACCCCGGTGCCGACACGTGCGCTGCCCGCCGCCATGATGTCCGCGGTCCGCAGCCCGTTCTTCAGCACATTGACGCAGGCGTCCTCGATCAGTTTCGCGTCCTCGTCCATGCCGAACGAGTAGCGCAGCAGCATGGCGAAGCTCAGCAACTGGCCGAGCGGGTTGGCGATCCCCTTCCCCGCAATATCCGGCGCGCTGCCATGGATCGGCTCGTACAGTGCATAGCGCTTGCCGGAGGGCTGCACCGCCCCCAGCGTCGCGGACGGCAGCATCCCCAGGCTGCCGGTCAGCATCGAGGCCAGGTCCGACAGCAAATCGCCGAACAGGTTCGAGGTGACGATCACATCGAACTGCCGCGGATTGCGCACCAACTGCATGGCGCAGTTGTCGGCGTACATGTGGCTGAGCTCGACATCGGGGAATTCGCGTTCGCGCAGCGCGGTGATGGTCTGACGCCAGAACAGGCCGGACTGCATGACGTTGGCCTTCTCCACGCTGCACACCCGGTTCTGCCGCTTGCGCGCCAGCTCGAACGCGACGCGGCCGACGCGCTCGATCTCGTTGGTGGAGTAGGTCTCGGTGTCATAGCCGCGCTTCTGCCCGTCGGGCAGCGTCTCGACGCCGCGCGGTTCGCCGAAATAGATGCCGCCGGTGCTTTCGCGGACGATCATGATGTCCAGCCCGCGCACCACGTCGGCCTTCAGGGTGGAGGCATCCACCAGCGGCTCCCACACCGTCGCCGGACGGAGGTTGGCGAACAGGTCGAGTTCCTTGCGCAGCCGCAGGATGGCGATTTCCGGGCGGAGCTGGAAGCCCAGCTTGTCCCATTTCGGGCCGCCGACGGAGCCGAACAGGATGGCGTCGGCCTCCTTCGCCTTCTCCATCGTCGAATCGGTAATGGGTTCGCCGTACGTGTCGATGGCGGAGCCGCCGACATGATCCTCGGAGATGTCGAAGGTCACGGTGCGGCGGCGATCCATCCAGTCGATGACGCGGCGGACCTCGCGCATGACCTCGGGGCCGATGCCGTCACCGGGCAGGATGAGAAGTTTCTTGTTGGCGGACATGGCGGGTCTTTCGAGCGGTTCAGGCGGCGGTGGATGGCATCCAGGACTGGGTCCTGCGGCGGTTCGCTTCGAAGCTATCGATCCGGGGGCCGTGCTGGAGGGTCTGGCCGATATCGTCCAGCCCGTTCAACAGCGAATGCTTGCGGAATGGGTCGATGTCAAAGCCGATCTCCTCGCCGTTGGGGCGGATGACGAGCTGGCGGGCGAGGTCGATGGTGACGCGGGCGTTGCCGCCGAGCTTCGAATCCTCGATCAGCTGGTCGCACACCGCGCGCGGCAGGCGGATCGGCAGGATGCCGTTCTTGAAGCTGTTGTTGTAGAAGATATCGGCGAAGTCGGGCGCGATGATGCAGCGGATGCCGAAGTCGAGCAGCGCCCAGGGGGCGTGCTCCCGGGATGAGCCGCAGCCGAAGTTTTCGTGCGCGATAATGATCTGCGCCCGGCGGTAGGGTTCCTTGTTCAGCACGAAGTCCGGGTTCTCGGAGCCGTCCTTGTTGAACCGCAGCGGGTCGAACAGGTGGACGCCGAGGCCGGAGCGCTTGATGGTCTTCAGGAACCGCGCCGGGATGATCTTATCCGTGTCGATGTTCTGCATCGGCATCGGCGCCGCGATGGCGGTCAAGGTGGTGAAGGGGGTCATGCTCGCTTTCCGGCCGGTCGGGTTTTCACCCCGTTTACCATATAGATCGTGACACTTATGCCAAGCCCGACGTGAGAGGGCCATTGCAGCCGGCCTTGCCATCCGGCGCTCGCAACATTAGTTCAGAAACGAAGCGGCAACCCGACGGAGGGCGACGTGGCGGAGCCCGAGACGATCGCACCCGAACCGCCCGCGAAGGCAGGACGAAATGGCGAGCCGAATGGGCTAAAGCCGTGCCGCTCTGAGCAACCGGGCGATCGACGACCGAGCCAAGCGGGCAACAGCACGAGCCGGAGGAGCCGATGAGTGATCTCTACGAGAACGACATCCTGCTTTGGTCCGAGTACCAGGCCGCGCTCCTGCGCCGCCGAGCTGCCGGCGATTTGGTCAACGAGGCCGAACTGGACTGGCCGAACCTCGCCGAGGAGATCGAAAGCGTGGGCAACGAGCAACTCCATGCGGTTACGTCGCTGTTGACGCAGGCGCTGCTCCACAGACTCAAGACCGAGGCGTGGCCGCTTTCCCGTGATGTGCCGCACTGGCGAGGCGAAGCCCGGCGGTTCCGCGGCGACGCAGCAGATCGTTTCGTGCCTTCCATGCGCCAGAAGATCGACCTGGCGAAGATTTATCGACGGGCGTTGCACGCGATGCCGGACGCAATCGACGGCCAGCCGCCGCTTCCGGTGCCGGATGTGTGCCCGGTGACGCTGGATTATCTGCTGTCAGACGATCCGTAGCCGGCGGCCGGGGCATGGCAGTTTGGCAGCGTTCGCATCTTTCCGGTGAGCGTGAAAAAGCTCCAACCGAACGGAGGCCAACATGGCGGAGCCACAGAGGCCTTTTCGGAGCGTGAAGGCGCATGATCTTGCGCATCGGCTGGCGCGCCGTGAAAGCCGCTGCATTGATGAGGTTGTGGAACGTGCGCTGGAAGCCTCTGAGGGTTGGGGAGGGCGTGAGACGGCCGCGGCGTTTTACGCGCGACCATGGCACGGATGTCGATTTGGAGACCACGATCCGTCAGAGCCTGACTGTTAACACCGGCCTTGAGTTGTCGACTCACACACCAAAAAAACGGGCGAACGCGGTTCCAAGGTTCTCGAAGGCAATTGAGCATATTTGGCGTTCACGTGGCGTAGTGCCTCCTTGGCGAACTCTCTTGCTCTGACGGCGTCAAAGCATCTTAACCGACGCGGGTGTATATGACCGCCACAATATCCACCTGATATCTTCGCCTCGGCCCGTCAGCTACCCTTCGTCCAGCTTAACTGCCGCACGTCCGTCAGCCGCCCGGTCACCGCCGCCGCGGCCGCCATTGCGGGGGACAGCAGGTGTGTCCGGCCATTCGGTCCCTGGCGGCCCTCGAAGTTACGGTTCGACGTGCTGGCGCAGCGCTGCCCGGGGGTCAGCTTGTCGGGGTTCATGCCCAGGCACATCGAACAGCACGGGTCGCGCCATTCGAACCCGGCCTCCAGCAGCACGCGATCCAGCCCCTCCTCCTCCGCCTGACGCTTGACCAGGCCGGAGCCGGGCACCACCAGAGCTTGCACGCCGTCGGCAACGTGGCGGCCCTTCGCCACGGCGGCGGCGGCGCGGATGTCCTCGATGCGGCCGTTGGTGCAGGAGCCGATGAACACCACGTCGATCCGCAGATCCTGCAGCGCCTGCCCGGGCCTCAGCGCCATGTATTCGAGCATCCGGTTCAACTGGAACCGCCTGCCCTCGTCGGCCTCGTCCGCCGGGTTCGGCACGACGCCCGTGACCGGCACCACCGCGCCCGGAGTCGTCCCCCAGGTCACCATCGGCGCGATTTCCGCCGCGGTCAGTTTCACGACCGTGTCGAAATGCGCGCCCGGGTCCGACGGTAGCGTCTTCCAGTAGGCCACCGCCTGCTCGAACGCCTCGCCCTTGGGGGCAAAATCCCGCCCGTGCAGATAGTCGAACGTGGTCTGGTCCGGGGCGATCAACCCCGCCCGCGCGCCCGCCTCGATCGACATGTTGCTCACCGTGCAGCGCCCGGCCATGTCCAAAGCGCGGATGGTGTCGCCGGTATACTCGATGACGTGCCCGTTGCCGCCGGCCGTGGTAATCTTGCCGATGATCGCCAGCACGATGTCCTTGGCCGAGCAGCCGAAGCCCAGCGTCCCCGAGACATCGATCTGCATGTTCTTCGCCGGGTTCTGCAGCAGCGTCTGGGTGGCCAGCACATGCTCCACCTCCGACGTGCCTATGCCGAAGGCCAGCGCGCCCAGCGCGCCGTGTGTGGAGGTGTGGCTGTCGCCGCAGACGATCGTCGTCCCCGGCAGCGACAGGCCCAGCTCCGGCCCGATGATGTGCACGATGCCCTGGCGCACATCCAGGATCGGGATGTACGGCACGCCGAACTCAACGACGTTCTTCTCCAGCGTCTCGACCTGGATGCGGCTGTCTTCCTCCTTGATATCGGCGGGAATGCGCGAGCCGACGGTCGGGATGTTGTGGTCCGCCACGGCGATGGTGCAGTCCGGGCGGCGCACCTTGCGGCCCGCGGCGCGCAGGCCCTCGAAAGCCTGCGGGCTGGTGACCTCATGCACGAGGTGGCGGTCGATGTAGAGGATGCAGGTGCCGTCAGGAAGGCGCTCCACGACGTGGCTGTCCCAGATCTTGTCGAAAAGGGTGCGTGGCCTGCTGGCGGACATGGTTTCTCCGGATGTGATGCGATCCAAACGGCTGATGTGAACCAAGCTTTCGCCGGACGCAACCCGCCGGGCCGTTCAGGCGGGGCGATCCAGCCATGCAAGCGCACCTTTAGCGGCGGCGACACCGGTACTGAAGCAGGCTTGCAGCAAATAGCCGCCCGTCGGCGCCTCCCAGTCCAGCATTTCTCCCGCGGCGAACACGCCGGGGCGGTCGCGCAGCATCAGGTTGGAGTCGAACGCATCGGCGCGCAGGCCGCCGGCCGAGGAGATCGCCCGTTCTATCGGGGCGGGTGCGGTCAGCCGCAGCGGCAGGTGCTTGATCAGCGCAGCCAGGTCGCCGGACCGAGCACCGGCGTGCAAGGCTTCCTGCACCAGGCAGATGCATTCCGGCGGCAGCCCCGCCTGCTTGCGCAGTGTGTTGGCCAGCGACTGGCTGCGCCGCGGACCGCCGAGGCGGTCCGCCAGCGCCGCCTGGCCGAGGTCCGGCCGCAGATCGATCTCGATCGTGGCCGAACCGTTCGCTGCGATGGCGTCGCGCAGGCGGGCGGACAGAGCGTAGATCGCGCCGCCCTCAAGACCCCCGGCCGTGATCACCGCCTCGCCGCGGACGATGTCACCGCCGAACCGGATTGCCAGGCGCTTCAACGGCCTGCCGGCGAAGCGGTCGCGCAGATGCGGCGACCAGTCCACCAGGAAGCCGCAATTCGCCGGCCGGAACGGCGCGACCGCGCCGGGCAGGTTTCCGGTCCAGGTAGCGTCGGAGCCGAGCCGCGGCCAGGACGCCCCACCGCACGCCAAAATCGTGACGCCCGGCCGATCGGCTGCGCCGTTGTCGAAGGACAACGCGCCGTCGGCAGACCACCCGGTCCAGCGCTGCCGGGCACGTAACTGCACGCCCAACTCTCCCAGCCGGCGAAGCGAGGCCCGCAGCAGCGGCGATGCCTTCATCGCGGTTGGAAACACGCGGCCGCTGGACCCGACAAATGTCGGCTGCCCGAGGCCATTGCACCAGGCGATCAGCGCTTCGGGCGGAAAGGCGCGGATCATCGGCTCCAGCCAGACCCGCGCCGTGCCGTAGCGCGACAGAAAGCTGTCCAGCGGTTCGGCGTGGGTCAGGTTCAACCCGCCGCGGCCGGCCATCAGCAGTTTGCGGCCGACGGAGGGCATGTGGTCGTAGATCGTGACGTGCAGGCCCGCCCCGGCCAGCACCTCGGCCGCCATGAGGCCGGCGGGGCCTCCGCCTATGATCGCTGCAGTACGGGTCAAGGTAAATCCCGGCGGCCGCCGGAGTCATGGCTGCCGCCCCGTTCCCTCGCTCGATCGGCCGGCCGGCATATACGCTTGCTCCCGCCTCCCCATGGCAAGGGGTGGAGGACGGCCATCCGGCCAGGTGTGACGGTGATGGCGATGATCTGTTCGGTTGAGTTCGGGCCGTGATTTCGGGTCATGGGCTTGAGTTTGGGAGAACGGTAAACCCGGGGTGACGTGTCGGGCTTGGCGGGCGCATCGGGCTTTGTTTTTTTAGCGCAGAGAACGATAAGATTATGATAACGCAGAGAAGACTTTGCGCATTTGCCGTAGTACTCAGATTGCAACCTCCGGCCTCGCTGCCGAGGAAAAAAATCTCTGCGATCTCATAATCTCAGCGTTCTCTGCGCTGAAAAATGCAGTCGCAAAAGCAGCACAGGCGCGGCGGATTCACTCCGGAGCCAGGCAGGCCTCACCTACTCCGGCTCGCTCTTGCCAAGAGTGTCCGGTGGTCGTCCCCCCTACGCCCCGAACGGTGGATTGATCCGAACGATCGTCCAGTTCAGGTACGCCGCGAACGACACCCAGCACAGATACGGCACCATCAAAAGACTCGCCGCCCCGGATATCGGCCGCAGCACCAACGCCGGGATCAGGATCGCCAGCCACAGCAGCGGCACCTCATACAGCGCCCAATCCGGCCGTTGCAGCCGGAAGAACAGCGGACTCCAGCCGAGATTGGCCGCACCGTTCAGCACGAACAGCCCGATGATCAGCGCGCGGCTGCCCCAACCCGGAGCGTTCTTCAGCCCCAAATAAAGCGCCCACGACGCCAACGCCAGGATCAGCGTCCAGGCCGGCCCGAACAGCCAGTCCGGCGGCTGCCAGGACGGCTTGATCAGAGTGTCATGGTACCAGGACGACAAATTGGTCAGGCCCGCACCGGCGCCCCCGACGATGATGCCCCAGACGACGGCAACGACGATGGCCCAGGTCACGCGTCCACCAGACCCAAAAGATGCGCCACATCCTTGAAGAAGATACGAATATGGGCCAGCGGATCTTTCCGCGTCAGCTTCTTTTCCATGTAGGATTCCCAGGTCAGCCGCTGAACGTCCTTGTCGGCGCAGATGCTGACGAACCGTTCGCGGCGCTTGTCGGTGGAATACCAGAACCACTGCATCATGCCCAGGATCCAGAACACGCGGCCATGCGCCTTCATGAAGACCTTGCGGGCGCTTTTCAGCTCCTCGACATTGCCGGTGGCCAGGAACGCCTCCGCCGCGACACCCGCCAAACGGCCGCCTTCCATGGCGTAGTAGATGCCCTCGCCCGAAGCCGGAGCGACCACGCCGGCCGCATCGCCCGCCAGCACGACGTCCTTGCCGTTGTCCCAGCGCTTCATCGGCCGCATCGGTATCGGCGCGCCCTCGCCGCGGATCGTCTCCGCCCCGGACAGCCCGGCCTCGGCCCGCAAATCCTTGACCGATGTGCGCAACGAGAACCCCTTATGCGCCGAACCGCTGCCGACGCTGGCAGTCTTGCCGTGCGGAAACACCCAGCCATAGAAATCGGGGGAAATCTTGCCCTGGTAATAGACGTCGCAGCGGTCCGGATCGAAATTCTCCGTCGGCGCCTTGATGATCTCGTGGTACGCGAACACGTACTTGATGTATTCGGCACCCTTCACGCACTGCAATGCGACCTTCGATTTCGCCCCGTCCGCGCCGACAACCACCTTCGCCCGCAGCCGCAGCCGGGGCGCATCCTTGTCGGCGCCCTTCGGCAGATAGTTCACCACCGCCACGCCGTCCGGATCGCGCGTGACCGTCTCGAACGTGCCGGTGACCCGCTGCGCCCCGCACTTCGCCGCCCGGTCGCGCAGCCACTCGTCGAACTCATCCCGATTGACCATCCCGACATAGCCGCCCGTGTCGATCGGCATGTCCACGCCCTTCGACGACGGCGACACCATCCGCGCCGAGGTGATCCGCGCGCAGATCAGGCTGTCGGGAATGCCGAAGTCGCGGATCAGCCGAGGCGGTATCGCCCCGCCGCACGGCTTGATCCGCCCCGCGCGATCCAGCAGCACCACCGAGCGTCCGGCCCGGGCCAGTTCGGTCGCCGCTGTCGAGCCGGACGGCCCTCCGCCGACAACCACGGCGTCATATGTCTGTTCCATGGCAGTCTTCTCCAATCTCAAATCACGGCCGCAGCGCAAAGGCGGTGACCAACATACCGATAACGTAAAGGGTTGTGCCGGAGCCGTTGTAAGCGGGCGCCCGCTCCTTCGGCTTTTGCAGCAGCCAGATCATCAGGCCGATCTGCGCGGCCAGCAGGACGGAGACGGCGATCGCCTGGCCGTAGAAATGCCAGTCCTTCAGCAGGAAGATCACGATGATCTGCGGCGCGGCCATGAACAGGCAGGCGACGATGCCGGCGCGTTCGACACCCAGTTGCGCCGGCAGGGACCGGATGCCGGTGCGCAGATCGCCCTCCACCGACTTGAAATCGTTCAGGGTCATGATGCCATGCGCGCCGAGGCTGTAGAGCAGCGCCACCAGCAGGATGCGCCAGTCCGGACGCCCGTTGACCATCACGGCGGCGCCGGTGACCCAGGGCAGGCCTTCATAGCACGCACCGCAGGCCAGGTTGCCGAGCCAGCCGTCCTGCTTCAGGCGGACCGGCGGCATGCTGTAAGCCCAGGCCAGGGTCAGCCCGACCAGCACCGCGCCGAAGCCCCATTTGCCGAGCGGGATCGCCAGCAGCAGCGACACCGCGCTCCAGACGATCGCGATCCACAAACCCATCCGGCCCGGCAGCCGCCCGGAGGGAATCGGACGGTCCGGCTCATTGATGGCGTCCACATGCCGGTCGAACCAGTCATTCGCGGCCTGGCTGGTGCCGCACACCATCGGCCCGGCGATCAGGATGCCCAGCAGGATCAGCGGCAGGTTCCACAGAATCGGCTGGCCGGACGACACCACGCCGCACATGTACGCCCACATCGGGGCGAACCAGGTGATCGGGTGCATCAGCTCCAGCATCACCGACAGCGACGGCGACTTGGTTGTTACTTTAATGCCGGGGTCCACCGGCTCGGCTGCAATCGACATGATGATTCCCCGGCTGCTTTAATCCGCTCCCGCCGTTTCGGCATCGCCCAGGCCGTAACGGCGTAATTTTACATACAGGCTCTGCCGGCTCAGCCCGAGCATCTCCGCCGCCGAAGCGCGGTTGTCGTCGGTCAGCTTCAGCGCGGCCTCAATGCACAGGCGTTCGATCACGTCGGTCGCCTCGCGCACCAGATCCTTCAGGGCCACCCGTCCGATGAGGCCAGTCAGATGATCCAGCGACCGGGGCAGTGCTTTCTCCACCGCCGGGCCGCGTTCCAGCCGCCGCCCGACGTCGCGAATCGCGAAGCCGAAGCAGGGCTGGCCGCCGTTCATCACCGTGACGGCGGAAATCTCCACCTCCGACAATTCGCCGAGTTCGCCGTGCATGATGGTCGCGAACAGCCGGACCGAGCCGTGCTGCTTGAGGTTGGCGGTCAGGATATCGAGGTCGATGCCGGTGCGCCCGACCCAGCGGCTCAGCGATTCGCCGCGGCACTGTTCCTCAGTCGGCAGCTGCGCCAATTCGAGGAACGCCGCATTGGCGGTGATCACGCGCAGATCGACGCCGGCGACGACGAAACCGTCCGGGGCGCCCTCCATCAGCTTCAGCAGCTTCGATTTCAGCTTGGGAACCGCGACGCCGCCATGCTCTCCTTGCGGGACAGATATGCGCACCAGACATGCCGCTCCGCCCTCATCGCGAAACAGCGAGGCCGAGACCACGACTTCGGCTTTGTCCGCCGCGAGATGAGCGTGCACATCGTCGGCGCGGCCGGAGGCACGGACGCCGGCCAGCAGCAGCTCGACGCTGCGCGCCGTCTCGGGCGTAAAGGCGGCGGCGAACGGCCAAGGCTGACCCGGTTCGGCGCCGTGGGAGAACAGCCGCCGGGCGGTGGGATTGCTGTCCAGCACCTTCTGCGACGCACCGTCGACGATCAGCACCGCATCCGACGCCATCTGGAACAGCAGCCGGTAGCGCGTCTCGACATGGCGAATCCGCACGTAGTCGCGTTCCAGCGACTGCTGCGCGTCGATCAGCCGCCGCTGCAAGGCCGACACCGCGCGCAAATCGCGGCCGAACGCCACGATTCGCCCCGGGCCGCCGGTCCGCACAGCGGCATAAAGTATAGGTACATCGTCGCCGCGGGCGGGGGGGTGGTTGACGTGCCGCCAGCGCGGTTCCTGCGTGGAGGAGGCTCCGGCGATCAAGGCCTCGATCTTCTGGCGGCTTTCCTCGGTGACCGTGTCCACCCACGGCTTCCCGACCCAGCCCGCGGGTTCGGCGAGATCGGCCGACAATCCCTCATCCGCGATCGAGACATCGCGGATCACGCCTTTATCGTCGAGAATGAGCGCAATGTCGGCGGCTGCGCTGATCAAAGCGGCGGCGGCCTCGGCATCGATGTCGCCCAACGCGGTCTTCGGGGTCCTGAACGCCTTCACTTGCAGCCGAATCCTTCAATCTGAGCAACTGCCTCGCTCCGCGCCCGTCCGGGACCCGAAGTCATCTACCTCCCCCTGGTGTGGACCCGCGCCGCCTGTCCGTTGTCCGTTCAGTCAGCCGCCGTCCGCATCGAAAGCAGTCCGCGCGCCTCTCGCACCGCGCCGGGCGCATCGGACGCCGACGCATCGGCGCCGAGTTCCATCACCAGGTTCGGCCGTGTCAGCAGCAGAGGACCGCCGATCATCACCTTTATATCCGTGTTCACCGATGCCTTGCGGACATCGCGAATGCACTGCGCCAGGGCCTCGATCCGGACGGTCGAGGCGATGGAGAATCCGGCCACATCCACCCAGGTGGTGCGGACGGTGTCGGCCGGGCCATTACCCCGGGAAGCCGGGCCACCGACGACGTGCCAGCCTTCCCGCAGAAAAAACTCCGAAAGAATGACCAGACCAAAAAAATGTTGTTCTCCCGGCGCCGGCAGCAGGAGAATCGAATCGGCGTGCGCGCGGCTGAGCGCGGCGGTCTGGAAGGTCGGGGACAGCGCGCGGACCACTTGCTGCAGCCGCCCCATGCTGATGGTGACGGTGGCGAAGTCGCAGCGGTCCTCGTCCCACATGGCGCCGAGGCAGCGCGCGGCGTCCGTGATAATGCCCAGGTAGAGCGACGCGGGAGATGCGCCGCGCAGTTGCAACACTTCCAGGAAGGCAATGCTATCGGCGGCATCCTGTTTCATCAGCCGCCGGACCAGTTCGGCTGTGTCAGCCTCGGTTGTCAGGTTGGAGCCGGTCTCGGAGCCTCCGGCGGCCGCCTTGCCCGCGCGTTTCGTGCCCGCGAGGCGCGGCAGGATCTCCGCCTCCACCAGGCGGGTCACCATCGCCGCCCGCTTATGGCGCGGAACCGAAGCCAGTGCGGGAGGGTCTGCGGGAACAGGCTTTTCCATCCTTCGGTCGTAGACCGCCTCGTGTTGGGCACCGGCGCAATGCGGATCGCCCGGCCATCCGGCTGCATCGGCAGCCTGTTCCATGAAGGCGGTCATACTCTGGTCCCCCTCGTATTCAGTTCACCGCCGCAGCCCGCATATGTCAAGTCTGGTTTACGTACAGCCCGCTTGACAGTCTGGTCTCATGCGCTCTAGCCTTCGATCCGCGCCGCAATTGCGCTGGGGGAGGGCGAGATGGCTGACCGTCTAACCGAGAAACGTCTCAATAACGAAGCCCCGGGCAGGTTTTTAGTGACACATACGGTTTGCAAGACGGTCGTCGTACTGGTTCCGTCCGAACCCGGACACCACAACTCTTGCGCATGGCTGTCAATCCATGTTTACGCCTGATCAGATAAATCGATTCATTGGCTCCGTGGACTGTTGCCCTTGGGGCGCGGCCTCGGGATGCCGGGAGACCCGTATGGCTCAGACCAGTCCGTTGCGGGGCCGCCCGCTTTATACCGCCGATGAGCGGGCGCGCCGCGATGCGTCGATCTGGACCCTGGTGCAGGGAATCCTGGCACCCATCCAGTTCCTGGTGTTTTTGATCAGCGTCGGGCTGGTGCTGCATTACATGATGACCGGTGAGGGGTACGTATACGCCACCGTGTCGATCGTGATTAAGACATTGGTGTTATATACCATCATGATTACTGGTGCGATCTGGGAACGTGACGTTTTCGGTCGCTATCTGTTCGCTCCCGCATTCTTCTGGGAAGACGTGTTCAGCATGCTCGTGCTGGCACTCCACACCACCTACCTGGTCGCCCTGTTCTCCCACAGCGTCGACCCGCAACGGCAGATGTGGATCGCGCTGGCAGCCTATTTCACCTACCTGATCAATGCGACCCAGTTCATCCTGAAGCTGCGCGCGGCGCGCAAGCAGGAGCCGATCTGGACGGCTAATCCCGTCGTAGGCCATCCGTCATGAGCGGGGCCGTCGCGGCAACCGCGCCTGCGGTGCTTGACGGCTGCGACGAGCGCCCGGTCCTTCGGCAACGCGGCCAGCGGGAGGTCTTCTGCGGCCTCACCGGGATCATCTGGCTGCACCGCAAGATCCAGGACGCCTTCTTCCTTGTCGTCGGCTCCCGCACCTGCGCGCATCTGATCCAGTCCGCCGCCGGCGTGATGATCTTCGCCGAACCGCGCTTCGCCACCGCCATCATCGATGAGCGCGACCTCGCCGGGCTGTCCGACGCCAACGATGAACTGGACGCGGTCGTCACCCAGCTGCTGGAGCGCCGGCCGGACATCAAGCTGCTGTTCCTGGTTGGCTCCTGCCCGTCCGAGGTCATCAAGCTCGACCTGTCGCGCGCCGCGATCCGGCTCGGCCAGCGCTTCTCGCCCGATGTCCGCGTGCTGAATTATTCGGGCAGCGGCATCGAGACGACCTTCACCCAGGGCGAGGATGCCTGCCTGGCATCGCTGGTCCCGGTATTGCCGAACAGCGACGAGTCTCAGTTGCTGGTCGTCGGCGCGCTGGCGGACGTCGTGGAAGACCAGTTCGCCCGCATCTTCACCGCCATGGGCTTGAGCAATGTCCGCTTCCTGCCGCCGCGGCAGGCCGCTGATTTGCCGCCCCTCGGCAAGGGCACGCAATACCTTCTGGCGCAGCCGTTCCTTTCGGATACGGCACGGGCGCTGGAGGAACGGGGGGCGACTCGGATCGCCGCCCCGTTCCCGCTTGGCGTCGAAGGCACGACGCTCTGGCTGCAGGCCGCCGCGACCGCCTTCGGCATCGCGCCGGCAGCATTTCGTGCTGCCACCGAGATGGCGCAGGAACGCGGCAAGCGTGCCGTCGGCAACCAGCGGGCGCTGCTCGCCGGCAAGCGGATGTTCTTCTTTCCCGATTCGCAGTTGGAAATCCCGCTGGCCCGCTTCGTGTCGCGGGAATTGGGCATGGAGGTCATCGAAGCCGGCACGCCGTATCTGCACAAGCAGCATATGGCCGAGGAACTCGCCTTGCTGCCGCAATCGGTGGCGCTGAGCGAGGGGCAGGATGTCGAGCGCCAGCTCGATCGCTGCCGCGACGCGAAACCGGACCTGGTCGTTTGCGGCCTCGGTCTGGCGAATCCATTGGAGGCCGAAGGTCTGACCACGAAGTGGTCGATCGAATTATTATTTACGCCGGTGCAAGGATATGACCAGGCCGGCGACCTGGCGGAATTATTCGCGCGCCCCTTGGTGCGCCGCACTCGATTGGTGGTTTAGGGCATGAAGCTCACGTTGTGGACATACGAAGGCCCGCCTCATGTTGGTGCGATGCGGGTCGCCACCGGCATGGAGGGGCTGCACTACGTGCTGCACGCCCCGCAGGGCGACACCTACGCCGATTTGCTGTTCACCATGATCGAGCGGAACGCCAAGCGGCCGCCGGTGACCTACACCACGTTCCAGGCGCGCGACCTCGGCAGCGACACCGCGGAGCTGTTCAAGAACGCCGCGAAGGAAGCCTATGAGCGGTTCAAGCCGCAGGCGCTGCTGGTGGGTGCCTCCTGCACCGCCGAACTGATCCAGGACGATCCCGGCGGCCTCGCCAAGGCGCTGGCGCTGCCGATACCGGTGGTGGCGGTCGAACTGCCGGCCTACCAGAAGAAGGAAAACTGGGGTTCGGCGGAGACTTTCTACCAGCTTGTCCGGGCTTTCGCGAAGAAGCCGGAGAAGCGGGAACGGGCGCCGGGTGAGCGTCCGAGCTGCAACATCCTGGGGCCGACGGCGCTGGGCTTCCGGCACCGGGACGACGTGGTGGAGATCACCCGGCTGCTCGACCGCCTGGGCGTCGATGTGCATGTCACCGCCCCGCTCGGCGCCACGCCGGCGGATCTGGTGACCCTGGGGGACGCCGACTTCAATGTCGTGCTGTATCCGGAAACCGGTATGGTGGCGGCGCAGTACCTGCTGCGGACGTTCGGCCAGAAGCTGACCAAGACCGTGCCCATCGGCATTGGCGCGACGCGCGATTTCATCCGCGAAGTTGCCGAACTGGCGGGCGTCGATGCGACCGCGGTGCTGGAAGCGGAAGACTCCCGCCTGCCCTGGTACACGAAGTCGGTTGACTCGACCTACCTGACCGCCAAGCGGGTGTTCATCTTCGGCGACGCCACCCACGCTGTGGCCGCCGCCCGGCTGGCGCGCGACGAAATGGGTTTCACCGTTGTCGGCCTCGGCACCTATTCGCGCGAATTCGGCCGCGAGATCCGCGAGGCCGCCGCGCTGTACGGCATCGAGGCGACGATCACCGACGACTACCTCGAAGTCGAGGCGAAGATCACCGAACTGCAGCCGGAGCTGGTGCTCGGCACGCAGATGGAGCGGCATATCGCCAAGCGGCTCGGCATTCCCTGCGCGGTGATTTCCGCGCCCGTTCACGTGCAGGATTTTCCTGCGCGCTACTCGCCCCAGATGGGGTTCGAGGGCGCCAATGTGATTTTCGACACCTGGGTCCATCCGCTGATGATGGGCCTGGAAGAGCACCTGCTGCACATGTTCCGCGACGACGCGGAGTTCCACGACGAAGCCGGCGCATCGCATCTGGGCGGCTCGACGATTCCGTCAGCCCCTGCCCCCGCGCCGACGGCGGCTGAAGCACCCGAAGCGGCGGCTATTCTCGTCGCTGAACGGCCGGTGGTCTGGAACGAGGCAGCGGAGAAGGAACTTAAGAAAATCCCATTTTTCGTCAGGGGCAAGGCGCGTCGCAACACGGAACGGTTCGCCCTGGATCATGGCTTGTCCGATATAACTGTGGATACCTTGTACGATGCGAAAGCCCACTTCGGTCGCTAACAGCACCCCAGTCCGCGTCGTCGTGGTGACCATGGACAGTCACCTCGGCGGGGCGATGGCGCGGGCTTCGGACGTGCTGCATCGGGAATTGCCCGGGCTTCAACTGGTGATGCACGCCGCCGACGAATGGGGCTGCAATCCGGACGCCCTGAAGCTGTGCACCGATGACATCGCCAAGGCCGATATTATCGTCGCCTGCATGCTGTTCCTGGACGAGCATGTCCGCGCGGTGATGCCCGCTTTGCTGGCACGGCGCGATCAGTGCGACGCCATGGTGTGCTGCCTGTCGGCCGGCGAGATCGTCCGCCTCACCCGTGTCGGCCGGTTCGACATGTCGAAGGAAGCCGGCGGCGCGCTGGCCTGGCTGAAGCGCCTGCGCGGCAAGACCGGCAGCGGCACCAGCGGCCAGGGCCAGATGAAGGCGCTGAAGCAGCTTCCCAAACTGCTGAAGTTCATTCCGGGCACGGCGCAGGACGTCCGCGCCTATTTCCTGGCGCTGCAATACTGGCTGGCGGGGTCCGAGGACAACCTGACCAACATGGTGCGCCTGCTGGTGGACCGTTACGCCGCCGGCGACCGCAAGGCGCTGCACGGCGCGCTGAAGGTCGAAGCGCCGATTGAGTATCCGGAAGTCGGGTTGTATCACCCGCGGGTACCGGGCCGCATCTTCGAACGCCTGCATGAGCTGCCCGAGGGCGGCAAAGCCGGCCGCGTCGGCGTGCTGCTGCTGCGCTCCTACGCGCTGTCCAGCAACGCCGAGCATTATGATGGCGTGATCGCCGCGCTGGAGGCCAAGGGCCTCACGGTGGTGCCCGCCTTCTCCAGCGGCCTCGACCAGCGCGAGGCGGTGGAGCAGTACTTTATCCGTAACGGCAAGACCACGGTCGATGCGGTGGTGTCGCTGACCGGGTTCAGCCTCGTCGGCGGTCCCGCCTACAACGATGCCCGCGCCGCCGAAGAAGTGCTGGCCGGTCTGGATGTGCCCTACATCTCCGCCCACCCGGTGGAATTCCAGACGCTGGAGCAATGGAAGGCGGATCCGCGCGGGCTGCTGCCGGTCGAGGCGACGATGATGGTCGCGATCCCGGAACTGGACGGCGGCATCTGGCCGATGACGTTCGGCGGCCGCTCCGGCCTGGACGACGACAAGCGCCGCGACATGGTGGTGCAGCCGGAACGCGCCGCAACCTTGGCCAACCGCGTCGCCCGCCTCGTCACGCTGCGCCGCAAGGCCCGGGCCGAGCGCAAGATCGCCGTCGTGCTGTTCAACTTCCCGCCCAACGCCGGCACCGTCGGCACCGCCGCCTTCCTCTCGGTGTTCCAATCCCTGCGCAACGTCCTGATTGGCATGAAGGCAGCCGGCTACACGGTCGAGATCCCGGACTCCGCGGACGCGATGCGGGACCAACTGCTCGGCGGCAATGCGCAGTTCTTCGGCACCAATGCCAACGTCGCGGCGCGGATGCCGGTGGACGATCATGTGCGCAAGCAGCGCTGGCTGGATGAGATCGAGGCGCAATGGGGCCCGACGCCCGGCCGCATCCAGACCGACGGCGCTTCCCTGTTCGTGCTGGGCGAGCATTTCGGCAACGTGTTTGTCGGCGTGCAGCCGGCCTTCGGCTACGAAGGCGACCCGATGCGGCTGCTGTTCGAGCACGGCTTCGCGCCGACGCATGCGTTCTGCGCCTTCTATCGCTGGCTGAACCAGGAATACGCCGCCGACGCGGTGCTGCATTTCGGCACCCACGGCGCGCTGGAATTCATGCCCGGCAAGCAGGCCGGCATGTCGGGCAATTGCTGGCCCGACCGCCTGATCGGCGACCTGCCGAATTTTTATCTGTATGCCTCGAACAACCCGTCCGAGGGCCTGCTCGCCAAGCGCCGCGCCGGTGCCTCCTTGATCAGCTACCTGACGCCGCCGGTGTCCAATGCCGGCCTCTATCGCGGGCTGCTCGACCTGAAGGCGTCGCTGGATAGCTGGCGCTCGCTCGACCCGGTGGAAGCCGCCGCGCAGCGCGACGGGATGGTGTCGCTGATCCAGGGCCAGGCCGCCGCGGTGAACCTCGCCGTTGCCGAACCGGCCTGGGAAGGGTCTGCCACCGCGGACATCGACAAGCTGACCAACGCGCTGCTGGAATTGGAATACACACTGATTCCCGACGGCCTGCATGTCGTCGGCCAGGGCCTGGAACCCGACCAGCGCAATGCGATGCTGGACGCCGCCGGGGTGACCGAGCCGGCTGAGCGCAAGCGGCTGGACGGGCTGCTGGCGGTGGATCACGAAGTGGCTGCGATCATCCACGCATTGGATGGCGGCTACACAAGGCCGGTTATCGGCGGCGACCTGCTGCGCACGACGGAAGTGCTGCCGACGGGCCGCAACCTGCACGGCTTCGACCCGTTCCGCATCCCCTCCGCATTCGCCCTGAAGGACGGCGCCGCCCAGGCCGATCGGCTGTTGGCTAGGCATAAGGAGGATAGCGGGAAGCTGCCGGAGACGGTGGCGATTGTCCTCTGGGGCACCGACAACCTGAAGACCGAGGGCAGCCCGATCGCCCAGGCGCTGTGGCTGATGGGTGCGACGCCGCGCATGGACAGCTACGGCCGCATGTCCGGCGCCGAACTGATCCCGCTGGACAAGCTCGGCCGCCCGCGCATCGACGTGCTGGCGACATTGTCGGGCATCTTCCGCGATTTGCTACCGTTGCAGACGAAACTGCTGGCCGAGGCGGCGCTGCTGGCGGCCAAAGCGGACGAGCCGGTGGAGCAGAACTTCATCCGCAAGCACGCTTTGCAGTTCATGGCCGAGCACGGCGGGGCGATCGAAGACGCGGCGCTGCGGGTATTCGGCAATGCCGACGGCGCCTATGGCGCCAACGTCAACAGTCTTGTCGGCAATGGCGCCTGGGAAGAGGAAGACGAACTCGCCGACGCCTACCTGAAGCGCAAGGGTTTTGCGTATGGCGTCGATGGCCCGCCGCGGCGTTCGGACAAGGTGCTGGCGCATGCGCTGGCTCGGGTTGATTTGACCTACCAGAACCTGGACTCGGTCGAAGTCGGCGTCACCACGGTTGACCATTACTTCGATACGCTGGGCGGCATCAGCCGCGCAGTGAAGCGGGCGCATGGCGGCACCTCGACTTCGGTGTATATCGGCGACCAGACCCGCGGCGACGGCACCATCCGCACGATCTCCGAGCAGGTGGCGCTGGAAACCCGCACCAGGGCGTTGAACCCGAAGTGGTACGAATCGCTGCTGAAGCACGGCTACGAAGGCGTTCGCGAAATCGAGGCGCATGTCACCAACACTTTGGGCTGGTCTGCTACCACCGGTGAAGTGCAGCCTTGGGTCTATGAGAAGCTGTCGGAAACGTTCATGCTCGATCCCGAGATGCGGGAGAGGCTGGCGAAACTGAATCCAACCGCGTCGGCGAAGATCGCCAACCGGCTTATTGAAGCGACGGAAAGAAAGTATTGGACACCCGACGCCGCGCAGATGGAAGCATTGCGCCACGCCGGAGAAGAATTAGAAGATCGGCTTGAAGGCATTGGAGTGGGAGTGGCAGCATGACAGTCATCAGACGCATACCGGCTCGCGGCGACGGCGAAGGCAGCGTGCAGGTGCAGATGGCGCCTGATCTGAAAATCGGCAACGCCCAGGTGTTCGCCGTGTATGGCAAGGGCGGTATCGGCAAGAGCACGACCTCGTCCAACCTGTCGGTTGCATTCTCCAAGCTCGGCAAGCGGGTCTTGCAGATCGGCTGCGACCCCAAGCATGATTCGACCTTCACCTTGACCAAGTGTTTGGTCCCGACGGTCATCGACGTTCTGGAGACGGTGAACTTCCATTCGGAAGAACTCCGCGTCGAGGATTTCGTCTATCAGGGTTACAACGGCGTAATGTGCGTCGAGGCGGGCGGACCGCCGGCCGGCACCGGCTGCGGCGGCTATGTCGTCGGCCAGACGGTGAAGCTGCTGAAAGAGCATCATCTGCTGGAAGACACCGACGTGGTGATCTTCGACGTGCTCGGTGACGTGGTCTGCGGCGGGTTTGCCTCGCCGTTGCAGCATGCGGGACGGGCTTTGATTGTTGCCGCCAACGATTTCGATTCGATCTTCGCGATGAACCGCATTGTCGCGGCGATCCAGGCGAAGGCGAAGAATTACGAAGTCCGGCTGGCGGGCGTGATCGCCAATCGCAGCGATGCGACGGACCAGATCGACAAGTATAACGAGCGCACCGGCATGAAGACGCTGGCGCATCTGCCGGCGCTGGATGTCATCCGGCAGTCGCGGCTGAAGAAGGCGACCCTGTTCGAGATGGGGGACTCGCCGGAAGTCGTAAAGGTGCAGAATGAGTATCTGCGTCTGGCGGCCTCGCTGCTGGCGGGCTCGGAGGCGCTGGAATCCCGCCCGATGCGGGACCGCGATATCTTTGATCTGCTGGGATTTGATTGATGTCGGTGGCTCTTTCATCCCCGGTGACGCCCGTGCCTGAGTCCGCGCCGCAAGGCGTGGACGGTGGCGCTCCGCCCGCTGAGCACACCCCCAGCGAAACCTATCATCGTCGCCGCGGCGAAATGCTCCAGTATTTCGACCGCACCGCGGCCGATGCCTGGAAGCGCCTGACCTCCGACGCGCCGGTCAATCGCATCCGCGCCACCGTGCGCGCCGGCCGCGACGAAATGCGCAACACCATGCTGAGCTGGCTGCCGGACGACCTGCGCGGCAAGCGCGTGCTCGATGCCGGCTGCGGCACCGGGACGTTCTCGCTCGAAGCCGCCCGCCGCGGCGCGCATGTCATCGCCATCGACCTCTCCCCTACCCTGGTCCAGCATGCCCGCGAGAGCATGCCTGATGACCTCGGCGCGGGCAGCATCGAGTTCCATGTCGGCGACCTGCTCGACCCGGCGCTTGGCCGCTTCGACCATGTCGTGGCGATGGACTCGCTGATCCATTACCGCGCGCCGGACGCCGTGCGGGTGCTCGCCGGTCTCGCCGCGCGCACCGACGGATCAATCGTCTTCACCTTCGCCCCGCGCACGGTGCTGCTCACGCTGATGTGGACCGCCGGCCGCCTGTTCCCGCGCGGCGACAAGTCGCCGGCGATCGAACCCGTCGGCCAGAGGAAGATCGCCCGCCGCGTGAACAAGGGGCTGGACGGTTGGCACACCGCGCGCACCCATCGCGTCAACCGCGGCTTCTATATCTCCCAGGCGCTGGAGGTTGTCCGTCCGTGAGCAGTATCGGGGCAAAGCTCTCACGGAACTGGACGCGCGTCGGCACGCGGTTCTTACCGTTTGCCGACGCAGCAACTGCGGAACTGCCGCTCGGGCGGCTGTTCCGCCTGTCGCTGTTCCAGGTGTCGGTCGGCCTCGCGGTCGTGTTGCTCATCGGCACATTGAACCGGGTCATGATCGTCGAGCTGGGCGTGCCCGCCTGGCTGGTCGCGGTGATGATATCCCTGCCCCTGGTCGCCGCACCCTTCCGCGCGGTGATCGGGTTCCGCTCCGACACGCACAAGTCCGTCCTGGGCTGGCGCCGCGTGCCCTATCTGTGGATGGGGACGCTGGTGCAGTTCGGCGGCTTCGCCATCCTGCCCTTCGCGCTGATCGTCTTGTCCGGCGACACCACCGGCCCGCTGATCTGGGGGCAAGTCGGCGGCGCACTGGCGTTCCTGATGATCGGTGCCGGGCTGCACACCACCCAGACCGTCGGCCTTGCTTTGGCAACCGACCTCGCGCCGCAGGAATCGCACCCGAAAGTGGTCGCCCTGCTCTGCATGATGCTGCTGCTGGGCATGGTTGGGGGCGCCCTGACTTATGGCGCGCTGCTGGCGCAGTTCACCGAGATCAAGCTGATCCAGGTTATCCAGGGCACCGCAATCGCCACCGTGGTCCTGAACACCGTCGCGCTGTGGAAGCAGGAGCCGCGCAATCCGGCGCTGACCGCCCGCGACCGCGTGCATCCGACGTTCCGGCAGGCCTGGGAAACCTTCAAGGAAGCGCCGAACGCCAAGCGCCGCCTCGTTGCCCTCGGCATGGGAACGGTCGCGTTCAGCATGCAGGACATCCTGCTGGAGCCGTACGGCGGCCAGATCCTGCACCTGCCGGTCGGCACCACCACGCTGCTGAGCGCCCTGCTCGCCGCCGGCGGCCTGTCGGGCTTTGGTCTGGCCGCGCGCTGGCTGGGCCGCGGCTCCGATCCCTATCGGCTGGCGGCGCTCGGCGCGATCGTCGGCCTGGTCGCCTTTCCGTCAGTGATCTTTGCCGCTCCGCTGCAGTCGATCCAGGTTTTTGCCCTCGGCACCGTGCTGATCGGCTTCGGCGCCGGCCTGTTCGGCCATTGCACGCTGACCGCCGCCATGGGCACCGCCCGTCCCGGCCAGATTGGCCTGGCTCTGGGGGTCTGGGGCGCGGTGCAAGCCTCCGCAGCCGGCTCCGCCGTCGCCGCCGGCGGCCTGATCCGCGATGCCGTATCCTACCTCGCCTTGAACGGCATGCTCGGCGAGGGCCTGGAGAGCCAGCAGATCGGCTACTCCTTTGTCTACCACATAGAGATCGCGTTGCTGTTCGCGACGCTGATCGCCATTGGACCGCTCGTAAGGCGGCCAAGCGTCGAAGGGCGCACACAATGCTCGCCGGACTTCCGTTTCGGCGAGATCGCTTCACACCCACTCAGCCTACCGAGGTGATGTTATGGGAACCGGTGCAATCACTCAGTACTTCGACGCCGCACAGGTGACGTTGTACGCGTTCTGGATCTTCTTTTTTGGCCTGATCTACTACCTGCGCAAGGAAGACAAGCGCGAAGGCTATCCGATGATCACGGGAGACGCCGATGGTACGGCGATAGGCTTCCCGCCGCTGCCGGCGCCGAAGACCTTCCTGCTGCGCGACGGCACTTCCGTGCAGGCTCCGCGCGAGGGCCGTCCGGAAGTGGACTACAAGGCGACCGCTCCGGGCTTCCTGACCGGCGCACCGTCCGACCCTGTCGGCAACCCCCTGCTGTCCGCATCCGGACCAGCCGGCTACGCGTTGCGCGCCGACAAGCCGGAACTGACCTGGCACAACGACGAGACCCGCCTGGCCCCGATGCGCGTCGCAACCGATCACAGCTTCGATGAGTACAGCCCGAACCCGATCGGGTTCGAAGTCCTCGGCTGCGACGGCATCGCCGGCGGCAGCGTCAAGGACGTCTGGGTCGATCGCGAAGAGTCCGTGATCCGCTACTACGAAGTGACGGTCCCGGGCGGCAAGTCCGTGTTCGTGCCGGTGGCGCTGGTGCGGGTTAACGAGTCGGCCAATCAGGTTCTGCTCGCCTCCGTCACCGGCAAGCAGATCGGCGAAGCCCCGACGATCGCCAGCCCCGACCAGATCACCTGGCGCGAGGAAGACCAGACCCAGGCCTACTTCGCCAGCGGCCAGTTGTTCGCCACGCCGAGCCGGAGGGAATCCCTGATATGAACATGGTCCAGCACGACCACGAGCCGGTTCCCGGCCTGCCCGCGCCGCTGCCTGCCGGAGAGACTATTCTCTGGCAGGGAGCTCCGGACTGGAGGACGCTGGCGCGCCGGGCGATGCGGACCAGACTTCTGTCAGTCTACTTCCTGCTACTCATCATCTGGGGCGTCAGCGGCGGAATTTCCGCCGCTACGCCTCCGGTGGCGATCGCGCTGTCCTCCCTGAAGGTGGCCGCGCTGGGTGTCGTGGCGATCGCGCTGCTGACCCTGTTCGCCTATCTCGTCGCGCGGACGACGATCTACACCATCACCACGCGCCGCGTGGTCATCCGCTTCGGAATTGCCTTGCCGATGACGATCCAGGTCGCCTACCCGATGATTGAGTCGGCCGGCGTCAAAGTCTGGCCGAACGGCACCGGGGATGTCGCCATCACCATGGTGCCCTCGCAGGCCATCGGCTACGTCATCATCTGGCCGCACGCGCGTCCGTGGAAGTTCACGAAGGCCCAGCCTTCCTTCCGCTCGATCCCCGACGCGGCCGCCGTTTCGCAAATTCTCGGCCGCGCTCTGGCCGCTTCCGCCTCACAGCCGGCGACACCGGTTGAATTGTCCGGTAATGAAGCCGCGGGCCGCGATGCCCGGGCACACGCTGCCGCATAAGCAAACGGAGGACACCATGAGCCTGAGTCATGACCACCACCGGGAAGACGTTCCGCGGCCCGCGCTGATCGCCATCGGGTGCGTTGTCGCCCTGTCGATCGTCGCCGCCGGTGTCGGCCGCATGACGGGATCGACCCAGACCACGATCACCGCGGCTCCGGTGGTGTCCCGCGACCTGCTGTTCCAGGACCGGCCGAATGGCGCCATCGCGGTGTTCGATGCCAAGGACCCTGCAACGCCCATCGCGATCGTCCCGCCTGAGACCAATGGCTTCCTGCGCGGCACGATGCGCGGCCTCGCGCAGCAGCGGGTGCGCCAGAACGCGGATCTCAGCGTCCCGTTCCGGCTGACGGAGTGGGCGGACAGCCGGCTGACCCTGGAGGATCTGGTGACGCACCGCATCCTCGACCTGGAGGCGTTCGGCGCCACCAATGAAGGCGCCTTCCTGAAGCTGGTGACAGCAAAGGCCGGGTCATGAGGCGCATCGAAGTTCCCTGCACGATCGAGATCGAGCAGACGCCGGAATATCTGTACGCCCACACGACGCCCGAGGGGGTCGATATCGGCCCCGGCGACCGTGTGCTGGTGCATGGCGCCCCGTCCAATATCAAGTTTGGCGACCGCATTACGGTCAGGGGGTCCGCCACCGTGATCCGGGCCACCGTGTTTGGCCGGGTTTGGGCCCACGCTGTCGGGCTGATGTCCCTGTTTCAACTTTATGATGTCGGGTTTGAGCCGAAGGAATCGTTATGAGCGCCACAATAGAAAAACAAGTCAGCGAAACGACCAGGATGGCTCTGCACGAGACCGTGCTGAGCCCGAGATTTTACACCACCGATTTCGCCGCCATGGACCGGCTGAACGTGGACTCAGTCCGCGCCGAGTGGGACGGCCTGATGGCCGAATTCGCCCGCGACACCAACAAGCACCATTTCACCCGCAACGCCGACTTCGACATGGACCTGTCCACCATGCCGGAGGATCTGCGGGAGGAGTTCATCCATTTCCTGGTGAGCTCCGTCACGTCGGAATTCTCCGGCTGCGTGCTGTATTCGGAGATCAAGAAGCGCGTCACCAACCCCGACATCCAGGCCTGGTTCGCCTTCATGGCGCGCGATGAATCCCGCCATGCCGGGTTCATCAACGACACGCTGAAGGATTTCGGCGTCGGCGTTGACCTCAGCTTCCTCACCAAGGTGAAGAAGTACACCTACTTCCAGCCGAAATTCATCTTCTACGCCGTCTACCTGTCGGAGAAGATCGGCTACGCCCGCTACATCAGCATCTTCCGCCAGTTGGAACGGCACCCGGAACTGCGGTTCCACCCGATCTTCAAATGGTTCAAGGAGTGGTGCAACGATGAGTTCCGCCACGGCGAGGCGTTCGCCCTGGTGATGCGCGCCAACCCGCAACTGCTGAACAGCTTCGTCAACAAGCTTTGGATCCGCTTCTTCCTGCTGTCGGTGTTCGCCACCATGTTCGTGCGCGACCACGGCCGCCCGGTGTTCCACAAGGCGCTGGGCGTCGACCCGACGCAGTACGACATGCAGGTGTTCCAGATCACCCAGGAGATTTCCAAACAGGTCTTCCCGGTGCTGCTCGACCTCGACAACCCGGCCTTCCTCGCCGGTCTGCAGCGGTTGCGGCGGATCAGCGTCCGCATCGACGCCGCCAAGGCGCAGGGCGGCGTGGTGGGTGCGGTCAAGAAGGCGGGCCTGATCGCCGCCGCCGGGCTGACCATCGGCCGGCTATACCTGCTGTCGCCGCAGCAGCATGAGCTGCCGTCGCAAGTCCGCATCGCTCCGGCATGGTGAAGAGCAGCGCATGGGCCATTTCGCATTTCCCGCACTGCACGGCCTGCTGATCTGGTGGGTCAGCACGTGCCTGATCATGTTCCTCGACGGTCTGCCCCAACGGACATTCCGCTGGAGCATGGCGGGCGCGACCGGCGTGCTCGGTGCGTCGATCTACGGATTGGCAGCCAGCGCCAACGACACGACGGATGCGGGGGCCTACATCGCCTTCACCTCCGGCGTGCTGATCTGGGGCTGGCTGGAGATGAGCTTCTACATGGGCTACGTCACCGGCCCGCGGCTGCACCATTGCGACCACGGCTGCAGCGGCTGGGGGCATTTCTGGCATGCCATCCTGGCCAGCCTTTACCACGAAATCGCCATCCTGGTACTTGCAGCCCTTGTCTTCCTGGTGACCAGGGGTGCACCGAACCAGTTCGGCGTGTGGACGTTCGTCGTGCTCTGGTGGATGCATCAAAGCGCGAGGCTGAACGTGTTCCTGGGTGTCAGCAACCTGAACCCGCACTTCCTGCCGGATCATCTGGCGCATATCGGCAGCTTCTTCCGGCACGCGCCAATGAACCTTTTATTTCCATTCTCGGTTACCGCCTCGACGATCTGCGCCGTCATCATGACGCAGCAGGCGCTGGCGGCCGGGGATAATACCTTCAATGCCACCGGTTATGCCTTGCTCGCGACGATGATGGTCCTGGCGATCCTTGAACACTGGTTCCTGGTGCTGCCCATCTCTGCCACGCGCATTTGGAATGCGATGTGGCAGTGGAGCCTGGTTTCCCGCGGCGGGAACGCCACAAAGACGCCGAAAAACCATCAACTGCCATTACCGATAGCGACTGAAGCATCGATCGGGGGACACTCATGAACTACGAATCTTTTTTCCGTAAGCAGGTCGATGGCCTGCGACGCGAGGGTAACTACCGGGTCTTTGCCGACCTGGAACGACAGGCCGGGAACTTTCCCGTCGCCACCCACCACCGGGAGCGCGGGCAGGTTCCGGTAACGGTCTGGTGCTCGAACGACTACCTCGGCATGGGACAGCACCAGTCCGTGCTGGATGCCATGCATGAGGCGCTGGACCGCTGCGGCGCGGGCGCCGGGGGCACGCGCAACATCGCGGGCACCAACCACTACCACGTTCTGCTGGAGCGCGAGCTGGCTGATCTGCACGGGCAGGAATCCGCCCTGCTGTTCAACTCCGGCTACATGTCGAACTGGGCCACCTTGAGCACGCTCGGGGCGAAGATCGCCAACTGCGTGATCATCTCGGACGAACTCAACCATGCCTCCATGATCGAAGGCGTGCGCCACAGCCGCGCCGATAAGCGCATTTTCGCGCATAACGACATGGCGGACCTGGAACGGGTGCTGATCGAGGTCGGCCGTGACGTTCCCAAACTGATCGCGTTCGAATCCGTCTACTCGATGGACGGCGATATCGCGCCCATCGCGGAGATCTGCGACCTGGCCGACAAGTACAACGCCATGACCTACCTGGACGAAGTCCATGCGGTCGGCATGTACGGGGAGCATGGCGGCGGCATCAGCGAGCGTGACGGCGTTGCGAACCGGCTGACGGTGATCGAAGGCACGCTGGCGAAGGCGTTCGGCGTTGTCGGCGGCTATATCGCCGGGACCGCGGCGATGTGCGACTTCGTGCGCAGCTTCGCCTCCGGCTTCATCTTCACGACGTCGGTGCCTCCCGCCGTCGCGGCCGGCGCCGTGGCGAGCATCCGGCACCTGAAGGCCAGCCAGACGGAGCGCGCGCGCCACAAGGACCGCGTCGCAACCTTGCGCCGCCGCCTGGACGCCATCGGCGTGCCGCACACCGACAACCCCAGCCACATCGTGCCGGTGATGGTTGGCGATCCGGTGCTGTGCAAGCAGATCAGCGACCGGTTGCTGGAAGAGTATTCGATCTACGTTCAGCCGATAAACTATCCGACGGTGCCGAAGGGGACCGAACGGTTGCGGATCACGCCGTCGCCGTTGCATTCGGATGCGGACATTGAACATCTGGTTGGAGCACTAGGCGCGATCTGGTCGGACCTGAGCTTGCGCCGGGCCGCCTGATCACCAGATCGTTACGGGCCGGATAGTCCGGCCCGGGCGGTTTGAGCCTTGTTTCGGAGTGTGGTCGCGGGATCAGGCGCTTGCCTGAACCCGCTATCGCATTAGGTTGTAATCACCAAAAAAGAAGGAGTTGTTGACGATGACACAGCAACATGACGATGCGGCGACACGCCGCCAGGTTCTGCGGGCGGCCGGACTGGCCGTTGTCGGTGGCGTGGTTGCGGTAAGCGCCCGCGCCCAGGAGAAGATCGCACCGAACCAGGTGCAGTATCAGGAGACGCCGAAGGACGGCGCCAAGTGCAGCACCTGCGTGAACTTCGAAGCGCCGGCCGCGTGCAAGATCGTCTCGGGCAAGATCAGCCCCGACGGATGGTGCATCGCCTACGCGCCGAAGGAAAGCTGAAGTTAACGCTAACCCGCGCCGGCTCAAACCGGCGCGGTTCTACTTAAGGTTGCTTCCGCTCGGAAGCAACAAGCGCCCGATGGGCGCGATACCATTTGCTTTGTCCCGCATTAACCCGCATCCCGGTCGCCCGAAAATGCAGCGGACGGGATTGTCCGGGTGGCCCGCCGCGCTGCGTGCGGTCGCCCTCCGGGCCCCGTATCACAACCGGCAGCAACTTCGACCGATTGGCACATTCGCCGCTACCGTCATGGCGGCCGCAGCCCTGCATCCACAGCCTTTGATTGCGCAGGCAAAAAGGCGCGCATGCCGACCTCCGTCGACGTGACGAGGCGGCGCGGCCGGTGAGTGAACATCATCGCCGGCTGGTATTACGCCGCGGTATGCAGGCAGTCACGGGCCAGCGCATAATCGCCAATTGAGAACTTCCGACTGCGCCGGATATGCTTGACCGCAATTTCGTCGCACGCTATGGGTCAGGCTTGGAACGTTCCAAGCGTTGGGGAAGAAACGGGAGTGCGGGGTTCTTGTATTCCAAGTACCGCTTTGCCAGCTTCCCCGGCGATTACTTAAAAAACAAGGAGTTGGCTATTATGACGACACGACATGATGACGCTTCGACCCGCCGCCAGGTTCTGCGGGCTGGACTGGCTGCGGTTGGCGGGGTAGTTGCAGTCAGTGCGACCGCCCGGGCGCAGGAGAAGATCTCCCAGGCCCAGGTGCAATATCAGCAGTCGCCGAATAACGGCCAGCATTGCAGCATCTGCGTGAATTTCCAGGCCCCTGCCTCCTGCGCAATCGTTGCGGGCAAGATCAATCCCGACGGCTGGTGCATCGCCTTCGCTCCGAAGGCCTGATTTGCTGCGGTCCGCGCCGGTATTGCGCCGGCGCGGAGCTGCTTATTACGCTTCAGAATGAATATTCAGACCGATATCGTACCGGCTGAACGTTGCCGATCCCGTTACGTTGCGTTTCCTACATAAACCCGCGCGACCGCTCGAGTTCCGCCGAGAACGCGGTCCATAGAAACGCAGCAGGCAACAGCACCGGCTTTTTCACCAGCGTCATCACCAGTTCGGCCTGCGCGCCGTCATACACGAAGCGAACGATACATTCTCGCAACGGCGTACGGCCGGTGGCGGTCCCCTGCGTGCCCTCGGGCGGGTCGAACAAGATCCCGTGCTCCTCCCGCGCCACCTGCTTGATGCGGAGCAGGAGGCCGGCTGGGATGCCGAAGAAGGTGCGGGTAACGGCCATGACCATCCATAAAATCGTGCCGCGTTATGCTAGCGGCGAGGCCCGATCATGTCCATGCGAGGCTGCATCGGCCACGGCGCGGTCGGGGGCGCCCCGTCCGTGTATCGATCCCCGGCGGAGCGATGTGACGCCGGGGAAGGAAAGCCGGCCGAAACGCCCGACCAGTCGTTGCACGAAGCGCAGCGTCCGGGTGAGGTTCCGGCCGAACCGACTACTGCTGCGATTTCGACTGGCCCTTCATGCCCGGGGTATTCGGAGCACTCCCTGACTCCGCTCCCTGCTTGCCCTCGACACCAGGGGCGCCTGCCGCCGAACCGCTCTGCGTGGACGCCTGCTTCTGCGCGGCGGCCCCGGGGGTCGTCGTCTTGCCGGCAGCCGGGCCGGACGTGTCGCCTTGCGCCGCCATCGCCACGGGAGCGCAATAGGCTACCATGGCCATCGCCGCCGCCACCGTCAGGCCGAACCGAATCTTCATCTGCTTTCCTCCGTTTGTTGTTCGCCCACAACGCGAACTCAGGCGAAGGGTTTGCACCGGGCGGGACGCTGCGCCGCCGGTCGCGCGGTCTTCATCGCGGACCTCGCCTACAGCGGCGTATGGCCCTTCAGAAAGGTCACAACACGCGTCTCCTGCGGGCCGAGATTCTCCGGGCCGCGCCAATCGCTCACGACTTCGACCCCGGGCAGCAGGGCCGCGAGTTCGGCACTGGTCGCCGCCGGATGCGGGATATCCGTCCCCGGCAGCAGCAGGGTCGGCACCGGGCAACTGCGGACAAACGCGCGATCGACGCAGAACACGAAGTCACCATCCCACATGGTGCGGCCGAACCCGGCGAGCGCCTCCTCATCCAACTCCGGCCGGGCGGCAGCTGCTCGCGACTCCACTCGGCATGGCTGTCGAGGAAATACTCCGGATGCTCCGGATGCAGGCCGATGGGGTTCTGCAGCACGGCCGCGGTGACGCGATGCGGCGCGGCCTGGATCGCCTTCAGGCAGAAGCTGCCGCCGATGCAGCCGCCCAGGACATGGAATTTCTCGAATCCGAGATGATCCATCAGCGCCAGATGATCAGCCGCATAAGTGTGCCAGCCGTGATCCGCCCTGATCTCCGTGCGCGACCGGCCGGCGTTGCGCTGGTCCATGGCAACCGCGGTAAAACCCGCCGCCGGCAGGGCTTGCGTCCAGTCCACCCAGGGCCGAGGCGGCCCGCCCGCCGCAGCAGGCCACATCTCGATGCGGGAGCGCAGGCCGCCCGGCGCGAACAGCAGGACGGCAAAGCCCTCGCCAAAGGTTTCGTAGTAAATTTCACCATCGGGGCGGGTCAGCACCGGCATGCGCATCCTCCTGTGTGCTTTGCCGGATAGGCTGCACGGGGGCGGCTGCCGGTGCAAGCGAGCCGCTTCATCCAGGCGCTACGGTATCTTCGAGGTTCCGAACTTCCCCGCCGCCACCGCCGGCTTGGCCCGCGCCGCCTTCTCGGCGATGCCGCTGATGCCTTCACGGCGAACCAGTTCCGACCATACCTCACGCGAGGTGACACCGCTGGACACCCACAGGACCAGCAAATGATACAGCACGTCGGCGCTCTCGGCGACCAGGGCGTCATGGTTGCCGGCGACCGCCTCGATCAGGCATTCCACCGCCTCTTCGCCGAATTTCTGCGCCACCTTGGCCGGACCGCGCGACAGCAGCCGGGCCGAGTGGCTGGTCTCGACATCGGCATCGCGGCGGCTCTCGATGATGGCGAACAGCCGATCGAGCACGCCGATATCGGATTCCGGGGCGCCGATAAACGGCGGCAGCTTTTTGCCCTTCGACGGCTTCCGCACCGCCTTCGCGGACGGCTTGCCAGACGGCTTACGCGGACGCGCCGCGACCTTCTTCTTCTCGGACTTCGCCATGCGTTACGCAGCCTTGCGGGTGAAACGAACCGGTAGCCCGGCGTCCGCCAAGGCTTGTTTAACCTCAGATATTGTAAACGTGCCAAAATGGAAGACGCTCGCTGCCAACAATCCCGTGGCTCCGGCGCGCGCGCCTTCAACAAAGTGTTCCAAAGTGCCGACGCCGCCCGAGGCCACCACCGGCACGCGCACCGCGCCGCAGGCCGCGCGCAGCAGATCCAGGTCGAAGCCCGCGCCGGTGCCGTCGCGGTCCATGCTCGTCAGCAGGATCTCCCCGGCGCCGAGCGACACCACCTGCCGGCACCAGCCGATGGCGTCGATGCCGGTGTTGCGCCGCCCGCCGTGGGTGAACACCTCCCACTTGCCGGGCGCGGTCTGCTTGGCGTCCACCGCCACCACGACGCACTGGCTGCCGAACTTGGTCGCCGCCTCGCGCACCAATTCCGGCCGCGCCACCGCGGCGGAGTTGACGCTGCACTTGTCGGTGCCGGCGAGCAGCAGGCGTCGCATGTCCTCGACCGAGCGGATGCCGCCGCCGACGGTCAGCGGCAGGAACACCCGCGCGGCGGTGCGCGACACCACATCCAGGATGGTGTCGCGGTTCTCGTGGCTGGCGGTGATGTCCAGAAAGGTCAGCTCATCCGCGCCGGCGGCGTCATAGACGGCGGCCTGCTCGACCGGGTCGCCGGCATCGCGCAGGGAGACGAAGTTCACGCCCTTGACGACGCGGCCGTCCTTCACGTCCAGGCAGGGAATGACTCGAAGTTTCAGCATAATCCGGCTTTAGTAGGCGCGCGCGACGGGGATGCAAGCAGATATCCGCGCGCCCGACGTGTTAAGGTTCGAAGAACCGGACCAATTGCTGACTTGTCGATACGTCAGGCCGAAAATAGCGCGAGCGCCTCGGCCGGATCGACCCGCCCGTCATACAGCGCCCGGCCGACGATCACGCCCTCGATTCGCGTGCCTTCGGCCGCCAGCTTCAGCGCCGCCAGGTCGCCCGGTGAGCCGACGCCGCCGGACGCGATCACCGGCGTGGTCAGCCGGGCGGACAGGGCGACGGTCTGGTCCAGGTTCAGCCCGCTCAGCATGCCGTCGCGGCCGATATCGGTGTAGATGATCGCCGACACGCCGGCATCCTCGAAGCGCAGCCCGAGTTCCGCCGCTGCCATGTCGGAGGTCTCCGCCCAGCCTTCGGTCGCGACAAAGCCGTCGCGCGCGTCGATGCCGACGGCGATGCGGCCGGGGAAGGCCTTGCACGCCTCCAAGACGAAGGGCGGGTTTTTCGCCGCAGCACTGCCCAGGATCACGCGCGTGATGCCCGCCTCCAGCCAGGCGGCGATGCCCGGCAGGTCGCGAATGCCGCCGCCAAGCTGCACGGGCACCGTCACCCTGGCCAGGATCGAACGCACCGCGGCGGCGTTCACCGGCTTGCCGGCGAAGGCGCCGTTCAGGTCCACCACATGCAGCCAGGCGAAGCCGGAGTCCTGCCAGAGCTTCGCCTGCGCGCCCGGATCATCGGCATAGACCGTCGCCCGCGCCATGTCGCCGCGGCGCAATCGCACGCATTGACCATCCTTCAGGTCGATCGCCGGATAGATGGTCAGGGCGGTCATTCGCCGTTACCGGTTTTCCGCGGACGCAACCGTTTGTAGTAGAAATAGCCCGCCATCGATTTGCCTCGCACCTGGGCGTATTCGGGATGCTCACCCCAGCGGATATAGCCCATCGATTCATACAATCGGATCGCCGCCGTCTGGCTGTCGCGCACATCGAGGTTCAGGACGTGGTAGCCGAGTTCGCGGGCGCGTTCCTCGACGCCCTCGGTCAGCAGCCGCGCCAGGCCGTGGCCGCGGGCGTACGGCGCGATATAGGAATGCATCAGCGTGGCGGCGAAGGCCTGCGCTTCATTGTTACGCGGCGGCCGAGCCAGGATGGCGGAGCCGACAATGTCGCCGTTCAGCCTGGCCACGAACAGTTCGCGCTCCGGCACCAGCAGGACGCCGCGGAAATAGGTTTCCATCGCCCGGCGCCCCGGCGGCGTCACCCAGCCGAACCCGCCGCCGTCGATGATCGCGGCATCAGTGGCCTCGCACAAGGACGGCATGTCATGGTCGTGGATCTGCTTCAGCCGTTCGACGTAGAGGTCAGGCGCGGAGCCGGCGGGTATGGACATGGACATGGTCACGGTGTCCAGCGGAGGAAATTGCTCAATAAGCGAATGCCGATATCCTGGCTTTTCTCGACATGAAACTGGGTGCCGGCGCGGTTGCCGGAAACGACAATGGCGGCGACCCTGCCCCCGTACTCGGTGGTGGCGATCGTCTCCGACGCTAGGCCGCCCGTCAGTGCATAGCTATGCACAAAATAGACATGGTCGTCCGGATGAAGCCCGTCGAGCAGCGGATGCGAGCCGGGCACGAAATCGAGGCCGTTCCAGCCCATCTGCGGCAGGCGCAGGCCGGCGGCTTCCATCTCCGCCACATCGCCCTTGATCCAGCCGAAGCCCGGGGTGACGGTATGTTCCAGGCCGCGTTCGGCCATCAGTTGCATGCCGACGCAGATGCCGAGGAACGGGGCGCCGCGCGCCGTCGCGGATTCAATCGCCTCGCGCATGCCGGGCACAGCGTGAAGGCCGCTGGCGCAATCGGCAAAGGCGCCCTGCCCTGGCAGCACAATCCGGTCCGCCGCCGCGACGTTGGCAGGGTCCGCCGTTACCTCGACGGTCGCTTCGATCCCGGCGCGTTCCGCTGCCAGGGCCAGGGCGCGCGAGGCGGAGGCAAGGTTGCCGCTGCCGTAATCGACGACGGCGATCTTCATCACGTGACCTCCGGCCGGTAGCGCGCCTTCAGATCGGGGCGGCCGGCGATCAGCCGCATCCAGGCCTCGTCCCGGCCGCGCGCGGCGAGGACATGCAGCAGGCTGTAACCGCGATGCTCCAGCGCAGCGGAGCGCAGGTCGTTGCCAATGAGGCCGAGGATGATGGCGAGGCCGGCGGACAGGATCGTCTCGGCCGGCTCCGGCACCAGCACGGCGATGAAGACGAAGGCGGCAAAGCTCAGCCCGGCAGCGACCCAGGCGCGGTGAACGGCGAGCCAAAGGGGACCGAAGATCAGTGCGCCCCAGGAAAAACCCTCCCGCACCAGCACGGGTTCGGCATCAGCCTTCAGGTGCGCGCTGTAGAGCTTCACAGCGCCCCCTTGGTGGATGGAATGGCATTGCCAATACGCGGATCGGCTTCGACGGCCATGCGCAGTGCGCGGGCGGTGGCCTTGAACGCCGCCTCCGCCACGTGGTGCGCGTTGCGGCCGGCGCGGCGGGTGATGTGCAGCGTGATCAGGGCGTTGAACGCCAGGGCACGGAAGAATTCCTCGAACAACTCGGTGTCCATCTCGCCGATCTTGGGGCGTTCGAAGTCGACGTTCCAGGCCAGGAAGGGGCGGCCGGAGATATCGACCGCGGTCTCCGCCAGGGTTTCGTCCATGGGTATCAACGCATGGCCGAAGCGGCGGATGCCGCGCTTGTCGCCCAAGGCTTGCACGAACGCGGCCCCGAGGACGATGCCGACATCCTCGGTGGTGTGGTGGAAGTCGATATGCAGGTCGCCGCGGGCGCGGATGGTGAGATCGAACAGGCCGTGGCGGGCCAGCGAGGTCAGCATATGGTCGAGGAAGCCGATGCCGGTGGCGATGTCCGCGATCCCCGTCCCGTCGAGGTTCAGGGTCAGGGAAATGTCGGTTTCCGAGGTCGTGCGAGTGATGGTCGCGGTGCGGTCCATGATGACCGTTTCCCTACAGCGGCTTGGGCGCGCGGTCCAGGGGATGTGCGTTGGCTGTCAGTCCTGCGGCTTGAAGCGGTAGACCTCGGCCTCCCCGGGGAACGCCGCCGCCCGGACATCCGCGGCATACTGCGCCGCGGCGCCGCTGACGGCCGAGCGGATGTCGGCGTAGCGGCGGACGAATTTCGGCGTGCGCTCGAACATCCCCAGCATATCGTCGCTGACCAGGATCTGCCCGTCGCACACGGACGACGCGCCGATGCCGATGGTCGGCGCGGCGACGCCGGCGGTGATGTCCGCGGCGAGGCTTTCGGCCACACCCTCCACGACGATGGCGAAACAGCCCGCCTCATCCACGGCGCGCGCCTCGGCCAGCACCCGGGTGCGTTCGTCCGCGGTGCGGCCCTTGGCCTTGAACCCGCCATCAATATGCACCGCCTGAGGCCGCAACCCGATATGACCCATCACCGGCACGCCGCGCTGCACCAGGAACGCGATGGTCGGGGCGAGCGCCTCGCCGGCCTCGATCTTCACCGCCTGGCAGCCGGTTTCCTGCATTACCCGGACGGACGATGTGAAGGCCTGCTCGGGCGAGGCTTCGAACGAGCCGAACGGCAGGTCGATCACCACCAGCGCGCGGGATGACCCGCGTACCACGGCCTGGCCGTGCAGGATCATCATCTCCAGCGTGACCGCGGTGGGTGTTTCCAGGCCATGCACGACCATGCCCACGCTGTCGCCGACGAGCAGGACATCGACATGCGGGTCGAGCAAGGCGGCAACCGGCGCGGTGTAGGCCGTGAGGCTGACGATTTTCGTGCGGCCCTTCATCGCCCGGATGGCGGGCACGGTCATGCGCAGCTGGTTCGGCATTCGCTGGATCTCCCGCGCGGTGCGTACCCGGAATCCGGGCGAGGGGCAATCTTGCGCGCGGAGCATGCTCCGAGCCTCTGCCGAGACGAGGCACCGCAAAGGCATGGATGGTACGCCTCCGCGCACGGCGACAGGCCACAGTCTCAATCCAGCAGCCACACCGCCCCCGCGGCCCGGGCAATCTGCCGCACCTGGTTCAACAGCCCGGCGCCAACCGGTATCCCCTCCACCATCCGCCGCTCCGCGCAGCGCCACTGCGGATCGCCTGCCACCATCACCGGCCGAGCCGGATCAACCGGCGCGGTCCCCCGCAGCGCCGCCATGAACGAAGCGACATCGGACTGGAAATCGCCGCTCTCACGGAAAATATCCGGATCGATCGCCATGAAGAAATGACCGATATCCTGCCCTACCGGCTTCTTCGTGTGCATCGGATCGGTTATCAGCGTCGCCCCCGACAGGCACGACGCCAGAATGTTCACCATCACCGCCAGACCATACCCCTTGTAGCTGGAGTTCTCCGGCGACCCGCCCAGCGACGTCAGGAACCCGCCTTTCTCTTTCGCCACCAACGGATCGTTCGACGGCTTGCCGTCCCTGTCCAGCACCCAGCCATCCGGCGCCGGCAGCCCCTCATTCGCCTTGTTGCGCACCCGTCCGGCCGCCACCGTCGTCGTCGCCATATCCAGCAGGAACGGCACGCCATCCGCGCTCGGCGCCGCGAACGACCACGGGTCGGTGCCCAGCCGCGCCTGCTTGCCGAATGTCGGCGCCACCTGGATGCCGGAGGCCGATGTGCAGGCCACGCCGATAAGACCCTGCTCCGCCGCCATCAAAGTGTAGTACCCCGCCGCGCCGAAATGCGCCGAGTGTTTCGCGACTGCGATCGCCATGCCCGCCGCCTTCGCCTTGCGGATCGCCGCCGCCATGGCGAACTTCGCCGGCACATGCCCCAGCCCGCCGCCGCCATCCACCAGCGCGGAAACCGCGGTCTCGCGCAGAATCCGCGGCTGCGCGTCCATTCGCGCCCGCCCGTTGCGGCGCAGCCCGTCATAGGCCGGGAGCATCGAAATCCCGTGGCTGTCCACCCCGTGCAGATCCGACCACGCCAGGATTTCCGCAGTCGTTTCCGCATTTTCCTCCGGCATCCCCCACCCCAGCAAAATAGCCTTCAACTGGGCGCGGTGATCGGCGTACGACGCGGGCATGGCTGGTTTCTCCGGAAGCGGTGGCTGCAAAGCTTGCGCGTCCCCGGCCTTCCGGCAAGGGTAGCGGTACGTAACAAGGAGACGCAGATGGCCGACGGCGAGGCGCTGTTGCGGGCCCGATTCGGGATCGACCTGCCGGGGATCGACATCCCCGACGCCATCGCCGGCCTGATCGATCGCCGCGTTACCCGCCGCTACACCGATCAGGACGTGCCGGAGCCGCTGCTGGACGCGCTGCTGGCCGCCGCTCAGTCGGCGCCCGCGAAATCGGACCTGCAGCAGTATTCCATCATCGTCATGCGCGACCGCCCCCGCATCCAGCAGATCGCCACCTGGATCGCCACGATGGACTGGATCGCCACCGCACCGGTCTTCCTGGTCTGGTGCGGCGACATGCGGCGGGGCCAGAAGCTGTGCGCGATGCACGGCATGCCGCACGCCAACAACAATCTCGATACGGTCCTCAACACCGCCGTCGATTGCGCCCTGGCGATGAGCCAGTTCATGGCCGCCGCCGATGCGGTGGGCCTTGGCACCTGCCCGATCAGCTACGTGCGCAGCCATATCGAGCGCGTCTCGCCGTTATTGGGCCTGCCGAACGGCGTCTACCCGGTCGCCGGCCTGACCGTCGGCTGGCCGCAGTTCCGCCGCCCGGTGTCGATGCGGCTGCCGCCCGCGGTCGTCGTGCATCGGGAACGTTACGACGATACCCGCCTGGAATCCGACATCGCCGCCTACGACAAACGCCGCGATCCGGTTCCGGCGGCCAGCCTGAAGAACAACGACATCTATCCGCCGCGCGACGGCGTGGGCTGGAGCGAGAACGCCGCGCGCCAGCTTTCGGTGCCGGAGCGTTTCGGCTTTGCCGCCTACCTGAAGGCCAGGGGATTCGAACTTGCCTAACGACGCCGATACGATTGTCCGGGCGCAAAACGTCCGCGCCAAGCATGCGGCCAGTCTGGTCGTCTGGCGTGTCGAGAACGGCGAGACGCACATGCTGATGGGCATGCGCGGCGCGAAACATCGGTTCATGCCCAACCGCCTGGTGTTTCCCGGCGGCCGGGTCGATCCCGCCGACATGAAGGCGCCCTGCGCAACCGCAATCTCGCCGCACACCGAGGCGATGCTGCGCAAGAAAGCCAATCCCGCCCTCGCCCGCGGCCTCGCCGCCGCCGCCGCGCGGGAATTGCAGGAGGAAACCGGCCTGTCGCTCGGCAACCCGCCCCGGCTGGACGTGCTGCACTACCTGGCCCGCGCGGTCACCCCGCCCGGCGCGCCGATACGCTTCAACGCACGGTTTTTCGCAGTGGCTGCGGAGCACGTCAGCGGAACGAAGGGCGGCGACGGGGAGCTCGAAGGCTTGCGGTTCTACGCCATGCCGGAAGCCCTCAGCCACGACCTCGCCAGTCCCACCCGCAAGGTCCTCGAGCGGCTGGAACTCTGGCTCGCCATGACGGAAGCGGAACGGAATGCCGAGACCCGCACGCCGGTGATGGTCCGGGACGAGGGCTGGCGGATGGAGTAGCAGACCCGCGATTCCATCGCCTTAGAGTGGTATCGGATTTGCTTTGCTGCGGAGGCGTATCCGCAACCCGAGGCACGTTTGATGACCGAACCGCATTTTTTGACCATCGCACAGGCATCCGCCCTGATCCGGGTCAAGAAACTCTCCCCGGTCGAGCTGACCGAGGCCTGCCTTGCGCGGGTCAAACGGTTGGACGGCCGCCTGAACAGTCATCTTTTGCTGCTGGAAGAACAGGCACTGGCGGATGCCACGCAGGCCGAAGCGGAGATCGCCGCGGGGGACTGGAAAGGACCGCTGCACGGCATTCCCATCGGCCTGAAGGACATTTTCAACACCGCCGGCATCCCGACGACCGCCCATTCCGCGCTGTTCAAAGACCACGTCCCGGCGGAGGATGCCTTCACCACAGGCCTTCTGCGCGACGCCGGTGCCGTCATAACGAGCAAGTTGGCGACTTGGGAATTTGCCATCGGCGGGTCCTCGTTCGACCTGCCCTGGCCGCCGGCGCGCAACCCGTGGGACGTGACGCTGGATCCGTCGGGATCGTCGTCCGGTTCGGCCGTCGCGGTGGCGGCGGGTCTGTGCCTCGGCGCCATGGGCAGCGACACCGGCGGTTCGATCCGCGGCCCGGCCGCGTGGTGCGGCATCGCCGGGCTGAAGCCGACATACGGGCTGCTGAGCCGGCGGGGACTTTTGCCGCTGTCGTTCTCACTGGATCATGCCGGCCCGATGTGCTGGACCAGCGAGGATTGCGCGCTGATGCTGCAGGCGCTGGCCTGCCACGATCCGTCCGACTCGGCCAGCGCGTCTTTTCGTGCTGAGGACTATTCCGCCGGTATCGGCGCTCCGTTGTCCGGCCTGCGCGTTGGCGTGGTGAGGCATTTCTTCGAAGCCGATCTGTTGACTGACCCGGAAACGATTGCGGCGCTGGAAGCGAGCGTGGCGGCGTTGGCGGACATGGGCGCCGTCGTCGCCGATGTCCGGTTGTCGCCATTCGGGGTTTACACCGATGTCGGCAGCCTGATCGCGCGTAGCGAATCGTACGCGATTCATCAGCACTGGCTGCGCACCACGCCGGAGTTGTACGGCGCCTTCGCCCGCCACCGCCTGATGGCCGGCGCGTTCGTCACGGCATCCGATTATATCAACGCACTGCGCGAGCGGACCCGGCTGGTCGCCGAGCTGGCGGAGGTGATGAAGACCGTCGATGTCGTCATCTTCCCCACCGCCCGCTGCCCGGCGCGGCCCATCGGCGAGGACTCCATGGCGTCGGGATTTCAGCCGTTCTTCAACCGCGCGTTCAACGTTACCGGCAGCCCCGCATTGTCTATCTGTAACGGCTTCAGTCAGACCGGCCTGCCATTATCGTTGCAGATCGGCGGCCGTCCGTTCGAGGAAGCGCTGGTGCTGCAAGTCGGGCACGCGCTGGAACGCGCGATGGGAACCCGCGCGCGCAGGCCGATGGTATCGGACAAATAACGGTTTGGTGCCTTGCCTCCACCGGCAGCGCAAGGCGTGGCTGGTCCGCCTGCGCGGACCATGACGACGCGGCCTTGCCTGGCCGGGCTCGCCGGGTCATCCTCCGCCAACCAGCGCAAAGGATCAGGCGATGCCGCTCAGCCCCGAAGCCTTCGGCCGGATGCTGGACCAGACCGGCCTGTCACTGACGGATGCGCAGAAATCCGTCCTGTTCGATGCGTACCCGTTGTTCCAGGCCATGCTTGCCCGCGCCACCGCGCCGCTGCCGCGCGAAGCCGAGCCCGCCACCGTCTTCGTCGCGGATATCCGTTGATGGACCCGTTTCTCACGATCGCCGAAGCCTCCGCGCTGATCGCAGCGCGCAAGCTCTCGCCGATGGAACTGACCCGGATCTGCCTGAACCGCATCGCCGCGCACGATGCCAGCCTGCACAGCTTCCTGCTGGTGACGGAGGCGCGCGCCCTGGCGGACGCAGGCGCCGCGGAGGCCCGCATGCAGTCGGGTGCGCTGAAAGGCCCGCTCGACGGTATCCCCATCGGCCACAAGGACATCTACAGCACCGCGGGCATCCGCACGACCGCGCATTCCCGCCTGCTGGAACACAACGTGCCGGCCGGGGATGCCGTTGTGGTGCAGCACTGGGCGACAGCCGGCACGGTGCTGATGGGCAAGCTGGCGACGCATGAATTCGCCATCGGCGGACCGTCCTTCGATCTGCCCTGGCCGCCGGCGCGCAATCCGTGGAACCCCGATCATTTCACCGCCGGGTCGTCCTCCGGCACCGGCGCGGCGGTGGCGGCGGGCCTGGTGCTGGGCGGCACCGGCTCCGACACCGGCGGCTCCATCCGCGGCCCGGCCGCGTTGTGCGGCATCGCCGGGATCAAGCCGACCTATGGGCTGTGCAGCCGGAGGGGGGTGCTGCCGCTGTCGTTTACCCTGGATCATACCGGTCCGATGGCCTGGACGGTGCGCGACTGCGCGCTGCTGCTGCAGGCGATGGCGGGCTACGATGCCGGCGATCCGGCCAGCGCCACCCGGCCGGTGCCGGATTTGACGGCCGATATCGACACGGGTGCGAAGGGCCTGCGCATCGGCGTGATCCGGCATTTCCACGAAACCGACAATCCGGTCAGCGCCGCCACTCTGCGTGGCATTGAACACGCGATCGATGTCTTCCGCCACCAGGGTGCCGAAATCCGCGACGTCACGCTGTCGCCGCTGGCGGAGTACAACGCGCCCGGCTGGATCATCCTGCTGACCGAGGCTTACGCCGTGCACGAGCCCTGGCTGAAGGAGCGATTCAACGACTACGGCGAACTGATGCGCGACCGCCTGGTGTGGGGCGCGCTGGTGCGCGGATCGGAGTATGTGCAGGCGCTGCGCCGCCGCCGCGCCTTGTGCGAGGAGATGCGCGACGCGATGGCCGACCTCGACATCCTGATCACCGCGTCGGCGGTGGCGGAGGCGCCGAAGATTCACGACGTGCCGAAATGGGCGATGCTGGAAAAGCCGACTTTCACCATGCCGTTCAACGTGACGGGGCAACCGGCGCTCAGCCTGTGCTGCGGCTACGGTGCGGGCGGGTTGCCGGTCGGTGTTCAGATCATCGGCAAGCCGTTCCAGGAAGCGACGGTCTTGCGTGCCGGCCATGCTTATGAGAGTGCTGCGCAATGGAGAGCGAAACGCCCTGACCTTGTCGGTTGACGTGGAAGGAGCGCGGATGAACGAGATCAGCTTCGAGGCCCGGGTGAAGGCGACCGGACTGCGGCCGAAGGCGGACGACCTGGCGGATCTGGAGGCTCTGGTGCGGGATCTCGATCGCGCCGCGGCGCAACTGCGCGGGCCGCGCAGTTATGCCGAGGAGCCGCTCTGCGCGTTCAAGTTGCAGCAGGCAGGACCCGAAACCCGGTGGACGGAACGGGCGGAGGTAAAGCAAGATGTCGCACAGATTGAGAGGAATTAACCAGCAACAGTTTTATAAACGCACCTGATTCTATATTGTATTTTACTATAACAGGCGTTCAGCGACTTCACGTTTCTGTCGTTTGACAGTTTGCGCGACCGGATCAGAGTGATGGCAATAAAGCCGTCTTCACGCTTGCCGGGGAGCAAGACCATGCACCATCGAATCTTCGCCGTTATTGCCGCGGCGGCCGGGGCAGCTTGCCTCGCCGCCCCTGCATTGGCGCGCGGCGGCGGCGGTGGCGGCGGCGGTGGTGGTGGCGGTGGACATGGCGGGTCAGCCGGGCATGGCGGTTTCGCCGGACGCGGCGCGGTGTTCGTATCCGGCTCGCGCGGCACCGTCGCCTTCACGCGCGGCACCGTCGCCTTCACGCGCGGAACCGCCGGCGTGGCGGCTCGCGGCACGGCAGGCTTTGGTTTTTATCGTTCGGCGGTGACCGGCCGGGTTTTGACGCCGATACGGCCGGAGGTCATCAACGTGCCTGCCGCCCTGGGGACGGGAGGCATCAACCCGGCATTCTCCGGAACGCCGATCGTCCCGCCGTTCGGGGCGGCGCCGATTGTGCCGCCGTTCGGGGCGGGTCCGGCCTATGTCGCATTGCCGGTCGTCACCACGCCTTTTGCCGGGGTGCCGGTCTTTGCGGCGGCGGAGGCGTCCGGCCTCGGGGCTTCGCGCGGGACACTGCCCGTCGCCGGCGCCGCGTTGCCCGGTCTCGGTGTGCCCGACGCCAACCCGGTGGACCCGAATACGCTGCACGGCACCTGCCATCCGGTGCCGCACGGCTATCATTGCGACTGGTCGTCCTAGCTCAGAACGTCACCCGCACCCCGCCGAACCCGCCAACCGGCGCGGCCGGACTGTAGGCGCGCGGATTGGTCGCATTCGGCGCCTGTGACAGAAACACCGACGATGTCGGCGAGAACGTCCCGTAGGTATAATATTTCTCATCGGTCACATTCTCGACCGAGGCGAACAGCGTCACATGCGGCGTCAGTTGATAGCTGGTGCTGAGGTTCAGGGTGACGAAGGCCGGTAACTGAGGCGTCAGATTGGCCGCATCGCCGAACAGATACTGCCCGCTCTGCGCCAACAGGACCCCCGCAACCGTCCACGCATCGGTGATCTGGTAGGTCAGCCCCAGCTTGCCCTGGTGCGCCGGGACTCCCGGCAGCCGGTTGCCGGGGCTGACGGAGATGTTGCCGTTGGCGTCGGCAGCCGGGTTATTGCCGGCGGCCTCGACGAAGCCGCTCTGGTAGGTCGCGTCCGTGTACGTATAGGTCAGGTATGCGGACCAGCGGGGAGTCTTGTACTGAATGCCGGCATCCACGCCCTGCCGGCGCGTTTGTGCGACATTGGTGAAGAAGGCCCGGTTCAAAGTCACGCTGTTGACGAAGATGATGTCGTCGTCGAGGTTGCTCCGATACAGCCCGAGATTGTAGTTCAGGTGCCCGTCGTCCCCGATGCCGACGGTGCCGCGCACCCCCGCCTCGATCGTATGCGCGACAACCTGCTTCAGGTTGGGGTCGCCGACAAAGAAATTGGCCAGGCTGCATGAATCGGCGGGACCCGCGCAGGACAACTCGGCCGGTGTCGGCGCGCGGTTGGCATCCGCGTAGCCGGCATAGGCGGTCAGCCATGGCGTCACCTTGTAGGTCACGCCGGCGGCGGGATTGAAATGCTGGTAGGAATGGTTGCCGGTCAGGCCGCCGCCGTTCTGGTCGTTCAGGTTGATCTGCGCCACGTTCAGACGTCCCGAGGCGGTCACCGCCAGACGATCCGTCACGTCGAAGGTGTCGGCGACGAAGGCGCCGTAATACGCGTCGCTGATCCCCACCCGCACCGGCGCATTGATGCCGGGTTCGACGACGACGACACCCGGGCCGACGAAGTTGCGCGCATAGTCGATGCCGCCGATGGAGCTTGAGCCGGTGAACTCGGTCTGCGCGCCGTCGAAGCTGAAGCCGCCCACCAGGTGGTTGTCGAAGCCGAACACGGTCTGCGTGTCGGTCGCCTGGACCGAGGCGCCGTAGCCGTTGGTGTTGGTGGTCTGGTTGTCCAACTGCGAATAGGCGAACTGACTTGGCCCGGCGAAGGCCGGGATCGTCGCGCCGCCGAATGTCGTGCTGTAGCCGGCGCTGTTGCACAGCAGGCCGGACCCGTCGGTGCACGGCGTGTCATTCGATGCGTTACCGTTTTTAACGCGCTGGAGGAAGTTGTTGTAGTAGGTGACGCCCTGCACCGACACCGTGTCGCTGAGCTGCACATTGCCCGACAGGCTGACCTGCACGAACGTGTTGTCGATCTCATTCGGCCCGGTGAACTGCGCCGCCGGATCGGCTGCCAGCAGCTCCACCGGCGATGTCCCCGGCCCGTTCAGCACCGAGTTCGCCACGGTGACATCGAAATGAACCTCGGCGGTGTCGCTGCGCCAGCCGACATCGCCGTAGAAGTTCTCGATGCCGGAGGACTGGAAGTCGCGCCAGCCGCCCTGGGTCAGCCCGCTCGCCGCGATGTAAACCGCGGTATCGCCGCTCTGCTTGCCGTACTGGAAGTCGCCGCCGAAAGTGCCGAACGATCCGCCACTGACGCTGATCTCCCCGCCATGGTAGGTGAAGCCGTTCTTGAGCTGGATGTTCAGCGCACCGCCGAGCGCGTTCAGGCCGAACACCGGGTTGGAGCCTTCCAGGTTCATCTCCGCGATCGCCACGTCCGGCAGCAGGTCGAAATTGACGGTGTCGCCGAACGCCTGGTTGAAGCGCACGCCGTTGACGTAGACGGCCAATCCCTGCGGCGTGCCCTGGAGCGCGGAGGCCTGGAAGCCGTGATAGACCAATGTCGGCTGGAACGGGTTGCCCGACGCTGAATTAAGGTTGACGCCGCCCACCTGCTCGTTCAGCGCACGCACGGCGTCGGGTAGCGCGGTGGTGCCGCCGCGGGTCAGGTCGTTGCCCTTCAGCACATTCGTCTCCGCCGGCACGGTGTCGCGGTCGATGCCGGAGCCGAGCAGCGGCGACGGGGCGATAATGTCGATCTGCGGCAGGCTGATGCTGGGCGGTTGTTGCGCGCGGGCGGCCACGCAGGTCAGCGCCATGCACGCGGCGGCGGCGCCCAGTCTGCGCGCGCTGCGCGCTCCGTGTGGTGGCATGGATGGAGTCCCCTGTCGTTTCCCGGTGAGGATAGGTGCCGCATCATGCGCAGCCCGTCCATGGCAAGGTTTCCCGAAATCGGCGGGAAATCTTCCCGATCGTTACGATAGGCCGATCGGCTGCCGCCCCCGGGTGCCGTGCTGCCGCCGGAAATGCTATGGCACCTTTGCGGCTGGTCCGCGTTCAAAGTGACACCAACGACAGGAGACCTCGTATGGCGAGCTTGGATGACACCACCAATACCTCGGGCCGCCTGATCGCGGCCAGGCAGGTGCAGGGCGCTACCGTCTTCAGTATGGACCTGGAAAAACTCGGCGCGATCGAGGACGTCATGATCGACAAGGGGACCGGACGGATCGCCTATGCCATCCTGGCGCATGGCGGGTTCCTGGGCATCGGCGACCGCTACTACCCGCTGCCTTGGGAGAAGCTCAGCTACGATACCGAAATGGGCGGCTACGTCGTGGATATCGGTCACGACGTGCTGGAGGGCGCGCCGTCCTACAGCGACGAAGCGGCCGCATCCTGGCAGGATGACACCTGGCGGCGCGGTATCTACTCTTACTACGGCGTGCATCCGTTCTGGGATCTGGCGCCGTAAACTTGCCGCTGGCGCCCGGTCGTGCTGGACTTTCTCCCGGCGCGGCGGGGAGGCAACCATGAAAATCGACGGGATCGAAACCCTGCAGGCGGATGCCGGCTGGCGGATGTTTTCGTTCCTCAAGGTGACCACCGGCGACGGCATTATCGGCTGGTCGGAGTTCAACGAAAGCTTCGGCAGCACTGGCCTGTCCGATGTGATCAATGGCCTCGCGCCGGTGCTGATTGGCGTCGATCCGCGGCGGTTCGAACAGGTGACGCAGCGCCTGCACGTGCTGACGCGGCAGTCGCGCGGCGGGCTGAACCAGCAGGCGATCGCGGCGATCGAGAACGCCCTGCTGGACGTCGCCGGCAAGGCGTACGGGGTGCCGGTGGCGGCGCTGTTCGGCGGGCCGATACGGGAACGGATCCCGGTGTATTGGTCGCATTTCGGGACTTACCGGGTGCGCAACGGTGCGCTGATGGGCACGCCGCCGCTGGCAACCTACGACGACCTCGCCCGGCATGCACGAGAGGTGCGGGACCGCGGCTTCCGCGCCCTGAAGACCAATATCCTGCCGCTGGTGGACGGGCGGCTGGCCTATTACGTGCCGGGGTTCGGCCGCACCCCCGGCTGGCCGGAGCTGAACTGGGACAACCGGCTGATCCGCGGCGTGACCGAGCAGCTTGCGGTGATCCGGGAGGCGGTGGGCCCGGAGATGGGCATCCATCTCGATGTGAACTTCAACTTCAAGACCGAGGGCTACAAGCGCATCGCCGCCGCGGTGGCCGGGGCGCACCTGACCTGGCTGGAGATCGATACGCATGACGCGGCGGCGCTGGCGGAGATCAAGCGCGGCGCCCCGTGCCCCATCGCCTCCTGCGAAACCTTGCATGGCCGCCGGGAATTCAAGCCGTTTCTTGACCAGTATGCGACAGACGTCGCCATCGTGGACGTGATCTGGAACGGGCTGCTGGAATCAGTGAAAATCGCCGCAATGGCGGATGTGAACGAAATCAATGTCGCGCCGCATAATTTCTACGGCCACCTGTGCAGCGCCATCAGCGCGACGTTCAGCGCGGTGGTGCCGAATTTCCGGGTGATGGAAATCGACATGGACAGCGCGCCGTGGCGCGATGAGTTCTATACGGTTGTCCCGACAATCGAAGACGGCGAGTTCGTCCTGCCCGGCGGTCCTGGCTGGGGCATCGACATCAACGAAAAAGCCGTGCGGGCGCGTCCGCCGAAGCACTGACAAGGAGACAGACGTGGCAGAATACAAGATCGCAACGCCGGCCGGGGCCAGCTTTTCCACCGCCGGCGGCGGTTACGATTACGAGATGGAGCCGCTGGAAGGCATCGACGCGGCCATCGTCGAAGGCCCGGCGGACGAGGATGGCTTCATCCGCTTCGCCGCGGACGCGGACGCCGTTTATGCGAAAGGCATGAAATTCAGTCGCAAGGTGGTCGAGGCCTTGCCTGAGACCTGCCGCGCAATCGTCCTGGGCAGCGTCGGCGTGGACAGCATCGATATCGCCGCGGCCACGGCGCGCGGCATGCCGGTGACAAACTGTCCGGACACCTTCATCGAGGAAGTCGCGGATCACGCAATGATGCTGCTGCTGGCCGGGTTTCGCCGCACCATCGAGCAGGACCGCATGGTGCGCGAGGGCCGCTGGCGCGAGGGGCGGCCGGCGCTGCTGCGAATCCCGCGGCTGATGGGGCTGACGCTGGGGCTGATCGCGTTCGGGCATGTGGCGCGGGCGGTGGCGAAACGGGCGAAACCGTTCGGGCTGCGGGTGATCGCGTATGATCCTTTCATCGAAGAACTGGTGATGGTGGAGCACGGCGTGCTGCCGGCGACGCTGGAAGAAGTGCTGTCGCAGTCGGATTTCGTGTCGATGCATGCGCCCGCGACGCCGGAAGCCGAGGGGATGCTGACCGAGAAGCATTTCCGGCTGATGAAAAAGAGCGCGATTTTCATCAACACCGGCCGCGGCCCGACGGTGCAGGAAGCGGCGCTGATCAAGGCACTGCAGGAGGGTTGGATCGCTCACGCCGGGCTGGATGTGCTGGAGATCGAGCCGCCCGGGAATAACAATCCGCTGTTGGGCATGACGAATGTAACGCTGAGCGCGCACACGGCATCCGCCTCGGCGCGGTTCGATCCGGCGCGGAAGCGGCATGTCGGGAGGGAGCTGGCGCTGGTGCTGAACGGCAAGTGGCCGATGAGCTGCGTCAACCCGTCGGTGCTGCTGACCTCGAAGCTGCAGCGGTGGCAGCCGGTTTCGATGGAACGCGGGCCGAATAGTTAGCTTGGTTATTCTCCTCCACCGCCACCACCTTCGCCGGCCGACCGCCGCGCTTGCCGTTCTCCCGGGAAGCGGCAGCCTTGGCATCGCTGCGGGTTCGTCCGCCGACCGCGCCAAGCTGCGCCGCCATCCAACGCTTCGAAACCAACACCCCCTCCAGCAACGCCGGCACATACAGATCGGCGTCGATCGTGGGGAAATGGATGCCAAGACCAAATGCCTCGGCATCTTGCAGACCTTCCAGATCGTGCGGCGCAAAGCCAACCTCGACGCCGGTCGTCAGCCGGATGATTAAGCGATCACGTCCCGCATCGTAGTGAGCGCCACGCATCCAATAATGCGGCTCGGTGGTCACGTCCCGCCACAGCCGCGCTGTCGCGGGGCTTGCTGCGGACTCCCGGGCAACCGGGCGGCGCAGCCGCGGCGCCACGACTGGCGTCAGCGCCATCAACCGATTAACACTGGCCCGGGACGTCCGCGCATCCACCAAGGGGAGAAATATCCATGACCGAGGCGTATATCTGCGACTTCACCCGCACCCCCATCGGCCGCTATGCCGGCGCGCTGAAGGATGTTCGCACGGACGACCTCGCCGCGCACCCGATCCGCGCCCTTGCCGGGCGCAACGCCGGCATCGACTGGGAAGCGCTCGACGACAGCATCCTCGGCTGCGCCAACCAGGCTGGCGAGGACAATCGCAACGTCGCCCGCATGGCGGTTTTGCTGGCCGGCCTGCCCGCCTCCGTCCCCGGCTCGACCATCAACCGCCTGTGCGGCTCCGGGCTTGATGCCGTCGGCACCGCCGCCCGCGCGATCAAGACCGGCGAAGCGCATCTGATGCTGGCCGGCGGAGTGGAAAGCATGACCCGCGCGCCCTTCGTCATGGGCAAGGCGACCGAAGCGTTTTCCCGCTCCGCCGAGGTCTACGACACCACCATCGGCTGGCGCTTCGTCAACAAGCTGATGCAGAAGGCCTACGGCACCGAGTCGATGCCGGAAACCGGCGAGAACGTCGCTGAAGAGTTCCAGATCTCCCGCGCCGATCAGGACCGGTTTGCGTACAACAGCCAGCAGAAGGCAAAGAAGGCGCAGGACAGCGGCTTCTTTGCGAAGGAGATCACGCCCGTCACCATCAAGGGCCGCAAGGGCGACACGGTGGTGGAACACGACGAGCACCCGCGTCCCGAAACCACGCTGGAGATGCTGGCCAGGCTGAAGACCCCGTTTCGCGACCCCGGTACCGTCACCGCCGGCAATGCCTCCGGCGTCAACGACGGCGCCGCGGCGCTGCTGCTGGCATCGGAAGCAGGGGCGAAGCGGCACGGCCTGACGCCGCGCGCCCGGGTCGTCGCCATGGCCACCGCCGGCGTGGCGCCGCGCATCATGGGCATCGGCCCGGCTCCGGCGGTGCGCAAGCTGCTGGCCAACACCGGCCTGTCCATCGGCGAGATCGACCTGATCGAGCTGAACGAGGCTTTCGCCAGCCAGGGCATCGCGGTGCTGCGCCAGCTTGGCCTGACCGACAACGCCGAGCACGTCAATCCGCATGGCGGCGCCATCGCTCTGGGTCACCCGCTCGGGATGTCGGGCGCGCGGCTGGCACTGACGGCGGTGAACGCGATGGAGACGCTGAACCTCAGGCGCGCCGTCGTCACCATGTGCATCGGCGTCGGCCAGGGCATCGCCGCGCTGATCGAACGCGTCTGAACCGCGATGCTGCTCAGCCTCGGCCTGATCCTGCTCTGCCAGCTTGTCGGCGAGGCGATCGCTCACGCGACGGACGTCCCGGTGCCCGGCCCGGTCATCGGCATGGTGCTGTGCCTGCTGCTGCTGCTGGCGCGCGACCAAGCCCTGCGCCGGATGCCGGCGGAGCTGCGCGACGGGACGTTCGAAAACACCGGCCGGGGCATCCTGTCGCATCTGTCGCTGCTGTTCATCCCGGCGGGCGTGGGGGTGGTGCAGCGGCTCGACGTGCTGGCCGGCAATGCGCTGGCCATCGCTTTGTCGCTGCTGGTTTCGACGGTCCTGGGCCTGGCGGTGACGGCCTGGGTGTTCCACTTTGTGGCGCGCCGCCTGCATGCATGAGGATGTCTTCGCGCTCTGGGTGTACCTGGCGCGGTCGCCGCTGCTATGGCTGACGGTGACGATCCTGGCCTATTGCCTGTGCGACCGGATTGCCGCGGCGCTGCACCGGGCGCCGCTGGCCAATCCGGTACTCATGACGATGTGCCTCGTCGGGGGCCTGGTGCGCGGCACCGGCACGCCCTACGCCACCTATTTCGACGGCGCCCAGTTCATCCATTTCCTGCTCGGGCCGGCGACGGTGGCGCTGGCAATCCCGCTGTATCAGCACCGCCATATGGTGATGCGGTCGATCCTGCCGATGGCCTGCGCGCTGATCGCCGGTTCGGTGACCGCGTTGGTTTCGGCGGTGCTGATCGCCCGGCTGCTGGGCGCGCCTGCTGCCGTGGTCATCTCGATTGCGCCCAAGTCGGTGACCGCCGCGGTGGCGATGGGCATATCCGGACGACTCGGCGGCGATCCGGCACTGACCGCGGTGCTGGTGATCCTCACCGGCATCCTCGGCGCCATCATTGTCACGCCGCTGCTCGATCGGCTGCGGATCACCGACACGCGGGCGCGGGGATTCGCGGCCGGGCTCGCCGCGCACGGCATCGGCACCGCGCGGGCGTTCCAGGTCGATCCGCTCGCCGGGACCTTCGCCGGCATCGCCATGGGCCTGAACGCCCTGCTGACCGCGGTTATCGTTCCGCTGCTGCTGTAGCCTTCACCATTCGATCGGCGCCGGAGCGGGCGGCAACGGCGGCGGCGAGGCTGACAGTGCGTCAGTGAACACGCGCATCTCAGGGGCCGGCGCCTGATGCCATGTCGCGAACCCGTTGAGCAGCAGGATCAACCCGCCAAGCTCTATCGGCAGACCGCGCAGCATGAGGGGATCGGCCTCCGGACCGCGCAGCGGGATTCCCGCGGCATTGCCAGTCAGCAGCATGATGGCGCGGCGCGCAATCTCCGCTTCGGGATCGGTTACGCCGCTCCCCGGGCGGGCCAGGGCGAACTGCTCGCGCAGCAGCGAATCCAACGGCAATTCCTGCCGCAGTTGGATCCCGATGCCGCGGGCGAAGGTGTGGTTCCATTGCACCAGCCGCTGGCTCGCATCGAACAGGGCGACTCCATCCGAAGCGTTTTCCATCAGGGCCTGCAGGCGGTTGGCGCTGAGTTGGGTGCGCGTCAGGTTGACCGCCTCGTCCGACCGCAGTCGCTCGATCTCGCTCTTGGTACGCTTGTAGATCCGCTCACGGTGGCGGCGGCTGCGCAGGGCATAGAGTTCCCACAGCACCAGGGCGGCGACCGCCATCACAAGGGCGCTGGCGACTCCGGCCAGGATGCGGCTGGCCGCGGCAAGGTTGGCAACCGGCGTCATCACTTCCGCCCAGTTCGCACCGACGATCACCGTCAGGTCGCGATCGGCGACACGATGGAACGCGTGCAGCCGCTCGACCTCATCGATCCCGGTCGGACCGAGCCAGACCCCGGAGTCCAGCCGCGTCATCGTTGCGAACAGGGGTGTTTGCGAGAGATCTGTCTTCGGCCTGCGTGCGGACGGGCCTACCAGGGCTTGAACGTTGCCGTTTAGCGTATCGATCAGGGCAACCACCGGGTTGAAGCCAAGGGCTGCCTCGGCAAACAGCCTGGTCAGCTCGGTCGAGCGATAGGACGCACCGACCTGCCAGTCTCTCGGGTGATCCAGGGGCCTGACAATATACATCAGAAACTGCCGCGCATCTATCGGCGCGCCGTCGTTCACTTGCACCAGCGAGGAATCCTTGAGCCTGGCGCCATCGCTTTCGAAGGACTCGAGAATACCGTGCGCGAACGTTACATACGCGGCGCCGACATGCTGGCCGACCGCCTGCGGCAGGATATCCTGGCGAACGATATGATTCTCGTCGGAAATGAAGAGATCGTCGGAAACTGCTGTCAGGGCGGGCATTTTCTGTGGCCACCGCTTCAGATCGACGCTATCGCTGTCCTGTTTCCAGGCGGACTGGATGATCATCAGGCTCTGATCGATCATCTGCAGCTCATGCGAAACGGTCTCGGCCATCGTGGCTGCCTGGCCGGCCAGCGATTGCTCAGCCCGCTCGCGGATTTCAGCGCCCTGGTCCTGTATCACCCGGCTGGTAATCATCCAGATCAAAGCCATCAATGCCAGTGCCACGATGGCGACGGCGGCGCTGGCGGCGACCCCCGCGGCGCCAATGGGCGCCGGGTGCACGGTTTCGGGCGGAACCACCAGGGAAGGCGTAAAACGTGTCGAGCTGGAGCCTGTCCTGTGGCGGCCGCGGCGTTTAGAACTGGCACTCATGAGTGGGCTAAATCCGTTTTGCTGAAACCGCCCGGCTCGGGTGCACCGGTTGGCGGGAATGCGGGCGGTGCCGAATGTTTTCCGGACCGCATTATCCCTGAGACGTAAATCTAACGTTCTTTCCGCGCCGCTTCAACAGGAACGGGGGTTCTGGCCGGCGCATCCGTGTCCGGTTCGGGGTGCCGATGCGGCGACCGGGCCGGCATCGCCCGGCGCCGGCGCGCTGACGGACAAAATCATGGCGCAAACGAATATCCCGCTCATTTTGCGCTCGATCCTTGACTTTTGGCTTCGCAGTCCCGATACCCCGCCGGTCGCGCGAGCGGATGCAGGCACCTTTGCGTGTGCGCCCCGCGTAGGACCGACGGGCGTGGCTTTCGCGCCATGAAAAAAGTACCCATGCCACCGACTGGACCCGATTTGACCGATACAACCACCGCCTCACGCGAACCAGCCGACGCGGAAGCGATCGTCGCGACGACGTCCGAAGCCGCGATCGACGCATCCCCGCAGGCATCGCCCGAGGACGGGGGGCCCGTGCCTGAACCGGCGGAGTCCGCGGCGGACGATGCGCTGCCGGCGGCGGAAGCTGCCGCCACCGAAGCCGGGGATGCCGGCATCGCAGCGGCGCAGGACACCGTTGATCCGGTTGAAGAAACCGCCGTGTCGATCCCGATCGCCGAAGGTCCGCCGCCGGAGCCGCCGCGAGTCGTATTCGCCGATCTCGGCCTGTCCGAAGAAGTGCTGCGCGCGATCGCGGATATGGGGTATCGCCACCCGACCCCGATCCAGGAGCAGGCGATCCCGTTCGTGCTGATGGGCCGCGACGTCATGGGCACGGCGCAGACCGGCACCGGCAAGACGGCCGGCTTCACCCTGCCGATGCTGGATATTCTCTCCGGCTCCCGCGCCCGCGCCCGCATGCCGCGCAGCCTGATCCTCGAGCCGACCCGGGAACTCGCCCTGCAGGTGGCGGAGAATTTTGTCCAGTACGGAAAGTACCTGAAACTCACGCACGCCTTGATCATCGGCGGCGAGAGCATGAACGACCAGAAGGACATCCTTATGAAGGGTGTCGATGTCTTGATCGCCACCCCGGGCCGTCTGCTCGACATGTTCGACCGCGGCTCGATCCTGCTGTCCGACACCCGCATCCTGGTGATCGACGAAGCGGACCGCATGCTCGACATGGGCTTCATCCCGGACGTCGAAAAGATCGTCTCCTTCCTGCCGAAGACCCGCCAGACGCTGTTCTTCTCCGCGACGATGGGACCGGAAATCCGCCGCCTGGTCGATGCGTTCCTGACGAATCCGAAGGAAATCGCGGTGTCCCGCGCCGCCTCGGTCGCCACGACGATCACCGAGGGCCTGGCGCTGGTAGCCGAGCACGACAAGCGCGAGGCGCTGCGGCGGCTGATTCGCTCGCAAAACGTGCAGAACGCTCTGATCTTCTGCAACCGGAAGAAAGACGTCGATATCCTGCATAAATCGCTGGTGAAGCACCATTTCGACGCCGGTGCGCTGCATGGCGACATGGCGCAGACCCTGCGATTCGCCACGCTGGAGAAGTTCAAGGCCAACGACCTGAGGCTGCTGGTATGCAGCGACGTGGCGGCGCGCGGCATCGATATCGGCGGCCTGTCGCACGTGTTCAACTTCGACGTGCCGATCCATGCCGAGGATTATGTGCATCGGATTGGCCGCACCGGCCGGGCGGGTTTGGAGGGTCGCGCGTTCACCATCGCCTCCCCCGAGGACCGCTACGCCGTCGAGCAGATCGAGAAGTTGATCGGCCACGCCATTCCGCCGGTGATCGTCGAGGCGCTCGATCCGGTGGACTGGGCCGAGAAATCCAGCCGCGGGCGGCGCGGACGCAAGCCCGCCACGGCGGAACCGAAGAAAGCTGCCGCGAAGCCGCGGGAAGCCAAAGAAGTCAAGGAAAAGGCCGCCAAGCCGCGGACCGAGCGGTCGCGCGCTGAAAAGCCCGCCGCCGTGAAGGAACCGCGCGCGGAGTTGCCCGTTGCGGCCGAACGCCCGGCGGCCTACGCCGAACCCCGCCGCGAGCGGGAACCGCGCCGCGACGAAGCGCCGCGTGGCGAGTACCGGCGGGAGGAGCCTCGCCGCTATCGCCGCGACGACGACCTCGGGCCGTCGGTTGTCGGCTTCGGGGATGATGTGCCAGCCTTCATGTTCCTGCGCACCCGTCCGCCGGTGACCGCGGAGAACAGAGAGAGCGACGCATGAACGATCAGCCTGTCCGCCCCGCCAGCCCGTTCACTCCGTTTGTTTGGGACGATGCGCTGCGACTGGACAGCGCGCTGACGGAAGACGAACGGGCGATCCGCGACTCGGCGCATGATTTCTGCCAGGAGAAATTGCTGCCGCGGATCCTGATGGCGAACCGGCTGGAAAGGTTCGATCGCGAGATCATGAACGAGTTCGGGGAGATGGGCTTCCTCGGCGCCACCCTCGATGGCTACGGCTGCGCCGGCGTGAACTACGTCAGCTACGGCCTGATCTCGCGTGAGGTCGAACGGGTCGATTCCGGCTACCGATCGGCGTTTTCGGTGCAATCGTCGCTGGTGATGTATCCGATCTACGCGTTCGGGTCGGAGGATCAGCGGCAGAAATACCTGCCGAAATTGCGCAGCGGCGAGTTTGTCGGCTGCTTCGGACTGACCGAGCCGGATGCCGGGTCGGATCCCGCCTCGATGCGCACCCGGGCGAGGGCGGTGGATGGCGGGTTCCTGCTGAACGGCTCGAAGACATGGATCACCAATTCGCCGATTGCGGATGTACTGGTGGTTTGGGCGAAGGACGACGCCGGCGACATCCGCGGCTTCATCCTCGAACGCGGCATGCCCGGCCTGACACAGCCGAAGATCGAGGGGAAATTCTCGCTGCGGGCGTCGGTGACCGGCATGATCATGATGCAGGACGTGTTCGTCCCGGCGGCAAACCAGCTTCCGAGCGTCAAGGGGCTGCGCGGACCGTTCTCCTGCCTGAACAACGCCCGCTACGGCATCGCCTGGGGCGCGCTGGGGGCGGCGGAGTTCTGCTGGCATGCGGCGCGGGAGTATACGCTGCAGCGGATGATGTTCGGCCGCCCGCTGGCGGCGACTCAGTTGGTCCAGAAGAAGCTGGCGGACATGCAGACGGAGATCACGCTGGGCCTGCACGCCGTGCTGCGGCTCGGGCGGCTGATGGACGAACATGCGGCGGCGCCGGAGATGATCAGCCTGCTGAAACGCAACAACTGTGGCAAGGCGCTGGATATCGCGCGGGTCGCCCGGGACATGCATGGCGGCAACGGGATCGTCGATGAGTACCACGTCATCCGGCATGTGATGAATTTGGAGACGGTGAACACGTATGAGGGCACGCATGACGTGCATGCGCTGATCCTCGGGCGGGCACAGACGGGATTGTCGGCGTTCGGCGGGTAGTGAAGTCCGCGCTGGCGCGGGACTGCCGCTCTGTGTCTTGGCCGGATCGAGGTCGCTTCTGTGTCATGGCCGGATTTAGTCCGGCCATCCACGACTTGCAGCGGCGTTGAGGCCAAGGCGTGGATGGCCGGCACAAGGCCGGCCATGACACAGAGGCGCGCCTCACCATACACGGGGGCGGCCGGCCAACCGGGGGGCGACAGGACAGCCCTACTCCACCAGCTTCCGCAGTTCCCGGACCTCCGCCACCAGCTCCCGCAGCAGTCCCCGCAATCGTTCGTTCTCGACCTCCAGCTTTGGCCGCTGGCCGATGCGCGCAAGCTGCACCACGACGGCGGGAGGGGACACCAGCTCCAGCCCCGGAATCGGCAGCGGCTCCTGCGCGGCCAATCCGGCTTTTTCCGCCTCGGCGGCGGCGCGTTCGTCGGCCGTCGGCGGCGGAATGTCGTCCGACAACTGGCCGCCGCCCTCACGCAGCAGGCGCTGCACGCCCTTGATCGTATAGCCTTGGGTGTACAGCAAATCGGCGATGCGCCGCAGCAGCACGATATCGTCGGGACGGTAATAGCGCCGGCCGCCGCCGCGCTTCAGCGGCTGCACCTGCGGGAACTTCGTCTCCCAGAAGCGCAGCACGTGCTGCGGGATATGAAGGTCGTCCGCTACCTCGCTGATGGTGCGGAAAGCATTCGGGGCTTTCTTGGGACGCGGCCTTGCCCCGGGGTCGAGAGTTTCTGCGTGCGATTCATGGCTCACGTGAACGCCCGAGGGTCACGAGCCGGTTCAACCCCTAGGCGGAGCGGCTCATTCATCATCGTCCGTACCGGGCGTCTCGCCGTTGACCTGGGCCTTCAGCACGTGGCTGGGGCGGAACACCAGCACCCGTCGCGGCAGTATCGGCACTTCTTCGCCGGTCTTCGGGTTGCGCCCCACCCGGCGCCCTTTCTGCCTTACAGAAAAGGTTCCGAACCCACTGATTTTAACGGATTCACCACCCTCCAGACGGGTCGCGATCCGGTCCAGCACGGACTCCAGCAAGTCGGCGGACTCATTCCGGGACAAGCCGACCTGAGTGTAGATCATTTCAGCAATGTGGGCGCGGGTGATCGTCAGCATGAAGTCACGCTAAGACAATTCATGCCGGCACGTCAAGGTTGCGCTGGATAAAATCGCTACGGATCAGGGGTTTGCAGCCGATGGCGTGCCTCAGGTCACAGGCGGACCAGGGCGGACCCCCAGGTCAGGCCGCCGCCCAGCGCTTCCAGCAGCACAAGGTCGCCGTTGCGGATGCGCCCGTCCGTGCGGGCCTCGGCCAGGGCCAGCGGCACCGAGGCCGCGGAAGTGTTGGCATGGCGATCGACGGTTATGACCACCCGCTCCGGCGGCAGGTGCAGTTTCTTGCCCATCGCATTGATAATCCGGCTGTTGGCCTGGTGCGGCACCAGCCAGTCGACATCCGCGTGGGTCAGGCCGTTCGCCGCCAGGGCCTCCTCGACCGCTTCGGCCAGACGGGTGACGGCGTGCCGGAACACCTCACGGCCGTTCATCACCAGATGGCCGGGCTTGTCCGGCTGGCCGACGGCGCCATCAACATACAGGATGTCGCCGAGCGTGCCCTGGGCGTGGATATGGGTGGACAGGATGCCGCGCGTATCGGGATCGCTGACCTTTGCGGCGCGCAGGAAGACGGCTCCGGCGCCGTCGCCGAACAGCACGCAGGTGCCGCGATCCTTCCAGTTCAGGATGCGGGAATAGACCTCGCTGCCGATGACCAGGACGCCGGTCGCCTGGCCGTTGCGGATCATGCCGTCGGCGATGGACAGGGCGTAGATGAAGCCGGCGCAGGCGGCCGACAGGTCGAAGCCGAAGCCGCGGGTGACGCCCAGTGCCGCCTGCACCCTGAGTGCCGTGGCAGGAAACGCCTGGTCCGGCGTGCTGGTCGCCAGGATGATCGCATCGACGTCAGCCGCCGTGGCGCCGGCATCCGCCAGCGCGGTCCGGGCGGCGGCGGTTCCCATGAAGGCGGAGGTTTCGTGCGGCGCGGCGAAATGCCGCTGGCGAATGCCGGTGCGTTCTTGGATCCATGCGTCCGAGGTCTCGACGGTGCGAGACAATTCATCGTTGGAGACGATCCTGTCGGGCAGATAGCCGCCGCAGCCGGCAAGCACGGAACGAATCGGCATGGTAAATCCTGCTCAGGCGGTGGCGAGGTGGGTATCGTCGCTCGATCCCGGTTGCGACGTTCCGCCGGTAACGGCGGCCCCTGCCGGTTCGCCAATTGAAATTGCCTTTGCCGCCTCGGGTTTTGCCCCTGCGGCTTTGCGATCACGCCCGTTCTTCTCCGCCGGGCTGCGTTTGTCCAGTCCGATCCGCGCCAGGTCCTCACGGATGCGGTCGTTGAAGCGGTGGGTCACCATGTCCATGGCGACATCGACGGCATGAGCAAATCCCTGGGCGTCGGTGCCGCCGTGCGATTTCACCACCACGCCGTTCAGGCCGACCATGACCGCGCCGTTGTAGCGGCGGGGGTCGAGCCACTCGCGCAGGCGGTCCATGCCGGGGCGCACCAGCAGGTAGGCGAACTTGGCGATCAGCCCACTGGTGAAGACCTGCTTCATGAACTGGCCAATCAGCTTCAGCGCGCCCTCACCGGTTTTCAGCGCGACATTGCCGGTGAAGCCGTCGGTGACGACCACATCGGTGGTTCCGGCGGCGATATCGTGGCCTTCGACGAAGCCGTGGAACTGCGGGCCGATATGGCTGTTGCGCAGGATTTCGGCGGCGTCGCGGACGGTGTCGTCGCCTTTCAGGTCCTCCGACCCGACATTGAGCAGGCCGATGGTGGGCGCGGTCAGGCCCAGCACGGTGCGGGCGAAGACGTCGCCCATGACGGCGAATTCCACCAGGTTGCGGACGTCGCAATGCACGTTGGCGCCAAGGTCGAGCATGACCACGTCGCCGCGCGCCGAGGGACCGATCGCGGCCATCGCCGGCCGCTCGATCCCGGGCAGCGTCTTGATGATGATCTTGCCCAGCGCCAGCAGCGCGCCGGTGTTGCCCGCCGAGACCAGCCCGGCCGCCTCCCCCTTGGCGACCGCGTCCACCGCGAGTCGCATCGACGACTTGCGGCTGCGCAGCGCCGCCGTCGGTTTCATCTCGGAGGTGATGACCTCGGCCGCATGCCGCACCGTGCATGCCGCACGTGCGCGTTTATGCTTCGCCAGCAATGCGTTGAGCCGGGTCTCGTCGCCGATGAGGAGGAACCGCGCCGAAGGATGGCGCTCGGCGGCGAAATCAAGTCCGTGGACAACCATGTCGGGCGCTTTGTCGCCGCCCATGGCATCCACAGCGAGGGTATAGGGACCGGTCACTTGCAGACCCGTTCGCGGCCGCTGCCTTGCCTTAGGCCCTCACTGCGCCTTTCAGTTCCTTGCCGGCCGCGACCACTTCGCGCCCGTCGTAATGGCCGCAATGGCTGCACACGTGATGCGGGCGCTTCAGTTCGCCGCAGTTCGGACACTCGTTGTGCGCCTCGTGCGGCAGCGCATGATGGCTGCGGCGCATCCCCCGGCGGGAGGGGGAGGTTTTTCTCTTTGGAACGGCCATGGGCCAACGCCCCTTCTAAAACAAAAGAAACCCCGCGGGTCGCGCGAGGCACGTCAGGTATCCACCAGTGGATCAGATCGCGAGGGGGGCCGTCTAGCAGAGCGCCCGCTTCGTCGCAATGGCTGATGCGTATCGGGTGGGATCGCGATTGGATCGGGCGGGGATGGGCACGCCCGCCGATGCCCCCCGTCATGGTCCGCGAAGGCGGACCATCCACGCCTTGCGGTGCTCGCTTCGACAAAGGCGTGGATGGCGGGCGACCGGGCACGCGAGGGAGGGGTCCGCCCGCCATGACGGGGAGAGGACGGTACGCCGCTCCCGGCCCGCCCCGTGCGGTGTCATCCGGCATCACCGGTGCAGCCCCGCCAGTACCTGTGCATTCGCGCGGATCACCAGCACGCGGCGGATCTTCTGCGACGGAGTCAGCAGGCCGTTCTCGATGGTGAACGGCGGCACCACCGCGTGGCGGCGCACCCGCTCGGTCGCCGACAGGCGCTTGTTCGCGCGGTCCACCGCCACCGCCACCGCGGCATCGTCGTAGCCCTGGGCCGGAACGACCAGCGCGCTGAGGCCGCTGCGCCCGTCGCCGGACACCACTGCCTGGCCGATTTCGGTTTCGGCCATCAACAGGCCCTCGATCTTGGCCGGCGAGACATTTTCACCCCCGGACAGGACGATCATGTCCTTCTTCCGGTCCGTTATACGCAGGTAACCGTGGTCGAGTTCACCGATGTCCCCGGTATGCAGCCAGCCGTTGCGGATCGTTTCCGCGGTGCAGTCCGGCCGGTTCCAGTAACCGTCCATCACCAGCTCCCCGCGCACCAGGATCTCGCCGTCCTCGGCCAGGCGCAGATCGACCCCGGGCAGGATGGCGCCGACGGTGTCGATGCGGATGTCCTCAGGCGGATTGACGCTGATCACCGGCCCCGCCTCCGTCTGCCCGTAGCCCTGCATTATCGGCAGGCCCAGTGCGAGGAAGAATTTGCCGACCTCCGGGTCCAGCCGGGCGCCGCCGGACAGCGCGATCTTCAGCCGCCCGCCGAACCGCCCGCGCACCTTGGCCCGCACCAGCCGCTCCAGCAGCGGATCGAGCAGGTATTCGAGCAGGCTCAGCCGCTTGTGGTCCACGCGCTTCAGGCCGGCGGTCAGCGCGGCCTGGAACAGCTTCTGCCGCCACGGCTTCTCCCGCCCCACCCCCGCCAGAATCCGCGTGCGGATCACCTCCAGCACGCGCGGCACCACGGCCAGCAGCGTCGGCCGGACGGTCAGCAAGTCGGCTGCGAGGTTCTCGACGCCGCGGGCATAGACGATCTCGGAGCCGAGGCTCGGCAGGAAGAACTGGCCGACGGTATGCTCGAAGGCATGCGCGGTGGGCAGGTAGGACAGGTAGATCTCGTCCTTCAGGTTCAGCCCGCGGACGACATCGAACGCGCCGGCGCAATTGGCCAGCATGCAGCGGTGCGGCAGCATCACCCCGCGCGGCGAGCCGCCGGTGCCGGAGGTGTAGATCAGGCAGGCCAGCGCGGTGGCCGGGATCAGCGCCGCTTCCGCGGCGATATCGTCCGGCGGCAACTGGTCCTGCACGAGGTCCGCCCAGTCCACCACCCGGGCGCCGCCGGTATCGCCGCCCGGCTTGCCGTCAATCGTCACCAGCAGCTCCAGCCCCCCCGCCTTCACCAGCCGATCGGCCAGCAGCCGGGTGGAGACGATGGCGGCGCGGGCGCCGGAATCCTGCAGCAGGTGGGCGTGATCATCGACGGTGTTGGTGGTGTAGGCGGGCACCGGAATCGCCCGGATCGCCAGCAGCGCGGTCTCGGCAATCAGGAACTCGGGGCGGTTCTCCATGCAGATGAGCACGCGGTCGCCGGCCGAGACGCCCGCGGCGCGGATGCGGCGGGCGCAGGACGCGGCCATGCGGCCGAAGCTTTCGCGGGTGATCGCGTGCCAGGCGCCGTTGCGCCAATAGCGCAGAAAGGCGCGGCTCGGCCGGGACCGGGCCACGGCGAACATCATGACGGCCAGGTTCGGCCAATTCGGGTAGGTACGCACGTCTCCTCCGGCGCCGGGGCGGCTGACGCAGCCCGCCCTTTGATCTACGCGCTTCCTAGCCTACATGAAAGATCGATGCAGCAGGGCAAGGGCACGATTTTTACATGAATGACGCAAACGCCGGACCGGACATCTCGCTACCCGCCTGGGACCTGTCGGATCTGTATCCGTCGCCGGACAGTCCGCTGGTGCCGGAGGATCTCGACCGGGCCGAAACGACGGCGAAATCCTTCGCCCGGGCACACGCCGGAACGCTGGCCAGCCTGACCGGTTCCGCACTCGCCGCGGTCATCGCGGAATACGAACGGATCCATGACGTGCTCGGTCGCGCCGGGTCCTACGCGCAGCTTCTGTTCGCCGCCGATTCCAGCGACCCCGCCGTGGGCCAGTTCTACCAGACGATCAATGAACGGATCACGGCGATCAGCAGCGACCTGATCTTCTTTACGCTGGAACTCAACCGGCTGGACGATGCGGTGCTGGAGGCGAAGCTGGCGGACGCGGCGCTGGCGCGCTACCGCCCGTGGCTGCGCGACCTGCGGGTGTTTCGCCCGCACCAGTTGGATGACCAGTTGGAGAAGCTGAACCACGAGCGCGACCTGACCGCCAACGGCGCCTGGAAGCGGCTGTTCGATGAGACCGTGGCGGCGATGCGGATCGCCGTCGGCGGTGAGACGCTGACCGTGAGCGACGCGCTGAACAAGCTGTCCGACCGCAACCGCGAGGTGCGCGAGGCCGCCGGGAAGGCCATCGGCGAAGCGTTCGGCGAGCGTATCCGGCTGTTCTCGCTGATCACCAACACCCTGGCGAAGGACAAGGAGATCGAGGACACGTGGCGCCGCTATGAGCGCCCGACCAGCTACCGCAACCGCTCCAATATGGTGGAGGACGAGGTCGTCCAGGCGCTGGTGACGGCGGTACGCGGGTCGTATCCGCGGCTGTCGCACCGCTATTATAAGATGAAGGCGAAGTGGCTGGGGCTGCCGAAGCTGCAGCATTGGGACCGCAACGCGCCCCTGCCGAACGACGACGACCGCCTGGTCGCCTGGCCGGACGCCGAGCAGCAGGTTCTGACGGCCTATGGCGCGTTCAGCCCGGAGCTGGCGTCGATCGGGAAACAGTTTTTCGACAAGCCATGGATCGATGCCGGGCTGCGGCCGGGCAAGGCGGGCGGCGCCTTCGCGCATCCGACCGTGCCGAGCGCGCATCCGTATCTGCTGCTGAATTATCACGGCAAGACCCGGGACGTGATGACCCTGGCGCATGAACTCGGGCACGGGGTGCATCAGGTGCTGGCCGCGCCGCAGGGCGCGCTGATGTCGCACACGCCGCTGACCTTGGCGGAGACGGCCAGCGTATTCGGCGAGATGCTGACGTTCCGGTCGCTTTTGGATGCCGCCACCCCGGTGCAGCGGCGCAACATGCTGGCGTCCAAGGTCGAGGACATGTTGAACACGGTGGTGCGCCAGATTGCGTTCTACCAGTTCGAGATGCTGCTGCATGACGAGCGCCGCGGCGGGGAGTTGCTGCCGGAGCGTATCGGCGAGCTGTGGATGAAGGTGCAGACCGAGAGCCTGGGTCCGGCGTTCGAGTTCTCGCCGGAGTATGCGGTGTTCTGGTCGTATGTGCCGCATTTCGTGCACTCGCCGTTCTACGTGTATGCGTACGCCTTCGGGGATTGCCTGGTGAACGCGCTGTACGCGGTGTTCCAGTCGGGGCATCCGGGGTTCCAGGCGAAGTACCTGGAGATGCTGAAGGCGGGCGGGACGAAGCGGCACAAGGAGCTGCTGGCGCCGTTCGGGCTGGATGCGTCGGATCCGGCGTTCTGGAACCGCGGGCTGGATGTGATTTCGGGGTTCATCGATGAGCTGGAGGCTGGGGGCTGATGCAAACCGGCACTGGCTTCGACCCGTAAGCACGGTCGCCTCCAACGTCCTGGCGGGCGCAACGCCGCCATCCATGCCCTTTGTTCGTGCGGCACAATGGCGCGGATGGCGGCCTCCGTCGGCATGACGAGGCGGCAAGATGTGACACAGATTTTTACCGATCAAGCCACAGATTTCCACAGAGGAAATTCAATGAGATGAAGCGGACATACCAAACTATAATTTGAAATTTCCGCACCTAATCAGTGTAATCCGTGCCTTAATCCCGTTAATCCGTGTTCCAACTTGCTTGGCGTCAACCCGCACGGCCGGCGGAGATCGCGTCCCTGTCCCGCAATCTTCCCCACGTTCACACTTTATTAACCCGACTATGCTCTTTTCCCGCCGAACCCCTCGGTCCCCGCCCGGGCACCGGGGAAACCAATTGTTTGGCAGGTACCCTGATGCGCGTGAACGAGCCGATCACCAACGATGAAGCCGAGCTTCCCGACGGCAAGCCGCTGGTGTCCCAAACCGACCCGCAGGGCAGAATCACCTTCGTCAACCACGTCTTCACCGAGGTCAGCGGCTTTTCGGAACAGGAACTGCTCGGCGCGCCGCACAACATCGTCCGGCATCCGCACATGCCGAAACAGGCATTCATCAATCTCTGGGCCACCATCAAGGCGGGCCGCCCCTGGGACGGGCTGGTCAAGAACCGCGCCAAAAACGGCGCCTTCTACTGGGTGCGGGCGAACGTGACGCCGGTGATCGAGAACGGCGACGTGACCGGCTATATCTCGATTCGCTCCAAGCCAACCGCCGCTGGTGTGGCCACCGCCACCACAGCCTATGCCGCGCTGCGCAACGGCTCCGCGCGCGGCATCGCCCTGCGCGACGGGGAGGTGGTGGCAGACGGCCTGCGCAGCCGGGTGCTCGATGCGTGGCGCTCGATCGCCGGGCGCCTGGCGTTTGCCGTCGCCGCCGCCTTCATCGTCGTCGCCGCCATCGGCTGGCTCGGGTTTTCCGGAATGGCGGCCTCGAACGAGGCGCTGCGGCGAGTCTACGAAAACGACATGGTGTCGGTGGACCAGTTGCGCGGCGTGCTCGACCGGATGCGCGACAGCCGGAACACCATCGCCCAGTTGACCATCGCGCTTGGCCGCGGCGTACCGCCCGGGCAAGCGCTGGCGGACCGCGAGCCCGTGGTGCGTGCGAAACTGCAGGAGATCGATCAACTCTGGCACGGCTATGCGTCGCAGAACCGGCTGCCCGACCAGCTCGTGCTGATGCGTGACTTCGACGACCGCTTCGGACGGTTGCTGCACGACAGCATAGAGCCGGCGCTCGCCCTCGCACGGCAGGGCAAGACCGCGGAATTGGATCTGCTGTTCCAGCAGCACTCGCCTGGCCTGTTCCAGGCCGCTTTCGACGCCGACAGCGCGCTTGTCGCCCGGCAGATCCAGATCGGCCATGACGCCTACGGCGCGGCGGTAGCCGATTTGCGGTCCCGCCTGATCCTCGGGATCAGCCTGGCCTGCGCCGGCCTGCCGGCCGTGCTCGGTCTTGGCTTCAGCCTGTACCGCAATGTCAGGCGGCCGGTGGCGGTGCTGGAAGGGCATCTGGAAACGATCGCCAAGGGCCAGCTCGACATGGAGATCGCCACGCCGGAAGTCCGGGAATTCCGCGGCGCCGCCGCCATGCTGCGCGCCATGCGTTCGCATCTCGTCTTCGCCGATTGGCGGCGCAGCGAATCGGAGCGCAAGTCGGACGCGATCCGGCGCGAAACCGTGGAGCTGATGGCGCAAAGGATCGAAACCGAGGCCGGCAGCGCGGTGGAGCGGGTCGGGGAGCGGGCGCGATCCATGGTGGATGAAGCCGACGCCATGAACGGGTCCGCCGGCCGGGTGAACGCGGATGCCGAGCGGACGGCGGCGGCGGTGGACCAGGCGCTCAGGAATGTGCAGCTCGTCGCCGCGGCCAGCGAAGAACTGGCGGCCTCGATCCAGGTGGTATCGTCCCAGGTCGAACATGCCAGCGCGGTGTCGCGCGACGCCGCGGCCAGCGGGACCGCCGCGCGCGACACCATTCGCTCATTGGCTACGGCGGCCGAACAGATCAGCACGGTGGTGCGCCTGATCGCCGACATTGCCAGCCAGACCAACCTGCTGGCGCTGAATGCCACGATAGAGGCCGCCCGCGCCGGCGAAGCCGGCAAGGGGTTCGCCGTGGTCGCCGGGGAGGTCAAGGCGCTGGCCACCCAGACCGCGCGCGCGACGACCGAAATCACCCGGCAGATCGATTCCCTGCGCGATGCGACCGCCGCCGCCGTCAGCCGCGTCGAGGATGTCGGCTCATCTCTGGACGCCGTGGCGCAGGTATCGATTGCGGTCGCAGCCGCGATCGAGCAGCAGACCGCCGCGACGCAGGAAATCGCCCGCAATGTCGCGGAGAGCGGCGAAGCGGTGCAGCAGATCACGGAGCTTATGGCCGGCGTATCCCGCGAAGCCGACACAAGCGGCAAACAGGCCGAGCTGTTGCGCACGCATGCCGGTGCGGTGGCGGATGATGTCGCGGCACTGCGTACCACCATGGTGCAGACCGTCCGCACCGCCTCCACCGAAGCCGATCGGCGGATGGAGCCGCGGGTGGAGGTGGATGTTGCGTGCTCTGTCAGCCTCGATGGAAGGGGCGCGCCACTGGCGGCCCGGCTGCTGGACATCTCGCTGCTGGGCGCGGCGATCGATGCCGGCCCCGGGCATGGCGTGGCGGACGGTCAGCAAGGCAGCCTGGCGCTGACCGGGGCGGGCAACGGCCGGGCGAAGTTCGAAGTCCGGTCGGCGGAGGCGTCGGGCCGCCTGGGGCTGCGATTCGCGGATGACGGGCTTGAACCGGCGTTCGAAGCGGCGGTGCGGCGGATGCTGGACGTGGCGAAGGGTCAGGCGGCGTAGCCGGTTTGCTGTGCAACGCCCCGGATATGGAAAACTCGCTGCAACCGCGAAAGTGTGGTCAAAAGCCGTGAACTCGTCTTCGGCAGTGGGACCACGTGATGAAACAGTTTTCGGAAAAGCGGCGTCATACGGGCTGTCGGTTCGCCTTGAGCGCCGGCATCGGACTTCTTGCCGCCGCGTGCACCACGATAATCCCCGGTTCGGGGCCGCCAACCATTATCCGGTCGAGCCCCTTGGGCTCGCAAGTCGTCAGCGGCCCTCAGCCGGTGGTGCAGCCCGGCGGCACGCTTGCCGCGCCACCGGCCGGGCTGGAGTCGAACCGCCCGCCAGCGGCGGCAAGCGTCGACAGGAGCGGTATATGGAGTGGAACCGCCGTGCCGCTTAATACCGGAGGTGGCGTATGCATCGCCAACCAAACGATACGCGACTTCAAGGTAACGGGAAACTCGGTCCGATGGGGCCGGTTCCGTGGAACGATCGCCGCGGATAACGGACTCCAGATGGTGAATGGCAACACCTGGGTATTCGGCCAGTTCGTGGGCAATCGGTTCGACGGTCAGATCTCCACCAGTACTCGGGCGAACGGCCCGGGATGCTCCTTCATGATGACGCTGGAGAGAACCTCCAGCCAGTAGCGTCCCCGGAATATCAAACCCACAACGCCCGCAGGCCGCCGTCCACGCCCGTCACCGGATCGGCTGCCGGCGTGCGGACCGCCCGGATGGCGCGGATGACTGCATCGTGCTCCGCCGGCACGCCGCGCCGTAAATCCGGACCCGGGCCGTTGTCGGGATAAGCACCTACGATCAGCAGATCGTCCGACTGCCCCCGGTTGCAGTGCCCGACCCCGGCCGGCACCACCACGACATCGCCAGCCTTCACCGTCAGCACCTCGCCGCCGGGGCCGCCGAACAGCACCGCGACCTCGCCCCGCGCAACACCCAGGACCTCATGCGCGGTGCTGTGGAAATGGTGGAACGGATACACCCCGTCCCGCCACGCCGGAGGCCAGCGGTTGGCGGCGAACAGCCGCTCGATCGCCGCCGCATCCGCCGGCACCGCTTCGCGATACACCAGCAGCGGCAGAGGCGAGTTCGGGATCGCCCCGTCGTCGTCAAACCGGAATGTCAGCGGCTCGGGCATCTTGTACCTCCGTCTCGTCCTCGTCGCCGTACCCCAGCAGCCGCAGCGCCCGGCCGCGGATGCCGCGCTGCGCCGCCGCGTGGATCAGCGCCTCCTCGCGCCCGTGCGTCACCCAGACCTCCGGCGCGCCGACATCGTCCAAGGTCGCGTTCAGCTCGTTCCAGTCGGCGTGGTCGGAGATCACCAGCGGCAATTCCACCCCGCGCGACTTCGCCCGCTGCCGCACCCGCATCCAGCCCGAGGCCAGCGCCACCACCGGGTCCTCCAGCCGCCGCGCCCAGCGATCCGCGATGGCGCCCGGCGGAGCCAGCACGATGGCGCCAACCAGCGACGCCTTCGCCGCGACCGTGGCCGGGCGCAGGTCGCCGAGGTCGATCCCGCGCTGCCGGTAGACCTCGCACATCGAGACCAGAGCGCCATGCAGCCATATCGGCCCGTCCCACCCCGCCTGTCGCAGCAGTGCGATCACCCGCTGGCACTTCCCCAGCGCGTAGCAGCCGACGACATGCGTCCGCTCCGGAAACAGCGCCACGCTGTCCAGTAACTTGCCGATCTCATGCGCCGGCGGCGGGTGGACGAAGACCGGCAGGGCGAAGGTCGCCTCGGTCACGAACACGTCGCAGGCCACCGGCTCGAACCCCGCGCAGGTCGGATCCGCCGTCCGCTTGTAGTCGCCGCTGACCACGGCGCGGGAGCCTTGGTATTCCATCGCCACCTGGGCGCTGCCCAGCACATGCCCGGCCGGGCTGAGCCAGACTTTCACGCCGCCCAACGTCACCGGTTCATTCCAACCAAGCGCCTGCTGCGAGACGCCGGCATTGCCCTCGCCCAGCCGCGCCCGCATCACCGCCAGCGTGTCGGCGGTCGCCAGCACGGCGCGATGGCCGGGGCGGGCGTGGTCGGAGTGGCCATGCGTGATCACTGCGCGATCGACGGGCCGCAGCGGATCGATGAAAAAGCCGCCCGGCTCGCAGAACAGGCCGGCGGGCAGGACTTTCAGCCAGGTCTCGGGATGCGGCATGACGGGGTATCTTGGCGTGGCGCCCGGGTTTGACCAGTGTGGCGGGCCATGGACAGCGATATCCCGACCCTGCATATCCGCTGCGGCTCCGATATCCGCGACACCCTGCGCGCGGCGGGTTTCACGGGGGATTTCCTGGAATACGCCGATATCATCTGCCAGGGGCCGGTGCCGGATACGGACGATCTGCCGGAACGGCGCGCCGGTTTCCTGGCGGAGGCGTTCGGCGGGTCGATGGGCTTTACCGCGGCGCAATCGCTGGCCCGTCTGCAAGACGAAGAACAGCGTCTGGACGCCGCGCGGACCCGAGACCGCGTGGTGCTTTGGTTCGAGCATGACAGCCACGACCAGCTTATCCTCGCCCGCGTGCTTGCCCGCTTTGCCGACGGCCCACTGCCCGGCCGTCTGGAGCTGATCTGCATCGACCGGCATCCGTCGGTGGAGCGCTTCCTCGGCCTGGGTCAGTTGGGACCGGAGGCGCTGGCGTCGCTGTGGCCGTTGCGGGCAGCGGTGACGCGAGGGCAGCTTGAACTCGGGCGGTCGATCTGGGCGGCGCTGCGCCGCGCCGATCCGCGGGAGCTGCTGGCACTTGCGGCCACCGGAACGCCCGCCCTGCCGCTAGCCGCTCCGGCACTGCGGCGGCATCTTCAGGAATTGCCCGCGACCGCGGACGGATTGTCGCTGACCCAGCGGCTGATTCTGCGCCTCCTGGCCGGCGGGCCGTCAACCATTGGCCGGCTGTTCGCACCGCTGCAACGGCTCGATCCGCTGCCGTTCCAGGGCGACCTCGGGTTCCTGCATATCGTCGAGCAGATGGCGCCAACCGGCGTGCTGGCCATCGGCGCGGGCGACAGGCCGTTTCCACGCTTGGCCTCGATCACCGCGACCGGGCGGGACGTCTTGGCGGGGCGGACGGACTTCCTGTCGCTGCGCCCCGCCGAACGCTGGGTCGGCGGGGTGCGGATCGATTCGTCGTTGCCCGCATGGCGCATCGATTCCGCCGTTGACCCGGCCAGGTCTTCGCCGTTAACTTTGGCGTGATGGTTCCCCGCCAGGGGATCAAAAGGGAACGCGGTTCAACGCCGCGGCTGCCCCCGCAACTGTAAGCGGCGAGTTCGCCGCCACTCCGCCACTGGGTCTCCCCGGGAAGGCGGCGGCGGACAGAGACCCGCAAGCCAGGAGACCTGCCATCATTGGCGTCAGTGCTGCCGCGCCGGGCGGGGTGATCCGGCGGGTTTGTCCCTCGCTTCGCGGGACGTACCGGGCTAGCAGTGACATCGGACGCCGCCTGCGGGAAGCCTTTATGTTTAACATCTTGATACGAGCCTTCGACGACGGAGCCGCCAACCTGCGCGGCCGGCTCGTGGCGCTTTATGTGCTGCTGGCTGCCGTCAACCTCGGGGCCTGGGGCTGGGCGCTGTATACGTTCCGCCACCATCCGGTGCTGCTCGGCACCGCGCTGCTCGCCTACAGCTTCGGCCTGCGCCATGCGGTGGACGCGGACCATATCGCGGCCATCGACAACGTGACGCGCAAGCTGATGCAGGAGGGCAAGCGCCCCGTCGGCGTGGGCTTCTGGTTCTCGTGCGGCCATTCCACGGTGGTCGTGCTGGCGGCGCTGGCGATCGCGTTGCTGACGACCGAACTCGCCACCGGCTTTTCCGAATGGAAGGATGTCGGCGGGGTTGTCAGCACATCCGTCTCCACCCTGTTCCTGTTCGCCGTGGCGGCAATGAACATCGTCATCCTGCTGGGGGTCTGGAAGACGTTCCGGCAGGTGCGGGCGGGCGGCGCTTTCGCCGATGATGATTTCGATATCCTGCTGAACAGCCGCGGGCTGCTGGCGCGACTGTTCCGGCCGTTGTTCCGGCTGGTGACGCAAAGCTGGCATATGATGCCGCTGGGGTTCCTGTTCGGCCTCGGCTTCGATACGGCAACCGAGGTGGCGCTGCTCGGCCTGTCCGCCACCCAGGCCGGAGCGGGGCTTTCGATCTGGTCGATCCTGGTGTTCCCGGCGCTGTTCGCGGCGGGGATGTCGCTGATCGATACCACGGACGGGGTGTTGATGCTGGGTGCGTATAATTGGGCGTTCGTCAAGCCGATGCGGAAGCTGTATTATAACCTGGTGATCACGGCGGTCTCGGTTGTCGTGGCGCTGCTTATCGGCGGGATCGAGGGGCTTGGGCTTATCGGCGGCAAGCTGGGCCTGGAGGGCTGGTTCTGGGACGGCATCGGCGCGCTGAACGCCAATTTCAACGGCATCGGGTTTGTGATTGTGGGCGTGTTCATCTTTGCCTGGGTGGCGTCTCTGGTGGTGTATCGCTACGCGCGATTGGATGAGCTGGAGGTGACCCCGACGAAGGGGTGAAATAGCAACACAAAACCCGAAGGTATGCGCCTTTTGAAATGTTGCAGCGGACATCGGCAAAAAATTAGTATGCGTCGCAACATCCGGGGCATGGGGAGCTTCGCTGGCCTAAGCGGGGCGGGCCCGATGTGCTGGTTTCGCACTTGCACTTAATGCAGGCGGTGAGTAAGAATCGTCCGTCCACGATTCCGTATCAAGAAGTTCAGGAAAGCCGCCAGTCTCTTGCTCGCTTCTAAGCTCCTCGCCGCCGTTTCGAGTCGCCCGCCGGTGCGAACCGGCCCGCTTGTGCGTTGATCTTCGATGCGGTGTGTTCCTCCGTTCCGGATAGTCAACGAATGGCTGCGAAAATGCGCCTTACCCGGTACCGCGGGCCTGCGCATGCCCTTTGATGATTTCCTTGACGTGGTGCGACGATTTTTGGTTGTCGTGCCGGTGGATGAGGCGTGGTATTGTGCGGAATATCCGGAGGTGGCCTCCGCCTTGTTGGGAGCGGTCGATGAAACAGCCGCGATCCACTTCCGCAAGCACGGCTATGTCACCCACCGTCAACCGTATGCCCCCGGTTGGAACGGCCTCCGGCAACCGGTTCCATTTTTGGAAGTCACCAAGGGCTTTAAGTTTGTGGCGTCGCGTGGCGATCTTTACGTCGAAACGGATCGACAACGGTTTTTGGAGCGCCTCGTAAGACTGCTGGAGTGTGTGCCCGTCGATAGCGACTGGTATCGCGCCACTTACCCATCGGCAGCGCATGACATTGACGCGGGACGTTTTGCTTCGGCAGCAGATCATTACTTGCGCGCCGGCTATTTCGAGGATCTCTTGCCCTTTGATATCGTCGTCGATGAAGCTTGGTATGTTTCGCGCTATCGTCATGTACGTACCGGTCTCGAATTGGGCGAGGCAGCATCCCCCCGGGATCACTTCATTCGCATCGGATATAACGAAGGATGCCAACCGGCGAGAGAGTCATGCTAGAAGATATCTCGATTTCGACGACTCTTCCGGAGATCTTGCCAGCAGACGACGACCGACGTGGTGGAACTGTTTTCATTGTTGACTTTCACCATATGGGAAACAGCTCCGCGTATCGAACCTTCGGTTGGAGCGGGCAGGAGGACTCTTATGTCTGGACTGTAGGCGGCCAAAGCGGGTTGACCTTTCCTCCACCGGTCGAACCAGGCCCCCTGGTTTTGGATCTCGATTTTACGATCTGTTTGGTCGAACCGCTTTTGGCCGCATCAGCCGTGCGCGTGTTCGTCAACGGCCAGTCGATCGGCTCGGCCCGGGTCCGTGGCCGCACGCGACTACGCTGTTTTGTTCCGGCAGCGATCGTGCCCACGGGAAAGCCGATCGAACTGCGGCTCGAGCACCCATGTTTCGTACGCATGGGATACATGGATTTCGGCACCGAGTCGCGCCCGCTCGGGCTTTGCTTTTACGCGATCTTCCTCTACCCGCCGTGGTTACGGGCTGCGGCGGAGCTGATCGTGCCAAAACCTTATGGTTGCTCCCTCATTGAGGCGGCCACGAGGCTTTTGCCGGAAGCTGCCGAACCTCATGTTCGCACCCGGTATTGCTTCAACCGGACCGATCGGGAGCACCTGCACCTCGATAGCGGTTGGCGCTACGACGAACAAGGTAACGCCCGGGCTGACGCCCGGATCTGCCATGTGGAAGTCCCCCCCCCGCCCACTGCCGGACATTATTTCGCGCGGTTTGGTATTTGCCCGCTTTACAGCCGAAATATCCTTCAGGCGCAGCGCATCAACATTCTTTTGTCCGGCGCCATGATCGGACAGTTCCGGACCGGCACCGATACAAGTTTCACGGTCTACCTTCCACCCGAACTCATCCAGCCGGGAGGCGTCCTGCGTTTCAGCTTCGTGGTGCCTGACGGGCTGGCATTACATGAACTTGATCCTGATGAATCGCCCCATTTTGAGAGTTTCCTGTTGGATTGGATCGATATTGAGTCTGGCCCGCCGCGTCACGCGGCCTTAACCCGGCTACGGTATGACGATGTGGCCGCGCCCGAGCCGATTGCCATGTCCGAGAAGTTTCTTACGGAATCGGTGGACGAACTGAATTCTGTCATTCGCGATACGCTTGGAATAGGTGTTGCGGAAATTCTCCTACATTTCGAAAGTCTGGGCGACAACTGTGCGTTCGGCCTTGCGCAAAGAAAAGGCGGTTGCGAGGTGATGACCTTGCTCCGTTTTGCCAATACTCCCTTGGCAAAACTCGTTTCGGCGTTTGATGATCAGTTCCGCGTTGTAGGCGACGCGGATCAGATCACAATGCGTTGGGTGCCAGGTAATCCTGGCGAATTCGTTCTTTATGCAGAGAAATACGGCATACGCTGGCATACCAATGTGTTCGACAGGGCGGCCGACGAGGACCAGATTCTCGCACAGCAGACGATGCGTTTATCCTACCTCAGGCGCAAGTTCTTTGAAGGTCTCTCTGCCGGACGAAAGATATACACAATTTACCGTGCCGAGCCGTTGAAACATCCGATCCCGTTACCGGACGCTGACGAACGGAAATATTGGGAAGAGAAACCAGAACCGCTTCGTCTTGCTGAGATCCTGTCGTTGCTCATCAGGCTTAACCAATACGGTGCCAACACCCTGCTGTATTTGACGCCTTGCGAGCGAAACCGCCGATCCGGCACGGTCGAGCTCATCGCCCCGGGCATCATGCGCGGTTACGTCGATGACTTCGTGATCACGCCGGACATCGAAACTAAAGACCATGCCGCCTGGCTTCGCGTCGCGGCAAACGCGTGGCTGCTGGACAAAGGTCCAAACGCCTCTTTCCGGAACAAACCCGCATCATGAGCACTCCCGCCACCGTCTCCGCGCTGCTCGCGAACGGCGCCGCCGAAGCCCCCGCCATCGGCGCGCCCGGCCAGCCACCGCTGTCCTTCCACGCCTTGCGCGCCCTGACCGAGCGCACCGGCACCGCGCTGAATGCCGCCGGCATCGGCCGCGGCGACCGCGTCGCCATCGTGCTGGCCAACGGCCCCGAAGCCGCGTCGTCGTTCCTTGCGGTCGCCTGCCATGCCGTCACCGCGCCGCTCAACCCGACCTACAAGGCGGAGGAATTCGCCTTCTACCTGTCCGATCTCCGCGCCAAAGCGCTGATCGTGGCGCAAGGCGCCGAAACCCCCGCCCGCGCCGTCGCAGCCGAACAGGGTATCCCGGTCATCGAACTGATCCCGGACGCCACCGCGGCCGGCGCCTTCACCCTTTCACCGCCACCCGGCCTGTCCGGCACGCCTGCATCGGGCGGCCCGGCCGGAGCGGACGACACAGCCCTCGTACTGCACACCTCCGGCACCACGGCGCGGCCGAAGATCGTGCCGCTCAGCCACGCCAACCTCGCCGCCTCGGCACGCCATATCGGCCGCACCCTCAGCCTGACGCCGGACGATGTCTGCCTGAACATCATGCCGCTGTTCCACATCCACGGCCTGATCGCCGCCGTGCTGTCCTCCGTCGCCGCCGGCGGATCGGTTTGCTGCACGCCCGGCCTCAACGGATTTCGTTTCTTCACCTGGCTGCGGGAGGTGCGGCCGACATGGTACACCGCCGTCCCGACGATGCACCAGGCGCTGCTCGACCTCGCCCCCCGTTTCAACGACGTCATCAAGACCGGGCGGCTTCGTTTCATCCGCAGTTCGTCCGCATCCTTGCCGCCGCCGGTGATGGCGGCGATGGAAGCGGCGTTCGGCGTGCCGGTGGTCGAATCGTACGGCATGACGGAAGCCACCCACCAGATGGCGAGCAACCCGCTGCCGCCGGGCGCGCGTTACGCCGGCAGCGTCGGCCTCGCCGCCGGGCCGGATGTTGCGATCATGGACGCGCACGGTACGCTGCTGCCCGCAAACACCGTCGGCGAGGTGGTGATCCGCGGCCCCAACGTCACCGCCGGCTACGAAAACAACCCCGCGGCCAACGCCTCGGCCTTCCATGACGGCTGGTTCCGCACCGGGGACGAAGGCGTGCTGGATGCCGCCGGCTATCTGCGCCTGACCGGACGGCTGAAGGAAATCATCAACCGCGGCGGCGAAAAGATCGCGCCGATAGAGGTGGACAACATCCTGATGGAGCACGAAGCGGTCCAGCAGGTGGTAACCTTCGCGATGCCGAGCCGCACCTTCGGCGAGGACGTCGCCGCCGCCGTGGTCCTGGCGGACGGCGCCGCGGCCGATGCCGAGGCCCTGCGCGCCTTCGTCGCCGGGCGCCTGGCACCGTTCAAGGTGCCGCGGACGATCGTCTTCCTGAAGGAAATTCCCAAGGGCGCCACCGGCAAGCTGCAGCGCATCGGCCTGGCGGAGCGTCTCGGGGTCAAGGACTGACGGACGTCTTCGCCTGAAGCAGGGCCAGCAGGTCGCCCATCGTGTGCATGGTATCGACCTCTTCCTCATTCAGTGTGACGTTCAGCGCGGCTTCGATCGCCAGGATGAACTGGATCGCCAGCACCGAATCGAAACCGGGGATCTCGCGAAACGCCAGTGCAGGATTGAACGGTATCGACTTCTGGCGAAAAACCTCCTGAGCCGTCGCGCTGATGACGGCGGTAAAATCCTGCTGGCTCATGAAGATCCTCAAATCACCCGGCCGATCGGCTGCGGCCGGGGCGGGTGACATTGCCACAGCGGCACGGTGCCATCCAGGCATTTGTTACCGGTCCGTATGGCGACCCTACGCCGAGGCCGCCTCGCCGCCCTCTTCATTCAGAATGGCCCGCAACCCCTCCCGATACGTCGGATACAGCCAGCCAATCCGCAGCGCCGCCTTGGTCTTCTGGCTGGCAACCTTGCGGTTTTCCGCCCAGAAGCTGCGCGCCATCGGACTCATGTCCCGGTACGCCACCTCGAACGGCACGAACGGTGGCGGTGTCACGCCCAGCAGCTTCGCCGCCTCGGTCACCACGATGGCACTTTCCGAGGACTCGTCGTCCACCAGGTTCAGCACCCGCCGCCCCGGCAGCCGATCTTGCTGCATTGCAGCAACAACCGCCCGGGCGATGTCGTCGCGATGGATGCGCCCGAACGTATGTCCCGGCTTGACCAGCCGCCTCGCCCGTCCCGCCCGCAGATCGTCGAACGCCGAACGCCCGGGGCCGTAGATGCCGCCGAGGCGAAAGATGTCCACGGCGCGGTAGTCGGCGAACCGGCACCACGCCTCCTCCGCCTCCACGCGAATCTGCCCGCGCCCCTGCGACGCGGCGGCCGGCGTATCCTCATCCACCCAGCCGCCGCCGCGGTCGCCATACACCACCGTGCTCGACAGGTAGCCGATCCAGCGAAGTCCGGGCGAGGCGGCGATAACGGAACCATACCGGGCCAGCACGGGATCGCCCTCGGCATCCGGTCCCGCGGTCGAGACCAGATGCGTGGCCGCCCGGATCGCCGGTTCCGCCGCATCGAACGCGATGCTGCCGGCCCCGCCCGCCCGCGTCGTGCCGGAGACCGCAAACCCCGCCGCCTCAGCCGCCCGGGCGATAGCCGTCCCGCTATAGCCTAGTCCGAAAATCAGCAACCGGTTCATGCCACCCCTCGCCGCCGCAGGATCATCCGCCCCACCGCGCCCAATCCGAAGTTAAGAACGATGCCGGCGATCGCCAGCAGCACCAAAGCGGCAAACATGCGCGGCATCTCCAGCCTGAAGCTGGCCTCGAGGATGCGATACGCAAGGCCGGAGGCGAATCCGCCCGATCCGGCCACCAGCTCCGCCACCACCGCGCCAACCAGCGCCAGGCCGCCGGAGATGCGCAGGCCGGATAGAAAATACGGCAGTGCCGCCGGCAGCCGCAGCAGCGCCATGGTCTGCCAGCGCCGCGCGCCGTACAGCCGGAACAGGTCGTCCAGCTCCGGCGGGGCGGAGGCCAGCCCGCTCGCGGTGTTGGCGAACAGCGGGAAGAACGCCACGATGGTGGCGCAGACCACCAGCGCGACGAACGGATCGCCGACCCAGATGATGATCAGGGGGGCGATGGCGGGCAGCGGGGTGACCTGCAGTGCCACCGCCCAGGGCTGGATCGCCGCCTGCGCCAGCCGGCTGGCCGACATTGCCACCGCCATCGCCCCGCCCAGCACCGCCGCCACGAACAGCGCTGCGAACGTCACCAGCAGCGTGGACGCCAACGCCGTCAGCAGCCCCACCGGATCGGCCGCGAACGCGCCGACGATCGCCAGCGGCCCCGGCAATACATAGACCGGGACATGCTCGATCCACACCGCGGCCTGCCACAGCGCCAAAGCCAAAAGGCCGAACAAGGCGGGCGCCCATTTCATGCCAGCGCCGCCGCCATCGCGCGCGATATCTCCGTCACCAGCGCGGCGTAGGCCGGGTCGAGTCGCGTCTCGGCAACCGGCTGCAATGAAGACGCGATCTCCGCGGCGATCTTTCCCGGACGCGGCGTCATCAGCACGATGCGGCGCGCCAGGAACGCCGCCTCGTAAATCGAGTGGGTGACGAACACCACCGTGCAGCCCGCCTGTTTCCAGACCTCCAGCAAATCGGCCTGCAGCTTGTGACGGGTGAATTCATCCAGCGCGGCGAACGGTTCGTCCATCAGCAGCAGCCGCGGTTTGGTGACCAGCGCCCGGGCGATCGACACGCGCATCCGCATGCCGCCGGACAAGGCCCGCGGGCGGGCGGTCTCGAAACCCGCGAGGCCGACGCGATGCAGCGCGGCGTGCACCAGCGGCATCGCCTCGGCGCGGGTCATGCCGCGCAGGCGCAGCGGCAGGAAGACATTGTCCTCGGCGGTGCTCCAGGGCAGCAGCGTGGCGTCCTGGAAGACGAAGCCGATGTCTCCGGGCACCGGCGCTCCGCCGTCCCAGTCGAGGCGTCCGCTGTCCGGCTGGTCCAGCCCGGCAATCAGCCGCAGCAAGGTGGACTTGCCGCAGCCGGAGGGGCCGAGCAGGGCGATGAAGTCGGTCTCGTCCATCCGCAGGGAGGTGTCGCGCAACGCCTCGATCCCGCCGGGGAAGACGCGGCCGACGGTGTTGACCGTCAGCACGCCGTCTGATCGTTATGGCGGGCGCACGGCACAAAAGGGTTGCCTCGACGCGACACCGGCCGATGCGGCCTCAACGCCCGGCACCCAGCCCGACCTTCCGATTGACAAACTGCAACGTATACGCCTTCGTCACATCCAGCCCCGCCGGATACAGCCCCTCCGACGCCGAGGCATCATAAAAATCCTTCCACCGCTCCGCCTGCATCGCGCCAATCCCCAGCGTGGCGGCGTCTCCCGACTCCAAAATCCCGTGCGTCTTCATCGATGCGATCCCATACGCGAGCAGTGCGTCCGACATCTCCGGATTGGCCGCCTTGATCAGCGCATTCCCCGGCGCCGGATCGCCGTTCAGATACGAATACCAACCCTCGATCGAGGCATCGACGAAGCGCTGCACCAGGTCCGGCTGCTCCGCGATCCGCTTGTCCGAGGTCACGACCAGACCGGCATAGCCCTGGAACCCGGCATCCGCGACCAGCAGCACCACCGGGTCGATATGCGCCTGCTGCTTGATCGAAAACGGCTCCGAGCCGAGATAGCCCTGCTGGATCGCAGTCTTGTCGGCCAGAAACGGCGCCAGATTGAAGGTGTACGGGCGGATCTGGCTGTCCGAATAGCCGAACTTCGCCTTCAGAAAATTCCACCAGCCGATCCGCGTATCCCCGCTCAGCATGATCGGCTTGCCCTTCAGCGCCGGGAAACTGTCGTTGCCCTGCCCGGGATGCGCGATCAGCACCGCGGGATCCTTCTGATACATCGCGGCGACGGCGCGGAACGGGATGTTCTCCTTGACGAAGTTCAGCGCCAGGAACGCATTGCCGGCGATGTTGAAATCCAGCCGCCCGGCAATCAGCAACTGGGTGTGGTTCACCTGCGGCCCGCCCTCGCGGATCGTCACATCGAGCCCGTGCCGCGCATAGATGCCGGTGGCGACCGCCTGGTAATAGCCGCCGTATTCAGCCTCGGCCTTCCAGTCCAGCCCGAAGGTGATTTTGTCGTTCGCCCTGGCGGCACCCGACATCAACAGCAGACAGACGATCGCGGCCACGCCTCGCATTGTCAGGGTTTCCTTCGCTGATGAGTAATCGAGTTTGGCACCGTTATGGATCGAGGCAAGATGGTCACACCGTGCCGATAGACCGCGGAGCGCTGGCGCTGCCGTGAGAGGCCGGCGCCTCTCGTGCTAGACCCGCTGGCCGCCGTCGATGTGCACCTCCGACCCGCTGAGATACAGCGCCTGGTTCGAACACAGGAAATACAGCAGATCCGCCACCTCGCCCGGCTTGCCGAGCCGGCGCATCGGGATTTCCCGCTGCACGATCTCCTCGGTCCCCGGCGACAGGATCGCGGTGTCGATCTCCCCCGGCGAGACCGCGTTCACCCGCACGCCGTAGCGGCCGAGATCGTTCGCCATCTCCCGGGTCAGCGCCGCCAGCGCCGCCTTGGATGTCGCATAGGCGGCGCTGGCGAAGGGATGCACGCGCGACCCGACGATCGAGGTCATGTTGACGATGCTGCCTTTTGACTCGATCAGCAGCTCGCTCAGACCCTGCGCCAGGAGCACGGCGGAGAAGAAGTTGACGTTGAAAATATGCAGCCAGTCCTGGTAGGCCATCTGCAAAGAGGTGATCTTGCTGCCGTCCGCATGCTTGGGAGAGACCGCCGCGTTGTTGATCAGTGCGTCCAGCCGGCCGTTGGTGATTTCCTTGATCCGCGGCAGCGAGTCGCGCACTTCATCGACATTCGCGAGGTCGAGCTGGATGTGGTTGGCCTCGCCGCCCGGCCACGGGCAGCGCGGATCGAACGCTTGGCGGGAGATCGACAGCACGCGCCAACCGGCGCCGCCGAAGCGCTTGACGGCGGCATGGCCGATGCCCCGGCTGGCACCGGTCAGCAGGAGAACGGGTTGAACGTCGGACATGATCCGGATCCTTCGCGCTGCGTTGATAAACGTGAAATGGAGCATACAACCGATCCGGATGTGAACTCCATCCGCATTCTTGTTGCCGCCGCCGGGTGGCTACGGCACCGTCTGCCGCGTCCTTCTGAACGGATATTCCTGCATGCCTCACGTCTTCCCTGTCCCCGTGCTCGATCACGCCGTCGTCAACGTCCGCGATCGACTGGACGAGGCCGCCGCGACCTATGCGCGGCTCGGCTTCACCCTGACGCCGCGCGGATACCACACGCTGGGTTCGATGAACCATCTGGCGATCTTCGGCACCGACTACCTGGAGTTGATCGCCGCGCCATCAGGTGACACCGGCCGCCCGGAGATCATGGAGGCACCGCTCGGGCTGAACGGCCTGGTGTTCGCCACGCTGGACGCGGCGGCGACGCATGCGGCGCTGCGGCAACAGGACGTGGATATCGAGCCGCCGGAACAGTTCTCCCGCCCGGTGGAGATCGGCGGCGTTCGGCGCGACGCGGTGTTTCGCACCACCCGCCTGCCCCGCGCCGGCGTCCCGGCCGGGCGGCTGTATTTCTGCGAGCACCTGACCCGCGACCTGGTTTGGCGGGACGAGTGGCGGCACCATGCGAACGGCACCGTCGCCATCGCGCGGGCGGTGATCGCGGCCCGGGACCCGGAGACGCTCGGGCGGCTGTTCGGCCGCATGTTCGGGGCGCGGACGGTGCGGGCGACCGATGACGGATGCTCGCTGATCCTCGGGCTGGCGCGCTTCGACGTGGTGACTCCGGCGGCGCTGTGGGAGTTGTTCGGCGATGCGGCGCCGGATAGCCGCGGGCGGCGGGACTACATGGCGGCGCTGACTTTCCGGACGGTGTCGCTGGACGCGGCGGAGACGGCGTTGGAGGCGGGCGGCATTCGCGGCGTGGACCGCATCGGCACCAGCGTGCTGGTGCCGGCGACCGAGGCATTCGGGGTGACGCTGGAGTTCAGCGTATAAACGGCCTCCGCCTCACGCTACCAACGACGGATAATCGAGCGTCGCCATCACCTGGGCCCGGCGCATATACCGGGGTTCGTCCGGCATGTAGTCGGCGACCGCGTTGTGAACGGTGCCGATATTGTCCCACATCAGCACGTCGCCGACGGACCAGCGATGGGCATACAGGAAATCCGCCCGCTCCTGGTGCCGGAACAGATAGTCCAGGATCGTATCGCTTTCATGGCGGTCCATGCCGTCGATCCACATGGTGTAGCCGGGGTTGGCATACAGGACCTTCCGCCCGGTCAGCGGATGGACTCGCACCAGCGGTTGTGAGACCGGCGGCTTGCGGCGCTTCTGCTCCTCAGTCAGCTTCGCGCGGCGTGAGCCGGGCCGACAGCGCATCACCTCCCAGAATTTCTCGAAGTCATGCGTAGCGGTGTTGCCCTCCAGCGTTTGCTTCAATGTTTCGGGCAGTTCGTCATAGGCGGCGTGCATGTTGCGGAACTGGGTTTCGCCGACGGATTTACGGTTACGTACCGGCACCGCAAGGGCGTGCAGCACGTTCGCCAAAGCAATGTCGCGGCTGTAGGACATGTCGGTATGCCAGCCCTGGCCGGCATCGTTCAGGCCGACGGGCTTACCGTCCGAGCCGATCTGATTCGATAGAATCATGATCTCGGGGAAGCCGGGCTCGTGGAACTGGTTGGCGACGTTCACTTCCAGCTCGCCGAACCGTCGCGCGAAGGCCGCAAAGGCCGCCGTGTCGATGGTTTGCTTCGGGAAGCACAGCACGCCGTATTGGCCGAGCGCGCACAGCAAGGTCCGGATGTCGCTGGCGGAAAGCGGATGAGCCAGATCGACGGCCTCGATCGATGCGCCAAGCGTCTGCCCGGTCGGGATGACTTTCATGATCGTTCCTCTTCGGTCGGATTATGCGTCCGGTCGCGCCAGGCGCACGGCGGGGCGCAGCTCGCGCCCGGCCGGTCATTCCGGCGTATATTATGTGATCACAGCATGATGGAGAGCCGCCAAATGAGCAGCCGACCGGCCCTGGACAGTAGAGACATTTTGGTCGTTATCGGTAATCGCCATCGGCGGCAAGGCGACATAGGCTCGCCAATCGCCATAGTGCCGCGACATTTCGACATCAATAGCAGTATTCATCCAGGCGGTGCGTCTTTTCTCGAGATAACTGGCCGGTTCGCGTCCAATCGGCAGGCAATCCGAGAGCATTCGGACAGCGCCGCGCGGCGATATCGAATAGCAGCATACGCCCGCCGCCGAAAACAAGGGAAGTAGCATCGGCTTGACGCAATCTTGCAGGAACGACTTGATGGCGACCGCATCCATCGCCTCGTCGTCGTATTGAACAACCGCGACCCCTAAGCCTTGCGCGGGACGAATCTGCAGCGGCCAGTCGAAGTTGTGGGCCCAGAGGACAACGTCCCAACCGTCCAGCGTGTCGAGCAGGGCACTCGTGACGGATAGAAAATCGTGACGCAGGGTCGCATCGTCCTCCACGATATGGTACGGCTCAGATCCCTCAGAGCACTCCCGCCACAGAGCGAGATGCGACATCATATTGCCGAAGGCGCCAGGAGTATATTCATTGATATTGGTAATAAGACCGTTTATGACGCAGGTGTCACGATCAATCTTGAAACCGTCAACCGCTGAGAACCTCTCGATCGGAACACCCGGGTGCCGCTCGATGAACCGCGCGAACCGGTCTGGCGAACGGTCGAGGTTAATAACTCTGATGCATTCGCTCATCGCGGCCCACTCACGTCGAATTGAATGATGCATCAGAATAAACCACCGCGGGCAGCCCTGCAATTGGCAATGTCGGCCAGGCCGCGGTCAGCCGTTCGGCGGTTCCCAGCGATGTTCATGACGGTTTTTACGCTGCCAGCCCTTGCACGGCCGCGACGACGTCGCCGGGATTCTCGCGCGTCAGGAAATGGCCGGCGCGCGGGACAAGCAGCCGCTCGAAACGGCCGGTAAACAGACGATCGCGCGGGATGAAGCCGGCGGGCGCAGTAACGCCGTCGGCCTCGCCATGCAGCACGATGGAGGGCACGGCGATAACCGGCTGTGCCGCGAGACGGGTTTCCAGATCTTCATAAGCGGGATCGCCGGCGGCGTTGCCATAACGGTGCCGATAGGACTGAATCGTCACGTCAACGAAATCCGGGTTGTCGAAACTCGCGGCGGTCCGGCGGAACGTTACGTCGTCAAACGCCCAGTGCGGCGACCACAGCCGCCACATCAGGCGGACCAGATCCGCGCGGTTCGCGGTCAGCCCGGCACGGCCCCGCTCGGTGTGGAAATACCACTGATACCAGTAACGATAGTCCTGCTCGGCCGAACCGGGGATCGCCGCCGCCGCGGCGATGTCCTGGATGGCATAGCCGGTGATCGAAACAAGCCCGCCGACGCGCTCCGGCCACAGCGCCGCGACGACGCAGGCCGCGCGGCCGCCCCAGTCGTAGCCGGCGAGGATTGCCCGAGGGATGGTCAGCGCGTCCATGAAGTCCCGCACATCGGCACCCAAAGCCGCCTGCTGCCCGCTGCGTGGGGTCGAGGGATCAAGGAATCGCGTCGGTCCGAAGCCGCGCAGCCAGGGCACCAGCACCCGGAAGCCGGCGGCGGCCAGGGGTGGCGCCACCTCGTCGTAGTCGTGCACGTCCGAGGGCCAGCCATGCAGCAGGATCACCGGGGGGCCGTCCGGAGGGCCGGATTCCAGGTAGGCGATTTCCAGAACCGGCGTGCGGACCGTGCTGTGCGAACCCGGGTTCACGGCCTGCTCCGGACTCAATCCGGCCATGACACGAAGACGGCGGCCGGCTTAAGTCGGAGAGCCGGAGTTCGTCAGCAGCGCCTCCGGCAGCCACACCCGCTGCACCTGCCATGCGCCGCCGCGCAGCGACATTTCCAGCTTGATCGGTTCGGCCTGGCCGCGCGCCTGCAGGCTGATCATGAAGGTCGTCGGGCTGTCGAAGAACGCCCAGTTCACATGCACATCGGAAGCCTGCTGCTCCGTGTCCTCCACATCCTGCGCCTTGCGGCCCATCGGGCGGTGCCTGGCGGGCGGCGGCACGCTGCCGGTGGCGGCGAGCAGCGCCTGCGGGGTCACGGCCTGATCAATGGCGTTCGAGGCGATGCCGCGCATGAACGAGGCGCCGAAGGGCGGCAGGCTGGAACCGTTTTTCGGCCCGGGGTCATCGACGACGAGATCGCAGACGTCCTCCTTGATGCCCTCCCGCACCGCCGGCCAGTTGACCAGCGATTCGAGTGTTTTGGAATCCGACCCCTGGATCGCGACGCCGAGGCGGTACAGCGTCACATAGGGATAGGCTCCATACGCAATGCCAGCCGTTAGCACCGCTGCAACAATCGACCACTTGGCACGAATCCACATCGCTGTATCCCTGTCAGTGCATGTCGCTTCCAACGCGATGGTGCGCCGGGGTTTTCCGTCAAGCCTTTGTCACCTTATAGCACATCTGGTTGATGAAAGGTTAACGCTGATGTGAACCCAGCAACTTTTGATATAGGAACGAATCGGTAACGCCCTCCGTCGCGAAGCACAGCACCCGGCTGGCAGCGTCCAGCCGCAGCCTTTCCCGCGCCACCGCATCTGCCGCGGCCAGCAGCAACGCCGCCAGGCCGGCAACGCCGGACTCGCCGATGCACAGGCCGGCATCCGCCAGCAGGCGCAGGGTATCGATCGCCGCTGCGTCCGGGATCGTCATGAACGCGAAGGCCGCGCGTTCCAGCTCCTGCCAGGCCAGCAGGCTCGGCTCGCCGCAGGACAGGCCGACCATGATCGTATCGAGGCTGCCGCCGATAGCCGTGGCAGCGCCCGCCAGCGCACTGGCGAACAGGCAAGCGGCCTGTTCGGGTTCGACAACCACCAGCAGCGGCGCCGAACCGAAGCGCGCGCGGATCTGCACCGAAACCGCCGCGGCGGCGCCGCCCACGCCGGCTTGGATAAACACATGCGTCGGCGGCGGCCCGGACCATTGATCCGCCGCCTCATCCGCCATCAGGCGGTAGCCCTGCATGACGTCGCGCGGCACCTCGGTGTAGCCCGGATACGAGGTGTCGGAGACCACGAACCAGCCTTCCACCCGTGCCCGGCGCGCCGCTTCCCGCACCGCATCGTCATAGGTGCCGGGAACCCGGATGACGTCGGCGCCAAAGGCGGCGATGGCGTCGACGCGGCCCTGGCTGACCGTCCCGTGCACGAAGATCACGCAACGGCAGTGGAAGCGCCGCGCGCCCCAGGCGACCGAGCGGCCATGATTGCCGTCGGTGGCACAGGCGACGGTGATCGTCTCGGTGGCTTCCCGGTAGCGCCCTTCGACCAGCGACTCGGCCGATGCCGACAGGGCGAGGCCGCGCCGGGACAGCTCGCCCGACAGCAAGGTCGCCACTGCATAGGCGCCGCCGAGCGCCTTGAAGCTGCCGAGGCCGAAGCGGCTGCTTTCATCCTTCAGCCGCAGCGCCGCTACACCCGGCGCGATATCCGGCAGATCGCGCAGCGGCGTCGGCGCATAGCCTGGCCAGGCCGTGATCGCCGCCTTGGCGCGGCGAAACCCGCCGGCAGGCAGGACGATGACGCCCGGCACGCCGTGCCGGGGGTTGAGCAGAAGGCCGAAAGGGTGGGACGCGACCATGTGCGGCACGGTGGCTCAGTCGTGACGCGGACGCAATGCCGGGGCGGTGCGGTCCGCCGGCGCGCCGGGGACCACCGTCACATGCACACATGCATATGGTTGATTGCTTGCCGGGAGAAGACAAGAAAGCTGTTACACGGATTTCTACAGATTAAGGGCACGGATTACACTGAAGCATCTTGGTTTGGATCGCGCCGCTGATTGATCCACGATCTTCCCGGTGTAATCTATGCCCTTAATCTGTGGAAATCCGCGTAACATCTTCCTTTCTTGCACGACCACCCCCCGGCCCGCCGGGGTTCCGGCAAGCTGATTCCGAAAAAGTCCGCGGCATCCGCCGGCTGCTCCGGCAGCGCACGAACAAACGCTTTGCTGTGACACCGGAATGGTCGCGCCCCTTTCAGTCGCCGCGAAACCGCTTTATCGATGCACGCGGAGGGACAACCATGAAAATATCGATCCTGGGCGGCGGCGGATTCCTCGGCCGCAAGATCGCGGCACGGCTGGCGAAGGACGGCACCCTTGGCGGCCGGGCGATCACCGCGCTGACGCTGTTCGATGTCGCCGCGCCGCCGCAGCCGGAGGCCCCGTTCCCGGTCACGCCCATTGCCGGCGACATCGCCGATCTGCCCGAAGCCGCGATCCCGGCGGGGACCGATGTCGTCTTCCACCTCGCGGCCGTCGTCAGCGCCCAGGCCGAGGCGGATTACGACCTCGGTCGCCGCGTCAACCTGCGCGGCACCGACGCGGTGATCGACCGCTGCCGTGCGCTGGTCGCCGCCGGAGGCAAGCCGCCGCGCGTCGTGTTCACCAGCTCGGTCGCCAGCTTCAGCGCCGGCCAGGACAGCATCCTGCCCGACAACACGCGGCAGGTCCCCGGCAACAGCTACGGCGCGCAGAAGGCGGCGGCCGAGCTGATCCTGGCGGACGCCTCCCGCCGCGGCTTCCTCGACGCCGTCAGCCTGCGCCTGCCCACCGTGATTGTCCGCCCGGGACGGCCGAACAAGGCGGCCAGTTCGTTTGTCTCCGGCATCGTGCGCGAGCCGCTGCTCGGGCTGGATACGGAGCTGCCGGTAGCGGACGATTTCGCGATCTGGGTGTGCAGCCCGCGCCGCGCCGTCGACTGGCTGCTGCATGCCGCCGCGATGGACACCGGCAAGATGGGGCTCGACCGCAGCATCGATCCGCCCGGCATCAGCACCACCGTCGCGCATCTGCTGCAGGCGCTGGACGAAGTCGCCCCCGGCGCCACCGCGCACGTCAAGCGCGTGGAGGACAAGACGATCGCCGCCATCGTCTCCACCTGGCCACCGGCTTTCGAGGCGCTGCACGCCCGAACGCTCGGGTTCTCCGCGCATGAACCGGTGCTGGAGGTGATCCGTGCCTTCGTCGCAGACGACCTGGAAGCGACCCGGGCGGAGCGGGCGATCTGACCGCGGACGATGTTGTTACCGCGCCGGCAGCGGGTTTGGTTGCGCGCGGCGGCTGCATCTCCGTAAACCACCCCTGTTCCTCTTGATCTCGGCTGGACGGCGCGATGCCGATAGCACACGGCGATACTTCGACCGCGGAGCCTCCCGGCATCCGCCTTAAGGGGAAAGCCGCGTCCGACGCTGCCGCGGAAAGCCGGCGCGCCGCCGCCCGCCGCCACCGCCGCCCGTTCGGTTCGGCCGTTCTGCACGCGCCGCAGGTGTTGCGCGCCCTGGTGCGGGCCGACGAAATCTGGCTGGTGGTGCTGGCCGCCTTCCTCGGCTGCGGCACCGGCATCAGCGTCTGGCTGATGAACGCGACAACGCAAATCGTGCATCAGGTGCTGTTCCACATCAGGCCGGATGAACGCCTCAGCGCCATGGCTTCGCTCGATCCAACGCGCACTGTGGTCGTGCCGGTGCTGGGCGGCCTGGCGCTGGGGCTGGTGACGCTCGGCCTGACCCGGCTGCGGCCACGCCGGACGGTGGACCCGATCGAGGCGAACGCGCTGTTCGGCGGCCGGATGTCGCTGTCCGGCAGCCTGATCGTCGTGCTGCAAACCGTCATGTCCAACGGCGTCGGCGCCTCCGTCGGCCTCGAAGCCGGCTACACCCAGATCGGCTCCGCCATCGCCTCGCGCTGGGGCCACGCATTCCGGGTGCGCCGCAACGATCTGCGCCTGCTGGTGGGCTGCGGCGCCGCGGCGGCGATCGCCGGAGCGTTCAACGCGCCGCTGACCGGCTCCTTCTATGCATTCGAGCTGGTCATCGGCACGTATACATTGGTTGCCTTCGCCCCGGTGGCCGTCGCCGCGCTGGTATCGCAGGCGGTGGTGCGGGCGCTGGGCGGCTCGATCTTCGACCTGACTGCGCAGATCACGCCGCATATCGAGGCACTCGACTACATCCCGATCCTCGCCCTGGGCATGCTGTGCGCGCTGCTGGGCATCTCCATCATGCGCGGCGTGACCCTGACCGAGGAGTTGTTCCGCCGCAGCCGCGTGCCGATTTGGCTGCGCCCGGCGATCGGAGGGTTGGCCATCGGCGGCATGGCCCTGGTGACGCCGTCGGTGCTGTCGTCGGGGCACGGCGCGCTCGGGCTGACCTTTGAGATGCACGAGCCGCTGCGCTGGATCGTCCTGCTGGTGCTGCTGAAGGCGACGGCCTCGGCGATCTCCATCGGCTCGGGGTTTCGCGGCGGGCTGTTCTTCGCCTCGCTGTTCCTGGGGGCGTTGCTGGGCAAGGCGTTCGCCGGGGGACTGGCGCTGGCGACCACCGCGCATGCGATCCCGGAGACGGTCTGCATCCTTGTCGGCATGAGCGGACTGGCAGTGGCGATCATCGGCGGTCCGCTGACCATGGGCTTCCTGGCGCTGGAGGCGACCGGCAGCCTGCCGATGACGGTGGCGGTGCTGGCCGCGTGCGTGGTGTCCTCGCTGACGGTGCGGCGGACCTTCGGCTACTCGTTTGCAACGTGGCGGTTCCATCTGCGCGGCGAGGCGATCCGCAGCGCGGTGGATATCGGCTGGATGCGCAACCTGACGGTCGGGCGGATGATGCGGCGGGAGATGCGGACGGTGCGCGCCGACATGACGCTGAAAATGTTCAAGCGGGATTTCCCGCTCGGCCTGACGCAGCGGGCGATCGCCTTGGATGAGGGCGACCGGTATGCCGGGATCGTCTTGCTGCCGGAAGCGCATGCCGACGAGGATGACGAGCACACGGTCCGCGATATCGTGCACTACGCCGATACGGTGCTGCTGCCGCAGATGACGATCAAGGAGGCGGTGGCGATGTTCGAGAACGCGGAAAGCGACGCGCTGGTGGTGGTGGACAGCGCTGAGGGGCGGCATGTCATCGGGTTGCTCACCGAGCAATACGCCCTGCGCCGCTATACCGAGGAGCTCGACCGGCGGCGGCGGGAGTTGTCGGGGGAGTAGGCCCAGCCGTCAGGGTGGCCACAGGGCCTTCATCCATGCCTTGACGGGCCCAGGTGAAAGCATGACCTCGACGTGGAAGCGAGAGGCTTGCCTAGGAGTGGATTTCGACTGTTGTGCGAGTTTCGGCGTCGGGCGATGTGGCTGAAGACCGCTTGACAGGGGCGGTGATGATTAGATCCGGCGCTGTAAGCGAGCGATCGGCTGTCATCGCATCAAGCCGCCGGGCCGACAGCGTGCCTTGGCGATTCAGCACAAGCCCGAATACTACCATAGCCACGCCCACCAGGGCGAATGGGAGGACAGTCACGAGATCCTGCATCAGCGGAGCTTTCCGATACGGCCCAGCACCCGCGGTTTAACCCGACTTCTCACCCCAGATCGACGGCGAACCGCGTCAGATCCTCCAACCGGCAGTGCCGCAGCGCACCCTCCTCGGTCGCGTGCATCACCACCTGGGGCGCGGCGCCAGCCTCCAGCGCTTCCTGCCAGCGCGGCGCGCACAGGCACCAGCGGTCGCCCGGCTTCAATCCGACGAAGCCGAATTCCGGCCGGGAGGTGGACAGGTCGTTGCCCCGCCGCTTGCTGAACGCCAGGAACTCGGCGGTCATCACCGCGCAGACGGTGTGGCTGCCGATGTCCTCGGGGCTGGTCTCGCAGCAGCCGTTCCGGAAGAACCCGGTCATCGGCTTGTTGGAGCACACCCCTAACGGGCCACCGAGCACATTGCGGCCCGGACGCCGACCGGGACGGCCACCGGATTCGTCGAACGGCATGGGGAACCCCTCGATCTTACCACTTTGTTTACCAATAGCCGCGACAATGCGGCCATGAGCAAGCGCACGCAATCCACCACGATGGCAATCGCCAACACCTTCGCGTTCTCCGGCATCGAGGCGGTGCCGGTGGAGGTCCAGGTGCAGATCGCCCCCGGCGCGCCGGGCCTCGTTCTTGTCGGCCTGCCCGACAAGGCCGTCGGCGAAGCGCGCGAACGGGTGCGCGCAGCCTTCGCGGCCATGAGCCTGTCGCTGCCGCTGAAGCGCGTGCTGGTCAATATGAAGCCGGCCGACATCCCCAAGGAAGGCAGCCATTTCGACCTGCCGTTGGCACTCGGCCTGCTCGCCGCGATGGAGGTGCTGCCCCGAGACGAGATCGCCGGCTACGCCGCCCTCGGGGAACTGTCGCTTGATGGATCGCTGAACCCGGTCGCCGGGGTGCTGCCCGCCGCCATCGGTGCCTCGGCGCATGACTGGGGCCTGATCTGCCCGGCCGGGCAGGGTGGCGAGGCCGCCTGGGCCGGCCGGATCGAGGTGCTGGCGCCGCGGGATTTGTTGAGCCTGATCAACCATTTCCGCGGCACCCAGGTGCTGACCCCGCCGCAGACGGCGGGCGTGGCGGAGGGCGCGTCCTGCCCCGACATGCGCGACGTGAAGGGCATGGAAACCGCCCGCCGCGCGGTCGAGATCGCCGCCGCAGGCGGCCACAACCTGCTGCTGATCGGCCCGCCCGGCGCCGGCAAGTCGATGCTGGCGGCGCGGCTGCCCGGGCTGCTGCCGGACCTCGATCCACGATCTGCTTTGGAGGTCAGCATGATCCACTCCGTCGCCGGGCTGCTGGACGGCGGCCGGCTGGTGATGCGGCCGCCGTTCCGGGAGCCGCACCACTCGGCCTCCCAGGCGGCGCTGACCGGCGGCGGCCAGCGGGCGCGGCCGGGCGAGGTCAGCCTGGCGCATCGCGGCGTGCTGTTCCTTGACGAATTGCCGGAGTTCCCCCGCCAGGCGCTGGAGTCGCTGCGCCAGCCGATGGAGTCCGGGCGGACGACGGTGTCGCGGGCGGCGGCGCACATCACCTACCCGGCGCGGTTCCAGCTTGTCGCGGCGATGAACCCGTGCCGCTGCGGCTATCTGGGCGATGGCGCGCGGGAATGCGGTCGGGCGCCCCGCTGCGGCGAGGATTACCAGAACCGGGTCAGCGGCCCAGTGCTGGATCGCATCGACCTCGCCGTGGACGTGCAGCCGGCAACCGCGGCGGAGCTGTCGCATGCGCCGCCGGGGGAGGCTTCGGCACCGGTGGCAGGTCGCGTCGCCCGGGCGCGGCAGATCCAGGCTGAGCGGGCGGGGGCCGACGGCCCGGCAACCAATGCGGAGGCGGACCCGCGGGGGATCCGGCTGCATCCGGATGCGCTGCGGCTGCTGGAGCAGGCGATGGAGAAGCTGCGGCTGTCGCCTCGGGGCTACACGCGGACGATGCGGGTGGGGCGGACGATCGCCGATCTGGCGGGGGCGGAGGTGGTCGGGCGGGTGCATGTGGCGGAGGCGCTGGCGTTCCGGCACCGGACAAAAGGGCGTTAGGACGGAGGACTCGCGTGTGCCCCGGCGTGCTGGACTGATCTCATGAACGTCACGTTCACCACTCCCTGGACGGTCGAACGGTTCCTCATCTGGGCGGCCAGACAGGAGGAGCGTTACGAGTTTGACGGCAAGCAGCCGGTCGCGATGACGGGCGCCTCGGGCAGGCACAGCCGCATCATGGGGAATATCCACGCCGCGCTGCGGGATGGGCGACCGGACCGGATGGAGATCGCGCCAGCCATCGTTGCCTCCTGTCAACTGCGAAGCGTCGCGCGAAACTACACCACACCCGGGAAAAAATTATCGACCCGGGCGAACCGCGCGGCCTCAGTCGGCTGCCGCCAGCCAACGACAACATCCCGCAAATCAGGTACGTGTCACACAGGATACTATTCTCGTGTTGATGCGGCATCCCAGCCGCGCAGCTTTATAACCACGGCAACGGTCCGGTGTCCGAGTGGTTAGGTGCGGGTCTGCAAAACCCGCCAGAGCGGTTCGATTCCGTTACGGACCTCCATCCAGCGGTTGCGGCGCGACTGCCGCCCTCCGGCAACAGGAGCGACGCATGGACACCGCAAACCCCGGTCGGAACACCACACGCCGGGCACTGCTCGCCGGCGGGGCCGCGCTCGCGGCAGTCGGGGCCGCCGGTTTCGTATGGCGAGCCAGCCGCTCTCCCCGCGTCCGCGCGCTGCTCGGCATACCGGAGCCTGTGCTGGACATCGCCGCGCTCAAGCCCGCGATCCCGCCGGTGCCGTTGCCCGAGGCGATGCTGGTGGATGCCGCCGGCAACCCGCATCCGCTCTCCAGCTTCGCCGGCAGCGGACTCGTGCTGAACTTCTGGGCCACCTGGTGCGCGCCCTGCGTCGCTGAAATGCCGGCGCTCGCGTCCCTCGCCCGCCGCGTCGCCGGCGACGGCATCCGGGTGCTGGCCGCTGCATCCGATAGCGGCGGCGCGGCGGCGGTCAGCCGCTTCTTCGACCGGTATGGCATCGACACCCTGCAGGTCTGGCTCGACCCCGCCAACGCCGCGGGCCTTGCGCTGGGCACGCACGGCGTCACGCCAACGACGATCATCATCGACCGCCGGGGGCGCGAGACCGCGCGGCTGGAAGGGGCCGTCCATTGGGACACCGCCGCGGCGGTGGCGGAGGTTCGCCGGCTGGCCGGATGATCCCGGCGCCCGGCGCCCACCCCTGCCCTCAAACCCGCCCCTGATGCTCCGCGATATTCGACAGAATCCGATGCCGGATCACCGGATGAGTGACACCCTCCAGCGCCGCGGTGAACACCTCGACGCCCTTGTTGATCTGCCCGGTCGCGATCAGCATGTTGCCGTAGTGCTCCAGGGACTCCGTCCGCTCGTTTTCGTCCACGTCGATATAGGCCGCACGCCGGGCGATCTTCACCGCTTCGTCCATCCGCCCGGCGGCGGCGTGCATCTCGCTCAGGTAGCGGAACAGCCGGCTGGATGGCTTGATCGCGATCGCGCTGTTCAACGCCGCGATGGTCCGCTCCACGCTGCCGCCATTGGCATTGATGAACAGGGCCGCGCGCTCCCACGCGTCGGCCGAACCGATGGTCGCAGCCAGCTTTTCCACCGCGTCGAGCTGCACCGATCCGCCCACCGCGGCCGGCTTCTTGCGGATCACGCAGCATTGCCGGTGGACCAGCACCTCGTCGATCCAGTTGCGGGCGTAGCCGCGAAACCCCCAGTCGAGTGCGGGATCGAGCTGCCCGGTCATCACCGTCCGGCTCAAATCAAAAAAATAGTCGATCGGATCGACCTGTGCCTGGCCGGCCCGCCGCACATCCCGGGTCGCCGGTTGCAGCGAGCGAAGGCCCTCGATCAGGTAATAGCCGCCCGGCTCCAGCGCGGGAAACAACGTCTCGAAGGTGAACAGGACATGCTGCGAGCGGTGCGACCCGTCGTCGGAGATGATGCGCGGCGGATAGCGGCGCGCCAGATCGTACAGAAAGCCCGGGTCGTCGCGAGAGCCGACCTCTACGATGATGCCGTCTTCGGCGTGGCTGCCCGGCTGGTCCTGGATATCGACGCCGACGATGGCGGCATTTTCAAAATACGATCGCCACGTCGCCAGCGATGCGGAGTTGAAAACGCCGATCTCAATGAAATTAAAACGTTCGCGCCGGTGGCGGGCGAACAGGCCGTCATAATGTCGCAGGTAATCATGCCGCGACGATGATTTATCGTTCCCGAAGGTCGCGCCGATGATGTCCAGTTCTTCCATGGCGGCGGCTACCAGACGGTTGGTTCAACAGAAAGTGAGCCAGCGATCGCCGTTAGTGGTGGGTCGTCACTTCGATCATTGCCCGGACCCTCGGATAAATCTCCCGCGCCCAGCGTGAGCCGCTGAACACGCCGTAATGGCCGACGCCGGCTTGCAGATGATGGCGCTTCTGGCTGTTGCGCAGGCCGCTACAGAGATCCAGTGCCGCCATGGTCTGGCCGATGGCGCAGATATCGTCGCGCTCGCCCTCGACGGTCAGCAAGGCGGTGCGGCGGATCGCCTGCGGCTTCACCGGCTGGCCGTGCCAGGTCAGCTTGCCCAGCGGCAGGTCGTGGTCCTGGAACACCTTCTGCACGGTCTCCAGGTAGAACTCCGCCGGCAGGTCCATCACCGCGTTGTACTCTTCGTAGAATTTGCGGTGCGCGTCGGCGGCGACGACATCGCCGCAGGCGAGCGCGCGGTACTGCGCCATGTGCGCGTTGATGTGGCGGTCGAGGTTCATCGACATGAACGCCGTCAATTGCAGGAACCCGGGGTAGACGCGGCGGAACGCGCCGGGATACCGCCACGGCACCTTGGCGATCAGTTTCTTTTCGAACCACTCGATCGAATGGCCCTTCGCGAGCTCATTCACCTTGGTCGGGTTTTGCCGCGTATCGATCGGCCCGGCCATCAGCGTCAGGCTGCGCGGCTGGGCGCGGTTGTTGGTTTCGGCCATCACCGCCGTCGCAGCCAAGGCGGCAACGCATGGCTGGCAGACCGCTATCATGTGGCTGCCTTCGCCGATAACCTCCATGAAACGGATCATGTGATCGACGTATTCGTCGAATCCGAAGATGCCCTCGGACAGCGGAACGTCGCGGGCGTTCTTCCAATCGGTGATGTACACATCGTGATCGGGCAGCAGGACGGCGACGGTGCCGCGCAGCAAGGTCGCGAAATGCCCCGACATCGGCGCCACGACCAGGACCCGCGGCTGCTGGATGTCGCTGTCCTTGCGGAACCGCAGCAGGGTGCCGAACGGCGTTTCCAGGCGGGATTCCTCGGTTACACCGACGACATCGTTGCCCATTTTGACGGTCCGGAAGCCGTAATCCGGCCGTTGATGGCTCAAACCGCCATCCGCGAGCATGGTGAGCGCGGCGCCTAGCTGCCGCAGGGGTGCGGGGGTATATTCCCCCATGTCCATCGATTTGGCGACGCCAGCGCCGAGTTTGGCAAGCTGGCGAGCGGGAAACATCAGGTCGGCCTGCGCCTGGTAAATTTTGTAAATCATTGCCTGCCGCGTAGCGCCATCCTTGTTATTGATCAATCTCTATCATTCCCGGACGCATGTCATTAGAATGTCGCCTGCATCGCAAAGCCTCGCCATCACACCGAAGCTGTTGCTATATTGCGCAGCAGCATGCCAGCAGGATCAGGGGTTGTCACTATGGCGGGAGCCACGCTTCTCATAAGCAGTAAAAATTATTCCTCGTGGTCGCTGCGCGGGCACCTTCTGGTGCGGCTTGCGGGTCTGGCCTTTGAGGAAAAGGTGGTCGATCTGGACGACCCGGTGAACCGCAAGGAGCTGCTGATGCAGTCCTCCTCGATCCGGATACCGGCGCTGATGCATGACGATGTCGTGATCTGGGATACGATCGCGATCGCCGAGTATCTGAATGAAATGTTTCCGAACGCGGGAATGTTGCCAAGCGAGCGTGGCGCGCGTGCTCGCTGCCGCTCGGTTTCCGGTGAAATGCACTCCGGCTTCGCGGTGTTGCGTGAGGCGCTGCCGATGAACCTGCGCATCTTCCGGCCGCGCTTCGCCGTCTGGTCCGCCGTACAGGCGGATATCGACCGGATCACGGAAATCTGGCGGGAATGCCTGAGCACCTGGAAGGGGCCGTGGCTGTTCGGCGCCAAGCCGACGATCGCCGACGCGATGTACGCCCCGGTGGTGACCCGTTTCCGCAGCTATGACGTGAAGATGGACAAGGTCTGCGAGGCGTATTGCCAGCAGATCACGGCCTGGCCGGACATGAAGGAATGGTTCGCCGCCGCCCAGCGGGAGCCGGAGCAGATCGACGAACTCGATATCGAGTTTTAGCCCGGGCAATGCCAGAACCCTCCCACCGGGAGGGTTCTTCGCATTTCGCTACCGCCCGGCGGTGACGCCCGCCTCCGAACGGCTGACGAAGGTCCGCGTCGTTTCGTCCAGATGCTCGTTTATCCAGGCGGCCATTGCCTCCTCCTCCGCGAGCGACTGCCGCAATGCGGTCTCGGCGGCTGCGTGGCCGGTTATGTCGGCCAATGTCAGCAGCGACTTGTAGGCCGCGATCTCGAAGTGCTCGAACGCAAAATTCGCGAAGGTGTTCTTGATCACCTCGTCAGAGGCCGGGGTGTGGGCCAACGCCGCCACGTTCCCCATGAAGGACATCATCGTGTCCTTCAGCCCGGATTCGCTGGTGCCGAACTGCCCGAGCAACTCCTCCAGGCGGCGCGCCTGATCCCGGGATTCCGTCACATGCCGGCGCATCCGGTCAGCCATTGCAGGATAATTCTCCAGCCGTCCGATCTGCCGCTCCAGCAGTTCGATCGCCTGGTTTTCGACGGCGTGCTGGTTGCGCAGGCCGGTCACATAGATCGACTGGGCTTTTTCGCTGGTTCCGCTCATCAATGTCCTCCGGTTGGGTTCACGGATTCAACGGCGGCGGCCGGCGTCAGATGCATGGATTCGCGGCAATGCGCGCTGCTTCAGCGTCGTTACGGCGCGGTCCTTGCAGAAATCCCCTAGCGGTCCACCATCGGCGGCAGCAACGCAGCCGCGTAAGCCGCCGGGTTGGCGATCAGCGACCGCGCCGCGTCCAAATCGGCCGGGCGTCCCTCCGCGCCCGGACATGGCGCGCGAATATCCAGAACCTCCGCGGCCGGCACCGGCGCCCGCGCCGCCCGCTCCCGCCGGATCGCCTCGATCATCGGCTGAAATCCGGCCGACAGCGTGGAAAGCTGGCGGTTCAGCGCCTCGCCTCCCAGGCTGGTGCAGACCTGCGGCAGCACCCCCAAACCCTGCAGCGGCCAGCCCAGCGGCGCCAGCACGCGGCTCCAGGTGATGAACAGGTCGCCGCCGTCGGGCAGCGGGTCGATCGTCTGCACCAGCCCCTTCCCGACCGTCGAACTGCCGACGACCACCGCCCGGCCCCGGTCCGCCAGCGCCGCGGCCAGGATTTCGGCGGAACTGGCCGTGCGGCCATCGACCAGGATGACCAGCGGCACATTCTCCGCCAGTTCACCCTCCGCGGACCGCCAGATATGGTTGGCCTCCGGATCGCGGCCCGTGGTGATTGCCACCACCCCGGCCGGCAGGAACGTGTCCGCCGCCGTGACCGCCTGCCGCAGCAGCCCGCCGCGGTTGTCGCGCAGGTCGAGCACGATCCCATGCACCGGCCGCGGCTCCGACAGCGCATCCTGCACCGACAAGGCCAGATGCGAGGCGGTGGTGCCGCTGAAGCTGGTGACGCGCAGGACCAGCATATCGGCCAAGCGCTGGGCAAACACCGTCTCGGGCGCCACCATCACGCGGATCATCTGGGCGTCCCGTGCATGCCCGTCCCGTCCGCGCCAGGTTACGGTCACGGCGGACCCTTCCGCGCCGGACAGCAGGGCGGTGATCGTCGCCGGGTCCTGATCCCGGGTTTCCTGGCCGTCGATCGCCAGCAGGAAGTCGCCGGGCCGGATCCCGGCAATTGCCGCCGGGCTGTCGCGAACCACGGCGCGGACGTCCACCATCCGGCCGCGCAGTCCCACCGTCAGCCCCAATCCGGCCCGTCCCGCGCGCCGGGCGCGGTCCTCGCCCGCCTGCAGCGGCGCCACGTAGCGCGAATACGGGTCCAGGCGCCCCAGCATCTCATCGAAAAAGCCCTGAATGACCCCCTGGGTGCCGGCCCGTCGCAGCAGCACCGATCCCGGATAGCCCGCCGCGCTGATCGCCGCGGCGGTCCTGGCCCAGGCCAGCGGCGTATCGTCCCGCGGGGCGGCGACCTCCAGCACGAGATCGCCCTGGCGGAACAACTGCAGATGCGAGTCGCGGATGCCGATGCGCAGTGCCGGATCGAGCGTCGTCAGCCCTTGCAGGCCCCAGACCGTCAGTTGCGGCACCGACACCGGATCGAGGATGCGCGGCGCCATGAACGACAGCGCCTCCGCATAGACCGCGGTCATCCGCTCCTGGTCCAGGCCGGCGCTCGGCAGCGCCTGCGCCTGCGCCCGGCCGAACGCAAACAGCATCAGCAGGAAACCGATCCGGATCACGAGAAGCGGGGCCGTTTCCCCGACGGATTGGCCGGATGTTTGCCTTTCGGCCCTGATGCCCGCGCGGCGGCACGCTCCTGCAGCACATGGAAGACCATGCTGCCGGTCACCGCGTTGGCTTCCGACAAAAGCACCTCGACCTCCTGCGCCAGGCGGTACACCTGCTGCGTGCGGCGGCCGGTCACGGTCTGCTCCCGCTCATCATATTGCCAAAAATCGTCCGGTAAGGTTGCAAAAGGAACGATACCGTTTGCCCCGGTTTCCGTAACCGTGACGAACAGCCCGAAACGAGTCACGCCGGATATCCGGGCGTTGAATCGCGAGCCGATCTTATCAGACATGAAGGCGGTTAGGTAACGGTCAACCGCGTCGCGTTCGGCGGCCTGGGCGCGCCGTTCGGTTTCGGTGATGCGTTCGCCGGTCTCCGCGAAGGTCTCGACCTCCCCGGCGGTCAGCCCGTCCTCGCCCAATTTCAGTCCCCGGATCAGGCCCCGGTGCACCAGCAGATCCGCATACCGGCGTATCGGACTGGTGAAATGCGCGTAGCGCGCCAGGGCGAGGCCGAAATGACCAATATTGTCAGGGCTGTAGGCCGCCTGCGATTGGCTGCGCAACATCACCTCGTTGACCACCTGGGATTCCGGCGTGTCGGCGAACTTGCGCAGCACGCGATCGAGGTCGCGCGGATGCAGCAGATTGGACGCCGATAAAGAGACACCGAGTGTTGCCAGGAAAGCACGCAAGGACTCGAGCTTTTCGTCCGATGGCGGCGCATGGACGCGGAACATGCAGGGCGTGTGCAGCCGCTCGAGTTCCTCGGCGGCGGCGACGTTCGCCAGCACCATGAATTCCTCGATCAGCCGGTGGCTGTCGAGGCGCGGGCGCGGCGCCACGCTCAACACATGGCCGGTGTCGTCCAGCACCACTTTCCGCTCGGCCAGGTCGAGGTCGAGCGCGCCGCGTTCCTGCCTTGCGGCCAGCAAGGCGTTGTAGGCGGCATAGAGATGCACCAGCGGGACGCCGATATCGGTGTGCGCATCGTGCGCCGCCTGGACTTCTTCGTAGGTCAGGCGGGCGGCGCTGCGCATCAGGCCGCGGCCGAAGCGATGCGCGGTCTTCCGGCCGGAGCGGTCGATGCGCATCTCGACGAACAGGCAGCCGCGATCTTCGTTCGGCCGCAGGCTGCACCAGCCGTTCGACAGCGCTTCGGGCAGCATCGGCACGACGCGGTCGGGGAAATACACGCTGTTGCCGCGGTGGCTGGCGGCGCGGTCGAGCGGTGATCCCGGGCGGACGTAATGGGCGACATCGGCGATGGCGACGACGAGGCGAAAGCCGCCGGGCTGCTCCGGGTCGGGTTCGGCGAACACCGCGTCATCGAAATCGCGCGCGTCGGCGCCGTCGATGGTGATCAGCTTCAGGTCGCGCAAATCGGTGCGGCTGCCGAGCGGCGTTGCCCGGGCGTGCTCCGCCGCCTCCAGCGCGGCGTCCGAGAAGGTCTGCGGAATGTCGTGCGTGTAGATCGCGATCAGGCTGATGGAGCGGGCATCGCCCAGCTTGCCCAGCCGCTCGATCACCCGCGCCGGCTTCAGGCCGAGCTGCTGATTGCCGGCGACCGGTTCGGCGACGACGATCTCATCCGGTTCGGCGCCGGCATCCTGGCCGTGCGGCACGCTCCACTCCGCCTTGGACCGCCGATCGGTTGGGATGATGCGGTTTTCGAGGCGGCCGCGCTTGAAGATGCCGAGGATGCGGCCGGGGGTTTCGCTGATGCGGCGCAGGGTGCGGCCGTCGTAGCGGCCGGGTCCGAACGGTTTCAGCCGCGCGAGGACCCGCTCGCCCGGTGCCAGCGCGGGGGTGCCGTGTTTTTCGGGCGTCATCCGGATTTGCGGCGGCGGCCCGGCGTTGCGGTCCCACTCGACCGGGCGGGCGAGGGCGTCGCCGTCGGAGTCGATGCCGACGACCTGCACGATGGCTTCGTCCGGCAACCGCGCGGGCGCGGGTGAAGCGCGTTCGAAGTCTGCCGGCCGTACTGTGCGTTTGAAGGTGCTGTCCCGCGGGACAGCCTTACCCCGATGCTTGATGCGTTTCGCCACTGTTTTGCGACCGCGAGTCTGTGCGGATCAAACTGACACACCGCGGGGGATTGCGCCACGATAACCGGAAACGATTGCCGCAGGCCGAATGACGGCCATCGTCATGGCCGGGCGTGTCCCGGCCATGACGGTCCGAGCAGAGACGGTACCGCCGGGGCTTATTACGGCCGCCCTACCGCAGCCGCTGCACCGTGTAGTCGGCCACGCCGGCCAAAGCGCGGCGGATCGGACCGTCGGGAAACACCAGCAGCGCGTCCTTGGCTTCCTGCGAAAACCGCTGCGCCCGATCCAAGGTCACCTTGATCGCGCCGTGCTCGGCGATCAGGTGCATTGCATGGTCCAGATCGGCGTCGGTCTGCTCCAGCGTCTCGATCGTCCGCTGCCAGAACGCCTTTTCCCGCTCATCCCCGGCGAGGAACGCGGTCAGCACCGGCAGGGTGATCTTGCCCTCGCGGAAGTCGTCGCCGACGGTCTTGCCCAGCTTCGCCTCGTCAGCGACGTAATCCAGCGCATCGTCCACAAGCTGGAACGCAATCCCCAGCTTCATTCCATACTCCGAAAGCGCCTCCTCCTCCCGCGCCGGCCGATCGGCGACGACGGCACCGATTTGGCAGGCGGCAGCGAACAGGGCGGCGGTCTTGCCCTGGATGACCTCAAGGTAGCGGCCCTCGGTCGTGGACAGGTCGTTCTGCGTCACCAGTTGCAGCACCTCACCCTCGGCGATCGTCGCCGCGGCCTTCGACAGGATCGCCAGCACCCGCAGCGAGCCGTCATCCACCATCAACTGGAAGGATCGCGCGAACAGGAAATCGCCGACGAGCACGGACGCCTTATTGCCGAAGATCGCATTGGCCGAGGCAAGCCCGCGGCGCAGCCGGCTTTCGTCCACCACGTCGTCGTGCAGCAGGGTCGCGGTGTGGATGAACTCCACGCACGCCGCGAGATCGATGTGCCGCGCCCCGCCGGACGCACCCGGATAGCCGCACAGCCGGGCGGACGCGAGGGTCAGCAGCGGGCGAAGGCGCTTGCCGCCGGCCGCGACGATATGCGCGGCCAATTGCGGGATCAGGGCGACCGGGCTGTCCATGCGCCCGACAATGACGTCGTTGCACGCCTCGAGATCGGCCTGAACCAGGCCGACGAGTGCGGACAATGCATCCTCGCTCACGTCCGGCGAGGAAACCGACATGAGCGACACGCCTAATTCAAGGGGACTGGCGATGCCGCCCAACTCATTCTCCCGACTTTATACCTGAAAGCGCGCTCTTCATATCGGTCGTCATCAAACAGGGTCAAGGCAACATACTGGCCCCGAACCGCCCCCGCGCATAGCCAAAACGGGCGCCAGGCGCTCCGCGAGTTGCCGAAATCGCGATGATTTTGGAAAAATATCGCACCAAATCAATGCCGGACGCCGAAATGTCAAACTCCGGCGGGGGCGATCAACCCTGTTGCGCGCCGGTATCATACGCGCCACGATCCGCCCATGCGCGCACTTATCACGTCCAATAATCTGGTGCAGATCTCCTTCCTCACCGCCCTGCTGGCGGATGCCGGCATCGAGACGACCGTATTGGACGGCTACACCAGCATCGCCGAAGGCAGCGCGGGCGCGATTCCCCGGCGGCTGATGGTCGAGTCGGACGATTTCGAACGGGCCCGGCGGGTGTTGCGCGAAGCCGGCGAACTACTGTGACGCCGGCAGCGACCGAAGGTCATCTTCTGGACGGACGCGTGCGCTATGCGCAGCCGGCGGAGGGCTTCCGCAGCGGCATCGAACCGGTGCTGCTGGCGGCCTCCATCCCGGCGCGAAGCGGCGAGCAGGTGCTGGAGGCCGGCACCGGTGCCGGTGCCGCCCTGCTCTGCCTGTCCGCCCGGGTCGCGGGCATCCGGGCAGCGGGCGTCGAAATCGACGCCGGACTGGCGCGCCTCGCGACATCGAACGCGGCCGCCAATGGCTTCGGCGATATGCAGATCATCGCAGGCGCCATCGAAACCGCGGCTTTGCCGGGGCGGTTCGACCACGCGCTGGCCAACCCGCCCTACCACGCGCCGCACGGCACCGAGTCCCCTGACGAGTCGCGCGAAACCGCCAAGCGTGGCTCGGACGCCCTGATGCACGCATGGATCGCCAGGCTCAGCGCCAGCCTGCGCAACCGGGGAACGCTGACCGTCATCGTCCCGGCCGGCATGATCCCGGCCTGTCTTGCGGCAATGACTCTGTCGGACAGTCCCTGCGCCGCCATCTTCCCGCTCTGGCCCAAAGCCGGTCGGGCGGCGAAACTGGCGCTGTTGCGAGGAATCAGGCAAGGCCGCGGGACGATGCGGCTGCTGCCGGGCCTCGTGCTGCATCAGCCGGACGGGTCATTCACCCGGGCCGCTCAGGCGATTCTCAGGGAGGGTGCGGACCTGGATCTCCGGGGTTGAGCGGACGTCAGAAGCCGTCGGCGTTCGGATGCCGCAGATGCCAGAGGCGTTCATGCGCGGCGACCAGGCTCTCCATGTTGCGCCGGCGGGTGCCGTCGGGCGTGAGCGGGCGGCGTGTCAGCATCATCTCCAGCACGCGCAGCAATTCTTCCGCGACTTCGAAGTCCGACTGGTCGCATGCATGATGAAATGCGATCAGGATCTTGTCCGACAGGCGCCTGCTATAGCGCGGCGCGCCCCCCGTGCCAGTCTCTCGGCCGGTCTCTTCTTCAGATTGGCTCACCATCGCCCCTAACAAAATCGTCGTGCCCATCGAAGCCCCCCTGGTGTCGCTCTACCGGTCTCCCGGCGGCTATCATGCAGCCGCCCGACACCGGTTGATATAGGACCACAGGATCAATCATGCACAAAGAAACGGCTGAAAGGTGAAAAATATGTTAAACGCGCGGTTTCGCGCCGCAAAAAAAACCCGGCGCATAAATCATCCGGCCGTTGCGCGGAGATAGACATCACTTGCAAAACCTTCTTCCGGATCATGCCCGCCGGCGGAACCGCTCGCGAGGAGAGAGCTTTGGCCGCAATTGCCGGCTAAACGTTGCGAAAGTCAACCCGTGACCGCTATCGCCAGCCCGCTGTCCACGTCCGCCGGGCCGGCGCCGAACGCCTCCTCCCAGGTTCCGGAGGTCGAGGCCTTGCTGTATTCGGTGGCTCTATTCTCAAAAAAGTTCGCGTGCTCGACCGCGTTCAGCATGTCATCCAGCCAGGGCAGCGGATTTTTCTCGACATGAAAAAGCCCGTTCAACCCCAGTTCAACCAACCGCCGATCGGCGATGTAGCGGATATACAGCTTAACATCGCGAGAGGTCAGGCCTTCGACGGCGCCCTGCTCGAACGCCAGGTCGATGAAGGCGTCCTCATGCGAGACGATGGTAGCACAGCTCAGATACAGCTCCCGCCGCAAATCCTCGGTCCACAACTCAGGATTTTCCTGGATGAAGGTGCGGAACAGCTTGATGATCGAGGCGCAGTGCAGGCTTTCGTCGCGCACCGACCAGGTGACGATCTGCCCCATCCCCTTCATCTTGCCGAAGCGGGGGAAATTCAGCAGGATCGCGAACGAGGCGAACAACTGCAGCCCCTCGGTGAAGGCGCCGAACGCCGCCAGCGTCCGGGCGATCTCGAACGGCGATGAGACCGAAAAGCCCTGCATGTAGTCGTACTTGTCCTTCATCTCTTTGTATTTGAGGAAGGCAGTGTACTCGATTTCCGGCATGCCGATGGTGTCGAGCAGGTGGCTGTACGCGGCGATGTGGATCGTCTCGATATTGGAGAACGCCGACAGCATCATCAGCACCTCGGTGGGTTTGAACACCTGGCTGTAATGCTTCATGTAGCAGTTGTTCACCTCGACATCGGCCTGGGTGAAAAAGCGGAAGATCTGCGTCAGCAGGTTGCGCTCGCCCTCGGTCAGGTTGCGGTGCCAGTCCTTGACGTCGTCGGCGAGCGGCACCTCTTCCGGCAGCCAGTGCACCCGCTGCTGGGTCAGCCAGGCTTCGTAGGCCCAAGGGTAGCGGAACGGCTTGTAGACGGGGTTTTCGGTCAGCAGGTCAAACCGGATCGGATGTTCGTCGGCTGCTCGGTCCATACCGTCCATCTGTGTCCTGTTCCCGTGGTGTGAAGCCCGATTCGTCAGCATAGACCACCCATTGTGGGTCGGCCGTATCCCAAACGCAAGAAATTGCGGCGGCGGCCGGCGCGGGGCGAGCATCGGAACGGCGCGGCGGCGGCCCCGGATTTGCCACCGGCCCGGCCCGGTCCTACCGTCGGGTCAATCACCAAGAGGGAGCGGACTCATGAAAGTCGGTCAGGCTGTCGCTGAGATCATGAAGCGCGAGGGCATCGAGATCCTCTGCGGCTATCCCGTCAACCACCTGCTCGAATTCGCCGCCGCCGCCGATATCCGCCCGGTCATCGTCCGGCAGGAGCGTATCGGCCTGCACATGGCCGACGCCATCTCCCGCGTCACCTCCGGCCGCACCATCGGCGCCTTTTGCATGCAGCACGGCCCGGGAACCGAAAACGCCTACGGCGGCGTGGCGCAGGCCTACTCCGAGTCCGTGCCGATGCTGGTCATCCCGCAGGGCTATCCGCGCCGCATCGCCCATATCGACCCCAACTACAACGCCGTGCGGGAAATGCGCGGCGTGTCGAAGCTGGCCGAACCGGTCATCCTGCCGAACGAGGTCGCCAACGTCATGCGGCGCGCGTTCAGCGCCATCCGCAACGGCCGCAGCGGCCCCGCCTTGGTGGAAATCCCCACCGACATCTGGAATGAGGAGATCGGCTACATCGACTACACCCCCGTGGGCGTGTCGAAATACGGCCCCGATCCGGCCGATGTGCGCAAGGCGGCGGCGGCGATCCTGGGGGCCAAGCGCCCGGTGATCTACGCCGGCACCGGAATCCATTGGGCGGAAGCCTGGGCGGAACTGCGCGAGTTCGCGGAACTGCTCGGCGCGCCGGTCACCACCAGCCTCGGCGGCAAGAGTGCGTTCCCCGAGAACCATCCGTTGGCGCTCGGGTCGGGCGGCGCGGCGGTGCGGAAGCCGGTGCATCATTTCGTGCAGAACGCCGACGTCATCATCGGCATCGGCTGCTCGTTCACCGAGACGAACTTCGGCATCAAGTTCCCCAAGGGGAAGAAGTTCGTCCATGCGACGCTCGACCCCAACCACCTCAACAAGGACGTGGTCAGCGCCGTCGGCCTTGTCGGCGACGCGCGGCTGACCCTGGCGGCACTCATCGGCGAACTGCGGCAGACTCTCGCCGGCAACCGCGATGCCTCCGCCGTGGCGGCGGAGATCACCGCGGTGCGGGAGGAGTGGCTGGAGCAATGGCGCCCGCTGCTGAACTCGAACGAGGCGCCGTTGAGTCCCTACCGGGTGATTCAGGAGCTGCTGCAGACCGTGGACATCCGCAACACCATCATCACGCATGACGCCGGCAGCCCGCGCGACCAGATTTCTCCGTTCTGGGTGTCCACCGAGCCGCTGTCCTATATCGGCTGGGGCAAGACGACCCAGTTGGGCATGGGGCTGGGGCTGGCGATGGGGGCGAAGCTGGCGAAGCCGGACAAGCTGTGCATCAACCTGTGGGGCGACGCGGCCATCGGCTTCACCGGCATGGATTTCGAGACCTGCGTGCGCGAGCGGATCCCGATCCTGTCGATCCTGCTGAACAACTTCTCCATGGCGATAGAGCTGAAGGTGATGCCGATCTCGACGGAGAAATACCGGTCGACGGATATTTCGGGGGATTACGCGGCGATGGCGCAGGCGTTCGGCGGATATGGGGAGAGGGTGACACAGCCGGGGGACATCAAGGCGGCGATCCGGCGGGGGATCGAGCAGACGCAGGCGGGCAAGCCGGCGCTGCTGGAGTTCATCACCGCTAAGGAGACCCGGGTTTCCAAGTTCTGAGGCAGTCGGCGAGGCGAGATCGTCTGCTCCCAGGGATTAGTCCGGCAATCCACGACTTGCGGTGCTGGTGCGGCTCTTCCTTTGAACCGGCCATACCGAAGGCGAGGGTCCGGCCAGCCCACCCGGGGTGGCGACGGACGTAGGACATTTGCTCCCTCGGTGGTTCAGACGAGCGGCACCGTGTCTCCGAAGCGGCCGTTCGCGGGTAGATTGCGGACCTTCATGCATGGGCGGTCGGTCCCGCTCACGGCGCCCGTGCCGGACCGATCTGTGGCGTGCGCACGGGTTTGGCCATCCCGTAGAAGATCACGACACCCTGGCCGCCACAACGCGTCGAAAGCGCCTCCCGGGGCTTGCCGATACAGCTTGCGATATCCTGCCAGTTGTTCATCACCCAGACGTTCCCGGCCGGATCAATCGCGATGTCGGTCTGCATCTGAAGTCCGCCTCCGACATACCCGCCGGGCGGTGAGATCTGGTCTCCGGTGTTCATGCCAGGCGGGCAGGTCTCCGTGCGAACGCCGCATAGCTGCACAATCGGGCTGTCCGGCATGGCGAAGTTTGATATCCAGACGTTGTCGTTGCCGTCCACAACCGCCGCCCACGGTCCGGGCAAGCCGCCGCCCGTGAAGGGGGAGCCGGGATAGGGCGAGCCGTCCGGCCGCAGCAGCGTGACGCTGCCGCTGTGGTCGGTTCCGCCTTGCTGCGTGGACATGGTGGTTGTCATGTAGTCCATGCCGGGCACGACACCGCCGAATTTCGCACGGGCATCCATGTCCGCCAGATGGAGCTTTCCCATTAGCCCGTTGCCGAACCGGGTGGTGATCCAGACATTCCCCTGGCTGTCGACATTCAGTCCGGCGGGGCTTGCCCCCGCATAAAAGTTCTCGGCCTTCCCGGGTTCGGCGGCCGGGAAGCGCGTTACGTGCTCGGCAAAGGCGTTGGACACCCAAATCCGGTCCTGCTGATCGATCGCGAGGTGGAATGGTCCCAGAAACGACTTGCACGGCTCTTCAGCCGCGCCCTCGCACACGATACGGCCCTTCGTCAGATCGCCCTTCGGGAAGTAGATCAGTTGGCTCTTCGAGGCCCCGAGGGCCCACACGTCGCCGCCGGGCGTAACGATAATGCCCTGCATCAGCCCGAGACGGCCACCGAATGTGATGCCGTCGGGAGGCGTCAGCGGCTTGCCGTTCTTGTCGAACACTGCGATCGAATGGCCGCCATACGTGGTGAACCAGGCGTTGTCGTTGGCGTCAACGGCGGCGCCGAATGTGCCCCCCTCCATGCCGCCACCGGTAAAGCCGGTCGTGATCGGCGAGAGGGGTTTGCCGTCCGGGGCGAACTTGGTGGCATTGCCTTGCCAAAGCGCGTCCTGCCCCTGCCAGCCGATGGTGAAATTGTCGCCGACCCAGAGGTTGCCTTCGCTGTCAAACATGGCCTCGCCACCCGCGCGATATCCACCCCCGTCGAACTTGAGCGGCAGGACCCAGGCACTCGGTGCCCAGATCAGATACGGCATGAACGGCACCGGCCGCATATTCGGCGGTTTCGGTTGCCCGTCCATCCTGACCGGTGGAACCGGATAAAACTGGTCCAGCAAGGCAAACAACCGCCCGGGCTGATACCAGGGATAGCGCGCAATCGATTGAGCCGCCGCGAGCGTGTCGTTCGGACTATCGCTGCGCGGCCCCGCCGCGGCAGCAAACAGCTTGCCGCAAGCATCCGGTATCACGCGTGTGGCGCAGCCGGCCAACAGATCAGCCAGGGTCGCGAAATTGGCCATCGTCGGCGTCTGGCCGCTGTTCAGCGGCCCCTGGATCGCCTCGCCCCAACCTCCGGTCTTCAGATCGACGAAGTTGGGCACATTGCCGGCGGCGATACGCAGGCTCAGCGGCGGCCCCTTCAGCGCCGCGCCGTCGAGGAACTGCGCGTTGGTCCAGACCGAGGCCACGGTCGTCATCTCATTGACGGTCACCGTGGCTGGCACCCGGCTGCCGAGCACGGTCAGCAGGGCGATTGCCGGGTTGTCGCCGCCGGGCGCACTGGCCGCCGGCGTGCCGCCCCTGGCGACCAGATAAAGGCTTGTGTCGCCGCCCGGCGTTTGATCAGAGGCGATCTCGAAGCGGCCATCAGCGCCGGATCTCACCAGGGCCAGTTGCTGCGGGTCACCGGCCGTCGCCGACCACAGCGTGACGGTCGAGTTCGCGACCGCGGCGCCGCCTGCCCGCACCTGTCCGGTGATCTGCACGGCGGCTTCTGCTGGCCCGGAGATGCACGCCAGAAGCGCGAGGGCGCCTGTCGTGGCAGCCAGACCCGTTCTGCTTTGTTTCCACATCTGTTCCCCCAACTGTTTGTCGAGGCCGGCCGGTCTCGGACGGGCAATGCCTGGCAATTACGCTCGTGCCGGGCCTAAAATCCGAACAGCCGCCTCGCATTCCCGCCGCAGATCGCCGCCCGGTCCGCCTCGCTGAACGACCCGACCGACGCGACATGCCCGATCGGGTCGTACTCCCCCATGTCGTACGGATAATCCGTGCCGAGCAGAATTTTCTCCACGCCGAACGATCCGGCCAGCCCCTCAAGCTGCTCCGGCGTAAAGACGATCGTGTCGAGGTAAATCTTCCGCAGATAGAAACTCGGCGGTTTCGGCAAATCGCCATGCGCGTCGCTGCGGGCGCCCCAGGCGTGATCGATCCGTCCCGAATAAGCCGGCAAATATCCGCCGCCATGCGCGGCGAGGAGCTTCAGGTCCGGATAGCGCTCCAGCACTCCGTCGAAGATCAGGTGATGCAGCGCCAGCGTCGTATCGAGCGGATTGCCGATGACGTTGTTGAAATAGAACCGCCCGAACCGGCGCGGCTCGGTGAACCCGGCCGGATGGATGAACACCACGGCACCCAGCGCCTCCGCCTTGGCCCAGAACGGCTCAAACCCGGGATCCGACAGCTCCCGCTCGCCCACATGCGCCAGCACCTCGACGCCTTTCAGGCCGAGCGCGCGCACGCAATGCTCCAGTTCCGCCGCCGCGGCCTCCCCGCCGGCCTGCAGCGGCACGGTCCCCAGCGCGGCCGGTATCGCGTCGCCGGCTTCCCCGGCTATCGCGGCAATGCCTTCGTTGACGATCCGGGCGGCCTGAACGCCGATCTCCGGCGGGACGTCATAGTAGCATTGTGCCGGCGCCGGGCTGATCACCTGCGCATCGATCCCCATGGCGGCGAAGTCGCGCATCCGCGATGACAGCTCGGTCAAATTAGGCAGCCGATCGGCGTCCTGCCTGGCGGCGAGAACCCGGGTTTCCTGCGTGTAGACACCGGAGCGCGAGTCTGGCTGCTGATGCGGCCTGACGAAATCCGCCGCCGCCGGCACCAGCACGTGAGTGTGAATGTCGGCCGTCAAGCCCATTGGCCTGACCTCCCGCCCATGCCTCCCGTGCTGCCGTGCCGCCGTTAATCCGTAACGATTATTGGGATCGGCCATGCGCCCCGCGTCCTCTGTTCTCTATCCAAACCAAAGCAGTGCAGCAATCGACATCAGTCATTCACTCCCGTGTGATAATCGTTCCACGTGGCTGGCTATTCTTTTCCAACCGCCTAATGTCTTGCGGGAATTGATACAGGGCCGAACTTAACATGGTCATGCCTCAGGAATCGCGGCTGCCCGGCATCCTGTCCGGGTTCGAACGGCAGATACTGACCGACTGGCTCGGTATCCTGCGGGCAACGCCGGACGCCAGGCTGCCGGCCGCCGAGCTCGAGTCACAGTGCGAAATCATCATCGCCAGATTGGCGCAGGGCTGCCGGGATGGCAACGTCACCGATATCGAAGCCCCCTCATTCGCGCCGTTGCGGGATATCCTGGCCGATCTGTCGCGGACGCGGGCGTTGCTGGGGTTTTCGCCGTCGGAAACGGCGACGTTCCTGTTTTCGCTGAAGCAGCCGCTGTTCGAACGGCTGCGCGATGTCCCGGGCGCCGACGCCGCCTCATTGGCGGCCGAGACGCTCTCCGTCAGCCAACTCATCGACTCACTCGGCCTGTTCATGATGGAGACCTTCCAGCGGGCCCGGGAAGAGGTGATCATCCGCCAGCAGACCGAGATCTCCGAACTCTCCACCCCCGTCGTCCGCCTCTGGCAAGGCATCCTCGCCCTGCCCCTGATCGGCACCCTGGATTCCGCGCGCACCCAGGTGGTGATGGAAAACCTGCTCGACAGCATTGTGCGTTTCGAGGCCGACATTGCCATCATCGACATCACCGGCGTGCCCACGGTCGATACGCTGGTGGCGCAGCATCTGCTGAAGACCGTCGCCGCGGCGCGGCTGATGGGCGCGGATTGCATCGTCAGCGGCATCCGGCCGCAGATCGCCCAGACCATGGTGCATCTCGGGGTCGAGCTGAACGTGGTGTCGAAAGCCAACCTGTCTGATGCGTTCGCCCTGGCCCTGCGGCGCCTGGGCAAGACCGTGGTCAGCGTGAAGCGCCCGCTTGCGGCCGATACGGTTTAGGCTTCGGCGATGGACCGCATCCCGATCCTCAAGCTGGGCGAGGCCCTGCTCGTCACCATACAGGTGGACATGCACGATCGTCTGGCGATGGCGCTGGAGGAAGACCTGACGGCGCGCATCGTGGACGTGGCTGCCAAGGGCGTGTTGATCGACATCTCGGCGCTGGAGATCGTTGACAGCTTCATCGGCCGCACCCTGGCCAATATCGCCATGATTGCGAAGGTGCTGGACGCGGTGACCGTGGTGGTCGGGATGCGCCCGGCGGTGGCGATCACGCTGGTGGAACTCGGCCTGTCGCTGCCGGGGGTGCGGACGGCGCTGAACGCGGAGCGCGGCATGGCGATGATCCGCGCGCTGCTCGACGCCGAGGGGATGGCCCCGGGGGAAGAGGCCGAGGGTGCCGCGTAGCACCGTCAGGATCCAGTCCGGGGAGGACGTGGTCCGCGTGCGCCAGGAAGTCCGCCGCATCGCCATCGAGGCGGGACTGGGCCTGGTGGACCAGACCAAGATCGTCACCGCCGCCAGCGAACTGGCGCGCAACACGCTGGATTACGGCAAGGGCGGCGAGGCGGCGATCGAAATCGTCCAGGCGGGTCCGCGGCGAGGTGTCAGAATCGTGTTCGAGGACCACGGCCCCGGTATCCCGGACATCGAACTGGCGCTGAAGGACGGATATTCCAGCGGCAAGGGAATGGGGCTCGGCCTGGGCGGCGCCAAGCGGCTGTGCAACGAGTTCACGATTGAGTCGGCACCTGAACAGGGCACGCGCGTTACCATTGCGAGGTGGAAGTAGCATGGTTCGTGGACCGAGGCGGCTGCGTTTTCCCACGCCATGGTGCGCGCAGGCGCACCATCCACGCCTTGCGGTGCAGGGGTCTGCAACGTCATTGACGCCGCCCGTCGCCGGCGTGGCGGGCGGTGCCGGCAGACGGAGGAAGCAAGCAAGGCAAGGTGTAACACAGATTAAGGGGATTAAGGCACGGATTCCGCGGACGTTGTCCCGGCGCATGAAGCGCTCCGGCCGGCGGCAGATGCGCTCCCACCCGAGACTTCCAGACTTTCTGTGTAATCCGTGCCTTAATCCCTCTAATCCGTGTTATCCCTTGCTTTCTGAGGCTGCGGCGGGCACGGACCAAAGCGCTTCCCCGGGCCATTGCCGCACCGGCCCTGGCGACAGCCCATCCCGGGCGGCACGGCCAATAACCCTCCCCGCGGCGGCCTGACCGGCATGGACCGCATTCCCGTCCGCGACCCGACCGACGTCGCCTCCGCCCGGCGCCGCATCGTCGGGCTGGCCGTCCGGCTGGGATACTCCGAAACCGAGGCCGGTCGCGTCGCTATTGTCGCCACCGAACTGGCGCAGAACCTGCTGCGCTACGGCGGCGGCGGCGAGATGCTGGCCGGGGCGGACGCTGGCGCCACGGGCGGCATCGAGATCCTGGCCTTGGACAAAGGCCCCGGCATGGCGGATGTCGCCGCCTGCCTGCGCGACGGGTTCTCCACCGGCGGCACCTCCGGCAACGGCCTCGGCGCGGTGCAGCGGATGGCGCGGCAGATGCTGATCCACGCGCCCCCCGGCGGTGGCACCGCCGTGCTGGTGCGGATGGGCGGCGGCGGGACGCAGGACCGGATGTCGGCGGCCATGTGCGTGCCGAAGCCCGGCGAGGAAATCTGCGGCGACGCGGCCTGCATCCTGGCGCGCCCGGACGGCACCGTCGGGTTGCTGCTCGCCGACGGGCTGGGCCACGGTCCGCAGGCGGCGGCGGCGTCGCAGGAAGCCGTGCGGCTGTTCGGGAAGCACCCGGCGGCCAGCCCGGTGGATCTGCTGACAATCCTGCATGCCGGGCTGCGTTCCACCCGCGGCGCCGCCCTCGCCACGGCGCTGATCGAGCCGGCGGCGCGGCGCGTCACTTATGGCGGCATCGGCAATATTGCCGGGTTCATCACCGATACCGGCGGCGTTCGCCGCATGGTTTCGCATAGCGGCACGGCGGGTCACACCGCCGGCCGGATGCAGGCGTTCCACTACCCGATGCATCACCGCCCGGTGGTGGTGATGTTTTCCGACGGCCTCGCAACCTCCTGGTCGCCCGACGGTCACGCAGGTCTGTTCTCGCTGGACCCTACGCTGATCGCCGCCGTCCTGTATCGTGATCACGCACGCGGCCGGGACGATGCATCGGTGGTCGTGTGGAAAGGTTGACCGCATGGAGTGGCCGCTGCTGACCGTCGCCCTGTCCGCACCCGACGACATCGTGCTCGCGCGCCATCGCGCCCGGCAGGTGGCGGCCCGGTTCGGCCTGGACGCCGCCAGCCAGACCCGCTTCGCCGCTTCGGTGTCGGAGATCGCGCGCAACGCCATCGCCTACGGCCACGGCGCCCGTGTCGCCTTCGCCATCAGCCGCAACGGCGCACCGTCGCTGGTCGCCCGGGTGTCCGACACCGGCCCGGGTATCCGCGACCTCGACGCGATCCTGGAAGGACGCAGCCCGGGCCGGGGCATCGCCAGCGCCCGGCGGCTGGTGGACGACTTCGCCATCGTCAGCACCGCCTCCGGCACCATCGTGTCGCTGTCGCGCCGCCTGCCGGAGGGCGCCTGCCTCGCGCCGCCGGAGATCGCCCGCATCGCCGACACGCTGAACCTCGGCCTGCAACCCAACCCGGTGCAGGAGCTGCAGACCCAGAACACCGAACTGGTCGCCAGCCTGGCGGAACTGCGGCTGCGCCAGGACGAACTGGAGCAGCTCAACACCGAACTGGAGGACACCAACCGCGGCGTCGTCGCGCTGTATGCCGAACTCGACGAACGTGCGGAACAGTTGCGCCAGGCCAGCGAGCTGAAATCGCGTTTTCTCTCCAACATGAGCCACGAATTCCGCACCCCGCTGAATTCGATCCTGGCGCTGTCGCGCCTGCTGCTCGACGGCGTCGATGGCCCGCTGGCCCCCGAACAGGACAAGCAGGTCACCTATATCCGCCGATCGGCGGAGAGTCTGACGGAGTTGGTGAACGACCTGCTGGATCTGGCAAAGGTCGAGGCCGGCAAGCTGGAGATCCGGCCGAACCCGTTCACCGTGAACGAGTTGTTCGGCGCCCTGCGCGGGGTAATGAAGCCGCTGCAGCAGAACGACGCGGTCGAACTGGTGTTCGAGGACGCGTACGGCCTGCCGGTATTGCTGACCGACGAAGCCAAGGTCGCGCAGATCCTCCGCAACCTGATCTCCAACGCGCTGAAATTCACCGAACGCGGGGAGGTGCGGGTGTCGGCGCGGCTCGACCGTGACACCGGGCTGATCAGCCTTGTGGTCACCGATACCGGCATCGGCATCGCCGAGCAGGATCATCAGTTGGTATTCCAGGAGTTTTCCCAGGTGGCGAACCGGCTGCAGGTCCGCACCAAGGGCACCGGGCTGGGGTTGCCGCTGTCGCGGCGGCTGGCGGAGCTGCTCGGCGGCACCCTGACCTTGCGCAGCGCCCCGGGCGAAGGCTCGGTGTTCACCTTGGCCATACCCGTCCGTCCGCCGGCAACCGCTGCCGCGCTCGTGTCTCAACCCGTGCGGCCACGCGACGTTCTGCTGATCGATGATGAAGAGACCTCCCGTTACGTGCTGCGGCAGATGCTGAGCGGCTGGCAGGCTTTGACCATCCGCGAAGCCGAAACTGGCGCCGACGGACTTCGCCTGGCCCGCGCTGATCCGCCGGACGCCGTGCTGCTGGATCTGCGTCTGCCGGACCTCGACGGGTTCGCGGTGATGGATCGCCTGCAGGCCGACGCCGCCACCGCCGGCATTCCGGTGATCGTCTGCACGTCGTCGGTGCTGACCGAGGCCGAGCGCATCCGGCTCGCCCGCGCCCGGGCGATCCTGTCCAAGGCGGCGCTGACCCGCGATGCCATGCAGCGTGCGCTGCACGCGGTGTGGCACGACGATCTCGCCCTTATGGCCGAACGGAGCGTGGAATGAGCCTCATCCCGCCCTTGGTGCTGAACGTCGATGACGATCCGGCGAACCGTTACGTCAAGACGCGGTCGTTGCGGATGGGCGGGATGGAGGTGCTCGAAGCCGAGGACGGCGCCACCGCCCTTTCCACCATCGCCGAACGACAGCCGCTGCTGGTGTTGCTGGATGTGAACCTGCCGGATGTGAACGGGCTGGAGGTCTGCCGCCGCATCAAGCAATCCTGGCCGGAGATCGTCGTCATCCAGATTTCCGCCACCGCCATTTCATCAGCGGAGAAGATCGTCGGGCTGGAAAGCGGCGCCGACTGCTACCTGACCACGCCGGTCGAGCCGCTGGAGCTGATCGCGGTGACGCATGCCATGCTGCGGCTGCGGCAGGCGGAAACCCGCGCCCAGGAAGCGCATGAGCGCTACCGGATGATCGTCGAAAGCGCGGTGGACTATGCGATTTTCACCTGCGGCCTGGATGGCCGGGTCACCAGTTGGAACTCCGGCGCCGAGGCGATCCTCGGCTACGCGGCCGATCAGATCATCGGCCAGCCCTGCGCCCGCATCTTCCTGGCCGACGACGTCGCCGCCGACATCCCCGAGACCGAAATGCTGTCGGCCCGGTCGGGGGTGAGCGTGCGGGCGGAACGCTGGCACCGCCGGCGCGACGGCACCCGGTTCTGGTCCAGCGGCCGCATGGTGCCGCTGCGCGACCGCCGCGGTGAGGTCGCCGGCTATTTGAAGATTCTCTATGACCGGACGGTGGAGAAAGACGCGCGCGACGCGCTGGAGGCGCTGAACGCCGAACTGGAGAGCCGCGTGGCGGAGCGGACGCGCGAACTTGCGGACGCCAATGAGCGGCTGCGGGCGGAGATCGATGAGCGCGAGCGGACGGGCGAGCAGATCCGGCAATTGCAGAAGATGGAAGCGCTCGGGCAACTCACCGGCGGGATTGCGCACGACTTCAACAACCTGCTGACCGCGATCCTGGGCGGGCTGGAGGTGACGCGGCTGCGCATCGATGATCCGCGCACCCTGCGGATGATCGACAGTTCGGTCAGCGCGGCGCAGCGCGGGGCGAAGCTGATCGCGCAGCTGATGGCGTTCGCGCGGCGGCAGAACCTGGAACTCGATTACCTGCCGATAAACCAACTGGTGCAGGAGATGCGGGAGTTGCTGGAGCGGAGCGTGGGATCGGCGGTGACTTTGACCTTCGATTTCGCCCCCGATGTCTGGCCGGTGATGGCCGACGCGAGCCAGGTGCAGACGGCGGTGCTGAACCTGGCGATCAATGCGCGCGACGCGATGCCGGAGGGCGGTTCATTAAGGATATCGACCGGCAATATCCTGGTGCATGGCGCCGCGGACGGAGCCGATCTGCCGCCGGGCGACTACGCGTCGTTGTCGGTGGAGGACACCGGCACCGGCATGTCGGATGCGGTGAAGGCGCGGTTGTTCGAACCGTTCTTTACGACCAAGGACATCGGCAAGGGCACCGGGCTGGGGCTGGCCCAGGTGTACGGCTTCGTGCGCCAATCGGGCGGCGATGTCCGGGTGCGCAGCGCCCCGGGCGAAGGCACGAAGATTACGATCCTGTTGCCGCGCGCTGTCGAAACGGTCGAAGAAGCGGCGGCGGTGTAGGCGATCCCGTCATGGTGCGCGGGCGCACCATCCACGCCGGTTCAGACAAAGGCGTGGATGCCCGGCCTTCGTCGGCATGACGCAGGGGAGCGACGGCCGCCGTCGTGAGCACGGCGAGCCGCATCACGAGGCGGCGTGAGCAGGGTCAAAACTTCACCGCCGTCCTCAAAGCAAACACCAGCGCGTTCGGGATTTCGGTCAGCGCGCCCGGATGCACGATGAACTGCACGCCCGGCTCCACGCTGATCCCCGGGTAAACCGCGGCCGAATAATTCGCTTCGAACGCGATTTCGCGGTTTTGCAGGCCGGTCACCGCGTAGCCGTCCGTCAACAGCGCCGCCTCCAGGTCGCGGCGATGGCTGTTTACCTCCGTATCGGTAACCGCAAGCCCGACGGTGTCGTCGTCACGCCCCGGGAACGTGCCCTTCAGCACAGCGCCGGCCTCGGCATAGACGCGATACAGCGCGGTATCCTGGTCGCCGACATTGACGGCGCCGAACAGCGACAGGCTGCGGGTGCCCCCCGGCTTGCCCGTCGGCTGGCGCCAGATCGTCTGCGCCACGTTCACGTAGAAGCCGTATCGCCCGGTATAGCTCGGCCCGGTGATGACCGGCAGGCCCTGCCCCGGAATGTTCTTGAACGGGCCAGTAACGGTCGAGGTGTCGTAATAGACGCCGATGCGATAATCGCCGGGCAGGACTCCGTCAGCCTTGGGCAGGCCGGCAATGGTATGCCCCGGACGCCAGCCGAGTTCGAACGGAATGAACGCTCCCGTGGCGTTGCTGCTCGATACCTTCAGGCCGTTCTGCGACAGGGCGTAGCTCGGGTTGACCTCATAAAGGCCGGTCTGCGCGAACACCGTCTCCGTCGGCGCCACCCGCACCCTGGCACCCCAGGTCGATTGCGGATACGCATCATAGCCGGAATTCACCGGCACCCCCACCGGAGTGCCGCAGATGCCGTTGTTCTGGAATATGCAGTACAGCGACGCCCGGTCCCACAACAGCGGCGAAGTCGCGAAGTCGTTCTCGGTGATCACCCGTCCGGCAACGATGTTCAGGTGGTTGTCGTAAAACGCCTGTTCGAACGACAGCTCGGCCAGCCGGAAATTCTGCCCGGTGCCATAGATCTCCTGCACCGAGACCAGGTTGCCGATGACCTGCTGGCTGAGCGAATAGCCGTATCGCTGCGTGAAAGTAACGTGGATCGACCCGCCCGGATCGACCCCCATCCTGCCGAGATCCAAATCCGAGCCGAAATTGAACTCGCCCGCATTGCGGCCGCCCTGCGACAGGCCGCCCGACGTATTGCCGGCGAACTCGTTGATCAGGTTGGCGCGGATGTCGATGCCCATGTCATGCAGCGCGGTCCGCTGGCCGCCAAGATCGCCCAGCAGATGCGCCGAGACCGCCCCGTCGCTGTACTGGGTCTGCGAGGCCGTCGGCTCCGGCGGCGGCTGCACCCCCTGCGGATTGGCCGGACCGGTATCGGCGGCCTGCTGCGCCGCCGCCGGCGCCGCGAGCAGCAGTCCCGCCAGGGCGCAGCAGGCGGCCTTGATCACGCCACGGTCTCCCAATCCGCCTCGATCTGTTCGAGCGTCTTGCCCTTGGTTTCCGGCACCAGCCGGTAGGTGAAGATGAATGCCACGACCGACAGCGCGGCATACAGGAAGAAGGTGCTCGGCGGCCCGATGCTGTCGATCAGCAGCAGGAAGGTCAGCGCGACCACCAGATTGGAAGCCCAGTTGGCGAAGGTCGCCGCCGAGGTGCCCCGGCCGCGCGTCGCCAGCGGGAAGATCTCCGCGATCAGCAGCCAGAACACCGGCCCCAGCCCGATGGCGAAGAAGCCGACATAGGCCGCCAGGCTCAGCGCGGTCACCCAGCCGAGCGCGCCGCCGCCCTCCGCCCCCATCATGAAGCCGAGGCCGAGCACGACCAGAGAGACCGTCATGCCGGCCAGCCCGGTCAGCAACAGCGCCCGCCGCCCGGCGTTGTCGATGAGTTTGATGGCGACCAGCGTCATCAGCACGTTCACCGCACCGATGCCGGCGGTGGCGAGGATCGTCGCCGACGTGCTGCCGAGGCCGGCCGCCTTGAAGATTGTCGGCGCGAAGTAGATGACAGTATTGATCCCGGTGACCTGCTGGAAGATCGCCAGCCCGACGCCGATGATCATCGGTCGATCGAGCCGGGATTCCTTCAGGTGGGCCATGCGCTTCACCCGCTCCTCCCGCTGCAGGTCGGAGCGGAGCTGGTGCAGTTCCTCATCCGCCGCCTGGTGGTTGCGGCGCAGCACCAGCAGCATGTCGCGAGCTTCCTCGGTGCGGCCCATGCCGGCCAGCCAGCGCGGGCTTTCCGGCAGTGGCAGCATGCCGACGAACAGCACCAGGCCGGGCAGCGCGCCGAGGCCGAGCATCCAGCGCCAGCCGTTGCCCTGCGCCAGCAGGTAGCCGACGAGGTAGGACACCAGGATGCCGACGGTGATCATCAACTGGTTGAGCGACACCAGCGCGCCGCGCTGCGCCGGGGGCGCGGTCTCGGCGAGGTACAGCGGCGTCAGCATGGAGGCGACGCCGATGCCGATGCCGACGAGGATGCGGCCGATGACCAGGACCGACAGCACGGTGGCGATGGCGGAGATGATGGCGCCGGTGAAGAAGATCACGGCGACGATCAGGATGACCGGCTTGCGGCCGTATTTGTCGGCGAGGCCCCCCGCGACGGTGGCGCCGATGGCGGCGCCGGCCAGGGCGGAGCTGGTGAGCGAGCCGAGCATCAGCGGGTCGAGCTGGAACTCGTCCTTGAGGAACGGCAGGGCGCCGGAGATCACGCCGGTGTCGTAGCCGAACAGCAGCCCGCCGAGCGCCGCGATGAACGCTATCATGGTGTAGGACACGTCCGTTCTCCCTACTTCGCCGAAACGTCCGGGTCGCCCCGGCGGGCGATCTTGTTGGATGACGCTGCGAACCTGATCCGGAGCGTTCCAACGCGCAGCGAAGCGGTTCGGTTGCAGGGGGGTGGCGGGGACCCACTTGGTGTTGAAGCGGGGCGGTTCGACGGTTGGGTGGGGATCTTTGGGGTTGGTCGCTCACCCGCACCCTATGGCCGCGTGTTCGGCTTCGTCAGGCGGGTTGCGACTGATCAACCGCGTCGGTATGGGCAACGGCTGACGACAGGTCGTATGCCTGTTGCCGATTCAGCCAAAGCTGCGGCGTGGTGCTGATAGCGCCTCAGCCGTTGGGGGTTGCACGGTTGCGATGATCTCGGTGGTGGGTAGATCAAGCGCGCTGGCGCTCAGGCCATACCGGACCATGAACTCGTCGCGGAGGATTTCGCCGGGGTGCGTGGTGATGCGGGTCAGCGCGGCCTGTGGGCGGGACCGCCTGGTTGGCGTGCCGTCAGGGCTACGCCCTATCTGAACCCCGGCCACACGTTGGAGCCTTTTTCGATCTTGTAGGTCACCGGGCCGGTGGGCTTGCGCGGTGAGGTCGTATCCGGCGACACACGGCCCGTTTCGGTTCTTTCCGGCTTCACCGGTGGGCGAACCGTCGGTTGGGTGGTTGTGCCAGCCCTTGGGGTGCTCATATGTTCACCTTCGGCAAATATCCCAGTTTGTCAGCCACGAAGATAACAGTGGTCGCAGTCAGCGCCCAAATCAAGCTTCGGACCAAATGAGATGCCGCCTTTGCCCGGAACTTGTAGCGCCTCTGGTTGATCTCGCGGTTGCCCGGCGTGGTCGTGGTGTACGAGTCCAGCAGCATCTGGCGGGTGTCCTTCAGCAACTCCCTGTCCTGCTGTTCGCCTCGGATGCCCTCGCCGTCATAATACGCTTGCAGTTCGGCCACGCGGGCGCGGAGGTCCGTCTCCGGGCCGATCCGCTGGTAGTTGTGCCGGGCAATCGCGAGCGAGATCCAGATCAGGACGCACCCCGCCTCGACCACCGCCAGACCGAGCAGGACGTCGGCGGCGACAAAGGCGATCAGTCCGCGATCCATCGCCAGGTCCGGCCATTTCGGCAGCCGCCCGGCGGCATAGGCCAGGGCGCCGATGACGATGCCGAGCGCCGTGCCGAAGAACGGCAGGGCGCGGTGGACATCTTCCTCACCGCCGACCTCCTGCCGATAGAGTTCGGCGAAGGTGGCGAGGAGGAAGGCGGTGGTTTCCGGGGTTGCCGAGGGTTCGGTCGGGGCGGTTTGGGTTTCGTCGGAGTCGGGCATTCGGGGGTCTTGCGGTGGCGGGCGGGCGGGTCACCGTAGAGGAAACGATCTGGCGGGCGCCATGGCAAAAGGCGGCGGGGTTTATTCGCTGTCCAGCAATGGTGAGAGCGGGTCGTCGTCCCAGCCGTCGTCCCATGTGCCGGGGTCGAACGGATCGACCAGTGTCAGGCCGGTTTGCCGAAAGTCTCCGAGGTTCCGGGTCGCGATGCCGTAGCCCTTCGCCAGGGCGGTCGCGGCGATGGCCTTGTCGCCGTCGCGCAAGGAGGGAAACCGGACGGACGTCTCCGCCCATCTCTGCGCAACATCAAGGCCGATCGGCTCGATCCGGTCGGCGAACACGGCCAGAACCTCATCATACCAGGCACGCCTCGAGCGAAGCGCGGCTGTCATCTTGTTGCCCGGCTTGCCGTCGGAGGCTGACATCCGGGCTTCGAGAAGCAGCAAACCGCGATGCATTTCGGCGATCGTCACAACACTGATGCGGACCAGCCTGGAATACCGCCGGAGCCATTCGCGCACATTCGGATTGCGGCGTGCATCGCTCCGGTTGGACAACACGTTGGTATCGATAAGATACCCTGGCGCCTTAGGCGGCACCGGACAGGCTCATGCCCACCGGGTCCACGTCCTCCGGATCGAATGGAGACATGGCCAGGACCCGGGCAAAATTCGCGTCCGCTTGCCTGACAAGACGCCGGTAGTCGTCGGGCGAGAGAACCACCGCGACCGGGTCCTTGTGGCGCATCACCACCTGGGGACCCTTGCTGCCGGCAGCCTCAACCAGATCCGTGAAGCGCTGCTTGGCGTCCGCGGTCTGCCATTGAGCCATGGTCAGCCTCCTTGTATGATTGTGTACATAATGGACTTTTTGTCGGGCTTCAAGGCTGGCGCCGGGAGCATGCGGCTCCGGCCGTGGTGTGCAGAGGAGAAGGACGATGGCCGATCCGGTTTGCCCGGAAACGGGAGCGCCGATGCGCCGCGCTACGCGGCCGATGACGCTGGCCTGGCAGGGCGAAACGATCACCTTCGGCATGCCGGGATGGTATTGCGATACCTCGGAGGAGAGCATCCACTCGGGCCAGGATATGAAAGTGTCGGACCGGATGCTGAACCTGCTGAAGGCTCGGGCGGAGGGGTTGCTGGAGCCGGAGGAGATTCGCCGCATCCGCAAGCGGCTCGGTCTGACGCAGGCGGATGCCGGAGTGCTGATCGGCGGCGGCCCTCGGGCGTTTCAGAAATATGAGACGGGGGATTCGCTGCCGAGCCGGGCGATCAGCAGCGCGTTGATGCTGCTGGATCATGATCCGGAGGCGCTGGCGGTGCTGCGGCGCGCGCACAGGAGCAACGGGGAGGGCGGCAAAGGTCGTGCCGCCGACCGGGAGCATCGGCCGTGACTTTGGAAGAGGAGTTCGCGAACGAGCTTGTGGCACAGTACGGAAGCGAAGGCTGGGAATTGCTGAAGCCGGACGAGGCTTTGTCCGATCTAAGTTTCGAGCCTGATTTGTTTTTCCGGCGAGGAGACGAACACCTGGTGGTCGAGGTGAAGCGATTGGGTTTCGCAAGCGCCCGTGCCATCTCGGCATTAAGGAAGGAGGTCGCGGACATCCCGAACTGGCATTTTGAGTTGAAACTTATACCGCCCACTCGAGCGGTAAAGGCACATCGGCCGATGGATGATGAGATCAGACGCCGGATAGGCGTTGCACAAGATCTCATAAACCATGGCTTGAACAGCGAAGCGTTCATCTTGACGTGGACTGCCGTTGAGGCTGCCTTGCGTGATCTGGTCGAAGGCTCGGACGATGCACGCCCCGAGGCGTCAGTCGACTTGCTCCGTAGAGCCTATGAGCAGGGAACGATCTCCGACGCTGAGCAGCGGCAGTTGCAGCGCGGCCTGCAGGTGCGCAACCGGCTGTTTCATGGGTTCGCGGTTGATGAGCCACAACGAAGCGTCGAAGAACTCATGCCGTTGGCACTTGGTCTCGTGGACCGAGTTTCGGCGTTGCCTCAGCGGCTTTGAGCCTCGGCAATAAGCGACGGCTTTAAAACATTTGTCGACCGGGCGGCCCGATCTCAGCTAGCCAAGAGCTTCACGGGCATGGCATCGTCATGTATGTTGCAAATACGCTATTGTGGCATATAAGATATGGTGTTATGACCGAAGTCAGCGCAAATGAGGAACTTCGCGACGCCATAGGGCGGGGCGCCAGCACGATTAAGATAGCGGGCCGCTGGGCCGGTAAGGTCATCGGGATGAAGGCCACGGGCCCGGTGGCCTGGGCAATCGTCATCGGGACAATTGGTGTCGCAGTCGTGGCGACGGTGTTAACCGCAGCCTCCGGCGGCGCATCGGTACCGGGAACCGCTCCAATGATGGGAGTTTCCGCAATAGGCGGGATTACGTCGCTCGGCGCTGAAGCGTCGGCGGCTACAATCGCCCTTGCTGTCGCCGGCGGTGGGGTGGGCGTCCTAACGAGCCTGTACTCCGGTTACCGGATCGCCGAAAAGGGCGAGAACCGTGTCGTACTGGTCAAGAAGTGAGCGGCCTGTGATGGTGTTTCCGGTGCGCGGTGGTCCGCGATTCCTGTGCATTTCCTGCCATAATCTTCAGCCTCTCCCTGGCTGCGCGCCCTTTCGGCTTGAGCCTTGATGTCCGAAGTGGGGCAACCTAAACCTCGTGACCCCTCGGTTCGGTCGGCCGGATCAGGCCTGAGCCATGTGAGCGGCGGCATGAATATCGGTTCTTTTACTAAACGGCATGTAGGTCTTTTCGCGATTGCGCGCTGTCGGCTTCTTGCCGAATCTTATCCGGGGTTGAAAAATGTTTAACGGTACGATGAAAAAAGATGCCGTATCGGCTCTGAAATTGGCGCAAGCGGTCCATGAGACGGAGGCCAAGAGCGTCGGCGCGGCATCCGTAACGCTGTTCAACATACGCCGTGATAGCAGCAACAGCGTCATCCCACAGGTCGAAACGTACATCAACACCCTTGCCAATACACCTAAGGAATTCGACCGGACCTTTGCCGAATATCGGGCCGAGTTCAAAGTCTTCAACGAAATCATCGCGGAAATAGAGACAGAAGCCAAGAAGGTTGAGTTAAAGGCTGGAACCGGTGCCGCAGCAGGTATAGCGACCGGCGTTGGATTCGCCGCATTCGCTCCCTCCATCGCAATGGCTGTCGCAACGACCTTCGGTACGGCGTCGACAGGCACCGCGATTTCAGCTCTATGGGGGGTTGCCGCGACGAACGCCGCATTGGCTTGGCTGGGTGGTGGCGCTTTGGCGGTCGGCGGTGGTGGCATGGTCGCTGGCGAAGCCTTCCTTGCTCTGGCCGGTCCCGTTGGCTGGGCCATCGGCGGGACGGCCTTGGTAGGCGCGGGACTTTTTGCCCGCAGGCGGAATCGGGCGATTGCCCAAAACGCGAGCGTCGAGAAGAAGAAGATCGACGTCCAGGTGGCCGCTCTCAAAGCCGCAAGATATGAGATTGCCCAGCTCTATGATGCCACCGAGCGTCATGTGGGTGGCGTTCTCGTGTTACTAAAGAAATTGGAGGCGACGGCTCCCGGCAACTATTCGGAGTTCAACAACGTCGAGAAGGATATGCTCGGGGCGCTGATCAACCACATCAACTCGCTCTCCGCCCTGCTGAACAAGAAGGTACAGGCATGAGCACTGCCGAACTCCACGGCCGTCGTCTTGTTCAAGACCAGATGAACGGTGTCGTAGTCCAGGCCATTAATCAGGCCCGGATCCACAATGAACTGGTGGGTCTGGCGACGCAGGATGCGGCGTTCGAAACCGCCGTGAAGCAGGTCGAAAAGGTCCGGGAATTTCTGGAGACGCCACAGAGAATTCTAGGAAACGTTCTGACCAAGCACGGCGAGATCGCCGAACAGGTCGAGGTTGGCATTCGCAATGCCCGACAGGCGCTCGCCCAGGACACCATGACCGCGACCTTCGATGGCGTCCCCCGCACCGGACCGGTGGACTACCTCATCAACGGAACCGGCGTTCAGTCCAAGTTCATCAACGGTATACCGAGCAACCTGCGGCATGTTCTCGACCACCTCGATACCTACCGGAACTTTACCACAGATGGCTCGTATTATGTCATCCCCAAACAGACCTACGAAAACATCCAGAAGATTCTTGAGGGCGGACATATCAACGGACTGAGGGGATCTACCGAGGAGAACATAAAAGCGCTCGTCAGGCAGATTGAGGAAAAAACGGGGAAAAAATTCAACGAGGTTGTTCAGTCGTCAGTGGTGAACTACCCCGACGTCCAAAAAGAAGCGGTCTCCAACACTCTTGACACCGAACAGGAACAACTGTCGCAGAAAAATAAGGAAATTAAAGACCGGATTTCTGAAGACCATAAGCCGTCCCTTGAGGGTGCGGCCGGTGCGGCTCTTGCAGGTGGTGCGGTCGGTGGCACCCTATGCATGGCGACCGCGTTATACGCGAAGTATAAGGCTGGCAAGAACGTCTTCCGAGGCGATTTCACCGCCGACGACTGGAGGTCCGTCGGTATCGAGAGCGCCAAAGGTGCCGCGGTCGGCGCTGTCGCAGCCGGCTCAATCTACCTGATGACGAACTATGCAGGGATGGCGGCGCCTTTCGCCAGCGCCGTCGTGAGCGCCGCTAAAGGTGTTAGCTCGTTGGTCAGCCAGTACTACACGGGCACAATCACCTTCAACGAATTCATGGACCTGGGAATGATCGTGTGCGCCGAATCGGCCATCGTCGGCGTTTCGACCGCTGCGGGCCAAGCGCTCATCCCGATCCCAATCCTTGGTGCGGTCGTCGGCAGCTTGGCCGGAAAGATGCTGGCAGAGTTTGCCACCGGCAAAACAGAAGAGGTCGCCCAGCGGCTGCAGGACGAGATGCAGGCATTCAAGGCCAAGCTGGATGGCACGCTGACGTCCGTCCTTGATGCCATTACCGCTGAATTCGACCGTATTGCAAGCCTGACCGAAGCCGCTTTCAACTTCAAATTGAATACCCGATTGGTGGATCGGAGCGTTGAACTGGCCCGGGTTTATGGGGTTGGTGAAGACAAAATCATTGCTGATGAGGGAACCTTGGACCGCTATATGTTGACTTAGGCGCGCCGACGCCTGGAACGTCGCCGTGTAAGCAGATACCTCATATCAGGCCGTCCGTCCGAAGTTCGTTGGCTTGCGATGCGGCGATCATAGCGGAAAATGACGTCCGAATCGTTGCAGACACAGGAAATGGATGCCAGCCTTTCCGATGGCCCCAAACCATTCCCCTTCCCCTATTCCCCCAACCCCACCTATGATCGCCCCGTAAGCGCCCGCCGCCCGGGCCACGGACCCAACCCGCCCCGCCCCCGGGGCCAACCCACCCCAACAACCACAGGAAACGCCCCTTGACCCACCCACCGGCAGCCTCCCCCGACCCCAACCCCACGGACCAAACCCTCTCCGGCACCGGGGTCCTGGCCAGCCGCCCCGTCCACGCCAACCAGACCGCCCCCGCCCTCGTCGCCGAGGCGCTCCGCCGCCACGAAGGCCGCCTGTCGCAAGACGGCGCGCTCATGGTCGAAACCGGCGTCCACACCGGCCGCTCCGTCCAGGACAAGTTCATCGCCGACGAACCCTCCGTCACCGCCGACGTCGCCTGGGGCAAGATCAACCAGCGCCTCCCGCCCGACCGCTTCGACGCGCTGAAAAACCGGGTCCGCGCCTACCTCCAGGGCCAGGAACTGTTCACCCAGGACCTCTACGCCGGTGCCGATCCGGAACATCGGATCAAAGTCCGGCTGGTAACGACCCGCGCCTGGACGGCCCTGTTCGCCCGCAACATGTTCATCCGCCCCGCCGCCGCTGATCTGCCCAACTTTGAACCGGACTACGTCATTCTCCACGCCCCGCTGTTCCAGGCGGACCCCGAAACGGACGGCGTCCGTTCCGCAACGGCCATCGCGCTGTCCTTCGAGCAGAAGCTGATCCTCATCGCCGGCACCGAATATGCCGGCGAGGTCAAGAAATCCATCTTCACCGTCATGAACTGGCTGCTCCCCGCCAAGGGCGTGCTGCCGATGCACTGTTCTGCGAACATCGGCCCCGAGGGCGACGTCGCCCTGTTCTTCGGCCTGTCCGGCACCGGCAAGACCACCCTCTCCTCCGACCCCGGCCGCAAGCTGATCGGCGACGACGAGCACGGCTGGGGCGAAAACGGCACCTTCAATGTCGAGGGCGGCTGCTACGCCAAGGTCATCAACCTGTCGCAGGAAGCGGAACCCGAAATCTGGGCCGCCTCCCACCGTTTCGGCGCAGTGCTGGAAAACGTCGTTGCCGACGCGAACGGCGTGCTCGACCTGAACGACAACACGCTGACCGAGAACACCCGCTCCTGCTACCCCGTCGAGTTTATCCCCAGCGTCAACCTGACCGGCCGGGGCGGGCAGCCGAAGAACGTGTTCATGCTGACCTGCGACGCGTTCGGCGTGCTGCCGCCGATAGCGCGCCTGACCCCGGCGCAGGCGATGTATCATTTCTTGTCCGGATACACCGCCCGGGTCGCCGGCACCGAAAAGGGCCTCGGGCACGAGCCTGCCGCCACCTTCAGCACCTGCTTCGCCGCCCCCTTCCTGCCGCGCCGCCCGGAAATCTACGGCAAGATGCTGGCGGAACTGCTCAAACGCCACAACGCCACCTGCTGGCTGGTCAACACCGGCTGGAGCGGCGGCCAATACGGCACCGGAATGCGCATGGCGATCCGCCACACACGCGCGCTGCTGCAAAGCGCCCTGGACGGCTCACTAAACCAGACAAAATTCCACAAGGAGCCGTATTTCGGCCTGTCGATCCCCGCCCGGGTCCCCGGCATCCCGGACGCAGTACTGGACCCGCAACAAGCCTGGCCCGACAAACACGCCTACGACGCAATGGCGAAACAACTGATCGCCCGCTTCGAGGCCAACTTCGCGTCCTTCGAAGCCGGGGTCGGCGACGACGTCAAAGCCGCCGCCATCCGGGCCGCGGCGTAAAAGCCATGCCACGCCTGACCACCGCCGAGGCCGTGCTCGAAACCCTGCTGGGCCACGGCATCGACACGTTGTTCGCCCTGCCCGGGGTGCACAACGACCACCTGTTCGACGCCGCCCACAAAGCCCGCGACCGCTTCAAAGTCATCCACCCGAGGCACGAGCAGACCGCCGCCTACATGGCCCTCGGCGCCGCCCTGGTCACCGGCAAGCCGCAGGCCTTCGCCGTGGTGCCGGGGCCGGGCATCCTGAACGCCTCCGCCGCGCTGCTGCTGGCCTACGGCATGGGCGCGCCGGTCGTCGCGCTGGTCGGCCAGATCCCCTCCTTCGCCATCGACCAGGGCCACGGCCACCTGCACGAAATCCACGACCAGATCGGCCTGCTGAGCCACATCACCAAGCACGCCGAACGCATCCGCTCGCCGCAGGAAGCGTCCGAAAAGGTCGCGCTGGCGATAAAGAACGCGACCTCCGGCCGCCAGGGACCCGTCGCGCTGGAATGCGCCATCGACACCTGGGGCCACGCAGCGGAACTGAACCTGTCCGCCCCCATCGGCGTCACCCAGCCCTGTGCCGACCCGCAGACCATCAAGGCGGCGGCGGACATCCTGTGCGCAGCAAAACGCCCGCTGATCGTCTGCGGCGGCGGCGCCCTCGACGCCGGCCCCGCCGTCCAGCAACTCGCGGAACGGCTGCACGCCCCCGTATCCTCGTTCCGCCGCGGCAGGGGGACCATCCCCACGGACCACCCTCTGGCGGTCTCCTTCACCGAGGGCCACGCGCTGTGGAAGACCGCCGACGCGATCCTGGCCATCGGCACGCGGCTGTACTGGCAGCAAGGCAACTGGGGCGTGGACGAACACCTGCCGATCATCCGGCTGGACATCGATCCGGATGAGATCAACCGGCTGAGGAAGCCCGCTGTCGGCCTGCTCGGCGATGCCGCCGCGACCCTGCGCGCGCTGGCCGAGGAACTGTCCGCCCGCAACCACACCTGGCAGCCCAACCCGCACCTCCCGGCCGCCAAAGAAACGTTCGCGGAAAGGCTTTCCCGCCACGAACCGCCGATGGCCTACCTGCGCGCGATCCGCTCTGCCCTCCCCCCAAACGGCATCTACGTCGAGGACGTCACCCAGATCGGCTTTGCCAGCCGCCTCGCCTTCCCGGTGCCCGGCCCGCGCAGCTACCTGTCGCCCGGCTACCAGGACACGCTCGGCTGGGGCTACGGCGCCGCGCTCGGGGCCCAGGCTGCCGCACCCGGCCGCAAGGTGGTGCTGGTGACCGGCGACGGCGGCTTCATGTTCCAGGCCGCCGAACTCGCCACCGCCATGCACCACGGGCTTCCGGTGGTCGCCGTGGTGTTCGACGACGGCGCCTTCGGCAATGTCCGCCGCATCCAGCAGCAGCATTTCGGCAACCGCCTGATCGCCAGCGACCTGACCAATCCCGACTTCGTTAAATTCGCCGAGAGCTTCGGCATGGCCGCCTTCCGCGCCACCACCCCCGACGCGCTGGAGGACACCCTCCGCCAGGCCTTCGCCCTCAACAAACCCGCCCTGGTCCACGTCCCCGTCGGCGCAATGCCCAGCCCCTGGGACATGATCCTGCTGCCCCGCATCCGCGGACCGGAGGGCCGCCCGCCGCTGCCCTGACCGCTTGACGCCGCCCCGCCCCGCCCGCCTTGATAACCCCGCGGGAGCAAAGGGAACGCAGCCATGCCTGAGATCAAGCACAGCCTGATAGAGACCAACGGCATCGGCATGCACATCGCGGAAAAGGGCCGCGGCCCGCTGGTGCTGCTCTGCCACGGCTTCCCGGAGTCCTGGTATTCCTGGCGCCACCAGCTCGACGCCCTGGCCGCCGCCGGCTACCGCGCCGTCGCCCCCGACATGCGCGGCTACGGCCAGACCGAGCGCCCCGAGGCGATCGACGAGTACACCCTGTTCCACCTCGTTGGCGACATGGTGGGCGTGCTCGACGCGCTGGGGGCGGAGACCGCGGTGATCGCCGGGCACGACTGGGGCGCTCCGGTGGCGTGGCACGCCGCGCTGCTGCGCCCCGACCGGTTCCGCGCCGTCATCGGCCTGAGCGTGCCATACCGCCCGCGCGGCAAGGTGCGGCCCACCAGCGTGATGCCGCAGACCGAGGACGCGGTCTTCTACCAACTTCATTTCCAGACCCCCGGCGTGGCGGATGCCGAGCTGGCGCATGACGTCCGTGCCACAATCCAGGGTGTCCTTGTAAGGCTGTCCGGCGATGCCCCGCCCGGCACCCCGTCGTTCAGCATGGTGCCGCGTTCCGCCAGCCAACGGGCCGCCGGACAAGCGCCGCTGCCGCCGCTGCCGAACTGGCTGACGCAGGACGACCTCGACTTCTACACCGAAGCCTTCACGCGCACCGGCTTTACCGGCGGCCTGAACTGGTACCGCAACATCGACCGCAACTGGGAGCTCCTCGCCCCCTTCGCCGGCGCGCGAGTCGCCGTCCCGGCCCTGTTCGTGGCCGGCGACCGCGACCTGGTGATGGCCTTCCCGGGATCGAAGGAACTGGTCGCCAACCTGCAAACCTTCGTCCCGCAACTGCGGCAGACGATCATCCTGCCCGGCTGCGGCCACTGGACCCAGCAGGAACGGGCGGCTGAGGTCAACGCCGCGATGCTCGACTTCCTGCGCGGGCTGTAGCGGATGCCCTTGACACGGGACCTCGCCGCCCGCTTCGCCGGGATCGCCCTCGGCCACGTCACCCGCGAATACCCGCACGCTTTGACCCACGTCCTCGACGGCCCCCCGGACGTGCGGTCGCCGCGCGACCTGCATCCGGTTTTCTACGGCAGCTTCGACTGGCACTCCTGCGTCCACGCCTACTGGATGCTGGCGCGGCTGCTGTTCCTCTTCCCCGCCATGCCGCAAGCCGCCGCCATCCGGGCGCTGTTCGACTCGCACCTGACGGCCGAAGCGGTTGCCGGCGAGTGCGCCTATCTGGACCGCCCCGCCGCCCGCGGGTTCGAGCGGCCGTACGGCTGGGCCTGGCTGCTGGAACTGTCCGCGGCGATGCGGGTTTTCCCGGATCGGCCCTGGTCGGCCACCCTCGCCCCGTTGACCGCGATCTTCGCCGCGCGGTTCGAGGACTTCCTGCCCAAGGCGGTCTATCCCGTCCGCGCCGGCACGCATTTCAACACGGCCTTCGCCCTTGCCCTGGCCGACGACCACCCCCCGCTGCGCGACCTGCTGCGCCAAACCGCGGAGCGCTGGTACGGCGCCGACACGAACTGCCCGGGTTGGGAACCCTCGGGCGACGACTTCCTGTCCCCGGCGCTGATGGAAGCGGAGTGCATGCGTCGCCTGCTGCCGGCCGAACGCTTCCTGCCCTGGCTCGACCGCTTCCTGCCGGATATCGCCGATGGCCGCCCGACCGCGCTGTTCCGCCCGGCCGCCGTGACGGACCGCAGCGACGGCAAGATCGCCCATCTCGATGGGCTGAACCTGAGCCGGGCGTGGTGCTGGCGGTCGCTCGCCGCGGCGCTGCCGCCGGACGATCCGCGGCGGCCGGTTATGCTACGGGCGGCGGAGCTGCATCTCGACGCCGCCCTGCCGCATCTCGCCGATGACTACATGGGGGAACACTGGCTCGCCAGCTTCGCCGTGCTGGCGCTGGACGTCTGACAGCGCGGCGATGGCGAAGCCGGCGATCCGGGCGATGGTGGCCACGACACCGGGATGGCGTGCCGACCCCGGCATCCTCCCTGCCGCATCACGGCACATAATCCCCGGGGCGCAGCGGCACGACCTTCGGCAGCGCGTCGATGCCGTTGCGCAGGTTCTCCGCGCGCTCCTGCTTCAGCGACAGCCCGGAGCGGCGGGCCAGGTAGGCGTCCTGCTGCGGGGTCGGGTTGCTCGGGACGATCATGCCGCCGCCGGGGAGGATGCCTTCGGTGTGCGCGATATCCAGGCCCGCGTTCTCTTCGTCGATCCGGATGCGATCCAGCAGGGCGTCCGCGGTCGCCAGCGCCTCCGGGGTCCAGGCCACCTGCGGGTCGGGGGCACCGTCCGTAGCCTCCGTCTCACCGCGGCGGCAGCGTTCGTCCATCTGTTTGAGGCGATCGGGAGTCTTCGGCGTCTCCCAGTCGCGCGCCTGCGGACGGCCGGCGGGCACCGCGAGGGGCTTGGCCTGGCGCCGCTCCAGCGCCTTCAGCAGGCTGTCGAAGGTGCGCGCGGCGGCACCCGCGGCGGAGAAATGCCGCAGGCCGCTGCCGCGCGGGTAATGGTGGTTCATGCCGAGATGCCAGCACGCCGCGGCGGCGTGGTAGGCGCAGAGCGACTGGACGCCGATCATGATTTCGATTTCGTCGCGCGGGTGCATGGCGGCGAGGCTGTCCATCGCCATGGCGAAGCGGCGGTTCCGCCACCCTTCCGGTTCCCGGTCGTCGATCGGCAGGGCGCGCAGCAGGGTGCGGACGGCCTCGGCCATGAAGATGGGGTTGATGGGACCGTTGTCGTCGAAGATGGCGTCGCGGCTGTAGGGCGGTGGGGTGGGCGCTTCGGGGGGCATGTGCGGTTGGTGTTCGCCGTCTGTTCTAAAACGGCGGAGGTGGGGCCGGGGGCGGCGGATACAAGGGGGTGGGGAGGAATTTTTCCCCGGGGCGGGGTTTCCGGGGCGACGTCTCGCCCGCGGCGCGACGGCATCGCAGCGCCCTTGATCCGACCGCAGCGTGTCTCAATAAGACAAATGCATATACGGGCGTCCGCCGATGTTGCCGGTGTAAAGCGCAAGGCCCTCGGCTTGCGCGGCGGTCCAGCCTGCGAGGGTGACGCTCTCGGTGTTGCCGGACAGCGATGTCACACTTGCGGTCGCCCCGGTGAACCCGGCCGCGCCCCTATTGTCCTGCCAGGTGATCCCGTTGACGCCGGACGCGATGTCCCAGATGGTCAACTGGTCGCCGGCGTGGACGTTGATCAGCGTGCTCCAGGTGTCCCGGCCGCCGCCGGCATCCAGGTAAAACACGTCGTGGCCGCTTCCGCCGGTCAGGAAATTGCTGCCGTAGCCGCCGTCGATCAGGTTGTTGCCGGCCAATGCGACCAGCGCGTCATTGCCGGCGCCGCCGTGCATGAACACGCTCGGAGTGGTGGCAATGATATTGAGGCTCTGCGAATTGACAGCGATAAATTCGTTCTTCAGCCATGTCGTCGGCCCCGTGTACACCGCGCCGGACTCCGGCAGGTAGACCCCCTGCACCCCGTTGACGACCTGCGACACCAGGAAGTTGGTGTTTGCGGCACCGCTGCCGTTCAGGGCAAAGTTGATGGTGTGCTCGATATCGACATTGGCGATCCTCTCGGTGACCATGATGTCGAGTTGCCCGTTGCCGGCGCCGAGGATTGTCGGGGTCAGGAAATTGAACTGCGCACCGGTGTCGCCGCCGTTGATCAGGGTCGCGCCGCCGGTCGACCATGGCGTCCAGTTGATGCCGTCGGCGCTCTCGTAAGCGACGATGGTGTTATTATTGAAATCGTTGGCGACCATCCAATAGGTGCCGTCGGACGCCTGCCTGACGTCAACGTTCCAGGCCTGGAGCGCCGCGTTCGTGGCCGTGTCCCGGCACGCCGCGGTCGAGACGATCGACGTCCCGGTCGCGTTCATCTCGGTGCGCAACACCCGGGACGGCGCTTGCGCGCCGGTCACGACGTCGGTGGCCCCGGTGTGATACCATAAATCGATATTATTGCCGATAAGCAGGGCACTGGGTGACCATGCGCCGGTATTGTTGCAGCCGTTCGCCATCCCGATGACGATGCCATCCCAGCGCCAGCTTGCGCCGCCGTCGGTTGATGTCGCCAACGCGGTCTGGTTGTGGATCATCATTTGCGTGGCGGAGTCGCCGTACTGGTTCGGCAGCGCGGTGACGAACATCGCCAGCGTGCCGTTCGCCTCGCGCACCACCGAAGGGTCGTTGAGGTGGTAGGCGGCGTAGGGGACATAGCCGTTCCAGACCAGCGGGACGGGATTGTCGCTCGCCGCGCCGGCGGAGCTGTAGAGCCGGTCGGGGCCGATGTCCGCCGCGGTCAGCCAGCCGCCGTAGTAGGTTGTGTTGCCGTTGATGTCCGGAGAATAGATGAAGTAATCCGGGTGGGCCGGCCAGGCAGCCACGCCGGCGGCTGCGATCGTTGCCGACGTATACTTGGTCACCATTTCTGGAATCCTTCAAGATCGCCGCTTGCCGCCGTGGCGCACCGGCAGCGATTTCAGTTCCGATACCAATAACGTTCTAATGTCGCAAAATAAGACTTGTCAACATAAATGTATTCAAAGAACGATATGGCGAACAGAAATATTGCGAAAAAAATGATAAGAAATCCGCGGACGTCCGGCGCAAGGCCGTTCCGGCGGCGCCGCACCGTCACTCGCAACGGCGGCTGGCGGAAAACGCCGGACGTGGCCGAGGCGGATACAACCAGAGCACGTCCCCGGGGGGCCTCGCGGTGGTTGGCCACCGGTCCCCGGTCCGCGATCCGCGCGCGGCGGTCATCCGATGGTATTGCGCAACCAATTGGCTGTGTGCATATGTGTAGTGAATGGCACCCATCCGCCGCCATCGCCCCGGGGAGTTTCCGTCATGAACGGCCTTGTCCGCCTGATCGCCGCCTTCACCACAGCCTCAGCCATGCCGACCGGCGCCATCGCAGCGCCGCAAAGCTTTCAATACGAATTCAACGGCTGCGTCGTCTCCCCGGCCATGGCGATCGGCGTTGCAGATACCGCGACCGGGCAACTTTGGGGGCAAAAGCAGGTCGCACTCGTCAATCACGGACCGGGAACGACGGAGCAGGAATTGCAAATAACCTTCGTCACCAGGCCGGACGCCACCACCGTGCAAGTAGCGGCAAGTGGCAGTTACGGCAGCGGTGTGAAGTTTTACTCTTTGAGTGTGCCAGAGTCCTACTTCAATTGGATCCTGACCCTGACTGCCAATTACAAACCTGTACACGTGTTTTATAAATACGAGGTGGACGATCAAGGGGTGGATACACTACAGGGACTTACCGTCGGGCCGGTGCCCCCCTCCGTTTCCTCGAAGTGTCCGTGAACGCGCGCGTTCCCGAGTTCCCCTACCCGCCCGTCACGCTCATGTGCCGCCCCACCGCCGGCTTGTCGTGCCGGCGGTCGATGATGAAGTCGTGGCCCTTGGGTTTGCGGGCGATCGCCGCCTGGATCGCATCCTCGAGCTGATCGTCCGACACGCCCGCCCGCAGCAATGGGCGAAAATCCGCCGAATCCTCCTGCCCGAGGCACATATACAGCGTCCCCGTGCAGGTCAGCCGAACCCGGTTGCAGCTTTCGCAAAAATTATGCGTCATCGGGGTAATGAAGCCGACGCGCCGCCCGGTTTCCCGCACGTCGTAGTAGCGCGCCGGACCGCCGGTCCTGTACTCCGTCTCCGCCAAGGTCCAGGTGTGGCGCAGCCGCGCCCGGACGATCGACAGCGGCAGGTACTGGTCCGTCCGGTCGCCCTCGATATCGCCCATCGGCATCGTCTCGATCAGGCACAAATCGAACCCGTGCTCGCCGCACCAGGCGATCATGGCGTTGAATTCTGCCTCGTTCACGCCCTTCATCGCCACGGCGTTGATCTTCACCGCCAATCCGGCGGCCTTGGCGGCGAAGATGCCGTCCAGTGTCGGCTCGATCCGGCCGCGGCGGGTGATCTGCGCGAACCGCTGCGGATCGAGCGTATCCAGCGACACGTTGATCCGCTTCACGCCGGCGGCCGCCAGCGCCGCCGCATGCTGCACCAGTTGCGAGCCGTTGGTGGTGACCGTCAGCTCCTGCAGCCCGTGCCCGAGCCGCTGCCCCAGCGCGCCGAACAGCCGCATCACGTCGCGCCGCACCAAAGGCTCCCCGCCGGTGATGCGGATCTTCGTCGTGCCCAGCCGGATGAACGCCGCGCACAGGCGATCGAGTTCCTCCAAGGTCAGCAATTGCCGCTTGGGCAGGAACGTCATGTCGTCGGACATGCAGTAGACGCAGCGCAGATCGCAGCGGTCGGTCACCGATACCCGCAGGTAGGTGATCGCTCGGCCGAACGGGTCGATCATGATGGCTCGCAGGCTCCCTCCAGGGGCGGACTGTCGCCGCTTGCCCGGATTTATATGACAGATTGCCAGACTTGGCCAATGCGGGCGGCTGTTCAACCCCCCGCCCCGGCTCGACTCGCGCCGGAATCCCCGCCATCTTGACGGACTTTCAGCCGATTGGAAGGCCCATGTCCGGCACCCGGGATGCGCTTTACGGCATAGAGCTGGCCGCAGCGCGTCTGTGGCAGGACATCCGCCCGCTGGAGGCGCCCGGCGCGCTGGTGGCGCGGCTGCGGCTGCGCCACGCGGCCTGGACTCCACCCGCGGGGCCGCTGCCGTTGCAGCAGCTCGAAGCACTGGCGAGCGGACTGCCGGAGGGCGTCGGCGTCGATACCGGCGCACTGGATCCGCACGCGGTATTCGCCCCGGCGGCGGGGCGGATCGCGCTGAACCTGCTGCTGCTGGCCGCCGACAGCCTGCCGGCGGGCGGCATCGTCCTGCTGGCGGGGTCCGCGGACGACCTGTTCATCCGCATAACGGGGCCGCACGCCGCCTGGCCGCCTGGCCTGGCGCTTTGCCTGACCGACGCGGCGGCGGCGCGGGCGGCGCTGACCGAGCCGGCGGTGATGCAGATGGGGGTGACCGCGCTGCTGGCGCATGCGGCGGCGTGCCGGCTGTCGGTGCTGATGTCGCCGCGGCCGGGGGCGGAGCCGCCGATGCTGCGGCTGGGCGGGTAGCGTCCGCGCCGCCGCATCCCGGCCAACCCGAAAAAAATCGCGCCGCCCGCAAATTTTCCCGCCCGCGTTAACCTTTTGTTTGCCCTCTGCTGCCAAGGATTGGCCTCCACCCGGCTGTCGGGATTGCAAAGGGGCTAACCGTGGACGATCTGCTTTCCGATTTCCTCACCGAGACCAACGAAAGCCTGGCCGAGCTCGACGTCGCTCTGGTCACCCTGGAACGCACGCCGGATGATGCCGACACGCTGTCCGGGATCTTCCGGCTGGTGCACACCATCAAGGGCACCTGCGGCTTCCTCGGCCTGCCGCGGCTGGAGCACGTGGCGCATGCCGGCGAAAACGTGCTGGGCAAGCTGCGCGACCGGACCCTGGCCGTCACCCCGGCGATCGTCAGCCTGGTGCTGGCGGCGATCGACCGCATCAAGGCCATCGTCGCCGCGCTGGCGGCAACCGGCGTCGAGCCGCCCGGCGACGACTCGGAGCTGATCGCCGCCCTGAATGCGGCCGCTGCGAACGAGGCCCCGGCCGCGCCGAAGCCGCAAGCGCAACCGGCCGCCGCCGCCCCGGTAGCCGCCCCGGCAGCCGCCGAACCGCCGCCGGAAGCCAAGGCCCCCGCGCCGGAGGCCAAAGCTCTACCGCCGGAAGCCAAGGCCCCGCCGCCGCCGGAAAAACCCGCCGAACCCGCCGCCGCCAGCGCGCCGCAGGCCACCCAGACGATCCGCGTCACCGTGGACGTGCTGGAAGACCTGATGACCTTGGTCAGCGAGCTGGTGCTGACCCGCAACCAGCTTCTCCAGCTCGTCCGCACCCAGGACAACAGCCCCTTCACCGTGCCCTTGCAGCGGCTGTCGCACATCACCTCCGACCTGCAGGAAGGCGTGATGAAGACCCGCATGCAGCCCATCGGCAACGCCTGGAACAAGCTGCCGCGCCTGGTGCGCGACCTGTCGCACGAAATGGGCAAGAAGATCGAACTGACCATGCTCGGCGCCGACACCGAACTCGACCGCCAGGTGCTGGAGATGATCAAGGACCCGCTGACCCACATGGTGCGCAACAGCGGCGACCACGGCCTGGAAACCCCGGCCGAACGCCGTGCCGCCGGCAAATCGGAGACCGGCAACATCGTGCTGAACGCCTTCCACGAAGGCGGCCACATCATCCTGGAGATCTCCGACGACGGCCGCGGCCTGCCGCTGGACCGCATCCGTGCCAAGGCGATCTCCGCCGGCCTGGCGACCGAGGCGGAACTCGCCGCGATGACCGACGGCCAGATCGAGCGCTTCATCTTCCGCGCCGGCTTCTCCACCGCCACCACCGTCTCCGCCGTCTCCGGCCGCGGCGTCGGCATGGACGTGGTGAAGACCAATATCGAGAAAATCGGCGGCACCATCGACCTGAAAAGCACGCTCGGCCAGGGCACGATGTTCATCGTCAAGATCCCGCTGACCCTGGCGATCGTCTCCGCCCTGATCGTCGAGGCGGCGAAGGAACGCTTCGCCATCCCGCAGATCAGCGTGGTGGAGCTGGTGCGCGCCCGCCGCGACACCGCGAACGGCTCCGGCAGCACGGGCGAGAGCCTGATCGAACGGATCAACGACACCCCCGTGCTGCGCTTGCGCAACCGGCTGCTGCCGCTGGTCAGCCTGACCGAACTGCTCGAACTCGGCGTCGACAACACCGCCGACAGCGCCGCCCACATCGTCGTCGCCCAGGTCGGCCAGCACATGCTGGGCATCATCGTCGATCGCGTGTTCGACACCGAGGAAATCGTCGTCAAGCCGGTCACCCCCATCCTGCGCCACGTCACGATGTTCAGCGGCAACACCATACTCGGCGACGGCTCGGTGATCATGATCCTCGACCCCAACGGCATCGCCCGCGGCACCGGTGTCGGCGCCGGATCGGAAAGCCGGCTGATGCAGGGGGCGCGGATCGATACGCAGACGTCGGCCGATCAGACCGCGATGCTACTGTTCCGCGCCGGCGGCTCCCAGCGCATGGGCGTGCCGCTCGGCCTGGTCGCAAGGCTGGAGGACATCCCGCGCGAAAAGATAGAATTCTCCGGCGGCGCCACCGTCACGCAATACCGCGGCAAGCTGATGCCGCTGATCGCCATCGACGGCGCCACCGGCAGCGACGCGCCGACACAGCCGCTGCTGGTGTTCGCCGACGGCGAACGCATCATGGGCCTGATGGTCGATGAAATCATCGACGTGGTGGACGACAAGCTGGATATCGAGCTGGCGGGGTCGCGTCCCGGCCTGCTCGGCACCGCCGTCATCGGCGGTGCGGCGACGGACGTGCTGGACACCGGCTACTGGCTGACCCAGGCCTGGCAGGACTGGTTCCGCAACGTGCCGCGGCAGGGTGCGGCCGCGGAGCAGAAGCACGTGCTGATGGTCGATGACAGCGACTTCTTCCGCCAGCTCATGGTGCCGACGCTGGGCGCCGCCGGGTTCCGCGTCACCGCCGTCGGCAGCGCGGCCGAGGCGCTGCGGCTGCGCGACGCCGGCAAGCGGTTCGACGCCATCGTCTCCGATATCGAGATGCCGAACATGGGCGGGCTGAAATTCGCCCGCACCATCCGCTCCGGCGGGCCCTGGTCCGACATCCCGCTGATTGCGCTGACCGCGCATGACGGCATCGAGCATGCCGAGGCCGGACGCGATGCCGGCTTCACCGACTACGTCGCCAAGTTCGAGCGCGAGGCGCTGGTCGCCAGCCTGCGCGCCAGCCTGTCGCAACTGGTTCCAGCCTAACTGTCCGGAGATTAGCCATGACAACAGACATCCTCGAGCGTCCGGACGCCGTTACGGCGAACGAACAGCAGGTCCTGGTGACGCTGACCGTTGCCGATCAGCTTTGCGGCGTGCCGGTGCTGGCGGTGCGCGATATTCTTGGCGAGCAGGCGATCACCCGCATCCCGCTGGCGCCGCCGGAGATCGCCGGCAGCCTGAATCTGCGCGGCCGCATCGTCACCGCAATCGACCTGCGCCGCCGGCTGCATCTGCCGCCCGCGCCGCCGAACCAGCCGCGCATGTCGGTCGTCGCCGAGCAGGGCGGCGAGTTGTATGCGCTGCTGGTGGACGGGGTATCGGAAGTCCTCAGCCTTGACGCCAACCAGTTCGAGCGCAACCCTCCCACTTTGGAGAAGACCTGGGCCGCGTTCAGCACCGGGATCTTCCGCCTGGACGGGCGGCTGCTGGTGGTGCTGGACGTTTCCAGGCTGCTGGCCTTGGCCGAACAGGGGTAGACCCCCGATGTCCCGCACCTGCCTTGTCGTCGACGATAGCCGGGTCGTCCGGAAAGTCGCGCGCCGCATCCTGGAAGCCAACGGCTTCGCCGTGACCGAGGCGGCGGACGGCCAGCAGGCGCTGGACGCCTGCCACGCCGGCTTGCCCGACGTCGTGCTGCTGGACTGGAACATGCCGGTGATGGACGGGCTGGCGTTCCTCCAGGCGCTGCGCGCCGAATACGGACCGGACAACCCGCCGGTGGTGTTCTGCACGACGGAAAACGACATGTCCCATATCGAGGCGGCGATCGCCAACGGCGCCCAGGAATACATCATGAAACCCTTCGACGAGGACATCCTGACCGGCAAGTTCGCCCAGGTCGGCCTGCTGTGACGGCTCCTTCGGCCCGGGTGATGCTGTGCGACGATTCCGCCGTCATCCGCGGCGCCATCGCCCGCATGCTGGCGGACGACCCGGAGATCGAAGTCGTCGCCCGCACCGCGAACGGGCAGGAGGCGGTCAACGCCATCCGCAGCGCCCGCGCCGACGTGGTGGTGCTGGATATCGAGATGCCGGTGATGGACGGCATGACCGCCCTGCCCCTGCTGCTGCGCGCCGATTCCGGGGTGAAGGTGATCATGGCCTCGACCCTGACCACGCGCGGCGCCGACATTGCCCTCCGCGCGCTGCGGCTGGGCGCGGCCGACTACATCCCCAAGCCGTCCAGCATCGGCACCGTCGGCGACGACGGCTTCCGGCGGGAACTGCTGGAGAAGGTCAAGGGCCTCGCCCGCCAGCGCCGCCGCGTTGCGCAGCCGGCACGGATGTCGCCTCCGGCGTTGCGCCCGGCGCCGCCGGTGCCCGCCCGGCTGCTCGCCGTCGGCAGCTCCACCGGTGGGCCGCAGGCGCTGTTCACGCTGGTGCAGGGGCTGGGACGGTCGCTAACCGTGCCGGTGGTGCTGACCCAGCACATGCCCGCTACCTTCACGCCGATACTGGCGGAGCACCTGACGCGTCTCGGCTACATGCCGTGCAGCGAGGCGCGCGACGGCGAGGCGCTGGTGCCCGGCCGCATCTACCTGGCACCGGGGGACAAGCATTTGCTGGTGGAGGGCAACCGCTCGGCCTTGCGGGCGCGGCTGACCGTGGACCCGCCGGAGAATTTCTGCCGCCCCTCGGTCGATCCGATGCTGCGCAGCGCCGCCGCTGCGTGCGAGGGCCGCGTGCTGGTGGCGATGCTGACCGGCATGGGCCGCGACGGGACGGAGGGTACAAGGCGGGTCGTCGAGACCGGCGGTGCGGCGATCGCCCAGGACGAGGCCACCAGCGTGGTGTGGGGGATGCCGGGGGCGGTGGTCCAGGCCGGGCTGTGCCATGCCATCCTGCCGCTGCCGAAGATCGCGCCGCGGCTGCTGGAGATGCTGAAGGGCGGGCGCGCATGAGCCTGACGAACGCGGCGTTCGAGACGTTCGCCTCGCTGCTGAAATCGCAGTCCGGGCTGGTGATCGGGACGGACAAGATCTACCTGCTGGAGACCCGGCTCGGCGGCATCCTGAAGCGCGAAAACATTGCCGATCTCGATCGCTTGGCGGAGGCGGTTCGGCGCCCCGGCGCCGATCGGCTGGCGCGGGATGTGGTTGAGGCGATGACCACCAACGAGAGTTTTTTCTTTCGCGATGACAAGCCGTTCGCGCATTTCCGGGCCCAGGCGCTGCCGCGACTGGTGGCCGCCCGGCCGCCGGGTGCGACGATCCGGGTGTGGTCCGCTGCGTCGTCCTCGGGGCAGGAGGCGTATTCGCTGGCGATGATCGTCGCGGAGTCGCGGGCGGTGCTGGGTGACCGCCGGGTGGAGATCATCGGCACGGATATCGCGCGCGACCAACTGACCCGGGCGCGGGAGGGTCTGTATTCGCAGTTCGAAGTGCAGCGCGGGCTGCCGGTGCAGATGCTGATGCGGTATTTCCGCAAGGAGGAGTCGAACTGGCGGATCAACGATACCATCAAGGCGATGGTGCAGTTCCGGGAGTTCAATTTGCTGTCGGATCTGCGGACGCTCGGGCGGTTCGATATCGTGTTCTGCCGGAATGTGCTGATTTACTTTGATCAGCCGACGAAGGCGCGGGTGCTGGGGGCGACTGCGGGGATCATGCCGGCGGACGGTATTTTGTATCTGGGCGGGGCGGAGACGGTGCTGGGGATAACCGGACGGTTTGCGCCGCTGCCGGCGGAGCGGGGGGTTTACGGGGTGGTGGAGGCTGGGGCGCCGGCGGGGCGGGTGGCGGCGGTGGGATAGGGGGCCTCGGCGCTGATTTCTTGGCGCTTTGTCGGCTCGGTCGGCATGAAATAGTGATTTGATGCACGTTGAACGGTGGCTGGGATGCGCGACCAACTATTTTGAAGGAGCATAGAACCGCGATGGCAAAGGCCGCAGTTGAGGTTTCCGGCTTATCCTCGGATCTGGGGCCGGGCATGCGCCGACCGACTGCCGATACGGAAGTGTTCGGTGCCATTTCGCCGGAAGTCACCCTCGACCGTGCCTTGAGTGGCTTGGCGGACACCGCGCGGCGGGCAGCCGAAGCGGCGGCGCGGCCGAAATCAGGGCGATCCGCGTTCGCTGAAGCTTTACGAAATTGGGCGACGACAACAGTATAGGGTCGTGATTATCCCGCCCCCGCTCAGCTTTCAGTGAGGTCCGCCCCGGACCAAACGGCAAGTCCTTCTGCGGATCTTCGGGCGGTAACGGCAGGTCCGCAAGCCGGTAAGCGTCCATGCCCGCCTCGATGGCATACCCTCTGAGCGCCTCGTCATCTGAATAGACGGCAGAAGCGCCCTCGACTGTGGCCACCGCGACAATCTGCCTGTCAAACTTGATCTCGGCCTTGCTGTCGGCGGGGTTTCCGCCTTTTCGTTGTCCGCGCTGCCGCGCATCGAAAGTCCTGATGGCGGCTTCGATGGCCGCCCGTTCGTCGAAGCTGGCGATGCGGAAACACGACTGCTTGCCGAGGATCGTCAGATATTCGGCACCGGCCGGACCGGCATAGACCAGGCACTCGCTCAAAGCCGGCGTTGGAATGACGATCTTCGCCACCGTCCCCATCTTCAATGAAGATGCGGCCAATTGCGTTGTCGTTTGCCAAGCGGGTGTCGATCTGGGCGAACAGTCTGACCGCGTCCTTGGGCGGATTGCCGCGCCGAATGTCGTGCAGCCGGGTCGTGACCTTCGGCAGATCTTCGAACTCGACACGGGCCGCAAGCTTGGTGCTGCCCTTCTCGAGACCGGCAAAATGAACAACGTTGTCCCTGCCGAGTAAAGCGGCAAAGTCGGCCATATAATCCGCCAGCTTCGCCAGTGTGATAGTCTCCGGCGAATAGGCGTCTATGTAGAAAATCAGCCGCTTGTCGTCGTTCATCGCCCTACTCCGCTATCATCATGGCCTGTCGAATGTCGTTACTTCAACGGCACGCCAGCGACAGGCCCTCTGCCACAGCCCTCGCCTCACTCGTGTCTCTTATCACATTTGGTGGACATTCTGGCGTCGGCCTGATCCGCACCTCGGACGCGTGACCGCCGCGACCCGGCTGCACACTCAACCGCCGCGCTCAGGATCGCCGCAGCCGATTTGCAGTCAAAAGATGCTTGTGCCGATGATCCGCGCCTCTGCCTCAGCCAGCACCGCAAGTCCCGGGTGGCCGGACCAGGAAGAAAATAGACGCGGCGTCCAGCCGAATCCCGCCGCGGTCCTGGATTTTCATGCAGGGCGGGTCGGCTGCCGGCCGGTGGCGGGACTAAATCCCGCCATGGCACACGGGATCTGCCCGGCCGCGCGTCACACCACGTGATGCCGGACCAACACAAATCACCCTCGCCATTAACCCGTTGTTAAACTCCCTGCCCCATAACCTCCCATCGCCGATCCAGCCGCCGATCGGCCAACATCGGGGAGCCAGCCTTCGCAATGCCTGCGCCTTTGGACCCGAACACGGCAGCCAAGCGGCAAATCCTCGTCGGCCTCTCCCGCGCGCTCGCCGCCTTGTCCGAACGCATGCGCTCCCAGCAGGATGCCGCCGTCAAGATCACCCTGCTGGCGGTCCGCGCCGAGGCAATCGCCGAACGCTCCTGGGAACTCAGCCACGCCGGCGGCGAGCATTTTCGCCGCGACAGCGACGCGCTCGCCCGCGATATCCGGACATTCGCAGCGGACGTCGTCAGTGCCGCCAAGCGGGCCGGGGACGAAGCGATGCTCGGCCGGGAGGTCGGCCGCGCCATCGCCGCGCATTCCCGGGACATCGCCGAACTGGCCGGGGACATCGACATCCTGCCGGATGCCGCCGCGGTCCGCGCGCGGCTCCGCCCGCTGTCCGAAACCCTGGCCATCCTGCCCGAACGCCTGAAGGCCAATGCCGAGACCATCCGCTCGGTCAATGCGCTGTCAACCTTCGCCTCCGGCCTCGCCGAGCGGAGCGCCGTCCTCGGCAAAGGCGGCCTCGCCGCCACCCGGGAGGCGGTGGCGCTGTCCCGCGACCTGCGGCATTTCGCGGAAGACGCAACCTCGATATCGCTGGAGATGACGCGAGGTGCCGCCGTGGCGGTCAACGCGATCGATGACCTGGCTGCCAAGACCGTCGGGCTGTCGCTCGGCCAGCCGGTATCCGACAAGCCGATGGCGGCGGATGCCAGGTTGGCGGCGCTGGTGCGGGACGCGCCCCGGATCGACGAGGTCTGGGTCAAGTCGGCGGCGAAGCGCGACGCGGCCCGGATCCCCGGCTCGACCGTCTGGGGTTCGGCGGCGGGCAAGACGTGATACCGGCCGCCGGCGCCCGCTCAGCTGTGCGGCGTCTTCCGGCCATGGCGTGAGGCGGCAAGGCCTCAATCCGCATCCCGCTGGAACACCAGCAAACAATACCGCATCGATCGCGTCCGGTAGGCGATCATGATCCGCAACATCGTTACCGCGAAAATACGATCCGTCGCCGTGCCATCCAGCAGGAAACGCAGATACCGCGGGTCGGTCGCCAGCTTCGCCAGCCCGCGCCGCACGCAGATCGACCAGGTGCGCCGAACCTGGTCGCTGAGGTCCTCCACGCCGATGACCCGGAACCCCGCCTGTCCGCCGAATTGCCGGTAATCCGCCTCATCCCCCATGCCCGGCAACCGCCCCTCGCGGCAAATCGGCTCCAGCAGATGCCGCACCTCCCACCCGCGCGGCCGATCGCAGGCGAGCCACGCGCAGATCCCCAGCAGCCCGCCCGGCTTCAGCGTGCGAAACGCCTCGTTGAAAAAGCGTTGCTTATCCGGCATATGCTCGGAACTCTCCACCGAGTAGACGCGGTCGAAGCTTGCCGGAGCAAAATCGTTACTGAGCCAGTCGTGAAGCCGGATCGACAGGCCGCCCCGCGAAACCGTGCGCGCCCCGGCAATCCGCGCCTGCGCGGGCGACACGGTCACGCCGGTCACCGTCACGCCGAGTTGTTCCGCCAGTAGCTGCGCCGTCGCGCCATAGCCGCAGCCGATGTCGCACACGCTCTGCCCGGTCTCCAGCCGCAGCCGCCGGGCCAGATGCAGGACCAGCGCCTCGGCGGCTTCCCCGGGCGTCTCCCGCCCGGTCGCCCAGTAGCCGTGATGCACATGCTCGCCCCAGATCTCGCGATAGAAGCTGTCGAGTTCGTCGTAATGCCCCGCCACGGCGGCGGTCGACTGCACTTGCCTTGGAAGGATCACGCGCCTGCCTTTCATGCCCGCGGGCCGCAACCCGATCAGGTGCGCGGCGCCGGCAGCCGGTATAGCGTGGATGCCGCCGCAAGCGGGAGCCGCCGGATGGGGTGCGCGCCGGCGACTCTGTTGCAACGCTTTCCCTGATGGAGGTTTTTGCCATGGACGAGACACCGAGGACAATTTTGACCCCGCCGCGCATGGTGGATGGCGGTGCGCTGCTGATCGCCGGGCTGCAGGAGCATTTCCGGTTCGAAAACCTGGCCGGCCTGCCGGCGCTCTGGCAGCGCTTCCGCCTCCATCCAGGCTCCGTTCCCGGCCAGATCGGCAACGCCGCCTATGGCGTCTGCTACAACACGGTTGAGGCGGACGGCTTCGACTATATCGCGGGTGTGGAGGTCGCGGATGCCGGCGCGCTGCCGCGGGACTTCGCGTCGCTTCGGCTCGCCCCGCAGCGCTATGCGGTGTTCACCCATGCCGAACATATCTCGGCGGTGCGCGGGACGTTCATGGCGATCTTCAACGACTGGCTGCCGCAATCGGGCCTGCACGGCGCCGATGCGGCGGTGTTCGAGCGCTATGATGAACGCTTCGACAGCCGGACCGGCCTTGGCGGGTTCGAGATCTGGGTTCCCGTCAAGCCCTGAGCGATACGGATCAGCGCAGCGGGCCGAGGGCGGCTTCGACACCGAACTCGCCCGGCAGGGAGCCGCGCGGGAACAACCGGGTGACATGCCCCATCTTGCGCCCGGGCAGGGCCTCGGCCTTACCGTACAAATGCGGGATCAGGCCCGGCCAGTCCAGCGCGGCGGGCCAGAGCGCCATGCCCTCGGGGCCGATAAGGTTCTTCATCACCGCATCCGAATGCCGCCGCGCCGCCGGCAGGGGCAGGCCGGCGATCGAGCGGATATGCAGTTCGAACTGGCTCGCCGGACAGGCGTCGATGGTCCAATGGCCGGAGTTGTGCGGCCGCGGCGCGATCTCGTTCACCAGGACCTTGCCGTAGCTGTCGAGGAACATCTCCACCGCCAGCAGGCCGACAAGATCCAGCGCCTCCACCACGCGGCGGGCGATCGCCTGCGCCGCCTCGTCAACCGCCGTGGTGATGCGGGCCGGGGCCAGGGTCAGATCGAGGATGTGGTTGCGGTGGCGGTTTTCGACCGTGTCGAACGAGGACACCGCGCCGTCCAGGCCGCGCGCCGCGACGACGCTGAGCTCGCAGGCAAAATCGACGAAAGCTTCCAGCACCAGCGGCTTCGGCTCCAGCCGCTCCCACGCCGCATCGAGGTCCTCCGGCGCGCGCAGCATCGCCTGGCCCTTGCCGTCGTAGCCCAGCCGGGTGGTCTTCAGCACCGCCGGCAGGCCGAGACGCTGCACCGCCTCCTGCAAGTCCTGCAGCGACCCGACGGCCGCCCAGGGCGCGGTGGCGACGCCGGCCTGATTAAGGAAAGTCTTTTCCGCGAGGCGGTCCTGGCTGATGCGCAGCACCGATGGCGCCGGGCGGACCGGGCGCAGCGACGCCAAAAGGTCCAGCCCCTCGGCGCTGATATTCTCGAATTCGAAGCTGATCACGTCCACCGCCCCGGCGAACGCACGCAAAGAGACGGGGTCGCGGTAGTCGCTGATGGTGACGGCGTGCGACACCTGCGCCGCCGGGCTGTCCACTTCCCGCGTCAGGATGTGGCAGCGATAGCCGAGCCGGGCCGCCGCCATCGCCGACATGCGGCCGAGCTGGCCGCCGCCTACCAGCCCGATCGTCGCGTTGGGCGGCAGCGGCTGCGCGGTCATGGCGGGTCGTCCGGCGAGTCCGCCACCGCCTCGGTCTGTTCCGCCCGCAGTGCGTCGAGCCGCCCGGCCAGCGCGGTGTCGTGAGTCGCCAGTATCGCTGCCGCCAGCAGCGCGGCATTCACCGCGCCGGCCTTGCCGATGGCCAGGGTGCCGACAGGGATGCCCGCGGGCATCTGCACGATCGACAGCAGGCTATCCATCCCCTTCAGCGCCTGCGTCTCTATCGGCACGCCGAGCACCGGCAGCGGCGTCCAGGCGGCGCACATGCCGGGCAGATGCGCCGCCCCGCCGGCCCCGGCGATGATCACCTTCAGGCCGCGGTCGCGCGCGGTCAGCGCATACTCGCGCAGGCGATCGGGGGTGCGGTGGGCGGAGACGATGTGGACCTCATGCGGGATCAGCAGACGGGCCAGCATGTCGGCCGCATGCGTCAAGGTGGACCAATCCGACTGGCTGCCCATGATGATGCCGATCGGCGGAGCGGGCGCGGTCATCTCAGGCGATGCTGTCCGGGATCAGCCGGCTTTCCAGCCAGGCGATTTCGTCGCGCAGCATCAGCTTGCGCTTTTTCAGGCGCTGCAGGTGCAGTTGGTCCGATGCACCCTGGTCCGCCAGCCGCGCGATGACCGTATCGAGGTCGCGATGCTCGCTGCGCAGACCGTGCAATTTACGAAGCAGCGAATCTCTGTCGCTCAGCATGTTTTGCAACCCAAGCTAGAAATGACCAACTGACGATCGCCCGTGATGTTCGATCTGGTCAAATTGATCGCAACGGCGTTACAGTACGGCGTCACGGTCGCCGGGGCGGCCGCTGACAGGCAACTGCTTCTTAACGGAGGTATCAAGTCCATGAGCCTGAATACGCGACTCGACGCTCTAAAGGAACGCCATGCGTCGCTTGAAACGCGGATTTTCGATGAGGACCATCGACCGTCCCCCGACTCACAGGCACTCACGAAGCTGAAGCTCGAGAAGTTGCGTTTGAAGGAGGAAATGGAGAGGTTGCGAGCCAGCGGCACCTGATCGGACACTGTTCGATCGCCCCGTCACGCCGGTCAGGCGGCTTCGTCCGCCTCCGGCGGCGGCGGCAGCGGGACGGTCCGCCCTTCCCGCTCCAGACGCTCATTCGCCTGCGAAACCGCCGCATTCAGGTCGGTTTGGCTGCATAATCCCAGGATCACCGGATCGCGCGGCTTGATGTTCGCGCTGTTCCAGTGCGTCCGCTCGCGCACCTTCTGGATCGTGTCCTTGGTGGTGCCGAGCAGCTTGCCGACCTGGGTTTCCGAGAGTTGGGGGAAGTTGCGCAGCAGGAAGGCGATGGCGTCCGGGCGGTCATTGCGCTTGGCCACGGGGGTATAGCGCGACCCTCGCAGGCGCTTCGGCGCCGGCAGCATGCCGGCGAGCAGCTTGAGCCGGCCGTTCGGATCAGCTTCACAGCGGCGGATATCCGCCAAGGTAACCTGCTGGTTGGCGACCGGGTCGTAGCCGACGATGCCCTGCGCCACTTCGCCGTCGGCGATCGCCTGCACTTCCAGCGGATGCATGCCGCAGAAATCCGCGATCTGCGTGAAGGTCAGAGCGGTCTTCTCAATCAGCCACACGGCGGTGGCCTTTGGCATCAGCGGAAGGGTCATAGCGTTTCATTCTCTCAGGGTCGCCGGCGGGTGCTTTCACCCGAGGCTGTTTGCGGGTGCTCTCACCCGACGCTGTTTGCGGGTGCTTTTACCCGACGCTGTTTCCCGCGCGGAATCCGGCGCAGGTGACGGGTCATAGGCGCGGCAAGGCTGTGGATATGACAAGCCGGCGAAGGTGGGTCAAGCGACATTGGCGGGATTGTGCGGTATTATGCTCCACGGCGCGCGCTTGGCTGCCGTGACACCGCAGCGCGAGGCCGCAGCGGGGCAAATCGCTGCCCTCCGGCGCCGCACCGCGCTATTGTCCGGACACACGATGGAGCACGCGCATGGCACTGGAAGAGGACGCACCACCGCTGAAGCGGCGGCGGCTGGAGCCGCTGCTGCTGGACAGCCTGGGGATCGAGGAACTGCGCGCCTACATATCGGAGTTGCAGGCGGAGATTGCGCGGGTCGAACTGGACATCACCCGCAAGAGCAGCCATCGCAGCGCCGCGGACGCGTTTTTCAAGCGCCCGTAAGGCGCGGGTAAAGGGCGGGGACCGTTTGCCGGCCCCCGCCCCGTGCTTGCGGGAAAAATCGAGCCCGGGTTACGCCGCCTGAGCCGCACCCTGCGGATCGTTGGCGATGACCGTTTGCGCGGCGCCGCCGATAGCGATCTTGCGCGGCTTCAGCGACTCGGGAACGACGCGCTTCAGGCCGACATGCAGCAGTCCGAGATTGACGTCGGCGCCTTCGACGACGATGTGGTCCGCCAGTACGAAGCGGCGTTCGAACGCGCGGCCGGCGATGCCGCGATAGAGCACCTCGGTCTTCGGAGTTTCCGGCGCAATGCGGCCGGAGACGACGAGGGTGTTGTCCTTGACGGTGATGTCAAGTTCGTCCGGGCGGAAACCGGCCACCGCCATGGTCAGGCGATAGGTGTCATCGCCGGTCTTCTCGATGTTGTAGGGAGGATAGCTCTGCGCATCCTGTCCGGCGGACGCGGTATCGACCAGTCGTGCGAGACGGTCAAAGCCGATGGCAGTACGGAAAAGCGGAGCGAAATCGACGGTTGTCATGAGTAAACCTCCTGCAAAGCAAGGTCTGTGGTTGCGAACTTCCCGATACGGGCAAGGTCATGATGGTGAAGTCCCGGGAACCCCGATGGGCATTCCCGACAAGACCAGAGATAGTAACCGTGGCCTGCCGTTCAAGAGCTTTTCGACAGGGACAATGTCCGCAAAAACGTCAGCGGCCGGCTCCGAGCCACCTTGGCGGGGCAACGCTGCTTGATGTTACTTCAGCAGCGCCTGCCGTTCCCGCACCCGGGCCGCCAGCAGCCGGAGCGCCTCGCGGATCGTCGCTTGGTTGGCCAGGATCCAGCCATGATCGCGGCCATCCAAGGTGGCCCGCAACCCCTCGGCGAGGCCGATCAGCCGCTGGTCGCAGGCCGCCAGCATCGCCAGGGTCTCCGCTTCCTGCCGATAGCGCTGGGTCATGCGATCCGCCTCGGGCACCGGCAGGGCGCGGATCGTGCCTTCGAGCGAGCCGATTGCCGTGGACAGATCCTCCAGCGCGCGGGCGGCTTCGATCGCCTCCGGCGGCGGCAGCGGCTGCGCGCGTGTCGGCGGCGGCAGACGGGTCCGCCGGTAGGCGCTCTGTTCGGCTTCCAGCATGGCGCGCGACTGGCCGAGCAGGAACCCGGCCTTCTCGCGGATCAGCAGGTCGTCGGCGCGAAGCTGGTTCTCCTGCCGGTAGAAGTTGTAGCCCCAGCCGTAGAACAGATTGATGGCAACCCGGTCCAGCCCGGACGCATCGTAGAAAACCGACCCGGACATGGTCAGGCGTTCGGCTTGGCGGGCGCCAGGTCCAGCGGGAAGGTCCCGAGCGGCTGGCCGCCGATATTGAACGGAACCCCGGCGGCGGCATTCGGCGCCGAGATCAGCCCGCGCTCCGCCATGCGCAGCGCCAGATAGTAGCGCACCGATTCAATCGGCGACAGGCCGATGGCCTGCAAGGAGATCAGTTCGCGCATGCGCTGATCCTTCGGCAGGACCAGGATCTTCAGGTCGTTCAGCATGATGCCGTAGATCGCCAGGAAGCTGGACAGGTGGTCCTTCACCACCTCCCGCAATTCGCCGATATGCTCATTGATGGCTTCCAGCTTCGTCACCTGCACGACCTGGTTGATGGCCTGCTCGATGGCGGGGCCGGCATAGGCGGCGATCTCCTTGGTGTCGATGACGACGCCGCTGAACGGCATGTGGGTGATCAGCTTCAGCGCCGCCTCCGGCGTGTCGACATGGATGTAGTAATCGACCTGGTAGGACACCTCCGCCATTTCGCTGCTGGTGGCGACGCCTTCGCTGCGCACCAGCAGCTTGGCGCGGTTGATGTAGATGACTTCGTATTGCCAGGGCGAACTGCCGCCCCAGAAGCCCTGGACGAACGAGCCGATCAGCGGCTTGTCCGGGGTGACCAGGGTATATTGGCCGGTCTCGTAGACCTGCAGCACGGCGCCGCGGGACTTCAGAATACAGAAATGATTGCTTTCGACGGTCAGCAGCGAGCCCGATACGATACTGTCGTCGGCTTGCTTCAGCGCCACGTTGGCCATGCCGAGCATGTCGGTGCCGTCGCGGTTCAGGGCGGTAATGATCTGGCGGTTCAAAGCCATGGCGATGTCCTTCTGCACGCGGCGCCCGTCCTCCGGCGCCCGCGATATGGCTCCCCCGGCGGCCAGACATCACCATGGCTTTTTGCCAACGCAAAACAGTTTTGCGTGAACCCGTCACGCCTGGCGGCTGTCCCGCTCCCGCTCCAGCAGGGCTTTCTTGCGCGGCACGCCCCAGCGATACCCGGTCAGATCGCCGTCGCTGCCGATGATCCGATGACACGGCACCGCCAGCGACACCGGGTTGACGGCGCAGGACCGCGCCACCGCCCGGATCGCCCTCGGGTTGCCCGCCATGGCGGCGAGCTGCGCGTATGTGCGCGTCTCACCGGCGGGAATCGTGCACAGCGTGCGCCACACCCGAAGCTGGAACGCCGTGCCGCGCAGGTCGAGCGGCAGGTCGAGCGCCTGTTTCGGTTCCTGCAGAAACGCCACCACGGTCCGCACCGTCTCCGCCAGGGCGGGATCGCCCGGGGTGAGCTCGGCGCGCGGGAACCGCCTTTGCAGATCGCCCATCAAAGCCTCGTCGGGCTCGGCGAAGCCGATGAAGCACACGCCTTTGTCGGTCGCGCCGACGAGCAGCCGGCCGAACGGACAATCGGCGAAGGCGGTGCGGATTTGCTCGCCGTGCCCGCCGCGGCGGACCGAACCGGGGGTCATGCCCAGCAGCGACCCGGTCTTTTCGTAGACCCGGCTTTCCGACCCGAACCCGGCGCCGGCGACCGCATCCGCCACCCGCTCCCCGTTGGACAAGGCGGCATGCAGGCGGCGTGCCCGCACGCCCTCGGCATAGCTGCGCGGTGTCAGGCCGGTGTGATCGCGGAACATCCGCAGGAAGTGGAATTTCGAGAACCCCGAGCGCTTTGCCAGCGCATCCAGCGACGGCACGTCCTCGCTCGCCTCCATGAAGGCGCAGGCGTCGCGCACGACATCCTGCGCGAGCCGCGCCCGCTCGCCCTTCGGGTCGCAGCGCTTGCAGGCGCGGAAGCCGGCGGCCTCGGCTTCGGGCGGCGAGGGGAAGAAGCGCACGTTTTGGCGCAGCGGACGCGGCGAGGGACAGGACGGGCGGCAATACACCCCCATCGTGGTTACCGCGTAGAGGAAGCCGGCGCTCGCCTGACGGCCGAGGACCTGCTCCCAGAGAGTGTCGATGTTGTTCATGTCGGGCACCATCGCCGGGAGATGCAGGATAGCGCCATCCGGCGATTGCGCCCAGTCACGCGGTTGCCGCTTTATCGGCATGGTGCGCGGAGCATGCCCCGGCGGGATTGGCGCTTCCGGGGCGTGCCCTTAGTGCAAAGCCTCCCGACAGGTCTCCACCAGATGCGAGGCCAGCGCCCGGTAATCCGCCGCGCGCGGCGCGTTGGGACGCCACGCCAGGCCGAGCGTCCGCCAGGCCCCTACCCCGGCCAGCGGCCGCAGCACGAGGCCGGTGCCGTGCGTGATGCCGGCCGCCACCGCCAGCCGCGGCAGCAAGGTCACCCCCAGCCCGCTCGCCACCATCTGCACCAGCGTGTGCAGGCTGGTGGCGGCGAACCCGTCATGGTCGCCGCGGTCGCCGGCCAGCAAGCCGCACACCGCCAGCGCCTGGTCGCGCAGGCAGTGGCCGTCCTCCAGCAGCAGCAGGCGCTCGGTCGCCAGGGCGGAGGCGGCGATCTGCTCCTCCCCGGCCAGGCGGTGTCCGGGCGGCAGCGCCACCATGAACGGGTCGCGCGCCACCGGCATCGCCTCCGCGCCGGAGCAGTCGCACGGCAGCGCCAGCAACAGCAAATCCAACCGGTTGGTGCTCAGCCGATCGGCCAGTTGCGCGGTGTGGTCTTCGCGGAGATAGAGTTTCAGGCGGGGGAAGGCGTGGCGCAGCGCCGGCATCAGCCGCGGCAGCAGGAACGGGCCGATGGTCGGGATCACTCCCATCCGCAACGGACCGCCCATCGGCTCCCGCGCGGTCATCGCCGCTTCCGCCACCGCTTCCAGCGAGGCCAGCGCGGTGCGGCCGCGGTCCACGAGTTCCAGCCCCAGCGGGGTGAACACGACGTGCCGCCCGGCGGCGCGATCGAGGATATGCGTATCCAGTTGCCGCTCCAGCGCCAGCAGCCCGGCCGAGAGGGTGGACTGGGTAACCGAACAGGATTGCGCCGCGCGGCCGAAATGCCGGCTCTCGGCGAGGGCCACCAGGTAGCGAAGCTGTTGCGGGCTGGGAAGCAGCGTCATCGGGTTTCTCGATCAAAATCTCCAATTTCATTCATTGGCACAAAAATACACGCCGTGCCACACCTGTCTGGCAAGCAATGATCCTTCTGGAGAAACTTCGAATGCTGACTGTTGGCGATACGTTTCCGTCCTTTGCCGTCAAGGCCGTCAAGGGCGGCCCGGCCGGCCTGAAACTCGATACCGCGTTCACCGAGATCAATTCCGATACCGACGCCGGCAAATGGAAGCTGGTGTTTTTTTGGCCGAAAGATTTCACCTTCGTCTGCCCGACCGAGATCGTCGCCTTCGGCAAGCTGGCGGGTGATTTCGCCGATCGTGACACGGTGGTGTACGGGGTTTCGATCGACAGCGAGTTCGTGCACCTGAACTGGCGCCTGCACCACGACGACCTGCGCAGCCTGCCGATACCGATGCTGGCCGATGTGCGGCGGGAGCTGGCGACGGCGACCGGCGTGCTGGACAAGACCGAAGGCGTGGCGCTGCGCGCGACGTTCCTGGTCGATCCCGAGGGCATCATCCGCTACGCCGCCGTGAACGACCTGTCCGTCGGCCGCAACCCCGCCGAGGTGCTGCGCGTGCTCGACGCGTTGCAGACCGACGAGCTGTGCCCATGCAACTGGAAGAAGGGCGAGGAGGTGCTGCGCCCGGCGGCCTGATTTTCGTCTGCGACCCAAAGCCTTATCGTCATGGCCGGACACGCCCGGCCATGACGATCCGCATGAGCGCCGCACACTGCTGAAAGACCTCCGATGTCACTGGAAAACCTGAAATCCGCCCTGCCCGACTACGCGAAGGACATCCGCCTGAACCTCGGCTCGCTTGCCACCGAACCGGCGCTGTCGGACGAACAGCGTGCGGGCACGTTCATCGTCTCCGCCCTCGCGTCCCGCAGTCCCGCTGTCACCGCGGCGATCATCGCGGAGTTCGCACCCGGCCTGTCGCCCGAGGCGCTGAACGCCGCCAAGGCCGCAGCCTCGATCATGGCGATGAACAACATCTACTACCGCTTCACCCACCTGGTGGGCGGCGACTACCCGGCGATGCCGGCACGGCTGCGGATGAACGTCATGGCCAAGCCCGGCGTGGACAAGGCGACGTTCGAACTCTGGTCGCTCGCCGTCTCCGCCATCAACGGGTGCGGGATGTGCATGGAAAGCCATGAGCGCGCCGTCCGCCAGCACGGAATGACGGCGGAGCAGGTGCAGGCCGCGGTTCGCATCGCCGCCGTGGTGCATGCCGTGGCCGCAACGCTGGATTTCGAACGCTCGGCCGCCCCGATGCTGGCTGCCGCCTGAGCCGCGCGGTCGAGGTCCGGCGGACTACCGGACCTTGACCCCGGGCTTGGATTCGCTTGCCACCCAGACATCCATGCACCCGGCCCGATTGCGCCGGTACACCACCAGGCCGTCGAACGACGCGATCGGCCGGTAGCGAGTCCAGGCACGGGCGAACGCCGAATCCGACTTGCTGAGCACGCTTATATATTTTGTCGTCTCACGCGTATCGACCACAGCGATATCCGGGCACCCGGCAATGAAATCATGCGCCACCCACCGTGCGATCGGCCATTCCCTGTCGGCCGCCGGATCGAAGCGGGCACGCCAGATCTCCCCCTTCAGCGCCCACATCGAATCGAAGCGCGACGCCCAGCCGACGCCCGTGTTGTTCACTACCGGGAAGCCGAGGGCGATCCATTCGGAGAAGGCAATATAGGTCCGCGCATGCTCATCGCGGATGATCTGCTCCAGGCGATCGACCGTGGTCTTCTGCGGCTCGACCGCATCGATGGCCTCCGGTTCAAGCCGCTGGATCGACGACGCGCAGAACACCGCGACCGCGAGGCAAGCCGCGGCCAGGGGCAGCCGTTTGAGCGCCGGACGCCGCTGCATCAGGTCGTCAACAGCCCACAGCACCAGCGCCAGCGCCGTGGCGACCGTGCTCGGCAGACGATGGTAGTACCAGTCCTTGCCATCGACGAAGCAGATCACGGTGCCGACAGCGGCGAACAGCACCAGGGTCAGCATCAGGCTGTAATCATGCAGGCTGCGGCGGCGCAGCCATAGCAGGACGATGGCCACCGCCTGGCCCGCCAGCAGCAGCGCGCTGTCGGAGACCAGCTTCAGGAACGGCACATCGGTCGCCTGGTACAAGGCCAAAGCCAACGGCACCGCGCGTCCCAGATAGGCCGGGCAGACGATGGCGACCAACCCGGCATAGCCGATCAGCGTACCACCCGCCGCCAATGGCAACGCCCGCCACGGCCGCAAGCCGCGGGTCAGCGCCAGGCATTCGAGCACCGCGAATACCGCGGCATAGCGCGGCTTCAGGGCGCATCCCAATCCGGCCAAGGCTCCGGCCGCCAGCGCCGCGGCCAGTGCCGGGCGCTTGCCATCGAGGGAGCAGGCGAAGATCACGAGGTAGGGCAGGAAGGCGGCAACCAGCAGATGCTCGCGCTGTCCGAGATCGGCCGCCGGCAACAGCAGCAGCAGCGAGCCGATGACGGCGAACACCGGCAGCCGGGCGGCGAACAGACCGCCCCGGGGCCGCAGCAGGTTGGCTGTCCACCACGCACAGCCCAACACGGCGGTGACGAACACCGGCATGGCGGTGAACTGCGGCGTGATGTCCAGCCAGCGGGCGATTTCCAGCGGCACCGCGGAAATCCAGACGATCAGCGGCGGATTGACCTCGACGACATCGACGTAAAGCTCCCGCCCCGCCATCCAGCGCCGCGCGACATACAGCAGCCAGGCGATGTCGTCCTTCAGCGGCGAGCGCAGGGCGATGAACATCACCGCGCCCAGCACGGCCGTCAGCACGAGGATGCTGATGACAGACGCCAAGGTCCCGGCGGCAGGGCTGGAGTGACCGGTGGCCCGGCCGCGATTGGACAGTATCAAGGGCTGTTTCTGGGGCTAATGATTAAAAAACGTGCGAATGCCGCACGCTTTGTTGCCACAGCGTTAGAGCCGAGCCAAGTGTTTTAATCGTGTCCGATCTTCGCCAAATTGATGAAAGTCCTGCCAGCGAGCCCGGCACGGAGTTTCAAAGTGCCGTGATGGTGTCTGTCAGGGGCGGCGGAGCAACGGCCTTCCGGCATAACCCGAGGACGATATCCGCGCCACCAGCCCTCATCCAATGGGGCTTTGCCCCTAGCGATCCAGCAGGGCAGCGATGCGCCGCGCAACCTGGAGCTGTGAATACGGCTTATCGATCAGCTTCACCCCCGGCACCCGGATCGCCACGCCGCGGCTGGCATTATATCCCGAGGTCAACAAAACCGGGACCTCCGGGTAGTGCGAGCGGAACCATTCCGCGAGGCCGAAACCGTCCATCCGGCCCGGCATGCGCACGTCGCTGAACACCACGTTTACCGGGCCGGCTTCGTTCACCGCCGCAATCGCCTCCGCGGCGTCCCCCGCCTCCAGCACATTATACCCGCAATCCCGCAAATATTCGGCGATCGGCATGCGCACCATCATCTCGTCCTCGACGACAAGGACAGTCGGCATGGATTGGTTGGTCGGATTGCTGTGGTTGGGCATGGTCATCATATTCATAGTCGCAGATGTAAGCGCGGCCTTCCCCGAATGCGGGTACGCGAGCGGCAACTTGTCGTGATGCCACACTATGTCCGCCGCACCCTGGCGACATCATCCAATTCATGTTGCGCCCGCCGATCGGCTTCGGCGCGGGCGGCGGCGGCCCGTTCGGCGATCAGGCGATCCACCGCTTCGGCCGCCAGCCGGGCGGCGGCAAGCTGCCCGCGTGCCGCCTCCGACCGCGCTTCCGCTTCGGCCAGCGCCCCCATCGCGCGCTGCCGATCGGCTTGCAGGTGCTGGCGCGTCGCCAGGAAGACGTCGCGGAACCTGACATGGTCCGGGAAGCTCTCCCCTGCGTCGCGGTCCCGCGCTATCGCCGCGTCGATCGACCGCACCGCCGCGGCGGCCTCGGTCTCCGCGGCGGTGCAGGTCGCCAAATCCTGGCGCCGGCGATCGACCTCCCGGCGGCGCAGCGTCAGCAGAACGGCAAGCGGATCGCGCGGCACGCGTTACGCCGGCGCGTCCAGCGCCCGGCCCAGGCGCTCGAAGGATTCATCGAACCCGGTGGTCTCGTCGCGCGCCTGCCGCAGCACGTCCTCGATCAGCGGGGTCAGGCGCAGGGCTTCATCCACCGCGGCATCGGTGCCGGCGCGATAGGCGCCGAGCCGCACCATGTCCGCCATGTCCGCCTGCAGCACCAGGATCGCCCGCGCCCGGCGCACCCTATCGGCTTCGTCGCGGTCCAGCGCAGAGGCGGCGGTGCGCGACAGGCTGCGCAGCACGTCGATGGCCGGATAGCGACCGCCCTCGGCGATGCGGCGATCCATCACGATATGCCCGTCCAGGATGCCGCGCACCGCGTCGGCCACCGGCTCGTTATGATCATCGCCTTCGACCAGCACGGTGAACAGCCCGGTGATCCGGCCGGCGCTGCCGTCCGGACGCTGCAGGCCCGGGCCGGCGCGCTCCAGCAGGCGCGGCAATTCGGCGAACACCCCGGGCGGATAGCCGCGCGTCGCCGGAGGCTCCCCCAGCGACAGGCCGATCTCCCGCAGCGCGAGGCAGAAGCGGGTGACGCTGTCCATGAGAAGAAGTACGGATTTGCCCTCGTCGCGGAAATGCTCGGCGATGGTCATGGCGGTATAGGCGCATTGCCGGCGCATCAGCGGCGGCGCGTCGGAGGTGGCGACGACGACCACGGCGCGCGCCAGGCCCTGCTCGCCCAGGTCGTCCTCGATGAACTCGCGCACCTCCCGCCCGCGTTCGCCCACCAGAGCGAGCACCACCACGTCGCAGTCGGTGCCGCGCGTCAGCATCGCCAGCAGGGTGGACTTGCCGACACCGGAGCCGGCGAACAGGCCGAGCCGCTGGCCCTCCCGGCAGGTCGCAAAACAGTTCAGCGCCCGCACGCCGAGATCGATGCGCGGGCCGAGCCGGGCGCGCAGCGTGGCGTCGGGCGGGGCCGTGCGTGTCGGCCGCAGGGTCGGACCGCCGAGCAGGATGCCGTTGCCATCGAGCGGCGCGCCGAGCGGGTCGATCACCCGGCCGAGCCAGGACGGCGCGACGTCGAGCATGCCACTATACTGATTGACCAGCCGGGCGCGCGCGCCATGTGCCAGGCCGTCGAGCGGACCGAACGCCATCGCCTGCAACGCATCGCCGGAGAAGCCGATGACCTCCGCCGGGATGCCGCGCCCGTCGCGCGCCTCCAGCACCAGCCGATCGGCGATCGCGGCGGTGCCGTTGAGGCCTGCGATGTCCACGCGCAGGCCGAGCAGATGGGTGACGGTGCCCGCGTGGCGGGAGGTTTCCATGCGGCGCAGGCGGGCCCTGGCGGCAACGACTCGTTCATCGAGACTTATAACCATAAAAAAGACAGCTCCGTCTAAATATACGATATTTTGACCAGGTTTCGTATCTTAAATCGGGAATACAACTGTGCTCCGAGAAAAATACCCTCGTAGGATGAAAAATTAATAGCCAAAAACACGCTATGGTGGTATTCATTCATTCACTATTTATTAAGGAGGAGCTATGCGCATCCTGCTTGTTGAAGACGATTCCGTCGCGGCGCGCAGCATCATGCAGATGCTGAAGGCCGCCGGCGCGGTCGCCGATCTGACCGAGGGCGGCGAGGATGCACTCGAACTGCTGCGCCATTACGAGTACGACATCGTCGTCCTGGACCTGGCGCTGGCGGATATCGAAGGGCTGGAGGTCGTCCGCCGCATGCGGATTTCCCGCAACGATACCCCGGTTCTGGTGCTGTCGGGCCTGACCATGCCGCAGGCGCGGGTCAAGGCGCTTAGCCTCGGGGCCGATGATTTCATCATCAAGCCATATGACAAGGCCGAGTTGCTGGCCCGCATGCAGGCGATCGTCCGGCGCAGCAAGGGCTTCAGCCAGCCGACGGTGCGGATGGGGCGGCTGGCGCTGAATCTCGACAGCCGGGAGGTCTCGGTCGATGGCCGTGACGTGCACCTGACCGGGAAGGAATATGCGATCCTGGAGCTGCTGGTTCTGCGCAAGGGGATGGTCCTGACCAAGGAGGCGTTCCTGAACCATCTTTACGGCGGGATGGATGAACCGGAGGTTAAGATCATCGACGTTTTTGTATGCAAACTGCGAAAAAAGCTCGCCCGCGCCGGGGCCGACGGGATCATCGGCACGATCTGGGGACGCGGCTACATGCTGCGGGAGCAGGCCATGCCGGATCTGTTCGCGCCGGCCTATGAGCAGATCCGCTTGGGTCCGGAGCTGGCGCCGATGCTGTGATGGATCTCCGCTCCCGCTCGGCGTTCCGATACCCTGCCGAACGTCGCAAGGGGTCTGGCGGGGGCGCGGGAAGCCGCCGTTCGATCCACGCGCAGAAGCTATCCTGTCACGGCCTAGCGGTCTGCCCGGCGGCGCGCGTGATACAGGATTGCAGCGCGGCGGCCAGCGATCGCACATACGGCTCCTGCATGGCGGTGCGGTGGTTACCGTCCACATAATACAGGTCGACCCCTTCCCGGGCGACCGCCGCCCACCCCAGCGAGGGTTCCGCGTGCAGTCGCAGCACAGGCTGGGCCCGAACCCTGAGCAGCGTCACGCGGCCGCGCCAGGGCCGCACCCGGTACAGCCCGAGGGCGTCGTAGGTATTCTGCATCGCGACCTGCATCTCCGCGGGATAACGCGACAACTCGACCGCGTCCTCGACCGATGCGCCGGCACCGACGAGACGGCGCAGCTTGCGCCGAATGTCCTTGAGCACCTGACGCACGCTGGAATGCGCCAGGTCGTCCCGGATCCACGGACCCAGGTTGCGGACGAAGGTAAACACGATGGCCGGCAGGGCGGAAAGCTCCGGGCGCCAGTCCGGCCGCCGCGCATCGATCAGCGCAAGCAGGGCGATCGGGTGGCCCATCGCGGTCAGTTGCTGCGCCATCTCAAACGCCATCGTCGCGCCAGCCGAATAGCCGCCGAGCAGGAACGCCCCCTCCGGCTGGTGCTCCAGCAACGCGGCGACGAGACGGGCGGCGATGGCCTCGATGCAATCGGGATGGCCGAAAGCCGGTATGGCGTGATGGCGCAATGCCACGAACGGATGTTCGGTATTCATGTGCCGGGCGAGAGCGGACAGGTGCAGCACGTCACCGCCGATGCCCGGGATGCAAAAAAACGGCCGATGCGCGCCGGGTGGCCGCGGCCTTGCGGCCCCCTCGGCGAGGCCGGCCTCGACCTGTGCGGCGAGCCCGGCAACGGTGATGTCGCCGGTCATCAGCTCGGGGGCAAGCGTGACGCCAAACCTCTGCTCGACCGCAAGGACCATGCCGACCTCCAGGACGGAATCGCCGCCGAGCCGGACAAAATCGATGTCGGCGGGGATGTAGCCGCGCTTCAGGACACCGCGCCAGATCGCCGCCACTTCATCCTGTATCTGTGCCAGTGACGGCGAGGACGTGGCGATTGGCTCAAACGCCGGGAGCACTGCACCGTCAAACTTGCCTGCGGGGGTCAACGGTAACGCCTCAACCCGGCCGAAACAGGTCGGCAGGGTGCGGGGCGCCGGTGATCACACCGGCGCGGCCAGCATGCCCCGCAAGCAGCGCGAAACCGCGCGGATGCTGTGAAGGCTTCGGAACGCCGGGCTGATTTTTCAGAAGGTTTTCAGGACTATCCAACGATCGAACCTTCCGGTGGAACGCGCCGCCAGCGCATCGGGCAGAGTACCGAAACGCATCGTTCGTGACCTGTTATTCTGGTAATGTCAATGTTTCGTATACGCTTCATGCGGGGTTCGCATGGCAGCGAGGACAGTTTCAACAGAAACGATTTGGCGGCGGCATCGGCAGTCAGTCCCACCCGGGATGCGAACGCCGGCGGAGCGTGTCTGCCGCCGCGTCAGCCAGGAACCGCGACCGGCTCGGCGCCATGGCGCCCGCATGACCGCGTCTCGCCAGCCGTCACACAGCCGGGAAAATCAGGATCAACACCGAAATCGCTGCCGGGATCTTTGCGAAGACGTGCGAGATAAGCCGTCATGCTTCACCTCACTTTCACGCCGGACTGTTCTCCTACCCCCCGACCCGCTCGTCCGAATTGACCCCCAACTGCTTCAGCTTCCGGTGCAGTGCGGACCGTTCCATCCCGACGAACTGCGCGGTGCGGGAAATATTGCCGCCGAAGCGCAGCAACTGGGCATGCAGGTACTGCGTCTCGAACAGGTCCCGCGCCTCGCGCAGCGGCAGCGACATGATATCCGCCGTCGGGTCGATATTCAGCAGCGCCGGTGCGCGTGAGCCGATCTCGGGCGGCAGCATGTCGGCGCGGATCGGGTCGCCGGCCTGGCCGGGCGCCATGATCAGCAGCCAGTCCATCAGGTTGCGCAACTGCCGCACATTGCCGGGCCAATCATAGGCCTGCAACGCCGCCAGCGTATCCGCCGACAGCGCCCGCACCGGAATCCCTGAACTTTCAGCCGAGCGGTTGATAAAGTGCAAAGCCAGGCTTGGCACATCCTCCCGGCGTTCGCGCAAGGCCGGGATTTTCACCGGCACCACCGCCAGGCGGTAATACAGATCCTCCCGGAACCGCCCCGCCCCGATCTCCGCCTGCAAATCCCGGTTGGTGGTGGACAGCACCCGCACGTCCACCTTCACCCGCGACGATCCGCCCAGCCGCTCGAAGGTCTGGTCCTGCAAGGCGCGCACGATCTTGCCCTGGGTCTCCAGCGGCATGTCGGAGACCTCGTCCAGCAGCAAGGTGCCGCCATGCGCGCGTTCCAGCACGCCGGCGCGGCGCGGATGAGTCAAAGGATCGCTGCCCGCCTCCAGCCCGAACAGTTCCTCCTCGAACCGGCCGGGATTCAACGTCGCGCAGTTCATCACCACGAACGGGCCGGTGTTGCGGCGCGACCGGGTGTGGATCATCCGCGCCACGACCTCCTTGCCGGAGCCGGCGGGACCCGAGATCATGACCCGCGACCCTGTCGGCGCCACCCGCTCGACCTGGGAGCGAACCTGCGCAATCAGCGAGGATTCCCCGGTCAGGGTCGCTTCCGGCCCGGCGCGCAGGCGCAGTTCGGCGTTTTCCCGCTCCAATGCGGCGGCTTCCAGGGCGCGGCGCACCACCAGCAGCAGGCGATCGGACTGGAACGGCTTTTCGATGAAATCGTAGGCGCCCTGCTGGATGGCGCCGACGGCCATCTCGATCGTGCCGTGGCCGGAGATCATCACCACCGGCACAGCCGGCTCCTCCGACTGGAACGCCTCCAGGATGCCCAGCCCGTCCATGCGGCTGCCTTGCAGCCACACGTCCAGAATCACCAGCGACGGCCGGCGGTTGCGGAACGACGCGATGGCCGACTCGGCATCGCCGGCGCCGCGCGTGTCGTAGCCTTCGTCGCGCAGAATCCCCTCGATCAGCAGGCGGATGTCCGGTTCGTCGTCAATGATCAGGATGTCATGCGCCATGGGGCACCTGCTTCAGCTCGGCATTCGCCGTTGTTGTGTCCGGGGCGGCCAAGGCCGGGGTCCGCGGTAAAATAAGGCTCGCCACGGCTCCCGGCCCGTCCGGCGCATCGGCCAGGGTCACCGCGCCGCCGTGGTCTTCCATGATCTTTTTCACGATCGCCAGTCCCAATCCGGTTCCCTTCGGCTTATGAGTCACATAGGGCTCGGTCAGCCGGGCACGGTCCTCCTCCGGCAGCCCGACTCCGTCATCGGCCACCGAAATTCGCACATCCGTATCAAGGTCTTCGACGGTCAGCGCTATGTGTGAGGCACCATCGCGCATGGCCACCGCATCCGCCGCGTTCTGCAACAGGTTGGTCAGCGCCTGGCGCAGCATGCGCTTGTCGCACGGCACCACCGGTCCGCGCTCCGGCACGTCCGTCGTCCACTGGATGCCCGGCCGCGCGGTCTTCTGCAGCACCAGCGCCTCGCGGGCGATCCGCCCGACATCCTCAGGCTTGATCACCGGATGCGGCATGCGGGCGAAGGCGGAGAATTCATCCACCATCCGGCCGATATCGCCGACATGCTTGATGATCGTGTCGGCGCACTGCGCGAACGTCTCCGGATCGGATTGGATTTCCTTGGCGAAGCGGCGCTTCAGGCGCTCGGCGGAAAGCTGTATCGGCGTCAGCGGGTTCTTGATCTCGTGCGCGATGCGGCGGGCGACGTCGGCCCAGGCGGCTTTGCGCTGCGCCGATTGCAGCTCCGTGATGTCGTCGAAGGTGACGACGAAGCCGTCGGTGCGGCCGCCGGACAGTTCGGCGCCGATGCGCACCAGCAGGATGCGGCGGTGATTGAGCGGCCCGGTCTGGATTTCCGCCGTGCGCGCCTTGTCCGGGGACGCTACAGCCTCGTGGAAGAGCGGCGCGAATTCGGGAACGATCTCGGCCAGCGGATGGCCGATGGCGGCCAGCAGGTCCAACCCCAGCAATTCGTCGGCGGCGCGGTTCGGCAGTTCGACGCGGCCTTGCTGGTCCAGCCCGATGACGCCCGCCGAGACGCCGGACAGCACGGTTTCGGTAAACCGGCGGCGTTCGTCGATCTGGCTGTAGGCGTCCATCAGCTCGGTGCGCTGCGCCGCTAGCTGGCCGGTCATGCGGTTGAACGCCCGCGACAGCCCGGCCAGTTCGTCGCCGGTCGCGGCCTCCTCCACCCGAACGGCCAGGTCGCCGGAGCGCACCCGTTCCGCCGCGTTGATCAGCATGCCGACGGGGCGGGCGATCTGGTTGGCCATGATCAGGCCGATAAGTCCGGCCGCCAGCAGCACGAGCAAGGCCACGATGGCGAAGATCCAGGCGAAGGCGATCTGCAGCCAGGAGCGGTTCTGGTCGAGCCGCTGGTATTCCGCGACCGCCTGCTCCGTCCTTTGCATATAGCCCAGGATCGCCGGATCGATCGGGCGGCCAATCAGCATGATCAGCGGCGGCGTTGATTCCAACCGCACCACCGCCTTCACCCGGGTGCTGTCGCCGGCGTTCAGCACCGCGACATCGCCGCGCAGCGCCTGCTGGATCGCGTCCTGCGGCGGCGCCTCGACCCCCATGCCGACGAAGATGCCGGCCGCGGCCAGCACCTGCCCGGTCGTCGGCTCGAAGATCACCGCCTCGGTCAGGCCACGCAATGTGGTCTGAGTCTCCAGCACTTCCGCGAACACGGTTGGATCCGCCGACAGGAACCGCCCGGCGCGGGCCAGATCGTTGGCCATCTCCAGCGCGACGGAGCGGATATTGTTGCGGTGCTCCTCCAGGTAGCCACGCGACACCTGGAGCGATTCCGCCAGGGAGGCCCGCACCGGGTCGTTGAACCAGGACTGGATGCCGAAATGGAAGAACGCCACGGCGAAGCAGGCGACGACGATGGTGGGTGCGACGGCGATGCCGCTGAACAGGAACACCAGCCGGACATGCAGGCGCGACCCGGCGGAGCCGCGCCGCCGCTCCACCCACACCCGCGTCAGCCGCCCGGCCAGCACCGCGCCCAGCATCAGCAGCATGGACATGTTCGCCAGCACCAGGCCGACGGTGACGCCCGGCTTCCAGCCCAGCGGCGAGCCGCGCGCCAGGATGATGAAGGTCGCCAGGCCCACCATGAAGGCCAGCGCGGTCAGGGCGAGGGTAAAGCCCTTGCCGAGGACGAAATCGCCGAACTGGCCGAAGCGAGAAGATCGCGGTTCCGAAATGATATTCGGCGCGGCACGGCGCTTGAAACTGGTCCGCAGCGGGGAGACGTTCATATCGTCCGACATCGTGGACCTGCTGCCATTACATCAGCCCTCGCACCACCGGAATCTCGAGGTCGCGGATCTTCTTGCGCAAAGTGTTCCGGTTCAGCCCGAGCATGGAGGCCGCCTTGATCTGGTTGCCCCGCGTCGCGGCCAGGGTCAGCCGGATCAGCGGCCGTTCAACCTCGGCGATGATCTTGTCGTAGACGTCGGTGACGCCCAGCCCGTCATTATGCGCGGCGAGAAACTCCTTGATATGCCGCTCCACCGCGGTGGAGAGCGACTCCGGCCCGTTCGGCCCCGGCGAGGCGGCGGCCGGTCCGGCCATCGGCACCGGGTCCGTCAGTTCTACGGCCACCGTGTCGGCGCTGATCACCTCATCCGGACACAGGGCCGCGAGCCGCCGCATCAGGTTCTCCAGTTCCCGCACATTGCCCGGCCAACTATGCTGCTTCAGCCGATCGATCGCGCCCTGGTCGAGGCTTTTGAACGGCAGCCCGTCCTCCCGCGCACGCTCCAGGAAGTGGCTGGCCAGGGAGGGAATATCCTCGGCGCGTTCCCGCAACGGCGGCAGGCGTATCGGCACGACGTTCAGCCGGTAGAACAGGTCCTCGCGGAACAGGCCCTGGCGGATCGCGTTGCGCAGGTCGCGGTGGGTGGCGGCGATGATGCGGACGTTGGCCTTTATCGGCTGGCGCCCGCCGACGCTGGTGAACTCGCCCTCCTGCAGCACGCGCAGCAGCCGGGTCTGCGCTTCCGGCGGCATGTCGCCGATTTCATCCAGGAACAAGGTGCCGCCGTTGGCCTGCTCGAAGCGACCCTGGGAGCGGTTGGTGGCGCCGGTGAACGCGCCCCGTTCATGCCCGAACAGCTCGCTTTCGATCAGTTCGCGCGGAATGGCAGCCATATTGATGGCAACGAACGAACCGGCCCGGCGTTTCCCGTAATCGTGCAGTGCCCGGGCAACCAGTTCCTTCCCTGTGCCGGATTCGCCATTGATCATCACCGTCAGGTCCGCGGTCGTGAGCCGGGCGATGGTGCGATAGATTTCCTGCATCGAGGCGCTGCGGCCAATCAACGGCAGCCTTTCCTCGCTGTCCTTGGCTTCCGCGACAGTGATCGCCGGCTCCGTCGGCGCGGCCAGGGCGCGGCCGACGACGGACAGCAGTTCGCGCAGGTCGAACGGCTTCGGCAGGTATTCGAACGCGCCGCGCTGGGTGGCCTTCACGGCGGTGATCAGGGTTGACTGCGCGCTCATGACCACCACCCGCAAATCCGGGCGGATGCGCTTGATGCGGGGGATCAGGTCCAGGCCGTTCTCATCCGGCATCACCACGTCGGTGATGACCAGGTCGCCCTCCCCGTCCTCGACCCAGCGCCACAAGGTGGCGGCATTGCCGGTGCTGCGCACCTGGTAGCCGGATCGCCCGAGTGCCTGGGTCAGCACCGTCCTTATCGAACGGTCGTCGTCGGCAATCAAAACCGTGGGCAAAGTCATTGATCGGCGTCTTTCTCGGTCACCACCGGCAGGTGGAGGCGGAATTCCGTGCGGCCGGGACGGCTGTCGACCTCGATGAGGCCGCCATGGTCACCGACGATCTTGGCGACCAGCGACAGCCCGAGGCCGCTGCCGGTCGATTTCGAGGTCACGAAGGGCTCGAACAGATGCGGTCTGATGTCCTCGGGAATTCCTGACCCGTTGTCGCGCACGGCGACGAACAGCGGCAGGTCCATGCGCACGGTGGTGCCGGGGATGGCAACGCGCACCCCGTGCTGGAAGCCGGTGGACAGGGTGATCTCGGGGTGGGCCGCGCCCTCCCGGGACGCCGCTTCGGCCGCGTTCTTCACCAGGTTCAGGATCACCTGGATCAGTTGGTCGCGGTTGGCCCAGACCGGCGGCAGGGACGGATCATACAGTTCGTGGAAGCGGACATGCGCGGCGAAGCCGGTCTGCGCCAGTTTGCGCACGTGTTCCAGCACCCGATGGATGTTCACGGCCGTCCGCGCGATCGGCTTTTCGCCGAACGCCTCCATGCGGTCCACCAGGGCGCGGATGCGGTCCGCCTCGTCGCGGATCAGTTCGGCGAGTTCCCTGTCGGCCGGGCCGACGCTGGCTTCCAGAAGCTGGGCGGCGCCACGGATGCCGGATAGCGGGTTCTTCACCTCATGCGCCAGGATCGCCGCCATGCCGGAAACGCTGCGGGCGGCGCCGCGGAACGCCAACTGGCGATCCAGCGCGCGGGCGGCGGAGGCGTCCTGCATGACCAGAAGAACATATCCCGGCTCGTCCGGCAGCGGCGATCCCTGCACGGTGATGCCGCGCTTCTGGAGTCGCGGACTGTCGAGATCGAGGTCGTGGTCGGAGATCGTCGCCTCGGTGTTGCGCACCTGCTCGATCAGCAGGAAGATCGGGTTATCCAGCGGGATCAGGTCCTGCAGCGTCATCTGGCCGAGGCTGGCGGCGGAGGTGCCGAGGAACTGCTCGGCCGCCTGGTTGACGTGGCGGAAGCGGTTGTCCGGATCGATCAGCATCACCGGGACCGGCAGCGCACCCAGGATCGAGGCGGCGTCCCCCGCCTTGGCGCGGGCAAGCAGCCGGGTGGCACGGGTGACCGCACCGATCATGCCGCCTCCCGGGAGTCGGCGTCGTCGTTGGTGGCGGATGCGCGTGAGGCGCCGCGGGCGATCAGCGGGTCGTAGAAGCTGTCGATCAGGCGCAGCACGGCATCGGCATCGGGCAGCCGGTTCATGGTGGCGCGGAACTCGGCGGACCCCGGCAGGCCGCGCGAATACCAGGACAGGTGCTTGCGGGCGAGGCGAACGCCCGGGCCGGTGCCGAACTGGCTGAGCATCAGACGGTAGTGGCCGAGCAGGATGTCCTTCTGGTCGGCCAACGCAGGATCAGGAATGCGGGCGCCGGTGCGCAGGAAATGCGCGGCCTGGGCGAGGAACCAGGGACGGCCGTAGCAGCCGCGGCCGATCATGATGCCGTCGGCGGCGGACTGGGCCAGCGCGGTGGCGGCATCGGATTCGGTCAGGATGTCGCCGTTGACGATGACGGGGATGTCCACCGCGTCCTTGACCTGGCGCACGAAGGCCCAGTCGGCGGTGCCGGTGTAGAATTGCTGGCGGGTGCGGCCGTGCACGGTGACCATGCGAATGCCGGAGTCTTGCGCGATGCGGGCGAGTCGGGGGGCGTTCAGGCTGGCATGGTCCCAGCCCATCCGCATTTTCAGGGTCACCGGGACCGTGACGGCTTTGACGGTCGCCTCCAGGATCGCCGCGGCGGCGGTTTCGTCGCGCATCAGCGCGGAGCCGGCGGCCTGGCCGACCGCCACTTTCTTGACCGGGCAGCCGAAGTTGATGTCGATCAGGTGGGCGCCCTTGTCGACCGCGAGGCGCGCGGCGTCAGCCATCGCCGCCGGGTCGCAGCCGGCGAGTTGCACGGCGGAGACGCCGCCCTGGCCGTCGATTTCCGCCATGTCGAGGGTCTTGCGGTTTTCCCGGATCATCGCCCACGAGGCGATCATCTCCGACACCACCATCCCCGCGCCGAGTTGTTTCGCGGTGCGGCGGAATGGCAGATCGGTGACACCGGACATCGGCGCCAGGATCACGGGCGTCTCGATTTCGACCCCGTGTCCCAGATCGATTGATCCGAGGGCAGTAGGTGTGATGTGTGAACGACAGTTGCCCATGATTTGGGCAATCTAGCGACACATGTGCCGCGGCGCAATCGCTGATGCGTGGACCAGGCGGAACTTGTGACGGTTGGATGGCGTTGCGATAATGGCCGGGCGTGTCCCGGCCATCCGCGTTGCGCCGGTGGTGGGAAGATGGCCGGGACACGCTCGGCGCTTGTTCAACGCCGGCAGGTCAGGAGAGTGCCATGGCGCGCGCGGCATCGTCGCAACGGGACACCTCGATCCGCACCTACCAGTCGAAGCGCGACTTCACCGCGTCCTCCGAACCTGCGCCCGGGCCGCGCAAGGGCAACGCCGGGGCACCGATATTCGTGGTCCAGAAGCACCTCGCGCATCGCGCCGGCCTGCACTGGGATTTCCGTCTCGAACACAACGATGTGCTGTGGAGCTGGGCGGTGCGCAAAGGTCCGTCGATGGACCCGGCCGACAAGCGAATCGCCGTCCATGTCGAGGACCATCCCCTGGACTACGCCGACTTCCAGGGCACGATTCCGGACGGGCACTACGGCGCCGGCACGGTGGAGACCTGGGACCGCGGCACCTGGGACGCTCTGATCGACCCGGACGACGGCCTGCGCGACGGCGAGATCAAGTTCGTGCTGTCCGGCCAGCGGCTGCGCGGCAAGTTCACACTGGTGCGGTTGAAGCCGAAACCCGGACAGCGCGGGCGGCAGGACAACTGGCTTCTTATCAAGGGCCATGATGGGGAGGAACGAGCCGGCGCCGATGCCGAGGCGCTGGAAGCCGCAATCCCGCCGCCGGGGAAGAAACCACGGACCAAGGCGTTGAGCATCCCCGGTGCGGTGCGCGGCAAACTGCCGGACAAGCTGGCGCCGCAACTGGCGTCAGTGGCGGATGATCCGCCAACGGCCGACGGGTGGCTGACCGAGATCAAGCTCGACGGCTACCGCATCCTGGCATTCCTCGATCACGGCAAGGTCCGGCTGTTGACGCGCAACGGCAATGACTGGACCGATCGGCTGCCGGCCGTCGCCAGGGCGGTCGGGCAGCTTTACGTGGACTCCGCGCTGCTGGACGGCGAACTGGTGGCGGTGGACAAGGACGGCGTGTCGTCCTTCCCGGCCCTGCAAGCGGCGCTGTCCGGCGGCCATGACGAAACCTTGGTGTTCTACCTGTTCGACCTGCTGCACCTGGACGGCTGGGACCTGCGGCCTTGCGCCCTGCGTGATCGCAAGCAGCGGCTGAAGGGGATCGACACATGGCACGGCATGCTGCGCTACAGCGATCACCACGAGGGCGACGCCGCGCGCATGCGGCAGGCTGCGTGCCGGATGAAACTGGAAGGGATCATCTGCAAGAAGGCGGACGGCAAGTATCGCTCCGGCCGCGGTCACGACTGGCTGAAGGTCAAGTGCCAGGGGCGCGAGGAACTGCTGGTGCTCGGCTGGACCGAGCCGGCGGGCAGCCGGACCGGGTTGGGCGCGCTGCATCTCGGCTATTACGATGCCGAAGGGCGCCTGCACTACGCCGGTGCCGTCGGCACCGGGTTTTCCGACGAGACGCTGGAAACCCTGCGGGACCGCCTGGACGGGCTGGGCAGCGCGCCGCCGCCCGGACTGATGGTGGCCGGCGACGACCTGGAGCGCACCATCCATTGGGTGCGGCCGGAGCTGATCGCCGAGGTCTCCTTCACCGCCTGGTCCGGCGCCGGGCGGGTGCGGCATGCGGTGTTCCTGGGGTTGCGCGAGGACAAGGCGGCTCGGGACGTCGTCCGTGAAGTTGCCGATGCGGCAGCCGAACGGCGGGCGGTCGATCCGAAGGACTTTGCCGGTTCGGCCAGGCGGAAAGGTCCGGTCATCGCCGTGCCGCCGAAGCGTCAGCCGGTGCGGGCCGCGGCCGCCCGAACCAGCAGCGCGATCGTGACGGCGAAGGCGCCTCGGGCGCGGACCGAATCGATCGAGGGGGTGACGCTGACGCATCCCGACCGGGCGCTATGGCCGGGGATCACCAAGCGCGACCTGGCGGAGTACTGGCTGGCGGTGGCGGAGTGGGCGTTGCCGGGGCTGGCGCACCGGCCGCTGGCGATCGTCCGCTGCCCCGAAGGCGTCGATGGCGAGCACTTCTTCCAGAAGCACGGGCACGGGACGATGCCGCCCGGCATTCGCGACGGCGCCGCGGACAAGGCGCCGTTCCTGGCGATCGACGGGCTGCAAGGGCTGATCGCGATGGCGCAGATGTCGGCGGTCGAGCTGCATGTCTGGGGCGCGACGGAGGACGATCCGCTGCATCCCGATCAGCTTGTGTTCGACCTCGATCCGGGGGAGGGCTTGAAGACGCCCGAGATCGTCGCTGCGGCGCTGGACATGCGGGAACGGCTGGAGGCGGTCGGACTGGCCTCGTTCTGCCGCACCAGCGGCGGCAAGGGGCTGCATGTCGTGGCGCCGCTGGCGCCGGAACAGGCATGGGACCCGGTGCGGGCCTGGTGCAAAAGGTTCGCCGAGCAGGCCAGCGACGCCGCCCCCGACAAATACCTCGCCCACGTCAAAATCGCCGATCGGCGGGGGCGGATACTGATTGATTGGTTGAGGAACGGGTTGGGGTCCACGGCGGTGGCGTCGTTCTGCCCGCGGGCGCGTCCGGGGGCGCGGGTGGCCACTCCCCTGGCGTGGGACGAGGTGACGCCCAAGCTGGACCTGCAGGCGTTTACTTTGCGGACGGTGCCGGAGCGGTTGGAGCGGTTGAAGGCCGATCCTTGGGAGGGGTTCAGTGAAGCGCGGCGGGGTTTGCCGGCGCTGGAGACGCGGGCGGCTGGTCGGGAGGCAGCGGCGCGGCCGGCTGGGAAAGCAACGATCGTGACTGCGAAGGCACCGAAGTCGAGGGCGAAGAGGTAGCGCCTGCCTCAGCGCGCCGCCTGATGAGATAGCGCCGCTGACAGCGCCGTGTCGCTGACAACCGGGATCGGCGCTGACGACAGCCGCCGGACCCCTTCCTCCAACCGCGTCACCCGGGTCACGGCATCGGAGATCACCGCCGAGGCAATCAGCGTGGCCGCACCGGTGGCCGCCGACTTGGCTTCGACGACGATGTGTCCCTGTTCCGCCTCCAACCGCGTCAGCCGATCTTCGACGTGGCGGAGACGCTCATCCAGAGCGACGAGGCCGTCCTTGAGCTTGCCTTGAAGCGCATAAAGATCCCGGGTGTCGCGCGCGAAGGTGAAAATCCACCCGATCGCGCCAAGTCCCATTACATTGAGCCCGGCGTGCGCACACGGGCGAGCAATGCGTCCATTTCCCGGTGAAGCTGGGGAATGCCGATGCGCAGGCGTTCCTGGATGGCGTCGATTTCGCGCAGCATGTCGGCTTCGGCGTCCGAGGACGGGCGCAGGATAAAGGCCGATGCGCTTTCGGCCAGTCGAGGCAGGCCCGAGTCTGCGTCTTCGGCGACCGGATAGTCGATGCTGCCCGAGCGATAGTGAATATTGCTGTCAGCCATACAAGCCTCCAGGTGGGGATGACTAGAAGCTAGGCAGAAACAGGAGGGATATCAAGAGGTTTCTGGCAGACGATAGTATGTCGAACCGATCGTCACGCCGCCTTGTGACGCTCCTTGAGGAACTGGAAGAACTCCACGCCCTCCCGCAGCCGCCGCTTCATCATCTGCGGGCTGCGCACCATCTCATTGACGATCGAGGCGATCTTCGGCGCCCGGAAGTAGAAGCGCTTGTAGAAAGTCTCCACGTTGTCGAAAATCTCCGTGTGCGACAGATGCGGATAGTGCAACGGGGCGATCTGCACGCCGCTATCATCGACCAGTTCGGCGTGGTCCGCGTCCAGCCAGCCGTTCTCCACCGCCTGCTTGTAGAGGAATGTGCCGGGATACGGCGCGGCCAGGGAAACCTGGATGGTGTGCGGGTTTATGTCGGTGGCGAAGCGGATGGTTTCCTCGATCGTTTCACGCGTTTCCCCGGGCAGGCCGAGGATGAACGTGCCGTGGATCTTGATGCCCAGGTCGTGGCAGTCGCTGGTGAACTGCCGGGCGACCTCGATCCGCATGCCCTTCTTGATGTTGTGCAGGATCTGCTGGTTGCCGCTTTCATAACCCACCAGCAGCAGCCGCAAGCCGTTATCCTTCAGCACCTTCAGCGTCTCGCGCGGCACGTTCGCCTTGGCGTTGCAGGACCACGTCACACCCATCTTGCCGAGTTCGCGCGCAATCGCCTCGGCGCGGGGAAGGTTGTCGGTAAAGGTGTCGTCGTCGAAGAAGAACTCCTTTACTTGCGGGAACATCGCCTTGGCGCGGCGGATTTCCGCCGCGACATGCTCGGGCGAACGCACCCGGTAGCGGTGGCCGCCAACGGTCTGCGGCCACAAACAGAAGGTGCAATGCGACTTGCAGCCGCGCCCGGTATACAACGAGATGTACGGATGCAGCAGGTAGCCGATGAAGTAATCCTCGATCCGCAGGTCGCGCTTGTAGACATCGGTCACGAACGGCAGCGAGTCCATGTCCTCGAGCGTGGCGCGATCCTTGTTGTGGATGATCACGCCCGCACTGGCGCGGTAGGAAATCCCGTCCACCTGCGACCAGTCGCGGCCTTCGGCGATCTCCTTGATGGTGAAGTCGAACTCGTTGCGCGCGACGAAGTCGATGACGGCGCCCTGCGTCAGGCTCTCTTCCGGCTGCACCGCCACCTTGGCGCCGACAAAGCCGATCTTGAGGGAGGGGTTGGCGGCTTTCAGGGCTTCGGCGACCTTGACGTCGGAGGCGAAGGACGGGGTCGAGGTGTGCATCACGCACAACTCGAAATCCTTCGCCTGCGCCACCACCGTTTCCAGGCTGATGCGCGCCGGCGGCGCGTCGATCAGCTTGCTGCCCGGCACCAGCGCGGCGGGCTGCGCCAGCCAGGTGGGAAACCAGAACGACTTGATCTCGCGCCTGGCCTGATAGCGAGAACCCGCACCTCCGTCGAAGCCATCGAATGAGGGCGGGTGCAGGAACAGGGTCTTCATCATCGCGCGTTGATTTCCTCGATCGTACCAAAGCCGCCGACCATTTCGACCGGGGCCGGACTGTCGGCGTGCAGGCCATAGCCGCGCCAGTCCACCTGGCGTCCTCCATAGCTGGCGAGCATGACGCCCACGGACAAGAGGTCGCGGGCCGGCAGCAGCCAGGCCGGACAGCGGAACGCCAGCGTTGCCGCCGCTTCGCCGCTCCATTGTATCGCCAAAGCCCGGTCAACACGGACCGCGGCGACGGCGCGCAGCAGCCAGGCGGCGGCGAACAGACCGAATGACCAGGGTTCGCCTCCCGCAAGCAGGATCGCCAGCAGCGCCCAGGCCAACGGGTATTGGAGCGCCGAAGCCGCGAACCCCGCCGGTTCCAGCGCCCGGATGGTGCGCGCCCAGCGCAGCTCGTGGCGGAACAGCGCGGGGTAGTTGTCCTCCGGCACCGTGGTCAGCGTGACCGTGTCGGCCAGCCCCACCCGCAGTCCGAGCCCGCGTACCCGCCGCCCCAGCACGTTGTCGTCGGCCAGATGATCGACCAGGCCGCGGAAGCCGCCGCTGCGCACCAGGTCGCGCCGCCGCAGGCACATCGTCGCGCCCAGGCAGTCCTGCCGCCCGATGGCACGCGCCATGATCGCGCCCGGCAGGAAGCACTGGGTGATCTGCATGGCGCCGCTCATCGCCGGCAAAGCCTTCGTGGCGGGCAGACCGGCGTAGATGGTGGTCACCAGCCCGACGCCCGGTTCGGCCAGCGCGCAGACGAGGCGATCGAGGTAATCCGGCCGCACATGCACATCTGAATCGGCGATTACCAGCACGTCGTGCTTCGCCGCCGGCAGCATGTTGATCAGATTGCCGACCTTGCGGTTGCGGCCATGGAAGGTGGGGTCGATCACCAGGGCGATATCGCAGGCGGGAAACCGCGCCTGCAGGCGGCGGACGACCGCAACCGCCGGATCGCTTTCCTCCTGCACGCCGAACACCACCTGCCACTGCGGATAGTCCTGCCGGCAGATCGTCGCGAGGGCGTCCTCCAGCAACGGCTCACCGCCGTGCAACGGCTTCAGCACCGTCACCGGCGGGCGCCAGGACGACTCCGGCCGCCTGGCATGCGCGAACCGCGCCACCAGTCGGGAAGCAACCAACACCTGCAGCAGCCCGATGACGGACACCGCCGCGGCGACACTCGCCAGAACAGTCATCACGAACTCAACGCACCTTCGGACAAATCCGCGACCTTCCGGTGAAGGCTGGCGATCAGGGCGTCGGCGTCGCCGCCGGCAAGGATCTTGCGGAAGTCGGAGCGCTGCACCGCCACCCGGCTGATCGACCCGTCCAGCAGCACATCGACGATCCGCCACGTGCCGCTGCCATCCCGCATCAGGTAATCCAGCCGCACCCGGTCGCCATTGCCGGAGACCATCTCGGTGCGCACGATCCTGTCGGCGCCGGAGGCCCGCGACCCCGGCAGCACCTGGAAGCGTTCGCCGTCATACTTGTCGAAATTGGCGACATAGGTGGCGACGGTGAAGCGGCGGAAGGCTTTCAGCAGCCTCGCCTGCACCGCCGGGTCCATCGTATCCCAGCGCATGCCGACAGAGACCCGGAGCACCGTGTCGAGGTCGAATGCCTGGTCCACGACCGGCGCCAGGGCGTCGAAGCGCTGCACGAACGGCACCGAATGGCCCGCCCGCATCGCCGACTCCAGCGCGCCATACAGTGCGGTCAGCGGCTGGCCGATATCGCCGCCCGATTGGGCGCGCGAAGCCCTGGTAGAAATCAGTGCCGCCGCCAAGGCGGCAGGCAGAAGCGAGCGCCTGGTCAGCCGGTTCATCTGGATGTCAGGACTTTCGTCGTGCCCGCGCTCGGGACTTCGATGCCGACGGCGGCGAGCGCCACATTGACGATGTCGCGCGCCGACAATCCGGCCGCGCTCATTTGCCTGGCCTGGGAATCGTGATCGAGGAACGCATCGGGCATGATCATCGGGCGAATCTTCAGGCCGTGGTCGAGCAGGCCCTTCCAGGCCAGGTGCTGCATGACCTGGGCGCTGAAGCCGCCGATGGCAGCCTCCTCAATGGTGATCAGCACTTCGTGATTCTTCGCCAGTTGCTCCACCAGCGCCGTGTCGATCGGCTTGGCGAAGCGGGCGTCGGCGACCGTGGTCGGGAAGCCGCGCGCCGCCAGTTCGTCGGCCGCCTTCAGCGCGTCGCCCAGCCGCGTGCCCAACGACAGGATGGCGATGTTGGTGCCCTCGCGCAGCACCCTGCCCTTGCCCAGGCTGAGCACCTCGCCCATCGTTGGCAGCACGACGCCGGTTCCCTCGCCACGCGGGTAGCGGAAGGCGCTGGGACGATCGTCGATCGCGACGGAGGTGGCGACCATATGGACAAGTTCGGCTTCATCCGCCGGGGCCATGATGACCATGTTCGGCAGGCAGCCGAGGAAGGACAGGTCGAAGCTGCCGGCGTGGGTGGAGCCGTCCGCACCGACAAACCCGGCGCGGTCCATGGCGAAGCGCACCGGCAGCGATTGCAGCGCCACGTCGTGCACGACCTGGTCATAGCCGCGCTGCAGGAAGGTCGAGTAGATCGCGCAGAACGGTTTCATCCCTTCCGTCGCCATGCCGGCGGCGAAGGTGACGGCGTGCTGCTCGGCGATGCCGACATCGAACATGCGATCCGGGAACTCGGTGGCGAATTTGTCGAGGCCGGTGCCCGTCGGCATCGCCGCGGTTATCGCTACCACCGTCGGGTCGCGCCGGGCTTCGGAGATCAGCGCGTCGCCGAACACCTTGGTGTAGCTCGGCGGTCCGGGCGGCGCCTTGGCCTGCTCTCCCGTTATGACGTTGAACTTGGAGACGCCGTGATACTTGTCGGGCGCGCGTTCCGCCGGGCCGTAGCCCTTGCCCTTCTGGGTGATCGCATGCAGCAGGATCGGCCCGGCTTCCTCGGCCTCGCGCATGTTGCGCAGCACCGGCAGCAGGTGATCCAGGTTGTGGCCGTCGATGGGGCCAAGATAATAGAAGCCGAGTTCTTCAAATAGCGTGCCGCCGGTCAGGATGCCGCGGGCGTATTCCTCGGCGCGGCGGGCGGTGCGCTCGATGCCGCGCGGGAAGCGTTTCACCATCTTCACCGCGAGATCGCGCAACGACAGGAAGCTGCGCGACGACATCAGCCGCGACAGATAGGCGCTCATCGCACCGACCGGCGGGGCGATCGACATGTCGTTGTCGTTGAGGATGACGATCAGCCGCGATTTCAGCGCGCCGGCATTGTTCATGGCCTCGTAGGCCATGCCGGCGCTCATCGAGCCATCGCCGATGATACAGATGACGTTGCGCTGGTCGTTCTCCAGCCCCTGGGCGACCCGCTCCTCCTCGGAGGCCGCGGCGAAACGCTCCGCCTTCAGGTCGCGCGCCACCGCCATGCCGAGGCCGGCGGAGATCGAGGTTGAGGAATGCGCCGCGCCGAACGGGTCGTAGTCGCTTTCCGCCCGGCGGGTGAAGCCGGACAGGCCGCCGCCCTGGCGCAGGGTGCGGATGCGGTCTCGGCGCCCGGTCAGGATCTTGTGCGGATAGGCCTGGTGTCCGACGTCCCAGATCACGCGATCTTCCGGCGTATCGAACACCGCGTGGATCGCGACCGTCAGTTCCACCACGCCCAATGATGCGCCCAAATGACCGCCGGTCACCGATACCGCGTCGACAGTCTCCGCCCGAACTTCTTCCGCCAGCTGCTTAAGCTGCTCGATGGAGAAATTGCGCATGTCGCCCGGCGTGGATACGCGGTCGAGCAGCGGGGTTGTAATCGGGCTCATCAAAACTCCTGTTCAATTACGCCTGGCGACGACAAAGGCCGCCAGTTCGCGAAGGTAAGCCGCGCGATCGCCGAAACCTTCCAGATGCGCAGCGGCCTGGCGGGCCAGCATGTCGGCATGCGCGCGCGCCATCTCCACGCCCAGCACCGATACCATCGTCGCCTTTCCCGCTGCCTCATCCTTGCCGGCGGTCTTGCCGAGATCCGCATCGCTGCCCTCGACATCCAGCAGATCGTCCGCAATCTGAAATGCCGCGCCGATATCGCGCCCGTAAGCCGCCAGAACATGGCGATCCTGTGGCGAGGCGCGGCCGAGGATGGCGCCGGCCTCGACGCTGTATTGGATCAGGCGGCCGGTCTTCAGCGCCTGCAAACGGGTCACGGCGGGTGCGTCCAGGGTCTGGCCCTCGGCCAGCATGTCGATCATCTGCCCGCCGGCCATGCCGCGCGCGCCTGACGCAGCGCCGAGCGCAGCGACCAGTTCGCAGCGCGCCTGCGGATCGGAGTGGGTGTCCTGTTCGGCGAGGATTTCGAAGGCGCGGGTCTGCAGCGCATCGCCGGCCAGGATCGCCGTTGCCTCATCGAACGCCTTATGCGCGCTCGGCTTGCCGCGGCGCAGGTCGTCGTTGTCCATCGCCGGGAGGTCGTCGTGCACCAGCGAATAGGCGTGCAGCATCTCCACCGAGGCGGCGACCCGTGCGGCGCAGGTCTGGGAAACGGCAAACAAGGAGGCGGCCTGGATGACCAGGAAGCCGCGCAGCCGCTTGCCGCCGTTCAGCGTTGCATAGCGCATGGCCTCGGCGAGCCTACCCTCGGCGCCTTCGATCGGCGGCAGCAGCACATCCAGGGCCTGTTCCACAAGCGCCGCCACCCGCAGCATCTCGGCGGCCAGATTGTCAGGCGGTACGATTTTCATCAAAGCCACAGCCAGCCCCGAGCTCAGCGACTCCCCCAAACGGGAGCCAAGTTTCACGCCGATAACATGCTTGCGGAGATTGTGCATCCAAACCCCCGCGCGGAAACCGGCACTTGTTGCTGAAAAGCCACGCATTGCAAGCCCCTAAGATCAAGCCCGTCGCAAAAGCGTGCGCCCGATACCCGATCCGCCATGGCGGTAAGCGAACGGCGCCCCTATGTTGCCCTGCAACGCGGCGCTTCGTCATTGCGGCGCCAGGGTCGATCTGCGATATCTGTGCGGTTTTAATCGGGACCGTAGCGGTCCGGTATTAGTTCGGAGACTGTCTGTGATGCTGCGTGTCGTCCTCGCCCAACCCCGCGGTTTTTGCGCCGGCGTGGAAAGAGCCATCGAAATCGTCGAGCGGGCGCTGCGGAAATTCGGGCCGCCCATCTATGTTCGTCACGAGATTGTGCACAATCGGCACGTGGTGGAGGATTTGCGCACCCGCGGCGCCGTTTTTGTTGATGAGCTGGATGAGATTCCGCCCGGCTCGATGACGGTGTTCTCCGCCCACGGGGTGCCCAAGTCGGTGGAACAGGCGGCGGCCGAACGCGGGCTGCCGGTGATCGACGCCACCTGCCCGCTGGTCGCCAAGGTCCATAATGAGGGCCGCCGGTACGCACGGCAGGGCCGCGAAATCGTGCTGATCGGGCATGCCGGCCATGCGGAGGTGGAAGGCGTCATCGGCCAGATCCAGGGCAAGGTGCACCTGGTGCAGACGGTCGCGGATGTCGGGCGGCTACAGGTCGCGGACCCGGAGAAGCTGGCCTATATCACCCAGACCACGCTGTCGGTGGACGATACCCGCGGCATCATCCAGGCGCTGATGGAGCGGTTTCCCGCCACCATCGGCCCGGACGTGCGGGATATCTGCTATGCGACGCAGAACCGCCAGCAGGCGGTGCGTGACCTGGCGCATAATGTGGACATGCTGCTGGTTGTCGGTTCGCGGAATTCGTCCAATTCCAACCGGTTGCGGGAGATTGGCGCGGAACTCGGCAAGCCGTCCTACCTGATCGACGATGCCGATGCGCTGCAGGCCGAATGGTTCGTCGGCATCAGCTCCGTCGGCGTCACCGCCGGGGCGTCGGCGCCCGAAACTCTGGTGCAAGGCGTGCTGGACGGGCTGCAACGCTTCGGCGAGACCCATATATGTCTGCAAGATGGCGTGGCGGAGGATGTCCGCTTCCGATTCCCCGCCCAGGTCGCCGACGTTTAAGGAACCCAGTCCAGCATGTCCGTCCCGTTGAACCAGGCGCTCCGCGTCGGTGCCTATGTCGTCAAGCAGCATCTGATCGGCCGCAAGCGCTACCCGCTCGTGCTGATGCTGGAGCCGCTGTTCCGCTGCAACCTGGCCTGCGCCGGCTGCGGCAAGATCGACTATCCGCCGGAGATCCTGAACCAGCGCCTGTCCGTGGCGGAATGCCTGGAGGCGGTGGACGAATGCGACGCGCCGGTGGTGGTGATCGCCGGCGGCGAGCCGCTGCTGCACAAGGAGATCGACCAGGTGGTCGAGGGCGCGATCGCCCGCAAGAAGTTCGTGATCGTCTGCACGAATGCGCTGCTGCTTGAAAAGAAGATGCACTTGTTCAAGCCGAGCAAGTGGTTCTCCTGGTCGGTTCACCTGGATGGCGGCCGGACCGAGCATGATGTCTCGGTCTGCCAGGAGGGTGTCTACGACCGCGCCGTGGCGGCGATTGCCGAGTCGAAGCGGCTGGGGTTCCGGACGATCATCAACACCACGCTGTTCAATACGGCGGAGCCCGAGAAGGTGGCGGCGTTCTTCGATGAGGTCATGGCGCTGGGGGTGGACGGGATTTCGGTGTCGCCTGGCTATGCGTATGAGCGGGCGCCGGACCAGCAGCATTTCCTGAACCGGTCGAAGACCAAGGAACTGTTCCGGGGGATTTTCAGCCGGCAGGGCAAGGGGTCGTGGAAGGGCAAGTGGGCGTTCAACCAGTCGTCGATGTTCCTGGATTTCCTGGCGGGGAACCAGACGTTCCATTGCACGCCGTGGGGCAACCCGACGCGGACCTATTTCGGCTGGCAGCGGCCTTGCTACCTGCTGGGCGAGGGCTATGCGAAGACGTTCAAGGAGCTGATGGAGACCACCGACTGGGATCGGTATGGCACCGGGAATTACGAGAAATGCGCCGATTGCATGGTGCATTCCGGGTATGAGGCGAGTGCGGTGGTGGAGACGGTGCGCAAGCCGTGGCGGGCGGCGGCCCAGGTGATGCTGGGGATCCGCACCGAGGGGCCGATGGCGCCGGATGTATCGCTGGAGAAGCAGCGGCCGGCGGAATATGTGTTCAGCCGGCATGTCGAGACGGCGGTGAAGCGCATCCGGGCGGAGAAGAAGCCGGTTGAGGATGTGGCTGACGCGGCGGATTAGCGGTACTGTGTCATGACCGGCCTTGGGCGGGCATTCACGACTGTGCTGCCATGACACAGGGGGGCGGCTCGAACACAGGGGGCGGCGCGTCACACGTCGCGGTCGCGTGACCGCTACCGACTGAGTTCCCGCGTCATGTCGTCGATCCCGTGCACCGTCAGCGGATACATCCGCCCGGCCATCAGGTCGTTGACCATCGTGATGGACCGCGTGTGCCCCCAGGTTGGCCGCGGCATCGGGTTCAGCCACGCCGATCGGCGGTAGTGGGAGGCGAGGCGGTCGAGCCAGACGGTGCCGGGTTCCTCGTTGTAGTGTTCAACCGATCCGCCGGGCATGGTGATCTCGTAGGGGCTCATCGAGGCGTCGCCGACGATGATCAGCTTGTAGTCGGGGCCGTAGGTGCGCAGGACCTGCCAGGTGGGGATGGTCTCGTCGTGGCGGCGGCGGTTGTGCTTCCAGACCCGCTCATACGGGAAGTTGTGGAAGTAATAATGTTCCAGGTGCTTGAACTCGCTGCGCACGGCTGAGAACAGTTCCTCGGTCTGGCGGATGTGGTCGTCCATCGAGCCGCCGACATCCAGGAACAGCAGCACCTTCACGGTGTTGTGCCGCTCCGGCACCATTTTCAGGTCCAGGCTGCCGGCGTTGTTGGCAGTGGAACGGATCGTGTCCGGAAGGTCAAGCTCGGTGGCGGCGCCCTGGCGGGCGAAGCGGCGCAGGCGGCGCAGCGCCAGCTTCATGCCGCGGGTGCCGAGTTCGACGGTGTCGTCGAGGTCCTTGTAATCCCGCTTGTCCCAGACCTTCACCGCGCGGCGGTGGCGGGATTCGTCCTGGCCGATGCGCACGCCTTCCGGGTTGTAGCCATAGGCGCCGAACGGCGAGGTTCCGGCGGTGCCAATCCATTTCGAACCGCCCTGGTGGCGGCCTTTCTGTTCCGCCAGGAGTTCCTTCAGGCGGTTCATGATCGCGTCGAAGCCGCCCAGCGACTGGATTTTTGCCATTTCTTCCGGGGACAGAAGCTTTTCCGCCAGTTTCTTCAGCCATTCCTCCGGCAGGTCCTCGACCTTGACGCCCTCCGGCGGTTCCAGGCCCTTGAAGCACTGGGCGAAGACGCGGTCGAACTTGTCCAGATGGCGCTCATCTTTTACAAGCGTCGTGCGCGCCAGGTAATAGAAATCATCGACGCTGTACTCCGCCACGCCGGCCTTCATGGCGCCGAGCAGGGTCAGGTACTCGGTGATCGAGGCTGGCAGACCGGCGGTGCGAAGGCTGAGGACGAGGTGTGCGAACATCAGCCGCCCCGGCGCGACAGGAAGGCGAGGCGTTCGAACAGGTGGACGTCCTGCTCGTTCTTCAGCAGCGCCCCGTACAGCGGCGGAATGACGACGTGCTTGTCGTTGCTGCGCAGCGCCTCGACGGGCAGGTCCTCGACCATCAGCAGCTTCAGCCAGTCGAGCAGTTCGGAGGTGGCGGGCTTTTTCTTCAGGCCGGGGACTTCGCGGACCTGGAAGAACACGTTCAGTGCCTCGCGCGCAAGATCCTTGCGGATATCGGGGTAATGGGCATCGACAATTCGTTCCATGGTCGGACGGTCCGGGAAGCGGATGTAATGGAAGAAGCAGCGGCGCAGGAACGCGTCGGGCAGTTCCTTTTCGTTGTTGGACGTGATGATCACCACCGGCCGGTGCTTCGCCGCAACGGTCTTGCGGGTTTCATAGACAAAGAACTGCATGCGGTCGAGTTCGAGCAGCAGGTCGTTGGGGAACTCGATGTCGGCCTTGTCGACCTCGTCGATCAGCACGACGGTCTGTTCGTCGGCCTCGAACGCATCCCACAGCTTGCCGCGGACGATGTAGTTGCCGATGTCGTGCACGCGGGGGTCGCCGAGCTGGCCGTCGCGCAGGCGGGAGACGGCATCGTATTCGTACAAGCCCTGCTGTGCCTTGGTGGTGGACTTGATGTGCCACTCGATGAGCGGGCAGCCGAGGGACTGGGCGACCTCGTGCGCAAGGACGGTCTTGCCGGTGCCGGGCTCGCCCTTGACCAGCAACGGGCGTTGCAGGGTGACGGCGGCGTTGACCGCGACTTCGAGGTCGCGGGTCGCGATGTAGGCTTCGGTGCTCTTGAATCCGGCCACGCCTTGGGTCCTCGTGTTGTTGGGACGATTGTCGGGGGATTGGGGGCGTTGGGCAAGCGGGGAGGTTGGCGGTGGGCAGCCTGGCCCGGGCGATGCTCGATCTTGGTCCGCCGGCTGGCGCCGCCGGGGCGGCCGCCGATCGGCTGACGATCGCGTCCGAGCTGCCGGCGAAGCTGGATGCAATGGCGCGCAAGATGGGCCAGAGTCGGGCCGCCCTCATCAAGCGGGCGATCTGCCAACCAGCCGAGCGGATGGTCTCATGAACAGCGACTTCGACCCATTGGCCGAACTCCGTGGCGCCGTCCAGGCAGCCGCGGACGCCCTGGCGGCGGTGGCTGACAGGTTGCCCGCCGCACCGGATCCGGCACCGCCCGGCCCCGGCAAATCCCTGACGGTGAAGCTTGATGACGCCGGCATCGAGCTCGCGGCGGGACGACCGCTGTTTCCCGTTGTCCTGCTGCGGCTGATGGGATCGCTCATGGGCGAAGACACCGGTTGGTGCACGGCCGACGAGGATGATCTGGAAAACGAACCCCTGCTGGTGTTGCTGTGGCAGGTTGCGACCGAACCGGACGGCGACAGGAGTGTATATCTCAACGGTCCCGGAATGATCGTGCGGGCCGCCGCCCTCCTCGCGGAAGCCACCTTCAAGTATCTTCGTGACGACGGGCCGATGCATGATTGGTGGGAGGCGGCCGGCGGGGGTGATGCGGCAATAACAACCGCTCTGGCGCTCGGGATACGCGAGGCCAACAAGGCTGCCGCTCTGGCGCGTGGGATACGCGAAAGCAACAAGGCCGCGATCATCGGCCATCTCGTGTCCGGTGCGTTGGTGAACTACCTGCAAGGCGAGACGGGCGAGGACATGCCGATACCGATGGTGGAAACCGAGGCGTTGTGGCGCGCAAGGGCGGCGGCGGCCGGAGTGATTTAAACATGCCGCCGCTGGCGAAGCCGCGCCGTCCAGCCTCAGTCTCAAACACCGTGCGCCGGGTCCAAGCCAGCGTGCGTCAAGCCGCAATCGTGCCGGACAGGCGCGGGACAAGCCCGGCCATGCCCCGCCGCTCCGCTCAATCCGCCGCCAACTGCTCCGGCACCGGGATGGTCTCAAGGATCCGCGCCGCCACGACGCCCGGATCCTGCTCCGTCATGCAACGCGCCTCCTTGTAGCCCTTCGCGCAGGAATCCATCCAGGTGCGCGTCGTCCACCAGCAGCCGTTACAAAACGCGGAAGAAATATTGATGTTATCGGGGTACCCGAAATAATCCGCCGGCGTCGGGCCGAACACCACCGCCGAGCGGGTACCCAGGCAGGCAGCCAGATGCACCAGGCCGCCTTCGTTGTCGAGGTGCAACGCCGCCCGGGCCAGCAGGCCGGCGACCTCGTCCATCGAGGTCTTGTTCACCAAGTTCAGGTCAACCTCATGGATCAACTCGCTGGTAACCGATCCGATCTGCACGAACCGGTAGCCCGGCAGAGCAGCGCGGAGCTTCGAGACCACGGCGCCGAAATGCGGATAGCATTTGGTTGCCCGCTGCCCGCTGATGACGAACCGCGTGTCGAAGCCGTTATGCACGGTGATGTAGCCGCCCGGCCGCAACCCCAGGCGCGTGGCGATGGACCCGTCCGTGCGCACCGGAAACAGGTCGCTCTCATACGGCAACCCGGCCATATGGTGCAGGAAGCCACGCCGATCGGCGCCTTGCCCGACGGCAAAGCGGGCCAGGTCGCCGTCCCGCCAGGGGTGATGCGCGACGAACTCCTGTATGCTCGGTTCGAACCGCAGCAGAGCGTCGATCACCTGCTGCAATTCCGGATGCTGCCGCACCTTGTCCCGGCGGACCTGCCCGTCATGGATGACGGCGAACTGGGTCGCCCGGATCGCCACGTCATACGCGGCGGCCGTATGCCCGAACAGGCTGTCCCGATACGCCTTGCGAAAACCCGCGATCGGCGCGAAGGCACGCGCCGCCAGCTTTGGCGTCGGGGAAAAAATGTCGAACTGGAAACCCCCGGCATGAGCCGCGAGATCGCGCACGAACCGGGCGATGACCAGGAAATCGCCCAGGCCGCCGGCGACACAGAAGGCGACCTGCACGGTCGAGTCCGCGGACGCGTCCCGCGCCAGCACCACCCCCGCCCGTATCGGCGCAGCCTGCCGCATCGCCTGCACCTGCTGCACCAGAAGCGGCAGCTTGGTCCGCACCGTCCGGGCAAACACCACGGCGGCGGCCGGCCAGCCGCGCTCCCGCGCGGTCGCGCGCACCAGGGACAGGGCGCGTTGCGCGCGTGCTCCCGACAACCCGAACCGGTTGCCGAGGGAAAAAATCCGGCGGGCGGGCAGCTTGGCTGATCGCGCGGAGATCAGTAACGGCATGTGAACGGTCCGTCGGCTTGGGGAAATCTCATGATCGAAATGAACTGGTTTCTCTTATCCGCTATGGCCGACTGCTTTGCTCATCGCATACCCGTGGCGTGGAGCACGCGAGTCACATCGGACTCGTCTCTAGGCTCACAGCCGTGTGAGCGCAAGTGCCCATGCGGCGGAATTCGCCGGCGCGAAGGCCGAGCCCGCCAAAACCGAACATGAAAGCAACAGATCGGCGGCGGTTGGCCGGGACGGTTGCCGGGCGGCGCGGCTAAGCCGCCACCCCTGCCACCGGCTCCAGCGGCGGCCGCCCGCGGATCATGTCGGACGCCTTTTCGGCAATCATCATCGTCGCACTATAGGTGTTGGCCGACGGCATGCTGGGCATCACCGAGGCATCCACCACGCGCAACCCCTGCAAGCCGTGCACCTGCAGCCGGTCGTCCACCACCGAAGTCCTGTCCGTCACCGGCCCCATCCGGGCAGTGCCGATCAAATGATACGCAGTAGAACCGTATTGGCGGGCGTAGTCGAGCCACTCGGAATCCGTCCGCACATCCGGCCCGGGCAGCACGTCGGATTCGAAATACGCAGCCAGCGCCTTGGTGTGCAGCAGCTTGCGCGCCCAGTGCATGCCCTTCACCAGCACGCGCTGATCCATCGTGTCGCGCAGGTAGTTTGGCTGTATCACCGGATCAGCGAGGACATCGGTGCTGACGGCGCGGACGTACCCGACACTCTCCGGCCGGTGCTGCCAGACGCCGCAGGTCATCCCCGGATAGTCGTCGAGCAAGCCGACAAACCCCTGCTTGTAGCTCGCCGGGCTGAACACGCCCTGCAGGTCGGGCTGCCGCATTGCCGGCTCGGTCTTCCAGAACCAGTGCGCGATCGAGGGCGCCACCGCGAGGATGCTCGGCTTGCCCACCGCCCAGCGGGCAATCTGCTCCGCCAGGCCGAAGCCGCGCGCCATCTCGTTGATGGTGCGCACATTCTTCACCCGCGCGACGATCCGGGTCGAATAATGGTCGCGGAAATTCTCGCCCACCGGCAAATCGGCCACCACCGGCAGGCCGAGTTCGCCCAGCAGCCAGGCCGGACCGACGCCGGAAAGCTGCAGCAGCTTGGCGGTATTGACCGTCCCCGACGATATGATCACTTCCCTGCGAGCGCGAACCTCCCGCCGCACCGACCGGTCGCGGTCATGCACATAGCGGACCCCGGTGGCCCGCGTGCCGTCGAACAGGACCGCGGCGGCCCGGGCCTGCGTCCGCACCTCCAGCCGCCCGGTCGCCCGCGCCGGATACAGGAACGCCCGCGCGGCCGAACGCCGGTAGCCGCCCTGGATCAGCCGCTGGAAATAGCCGACTCCCATCTGGTCGTCGCCGCTGTTGTAGTCCTTGCACCGCGGCATCCCGAGTTCCTGCGCCCCCGCCAGGAACGCCTCCATCGCCGGGTGAATCCAGTCGTTGTCGGTCACCGGCAGCGCGCCCGAGCGGCCGTGGATGCGGTCATCCGCGACGCCCAGCCGCCGCTCGCCGCGCTTGAAGTAGGGCAGGACATCGACATAGCCCCAGCCGCGATTGCCGCGCTGCGCCCAGGAGTCGAAATCCTCCCGTTGGCCGCGGTTGTAGATCATGCCGTTGATGGAGCTTGAGCCGCCAACGGTGCGGCCCTGCGTGGTGGGGATGCGGCGGCCGTTGATAGCCCCACCCGGCGCGGTGTGGAACTGGAACGTGTAGGCCGGGTTGAACAGCATCTTGATGAAGCCGGCCGGAATATGAATGTAGGGATGCCGATCGGCCGGCCCGCATTCCAGGACGCAGACGGTGACGCCGGGGTCCTCGGTCAGCCGGCTGCACAGCACGCTGCCGGCGGCGCCGCTGCCGACGATGACATAGTCGAAGCTGTCCCCGGTTTCCGCCATTCAATCCCCCCATGCGCTCCGGACGTTTGATCACCGGCGCATTCCAGCCTACTATCGGGTTTCAGACCAATCCAAGCTGAGCGAGGTTCGTGCATGGAGTATGTCTGCGACGCACCGCACAACAGGACCTGGTTCCGCCTCGTTACAGAGGGCGAAGCGATTGCCGAGTCGATGGAGATGCGGCACGCGGTGGAAAAGCACTACCGGCGGGAGCGTGAGCGCGCCGCCGAAGCCTTCCACCCGAATACCTCGGTGTTCATCGAGCAGGACATCAACAAGGAAGACCATATCCGCCGCTCGATGCCGCTGTTCCTGACCCTGCGGGATGAGGAGGGCACCGCCTTGGTGACCGCGATGCTGCCGCCCCGCGGGCGCGGCAGCGGCGGGGGCTGCATCATCGTCGGGCCGGGCAATGCCGATCCGTATCCGGAGCATGGCGACGCGATCAAGGCGCTGGCGGATCATTATCGGATCACGCTCGACCGCAGCAGTTGCTACCCGTATCGTCGTTAGGGATCGCAGAAGGATTTCAGCCATGGCCATCACGTTGGAGCAGTTCGCCGCCGATTTGCATGCCGCGTTGAAAGCGCAGCCGGGGACTCCGGGGCGGGAGCGGGCGCGGGACCTGGTGGCGGAGGCGCTGGCGGATTCCGCGTTCGTCGCGCGGTATATCCCGCCCGGCACGCCGGAGCGGCATCTGCTGTATGAGGACGCGGAACTCGGGTTCGCCATCCTGGCGCATGGCTATGTCGGGCCGAAAAGCAGCGCGCCGCATGACCACGGTCCGGCCTGGGCGATCTACGGCCAGGCGGCGGGTGAGACGATCATGACCGACTGGAAATGCCTTGCCCGGCCGGCGGACGGCGCGCCCGGGAAGGTGGCGTTCGTGCGGGACTACGTGATGAAGCCGGGGGATGCGTATCTGTACGACGTCGGGGTGGTGCACTCGCCGGAGCGGACGGGGGATACGCGGCTGCTGCGGATCGAGGGGCTGAACATGGCGAAGGTGAAGCGGTTCCCCTATGTGGTGGAGGGGGACCGGGCGGCGGCGGATTGACCGGCTGATAGAACGGCCGGCGGCGAGCCGAGATTGCGGCCGCCGAGACTTCGCTGAGCGCGCTGCTGGACCTCGCGGAAAACCGGGAAGCAGTGGTGATTTCTCGCCACGGCAAAGAGGTCGCGCGTCTGGTCCCGCCCAAAGCAATCCCCAGTCGAGATGCAGCCCACCTGGCCGCTCAACGAATCCGCGAGATGAGAAAAGGTGGCACGCTTGCGGGGCTGCGTATTAAGGGAACTTGAGATCGCAAACGCTTTTGCCGCGGCCATCCGCAGAGGCCGTATCGATCGGCTTTCCGAGATAGCGCGATCCGCCAACGTGCGATCATGCCGATCGATACGGCGAAGACCCGGCGGGGGGTCACGCGCTGTCGGCAAGCCACGTTGTTCGGTAGATCTCCTCGATCGACGTCTGGAAGCCGATGCTTTCAAGCGTCAGTTCACCCCCGGTGATCGGGGCCGGGTGGTCGGGCCACGTGCCGTCGGCAGCGCGCCGCAGCACCAGCACGCCGATCTTTTGGCTTTGGAGCACGACGATCTCTTGCACGCTCGGAATGGTGGTGTAGGCCCAGACGTTCATCCAGGTCTCGGACTGGTTCCCGGGAGACAAGACCTCGATCAGCAGGAGCGGGTTTGCCAGCGCCCGATCCGTCGCCTGGATTGGCGAGCAGGTGACCGCCAGATCGGGGATGAGCATATTGATGTCGGACCGGGATGCCGGGATGACGCCCGGCGTGATCACGGTTCGGCACGGGCTGGCCCGGCTTTCGAGAAAGCTTCCGATGAGGCGGTCTATGCGGCTTTGGATCACGCCATGCGTCGGGCTCGGCGGCGACATCGCCTGCGGAACGCCGTCGCGCAATTGCCAGAGATAGCCCGGCGGCGCATCCCAATCGAGGAACGCCTCAACCGTCATGAACTCCGGAACCTTCAGAGCAGCATCCATGGCGAAACCCTGGCACAGTCCGCGCCGTCTTGCGAGCGGCGATTGACTACCCCCAACCACCTCCGGAGTAAACCGCCCGGCTCGGCGCCACAAATAGCCGGTTTGGCGTCATCCCGCCGCAGTATCCGCAAGTCATCGGCCCATCGGCGCAACAGCTTCTTCGGTGCAGGCGCCGGAGTGACAGCGGCCGGTTAAAGGCGAAAAACCGATGCAATCCCGCTCGTAAGCGGCACGCTCCGGACTGGACAAACGGTCGGGATGCTGCAATCGTTGCCATATCGCCGAACCCCTCGGCGGGAGCGCAAAATGCGTGGCCTGAAAGTACTGCTGCCTTTCTCGATGACCTTCGCCGTTGCGCTCGCCGGCCCGGCGGCGCAGGTGTCAGGTCAACCCGCTGACCCGAACGCCGCGGATGCGGCGGTGCACGGTCCCGCGCCCGCACTGGTTGGCGTCTGCTTCGTGCCCGCCCGGGAATGCGATACGCCGGTCGTGCAGGCCATTGCCGGGGCGAGGACATCCATCCGCGTCCAGGCCTATGGCTTTACCTCACAAGTCATTCTCCAGGCGCTGGCCGATGCGCGGGCGCGCGGCGTCGATGTCCAGGCGATCCTCGACAAGTCGGACGACAAGCCGGAGCGCGAGGGTCAGCGAAAAAGGCACCTCAGCGGCGCACATTTCACGGCCGAGGCGAACATCCCGACATGGATCGACGACAGCGTCTCCATCGCCCACAACAAGGTCATCATTATCGACGGCCACCTGGTTGTCGGCGGCTCCTACAACTACACCGCCGCGGCGGAGCGCCGGAACGCCGAGAACGTGACATTCATCGATGCGCCCGTCGTGGCGGATTTCTACCTCGTCAACTGGGAGGCCCGGAAGGCCGTGTCGCGCCTGTCGCGTTACGAACCCGTTGCGGAAGCGGACTCGCCGCGGAGCCTCGCGTCAGTGAACGACCACTGACCGGCCGAACCGGTTCGCTGCGTCGAGCGGCGTCCCGTAGGCACGAAACAAAGTGTCCATCCCGAGCCGCTGCATGCGTGGCATGGCCGGACCAAGTCCCGCCATGCCACCGGGGGCGGTCCGTGCCGTCGGACCTTAAGTTGGCGCCAATGGGGCCAAGCCCTGGTCCCCTTCCGGCAAGAAACTAACCGTTCACCCCATCCTGTCCGCGCGCAACCGCCAGGCTTGGCGGCGGGGCGCTTTCATAGCCCTCCACCAGCCACGCCTTCGGCTCGGCCGCCGCCGCGTCATACCAGTCCGCTACCAACGGATGGCCGCGCACCGCCGCGCAATACGCCGCGGTCGCCGGCGAGCCCTGCACGCCCCAGCCCAAAAACCGCGCCACCACCGGGGCGAACATCGCATCGGCCGCGCCGAACGCAGCGCCGAACAGAAACGGCCCCCCTGCCCCGAACCGCGCCCGGGTCTCCGCCCAGAGCGCTTCGATCCGGGCAATATCCCGCACCGCCCCCGGCGTCCGCCCGAGTCCCGAGAAATCGCGCCCCAGATTCATCCACATGGCGGAACGCAACTCCCGAAACCCGGCATGCATCTCCGCCGAGATGGACCGCGCATGCGCCCGGGCGATCCGATCCGCCGGCCACAGCCCGGGCCGAACCTCGGCACAGTAATCGCAGATCGCCAGCGACTCCCACACCCGGGCGCCGTTGTGCTCAAGAAACGGCACCAGCCCGTTCGGCGACACCGCGGCGATCGCCCGGGTCGGCCCCGGACGCTCGAACGGAATCACCCGCACCTCGACATCCAGCTCCGCCAGCCGCACCGCCAGCCAGCCGCGCATCGACCACGACGAATACCGCTGGTTGCCGATGTAAAGAACGCCCTCAGTCATCGCTTTCTCCAAACAGGCCCGCCGGCGCCGGTTCGGCCCGGGAATACTCCGCCGAGCAATATCCGCCGCCCATATACCGTTCCTCCACCGGATCGCCGCTCACCACGCCCGCCAACTGCGCGGTAAATCCGTCCGCGCTATCGACCGGTTCCCAGCCCAGCGCCTGCCGCGCATCGTCGCGCCACCACGTCATCCGCGCATTCTTCGAAGCACCCCACAGCACCGAACAGCCGGCGGACTTCGCCAGCACGCTGCGCTCGACCATGCGGGCGAAATCCCCGTACGACAGCCAGGACGCCAGCATCCGCGCATTCACCGGCTCCGGCGTGGCCGAACCGATGCGCACGAACACGCTCTCCACCCCGTGCTTGAACCAGTATAGCCGCCCCATCAGCTCCCCATAGGCTTTGGACAGGCCGTAATAGGTGTCCGGCAGGAACTGCGTATCCGCGCCGATGCTTTCGCCCCGCTCGTGAAAGCCGATGGAATGGTTCGACGAAGCAAACACCACGCGCGCCTTCTCGCGCCGCGCCGCCTCATAGATATGATACACCCCGCGGATGTTCGGGCCGATGACCGTCTCGAACGGCTGGTCGGTCGAGGCGCCGCCCAGGTGCAGGATCGCCCCGCATCCCTCCGCCAGCCGCAGGATCGTCACCCCGTCTTCCAAGTCGGCGCGGGTGAACACAGCACCCGCCGGCAGCGCCTCGGGGAATGGCGCGATGTCGGTCAGCACCAGCTTCCATCCCAACCCACCCAGATGGCGCACCAGCACCCGGCCCAGCGCGCCGGAGGCCCCCGTCAGAAGAACCGGTTTGGCAGGCGTCTCAGTCATGGCATGCTCCTTTCGCTCGCACGGGAGGCATCATGCGCAGGATCGACGAACTCGCCCAGGCCCTGGCCGACGGAACCACCACCAGCCGCGCCCTGGTCGAGGAGTCTCTTGCACGCATCGCCGATCCGTCCGGTGAAGGTTCGCGGGCGTTCATCAAGGTGCATGCGGAGCAGGCCCGTGCCATGGCCGACGCCGCCGACAGCCTGCGCAAGGTCAACCGCGCGCCCGGCCGCTATGCCGGCATCCCGATCGCGCTGAAAGACCTGTTCGATATCGCCGGCGAGCCGACTCCCGCCGGCTCCGCGGTGCTGGCGGATGCCCCGGCCGCCACCGCCCATGCCACGGTCGTCACGCGGATGCTGGGCGCCGGATTCATCCCCGTCGGCCGCGCCAACATGACCGAGTTCGCCTTCTCCGGCCTCGGCATCAACCCGCATTACGGCACGCCGACCAGCCCGTGGGACCGTGCATCGAAGCGAATCCCCGGCGGCAGTTCGTCCGGCACCGCCGTCGCGATCGCGGACGGCATGGCGGCGGCCGGGTTGGGCACGGACACCGGCGGCTCCTGCCGCATCCCCGCCGCCTTCTGCGGCATCGTCGGCTACAAGCCGACAGCGCGGCGCATCCCGTTGGCCGGCGTGCTGCCGCTCGCGCCGTCGCTGGATTCCGTCGGCCCGCTGGCGCCGAGTGTGGCCTGCTGCGCGGCGATCGACGCCATCCTGGCGGGGGAGACCCCGCGTGCGCCGCTCGCTGTCAGGCTCAATGGCCTGCGCCTGGCGGTGCCCGACAGCCTGGTGCTGGAGGGCATCGACGACACGGTCGCCGCGGCGTTCGAACGGGCTCTGTCAACCCTGTCCGCGGCCGGGGCGCGGATCGAACGGGCCCGCTTCGCTGGGTTCGACGAACTGCCGGAGGCGAACGCCAAAGGCGGTTTCGCCGCGTCGGAGGCGTACGCCTGGCACCGCTCGCTGCTGGCGTCGAAAGGCGGCCTGTACGATCCGCGCATCCGCCTGCGCATCGCTCGCGGCGAGTCGATCAGCGCAGCCGACTACCTCGATCTCGTAGCCGCCCGCGCCCGGCTGATCGCGGTGTTCAACCGCGCCACCGCGGCGTATGATTGCGTCGTGATGCCGACGGTGCCGATCGTTCCGCCACCGATTGCGGCGCTGGAGGACGATCGTTACTATAATAGTTTGAATCTGCTGATCCTCCGCAACACGGCACTCGGCAATTTTCTCGACCGGTGCGCGATTTCGGTGCCGTGCCACCGACCCGGGGAGGCTCCGGTGGGGCTGATGCTGATGGGCGAGACGCTGGGGGACGCCAGGCTGTTCGGCATCGCCGCCGCGGTGGAGGCCGCATTGCATCGACGATAGGACCGCAGGAGAGTTGGTCCTCCGGCGAACCGGCATCATCGATAGATTTCGGCGACATCGAATGCGATACCCGGTGGATCAAGCACGATCCCGCCGCCCTTGACCGTCCGGGTTTCGATCCCGCCGCCATCTCCGCGCTGATGGTGGGCGATCTGCTGCTTGTCGGCCCAGACGATCAGGTAGTGGTGCAATGACGGGAGTTTGAAAATATTCCTGAAGCTTCCAGGCCCGATCGATAGTGCTGGTCGCTGGCGAGAGCACCTCGGCGAGGATGCACGGGCTTTCCGCGGTCGTCCCGTTCGGGTCGAGTTCCCCGCACTGCACGATAGCATTTGGCTCATAATCGCTATCGCCGACCTCGACGGTAATGCCGTGCGGCAACGCTTCGCAGGGGATGCCCGCGGCACGGATCGCGCGGTCCAGCGCCTGCCAGATCCGCGCTTTGGCATTCCGGAATGCGGTTCAACGGCTCGCATCGAGCACTTTAGTGGCTCCGCCCCGGGGATCTCCATGCGTCAGTCCGGCGATGAGCGGAGACGCCGGGGCCGATGGCGTCAGTCAATGGCGGCCATTCCCGACTCGTCCTTCAGACTGACGCCCGACACCCCCCGGGCGCGCATTGCGCGCAGCAGGAACACCAGCTTGAACGCCGCCTCCTGCGCGCCGATACCGTCCGGCCGGATGTTGGAGATGCAGTTGCGTTCGGCGTCCGTGCTGTCCGGCCGCGGCTGCCAGGTGAGATACGCCCCCAGGCTGTCGGGCGCCGACAGGCCGGGACGCTCGCCAATGAGAACGACCGCCGCGGACGCCCCGAGCGCCGCCGCGACGGCATCGCCGATGGCCACGCGGCCCTGGTGGACGATCGCCAGCGGCGCGACGCGCCAACCCTCGGCGCGCAAGGCCGGCAGCGCCGCGGCCAGCACCGGAACCGCGTGATCCTGCACGGCGCGCGCCGACAGTCCGTCCGCCAGGACGATCGCCAGGTCATGCGCGCCCGCCCGGGCGGCGAGTGCGGCGGCAGCCTCCGCCCCGAGCCGCCGCCCCAGATCAGGACGCATCAAATACTCCCGCCGGTGGGCTGCGGCACTGTGGACGGTGAGGACGGGCAGGCCGAGCGCGGCGGCCTCCTCCGCCAGCCGCGCGGCATCCAGCGGGGCATGCACCGCATCCCGTGCCCGGGCGTGGGCGAGGCGGAAATCCAGCAGCGGCGCCGTCGCCAGTGCCGCACCGCTGCGCGCCAACCCGATGCGCGCCGCGGTCAGGCCGCGCAGCCGGGACCAGGCGGCGAGCGGGCTGTCCGGTTCTTCGGTCATGCTGCGGGAAGCAGGCGCTGCAGCCGCTCCGGCAGGCCGAGCGGACGGATGCGGCCGGACTCGTCCGCCAACCCCTGGGCGGCCAGCCAGGCTTCGAATTCGGGCGCCGGGCGGCGGCCGAACAGTTCGCGCATCGCCAGGGCGTCGTGGAAGGAGGTGCTCTGGTACCCGAGCATGATGTCATCGGCCCCGGGGACGCCCATGATGAAGTTCACCCCGGCCGCCACCAGCACGGTCAGCAGCGTGTCCATGTCGTCCTGGTCCGCCTCGGCGTGGTTGGTGTAGCAGACGTCGCAGCCCATCGGCAGGCCGAGCAGCTTGCCGCAGAAATGGTCCTCCAGGCCCGCCCGGATGATCTGCTTGCCGTCGAACAGGTATTCCGGGCCGATGAACCCCACCACGGTATTGACCAGGAACGGATGAAAGTGCCGCGCCACGGCGTAGGCGCGCGCCTCCAGGGTCTGCTGATCGACGCCGTGATGCGCATTGGCGGACAGCGCGCTGCCCTGGCCGGTCTCGAAATACATCACTTGCGTGCCGCCGCGGTGCAGCGACAGCGCCGCCTCCCGCGCCTCCGCCAGCATCGCCAGGTCGCAGCCGAAGCTGCGGTTGGTCGCCTCGGTGCCGCCGATGGACTGGAACACCAGGTCCACCGGCGCGCCCTGGCGGATCAGTTCCAGCGTGGTGCTGACATGGCTGAGCACGCAGCTTTGCACCGGGATCTCCAGCCGCTGGCGAATATCGTCGAGCAGGCACAGCAGCGTGCGGGTGCGCTGCGGGCTGTCGGTGGCCGGATTGATGCCGATGACGGCGTCGCCGGAGCCGAGCAGCAAGCCGTCGAGGATGCTCGCCGCGATGCCGCGCGGATCGTCTGTCGGGTGGTTCGGCTGCAGCCGCGTCGATAGCCGCCCGGGCAGGCCGATGGTGGTGCGGAAGGCGGTCGTGACGTGGCACCTGGCGGCGATCGCCGCCAGGTCCTGCAGCCGGCTGATCTTGGCGACGGCGGCCGCCATTTCCGGGGTGATCCCCGGCGCCAAAGCCGTCAGCACCTGCGGCGTCGCCGCATCGGAGAGCAGGAAGTCGCGCAAGCCGCCCACCGTGAGATGGCCAATGGGCGCAAATGCGGCCTCATTGTGGGTGTCGATGATGAGCCGCGTTACCGCGTCGGTCTCGTAGGGCACGACCGGTTCTTCGAGGAACCGCCGCAGCGTCACGTCGGCCAGGGCGCATTGCGCGGCGACCCGCGCCTCATGCGCCGGTGCCGCGATGCCGGCCAGCAGGTCGCCGCTGCGCAATGGCGTGGCCTGCGCCATCAGGGTTTTCAGATCGCCGAAGACATGGCGCTGCCGGCCCAGAGTCGCGGAGTACACCGTCATGCTGCACCGTGCCCATCGGCTCGCCCGGATCGGGCGCGGGGTCAGCCTCCTCTATCGTGACGCATTGCGCAACGCCGGCGGCCCCGGGTCGTCCGGTCTGCGGTGCTTTGCTCCATTTCAGCGGTTGCCAAGTGCAGGCGGTGGCGCGATCAGTCCTCGCTCAGAGCACAATGGCCGAACAACATGCCAACCGGCACGGAAGCCAGTATCCAGGCCATCAGAAAGGCCAATACGTCGTGAGGAAGCGCGCGAGCGGTCCAGATGGACACCACGGCGACACCCAGTAAACCGGCCACCGCCGGAAGCCCTGTTTGATCGTCTTTAGGTCCCATTACATTCCTGCTCCTGCCGTGAGGGCCGGACATTCCGATACTCGCGCGCGCCAAAAAACACACCATGTAACAAGCAAAACACATGCCATCGGATAAATCATATAAGAATCAACGGTTTGATATTCAACGTCTTATTTTAGTGAATTAAAGTGTAAATATTTCCGACACATGACAACGGCGGACCGGCTGAATATCCTCAGTCGATGCCCACGGCAATGTCGTGGAACAGCCGTGCCGGCAGGCCGCCGCCCGTCACCGCTTTCATCGGCTCGTTGTCGTCATTGCCGAGCCAGATCCCGATCAGCATGCCCCTGACCGAGCCGATGAACCAGGCGTCGCGGAAATCCTGCGTCGTGCCGGTCTTGCCGGCGACGCTGCGCCCCGGGACCGCGGCGGCGCGGCCGGTGCCGCGGTTGACCACGGCGCCCAGCATCCGCGCCATCATCGCCGCCTTGTCGGGGTCCATCACCCGCTCCGGCTGATGCGGCATGCGGTCCAGCCCGTGCGGCACGATGCGGTTGCCGCCGTTGAAGAACGGCGCGTAGGCGGCGGTGAGTTCCATCAGGCCGACCTCACCCGTGCCGAGGGCGAGGGAGGCGTCGTTGGGGAGTTTGTCCGCGATGCCGAGGCGCGCGGCGGTGGCGGCGACGGCCCGCGGGCCGCCGGATTTCAGCAGGATGCGGACGGACGCGGTGTTGACCGACTGCGCCAGGGCTTCCTCCAGCGTGATCTCGCCGAGGTAGCGATGCTCGATATTGGTGGGGCTCCAGGTGCCGATGCGCAGCGGCGCGTCCATGATGGTGTCGTCGGGGGTCATGCCGGTTTCCAGCGCGGTCAGCCAGACGAACGGCTTGAAGGCGGAGCCGGGCTGGCGGCGCGACAGCACGGCGCGGTTGTAGGACGATTCGCGGAAGCTGTGGCCTCCGACCATGGCGCGGACGGCGCCGGTTGCGGTGTCGAGAATGATGACGGCGCCTTCGGAGACTTCGGCCGCGGCGCCAGGTCCGTCCAGCAGCGCGGACAGGCGCGTCTCGGCGATGGCCTGGGTGCGGCCATCCAGCGTGGTTCGCAAGGTCGCGTCGGCGTCCGGCGCCACCAGGGTCTGCGACTGATCCGCCACCCAGTCGGCGAACCAGCCGGGGGCGGACGGGGCGGGCGGAAAGGCGATCTGCGCCGCGGCGGCTTGCGCCTGCTGCGCGGTCAGGTCGCCGTTCTCCACCATCGCGGTTAGCACCTCCTTGCCGCGGGCGAGCGCGGCGGCCGGGTTGACCCTGGGGTTGAAGCGTGACGGCGCGCGCGGCAGGCCGGCCAGCACCGCCGCCTGCGGCAGGGTCAGGCGGCGGGCGGAGACGTTGAAATACGTCTTCGCCGCGGCATCCATCCCCCAGGCACCGGCGCCGAGATAGACGCGGTTGAGGTAGATCTCGAGGATTTCGGTCTTGGTGAAGTGGCGTTCCAGCCAGAGGGTCAGCAATAATTCCTGCACCTTGCGCTTGGTGGTGCGGGCGTTGGTCAGGAACAGCGTCTTGGCGACCTGCTGGGTCAGGGTGGAGCCGCCCTGGACGACATGGCCGGCGGTGAGGTTCACGACGGCGGCGCGCAGCAGCCCGACGGGGTCGATGCCGTGATGATGCCAGAAGCGGCGGTCCTCCACCGCGACCAGGGCGGCGGGCAGCGCCGGGGGAAAATCCTTCAGCCGCAGCGGTTCGCCCACCAGGTCGCCGAAGCTGGCGATGACGTGGCCGGAGCGGTCCTGCAGGATCAGGCTGGGGCGGCGGGCGGCGTCGAGCGCGGATTCGGGGCGGGGAAGGTCGCGGGAGTACCACAGCAGCATGACGGCGGCGGCGAGACCGAGCCAGACCGCTGCGATGAAGCTCCAGCGCAGCAGCCAGAGCAGGACGCGCTTTTTGCGCGACCCCCGGCTTCGCGGCGGTTCGCCGGGTTCGTCGAGGGTGTCCGGTTCGGACGGGTAGAACCGGGGGACGGTTGGGGCGGGGCGTGCCATCCGGTCCTGATGTAGCAGATTCGCTGCCGGCCGGGGTCACCGCTTGTCGAGGCCCGCATGGTTGCCCAGAGTTGTGGCTTATGTGCGTCAGAGGGGGATGCGATGAAGGGCCTGTTCCTGGATGCGGTGGACGATCTGGCGGGTGTCTTCCATCGCATGGTGCGGGCTGATGATCCGCCGATGGACGTGCTGGAGCGCGGTGAGATCAGCCCGGCGGAACTGCCGGCGCTGACCGCCGGCTACGACTTCATCTTCGACGACCATAGCGCACTGCCGACGGAGGCGATGCGGCGGTGCTCCGGCCTGAAGCATGTGATCTTCCTGGGCACCGGGGCGCGCAGCTACATGAATCCGGAGGAGCTGGCGGCGCTCGGGATCACCGTGCACACCATCAAGGGCTACGGCGATACGGCGGTGGCGGAGCATACGATCGCGCTGATGTGGGCGGCGGCGCGCGGGCTGGCGCGGATGGATGGCGGGATGCGGGCGGGGCAGTGGCTGCGCACCGAGGGCGTGGAACTCACCGGCAAGACGCTTGGCCTGATTGGCTTTGGCGGGATTGCGGCGGAGGTGGCGCGGATCGCGGCGGGCTCGGGGATGCGGGTGCTGGCGTGGAACCGGACGCCGAAGACCGCGCCGGGGGTGACGTTCGCCGATTTGGATACGCTGCTGGAGCAGAGCCATGTGCTGTCGGTGCATCTGCTGCTGAATGACGCGACGCGGGGGTTTCTGAGCGCGGAGCGGTTGGCGCGGGTCAGGCCGGGGACGATTTTGGTGAATACGGCGCGGGCGGCGATTGTGGATGAAACCGCGATGATCGAGGCGTTGCGGTTCGGGCGGTTGCGGCATGCGGCGCTGGATGTGTTCGCGACCGAGCCGCTGCCGGCGGGGGATGTGCTGACGACGCTGCCGAACGTGACGCTGTCGGCGCATAGCGCGTTCCGCACGCCGGAGGCGAGCGACAAGCTGATCCGGATGGCGCTGGATATTGCGTGCGGGTTGTAGGCATGTCGAGCGGCGCGATGGCATAGAGTGGGTAATCTATTCTATATCGGGGCAAATTGAGAGGATTTCGATGGGTATCGAGCGCATACCTCTCGCCGGAAAGCACTTGACACTGGTGCCGTAATGATGAGTACGTAATGTACTTTGCCAGGCGAAGTTTCGAATCGTGAAACGGTGGCAATTGTCCTGGAGATGGCGGTGAGTAACGTCGGTGATTACCAGTCCGCTATCCAACTGGTGGTGGGCTCATCGGCCGGCCGGGTTGCGCCAACGTTTCAGCCAGGAGACCGGGGCGGTTTGCATCTCGACGATCGTCCTGACTGAGCTGCCGGTTGGAGCGGGGAAATCCAACCGGCCGGTGGAGAACCGGCGGGAGATCGATCGGTTTACCGCCAGGCTCGAGGTGCTGGCGCTCGATGAGGATGCCGCGGCCCACGCCGCGGATATACGCGCGGCGCTGGAGCGGCAGGGCCAGTCGATCGGAGGGTACGACACGCTGATCGCCGGGCATGCGCGCAGCCGGGGGTTGATCGTCGTGACGGGAACCTGAGGGCGTTCGAACGGGTCGACGGATTGCGGGCGGAGGATTGGCTGGGGGGAAGCGTCAGCGTCCTGATCGCGCAGGTCTGCCCGGCCGTTCCCTTGTGAACCGGGGGCCGTCCGCCCTATTCTCCCCCCACAACGGCCGCACAGACGCCGAACCCGGGAGAGACCTACGACCATGCCACAGACCCGCCGAAGCGTCCTGCGCCACGCTGCCGCCCTGCCGCTCGCCCCCGCCCTCATCGGCCGCGCCCGCGCCGCCGCCGCCACGCTGAAGCTGTCTTCATCCCAGGCCAACGACCCGCGCTACGCCAACGGCCGGGTCTACTACGACACCCTGCTGAAAGCCCTGAAGGCCAACGGCCTCGACGAGCAGATCAAAATCCAGTTCTTCCCGGACAACCAGCTCGGCCAGGAGATCGACGTCATCAACTCGGTCAAGCTCGGCGTCATCGACCTGATGGTGTCGGGCACCTCGATCTCCGCCAACCTCGTGCCGCTGGTGGGCGTCTACGACCTCGGCTACCTGTTCCAGTCCTTCCCGCAGCAGACCAAGGCGCTGGACGCCGGTGCGGCGAAGCCGGTGGAAGACGCGTTGCTGAAGGGCGCCAACATCCACCTGATTGCCTGGGCGTATAATTTCGGCGCCCGCAGCGTGCTGGCGAAGCAGCCGGTGAACGCGCCGGCGGACCTGGCGGGGCTGAAGATCAGGACCTTGCCGAACCCGATCATTACGGAATGCCTGCGCCTGATGGGGGCCGCGGCCACGCCGCTGGCGTTCGGGGAGATCTACACCGCGCTGCAGGCCGGCGTGCTGGACGGGCTGGAGCACGATCCGCCGACGATCCTGGCGAGCAAGTTCTACGAGACCACCAAATACTACACGCTGACGCAGCACAATTTCTCGCCGCTGGTGACCTATTTCTCCGACGTCACGTTCCGCCGGATGGACCCGAAACTGCGGGACGGCTTCCTCGACGCCGCCGGCAAGGCCGCGATCGACACCCGCGCGCACGGGCTGGAGGTCGCGCAGGAGGCGCTGGGCGTGCTGAAGGACAAAGGCGTCACCGTCATCCAATGCGACCGCGAGGCGTTCCGCCAGCGCGTGCTGCCGCAGACGGATGCGTTCGTCAAAGCCCATCCGGAAGCCAAGGCGATCGTCGACACCGTGCGGGCAACCCCGGCGTAACACGCGTGGAGCGTTACGTCGCCGCACCGCTGCTGCGCGTCGCGGACGCCGCGGCGGCGCTGCTGCTGGCGGCCGATTTGCTGGTGGTCGCGGTGTCGGTGCTGTCCCGCACGGTGCTGGACGCGCCGCTGGCCTGGGCGGACGACGTCGCCCGCGGCCTGATGGTGGCGCTGGCGTTTTTCGGCGCGGCGGGGGCGCTGGCGCGCGGCGACAATGTCGGCGTCGCGTTCTTCGTCGAGCGGTTTCCGCCGCGCGCGCGGCGGCTGGCCGATGCGCTGAACGCCGTGCTGGTGGTGGTCGTCACCACATGCATCGCAATCTATGCGCTGCAACTGGGACAGTTCACCGAGGGGCAGACGACCGGCTCCGGCCTGCCGCTGGAACTGACCTTCTATCCGATGGGCGCGGGCGCGGTTTTCATGGCGCTGTTCGCGCTGTTCCGCATCGGGCGGCACGCCGCCACGGATATTGCGGCGGCGATCGTTGCGGTAGCGGTGATCGCGGCCGGGTGTTGGCTTTGGACAACCTACGCCCCGGACACCCTGCCCGCCTCCGGTCCGCTGATGCTCATCGGCTTCGTCCTCTGCCTTATCGGCGGCGTGCCGATCGGCTTTGCCCTGGCGCTGTCGGCGCTGATCCATGTGTGGGTGGAGGGCACCCTGCCCGGCGTCATCTTCGCCCAGCAGATGGCCCGCGGCATCGACAATTTCGTTCTTTTGGCGATCCCGTTCTTCATCCTCGTCGGCTACCTGATGGAGGCCAACGGCATGTCGGTGCGGCTGATCGAATTGCTGGAGCGGCTGGTGGGCCGGATGCGCGGCGGGTTGAACGTCGTGATGGTGCTGGCGATGGTGATCTTTTCGGGTATCTCCGGCTCGAAAATGGCCGATGTCGCGGCGGTTGGCTCGGTGCTGATCCCGGCGGCGCGGAAGTCGGGGCAGAACCCGGGCGGCGCGGTGGCGCTGCTGGCGGCCTCGGCGGTGATGGCGGAGACGATTCCGCCCTGCATCAACCTGATTATCCTGGGGTTCGTCGCCAACCTGTCCATCGGCGGGCTGTTCATGGCCGGCCTGCTGCCGGCGGGGCTGATGGCGCTGGCGCTGATTGGCGTGGCCGTGCTGTTCGGCGCGAGGCGGCCCGTTGCGGCACCCGGCGTCCGGACGTCATTGATGAAACTCTGGGGCGGGGCGGCGGTGACGCTGGGGCTGATCGTCATCATCTTCGGCGGCTTCCGCTCCGGCTTCGCCACGGCCACCGAAGTGTCCGCCTTCGCGGCGCTGTATGCGCTGGTGGTCGGCGGCGTGGTATTCCGGGAACTCGGCCCGCGCGCGGCGCTGCGCAGCTTCGTCAATGCGGCGACGCGGTCGGGGCTGGTGCTGTTCATCGTCGCGGCGGCTCAGGCGCTGGCGTTCATGCTGACCTTGCAGCAGGTGCCGCACCGGCTGGCCGAGGCGATGATCGCCGTCTCCGGCAGCAGCGGCGCCTGGCTGTTCCTGCTGCTGTCGATCGCCATCCTGATCGTCATGGGCGCGGTGCTGGAGGGCGCGGCGGCGCTGATCATTTTCGGTCCGCTGCTGGTGCCGGTGGCGGTGCAACTGGGCATCGGCCCGCTGCACTACGGCGTGGTGCTGGTGATTGCCATGGGCATCGGGCTGTTCGCCCCGCCTTTGGGGCTGGGGCTTTACGGCGCGTGCCTGATTGGCGGCGTGCCGATAGAGGTGACGGTGCGGCCGATGCTGGGGTATCTGGGGCTGCTGCTGGCGTGCCTGCTGGTGATCGCGTTCGTGCCGTGGATCACGCTGTGGCTGCCGCATGCGGCGGGATATTGAGACTTGAGCTCGGTCGTCTGCACCGGCGGAAGGCGTGGATGGAGACTCGCTTTCACTGCGGGCACGCGGGTTTGGCGTCGCCTCGGGCGTGCATGACGTCCGGGCAGGGCGGCGCCACTCCCCTGCCGCCGTGTTTTGCGGTAGACAAGGCTGCCGAACCCGAGGAGCTGATCCCCATGGCCGCAACGCCGCCGCCGCTGGCGCTGGACATCCCTGCCCCCGATTTCCGGCTGAAGGGCACGGACGGGCGGACCTATGCGCTCGACGAGGTTGCCGGCGCGAACGGCACGGTGATCGTCTTCATCTGCAATCACTGCCCCTACGTGGTGGCGGTGATCGACCGTCTCGTGGCCGACGCAAGCGCGCTGATGGCGGAGGGTATCGGCTTCGCCGCGATCTGCTCCAATGACGCCGAGGCCTACCCCGCGGACTCGTTCGAGGCGATGCAGCGATTCGCCCGGGCGCACGCGTTTCCGTTCCCCTATCTGCACGACGAGGGCCAGTCGGTCGCGCGGGCCTATGGCGCGGTCTGCACGCCCGACTTCTTTGGCTACGATGCGCGCCGCCGGCTGAAATACCGCGGTCGCCTCGACGAAGGCCGCACATCGCCGCCACCGCCCGGGGCGCGGCGGGAGCTGATGGACGCGATGCGCGCCATTGCCGCGAACGGCGAAGCGCCGCCCGGGCAGGTGCCATCGATTGGCTGTTCCATCAAGTGGAAGCCAGCCGCGTAACGGCGCCACGTGGCACGCCTTCCGTACGTCTTCTCGATTGCTGCGATGGTAGTATCAATCAAATGCCACCGCGTCGGCACAAAAGCCGTAACTCCGCCGCGTTTCGATCTGCTCGAGGATATAGTCCGCGTAGGCGTGCGCGCCGCTGTCAAAGCACCAGCGCATGGTGACCGGGTGATCGAGAACAAAGCCACTCACGCGCGCCCATGCACCATGAGATCACGAATGCTGACGCCTTCCGGCAGACGGTTACCCGGGCGCGCCGCGCGCAGGCGAGCCGCCGCTTCCTGCGGCGAACGGTCGGGGGCATGACCGGATACGGCGCGCTCGCCCCCCTCGGCGGCGCGTAACACCGCTTCCAGCGCCGCTCGCTCCAGACGAGCAAAGTCGGCTTCGCGCACACGGTGGGCAAGCTCATCGGGAATGTGTACTGTCAGATCCATAGTGTAAATATTCCATACCCTTGGTGGCGGCTGCAAGCGGCCCCGCCTATAATCGCGCTTTTTCATCGGCCGCCCACCGTCCGGCTGATACAGGTCCGCTCCAATCAGCGGGAAACCGCGGCTACGCAATCACCGCGCCTGCGCCCCGCTCCATTCCCGCCACAGCAGCATCAGCGCCGCCATCACCGCCGGACCGAGGAACAACCCGACCAGCCCCCAGGTCTCCACCCCGCCCAGAATCCCCAGCAGCACCCACAGGAACGGCAGCCTTGTCGTCTTGCCGATCAAGGTCGGGCGGATGAAGTGGTCCGCCGCGAACGACACCACCATGCCGGACACCGCGACGATCGCGGCCGACACAACCGACCCCTGCACCAGCAACAGCAGCGCCGCGATCCCGAACGCGACCGGCGCGCCGAACGGCACCATCGCGGCGACGGCGGTGAACAGCCCGAACAGGGTCGGGTGCGGCACCCCGGTCGCCAGATACACAATCCCCAGCAGGAACCCTTCGCCCAGCCCCACCAGCACCAGCCCGTCCACCGTGCCATGCACCGAGGCGATCATCTGCCGCCCGATCCGCTCCCCCGCCGGACCGAACGCCCGTGCACTGGCGCGCAGCAACTGCGCGTTCAGCCGCTCGCCCTCCTTGAACAGGAAGAACAAGGTCAGCAGTGTGAAGCCGAACAGCACCAGGCGGTGCGCCGCCTCGCCGCCGAGTTCGCGGCTGTTGGCCACGAACTCCGAATCGCGCGCCCGCTTCATCAGGTCGGAGGCCTGGCTCGGCGTCGCCAGGTTGTCCTGCCACCAATGCGTCGCCTGCTCGCTGCCCAGCGGCAGGTGGCCCAGCCATTCCGGCGGCGGGATGCCCTGGGTGCGCGCCTGCTCAAAGGTTTCCAGCACGCCGTGCACCTCCTTGGCCGCCTGGTAGGCGACCAGCACGAACGGCACGATGAACAGCAGTCCGATCGCAACGGTGAACACCGACGGCAGCACCACGTTGTGGCGGCCCGGCGGCCAGCGCCACATTGCGCGCCGGTACAGCGGCCAGAACGAGATCGCCAGGATGCAGGCCCAGATCAGCGCCGGCAGATAGCGGTGCAAGGTCCACAGGCCGATGGCCGCCAGCAGCAGCGCAAGGACGAATTTCGCGGTCTGCTGCGGTTTGGTCGCGCCGTCCCCGGACAGGCTGTCCGGACTCATTGGCGGAACCCCGGCGGATACGGCGGCGGCGGCAGGTCGCGCTGGCGCGGCTGTCCGAGCAGCCGCTGTGTCATCATCGCCGCGGCAAACAGCACCAGCACCAAAGCCAGGATCCAGCGGCCGAGGGGCGCGGTGAATTCGGCGAACGGGCTGCCGACGAGGATCAGGAAGAACACGGTCACCACCACCAGCGGCCCGACGCCGCGCCGCCCGCGCTGCACCGACAGCAGCGCCAGCGCGGCGAAGACGAAGTAGATGGCGATGGCCAGCGCCCGCACCACGCCGAACACCTGCGCGCCGAGCATCAGCGCGAGATCGTGGAACAGCATATCCAGGCTGTCCCAGAGATTGAGGATGGTGTTGAGAAAGCGATCCGGACCCACCGCGTACAGCAGTACCGCGAGCACCAGGCCGCCAATCCAGATGAATGCTATCGTATCTCGCCGCACGGGTCCGCCTTGCTTGCCGGTGGTTCGGGCGGTGCTTCTACGCGAACCCGGCGTCCGATGCACGGGGGCGGCGACGGCATTGTGACCGCGATCTTGCAGTTGTGGGATCAGCAGTCGTCAAAGATCCACGGCTTGATACAGTGCCCGCGCAGTTCCGGGATCTCTTCGCCATCCCGCAGACCGACGTCCTTGAACAGGGCGGCGATCTCAGTGCCGAGGCCGCCCCGCGGCACGTCCTCGGGAGCCTCCTTGACGTCAACTTCGGGTTTGCGCACCACACGCCGTGCCACAATAAATGCTCCCCTGTTGCCAGCATGACGATCGTAGGGCCGAAGACCACCCGAAACCTAGCCCGCCAAGGACAAACATGACCACTGCCCGCCTCGCCGTCGATATCGGCGGCACCTTCACCGACCTCGCGCTGGAGCACGGCGGCCAGCGCAGCACGGTCAAGGTGCTGACCACGCCCGCCGCGCCCGAGCAGGGCGTCATGCAGGGGTTGCGCACCATCACCGCGGCCGCCGGGATCGCGCCGGCGGATATCGCGCTGATCATCCACGGCACCACGCTGGCCACCAACGCGATCATCGAGCGCAAGGGCGCGCGCACCGCGCTGATCACCACCGAGGGCTTTCGCGACGTCCTGGCGATGGGCAACGAGAGCCGTTACGATCAATACGACCTCAACATCGTGCTGCCGGAACCGCTGGTGCCGCGCTATCTCCGCCTGCCGGTGCCGGAACGGCTGGACAACACCGGCGCGGTGCTGCTGCCGTTGCAGGAGGCGGCGGTGACCGCGCTGATCCCTCTGTTACAGCGGGAAAACGTCGAAAGCATAGCCGTCGGCCTGCTGCATGCCTTCGTCAATCCGGTGCACGAACGGCGCATCGCCGCGATCCTGCGGGACGCACTGCCGGACAGTCCCGTTTCGCTGTCATCCGAAGTCTCGCCGGAAATGCGGGAGTGGGAACGGTTTTCCACCACCGTCGCCAATGCCTATGTGCAGCCGCTGATGGCACGCTATCTGCGCCGGCTGGAGGCGGATCTGCACGCTGCCGGGGCGGTGGCGCCGCTGTTCCTGATGATGTCCGGCGGCGGGCTGACGACGATCGACACCGCCTGCCGGTTCCCCATCCGGCTGGTGGAAAGCGGTCCGGCGGGCGGCGCGATATTCTCCGCCCGGATCGCGCGGGAGTGCGGGCTGGACAGCGTGCTGTCGTTCGACATGGGCGGCACGACGGCGAAGATCTGCCTGATCGACGGCTACACGCCGCAGACCGCCCGCAGCTTTGAAGTCGCCCGCATCGGCCGGTTTCGCAAAGGCTCCGGCCTGCCACTGCGAATTCCCGTCATCGAAATGGTGGAAATCGGCGCCGGCGGCGGATCGATGGCGCATGTCGATACGCTCGGCCGTATCGCCGCCGGTCCGGAAAGCGCCGGCGCCGATCCGGGACCGGTCTGTTACGGCAGGGGCGGCGTCAGGCCCACGGTAACGGATGCAAACTTGGTACTTGGAAGATACGATCCCGCGCGCTTCGCCGGCGGGTCGATCCCGCTGGACGCGGCGGCGGCGCGCGCCGCCCTGCTGGCCGATGTCGGCACGCCGCTGGGCCTGTCGGCGGAGCACGCGGCGCTCGGCGTGCTGGAAATCGTCGATGAAAACATGGCCAACGCCGCCCGGGTGCATGCGATCGAGTCCGGCAGGACCTATCAGGGCCGCACCCTGATCGCATTCGGCGGCGGCGGGCCGGTGCATGCCTGCCGGGTGGCGGAAAAAGTCGGGATCAACCGTGTGCTGGTGCCCTCCGGCGCCGGTGTCGGCAGCGCCATCGGCTTCCTGCGCGCGCCGGTCGGGTATGAGGTCGTGCGCAGCCTGTATCAACGATTCTCCAGCTTTGACGTGGCCGCGGTGAACGATCTGCTCGACGACATGCGGCAGGAAGCCGAGGCGGCGGTCGCCAAAGGCAGTTTCGGCGCGCCAACGGTGGAAATGCGCACGGCGTATATGCGCTATGTCGGCCAGGGGCACGAAATCCCGGTGCCGCTGCCGCAAGCGGTGCTGGGACAGGAAGACGTGGCGGCGATTCGTGCGCGATACGACCGGGAATACGCCAGGTTCTTCGACCGCCCGGTGCCGGGATCGGATGTGGAAATCATGAGTTACGCCGTCGTCGTAACGACCGTCCCGGCCGGCGTCACGGCCGTCGCGCCGCCCGGCAACTTGTTCGTAACGGAGACGGTGCCGGTATGCACCAGGGCGGTGCTCGACACGGCGACGGGTGCGGTGGCGGACTGGGCGATCCATGACCGGACGACGCTGACGCCGGGCGCACGCATCGCCGGCCCGGCGATCGTCCTCGAGACCGAAACCTCCACCCTGATCGGCCCCGGCTGGTCGGCGGCGGTGAACGCGCTGGGCTACATCGAAATCACCCGCTGATCCACATCGCACAAAAAAGGCGCGGACCCGACCCGGTCCGCGCCCATTCCGAACGCCCGAAACTAGGCGCTTTTCTTCATGATCTCGTCAGCCACGTTGCGCGGCACCGGATCATAGTGATGGAACTGCATCGTAAACGACGCGCGCCCCTTGGTCATGCTGCGGAGGTGCGAAATATACCCGAACATCTCCTTCAGCGGCACATGCGCCCGGACGATCACAGTGGAACCCGAGCTTTCCTGGTTCTGGATCGTCCCGCGCCGGCGGTTCAAATCGCCCACCACATCGCCGACATGATCCTGCGGCGTCGTCACCTCGACATCCATGATCGGCTCCAGGATTATCGGCGAAGCCTTCTTCATACCGTCGCGGAAACAAGCCTTGGCGGCGATTTCGAACGCCAGGGCGGACGAATCGACGTCGTGGTACTTGCCGTCCACCAGCGTGTACTTGAAGTCCACCGTCGGGAAGCCGGCCAGCACGCCGGTATCGGCCTGCACCCGAATGCCCTTTTCCACCGCCGGGATGTATTCCTTCGGCACCGAGCCGCCGACGACCTTGTTCTCGAACACGATGCCGGTGTTGCGCTCCAGCGGCTCGAACACGATCTTGACTTCGGCGTACTGCCCTGAACCGCCCGACTGCTTCTTATGCGTATAGGTCTCGGTCCACGGCTTGGAGATCGTTTCGCGATACGCCACCTGCGGCGCGCCGATGTTGCAATCGACACCGTATTCGCGGCGCAGCCGATCGATGATGATCTCCAGGTGCAGCTCGCCCATGCCGGACAGGATGGTCTGGCCGGTCTCCTGGTCAGTCTTCAGCCGCAACGACGGGTCCTCGCCGGCCAGCTTCTGCAGGCCGAGGGTCATCTTCTCGACGGCTTCCTTGGTGCGCGGCTCAACCGAGATGTCAATGACGGGCACCGGGAACGCCATGCGCTCCAGGATCACCGGATCGTCGTTGGAAGCCAGCGTGTCGCCGGTCCCGGTATCCTTCAGGCCGACAAAGGCGGCGATGTCGCCGGCCTCGACTTCCTTGATCTCCGCCCGCTTGTCGGCGTGCATCTGGAACATCCGGCCGATGCGCTCGCGATGGCCCTTGGTGGTGTTCTGCACCATGTCGCCCGACTTCAACGTGCCGGCATAGACGCGGACGAAGGTCAAGGTGCCGTACTTGTCGTTGATGATCTTGAACGCCAGCCCGGCGAACGGCGCATTCGGATCCGCCGGGATGCGGCGGCGCTTGGCCTGCACTTCGTGCAGTTCCTCCGGCGTCAGGCCGTCTTCCTCGCCCTCTTCCGCCGCGATCGATATCCCCGGCACGTCTATCGGCGACGGCAGGTAGTCGATCACCGCGTCCAGCAGCGGCTGCACGCCCTTGTTCTTGAACGCCGTGCCGCACAGCACCGGACGGAACGAGCCATCGATCGTGCCGCGCTTGATGGCGCGCTTCAAGGTCTCGATCTTGACGTCGCCGTGCTCGAAATATTCCTCCATGCCGGCGTCATCGACGGCCAGCGCGGTGTCGAGCAGGGTCTGCCGGTGTTCCTTGGCCAGTTCGGCCAGGTCTTCCGGAATGTCCTCGTAATGATACTTCGCGCCGAGTTCGCCGCCTTCCCAGATGATCGCCTTCATCTCGACCAGGTCGACGACGCCGAGGAACTGGTCTTCGGTGCCGATGGGCAGCTGCAGCGGCAGCGCGACGATATCCAGCTTCTCCTTCAACGTGGCGAAGGCGCGGTAGAAATCGGCACCGGTGCGGTCCAGCTTGTTGATGAAGATGATGCGCGGCACCTTGTAGCGGTCCGCCAGGCGCCAGTTGGTCTCCGACTGCGGCTGCACGCCGGCCACGCCTTCAATAATGAAGATGGCGCCGTCGAGCACGCGCAGGCTGCGGTTCACCTCGATGTTGAAATCGATGTGGCCGGGCGTGTCGATGATGTTGATGCGGTTGTCTTTCCACTGGCACGTCACCGCGGCGGAGGTGATGGTGATGCCCCGCTCCCGCTCCTGGTCCATATAATCGGTCGTGGTGTTGCCGTCATGCACCTCGCCGATTTTGTGCGACTCGCCCGTGTAGTACAGAATCCGCTCGGTCGTGGTGGTCTTCCCGGCATCGATATGCGCGGTGATCCCTATGTTTCTGATCTTATCGAGCGGTACAACAGTCACGGCGAACCTCCATCAACGAGCAAACGGGCGGGCATATCAGAAAGGGCGCGTGACCCATTGCTGGATCCGGGGACAACCCCCTCGCGCCCGCCCACTGTGCCGGCCGAACACTCGGCCGGTTATGTATGCCGGGAAATGCGACACGGCGCGCGGTTTTGCAAGTGCGAATTCCATCCGGCACGCACATGGCAACGCGGCCGCCGCGAATCCGGCCTGCACAGTTTATAACACTGCGCAACATCAGGGCGGCCTAGCGTCCGGTGATGGACATGCGAACGGCCGGGGCACTGATACACTTCGGACTGGGCCGGCGCGGCACGGAGCAGCCGCCGGGCGATGCGGCGGCGTGGCTGCTGGGGCAGGTCAACGGCGCTGATCCTGCGCGGTTCGACGATCCGCCGAGCACCGCCAGGGGGCTGGCGGCGCTGCGCGAGGATCGCCTGGCCAAGCCGCCGCCGGGCGACTCCCTGGCCCGGGCACTCTACAGGACCGAGGCGGGCCGCCGCCGCCGCGCTGGTGGCCCTGCCGGCGGCCTGGCAGCCGAACACGAAACTGCGCACGCCGCTGGAGTATGTGATCGCCTGTGTCCGCACCCTCGATCCGCCGCCCGACCAGGTGCCCAACCTGACGGCCATCCTGGCCGGGCTGGAGCAGCCGTTCTGGACCGCGCCGGCGCCCAACGGGTGGGCCGATCGAGCGGTTGATTGGGCGGGGCCGGAGGCGATGCTGCGCCGAATCGACTGGGCCAGCGGCTTTGCCGGGCATGCCGGTGAGCGCGATGCGGCGGAGCTGTGCGGGATCGCGCTCGGCCCGCTGCTGCGCCCGGTTACGCTTGGCGCCATCCGCCGCGCCGGGTCGCGCCGCGACGCCATGACCCTGCTGCTGACCTGCCCCGAATTTCAAAGGCGCTGAACCGATGATGCTGTCCCGCCGCGCGGCTTTGCTGGGTCTGACCGGGTGCGTCGGCCTCGGGGGCGTCAGGCTGGCGGTCGCGGCGGCGCCGACGGATCGCCGGCTGGTGGTGATCATCCTGCGCGGCGCGCTGGACGGGATGGCGGCGGTGGTGCCGTACGGCGATCCCGGGCTGGCGGTGCTGCGCGGGGAGATCGTCCCGCCCGGGCCGGGCCAGCCGGACGGGGTGCTGGACCTGGGCGGGTTCTACGGCCTGCACCCTGCCCTGTCCGGCCTGCATGCGCTGTATGCGGCCAACCAGGCGCTGATCGTTCACGCCGTCGCCGGGTCTTACCGGGTTCGCAGCCATTTCGAGGCGCAGGACTACCTGGAGTCGGGTGCGGACCGCCGCATGACCAGCGGCTGGCTCAACCGGGTGGTGGCGGCGCTGCCGCCGTCCCCGGTGCCACGGGCGGAGGGCGAGGCGCTGGCGGTGGGCGTGTCGGTGCCGCTGCTGCTGCGCGGCCCCGCCCGGGTGGCGAACTGGGCGCCGCACGGGTTCTCGCAGCCCGCGCCGGAGCTGTACGCCGCCATCGCCGCGCTGAACGGCGACGACCCGGTCACCGGCCCGGCGATCATCCGGGGGCTGCGCGACCGCGGCTTCAGCAGCGCGGTGCTGGCGGGGGAGGAGCCGTCGAAGGACCGCCCCACGGACCGCCCCACGGACAGCAACGCCTTTCCGGCGCTGGCCCTGGCGGCGGGCGAGATGCTCCGCGCCCCCGGCGGCCCGCGCATCGCGGCGCTGGAGCTCGGCGGCTGGGACACCCATGCCGCTCAGTTGCGCCGGCTGGAGGCGCCGCTGCAGCAGCTCGATGCCGGGTTGCAGGCGCTGCGGACCGGACTGGGTCCGGCGTGGGCGCAGACAGCGGTGCTGGTGATGACCGAGTTCGGCCGCACCGCCCGGGTGAACGGCACCAAGGGCACCGATCACGGGACCGGGACGGTCGCCTTCGTGCTGGGCGGGGCGGTCGCCGGCGGCCGGGTCCGGGCGTCGTGGCCGGGACTGGCGTCGGGGCAGTTGTTCGAGGACCGTGACCTGGCGCCGGCAACCGACCTGCGGGCGGTGGCGCGGGGCCTGCTGGCGCAGCACCTCGGGCTGGACGCCGCGGCGCTGGAGCAGGTGTTCCCCGGCAGCGCGGGCGCCGGGACGATGGCGGGGCTGATCCGGGCCTGACCGTTTTCCCCGGTCTTGCGGAGGCGGCTGGACGGTAAAGGCCGATCATGCGGGGCACCCCGGCGGACGCACCGGATCGTTGCCGGAAAATGTCAAACGGCAATTGAGCATGCCGCCGCCGGCCGCGAACCGCAGTCAGACCTGCAATTCGCGCCGCGGTGACCGGTCGAAAGAAACGTTCGCGCCGCGGCACTGCCGCTTCGCTGTCCGGCCGGGGCGTGGTCTGCATTGAGACTGAAACGGTCCCGCGAGGCCAGTCAACGGCACGTCACCCGTGAGCAAAAAGGGCTGATCGACGCCGGCGGCGAAGATTGAAGCGGCGAAATAATACCAACCGGCCCTGAGCCTTCGTCATGCCGGCGGAGGCTGGCGTTCACGCCTTTTGCTTATACGAAAAAGGCATGGATTGTCCGCCCGGGCGGGCCACGACGCATGAAGCCGCCAGTGCGGGACGCATGAAGGCCGCCAGTGCGGATGGATCACGCGCAACGGCGGTAGGTACAGGCGCCGGCTTTCGCCAAATGGCGGGACAATACAATCAGCCTGCGGTGGCGAATCGGCGGCTGCGGCGTTGACTTGTCGGCCGGCCCGCCTGCGCAGTCGTCGCGGGTGAAGGCCAAGAAATCCGGCGTCGGCCGCCCGGGCGCCGCAAGGCCGGCATTTGCGACGGCACGGTCCTGCGCAGCCGCGGGGACGCGAGTCGCGCTGCACAAAAGAAGGTCGCGTCAAAGGATTCGTACTTGCCCGGCAAGGTCGATCCCGTTGCCTCGATTTTCGCCGCAACTTCGCTCCCGAAGCTCGGTTCCATTTGCTACCTATCGGTTTTCAGCAGCCAATATCGCCAAAGCAGCGCGACGCCGCGGGGCGCAGCGCATCGCCCGAAAATTCATCTGACGATTCTGTCAGAGGACTATGGCGCTATTTGATCGCATGGACTATATTGGCCTCTCCGGGTTGCAGGAAAGAAATATATGTCTGACGATGTGTTGGGGTTCACGGCCCAAATCGTGAGTGCTCACTTGACGAAGAACGCGGTTCCGGTTGAGGAGCTGCCGGCCTTGATTCGGGAGGTCTACAAGACCCTATCGACTGTCGGGGAAGCTCCCGCGCCGGTTGAAGCGCTGAAGCCGGCGGTTCCGGTGACCAAATCGGTCTTCCCGGATCATATCGTTTGCCTGGAAGACGGCAAGCAGATGACCATGCTGAAACGACACCTGATGACCGAGCACAATCTGACGGTCGATCAATACCGGACGAAGTGGGGCCTGCCCTCCAACTATCCGATGGTCGCGCCGAACTATGCGGAAACCCGCTCGTCGCTGGCGAAGAAGATGGGTTTGGGACGCAGCCGTACCGTCGCGCCGAAGAAGCCGGCCCGCAAGGTGCCTGCCAAGCGCGGCGGCCGGGGCTAACCCGCCGGACCGAACAACAATGCCATTTGGCGGATGGGATGCCTTGACCCGTCGCCAAATGGCATTTGCTTACTAAATTTACAGAAACATCCGTCCCGCGTCCAGGTTCATGAAGATTTCGTAACGGATATTTCGCGAAACCCGGCGCCGCGAGCGCATCGACTCGGTCGCAAGTACAACCGGAATCGATAGCAGCCGATCGGCCGGTGCATGACCTGGTGGCGGTGAGTTAAAATCTTCCAGTTCGGCTGCCGTTTCATTCGATATTGCCGGCGAAACAACCGCTTAACCGGGCGGACGCCGGCTGGTCAAGGCGCCGCGCGGCAGTATCGTCGGCGCCGTGCCGAGCATGTCTCTCCCTGGTCATCGCCGCCAATGCTGCTACCCTGGAGCGCGCACTCCGCGATGCGCGGCGGGACAGGGGACAGCGACGATGCAGCACGGCAAAATCATTCTTGAAACCGCTGGCGACGTCGCAGTGCTGACGTTGAACGATCCGGCCGTGCTGAACGCTTTCGGCCGGAAGCTGCGCGAGGACATGGCGGACGCGCTGGACGCCGTCGAAGCCGGCCCGGCCCGCTGCCTTGTCATCACCGGCGCCGGCCGGGCGTTCTGTTCCGGGGCCAACCTGAACGACCCCGACCGCGACGAACGCGATCGCGCCGCCGAGGCGCTGGGGGATGTCGAGTCGGACCTGGAGGCCTGGTACAACCCGATGTTCCTGCGCCTGCGGGCTTCGAACATCCCCATCGTCACCGCGATCAACGGCATCGCCGCCGGGGCCGGCATGAGCCTGGCGCTGACCGGCGACATCAAGCTCGCCGCCCGCTCCGCCGCCTTCCTGCAGGCCTTCGCGCGCATCGGCCTGGTGCCGGATTGCGGCTCCTCCTGGATTCTGCCGCGCCTGATCGGCATGGCGCGGGCGCTGGAGCTGGCATTGCTGGCCCAACCGCTGGCCGCCGAGACGGCGCTGGCCTGGGGCATGATCAACCGGGTGGAGGACGACGCGGCGCTGATGCCGGCGGCGATGGATCTGGCCCGGGGCCTGGCCAAGGGGCCGCGGTCGCTCGGGATGATCCGCCAGATGGCGTGGGAGGGCCTGGACAACCGTTACATCGAGCAGCTCGACCTGGAGGCGAAGCTGCAGGCGAAGGCGGCTTTGACCAGCGACTTCCTGGAAGGCCTGGCGGCGTTCCGGGAGAAGCGGGCGCCGCGGTTCACCGGGGCTTAGGCACCCCGGAACTCCGGCGTCGCCTGCAGCAACGGAAATGCGCTGTGCACATGCGGCTGCGCCACCGGCGGGGCGTCGCGGTGCACGAACCCCGGGTGCAGCTCCGCCAGCTTGCGGGCGCCGGCCAAAGCCATCGCCACGCCGAACTCGTGCTCCAGCAGTTCCAGCATCTTGTGCACGCCGGCATCGCCGTCGGCCGCCAGCGCGTAGCAATACATCCGCCCCATCGCCACCGCGTCGGCCCCCAGCGCGATCGCCTTGACGATGTCCGTGCCGCGGCAGATGCCGCCATCGACGATCACCCGCGCCCGGCCCCGCACCGCCGCCATCACCTCCGGCAGCACGTCCATCGATCCGCGGCCGTGATCGAGCTGCCGCCCGCCATGGTTTGAGACATAGACACCGTCCACCCCCAGCTCGCAGCACAGGGCCGCATCCTCGGCCGTGGCGATGCCCTTCAGGATCAGCGGAATGGAGTGCGTCTGCTTGAAGTGGCGGACATTGTCCCAGTTGAACGACGCCTGGTAGCTCTGCCCGGTCGCCACCGCCCGCCACGGCTTCACGAAGCGGCCGGCGATGTCCCGCTCCCGCCGGGAATAGGCGGCGGTATCCACGGTGATGGCGAACGCGTCGTATCCGGCATCGACCGCGCGCCGGACGATGTCGTCCACCCAGGCATCGTCGCCGCGCACGTACAGTTGAAAGATCTTCGGCCCGGTCGCCGCCGCCGCCGACTCCTCCAGCCCCGGCATCGTCACCGAACTCACCATTATCGGCACGCCGAACGCCGAGGCCGCGCGCCCCGCCGTCGCCGCGCCGCCCGGATGAAACGACTCCAGCGATCCGACCGGCGCCAGGATCACCGGCAGCCGCAGCTTGCGGCCGAACAACGTCGTGCCAAGCTCGATCTTTGAAACATCGACACAGACCCGCGGCCGCAGCGCCAGCGAATCGAGCGCCAGCCGGTTGCGCCGCATCGTCGTTTCGGATTCCGCCGCACCCACCAGGTAGCCCCAGAGATGGTCGGACAGTTTCGCCCGTGCCGCCGGGATGAATTCATGCAGGCACTGGAAATCACCTGCCGGTTCGAACAGATGCGTGGCTTCGGCCTGGTCCATTATGGTCCTCCCTCACGGCGTCGCGGGGTTATCAGGCATCGGCCGGGGGGACTCTGCAAGATCAGGCGGCCACCGCCTTGCGCCGCCGCACCGGCCGGGTCTCCGGCATCGCCAGCCACAGCAGCAGCACCGCCGACAGGGCGACCGCGGCCAGGAACAGGAACATCACCGGCTCGCCGAACCGTTCGGCGACCGCCCCGGCGATCACCGTGCTGAACGTCGCCCCCAGCCCGCCCGCCAGACCGAGCGAGCCGATGGCGAGGTTGAGATAGCCGGTGCGCTGCGTCGTGTCCGCCGCGATCAGCGGCAGCATCAGCCCGAACACCGCCGCGCTGACCCCGTCCAGCGCCTGGTACACGATCAGCGGCGCGGCACCCGGCAAGCCGGCGAGCAATACGGCGCGCAGCGGCACGGCGGCAAAGCCGATCAGCAGGACAGGGCGGCGGCCGAAGCGTTGCGCAAGCCGGCCGAACCAGGGTGCGAGCACCGCCGTGACGATCTGCGGCACGATGATGGTCGCCGAGACCGTGAACCCGGACGCCTCGCCGCGCCGCGCCAGCCCGTTCAGCGCCAGCGGCAGCAGCGCCGCGTTGGCGAACTGGAACAGCACCGCGGCGACCGCGAAGATGTGCAGCGCCGGTTCGGCGAAGAGTCGCCACGCCGGGTGCTCGCGGTCCCGCGGGTGGCGCATCGCCGGGTGATCCTCGCCGTCCTCGATGCAGTCGGACGCCTTGATCACGAACAAGGAGGCCACGGCCGGCACGACCAGCGCCGCCGTGACCAGGAACACCGCCTGCTCCGAGACGTAGGCCGCCGCCGCACCCAGCAGTGCTGCCGAGGCGGCATTGCCGAGCGAGGACCATCGCGTGTTGACGCCCATCTTCTCGCCAAAACTGTCATGGCCGCACAGCGATAAAGTGATCGCCGCGATCGCCGGGGTGACGACGCAACTGGCCAGCCCGTGCGCCACCTGGGCGCCCCAGATCAGCGGCCGTGTCGGCAACAAGCATAGCATCAGCGCACTGACGGCCAGGGCGATCAGCCCCGCGGCGGTCACGCCGCGCTTGCGGTGAACCTGGTCCACCAGCCAGCCGCCGGGAATCTGGCCCAACAGCGCGGCGAAGGTGCCGATGCTCAGCGCCAGGCCGAGGGAACGGACTGACCAGCCCTGCTGCGTCAGCCAGACGGCGATGAACGGACCGAAGCCGGCCTGGACGGCCGCGGTGAAGAAGTTCAGCCCGTTCAGCCCCAGCCTGCTGCGCATCGAGGGTGCCTAAAGGAAGGCCAGGGCGCTGCCCTGGACCCGCAAAGGGCCGGCGGCCCTTTGATCCCATTAATTGAGGGGTTGCGGGACAGGGGCAACCCGGGGATTTGCAACCCCGAGTCGCCCCTCTCTCGCAACCCCTCAAAATATCCGGGTTCTCAGGGCCGCCGGCCCTGAGCGGGGGTTCGGGGGCGGCGCCCCCGAACTTCCTTTAAGCGACCTGCAGGCGCCGCACCGGCTGGCTCAGCGACTTGTATAGATCGACGTAGTCTTCCGCCATGCGGCGCGAGGTAAACCGGCGATCGAACGTCGCCCGCACGCGGGCGCGGTCGAGCGCGTCCACTCTGCCGAGCGCTTTCACCGCCTCATCGATGTCGTTGACAATGAAACCGGTCACCCCGTTGTCGATGACTTCCGGCACCGAGCCGTGGTTGAACGCGATCACCGGGGTGCCGCAGGCCATCGCCTCGATCATCACAAGCCCGAAAGGTTCCGGCCAGCGGATCGGGAACACCAGCGCATGCGCGCCGGAGAGGAATTCCGGCTTCTGCGCATCGTTGATCTCGCCGATGAACTCGACGTTGGAGTTGCCCGTGATCAGCGGCTTGATGATGGTGTCGTAGTAATCCTTGTCGGCGTTATCGACCTTGGCGGCGACCTTCAGCTTCATCCCGGCGCGGCCGGCGATCTGGATGGCCTGGTCGAGGCCCTTTTCCGGCGACACGCGACCCAGGAACGCCAGGTAGTCCTGCTTCACCGGCAGCGGCTTCAGCAGGTTCGCCGGCATGCCGTGCAGCACGGTGCGCACCCAGTTCAGGTTCGGAATCGGCTTGCGCTGGCTGTCGGAGATCGAGACGAACGGCGCATGCGCGAAGGTGCCGTAGGTTTCGACGAACTCCGGCAGGTCGAGGCGGCCGTGGATCGTCGTCAGGTACGGGGTGTTCTGCCGGGTGAACAGCGACAGCGGGAAGTAGTCGATATGGAAGTGCAGGACGTCGAACTCGTCCTTGCGGCGATAGATCATCTCGACCATGCGATAGTAGATCGCCACCCAATCCTTGACCGACGGATCGAGCCGCAGCGCCTGGTCGCGCATCGGTGCCAGGGTGGCGGAGGTGACGGAGTCGCCGCTGGCGAACAGGGTGACGTCGTGTCCCATCGCGACCAGTTCTTCGGTCAGCGAGTAGACCACACGCTCGGTGCCGCCGTACAGCTTGGGCGGAACCGCCTCGAACAGAGGCGATATTTGAGCAATACGCATAAGAAAAGTGCCCCAGTTTGACTACGAGTTTAAGCCACCAGGCGACTGTTATATTGTGATCGGCTCGGCATGTCTTATGCTTGACTTCACAATCCACCAGCGTCTATCAAGCAGGGGTTATAGTTTCTGAATGTGGCGAAATGTCGGCGTGCCGGGCAGGATTATCGGCCTTCGCTGCCTTAATTTGGCCGGCAAGTATGACGAAACTCTTTCCCGGCGGTCCGGGTCCGCCTCCCTATCCCGGCTACAGGAGCTGCCGCACGCCATGGCTCAGAGTCTCGTCGCCTTCGCCCCGGTCAACGGGGCATCTATTGCCGCCCGGCCCGCCCGCAAGGCAACCGCGCCGCGGCCAAGCCAGCCGCCGCCGGCACCCAAGCCCGGCGGCCTGCCGTCGCTGCGCGGCCGCCCGCTGGCGTTTCTGTACAATTATATAAAGCGTCATCCGGCGGGCCACCTGACCATACTGATGTCGGTGATCGTCGCCGTCACGTGCAGCGTCTCCACGCAATACGGGATGAAGCACCTGATCGACATCGTCGCCGCCGGCCGCGACGCCGCCGGCAACCAGGTGTGGTGGGCCTTCGCCCTGCTGTGCGGCCTCGTCGCCGCCGACAACCTGTCCTGGCGTGTCGGCGGATACGCCGCGCACCGCACCTTCGTGCGCGTCACCGGCGACGTCCGGCAGGATCTGTTCGCCCACCTGTCCGCCCACTCGCCATCATATTTCGCGGAGCGCCTGCCCGGCGCGCTGGCCAGCCGCATCAGCTCCACCGCCAACGCCGCCTTCACGGTGGAGAATACCGGCGCCTGGAACGTCATGCCGCCGATGATCGCCGTGGTGCTGTCGATCTGCTTCATCGGCTCGGTCAACCTGCCGCTGGCGGGATCGCTGCTCGGCGTGTCGCTGCTGATGGGCGCGGTGGTCTACCAGATGGCGCGCAAGGGCTCCGCCCGGCATCGCGACTACGCCGAGAAAGCCGCCGCGGTGGACGGGGAGCTGGTGGACGTCATCAGCAACTTCAACGTCGTCCGCGCCTTCGGCGCCACCTTCCGCGAACAGGGCCGAATCGGCGCGCGCATGCAGACCGAAATGGCCTCGCGCCGCCGCAGTCTGTATTACTTGGAGCATATCCGGCTGGTGCACGCGATCATGACCGCGTTCCTGACCGCCGGCGCCGTCGCCTGGGGCATCATCCTGTGGCAGCACGGCCAGGCGAAAGTCGGCGACCTCGTGCTGATCACCTCGCTGGCGTTCGGCATCCTGCACGGCACCCGGGACCTTGCGGTCGCGCTGGTCGACCTGACGCAGCATGTCGCGCGGCTGGATGAGGCGATCTCTACGTTGCTGACGCCGCACGACCTGGAAGACCTGCCGGACGCGGAGCCGCTGGTTGCCGGCCCCGGTGAGGTCTCCTTCGAGCAGGTGCGCTTCGCCTATCCGAACCGCCCGGCGGTGCTGAACGACTTCAACCTCGTTATTCAGCCGGGCGAGCGCGTCGGTTTGGTCGGGTTCTCCGGCGCCGGCAAGTCCACGGTGCTGTCGTTGCTGCAACGCTTCCACGACGTGTGCGGCGGAACGGTCGCGATCGACGGGCAGGACATCCGCGACGTGACGCAGTCCAGCCTGCACGACGTGATGGCGGTGGTGCCGCAGGACATCTCGCTGTTCCACCGCTCGGTGCTGGAGAACATCCGCTATGCCCGTCCGGACGCAACCGAGAAGGACGTGCTGGCCGCCGCCGACATGGCGCATTGCCGCGAGTTCATCGAGGCAATGCCGGAAGGTTTCGACACCATGGTCGGCGACCGCGGCGTGAAACTGTCGGGTGGGCAGCGGCAGCGTCTGGCGATCGCCCGCGCGCTGCTGAAGAACGCGCCGATACTGTTGCTGGATGAGGCGACCAGCGCGTTGGATACGGAATCCGAACAGGCCATCCAGCACGCGCTCGATCGTCTCATGACCGGGCGGACGGTGATCGCGATCGCCCACCGGCTGTCCACGCTGCAAAGCTTCGACCGCATCATCGTCATGGATAAGGGCCGGATCGTCGATGACGGCTCGCCCACGGCGCTGGCGGCGCGGCCCGGGCCGTATCGGGATCTGCTGCGCAAGCAGCGGATGGACCCGGCGGAGCTCGTGGAGGTGGCGGTCGCGGCATAGTGATTGCCGGTTTCCACGGCGGCTATCATTGCTGATCGGGTCTTTTGTGTCATGGCCGGGCTTGTCCCGGCCATCCACGTCTTTACCGTATCAAGCGCAACAAGTCGTGGGTGGCCGGACCAGGTCCGGCCATGACACGGCGGCCCGCGGGTGCAAAGTAGCCCCCCGCCCCGCTTGACCTGAGTCAATGCGCCACCCGGCCAAGCGCCGCTTCCTGCCACACTGGAAGTAGCCGATCGCCGGAACGTCCCGGCAACGACAACCGGGGAAACGCTTAAATGAAGCGATTGCTGCTGGCCTGTTTCGTCGTGTCCGCGCTCATCGTTATCGGCTCGCCGCGAGCACAGGCCCAACCGGCGGACGGCTCCGTCCTGCCATTCCCCCCCACCCCGACCGCCAGCATCGCCGGACCCACGTTGCAGGAATCGCAGCACGTCCGGCGCGTCGAACCGGACCGCCTGCCCGCCGGTGCCCCCAACATCCTGATCGTTTTGCTCGACGATGTCGGCTTCGGCCTGCCCGACACCTTCGGCGGCGAGATCGCGACCCCGACACTGACGAAACTCGCCGGCGAGGGAATCAGCTACAACACCTTCCACACCACCTCGATCTGCTCGCCAACCCGCGCCGCGCTGCTGACCGGCCGCAACCATCAGCGCGTCGGGTCCGGCACGATCGCCGAACGGGCGCTCGACTTCGACGGCTACACCGGCGTCATTCCGAAAAGCGCCGCCACGGTCGCGGAGGTGCTGCACGAATACGGCTACAAGACCGCCGCCTTCGGCAAGTGGCACAACACCCCGGCGACCGAAACGACTGCGATGGGGCCGTTCGACCGTTGGCCGACGGGATACGGCTTTGATTACTTCTACGGCTTCCTGGCCGGGGAAACCTCCCAATACGAACCGCGATTGTTCGAGGACACGACAGCGATCGAGCCGCCGCATGACCCGGCGTACCACCTGACTCAGGACATGGCCGAAAAGGCTTTGCTCTGGCTGCGGCGCCATCAGGCGTTCTCGCCCGACAAGCCGTTCCTGATGTACTGGGCACCGGGCGGCGCGCACGGCCCGCATCAGGTCTTCAAGCAGTGGGCGGACAAGTACAAGGGCAAATTCGATGACGGCTGGGACGCCTACCGGCAGCGCGTCTTCCAGCGCCAGCTTCAGCTCGGCTGGATCCCACCGGATACGAAACTGACGCCGCGTCCCGACTCGATGGCATCCTGGGACAGCATTCCGGACGATGAAAAACCCTTCCAGCGCCGGCTGATGGAAGTCTTCGCCGGCTTCGTCGAACACACCGATGCGCAGGTGGGCCGCCTGATTACCGGCATCGAGCAGCTTGGGCTGCGCGACAACACCCTCATTTTCTACATCTTCGGCGACAACGGTTCCAGCGCCGAAGGACAGAATGGAACGATCAGCGAGCTTCTGGCGCAGAACCAGATCCCCAGCACGATCCGGCAGCAGCTCACCGCGCTCGACAATATCGGCGGCCTCGACACGCTGGGAACCAACAAGGTCGAGAACATGTATCACGCCGGCTGGGCCTGGGCCGGCGACACGCCGTTTCGCTACACGAAGCTGGTGGCTTCGCATTTCGGCGGCACGCGCAACCCGATGGTGATCTCCTGGCCGAAAGGGATCAAACCCGACGCAACGCCGCGGCCGCAGTTCCACCATGTCAATGACATCGTCCCGACGATCTATGACATCCTGGGCATCACCCCGCCGAAACTGGTCAACGGCATCGCGCAGGACCCGATCGACGGCGTCAGCATGGTCTACAGCTTCGCCGGCGCGACCGCGCCGTGGCGCAAGACGACGCAGTATTTCGAGAACAACGGCAGCCGCGGCATCTACCACGATGGCTGGTATGCGGCGGCGTTCGGTCCGCTCACGCCATGGCTGACCGTCAGCCCGGGACTTGCCACCTGGGATGCCAACACGGATGTCTGGGAACTGTATGACCTGCGGCACGATTTCTCGCAGGCCAACGATCTGGCCGCGGAAGACCCGAAGCGCCTTGCGGCGATGAAGCAACTGTTCCTGACGGAGGCGCAGGCCAACAAGGTGTTCCCGGTAGGCGCCGGCCTGTGGACGCGCCTGCATCCCGAGGATCGGGTGAAAGTGCCTTACACCCGTTGGACCTTCGATGCCGAGACGACGCGGCTGCCGGAGTTCGCCGCACCCGGCCTGGGCCGCGAGAGCAACCGTGTGGTGGTGGACGCGACCTTCGGCCCGAATGCCTCGGGGGTGCTGTACGCGCTCGGCGGCATCGGCGGGGGCCTGACGCTTTATCTGGACAAGGGCCATCTGGTTTACGAGTACAACATGATGATGATCGAGCGTTACATTGCCCGCACGGACGATGTCCTTCCGCCGGGACGGCATCAGATCACTATCGATACAGCGATCCCGCAGCCCGCCGGACCCGCCGTGGTTGCAATCGCGGTGGACGGCAAGGACGCGCTGCGCATCGACGTCAAGCGGACCGTGGCCGGCGCCTTTTCCGCCAGCGAGACGCTCGATGTCGGCATGGACCTCGGTTCGCCCGTGTCACTGGACTATTTTGACCGCGCGCCATTCCGGTTCGACGGCACGATCCACACGGTCGAGGTTCAGCTGCAATGATCGAAGGTCTTCGCACCATGCATCGGCTCGGCCGGCTTTTCCTGGTGGCCATGATGGCATCCGTCGCAGCGCGCGCCGCAGACCCCAAGCCGAACATCGTCTTCATCATGGCCGACGACCTCGGTTCAGCCGATGTCGGATATCGCGGCAGCGACATCAAGACACCGAACATCGACAAGCTGGCCGAGGCCGGGGTTCGCCTGGACGATTTCTACGGGGAGCCGGTCTGCACGCCGTCCCGCGCGGCGCTGATGACCGGACGCTATCCGATGCGCTACGGCCTGCAGACCTTGGTGATCTTTCCGAGCCACACCTATGGCCTGCCGACGGATGAGCGAACCTTGCCGCAGGCACTGAAGCAGGCGGGATATACCACCCTGATGTTCGGCAAATGGCATCTCGGCCACGCCGACAGGAAGTATTGGCCGCAAAACCGCGGGTTCGATTATTTCTACGGCAACGTCATGGGCGAGGTGGACTATTTCACCCGCGACCGCGGCGGCGTCATCGATTGGCAGCGCAACGGCACCTTCCTCAAGGAACCCGGCTATTACATGACATTGATTGGCGACGACGCCGTCCGGCTGATCGATCGGCAGGACTCGAAAAAACCCTTCTTCCTGTACTTCGCGTCCCTGGCGCCGCACGCGCCGTATCAGGCGCCGCAGAGCTACAAGGACCGCTATCCGGCGATTACGGACAAGAACCGGCAGGCCTATGCGGGGATGATCTCGGCGCTGGATGATCAGGTCGGCCGGATCGTCCGCGCACTGGAGAACAAGCACCTGCGCGACAACACGCTGATCCTGTTTGCCAGCGACAACGGCGGCGCCACCAGCGGACTGTTCGCGCAGGGCGCGAAGAGCAACGACGAGCGCGAACACGAGGAAGGCGGTATCGACCAGGGCGCCAAGAGCCCGGCCTCCAACGCTCCGCTGCGCGGCGGCAAGGGCAGCCTGTATGAGGGCGGTGTCCGCGTCTTGGCGTTCGCCAACTGGCCGGGCCACCTGAAGCCGGGGACCGTGACGGCACCACTGCACATGGTGGACATCATGCCAACCGTGCTGGCGCTGGCGGGGGGAACGGGGAGTGCAGACCATCCGATGGACGGCAGGGACATCTGGCCGGTGCTGACCGCCGGGGCGCCCTCGCCGAACGAGGACATCCTGATCAACGTCGAAGCGTTTCGCGGCGCGGTCCGCAAGGGCGACTGGAAACTGCTGAAGGTCGCCCTGCTGCCGGGCAAGACCGAATTGTTCGACCTGGCAGCCGATCCGGGGGAAACCACCAACGTGGCGGCTCAGCATCCAGAGATCGCGGCGGATCTGGAGGCGCGGCTACTGGCCTATGCGAAGCAGCAGAAGCCCAGCGAGTGGATCAAGGCGCAGCCCGCGTTCGTCGGCAGCCAGGGTCATACGGTGTTCGATCCGGACTTCGATATCGACGACGGCGGCCTGCCGCACGAAAAGCCTGCGCCGATCGGCCGTTGAGACAGGGGCGCGCGTCGCGCCTGGAACGGGGTCAGCCGTACAGCAACGCCGGCGGCTGCCCCGGCGGATGCGCATGGTCGAACACCACCCAGGCGTGATGGTGCTGGGCGTGGTTGGTCTTCTCCGCCATGTCGAACCAGCGGATGCGCCGGGTCAGGACGATCACGGCGGAGAACGGCGCCGCCGACATCGCCTCCGCCACGAACCGCCCGGCGATCCATTGCAGCCGCACCAGCAGCGCGAGCTGCCCGTCCACCTGCGCCGTCAGCATCAGCGCATGGCTGAGAAACTTCCGCATCGCCGTCGGTGACCGCGACTGTCCTTCGTGCGAGCCGGAGTCGCCATAGGGCGGATTAGTAACGATGCTGCGGCATCCCCGCGGCACCGTCAGGCAGTCCAGGAAATCCACCCCCGCTTCCCCAAAGCCGCGATCGGCGATGTCGGTGGAGACGACGTCGAGCCCGTGCTCGGCCAGCACCCGGGCCATCGCCCCGTCGCCGCAGCACGGCTCCCAGACCGGTCCGCGCAACCGGACGCGCTTCAATAGCGCCTCGGTGACCCAGGCGGGGGTGGCATAGAAATCCTGCCCCTCACGCTGATAGCCCGACAGGTGCACCGGCCTGCCGCGAACCGGCTTGGCGCGCTCGGCGCCGTTTGGCGCGGGATCGGGGATCCGGCCGACGGGCAGATCGAGTTGGGGAAGGATCAGGTCCATTGCGTCCCGTCAGAACTGGTTGCAGGTGGTCCCGGCGCGTCGCAACCTTCGGTCGCGACTCGGCCGAGATGAAGTACCGTGCAAGTTTAATCGGCTGCCGCACGTGGTGCCAGCGAATGTCTGCCGCCGCCGCCGCGCATGCGGGTCCGCGCCCGGGTGCGACACCGCCGCGCCGCGGCCGCCGTCCGGCGGATCACTGCGCTGCCGAAAAAAGCCGCGGCCCCGGGGAAATGATGTTCATCATTCTTGCTGCAACACGATACCGCGCGCTGCCGGCGTCCCCGGGTGCTTCCGAAGACCTCTTCCGGGATGCAGCCGATCGGCCGTTCAGCACGGAAGGTCAACGATACCGCGGCGGCGGGAATCCGGCGGCTGTACATCGCCCCGCCTGATCAACCGTGCTGGCGACACAACCTCTGGGTATATTGAACGGATGGATTCCACTCAACTATTTTATCAACGAATCTAAATCATGGAAGCACCGGCGTTTGGCCGGCAGCCGCCGCCCGGCCCGCCGCTGGACCACCGGGATGGCGGCGCGGGCCGGTTTGTTGCCATGACCGGGGGGTTTGGCGGCGTCCGGCAGGCCGCCAAAGCTTAAAAGACTCTTGTATAAAAAGACGTATATCGGAATATTACCTGCAACATCTCTATACAGGCCGAAATAGATTGACGCAGGAAATTTTCTCACTTACGGTTTGATCTCGACTGGACTCGAATGCGCTTAATCCGGGGGGTGCCGGCAGGCCGGCGGGCGGCTCGTACCGACCTTGCGAACCGAAACGTCACGCCGATTCCCGTCCACGAACCAGAGGCAACAGACCATGGCTTATATCGCAGCCTCCGCCGTCGATCTGCGCCGGCACAAGGCCGAGCGGCCCCGGCAACCCGATTTCCGCTATTCCGAGCCGAAACTCCACACCGGCGGCGCCGAACAGGAGATCGACCTGCGCCAGTTACGCCATCATACCAGGAATACCCTGCAACGGATCATCGCGCTGATCACCGAACTGCCGGGGCTGCATGATTCGCCGGGCGGCGAACGGGTCGCCCGCGAGCTGGAGTATCGCATCGCCCTGTCGGCCACCATCTCCAACGCGCTGTTCGGTCTGACCGAGGCCCCGGGCTCCATGGCCGATCGGCTGCGCCAGCTTGCCGGCGCGGTGGTCGAGATGATGCGCTCGCCCGACCAGGTGATCCGCGTCGGCGTATCGGTGCGCGGCATCTGCCCGGCGGCATTGCGCGAGGCGGTGGTGCGGGGCGCCAACGAACTGGTCGCCAACGCCGTCAAGCACGGCATGAAAGGCCGCCCGTGCGGCCGGATCGCGGTGCGCCTGGTCACCGAGGCCGGCAGCACGGTGCTCAGCGTCAGCGACAACGGCTGGGGCTTCACCGGCACGCCCCGCCATGGCGAGGGCCTGTCGCTGGCGCAGGGCCTGGCCGGGCGCCACGCGGGATCGTTACGGCTCGAGAGCTGCGGCGGCGCCGTCGCCACCATGGAACTGCTGCACTGATCGCGTCTCGGCAATCCGGCTCGCCAGGCGGCGGGCGACGGCATCCTTGGCCAGCCGCGGCCAGGATTCGATCCCCGCGGCGGTGATGACGTGCACCACGTTTTCCGCCCCGCCCATGATCCCGGTTTCCGGCGAGACATCATTGGCGACGATCCAGTCGGCGTTCTTGCGCGCCAGCTTCGCCCGGGCATTGGCCATCAGGTCCGTCGTTTCGGCAGCAAAACCGACAACCAGCCGGGGCCGTTGCGGTCCGGGCGCGGCGATGCTGGCGAGGATGTCGGGGTTGGGCAGCAGGGTCAGCGCCGGTGGCGCGGCCCCCGGCAGTTTCTTGAGCTTCTGCGCGGCGGCATGATCGACCCGCCAGTCCGCCACCGCCGCCGCGAACACCGCGACATCGGCCGGCAGCGCGGCGCGGCAGGCCGCCAGCATTTCCAGCGCGGTCTCGACGCGATGCACCGTGACCCCGGCCGGGTCGGGCACGGACACCGGCCCGCTGACCAGGGTGACGCGGGCGCCAAGCTCGGCCAGCGCCGCGGCGATGGCGTGGCCCTGCCGCCCGGAGGACCGGTTCGCCAGGTAGCGCACCGGATCTATCGGCTCATGCGTCGGCCCGCTGGTCACCAGGGCGTGCCGGCCGGCCAACGGCTTCGGCAACGGTGCCGGGTTGAGTAACGACTCGATCGCAGCCAGGAGCTCCGGCGGTTCGGCCAGCCGCCCCGGGCCGAATTCATTGCAGGCCATCGCCCCTTCGCCCGGCGGCACGACATGCACGCCGCGCCGCTCCAGGGTCGCCATGTTGGCTTGCGTCGCCGGGTGCAGCCACATCCGCACGTTCATCGCCGGCGCCACCAGCACCGGCTTGTCGGTCGCCAGCAGCACGGTGGAGGCGAGATCGTCCGCCAGGCCGCCCGCCATCTTCGCCAGCAGGTTCGCCGTCGCCGGCGCCACCACCAGCAGGTCCGCCGCGCGGGAGAGCTGGATGTGACCCATCTCCGATTCGTCGGTCAGCGAAAACAGGCCGGTGTAGACTTTCGACTCGCTCAACGCCTGGAGCGACAACGGCGTAACGAACTGACCGCCGTTTTCGGTCAGCACGCAGCTGACGCCGCAGTCCGCGCGGCGCAGCAGGCGGATCAGCTCCAGCGCCTTGTAGGCGGCGATGCCGCCCGCGACGATCAGCAGGACCCGCTTGCCGCTCAGGCTCAAAGGCGCCACCCGGTGTGGATCGCGGCAATCCCGGCCGACAGGTTGCGCACATGCACCCGGGAGAACCCGGCATCCCGCATCATCCCGGCCAAGGTCTCCTGGTCCGGAAACATGCGGATGCTTTCGGCCAGGTACTGATAGCTGTCCTCGTCCCCGGCCACGTACCGCCCGATCTTCGGCAGCACCTTGAACGACCAGGCGTCGTAAACCGGCGTCAGTGCGGCGACGGTGACCTTGGAGAACTCCAGGCAGAGGAACCGCCCGCCCGGCTTCAGCACCCGGCGCGCCTCGCGGATCACCGCATTCTTGTCGGTGCAGTTGCGCAGCCCGAACGCCATCGAGACGCGATCGACGCAGCGGTCCGGCAGCGGCAGCTTCTCGGCATCCGCCACCACGAAGCGGATATCGCCGGCAAACCCGCCGTCCAGCGCGCGGTCGCGGCCGACGGACAGCATGGAGTTGTTGATGTCGGTCAGCAGCGCCGGCCCGCCGCCGCGCTTGAGCCAGCCGAAGGTGATGTCGCCGGTGCCCCCCGCCAGGTCGAGCAGCGTGTGGCCCGGCCGAGGTGCCAGGTCACTGATGAAGATCTGCTTCCAGACCCGGTGGATGCCCAAGGACATCAGGTCGTTCATCAGGTCGTAGCGCGTTGCGACACTGTCGAAGACAGCGCGCACCATGCCGGCTTTCTCGTCGCGGTCCACGGTGCGGAAGCCGAAATCGACGGTCGTTGCAGGATTGTCACTCATGGACGGGGTGTATAGCCTGAACCGGGCCATGCCGGAACTCCCCGAAGTCGAAACCGTGATGCGCGGCCTGCGGATGCGCCTGGAGGGCCGGCGGCTGGTGCGCGCCGTCGCCAACCGGCCCGACATGCGCTGGCCTTTGCCCGCCGCCCTGGAGGACACTCTGGTGGGCGCCCGCGTCACCGGGTTCCGCCGCCGCGCCAAATACATCCTGATGCAGCTGGACAGCGGCTGGTCCGTGCTGCTGCATCTCGGCATGTCCGGCCGCATGGTGCTGGGCCCCGCCGGCCGGAACGAAATCACCCCGCACGAGCACCTGGAGCTGGAAACCGACGACGGCTGGCGCGTCGGCTTCGTCGATCCGCGCCGCTTCGGCTCGGTGGACCTGGTCGAGACCGCGCACGAGGACGAACACCGCCTGCTGGCCGGTATCGGCCCGGAGCCGCTGGAAGACGCGTTCACCGTGGCGGTGCTGGAGGCGGCGCTGGCGGGCAAGCAGACGCCGATGAAGGCGGCGCTGCTGGACCAGAAGGTGGTGGCCGGGCTGGGCAACATCTATGTCTGCGAATCGCTGTTCCGCGCCGGCATCTCGCCGCTGCGGCTGGCCCGCACCGTGCCCGGCGTCCGCGCGCGGCGCCTGGTGCCGGCGATCAAGGCGACGCTGACCGAGGCGATCGCCGCCGGCGGATCGACGTTGCGCGACTATGTCCAGCCGAGCGGGGAACTGGGCTATTTCCAGCAGGCCTGGAAAGTCTACGGCCGCGAGGGCGAACCCTGCCCCGGCTGTCCGGGCGAGCCGGCGTGCCCCGGGGTGCGCCGGATCGTGCAGTCGGGGCGCAGCACGTTCTATTGTCCGCGGACGCAGAAATGACCAGGGTCTGGCATGGCGCGAGACATCGGCGGGGCCGTGGCGCCGATCGCGGTCTGTCGATCACGCTTTGATTCAGAGTAAAGCGGATGACCACGGAGGCAACGGAGAAAGCCAGAATATCGCGTCGCGCCAGGCATCGTCACGCAACGCGCCGGACATCGCGATGGCCGCGAAACGGTGCGCGGCTTTACAGACTGCCGCGCCCGCTCCGTACGGGCGGAACCGGCTGTGTGAAACGCCAAGGCGCCAAGTTTGCCGGGTTGGATTTCAGGTACGGCGATCACGTTGGCACCGTACTTGGCGCCTTGGCGTCCTGGCGTTGCAAAAACTGCCTCGCCCCTCTCGAACGGGTCTCAAAACCCGCCGGCATGACGATCGAACCGCAGGGCAAGACGACCCCGGGCAGGCTGGCCCAACCCGGAACCCCTGCTATAACCCGCCTCCATCACGACCGCGAGGACCCCAGCATGGCCGACTACGACAACATCATCGCCGAAACGCACGGCCGCGTCGGCCTGATCCGCCTCAACCGCCCGGCCGCGCTGAACGCCCTGTGCGACACGCTGGTCCGTGAACTCGGCCAGCAGCTCGCCGCCTTCGACTCGGACAAGGCCATCGGCGCCATCGTCATCACCGGCAGCGACCGCGCCTTCGCCGCCGGCGCCGACATCAAGGAGATGCGCGACCGCACCAATCCCGCCGCCATGGTGGAAGACTTCATCGGCGCCGCCTGGGAATCCGTGCTGCAGGTCAAGAAGCCGGTGATCGCCGCGGTGGCCGGTTTCGCGCTCGGCGGCGGCTGCGAGCTGGCGATGATGTGCGATATCATCTTCACCGCCGACACCGCCAAATTCGGCCAGCCGGAGATCAACCTCGGCGTCATCCCCGGCGCCGGCGGCACCCAGCGCCTGACCCGCGCCGTCGGCAAGTCCAAGGCGATGGACCTGGTGCTGACCGCCCGCATGATGGACGCCGCCGAGGCCGAGCGCGCCAACCTGGTCTCCCGCATCTTCCCGGCCGACCAGTTGCTGCCGGAAGTGCTGAAGATCGCCGAAAAGATCGCCAACCTCTCGCCGGTCGCGGTGCAGTTCGCCAAGCAGGCGGTCAACCGCGCCTTTGAGACGACCCTGGCCGAGGGCGTCCGGCATGAGCGGGCCCTGTTCCTCTCGCTGTTCGGGACTCCGGACCAGAAGGAAGGCATGTCGGCGTTCATTGAGAAGCGCAAGCCCGGCTTCCAGTTGGGCTGAGCCGGACCGGGCGAGGCTAAATATGTCAAACGGCAATATATTTTGGAATGCCGGCGTGTAAATTTTGATCCTGGTGCCGATACACGCGCATTTAATATCCGAATGCCGGAATTTTCCTCGCCTCAGTGCGGCATATCGGTTAGCACGCAAGCATGAAAGACAGCGAGCCTGTTCACATGCGCGTTATAGAGGGGCGGGAACAGCCCGGCGCGCCGCCGGCTTCGAGCTTCAACCTGCTGCTGGTCAGCCGGAGCGAAGCCTGGGCCAAAGCGGTCCAGAGCGCGGCCGAGGCCACCGGCGGCGGCGTCACCGCCTGTACCGCGCATGAGGCACTCGCCCATATGGCCGGACCGTCCGCCGGGCATTCGCATGTACTGGTGGATGCAGAGGATGCCGACGGCCTGTTCCACGAACTTGCCCGGCTCGCCGTCGAAAGCGACTCGTCCGAAAAAATCGGGGTACTGACTTTGGGGCTGGCTAACCGTCTGCTTCCTCATATAGGTACGATTGTGGAAGCATCGCCCCGATCGGTGATAGAGGCTTTGATGACGGCATCCCAGCCTCGCGACACGACAGCCATGGACCTCGCCGAATTGCGGGTCGCCCTGCGCGGCGCCATGATCGAAAACCGCTACCAGCCCATCGTCCGCATGGCCGATCGGCATGCGATCGGGCTGGAGGCGCTGGCCAGGCTGAATCATCCCGAACTCGGAACGCTGCTGCCGGATCGTTTCGTGCCGCAGATCGAAGATGCCGGCCTCGCCGCCGAATTGACCGACCTGGTGTCCGCCCGCGCCTTCGCCGACATGGCGGAGCCCTGGCTGGCGGAACGCGGCGTGCGGGTGTCGGTCAATTTCCCGCTCGACGTGCTGCTGCACCCGGCCGCGCTCGATCGGCTGGAGCGGCAGCGCGAGGCCTGCGGTATCGACGTCGCCCGCGTCATCATCGAACTCACCGAAAGCCGCCCGGTGGATGATTTCGCCCTGCTCAGGCGGTCCATCGACCGGCTGCGCGGGCTGGGTTACGGCGTGGCCATCGATGATGCCGGTCCGGCCGTGCCCTGGCTGACCGAACTTCTGGAGCTGCCCTTCACCAGCCTGAAGCTCGACAAGGACATGGTAAACCGGGTGATCGAGCTTGAGGCCGTGCACCGCTTCGTCGCCACCACCATCGCCCGCGGCAAGCAGCGCGGCATGACGGTGGTTGCCGAAGGCGTGGAAACCGCGGCGATCTGGGACTGGATGCTGGCGCTCGGCGTCGATGAGGCGCAGGGCTTCCTGGTCAGCCGCCCGTTGCCGCTGGCGGCGGTGCCGATCTGGACCGATGCGTGGATCAGCCAGATACCATCCATTTAGCGACAAACCGCGGCTGGCATTAAACTGAACAAAGTTTATATTCCAGCCATGGATGATGCCGCCGCCGTTCGATCGGTTCGCAAACCGCGTGGCCAGGGCGCCTCGCGCCAGGGCGAAATCCTCGCCGCGGCCAAGCGCCTGTTCCTGACCGAAGGCTTCGAGCGAACCACCGTCCGCAAGATCGCCGCCGCCGTCGGCGTGTCCGCCGCCGCGCTGTATCTCTATTTCCCCGACAAGGAAGCGATCCTGCGGGCGATCGCCGAATCGACCTTCGAGTCGCTGCTGGCCTGCCTGGAGCAGACCCAGGCGCAACCCGGCAGCGAGCTCGACCGGTTGCGCGCCGGCCTGGCCGGATACATCGCCTTCGGCCTCGCCCATCCGGACGAGTACCGGCTGACCTTCCTGGCCAAGATGATGGCCTCGAGCGGCCCCGGCAGGCCATGCGCCGGCTATCCGGCGCCGGCGGCGGCGGAACATTCGTTCGGAATCCTGGCCTCGCTGATCGGGCATCTCATGCGGGCCGGCGTGTTCGCCGCTGCGGACCCGGTGCTCACGGCGGAGGCGGTATGGGCCAGCGTCCACGGCACCACGGCGCTGCTTCTCGACCAGGCCGCTCATGTCAAGTCCGATCCCGCAGCATTGATCGGCATGACTCTTGACATCATCATCAAAGGTCTGTGCGTCACCACGTGAACATTGATCAGTGAACATTGTTGATCTAATACCGGGGCCCCGCTCGAGGGCCGGTTTCCGATGTTCACCGCCGTCCGCCTTGCCGCCTGCCTCCTCGTCCTGATCGCCGCAACCGCAAACGCGGACCAGCCGCCCCGGCCGGTGCGGGTGCAGACCGTGAGCTACGGACAGCAGCAGGACGCCGTCACCTACGCCGGCACCGTGCAGGCGCGGGTGCAGGCCAGCCTTGGCTTCCGCGTCGCCGGCAAGGTGACCGAGCGGGATGTCGATATCGGCAACCACGTCGCCGCCGGACAGATCCTGGCGAAACTCGACCCGGCTGACCTGCGGCTGGCGGTGGAGGCCGACATCCAGTCGGTCCGCGCCGCCGAGGCCGAGGCGGTCGATGCGCGGGCGGAATTCCAGCGCTACCAGCGGCTTGGGCGTGGCTCGCCGGCCTTCATCGCCTCGGAATACGACAAGCGGCGGGCGGCGCTGGACGGCGCCGAGGCGCGGCTGGCGCAGGCGCAGCGGCAGCTCGCCGTGGCGCGCGACCAGTTGGACTACACCGAGCTGCGGGCGGACGCCGACGGGGTGATAACCGACCTGAAGCTGGAACCCGGCCAGGTGGTCGCGGCGGGACAGACGGTGATCAACCTGGCGCATACCGCGGAAACCGAGATCGTCGTCGATGTGCCGGAAAACCGGCTGCCCGACATCCGCGCCGCCGACGCCGTCAGCATCCGCCTCTGGTCGCGGCCCGACCACGATTTCCCTGGCCGCGTCCGTGAGATCGGCGCCCTGGCCGATGCGGTCAGCCGCACCTTCGCCGTCAAGGTGACGGTGCTGGATGCAATCGACGAAACCCCCGGCCTCGGCATGACGGCCGCGGTGCGGTTCGCCCGCAGCGCCGGGCAGGTCGTCGCGCTGCTGCCGGCGGCGGCCGTGGTGTCGCTGGATGGCGTCCCCTCGGTCTGGGTGCTGGACCCGGCGGCTCATCGGGCGGTGGCGCATCCGGTCCAGGTGTCCGCCTGGCGCGGCGACGGGCAGGTGGCAATCAGCGGCGGCGTTCCCGGCGGGGCGCAGGTGGTGACCGCGGGCGCGGCGCTGCTCGACCCCGCCATGCCCGTCAGCGCCTGGGCGGGGGCGGTGCGGTGAACCTCTCGGCCCTGGCACTGCGGCAGAAGTCGCTGACGCTGTTTGTGATCATCGCCGTCGCGGTGGCGGGGATCTGGGCCTATCTGTCGCTCGGCCGGGCGGAGGATCCGCCGTTCACCATCAAGCAGATGGTGGTGGAGGTCGACTGGCCCGGCGCCTCCGCGGAGCAGATGGCGCGATCGGTTGTCGACCGGATCGAGCGCAAGCTGGAGGAGCTGCCCTGGCTGGACTACGTCCGCAGCAGCGTGCAGCCCGGCCATGCGGTGATGATCGTCTCCCTGCGCGATGACACGCCGCCCGCCGAAGTGCCGGGACTGTTCTACCAGGTGCGCAAGAAAGTCGGCGACACCGCGCCGGCTTTGCCGCCCGGAGTCCAGGGGCCGTATTTCGATGACGAATTCGGCGATGTCTTCGGCATCGTCTATGCCTTTACCGGCGATGGCTTCTCCCTGCCGGCGCTCCGGCACGTGGTCGAGGATGTCCGCGAGGATCTGGTAACGGTCCCCGGCGTTGCCAAGGTCACCCTGATTGGCGACCAGCCGGAGCGGCTCTATATCGACTTCTCCCACCGCAAGCTGGCGGAACTCGGGCTGTCGGTGCCGGACATCATGGCCGTGGTGGCGCGGGAGAACGCGGTGGAAGCCGGCGGTTTCGCCGATACCCCGCACGACCGCGTCTATGTCCGCGCGGCGAACGGTCTGAGCGGGGTCGAGGCCTTGCGCGCCGTGCCGATACAGGCGGGCGGGCAGCGGCTGAAGCTCGGCGATATCGCCACGGTCAGCCGGGGCGTGGTCGATCCTCCGGCCGCGACCATGCGGGTGAACGGCAAGCCGGCGGTGGCGCTGGGGATTGCCATGGTGCCGGGCGGCAACATCCTCGACCTGGGCAAGCGGCTGGCGGAGCGGATGCGGACGATCGAGCCGACCCTGCCGCTGGGGATTTCGGTCCTGCGCATCAACGACCAGTCCGCGGTGGTGGTGCACGATGTCGGCGTGTTCCAGGAGAGTTTCCTCGAAGCCCTGGCCATCGTCCTGCTGGTCAGCTTCCTGTCCCTGGGCTGGCGCACCGGCCTGGTCGTGGCGATCAGCGTGCCGCTGGTGCTGGCCGGAACACTGGTCGGGATGAAGCTCATCGGGATTGACCTCCAGCGTATCTCCCTGGGCGCCATGATCATCGCGCTGGGACTGCTCGTGGACGATGCGATCATTGCCGTGGAGAGCATGGTGGTGAAGCTCGACCAGGGCTGGGACCGCATGCGGGCGGGCAGCTTCGCCTATACCTCCACCGCGTTTCCGATGCTGACCGGCACGCTGGTGACCGCGGCCGGCTATCTGCCCGTCGGCCTGGCGCAGTCCTCGACCGGCGAATACACCCGCGACATCTTCCGCGTCGTCGGCATCGCGCTGGTGCTGTCCTGGTTCGTCGCGGTGCTGTTCGTGCCCTATCTCGGGTCGGTTTTGCTGCCGCAAGGGCGGCACCGCGGCAGCGACGAGGCGTCGGACGCGGCGCATTACGACACCCCGTTCTATCGCTGGATGCGGCGCGCCGTGGTTTGGTGCATGCAGGCGCGCTGGTGGGTCATCGGCGGCACCTTGCTGGCCTTCGGCATCGCCCTGGCCGGATTCGCCGGGTTGCCGCAGCAGTTCTTCCCCTCCTCGGAGCGGCTGGAGGTGCTGGTCGATCTGCGCCTGCCGGAAGGCGGTTCCTTCGCCGCCACCGCCGCGGCGGTGGAGCAGATGGAGACGCTGCTGAAACGACAGCCGGGGATCAGGTCGTGGGCCGCCTATACCGGCATCGGCACGCCGCGTTTCTTCCTGGCGTTTTCCCCGGTGCTGCAAACCCCCAACTACGCCCAGTTCGTGATCAATACGGACTCGGTCCCGGCGCGCGAGGCATTGCTGAACACACTGGCGGCGGCCGAGGATGCCGGCGACTTCCCGGATGCCCGGCTGCGGGCGTCGCGGCTGGAGCTGGGGCCGCCGATTGGCTACCCGGTGCAGTTCCGCATCACCGGCGCCGATCCGGCGGAGCTGCGCAAGATCGCCGGGCAGGTCCGGCAGGTGATGCGCGACGATCCGCATATCCGCAACGTGAGCGACGACTGGGGCAATGCCGCGAAATCGGTGCGGATCGATGTGGACCAGGACAAGGCCCGGCTGCTCGGGCTCTCCAGCCAGGATGTCGCGCAGACCTTGCAGACCCTGCTGCAAGGCGTCACGGTCAGCCAGTACCGCGAAAACCTCGACCTGATCCCGATCGTCCTGCGCGCCGAGGCGACGGAGCGGCACGACCTCGGCGACCTGGCGAACGTCACGGTGCGCGGCGCGACCGGGCGGATGGTGCCGCTGTCGCAGGTGGCGACGGTGCGGCCGGTGCTGGAGGAAGCCTATTTCGAGCGGCGCTTCCGGGTGCCGGCCTTGACCGTGCGGGGCGAGGTGTCCGGTGCGCAGGCGCCGGATGTGACGGCGGAGATCCTGCCGCTGCTGGCGCCGATAAAGGCGTCGCTGCCGGCGGGGTATGCGATCGAGACGGCGGGGGCGGCGGAGGAAAGCGGCAAGGGGCAGGCCTCGGTGAACGCCATCGTGCCGATCATGGTGCTGGCGATGCTGTCGCTGCTGATGCTGCAGTTGCGCAGCTTCAGCCGCATGGTGATGGTGCTGCTGACCGCACCTTTGGGGCTGATCGGGGTGACGGCGGCGTTGCTGGTGACGGGGATGCCGTTCGGCTTCGTCGCGATGCTGGGGTTCATCGCGCTGGCCGGGATCATCATGCGGAATTCCGTTATTCTCGTGGATCAGATCGAGCGCGACCGGATGCAGGGCGCACGGGCGGCGGCGGCGATCGCGGATGCGGTGGTGCGGCGGACGCGGCCGATTTTGCTGACCGCGGCGGCGGCGATTCTGGGGCTGACGCCGCTGGCGTTCTCGGTGTTCTGGGGGCCGATGGCGGTGGCGATCATGGGCGGTCTCGTGAGTGCCACGGCACTGACGCTGTTCTTTGTTCCGGCACTGTATGCGGCGTGGACCCGGGTGCCGCGGGAGCGCGCGGCGGGTGCAGCGGTGGCGGGTGCGATTGGGCGGGAGAGCGTCGGGGTTTGAGGTAGGAGCGACCAGGAGAGCAACGTGCGGCTTGCGAACCATCGGGTTACGATACGCGGTTGGCCGAGAAGCATCCGGCTCGATCGTCTATTAGGACTGAGGACCGCACTATTCGGCCTTTGGCGTCGCCTCCGCTGCCTCTTGTCGCATAAGCTCAGTCTCAGCATCGGTCCGACCGCTGTACCAATCGAGAAAAGCGGAGTACTCATCGATCGTCGATGCTCGTTCCGGTTCGGTTGGAAAAGCCGGAGCGCTTCGCTCGTGCAACTTCAACCCCACGAATGCGATCAGAGTGACCGTAGCCGGAAGGGCAAAATACGCCAGCAGCAGCAAATCCATCATCTAAGCCCTCCCAAAGCCCGACGCGCAAGCAAGTGTGGCATGCCCGCGAAAAACGTGAAAAAACCGGCTGAAATGCCAAATTCAATCAAGGCCGGCATGGTGATAGCTCCGTCGGTCGGCTTAGAGAGGTTCACCAAAGGAAGGAAGCCCCCATAACTGTTGAGGCTCGATCACAAGCGTTCGCGATAAGTTTGGTCCGCTCGTTGTAGATCAGCGTCGCCCGCCCCGTTGGGGTCGTCATGCCACTCATTTTAAGCCTCGTTGTCGGTGGGGTACTGTTACATCATCATACCCATCGACGGTAGGGCGGCACATTATGCCAGATCTGATATTGACAAAGACACTCACGCTCCACCATAAAGCATAGATAATGCTGCGCATTTTTCAATTTCCGTCCGCCGTGACGTCGTCATGATGCATATGTCAATGACAGCCCTGGATTTTGCATCCACGCTCCGCGCGAACCCGCGGGGAGGCTAAAACATGGCGCGCAACATCGCCGTTGGCGTCGGGATCATGGACTATCCGTTCGACACCGCCGCCGGCTTTTGGCGCTGGGTCGATCTGTGCGAGCAGGGCGGTGTCGATTCCCTCTGGCAAACCGACCGCCTGGTCAGCCGCACGCCGTTCCTGGAGTGCATGACCGCGCTGGCCGCCATCGCCGGACGCACAAGCCGCATCAAGGTCGGCGTCAACGTCGTCTCGGTGGCGATGCGGGAGCCGCTGCTGCTGGCCAAGCAATGCGCGACGATCGACATGCTGTCGGGCGGCCGGCTGCTGCCCGGCTTCGGCATCGGCAGTCCGCGCGGCGCCGAATGGACCGCGATGCACCTGGACACATCCACCCGCGGCCGGAAAACCGACGAGGCGCTGGAGATCATCAGCCGGCTGTGGTCGGGCGAGGTGCTGGACTACGCCGGCCGCCATTTCCAACTGACGCAAGCCTCGATCTCCCCCCTCCCCGCCCAATCCACCCTGCCCATGTGGATCGGCGGCTCCTCCGGCGCAGCGATCTGGCGCACCGCCCGCATCGGCACCGGCTGGCAGGCGGGGGCGGAGACGCCGGACTCAGTCGCCGCGGTGATGGCCGGGATCAAGGCGGCGCTGACGGAAACCGGCCGCACGATCGAGGCGGACCATTACGGCGCCGCGTTCGGCTTCCGCTTCGGCCGCCCGGACGACCGGGGCGTGGCGAAGCTGATGGAGGGATACCAGGCGCGCACCGGCCGCGATCCGCGCGACCATTTCGCCATCGGCGATGCGGCGGCGATCCTGCTCCGGCTGCGCGCCTACGTGGAGGCGGGGGCGTCGAAATTCATCCTGCGGCCGGTGGCGCAGGGCGATGCGGACATGCTGGCACAGACCAAACGGCTGGTGGCGGAAGTGCTGCCGGCGGTGGCGGCACGCTGGCCGAAACCGCGCAAAGCGGCGTATTGAGGGCTACCGCCCGGCGGGTGGCCGCCCGGCAACCGAGGCTGCGTTGCGGTAAGCCGGCGCCACCGTGCCGGACGCCAGCGCGGTGGCCGATCGGCTCAGCGCCTGGATGCGGATCAGTTCGGCGGCCCGCTCGGCGGGTGACAGCCCGGCCAGTTCGGCGGTCATTTCCTCCGCCACCTGAGTCATCGCGCCCGCCCATGCGGTCTTCCATTGCTGGTCGGTTGCCGGCAGACGGGCGGGAGCAGCGCGCGGCGGCTCGGGCAGCGGAGCCGGAGCCACCGGTTTCGGCGCCGGGGGTGCGGCTTTTGCCGGCGCCGCTTGCGGCTCAGCCTGCGCCTGGCGCACCTGCCGTTGCGCCTGCTTCACCGCGGCCAGCACATCCGCATCGCTCAGGCCGGCCACCTCCGCGACCATCGCGGCGTCGCGGCGGTCCTGCTCCAGCCCCGCGCGGTTGCGCTCAGCGGCGCGGTCGAGGCTGTTGGCGTTGCCGCGCAGGCGCAGCGCCAGGGTGGCGGGGGTGTCGTCGAACATCGACAGGCTGAGCGAGCTGAGCGTGGCGAGATCGAAGGCAACGATCTTGGCGGCGCGGATCAGGG
>NZ_CAJATU010000071.1 GCF_903944925.1 uncultured Rhodopila sp. | reverse complement strand
CGACGGTTCCTCCCGCCCCGCGGCCCGGCGGATCTACCAGCCAGGGGGTGGCGAATTCACCGGCCTCGGGTGGCGATTTGAACCGGCCTCAGGTGGCGAATTCAATCGGCCTCGAGTGGCGATTTGAACCGGCCCGTGCAGGCCAAGCGCACCGGACCGCGCAAAGGCGGCGGCCGTCCGCTGGCCCGCGACCCCGACGAAACAATAACCGCGAAGGTCCCGGCCTGCGCGCATTGCCGAACCGGTCTGACGGACGCCCATCAGGTGCTGCACAGCCGTTACGACCACATCGACCTGCCGGTGGTGCGTCCCCTGGTGACCCGCGTGGAGCGCTACGCCGGACATTGCCCGTGCTGCGGCGGCGTCACCCTGGCGCCGGTGCCCGCGGGCATGGAGGACGCCTCGCCGTTCAGCGCCAACATCATGGCGCTGGCGATCTATCTGCGCTTCACCCATGCGATCAGCTACCGCCGCCTGTCGCAGCTGTTCCTGCACCTCTATGCGTTACGGATCAGCGAGGGCGCGCTGGATGCGATGCTGCGGCGGGCCAAGCCGAGCTTCGACAACGAGGTCACGGCCATCCTGGCCCGGCTGCGCCGTTCGCGGATCGTCTGCTCGGACGAGACCTCGGTGCGCATCGACGGGCGCACGCATTGGGACTGGGTTTTTCAGAACGATCAGGCGGTGATCCATGTCGTGCGCGACAGCCGTGCCGCCTGCGTGGTCAACGAGGTCATGGCGGGCCATCGGCCGAGCATTTGGGTGTCCGACCTCTACGGCGCGCAGCAGGGCCATGCCGATCTCTGGCTGATCTGCCTGGCGCACCAGTTGCGCGACTGCCAATACGCCATCGACGCCGGAGACACGGTTTTCGCTCCGCGCATGAAGGCGCTGCTGCTGCGGGCAGTGGTGCTGGCGCGGCGGCGCAAGAGTCTGACTGAGAGCACGCGGCGGAGTTATTTGCGAAGGCTGGATCGTGACCTGAACACGATCATGGCCTTGGTGCCGGGCAATCCGCACGCCAGGCGGCTGCGAAAACGTTACGGCAAAGTGCGAAACAGTTTGTTCACGTTCCTGGAGCATCAGGACGTGCCCCCGGACAACAACGGCAGCGAGCGCGAGTTGCGGCCGACCGCCACGTATCGCAAGGTGACCGGCGGGTTCCGCTCAAAGTGGGGCGCTGATCTGTTCGCCGGCGTTCGATCGGTAGTTGGCACGGCGGCACGTCGTGGACTCGATGCATATCAGGCGATTCGCGGCGTTCTGGGCGGGGATTCTGTCGTTCAGCCGGGTTGAGCAGTTACAATTGCAGCGAAGCCGCAGGGGGCGCAGGGTTTCGTGCCGATCCCGGTGAGGTGGCGTATCGAGGCACTGAACGGGATTTTGACGAACGGATGCCGTAGATTAGCAAAACACTGGGAGTGTGGCTTTGGTGCCGCCGAGAATTTCACCCGCATCGGCGCCGTCCGACGGGCACTCAATATCGTTCACAGACCGAGTTTGACTGCTTAGTCAATACGGCTCTCAGTCCCCGACCTGGGCCACTGCGTCCGGGAGCGGCTATCCACCCTGGGTCCGCTATCGCCGCAGCGGTTCGCGATCTGCTAGTGGTGATAAGCCACAGCCGCTGCCCAATGGTTGTTCTCGAAACGCGAGTAGGCCGCCCGCACGATTTTCTCCCAAGCCGATTCAGCCGCCAGGCCGAGCCAAGCGAAGGTTTCCTGAGGCCCCATTTCAGGCGATGTCTTGAGCCAGCGCAGGCCGTCCTCAACCGATCCGGGGCAGCACAACTGTCGCTGGGAAGGCATTCTCGCGGCCCTCCCGCGCGTCCGCCAACAGGCTCGCCACCAACTCAATGTTCCGGTCGTTCGAGACCTCTAACAACGGCGCGGGGACCTGCCCGAGTGCGTCGCTAATGACGTTCTCGACGTTTGCGAGTATGGAGCGCCCGCGGCTCGGACCCGACGACACCTCGGCCACTCTACGTCCATCCCTGATTTGCTTATCGCCGACAATCCATCCGTCGAAGCGCCCTCCAAGGTCCCACCAGTCCCACTGGCCCAGTGGATTCAACCACCTCCCGTAAGCACCCGTGTCAGAATCGCGTTCGACCCTGAAGCCGAATCGGTCAGAGAACGTGGCGAGGTCCATCTCGGCGGCGAACCGCACGCTCCACCGCCGCAGGCCACGCATTTTCATTTCGTCCCGCACCTTTCCGGTATCGAGGTGGAACGTATGCCGGTCCCCCCTCGATTTGCATTCCTCCCGTGTCCCTTTCGGTGAAGGTAAAGTGCGCTTCATGTTCTTGTCGCAGCTCGTCCGTTTCGTCGTGGAAAGCCAGCCAGTTCTCCGGCAGATCGCCGCGCTTGCTGCGGATTCCGACGAAGGCGGCCACATATTCCAATCTGATCCCGGCCACCATTCCAACTTGATGGCGGCCAGGTAGATCATCTCCACAGGTCGGTTTGGTGATGTCATAGTGAGGCGATCGAGGTCAAGCGGCAGCAGG
>NZ_CAJATU010000070.1 GCF_903944925.1 uncultured Rhodopila sp. | reverse complement strand
GGGCGAGGGATCCCATGGTGACGGCGGCGGTGGCGGTTTCGATCATGGTCTGCATGGCGGCGGTCCCGGTTTTCGGATCAGGCTGAGGTCCCGGTTCGGGGCTTCATGCACGGGTAACCGCAAGCCGCGTGCCAGGGCGTTCGGGTGCTCAAATGGGCGGCCTAAGTGGCGGCGGGACCGCCGAAATTGCGCTAAACCCCTCAAATCGAGCCACGGCAGGCCGATCGGCCGGGCCTAGGGATAGAGACTGCTTGCAAAATGCGTCGGCGCCTCGCATTTCGCGAAAAATGTCTGACGGGAGGAGGCCCCCGCGGGTTCAGCGTCCGATCAAGACCCCGCTGACTGCGACACTGCCTCAGGCGAAGGCGGCGCGGGCGAATCGTCGATCTCGTCCCCGTAGCCCACCGATGGGTCGCCCGACTGCGCCGCCATCTCGGCCACCGTGAACTCCACCGCCGCGACGATGTGCGCCAGGTTAACCGTCGCCACCGTCGCACCCGGCACCGGCGACCCGAGGTAATGCTTTAACCGCCAGGCCTGATCGACACCGTCAGGCACGCCCGCCAGATCGAGCAGCACGTCCAGCAGGATCGTCCCGTCCGACGACAGGTGCGCCGCGGCGATCGAGGTCACACGAAGCACATCCCCCGTCGTCAGCAGCAGCCCGAAGGAACCGCGCAACCCGACCATCCGGCCAGCGAACCAGGCGGGCAGCCGGGCCGCGACCAACTCGGGGTCGGTTATCCGTGTCCATGTCACAGCCGCATTCTCCTGTTCAGACGTCTCCCGTTGCACCATTCAGTCACATTATCCCGTCGGGTCAACGCTTGAACCCCGCGCGGACATGCAAAATTGGTCATGTGATGACCGCGCGCCTCGCTCTGCTTGCGTGAGGGTCGCCTGCAACCCTCAGGAGCACAGCCATTGGCCATCGAGCCGACGACCCCGCCTGCCCGCCCGCGTATTCGCATCGCCCCGCTCCGGTTGTTGATTCCTTACCTGAGGCCCTATGGCCTCCGCACGTTCGGGGCCGCGGCGGCCCTGCTGACCGCCGCCGGACTGTTGCTGACGCTGGGGCAGGGACTGCGGCGGCTGATCGATCTGGGCTTCGCCACCGGCGACACCTCGCATCTCGACCACGCCGCCCTGGCGATGGTCGGCATCGTCGCCGCCCTCGCCTTCGCCACCTCCGCGCGGTTCTACCTGGTCTCCTGGCTGGGCGAGCGGGTTGCGGCCGACTTGCGGCGGGACATGTTCAACCGCGTCGTCTCGCTGTCGCCGGCGTTCTTCGAGACCGCCCGTGTCGGCGACCTGCTGACCCGGCTGACCGCCGACATCTCGGTGCTGCAGACGCTCATCGGCTCGGCCATATCGCAATGGCTGCGCAACGCGATCCTGCTGCTCGGCGCCTTCGCGATGCTGCTGTTCACCAGCCCCAAGCTGGCAGGGATCGTCTTGCTGGTGGTGCCGCTGGTGGTCGTCCCGCTGGTGCTGTTCGGCCGGCGCGAAAGGCGGCTGTCGCGCGCCGCCCAGGACCGCGTCGCCGATATCGGCTCCTACGCCGAGGAAACCATCAACGCCCTGCGCACGGTGCAGGCCTTCACCCACGAACCGGTCGATCGTCTCCGCTTCGCCGCCGAAGTGGAGCGGTCTGTCGGCGCGGCGCTGCGGCGCGTCAGGACGCGGGCGACGCAGATCCTGATCGTCATCCTGCTCGGCTTCGGCGCGATCGTCTTCAGCCTGTGGGTCGGCGGCCGCGACGTGCTCTCCGGCCAGATGACGGGCGGCGACCTGTCGGCATTCGTGTTCTACGCCGTGCTGACCGCGACGTCCGGCGCGCAGATGAGCGAACTGTTCGGCGAGCTCCAGCGAGCCGCCGGCGCCGCCGATCGGCTGCGTGAGCTGTTGAGTGAGCAGCCGATGATAACGGCTCCGGCGCAGCCGATACGTCTGCCGTCGCGGCCGGAGGGGCGGGTCGCGTTCGAGAACGTGACCTTCAGCTACCCCGCCCGGCAGGATACCGCCGCACTGGCGGATTTCTCGCTGGATGTGGCGCCCGGAGAGACGGTGGCGCTGGTCGGCCCATCCGGTGCCGGCAAGACCACCGTGCTGCAACTGCTGCTGCGCTTTTACGATCCGGAGCAAGGCGTCATCCGTCTCGATGGCGTCGATATCGCCCGGGCGGACCCGGCCGATGTGCGGCGCCGGATCGGGATTGTGCCGCAGGACCCGGTGATCTTCGGCACGACGGCGCTGGAGAATATCCGCTACGGCCGGCCGGAGGCGAGCGAGGACGAAATCCGCGCCGCCGGGAAGGCTGCCCATGCCGATTTCATCGATCTGCTGCCGGACGGTTACGACACGTTTCTTGGCGAGAAAGGCATCCGCCTGTCGGGCGGCCAGCGGCAGCGCATCGCCATCGCCCGCGCGATCCTGCGCGATCCCGCGGTGCTGCTGCTGGATGAGGCCACCAGCGCGCTGGATGCCGAGTCGGAGCAGGCGGTGCAGCAGGCACTGGCGACGCTGTCACGGGACCGCACGACGATCGTGATTGCGCACCGGCTGGCGACCGTGCGCGGGGCGGACCGGATTGTTGTCATCGAAGCCGGGCGCGTGGTGGCGACGGGGACGCACGACTCGCTGATCCGGGAAGGCGGGATTTACGCGCGGCTGGCCCGGCTGCAGTTCAGCGTGGATGCGTAACGGTTTGGCCCGTCTGCGGATTGCGTCCCGGGCGTGACCATGCACACCCTTTACCACGAACAGCAGGGAACGAACCATGACATCAGCCCCGGAAGCCAAATCCAGCGAAACTCGCGACCTCGATGCGCTGATCGTCGGCGCCGGATTTTCGGGTCTGTACCAATTGCTCTGCCTGCGCGACCGCCTCGGCCTGTCCGTGCAGGTGATGGAGGCAGCCGGCGGAGTCGGGGGCACCTGGTACTGGAACCGCTATCCGGGCGCGCGGTGCGATTCCGAAAGCCATGCGTATTGCTATTCCTTCGACGAAGACCTCATGCGGGAATGGCAATGGTCGGAGCGTTATCCGCAGCAGCCGGAGATCATGCGCTACCTCAACCATGTGACCGATCGATTCGACCTCCGGCGGGATATTCGTTTCAACACCCGCGTGGCCTCGGCGCATTACGATGAAGCGGCGAACCGCTGGCATGTGCGCACCGAAGCCGGGGACGAGTTCACCGCGAAATTCCTGATTACCGCTGTCGGCTGCCTGTCCACCGCGAACGTGCCGAACATCCCCGGCCTGGAAAGTTTCGCCGGAGATTGGTACCACACCGGGCAGTGGCCGCACGACGGCGTCGATTTCAGCGGCAAGCGTGTCGGCATTGTCGGCACCGGCTCCACCGGCATCCAGGCCATCCCGGTCATTGCGGAAACGGCCGCCCATTTGACCGTCTTCCAGCGCACCGCGAATTACAGCGTGCCGGCCCGGAATGTGCCGTTGACCGAAGATTTCAAGCGTTGGGTGCAAGAGAACACTGCCGAAATCAGGCGGACCACCCGGGCCACGCCGAACGGGCATCCCTTCCTGATCTCGGAACGCCTGGCCCGTGCGACACCGGCCGAGGAGCGGCAGGCTCTGTACGAGGCCGCCTGGGAAACGGGCGGATTGCAGTTCCGCGCGACGTTCCAGGATCTGCTGGTGGACAAGGAGGCGAACGACACCGCCGCCGCGTTCATCCGCGGCAAGATAAGGGAGATCGTCAAGGATCCGGCCACCGCGGCGAGGCTGGCGGATATCGACCATCCCTATGCGGCGAAACGTCCGCCGATCGATACGAATTATTTCGAGACTTATAATCGTGGGAATGTGTCGCTGGTCGATGTCCGCGCCGCGCCGATAGACCGGATTACGCCGGAGGGCATACGCACGCGCGAGGGCGATTATCCGCTGGACATCATCGTGTTCGCCACCGGCTTCGACGCGATGACCGGACCGCTGCTGCGGATGGATATTCGCGGCCGCAACGGCCTGTCACTGGCGGATGCGTGGGAGGCCGGTCCGCGCAACTATCTCGGCCTGCAGGTCGCGGGCTTCCCGAACCTCTTTACCGTCACCGGACCGGGCAGCCCCTCCGTGCTGTGCAACATGCCGGTGGCCATCGAGCAGCACGTGGAATGGATCACCGACTGCATCGCCCATCTGCGCGCCCGGGACCTGGCGCGCATCGAGCCGAAGCCGGAGGCGGTGGACCGGTGGGTGGACCAGGTCAACGCCGCGGCCAATGCCACTTTGCTGCCGCTGGCGACCCATTCCTGGTATCTCGGGGCGAATGTGCCGGGTAAGCCGCGTGTGTTCATGCCGTATGCCGGCGGGATGGCGCACTACCGGGCGATTTGCGCGGATGTCGCAGCCGCGGGCTATGAGGGGTTTGTTCTGGGTTAGTCGGAAAAAACCGCGGCTATGCCCGCGGCGCCTCACTAACCCACTCAACCGGCAGCGCGAACGCCGCGGCCTGGTCCTCGATCCACCGCCGCGCCTCATCCGGTGAGCGGCAAAGCTGCACCGCCGGCTCCCGCCCCGCGAAACCGCTGCGGGCGCCGGGTGCCGCGCCCTCACCGACAAAGGCTGCCACAAATTGGTCCGCGCTCCGCGGCCTGATCCAGGCGAGAAGTTTGCCGCTGGGTGTCATGATATCCGGGCACTTTCCATTGTCCGGAGGCGACCGTACCGGCCTTTGGGCGGCCTGTCCAGATGACGCCGGGCGGCGGCGGCGCATCCGGCCTGAAGTAAAAATGTCACTGAACTGAAACTCTACGCCAGTTCCCACCACCCCGATCCATGCATAAAAGCGGTTGGAGTGCATTAACCAAGGGCCACGCGATGTAACGGCGCCGCCGTCCGTCGTTCCGAGCGGGAGCAAAAATTTTGGCAAGTGTGACAACCATGGACCGGGACGGGGTCGCCGCGGCCTACGACCGCTGGGCGCCGGTATACGACATCGTCTTCGGGCCCGTGTTCCGCCAGGGACGCCGCGCCGCCGTCGTCGCCGCCGAACGCATCGGCGGCCATATCCTCGAGGTCGGCGTCGGCACCGGCCTGTCACTGACCGATTACGCGAAAACCTCCCGCATCGCCGGTATCGACATCGCCGAAACCATGCTCGACAAGGCCCGCCAGCGGGTCAGTACGCTGCACCTCGACAACGTCGAGGCGCTGGAGGTCATGGACGCGGAGCATTTGGCTTATGCGGACGCATCCTTCGACGTCGTGGTGGCGCAATACGTCGTCACCGCCATTCCCAACCCGGAAAAGGCGCTCGATGAATTCGCCCGCGTTGTGCGGCCGGGCGGGGAGATCATCCTTACCAGCCGCCTGGGCGCGGAGAAGGGCCTGCGGGGGACGATCGAAAAATGGCTGATGCCGCTGACCAGCCGGCTGGGCTGGCGCACGGAATTTCCGTGGGACCGCTATGTGCGATGGGCCGAGGCATCCGGCGCCGTCCGCATCCTGGAGCGGCGCGCGCTGCCGCCGCTCGGCCATTTCTGGCTGATCAGGTTCGTCAGGCTGGGTGAAGCCGCTGCCAGCGCAACGACATAATTATCTTGAACCCTAACCGACGTCCGGAAGAAGGATAGAACAATGCCCGGTTTTGTAGAGACGCTGCGCACCCAGCGGTGGGACGACCACCGTTACTACCACCACAGCCTGGTCAACCAGTCGCTGCACCTGCTCAGCGCGATCAGTTTCCTCTGCGCCTATATCCTGATGTTCGACGATCCCGCGATGGCCGCCCTGATCGGCTGGCTCGTGGCGATGATCAGCCGGCAGGCGGGCCATTTCTTCTTCGAGCCGATGGAGTACGACGACGTCAATCAGGTGACCAACGAATACAAGGAAGCCATCAAGGTCGGCTACAACATACGCCGCAAGGTCGTTCTTATGGCGGTGTGGGTGTTGTCACCGCTGCTGATCGTGGCCGATCCGTCGCTGTTCGGGTTTTTCTCGCCGGCGAAGACGACGATGGAGTTCGCCAAGCACGTTGGATATTTGTGGTTTGCCGTCGGCCTGGGCGGCCTGGCGTTTCGTACCATCCAGCTCTGCGTAACCAAGGACGTCCAGACCGGGCTGGCCTGGATGACCAAGATCATAACCGATCCGTTCAATGATATCAGACTGTATTACCGCTCACCGGCGAAGCTGATAAAGGCGACGGCCGCGCGGCGCGCCGATGGGTCAGCATCTCAAACAGAATCCGGCGCTTGATCGACTTGTTGGTGGCGGCGGCATCCTCCGGCCGCCACCAGCCGTCTCGCTGCATCGCCTGGCAGGCGGAGACGAACCGGTCCGCGACCGCCGCGAAATCGGCTTCCGTGAAGTTCAGGCTGAAGATCAGCCGCCCGGTGCCGACCCAGCTCAGCGCGAGGCCTTCGGCGCGAAGATAGTATTGCAGCAGCCAATTGTAGCGCGACGGCCGCGTGTAGCACACGGTCCAGATCGACGACAGATTGACGACCTCGACGGGAAGGTTTTCTGCCTTCAGGCGCCGGTTCAGGTGTTCCGCCCGGCCGTTCCAGACGCGGTCCAGATCCTGGTACAGGTCGAGAATCTCGGGGGTTTCGATGCGCTGCAGGAACTCCTGCATCGCCCCCATGACGTAGGGATGCGAATTGAACGTCCCGCGCGCGAAACAGACATCGACGGGGCGATCAGCCCGGTAGCGTTTCATGAGGCTGCGGCGGCCGCAGAGCACACCGACGGGAAGGCCGCCGCCGAGCGTCTTGCCGTAAGTGACCAGATCCGGCCGGACGCCGAAGTATGCCGTTGCGCCGCCGGGTGCCAGGCGGAAGCCGACGAAGACCTCGTCGAAGATCAGCACGATGTTGCGCTCGTCGCAGACGCTGCGCAGCGCTTGCAGCCAGCGCGTGTAGGCCTCCCGATCGAACCCGGCATTGCGGGAACTGTCCACCAGCGACGAATCCGACGGCGCGCCGGCATTCGGGTGCAGCGCCTGCAGCGGGTTGACCAGAACGCAGGCGATGTCGCGCCGCGTGCGCAGCACATCCAGGGTGCGTTCGGACATTTCCGAAAGCGTATAGGTGTCGTTCGCCGGGGACGGGTTGCCGATGCCGGGCTGCACGTCGCCCCACCAGCCGTGATACGCGCCGCAGAAACGAACAAGATGCGACCTGCCGGTGTGATAGCGCGCCAGCCGGACCGCCTGCATGACGGCTTCCGTTCCGGACATATGGAACGAAACCTCATCCTGTCCCGAGACGTCGCGCAGGCGCCTGACGTTGTAGGCGACCGCCGGGTGATACGACCCGAGCACCGGCCCAAGATCCTTGACGCGTTCGGCGCCGCGGGCGATGCAGTCCTTGTAGAAATCATGTCCGAAAAGGTTCACCCCGTACGATCCGGTCAGGTCGTAAAAAACGTTCCCGTCCAGGTCGGTTATGGTCACCCCGGATGACGAAGCAACGAAAGATCCGGACGGCAAATGCCTGCGAACGACACTGCTGAACTGAAACGGGACGCGATAGGCCGCGGTGAATTGCAGGTCGCTGATCGAGCCGGCCGCCTCCGCCGTCAGCGCGGCCGTGGCGGCGAACCGCTCGCGATACAGGCTGGACAATTGCACCAGGGCGTCGCGGCGGCGAACGGCGATGTCCTCGGGCGGGTTGTCGCAGCGGAAGAAGCGATGGTCGTCGTACTCGTAGAACGGGATCAGCGCCGCAACCCGCCGCGCCATGCGGGAGTGCCCGGTGAGCGTCCGGTGTTTCGCCAGCGACAGTTTCAGCCGCGCCCGGAGTTTGACGGACAGCAGCGCCAGTGCAACGGCGGCTCCGATAGCGTATAGTAGTATGAACATGAGCGTGGATTTCGCTTTGCCGAACGTGGAAACCTGATTGATCCCATGACTGTGCGCTCAGCCATAATGAAGATTGTGCAGCAGGAGGATCTGAACTTCCTCGTCACCAACCGGATTCCGCGCCGGTTGGCCACCCGCTTCGTCGGCTGGTTCAGCAAGATCGAAAATCCGCTGGTGCGCGATGTCTCAATCGGCTGTTGGCGTTTCTTCGCCGATTTGGATCTGCGCGATGCGCGGGAGACACGTTTCCGCAGCATGCACGACTGCTTCACCCGCCGCTTGCAGGAGGGCGCCCGGCCGATAGACACGGACCCGGCGGTTCTGGTCAGCCCCTGCGATGCGATCGTCGGGGCGGCGGGGAGGGTGGAAGATGGCCAGGTGCTTCAGGTAAAGGGCTTTCCCTATCCCCTGGACGAGTTGCTGGGCGATGATGACCAGGCGGCGCTCTTCCGGGACGGCTGCTATGTCACGCTGCGGCTGACATCGAGCATGTATCATCGCTTCCACGCGCCGCATGACTGCCGGGTCGAGTCGGTCACCCATATCGGCGGCGATACATGGAACGTCAATCCGATCGCCCTCAAGCGCGTCGAAAAGTTGTTCTGCAAAAACGAGCGGGCGATGATTCAAACAACCCTGGCCGGCAGCGGACAACCCGTAACGTTGGTCGCCGTTGCCGCGATCCTGGTGGCCGGCATCCGGCTGCGATTCCTGGAAATGCCCATTGACCGCCGCGATAGCGGGCGACGGCAGTTTCCCTGCGACGTGTCGCTGCATAAGGGCGAGGAGATGGGCTGGTTCGAACACGGATCGACGATCCTCGTGTTCGCATCCGCCGGTTTCCGACTGTGCGACGGCATCGCTCAAGGCACGATGATTCGCGTCGGCCAGCCGCTGATGCAAATCGGGGTGCCTCCGGTCCAGTAACGGACCGGAGGCATACCTGGCAGCGTCTACTCCGCGGCCTGCTGCGGCAGATAGATCTCCTTCCCGGCCTCGGCGAACTCCGCGCTTTTCGCCTCCATCCCGGCCATCCGCTCCGCCTCCACCCGCAGATCCTGCGTGATCTTCATCGAGCAGAACTTCGGGCCGCACATGGAGCAGAAATGCGCCACCTTGTGCGCCTCCTTCGGCAAGGTCTGGTCGTGGAACGACCGGGCCGTGTCCGGATCGAGGGAAAGGTTGAACTGATCCTCCCACCTGAACTCGAACCGCGCCCGGCTGACCGCATCGTCCCGCAGCTTCGCCGCCGGATGACCCTTCGCCAGATCGGCTGCATGCGCGGCTATGCGATAGGTGATCACGCCGACCTTCACGTCGTCCCGGTCCGGCAGCCCCAGATGCTCCTTCGGCGTCACATAACAAAGCATCGCCGTTCCGAACCAGCCGATCATCGCGGCGCCGATGGCGGAGGTGATGTGGTCGTAGCCGGGGGCGATGTCGGTGGTCAGCGGCCCGAGCGTGTAGAACGGAGCCTCCCCGCATTCGCGCAACTGCTTGTCCATGTTGACCTTGATCTTGTGCATCGGCACATGGCCGGGGCCCTCGATCATCACCTGGCAGCCCTTGTCCCACGCCACTTTCGTCAGCTCGCCCAGCGTTTCCAGTTCGCCGAACTGCGCCGCATCGTTGGCATCGGCGTTCGACCCCGGGCGCAACCCGTCGCCCAGCGAGAACGACACGTCATACTTGCGCATGATATCGCAGATCTCGTCGAAGCGTTCGTACAGGAAGCTTTCCTTGTGCCGCGACAGGCACCATTTCGCCATGATCGAGCCGCCGCGCGAGACGATCCCGGTGACCCGCTTCGCCGTCAGCGGCACGTATTGCAGCCGCACCCCGGCATGGATGGTGAAATAATCGACGCCCTGCTCGGCCTGCTCGATCAGCGTGTCCTTGAACACCTCCCAGTCCAGCTTCGTCGGGTCGCCATCCACCTTCTCCAGCGCCTGGTAAATCGGCACGGTGCCGATGGGCACCGGGGAGTTGCGCATGATCCAGCCGCGGATGTTGTGGATGTTGCGGCCGGTGGACAGGTCCATCACCGTGTCGGCACCCCAGCGGATTGCCCAGACCATCTTCTCGACTTCCTCGGCCACGCCGGAGGTGACCGCCGAGTTGCCGATATTGGCGTTGATCTTGACCAGGAAGTTGCGGCCGATGATGACCGGCTCCAGCTCCGGGTGGTTGATGTTGGCCGGGATGATGGCGCGGCCGCGGGCGATCTCGCTGCGGACGAATTCCGGGGTGATGAAGGCGGGGATCTCGGCGCCGAAGCTTTCGCCGTCGGCCACCCGTTCCTCCGCGCCCGGGATCATCGATGCGCGGCCCATGTTTTCGCGGTGGGCGACGTAGATCATCTCGTCGGTGATGATGCCGGCGCGAGCGAACTCATACTGAGTCACCAGTTGCCCCGGCTGTCCGCCAAAAATCGGCAGATCGGCCGGACAGGCCGGCACCAGCTTGTCGGTGCCGATATTGCCGTTGTCCTCCGGCTTCACGGGCCGGGGCGCCACCCGGGCGAAACCCCGCTTTGCGATCCATTCCCGCCGAATCGGCGGCAGCCCGGCCTCGAGATCGATGGTCACCGACGGATCGGTGTAGATGCCCGAGCAATCGTAGGCGCGGTACGGTTCTTCCTTCGCGCTGGGGTCGAGCGCGATCTCACGGAACGGGACGAACATGTCGGGCCGACCCTCCGGGCTGCTGTAGATCTTGCGGGAGCCGGCGATGGCACCGGTGGTCACCGAACTCGGGCGGGTGTTGGGCTTCGACTGGACCGTCATGGACCTCTTCTCCTTCAGCATCGGTCCCGGGCTGAGCGGAGGATGAAATCAGGTCCCACGATGACGACCCGTCCCTCCGCCGGCATGACCCGGTTCAGGTTAAAGGGTCATCGCACCGCCGGTTAATCCGGCTTTACGCGATATCTCAGCCCCGTCGGCGGGACACCCCTCGGCAATTCCGCAAGATGCGGCGGGCGAGTCGGTGTGTCAAATCAGAGAAGGGTGGTTTGGAGCGGGTGACGGGAATCGAACCCGCACAGCCAGCTTGGAAGGCTGGGACTCTACCATTGAGCTACACCCGCGTTGGTGCGGAAACTAACGGCAGGCCGCGTGATAAGCAATCACGGCTTTGAAGTCGATCCACGTCATGGCGCGGCTTGTCCGGGCCATGACGATCGCGGAACTCTACCGCCGCCCCGGCGCAGCGGCGGCCGTCTTGGCGGCGGGGCGTGGCGCGGGCAGATCCTCCTCCAGCACCGTCAGATGGATCGAATACGATGTCTCCCCGTCGTCGACGTCCTTGTGCACTGTGCCGATGGTCTCGTCATTGACGGAAAACTCGATGGAGAGGCCCTTGCGCGGCGGCAAGACCACTTTGATTCGCTCGCTGCCGAACAGCTTGCGCAGATAGGTTTGCAGACGGTCGACTTCGATCGGTGTCATCGGGGTCTCGTGCGAAAGTGGCTCAGACCTTTAGCCGCAACAGCGGGGCCGGTCCAGGATAAGGCAGGTGAACCCGTACACCGGTCTTCTAGTCAAGCATATGACCGAAGCGGGACGCCTTGGTGGCAAGATACTCATCATTAACGCCGTTGGCGGCAAACAGATGCGGCTCCCGCCCCGCCACTTCGATGCCGCAGGCCTCCATCGCCTCCAGCTTGTCGGGATTATTGGTCAGCAAACGCACCCGCCGGATGCCCATGATCTGCAGCATCGCCGCGCCGACGAGGAAATTGCGCTCATCGGCGCCCCAGCCGAGCACCCGGTTGGCGTCCATCGTATCCAACCCGCGATCCTGCAGCTCATAGGCGCGCAACTTGTTGATAAGCCCAATTCCCCGCCCTTCCTGTGCCAAGTACAGCAGAATGCCGGTGCCGTCCTCGGCCATGCGAGCGATTGCCCCCCGGAGCTGTTCGCCGCAGTCGCAGCGCAGGCTGCCGAGCAGGTCTCCGGTGAAGCATTCCGAATGGATTCGCACCAGCGGCGCCGCATGGTCCTGCGGGCGCCCGATCACAATTGCTAGATGCTCGATCGCCGAACCCTCGGTGCGGAATGCAACCACGTGACTGTCGGGTGCGCCGTTCAGCGGCACGTGCGCCGAGACGATCCGGCGCAGTCCGGCGACCTCATCGCTGGCGTAGTCCAGCACTTCGGAGGCCGGAACCTCGATGATCCCGTGCCCTGCCAGCCGGGTCGCGGAGCCGTCCGGCAAAGCTACCGCTACCACCGCCGGCAGCAGCCGGCCGATCTTGGCGAGTCCCAGGGCGGCGGCGGCGGCCGGGGGTTCGGCGGCGATCACCATCGCTTCCTGAACCGGAGGCTGCGCCGCGGTTGGGTCAACAATCGATTGAAAAACATCAATTTTGCGCAGCGATGGCGGCAGCTTGACAGCGACAGCCCCGGCCTGCGCCGGCATCGGTGCACGCAGGATGGCGGCTGCCCGGGTAGGGGCGAGGATCAGCATGATCTCGTTTCCCGACACGCTTTCAAGTTCGGCGAGACCGTCGGCGCCAGCCGTCTCCGCCGCCATGATCAGCAGCGGCGCCGCTCCGCCCAGGATGACGGGAACACCGCGGCGCAGGTCCGATGCCCCGCGATGGATCTGCCGGAGGCGCAGCCTGACGCGTGCGGCGGTTGCGGTATCAGCGGACATTACTGGCCGAAGGTTGTGTTGTGGCACGCGATTCCAATCGCGGACGCTGCAAAATCGAGTAACATTGAGGCCAAATTGCCGCCACTATCAACCTTCAAGCTGAAAATCGCTTCGCCAAGCGATGATTGCACATCACGCTTACCTATATAGGTGGTATGAATGAGCCGAGACAGCGTTTTGACTCGGCTCCTCGCCCTCTGGGCGCGCTATTTTGTGATTAGATTGAGCTTGATATCGGGGACGTACACGATTTCGTCCTCTTTCGGGAACGTATAGAGTGATGTCGCCTTCCAAAAGCCAATCAGAACGCGGGCAGAAACCCGGCCACGTTCAAAACTGACAAAGAGGAATTAGCGTATGTCGGCAGAACGCCCCGTCCTGATCGTTGATGACGACGATGCTCTGCGCGAAACCCTGGTCGACCAGTTGGCCGTCGACGGGGAGTTCGTGGCGACAGAGGCAGCATCGGTGCAAGAGGCCGAGTCGCGGCTGGCATCCAAGGATGCGCGGTTCGACGCGGTCATTCTTGACGTCGGCCTGCCGGATGGCGATGGCCGCGACCTGTGCGCCAAGCTGCGCAAGCAGGGTCAGCGCATGCCCATCATCATGCTGACCGGCCTCGACGGCGAGAACGATGTGGTCAAGGGGCTGGATTGCGGCGCCAACGACTATATCGCCAAGCCGTTCAAGCTGGCCGTGCTGCTGGCGCGCCTGCGCGCGCAGTTGCGGATTTTCGAAAACAGCGAGGATGCGGTTTTCACCATCGGGCCGTACACCTTCCGCCCGGCCGCCAAGCTGCTGCAGGAACCGGCGAAGAATCGCCGCATCCGCCTGACGGAGAAAGAGGCGGCGATCCTGAAGTTCCTGTACCGCGCCGGAACCCGTTCCGTGGCACGGCAGGTCCTCCTGAACGAGGTGTGGGGCTATAACGCCGCGGTGACCACGCATACGCTGGAAACGCACATCTATCGTCTTCGCCAGAAGATTGAGCCTGATCCGGCGAACGCCCGGCTGCTGGTGACCGAGGGCGGAGGGTATCGGCTCGACCCGGAAGGTATCCCGGCCGCGCGGGTTCCTGCCGCGGTGCACGCCTGACAGCGTGATGGCCGGGCGCGTCCCGGCCATCTTCTCACCACCGTCGAAGCGGGATAGCCGGGACTACGCCCGGCTATGACGGTTAGACCCGATACGCATACTCAACCCCTGATCGCGGCTGATCTCACGCCGCTCGCCGCCGATGGTCACGATCATCGGCTCGCCCTCCTCCAGCGTTGCCTCGACCACCCCGCTACGCCGGTGCGCGCCGACGTAAAGGCAGCGGCCGCGCCACTGGACCCTGAACGCGATGCTGTCCCAGCCTTCCGGCAACCGCGGGTCCAGCGCGATGCCATCCTCCCGCACCGACAGCCCGGCGAAGCCGAATACCGCGAGCATCCAGATCCCCCCGAGCGCCGCGATATGCACGCCCTCATCCACCGGACCGGGCCGATCGGCCAGATCGATCGCGGCGGTCTGCCGGAAGAAGCGCATCGCCATCCCGGTATCGCCGTACCGGGCGGCGACGAGGCCGTGCATCGCCGGACTCAGCGAACTGCGGTGACTGCAGCGCGGTTCGTAATACCGGAAATTCCGCAGCCCCGAGTCCCCCGGAAACGCCTCCGGCAGCAGCGCCAGCAGCGCCACAACGTCGGCCTGCTTGGCAATTTGAGCATTTTGCGTCCGCTCCTGCCCCAGTTGCACCTCGACCGGGTCCGTTCTGTCGGTGAAAGGCGCCAGGTCGATGTCCTCGAGATCGAAAAAGCCGCTGAACTGCTCGTACATCCCGGTCTTGGCATCGAAACCGGTAAAAATTCTCTCGGCCACGCCGGACCATTCGCGCAGTTCCGCTTCATTGATGCCCAGCCGCCCGGACAGGCCGGACCAATGCTGCGGCCAACGCTGCTGTAGCATCTCGGCTGCTTCCAGCGCGCGGCGGATGTTCCAACGCGCCATGACATTGGTGAAGGCGTTGTCGTCGATGTGTTCGTGGTTCTCGTCCGGTCCGATGACCCCCCGGATATGGCAATACCCATCCGCCTCCGGCACTGCGCGACTGGCCCAGAAACGTGCCGTTTCCAGCAGGATCTCCGCCCCGGCTTCCAGCAGGAAGCGATCGTCTCCGGTGGTCCGCCAATACTGCCAGACAGCGTAGGCGATGTCCGCGCTGATGTGCTGCTCCTGCGTGCCGCACAGCACCTCAACCCAGTTGCCGTCCTGGTCCTTCAGGTGCTCCGGCGTCATTTCCGCGCCGGTCAGTGCCGATTCCCAGGCATACAGCGCGCCGCGCCAGCCCATCCGCGCGGCCTTGGCCCGTGCCCCGTCGAGGGTGTGGAAGCGATACAGCAGCAAGGACCGGGCCGCTTCAGGCCAGGTCAGGATATAGAACGGCAGCAGGAAGATCTCGGTGTCCCAGAAGACGTGGCCATGATAGCCCTCGCCGGTCAGCGACCGCGCGCCGATGGAGACGCGCTCATCCGCCGGATTGGCGGCGCTGTTCAGGTGATAGGCGGCGAACCGTATCGCTCGCTGGGCTTCCGCGTCGCCCGCGATCTGCACATCGCTGCTGTGCCAGCGACTCGCCCAGGCAGCCTCGTGCGCCTCGACGACCGAGCGCCAGCCGATACGCCGGATATGGTTGAGCGTATCGCGAGCCTTGACGCCGGGATCGAAATGCGCGGCATCGCTGCGCACGAAGGCGGCGGCGCGCCGGAACCGCACCACCTGGCCGGCCCGCGAGGTCCAGCTCCAAGACCATGTCAGCGGCGCGGGCGTCGCGGCGGTGCGATCGGCGCCGTCGATCTCCAGCGCCGCCGCGACCGCCATGGCCAGGGCCTGGCCCGAGTGCCGGGTCCGCCACACCCCCAAATCGTGCTCGATTCGCTGCGGCTCCAGGTCCAGCGCCGATAGGTCGACCGAGGCTTCCAGTGTCACCTCCAGGCCAGCCTCATCGATCCCGAGCTCGATCAGTTGCAGGCCGACGGAGGGATCATGCAACGACACCAGCCGCAGGCCACGCTCCAGCAGCGACCCGGCCCGCGTTTCGGTCATCAGCACGCCCCGGCTGACATCCAGCACGGTGCGCTGAAACGGCTGCCGAACCAGCGGCGTGCCGGCAATGGAAATATGCAGCCGCAGCCAATCGGCGGCGGGGATCAGCGCGGTCATGCTGCCGTCGGGGCCGACGGCGTCGAACAGGCCCGCGACATAGGTCCGCGTCGGCACCGCGACGGGGTCGCCCGCAGACGCCACGGCGGCGTCGAACGTGCCGAGGAAGCCGTTGCTGATCGCGAAACGCGACCCCGAGACCTGTCCCCCCGACGAATCCATCCCGAACAACCAGGTGTCGTCGGCTGTCGGCTTGAGTATGCGCTCCATCAGTCCTGTCCCCGCACGCGAAGCCGTCCATCGGCCAGCGCGTCTATTGCGATTTCGTCGAAGCTTGTCACCACCGTATCCGCCCCGGCGGCGCTTAGGGAGGCGGCATCATCGTTCCGCGCGATGCCGAGTGCGGCCATTTTTCCTGCCACGGCGGCTTCAATGCCAACCGGTGCGTCCTCCGCAACGAAGCAATGCTCCGGCGGAATGCCCAGGTCCTGCGCTGCCAGCAGGAAGATCGCCGGGTCGGGCTTGCCGCGCGGCAGGTCGCGTCCGCACACATTGGCGCTGAAGACGTCGAACAGGCTTTGGCCGGAGTCCAGGCGGACCGACTGCATCATTTCGTTGGCGTTCTTGGACGACGACGCCGCGGCGATGCGCCATCCGAGGCCGAGCAGGGCCTGCACAAATCGCAGCGCGTCGGGGAAGGCCGGGACGCCCTCCTGTCTGATCAAATCCTCTAACAGCGTCTGCTTGCGCTCGGCATAGGCCACCGCCTGTTGCGCGGCGTCCGGAACCCCGAGCGCCTCCAGCGCGGCGCGGGCACCGCTCATGCGCGGCTTGCCCGCCACCACGGCCTGATACATCGCAGTAGTGAAACGATCCGGATCGGCGAAGCCGCGCAACGATTCGCGCCACGCCCGTTCATGCGGTGAGGCGAGCAGGACGCCGTCAACATCGAAGATGCAGGCGTGCAGGGGGCCATGAATAGTCATGGCTAGAGGTTTGCACGAAATTTATCAAATGCACCACTTTTTTGACGGGGTGGCTTTCGAGGCGACGGCCGCCGCTTTTCCGACCGGTCACCCGCACATCAAACCATCCTGACCGCGGCGACAAAAACCTTGCCGCCGTCCCGGCGCGACGCCTAGCATTTTGATTCAGCCCGCTTGCATTAAAGGATGCGCGCTATCGATCAGCCCGAACTCCACCGCTTCATCGCCGCCATGCCGAAGGCCGAACTCCACCTGCATATCGAGGGCACCCTGGAGCCTGAGATGATGATGGCACTGGCAACGCGAAATGGCGTGACGTTGCCATACGCCGATGTTGAAACTATACGTTCGGCGTATCGTTTCAATTCCCTCCAGGATTTCCTGGATCTCTATTACACCGGCATGTCGGTGCTGCGCACGCGACGGGACTTTTTCGACCTCGCCTTCGCCTATCTGGAAAAAGCCGCCTCCCAGAACGTCACCCACACGGAAATCTTCTTCGATCCACAGGCGCATACCGAGCGCGGCATCACCTTCGACACCGTGCTGTCGGGCCTGACCGACGCGCTCGACAAGGCCCGCCGGGACTTCGGCATCACCGCCCGGCTGATCATGTGCTTCCTGCGCCATCTGCCGGAAGACCATGCCTTCGACACGCTGGAGCATGCCTGCCGCTGCAAGGAACACATCTTCGCCATCGGCCTGGATTCATCGGAAGCCGGCCACCCGCCTTCAAAATTCGACCGCGTCTTCGCCGAGGCACGGCAGCACGGCTTCGTTCCGGTCGCCCATGCCGGCGAGGAAGGTCCGCCATCCTATGTCCACGAGGCGATCGACCTGCTGCAGGTCCGCCGCATCGATCACGGCAACCGGGCCCTCGAAGATCCGGGGCTGATCGCCCGCATCGCGCGCGAGCAGATCCCGATCACCGTCTGTCCGTTGTCCAATCGCAGCCTGCAAGTCTGCCCGGACCTGACCTTGCATCCATTGAGCCAGATGTTGGCGGCCGGCCTGCTCGTGACGGTCAACTCGGACGACCCATCCTATTTCGGCGGCTACGTGAACGAGAATTTCGTTGCGGTGCAGGAGGCGCTGGCACTGACCCGGCCTGAGATCGCGACCTTGGCACGGAATTCCTTCGCCGGATCGTTCCTGCCGGACCGGCAGAAGGCGGCCGCGCTTGCCGCCTTCGATGCGTTCAGCGCGAAGTGGTGACCAAACCGCCCGGCCGATCGGCTTGTCATCCGGCGGTCATTCAAGTGTCATCGATCGATCATCGCTGCCGCGTATCAGCATTGGAACATGGTCGCCCTGGCCCGCCTCGTTGCCCGCCCGTTGATCGTCTCCACGGTCCGGAAGCGCCGCCCCGCGCTTGCGGGGCTGACGCCGTATCTGCTGCTCGCACCGTCCGCCCTGTTCCTGCTGGCCTTCACCTACTGGCCGGTCGTTCAGGTCGTCCGCAGCTCCTTGACGGTCCGCGGCTTCCGCGGCGCGCCGCACTGGGGACTGGAGAACTATAGCCGCCTGTTCGGCGATGCGCATTTCACCACCGCCGTCGGCAACACGCTGGTCTATGCAGCCGGCACGATCATTCCCGGGCTGGTCCTGGCCTTGCTGTTTGCGCTCGCGCTGACCGAGACCACCCGGCTGACCGGTACCTTGCGCACCCTGGTCGCGCTGCCGATGCTGATCCCGCTGGTCGCGGCGGCATCGCTGTTCGCCTTTATCTTCCTGCCCAATGCCGGTCTGCTCGACCACTACCTCGCCATCTTCGGCGTGGCCGAGACGAACTGGCTGGGCGATCCGTCGCTGGCCCTGGGCTCGATCATCGCCATCACCGTCTGGAAGAACTGCGGCTACTACATGCTGTTCTTCCTGGCCGGGCTTGCCGGCATCCCGCGCGAGTTGCTGGACGCGGCGAAGATCGACGGCGCCGGGCCGGTACAGCGGTTGTTCCGCATCACCCTGCCGCTGCTCGGGCCGACGCTCGCCTTCGTGCTGGTGATTGCGACGCTGAATGCGATGACGCAGATCGACCATGTCATCGTCCTGACGCAGGGCGGCCCGTCGGACACCACCTCGATGCTCCTGTTCTACATCTACCAGCAGGCGCAGCAGAATTTCGACGTCGGCCGCGCCTCCGCGGCGACCGTGGTCAGCGTCGGCGTGCTGTTCGTGCTGTCGCTGGTCTCGCTGCGGAGCCTGGAGCGGGGCATTCACTATGAGACGTGACACGCCGCTGTTCGCCCTGGCGCTGGCCAGTGCCGCTGCGCTGCTCTGGTTCATCCCGTTCGCCTGGATGGCGGTCGCCAGCATCCGCGAGGCCGGCGCGGGAGCAGCCGATCTGGCGTCGCTGTGGCCGTCTGGGCCGTTCGGCTGGGGGAATTTTGCCGATGCCTGGTCATCGGGGCATTTTCCGCTTTGGTATCTCAACACCGTGCTGGTCTGCGGCGGCATCCTGGCGATCCAGTGCGTCACCGTCAGCCTGGCGGGCTATGCCTTCGCCCGCATGCGCTTCCCCGGCAAGACCATCCTGTTCGCGTTGTTCCTGCTGCAACTGATCCTGGTGCCGCCGATACTGATCGTGCCCAATCTCAGCACGCTGGTGGCGCTGCACCTGTATGACACGCTGCCGGGCATCATGGCGCCGTATTGCGCCTCGGCGTTCGGCGTATTCCTGATGCGGCAGACCTTTCGCACCATCCCGCGCGACTACGAGGAAGCCGCGGTGATCGACGGCGCCACCCGCCTGCAGATCATCGTCCACGTGCTGCTGCCGCTGTCCCGCCCGGGACTCGCCGCCTTCGCCATCGTCTCGATCACCACGCATTGGAACGAGTTCCTGTGGCCGCTGATGGCGACCTCCTCGCCATCCAACCAGGTTCTCACGGTGGGCCTCGCGACCTTCACCGCCGGCGCCGAGGCGGGGTCGGAGTGGGGTGTCATCGCCGCCGGCACCTTCCTCGTCGCGGCGCCATTACTGGCAGCGTTCGTGCTGTTCCAACGCCGTTTCGTCTCCTCCTTCACGCTTTCCGGCATCAAGTAACAGGGGAAACCACACGCATGCGCCTATATCTTGCCGCCGCCCTCGCGGCCTGTCTGGCCACGGGTTCGGCCCGCGCCGCCACCGAAATCGATCTGTTCTTTCCCGTTCCGGTCCAGGGCAAGCTGGCAAACGAGATGCAGCGGCTGGTCGAAGTCTTCAACAAGGACCACGCCGCCATCCATGTCACGCCGGTCTATTCCGGCAGCTACGATGACACCAACCTGAAGACTCACGCCGCGATCCAGGCCGGCAAGCCGCCCGCGGCGGTCATCATGAGCGCCAACTTCGTCCGCGAATACGTCATCAACGACGAAATCGTCCAACTCGATCGTCTGATCGAGAAGGACGGCATGACCGAAGCCGCCTTCATGGACCAGTTCTGGCCGGCGCTGCGGCTGAACGCGACCGAGCAGGGCCACGCCTATGGCGTTCCGTTCCACAATTCCACCCCGCTGCTGTACTACAGCGTGGACGCCTTCAAGGACGCCGGCCTGGACCCGGAGCATCCGCCGGTCACCTGGCAGGACTGGCTGACCGCCGCGAAAAAGCTGGCAAAGCACGACGGCACGGCGACGACGCGGTGGGGCCTGATGATGCCGGGCACCTATGACTATTGCGGCTGGATCACCTCCGGCTTGGCAATGTCGAACGGCGGCCAGTTCTACAATCCGGATTACGGCGGGGAGGTTTACTACACCGCCCCCAGCACCGTCGGCGCGGTGCGCTTCCTCGACACGCTGGTGCACAAGGCCAAAGCAATGCCGGAGGGCGTCACCGACGCCAACGCGGTGACGACGGCGTTCTTCCAGGGCCGCACCGGCATGATGGTCCTCTCCACCGGATCGCTGTCGTTTGTCCGGGACAATATGAAGACGCCGTATCGCGTCGCCTTCCTGCCGCGCAACCTCGACAACGCCGTGCCCATCGGCGGCGCCAGCCTGATCCTGCCGAAGGGCAACTCGCCGGAGCGCGAGGCCGCCGCCTGGACGTTGATAAAATGGCTGACCAGCCCGGAGATCTCCGGCGGCTGGAGCCGCTTCACCGGCTATTTCGCACCGCGCATCGCCGCCTATGACCTGCCGGAGATGAAAACGTTCATCGCCGCGCATCCGGATGCGAAGGTGGCGCTGGATCAGCTTGCGTATGCGCGCGGCTGGTTCTCCACCTATAACGTCGTCGGCGTGCGCAAGGCGCTGGAGGACGGGGTCCAGGCGGTACTGTCCGGCAAAGCAACGCCGGAGGCTGCGATGGCGAAGGCGCAGCAGGAGGCCGACGCGCTAATGCGCCCGTATGTCGAGCAGACGGCGCTGAAGCTGCCGGAGTGATGGCTGGCCGCGATGATACGCTTCGATGTTTTCACTGTCCCGATCAGCTCGCCAGGTGCATTACATGAGCGATGGAAACGTTCCTGTCGATCAGGCCGTGGCCAGATGGACTGAAAGATCGCCGTCACTTCTGCCCCACCAGCGGACACCGCGACTCCGCCAGCGGCTGGAACGCCTCGTCCCCCGGGATCGTCGCGACCAGCTTGTAGTAGTCCCACGGCGCCTTCGACTCCGACGGCGTCTTCACCTGGAACAGATACATGTCGTGCACCATCAGCCCGTCCGCCCGGATATGGCCGTCATGCGCGAAAAAATCGTTGACCGGCGAATCCCGCATCGCCCGCATCACCGCCGCGCTGTCCGTGGTGCCAGCCGCCTGCACCGCCTGCAGGTAATGCATTGTCGATGAGTACACACCCGCCTGCGACATGTTCGGCATCTTGTGCAGCCGCCCGTAGAAGCGCTTCGCCCATTGCCGCGTGGCATCGTCGCGATCCCAATAGAACGCCGAACTCAGCAGCATCCCCTGCGTTGCCTGCAGCCCGAGGCCGTGGATGTCGTTGATGTAGACCAGCAGCCCGGTCAACTTCTGGCCCGCCTGATCCAGCCCGAACTCCGCCGCCTGCTTCACCGCGTTCACCAGATCGGCGCCCGCCACCGCAAACCCGACGACCTGCGCCTTGGACTGCTGCGCCTGAAGCAGGAACGAGGAGTAATCCGAGGTGCCGATAGGCGCCAGCGCCTGCCCCAAAACCTGCCCGCCCGCCGCCTTCACGACAGCCGAGGTATCGGCCGCGAGCTGATGCCCGAAGGTGTAGTCGGCGGTCAGGAAGAACCAGGACTTTCCGCCCTGCTGAATGATCGCCTTCCCCGTGGTGTGGGCCAATGCATAAGTATTATAGGTGTAGTGGACCGAGGTCGGGATGCAGGCCTCGTTGGTGATGCTGGTGGCACCCGGCCCGCTCATGATGATGATCTTGTCATGCGCTTTGGCTACCGTCATGGCGGCCAGCGCCGGGCTGGAGGCGGCCACGTCGAGCAGCGCCGCGACATGATCGACATCGAACCACTTCGACGCAACCGATCCGGCGATGTCGGGCTTGTTCTGGTGATCCGCCACCAGAACATCGATCCTGCGGCCGAGCACCTCGCCGCCGAAATCCTCCACCGCCATGCGCGCGGCGGTCTCGCTGCCGGGGCCGGTGACGTCGGCGTAGACGCTGGACATGTCGAGGATCAGGCCGAGCCGCACCGGTTCGGCCCCGGGAGACGATTGCGCCAGGGCTGAGCCCGCGGCCAGAACCCAACAGACGGCCCAGCCAGCCAGAAGCGCTTTCATGGATCCCCCGATCGTCACCGCCATTCACCCCGGCGGTTTGCTTGCGGACGTGTTACCATACGCCCCGGCGCGAGTCACTTTGCCGCCTCAGGCAAAGCGCGGCAGCAACTGGTTCGCCAAATCGGCCGCCTCGATCATGTCCCGCGCGACAGCGGCGCTGCCCTCACCCATCCCGGGCGCGCCATAGCCCCAGGCGGCATAAATGCAGCGAATGCCGGCCCCGCCGGATGCGAGCACGTCGTTGCGATGGTCCCCCAGCATCAGCGCCTGCTCAACCGCGCCGTGCGCCTGCGCCAGGGTCGCCAGCAGATGGGCCGGGTCCGGCTTGCGGGCAGGAAAACTGTCGCCGCCGCCCACCGCGCGCAGCATTGGCAAAATCCCCAAAGCCGCCAGCAGGGTCCGCGACGCCCGCTCCGGCTTGTTGGTGCAGACCGCGAACTGCCAGCCGTCCCGCGCCAGGCCTTCGAGCACCGGCAGCACATGCGGGAACAGCCGGCTTTCGACCGCGACATTCGCCTCGTAATCGGCGGCGAACGCCTTCAGCGCATCCTGGTCGGGCGCGACGCCCCGCGCGGCGAAGGCGCGGGAGATCAGCACCGCCACCCCGTCGCCGACCATCGAGGCGACTTCGGGAGGGGGGAAAGCCGCCAGGGAGCGCGCCGCCATCAACCGGTTCAGGGCTGCCGCGATGTCGGGTACCGTATCCACCAGAGTGCCATCGAGATCGAGCAGCAGGGTTCGGGCCACTATGTAGTACTCCGTAATGCGATTTGCACCAAATACGAAACGATAGTCTTTGACATATCAGTCGGCTCGCCGCTACGCCAAGCCACCTAGCGAAGCAGGGAACCTCAATGCAAGCAACCGCAATCATCCTGGCTGCCGGACTCGGCACGCGGATGAAATCGACACTGCCGAAGACGCTGCATCGGTTGGCGGGACGATCGATGCTGCGCCATCTGCTGGCAAGTTGCGAGCCGGTGTTCGACCGTATCGTGATCGTCCTGGGCCCGGACATGGACGCCGTCCGCAAGGAAGCCGCGCCGCATGTCTGTGTCGTGCAGGAACAACGCCTTGGCACCGCCCATGCGGCGCTCCAGGCGGTCGAGCATTTTGGCTCCGGCCAGGTCGCCGTGCTGTATGCCGACAACCCGCTGATCCGCACCGCCACCTTGCGCCGCCTGCTGGAAAGCCATCTGCCCAACAGCCTGTCGCTGCTGGCCTTCCGCCCGGACGACGCGGCGAAATACGGACGCGTGATCACCGGTGAGGACGGCCTCGTCGAACGCATCGTCGAATATGCCGACGCCAGCGACGCGGAACGCAGCGAGGACCTGTGCAACGCCGGCGTGTTGTGCGGCACGGCCCCGGCGATGGAGCGCTGGCTGCGGGCGGTGCGCAACGACAACGCCAAGGGCGAGTATTACCTGACCGACCTCGTGGCCCTCGCCCGCGCCGACGGCCGCCCGGTGATCGCGGTTGAAGCCCCGGCGGACGAACTGGCCGGCGTCAATTCCCGCGGCGAACTGGCGAAGGCCGAGGCCGTGCTGCAAGGCTGGATGCGGGAGGCGGCGATGGAGGCGGGGGTCACCATGGTGGACCCGTCCTCGGTGTTCCTGTCCGCCGACACGAAGTTGGGCACGGACGTGACGATCGAGCCGAACGTGTTCTTCGGCCCCGGCGTGACGGTGGCGTCCGGGGCGACAATCCACTCTTTCTGCCACCTCGAAGGCGCCGAAATCGGACCCGGCGCCGAGATCGGCCCCTTCGCGCGGCTGCGGCCCGGCGCGAAGCTGGGCCAGGGCGTTCACATCGGCAACTTCGTCGAGATCAAGGCCTCGACTCTGGAGGCGGGTGTCAAAGCCAACCACCTGTCGTATATCGGCAACGCAAGTATCGGCACGCGCACCAATGTCGGCGCCGGGACCATTACCTGCAACTACGACGGCACCAACAAGTTTCACACCACCATCGGCGCGCATGTGTTCATCGGTTCCGACACCGCATTCATCGCCCCGGTCACCATCGGCGACGGCGCGATCATCGGCGCCGGCAGCGTGATCACCGAGGACGTGGCGCCCGACGCGCTGGCCCTGGCGCGCGGGCGGCAGGTGCAGAAGCCGGGGCGGGCCGTTGAAATGCGCGCGGCGGCGAAGGCAAAGAAGGAGAAAGTCTGATGTGCGGCATTGTCGGTGTTCTCGGTCCGGAGTCGGCTGCGCCCATCATCCTCGAAGCGCTGCGCCGCCTGGAGTATCGCGGCTATGACAGCGCCGGCATCGCCACCTTGGTGGACGGCAAGATCGAACGCCGCCGCGCCGAGGGCAAGCTGAACAACCTCGCCGCGTCCCTGGAGCGGACCGCGCTGCCCGGCACCATCGGCATCGGCCACACCCGCTGGGCCACGCATGGCGCGCCGACGGAAAGCAACGCGCATCCGCATGGGACGTCGCGCGTGTCGCTGGTGCATAACGGCATCATCGAGAACCACGCGGAGCTGCGCGCCGAACTGGAAGCCGCCGGGCAGGTCTTTCATACCGAGACGGATACCGAGACCGTCGCCCAGCTCGTGGACCTGTATCTGAAGCAGGGACTGCCGCCGATAGATGCCGCCGGCAAGGCGCTGAAGCGGCTGGAAGGCGCCTATGCACTGGCGATCATTTTTGCGAACGAGCCGGACCTGATGGTCGCCGCCCAGCACGGCGCACCGCTTGCGGTGGGCTTTGGCGATGACGAAATGTTCGTCGGCTCCGACGCCCTGGCACTGGCGCCGCTGACGCCTCGGATCGCCTATCTGCGCGACGGCGACTGGACCGTGGTGCACCGGCACGGCGCCGACTTCTTCGACATGGACGGCAACCCGGTCGAGCGCGAGATCAAGCTGACCCGCATGACCGGGGCCGCCATCGGCAAGGGCAACTACCGCCATTTCATGGAAAAGGAGCTGCACGAGCACCCGGCCGTCATCGGCGACACTTTGCACCGCATGGTCAATCCCGCCACCCGGGCGGTCGCCCTGCCGGACGATCTGGGCATCGACTTCGCCACCGTTCCGCGCATCACCATGAGCGCCTGCGGCAGCGCCTTCTATGCCGGCCTCGTCGGCCGCTGGTGGTTCGAGGCGGTCGCTCGCATCCCCACCGACGGCGATGTCGCCAGTGAGTTCCGCTATCGCACGCCGCCGATGCCGAAGGGCGGCCTCGGGCTGCTGGTGTCGCAGTCGGGCGAGACGGCGGATACGCTGGCGGCTTTGCGCTACATGCGGCGGGAGGGTCAGCAGATCCTGTCGATCCTGAACGTGGCCGAAAGCACCATGGCGCGCGAGAGCGATGCCGTCCTGGAAACCGTCGCCGGCCCGGAGATTGGCGTTGCGAGCACCAAGGCGTTCACCGCCCAGTTGTCCGTGCTGGCCTGTCTGGCGCTGGCGGCGGCGCGGGCGCGGGGGTCCATCGACGCCGAGCAGGAAGCCCGCATGACGACCGCTCTGCTGGAGGTGCCGGGCCGCGCGGCGGAGGTGCTGGAGTATGACGAGGCGATCCAGGCGATTGCCCAGCGTGTCTCGAAGGCGCGCGACGTGCTGTTTCTCGGTCGCGGCAACTGCTTCCCGATCGCCATGGAAGGCGCGCTGAAGCTGAAGGAGATCAGCTACATCCACGCCGAGGGCTATGCCGCCGGCGAGATGAAGCACGGGCCGATCGCGCTGATCGATCCGGCGGTGCCGGTGATCGCGATCGCTCCGTCCGGGCCGCTGTTCGAGAAGACGGCGTCCAACCTGCAGGAAGCCGCGGCGCGCGGCGGCCAGGTGATCGTGTTCAGCGATGCGGCGGGAGCGGCGAAGCTGAAGGGGATCGCGGCGGATACCATCATCCTGCCGGCGGTCGATCCGTTCGTCGCGCCGATACTGTATGCGATTCCGGTGCAGGTGCTGGCGTATCATGTGGCGGTGCTGAAGGGCACCGACGTGGACCAGCCGCGGAATTTGGCGAAGTCGGTGACGGTGGAGTAGGCGGGGTCTCTACCCGACGAGAGTCACCAATTCGGAGTACGGCGGCAACAGTCCTTCGGCAGTGTAGAAACGTGCCGGCTCAGTGATAGCCCGGGCAATCAGCAGACGGTCGAACGGGTCGCGGTGGAGTAGCGGCATTTTTGCCACCAAAGCCGCGGCCCGCGCCCGCACCGTGAGTTCGAGGAAGCCAATCTCCAGAGCGGCCTCCATTATATCGAGCAGCCGGAAGGCGAAATCGGGACGGCCGAGGCGGGCCTTGATCGCGATCTCCCAGATGCTCGCGCTGAACAGCACCTCGTTCTCGGGGTCCTCGAGCGCGGCTTGCGTTGTCGCGTCCAGGCGGTGAGGTTCAGCCACGGCCCACAATAGCAGATGCCTATCCAGCAGCAGGCGCACTAACGACCCTCAAATCCGGCGAGTATGTCGTCGGGCAGCGGGGCGTCAAAGTCGTCCGGCACGGTCAGCCGCCGGCGTTAGCGCCACCGCCAGGCGCGGCCTGTTCCTCCCCTGGATCGTCGCGCATTCGTTGCCGCGCCCGCACCTCCGCGTTGCTCAGCCGCGCATCGTAGATCGAGCGCCATTCGATCGTCCGCGCCACCAGCGTTGCCGTCGCCACCATCACCAGCAGCGGCACGACCGCGCCGCGGGCATACCCGGTCATCTCCATCATCAGCACGATTGCCGAGACCGGCCCCTGGGTCGTCGCCGCGATCATGGCCGTGCCCCCCAGCAGCGCGAACAACCCAGGCGGCACCCCCGGCCACACCAACGCCCAGGGCAGCCCGAGCACACCGCCCAGCATCGCGCCAAACGCCAGCGAAGGCGTGAACAGCCCCCCGGGCGCACCGCTGCCCAGGCACAGCAAGGTCGCGGCCGGCCGCAGCACCACCAGCGCCAGCAGCAGCGGCGCCGCGAGTTGCCCGGTGAACGCCAGCGCCGCCACGTCGCGCCCGTTGCCGAGCAGCTCCGGAAACGGGATCGACGCCCCGCCCAACGCAGCCAGCACCACCACCGGCGCCACCAGCCGTTTCCACCCCACCGGCTTCCGCCGATCGGCCAACGCCACCGCGCGAACATACAGCACCGAGACAAGGCCGACTATCGGCCCCGCCAGCAACGCCCAGGCGGCGACCGAAAGCGAGCCGTGATAGGCCGGGATCTCATACGTAGGCGCATCCGGCAGGAACACCCATGACACACCCGTCGCGATCAGCGACGTGACCATCGCCGGCAGCACGAAGCGCAGCGACAGCGTGCCGCGCAGCACCTCCACCGCGAACAGCGCGCCGCCGAGCGGAACCCCGTACGCCGCCGCCATCCCGGCCCCGGCGCCGCAGGCGACCAGCAGCCGGCGTTCCTCATCCGTCAGCCGCAGCCCGTCCGACGCGGCATCCGCCATCACCGCCCCGGCCTGCTTCGGCGCACCCTCGCGCCCCAGCGCGGTGCCCATCGCCACAATGACGATCGACAGCGTGGCGCTGCCCAGCGTGCGCAGCTTGGGCAGCCGCCCGGCGTGGAACCAGATCGCGGCACTGATGTCGATGGCATTGCCGCTGGAGAGTTTGGTCAGCAGCAACTGCCCGGCCCCGGTGACCAGCCCGGCCCCCGTCAGGACGATCATGTGCCAGCAGGGCGGCGCCTGCGACGCGCCTTGCAGCAGGTCGATCCCGGGGCCGCCCCAGATCCGGTGCTGCACCAGTTCCAGCAACTCGGTCAGCGCCGCGGCGGCGAGGCCGGTGCCGATACCGGTCAGCACGACCGCCAGCCAGAAGCCGGCCTGGCTGCGGCGAGCGAGCCGGGGCGGGATCATGGCGGAGGTCTCCAGTTTCGTCGGGTCTTGCAGACGATATCTCCGCCGCCGCTTCGCTGCTATAGCCGCGCCCGTGTTCAAATTCGATGTGATCATCCTCGGCGCCGGGGCCGCGGGCCTGATGTGCGCGATCTCGGCCGGGCGGCGCGGGCGGCGGGTGCTGCTGTTGGACCATGCCGCGGAGCCGGGCACGAAAATCCTGGTCTCCGGCGGCGGCCGCTGCAATTTCACCAACACCGGCTGTATCCCCGAGCGTTTCCTCTCCGCCAACCCGCACTTCAGCCGATCGGCGTTGAGCCGGTATAGGCCGGCGGATTTCGTGGCGTTGGTGCAGAAGCACGGCATCGCCTTCCACGAAAAGACCCTCGGCCAGTTGTTCTGCGACGGCTCCGCCCGGCAGATCGTCGCCATGCTGCTGGCGGAGTGCGAGGCGGTCGGCGTCGACCTCCGCCTGCGCCACCGTGTGACGGCGGTCAGCCGCCCGGATGCGTTCCGGGTGGAGACGGACCAGGGCGCGTTCGAGGCGGACAGCCTGGTGCTGGCCACCGGCGGGCTGTCGATCCCGAAAATGGGCGCGACCGGGCTGGCCTACGAATTGGCGCGGCAGTTCGGGCTGCGGCTGACGCAGATCCGCCCCGGCTTGGTGCCCCTGACCTTCGGCGACGATCTGCTGGCGCTGATGCGTCCGCTTAGCGGCGTGTCGCTGGAGTGCGTGGCGTCCATCGGCAAGCGGGCCTTCCGTGAGGCGATGCTGTTCACCCATCACGGCCTGTCCGGACCGGCGGCGCTGCAGATTTCGTCGTATTGGCGGCAGGGGCCGGTGACGCTGGACCTGCTGCCGGGCCGGGATGCCTCCGCCTTCCTGCTGGACCGCAAGCGCTCGCGCCCGAAAGCCGAGTTGCGCACCGTTCTGGCGGAGGTTCTGCCGGCGCGCCTCGCCGCCGCCTTGGCCGAGGACGGCATGCGCATGGCGGATCAGGCCGATCGGCTGCTGAGGGGGGTGGCGGCGCGGCTGTCGGCGTGGAGCGTCACGCCGAACGGGACCGAGGGGTTCGCGAAAGCCGAGGTGACCTGCGGCGGGGTGGACACAAGCGACCTGTCATCCCGCACCATGGCCGCGAACGCGGTGCCGGGGTTGTTCGTCATCGGCGAGGCGGTGGACGTGACCGGCTGGCTCGGCGGCTACAATTTCCAGTGGGCCTGGGCCAGCGGGTGGTGCGCGGGAGAGGCGGCCTAACCCGTTTCGCTGCGCTCGCCGGCAATGGTGGGCAACAGTTCCGAAACGGTTGGATGGATGTGCATCGTGCGGGCCAGCTTCGCGGCATCGCCACCCGCCGCCATCATGTCGAGCACGGCATGAATCGCCTCGTCGCCGCCGGTGCCGAGGATCGCCGCGCCCAGGATGGCATTCGTTTCGGCATCGGCGACAATCTTCATCAGGCCCTGTTGTTCATCCTTTTCCCGCGCCCGTGCTACGCGCGTCATCGGCCGGCGGCCCACGGTTATCCGTTTGCCGGTTGCGCGCGCTTCCGTTTCGGTCAAGCCGACTCGTCCCAGGGGCGGATCGATATAAAGCGCGTAGCACGGGATCCGATCGCTGATCTTGCGGTCCGCGCCGTCGAGCAGGTTGTCCGCAACAATTTCGTAATCATTATACGCCGTGTGGGTGAAGGCGCCGCGTCCGTTGCAGTCGCCAAGCGCAAAAATCCCCGGCACGGTGGTTTCAAGCCGATCATTGACGTGGATGAAGCCGCGGGGGTTGGTTTCGATGGGGGTATTTTCCAGCCCCAGATCGTCCGTGTTCGGCCGTCGCCCGACCGCCAGCAGCACGTGGCTGCCGATGATCTCGGGTTCGCCGTCTGTGCAATCGACGCCGACGCCGATGCCCCGCGGATGGCGCGCGAAGCGGATGCACTCGGCGTTGGTGCGGACGGCGATGCCTTCCGCTTCCAGAATCGATCGGATCGACGCGGATATGTCCTCGTCTTCCCGTCCGACCAGCCGGGGGCCTTTTTCGACGACCGTTACCTTTGATCCGAAACGACGGTAGATCTGGGCGAATTCCAGTCCGATATAGCTGCCGCCGATGACGACCAGGTGCTCGGGCAGGACATCCGTCGCCAGCAGCGAGCTGTTGGTGAAATAGGGCACGTCGTTGACGCCGGGCATGTCCGGGACCAGCGCGCGGCCGCCGACATTGATGAAGATGCGCTCTGCTTCGAGCAGGTCGTCACCGACGCGCACCGCGTGCGGCCCCTCGAACCGGGCATGACCCATCAGCAGCGTGCAGCGTTCCATGCCGCGCAGCCAGGATTCGTTTCCGGTGCGGCTATCCGTGGCGATTTTCTGCGATCGGGCATGGACGCGCGCCATGTCGATCCGCACCTCCCCGGTGATCACCCCGAAATCCGCGCCGCGGCGCGCGAGGTGCGCGGCATACGCACTCGCAACGAGTGTCTTTGTCGGGGTGCACCCGGTGTTGAGGCAGGTGCCGCCGACGAGATGCCGTTCCACGATCGCGACGGTCATGCCGGCGGCGGTCAGACGCGCGGCCAGGGATGGTCCGGCCTGACCAGTGCCGATAACGATGGCGTCAAAGCGGCGGTTCATCGTGCGGATCTCCTGCGCAATCCGCGGATTATCCAAGCAGCGCCCGCAACGGTCCAATTACATCCGCTCGGGCAGCCAGGTTGCGATGGCCGGGAAGGCGATCAGGATGCCGAGCCGGACAATATCCGTCGCCACGAACGGAATCACGCCGTAAAAAATCGTTGAGAACGAAACGTCTTTCACAACCGTCTTGATCACGAACACATTCATCCCGACGGGTGGATGAATAAGCCCGAGCTCCACCGTCATGACGATGATCACCCCGAACCAGATCGGATCGAACCCCAGCGCCGTCACCGCGGGGAAGATAATCGGCACCGTCAGGATCACCATCGCCATCGCATCCATCAGGCAGCCGAGCACCAGGTACATCAGCATGATCAGCACCAGCGCGCCGATCGGGCTGAGTCCCAGGTCGGTAATGAATGCGGTGACCCGTTGCGGCGTCTGCGTAACAGTCAGGAAATACCCGAACAGCATCGCGCCAATCAGCACGGTGAACACTGCCGCGGCGGTGCGGGTGGCCTGTAGCAGCGACGCCAACAAATCGGCCCGCGACAGCCGTCGCCTGGCCACGCTGATTACCGCCGCCCCGCCCGCGCCCATCCCGCCCGCCTCGGTCGGGGTGAACAATCCGCCGTACAATCCGCCGATGACGAAGGCGAACAGCAGCATCGGCGCCCAGACCTGCCGCAACGCCTGCAGGCGGTCCCGCCAGGACGCCACCCGCGCCGCCGGCAGCCAGGCGGGGCGCAGCAGGCCGATCAAGGCGATCGTTGCCATGTACATGCAGACGGCGAGCAGGCCGGGCAGGATGCCTGCAATGAACAGCTTGCCGATATCCTGCTGGGTGATCAGCCCATACACTGCCAGAACGATCGACGGCGGGAACATCGCCCCCAGCGTTCCGCCCGCCGCGATAACGCCGGTGGCGAACGACTTCGGGTAGCCGAACCGCCGCATCTCCGGATACGCAACGGTCGAGAACGTCGCCGCCGTCGCCACCGACGACCCGCTGATCGCAGCGAAACCGGCGCAGGCGGCGATCGTTGCGATGCCCAACCCGCCGCGCCAATGTCCGACGAAGCGGTTGGCGGCCTGGAACAGCTCCGTGCTCATGCCGCTGCGCGAAGCGATGGCGCCCATCAGCAGGAACATCGGAATCACCCCGAACTGGTAGTCGGTGACGACCCGCATCGAGGTTTGGGCGACCATCTTCAGGGCTGGGGTGCCGCCGGCGAGATACCCGAAGCCGCTGACGCCCACCAACCCCATCGCCATGCCGATCGGCACGCGGAGCAGCATCAGGGCGAACAGGACAATGAATCCGATGACGGCGACGGCGTCGCTGGATATGTCCATGCTATTCGACCGCCCCGTGCACGTCGGCGACATCCTCGGGATGGAAGATCAGCCGCCAGGTGCGGATGGCGATCAGCAGCACCGCCGAAACGTCCCCGAGCCACGCCACCAGCGCGAACGGCCAGGTCGGGATGCCGAGATCATAGGTCAGGACGTGGTCCTGGTAGATCAGCCGCACCTTGTCGAACAGCATGACTGTCTGCACGGTCACGACGAACAGCAGCACCAAGGTCGCGAAAATATCGATCAGCCGCTTGCCGCGCGGTCCCGCGGCGGACCAGAGCAGATCGACGGTGATATGGCCGCCGCGGTAGCTTGTCGCGGCGATGCCCCAGAAGATCAGGATGCCGAGCAGCAGCTTGCCGAAATCGTAGCTGTCCGGGATCGAGACGGCAAAGAAATAGCGCAGCAGCACGCTGACGAAGATATCCAGCGCAACGATGCCGACAAACGCCGCGGCCAGCCACTCGATCGCGTCGATGAAGCGGTCCATCGCGGCAGCGGCGGACATGCCTATTCCGCCAGCGCCCCGTGACGTTTCAGCGACGCCTTCAGATCGGCCAGCACCGCATCGCCGTTGTCCACCTTCGACGCCCATTTCGCCGTCAGCGGCACGACGGCCGCGCGCCAGGCGGCGATCTGCTCCGGTGTCAGGGTGTAGACCTCATGCCCCGGTTCGGCCGCCAGCTTGGCACGGCCGGCATGCTCGAAGTCGGCCCACGGACTGGCGACTTTTTCCGCCCATTCAGGGGTGCAATGAGAATCGATCACCTTGCGCTGGCCGGGCGACAGCGATTCGTAACGGTCCTTGTTCATCGCCCAAACGAAGGTGGTGGCGAACAGCGGCACATCGATATGGTATTTCACCACCTTGTCGATGCCGAACAGGACGATCGACCCCCAGGGAAAGCCGATGGTGTTGGCGACGCCGCGTTCCAGCACCTCACGCGCCTCGGGCGCCGATGCCTGCACATTGGTGCCGCCCAGCAAAGTGACCATCGCCCCCATGCCGGCGCTGCCCGGCCGCACCTTGTCGCCCTTGATGTTCGCCGGCAGAACGATCTTGTGGCGGGAGTGGAACGTGCCGGGATCGTTGAGGAAGACGAAGCACACATGCACGTCCTTCATTTCCCTGGCGGCGTAGGGCTGGTACCATTCGTCGAAAGCCGCCGTGCCGCCCTTGGCATTTGCGATAAGAAACGGCAGCTCCCCGGCCGCCACAATCGGAAACCGCCCCGGCTGATATCCCGGATTGATATACGCCACATCGGCTATTCCGTCCCGCGCCATATCGTAATGATCGAACGCCTTGCCGAGCTGCTCGGACGGGAACAGCGTGGCCTTGATCGTTCCGCCCGACTCTTTCTCGATGTCGGCAGCCCAGGCAATCAGCGCAGGGTTCAAGGGATGTGCCGGCGGCAACCAGGACGACAGCTTCAGGGTAACGATCTTGTCCTGCGCCACGGCCGGGGCGGCAAGCAACGTCAACAACGCGACGGCGGCGAGGCGGCTGGACATGCGTGTTCTCCCGTCGGCCGTGTGTCCGGCCATTCCCTCGGCATTGGTAGCTTGTTTGGGAGTGGTTGGCTACGGGGCGGAGCAACCGCGGAACGGGTTCCGGATCGTCAGCCGCCCGTCGATAACCTGCCCGTCCTGCAGGTCCTCGGAAAGCAGCGTCGAGCACCCGGCCTCCAGCGCCGAAGCAACAATCAGGGAATCGTAAAATGCAAAGCCATTCCGTGCCGCAATGCCCACCGCCGCATCTTGCGTCGCCACGCCAATCGGCCGGGGATCGGAGAACAGGACGCGCAACGCCGCGAGGGCATCAACGATCTCCGGCCAGCTTCGCCTCAGTTTGCGGCGCGCCACGCTGGCGAATTCATTCAGTACCTGGACGCTGATGACGCCGCCTTGCCGCAGCAGCGCGGCTGCCCGCACGGTTCGCGTATCATTCCGGACGATGCCATAAACCAGGATGTTCGTGTCGAGGAAAATCTCAGCGCTCATTCGCCTCATCCCGGCTGAAACGGAAACCGGGAGGAAGCGACCAGTTCAGCCCCTTCAGCCGCTCCAACGCATCGTCGCGGCTGGTGTCCCGCTTCACCTTGAATGTCCGCCCGCCGGCGATTTCGATTTCGATCTCGTCGCCCTCCTTCAACCCCAGTCCTTCAACGACCGATGCGGGAAGCCGGACCGCCAGACTGTTGCCCCATTTGCCGACCTGCATGATCGCCTCTATGATCTACGGCAAGAATGTATATCATAGGCGCGACCGGGCCCGCAAGCGCTTACCCCTCCGCCACCGCCGGATACGGCTGCTCCCACCGGTCCAGATACACGCACTCCGACAGCTTGCCCCGCCCCACCGGCCCGAACTTCCCCACCGGATAGCCAATCGGCAGGATTGCATAGGAGTGCACGCCCTCCGGCAGCCCCAGCGCGGCATCGGCCTCCTTCGCGTGCAGCAGGTGCCGCGTCGTCAGCGTGGATCCCAGGCCCAGCGCCCGGATCGCCAGCAGCATGTTCTGCACCGCCGGATAGATCGACGCCCCCGCGCCGCGCCCCGGGTTCGCGCCGTCTTTCAGGCAAGCAACGATCCACACCGGAGCCTCATGGAAATGCTCCGTCAGATACGCCACCGCCCCGTGCTGGCGGCTGTATTTCTCCGCCGTCACCCCCGGCGGCGGCGCACTGGTGGCGTAACGAGGTCCGATCACCTCGTCGAACGCCTTTTTATACCAGATCTGCACCGCCTTCTTGATCTCGATGTCTTTCACCACCAGAAACCGCCAGGTCTGCAAATTGCCGCCATTCGCCGCCGCGGTGCCCGCCTCCAAAATCCGCCTGATCAGCTCATCCGGTACCGGATCGGCTTTCAGCCGCCGCATGGATCGCGTGGTTCCGATAATCTCGAACAGATCAGGCATTGCGTCGTCCCCCTAAATCCGCCTCGTTGCCGCGCCGCCCGAACCGGACCGGCCGCCGTCGATCAGAATATGCGTCCCCGTCACGTCGCTCGCCACGTCCGAGCACAGGAACAGCACCGCCCCGGCCACTTCCTCCGGCAGCGCATAGCGTCCGGTGGGGATCCCGGCGGCCAGGGCCGCCTGCGCCGCCGCCGGGTCGTCCGGGCTGCGCTGCGCCTCCAGCGACCGCATCATGCGGGTTTCCACCGGACCCGGGCACACCGCGTTCACCCGCACGCCAAGCCCCGCCACGTCGGTGGAGGCGACCTTGGTCAGCCCCAGCACGCCATGCTTGGACGCCACGTAGGCGGCCATCCCCGGCGAGCCGAACAGCCCGGCCACCGAGGCGGTATTGACGATCGCCCCGCGCCCTTGCTTCAGCATCACCGGCAGGACATGGCGTAGCCCGAGAAACACGCCCTTGAGATTGACCGCGATGACCTGGTCGAAGACATCCTCGTCATACTCCTGCGTCGGCCGGACGACGCCCTCGATCCCCGCATTGTTGAAGAAACAATCGATGCGCCCGTGCATGCCGACCGCCTTGTCGACGTAATCCCGGACCGAGGCGGAATTCGTGACGTCCGCTTCGACAAATGACGCGGAACCGCCGCGTTGCACGATGATGTCGGCGCTCGCCTGCCCGGAGTCCGCATCAGAGTCCACCAGAACAACCAACGCCCCGCGTTGCGAAAAACCCATCGCGGTTGCGCGGCCGATGCCGCCGCCGCCGCCGGTGATCAGGACCACCTTTCCGGTGAAGTCCATTGTTGGTTTCCTCCTATCCTCAAACCACCTTCGCCGCCCGCAATGCCGCGATTTCCTCCGCGCCGTAGCCCAGTTCCGCCAGCACCGCGCCGGTATGTTCCCCGGGCTCCGGCGTCGCGCTGCGGATACTCCAGGGCGTGCGGCTGAGTTCTATCGGCTGGCCAACAACCTCGACATCGCCCAGCACCGGATGCGGCACTGTCCGCGTCATCGCCAGGTGCTTGACCTGCGCATCCGCGAACACCTGGTCCATCGTATAGATCGGACCCGACGGCACCCCCGCCGCATTCAGCGCCTCGATCTATTCCGCCGAGGTCTTCCGCCGGATGAGCGTCCCGATGGCCTCGTTCAGCGCATCCCGGTTGGCCGAACGCGCCCGCCCGGTGGCGAAAGAAGGATCAGCGGCCAGATGATCCGCGCCGATGGCTCGGCAGAACCGGCGGTAGATGTCGTCGCCGGCGGCGGCGATGTTGATATGCCCGTCGGCCGTGGCGAACACCCCGGTCGGGATGCTGGTGGGGTGGTTGTTGCCCGCCTGGCCCGGCACCTCCCTGCCGATGGTCCAGCGCGCCGCCTGGAAATCCAGCATGGAAATCTGCGCCCCCAGCAGCGAGCTTTTCACCCACTGGCCCTCACCCGATTGTTCTCGCTCCAGTAAAGCGATCAAAATGCCCATCGCGGCGAAAATGCCCGCGGTCAGATCCGCCACCGGAATGCCGACACGCATCGGCCCGCGCCCCGGCTCCCCGGTGATAGACATCAGTCCGCCCATGCCTTGGGCGATCTGGTCGAAGCCGGGACGATCGCGATACGGGCCGTCCTGGCCGAACCCGGAGATGCTGGCATAGACGATGCGGGGATTGACTGCCTTCAGGCTCTCGTAATCCACGCCGAGGCGGAATTTCACGTCCGGCCGGTAGTTCTCCACCACCACATCCGCCTGCGCCACCAGCCGCTTCAGCACGGCCAGTCCCTCGGGCGCCTTCAGGTTCAGCGTCAGGCTGCGCTTGTTGCGGTGCAGGTTCTGGAAGTCCGGCCCGTGCCGTTCGCCGCCGAGGCCGGCATCGCCCTCCGGCGCTTCGATCTTGATGACGTCGGCCCCCCAGTCGGCCAACTGCCGCACCGCGGTCGGGCCGGCTCGCACGCGGGTCAGGTCGATGACCTTGAAGCGCGCCAGGGGACCATGGCCTGTCGTCATCCGCTACTCCTCCCGGTCAAAAGCAAAAGCTGCCACGGGAGGGCGCCAACGGTCGAATCCAGTCGGCTTACATCTGCACGACGGAGGTGAGCGCAAACGTCTCGCCGGGCGGGTTGTCACCGATGCGCAGGGTAGTATCATTAACAAACCGATACGGCGGCACCGGCAGGTTGTATGGCGCAGGCACGCCCGAATAGACCCGCCCCGCAAGATCATATTTCGACCCGTGGCAGGGGCAGAAATACCCGCCCGGCCAGTTCGGCGCCGGTGTCGCCGGATCGGGGCTCGGCAGGTAGTTCGGCAGGCACCCCAGATGCGTGCAAATCCCGACAAGCACCGCATACTCCGGCTTGACCGAGCGATGCCAGTTCTCGGCGTAAGGCGGCTGCTGACGCACGCCGGAGTTCGGGTCGGACAGCCGTGCAACCAGCCCCGGGTCTTGCAGCGTCTTCAGCGCTTCGGGCGGCCGGTTCACCACCAGCATCGGCGCTCCGCGCCATAGTACGACGATTTGTTGTCCGGCGGCGATCTTGCTCAGGTCGATGTCTATCGGCGCGCCCGCAGCGATCACGTCGGCGGACGGGTTCATCGAATCGATGAACGGCCAGGCAACCGCACCGACACCGATAACGGTGGCGGCCGTGGTGACCAGCGACAGCATATCGCGCCGTTTGACCTCCGGCGCGGACGAGGCGGTGTTTGAGGACATCACTCCAGTATGGCGCAAATCGCCGAACCGGGCCAATAGTCGCGGCAATGAAGTCTTCGTAAATAACGCCCGCGCCGCTGCCTCTGGTCGGCTCCGCCGGAACCCGTAGAATTACCGAAGGCCTGAACGGGAGGAACCACATGCCCTTCGCCACAACCGATGACGGGGTCCGCCTGCACTGCGAGGAAACCGGCGCCGGCACGCCGCTGATCTTCGTGCATGAATTTGCCGGCGATCATCGTTCCTGGGAGCCGCAGTTGCGGCATTTCGGCCAGCGCTACCGCGCGATCAGCTACGCCGCCCGCGGCTATCCGCCGTCCGATGTCCCGGACGACCTCGCGCGCTATTCCCAGGCCCGCGCCGCGGACGACATCGCCGCCGTGCTGGACCATCTCGGCATCCGCCAGGCGCATGTGGTCGGCCTATCGATGGGCGGCTTCGCAACCCTGCATTTCGGCTTCCGCCACGCCGCACGCGCCTTGTCGCTGGTCGTCGCCGGCTGTGGCTATGGCGCGGAGAAAAGCCAGCAGGCAACGTTCCGTGCCGAGGCCGCCGCCACGGCCGCCTTCCTGGATGAGCACGGCATCGAAGCCTTCGCCGCGAAATACGCCTATGGCCCGACGCGCGTGCAGTTCGAGAACAAGAATCCGCGCGGTTTCGCCGCGTTCAAACGCCAACTCGGCGAACATTCCGCGATCGGATCGCGCAACACCCAGCTCGGCGTGCAGGGTCAGCGGCCCTCGCTGTACGACCTGACGGAGCAGATGGCGGCGCTGGACGTGCCGACGCTGATCCTCACCGGCGACGAGGACTGGCCGTGCCTACAGCCCGCTTTGCTGATGAAACAGACCATCCCAACCGCCGCATTGTCGGTGATGCCGAATTGCGGCCACACGATCAACCTGGAGGATCCTGACCAGTTCAACCGGCTGGTGGGGGAGTTCCTCGCTCAGGTTGATGCCGGGCGCTGGCCGAAGCGCGATCCGCGCGCGCTGGTGCGGTCGATCACCGGAATGAAATAACGCAGACGCGCCTGTGATTGGACCGGCGAAGCGTGCGCGGCGATATCGGCCGTGTGATGGCGCGTCGCTTCCGTCTCCCCGTCCTGCTGGCTTGCGCTGGCGCCGTTTCCGGCTGCCAGTCCGTGCTGACTGCCTCCACCGCCGATGTCGCGGGCATCGCCGGGGCCGGCATCGCCAATGCGGTGACGAAAAGCCCGGCACTTGCCACCGGCATCGGCCTTGGTGTCGCCGCCGGCGCCACGGCGGGGCTTCAGGCGGTCGAGCGCGACGTTCACCGGGCCGAGCAGGACCGGATCGCGCAGGCCGCCGGAGCGCTCGACCCCGGCGTTGTCGGCCACTGGAACGTGACGCACCGCATCCCGATCGAGAACAACGAGCACGGCGATGTGGTGGTGACCCGGACCGTCGGGGCGCCGGATTTCGCCTGCAAGGAGATCATTTTTTCGGTCGACACGGTGGAGAAAACCGTCGCGCATCGGGCGTTCTACACGGCCACGGTGTGCCAGGACGGCACAGTTTGGAAATGGGCCTCGGCCGAACCCGCAACGGCGCGCTGGGGCTCGCTGCAATGAGGCTGCGCTGGGTGGCGCTGGCGGCGGTGCTGCCGCTGGCGGCCTGCAACTCGGTCTCGGAAATCACCGGCCTGATCACCGGCGGCGCGGCCGGCGCGGCCACCGGCAGTCCGGCGGTTGGCTTTCTCGTCGGCGTGACGGTCGATGCCGCCGCCAATGCCGGAGTTAGCTATGTCACGCGCGTCTGGCACGGGGCGGAACAGGACGCCATCGCCCGCGCCGCCGCGGATGTGCCGGAGGGCGAGGAGGTGCCCTGGCGGATCGTGCATCCGCTGCCGATCGGCAATGAACACGGGCGGCTTCGCGTCGTCCGCGCGATCGAGTCTCCGCTGGCTGCGTGCAAGGAAATCGCCTTCTCGGTCGATGAAGGAACGGGCGAAAAGCTGAAGCGGGAATGGTTCATCACATCCATCTGCAAGCAGGACAAGACCTGGAAATGGGCGGCGGCCGAACCGGCGGTGGAGCGGTGGGGGTATTTGCAGTAACGTTACGCGGCTGCTGCTGACGGGGCGCCATTGGCCGGGTCCTTCCGGGGCAGGACCACCGGTTTGGCGTGTGGCTTGACTTCCGCTTTATGCGCAGAGAACGCGGAGATATGAGATCGCAGAGAAGATTTTGTACTCGCGGTAATGTGGAGAACAGAAGCAGAGACGATTTTTTACTCAGGGCACTGTCACGCAACCGACGAACAAACTGCCCCTGCCCATACTACACGGAAACGCTTATCTGCGATCTCATGATCTCCGAGATCTCTGCGCATAAAGCGGAGTTTCAGCCCGCACCTTCGGCCGCCGCCAGCCCCGCTCAACCCGGCAACATTCGAAATGGCGGCGCTTGATATGATATGAAGTGTCCAAGTAATGAACTTGCCACGCGCATCGAAATGGCATAAGCCGCGGATTGCCACGTTACCCTGGAACGCCGCCCCGGTGGCAGACCGGCCCATTGTTCCGAATCACCACCGACCAGAGCGGTTGCGCCGGCGTCCCGCAGCGGCGCTATCGCTTCGATCGAAACCATCGTGGACTCTGCGTTCAAAGTATTCTTCGGCGTAAGCGCAGCCGACCGCCTGAAAGCAGATGGATTTTCAAGTGGAAACTACACCCGCTTCATCACCTGCCGCGCGAATGTTTCCGCCAGCCGCCATTTTCCGGGATTGCCGACGGGAAAGATCATTTCCTGCACGCCGTCCTGCTCCAGCGCCCGGATTTGTTCGATCATTTCATCCGCCGTGCCAACCAGGCAGGTGTCGCGGATCAGTTGTTCATCGATCAGTTCCGCCTCGCCCGGATGCAGGTCGGTGTAGTGGAACTCATGCGTGCGGAAATGCCGGTGCTCGGGCGGAGTCTGCTCGACCAGGGCGCAATACGGCTTCCAGATACGCTCCAGGAAGGCCGGCGGCTCGATCCCGCGCTCCTGCACCATATCGTAATAGTAATAGACGGTCGCCATCACGTTCGGCCCGATCGCCTGCTTGATCCGGTCGGAGTCGGCCGGCTCGCCGGGTTCCAGCAGCGCAATGTTGGTCAGCGCGGCGTTGCGGAAGCCGCTCATGTCCCGCCCGCTGCGGGCCGCGCCTTGCCGCGCATGGCCCAGCGCCTCCTGTATCGGCGCACCGCGCGGCGGACTGGCGCACACCAGCCCGTCGCCGTACTCGCCCGCCAGCGCCATCGCCCGCGGTCCGTAGCCGGAAACGTACAGCGGAATCCGCGGCTTGAGGTTCATGAACCGCGTGTCGTGCCGCAGCATCTTTATCGGCTTCGTCCGGCCGTCATACGTGTAGTCCACCACCTCGCCATCCAGCAGCGCGGTCAGCACCCGCAGATACTCGGCGAAGGCCGCCGTGCTCATTGGCTTCTGCCCCATGGTCCGCATCGCCGTATTGCCGGTGCCGATGCCCAGGAAGATCCGGCCGGGCGCGAGACGGTTCAAGGTCGCGACCGCCGCCACATGCACCGGGGGGATGCGCGTGCCGCAGATCGCGGTGCCCGGGCCGATTCTCAGCGTGCGGGTGTGTTGGGCGGCCAGCGCGCAGACGGTGTAGACATCCGAGAACATCATCTGGCTGTCGGCGACCCAGACCGAGTGATACCCCAGGTTCTCGACGAAACTGAAAAATCCGATCTGTTCGATGTCCGACATCGCGCAGAAGCCGAATTTCATCGGAGTCTCCTTGCATCAGGCGCCGGCATCCTTCGCGGTGGCGCGTTGGCCGTCGCGCAGTCTGCCATAACGGCCCCCCGGTGTCGCTACCCGGCCCGTGCCAGCACCGCGTTGAACAATAACGTCCGCCGTTCCTCCTGATTGCGCTGGCCGTTCCGCATCTTGTCCCGTGCCGACGGCCCGACGATCACCTGGATGCCCAGCCCTGAAACCGCGCCGCCCGCCCGCAGCCGCTCGCGTTCCGCAGCGGCTTCCGCCAGCGCCGCCGCGGATTTGTCCTCCCATTCCAGCACCGCGAACCCGGCCGCTTCCAGCAGCGACCGCGTCTCCTCCGGAGTATGCAGGAAACTGAGATCGGCCCGGCTCGCCCACATCACCGGAAGGATGACGTCCCCGCCCGGGCCTTGCGCCACTTCCTGGATCGCCAGCCGCCCGCCCGGTTTCAGCACGCGCCGCATCTCCCCATAAAACCGCGGCCGATCGGCGATGTTCATGGCAACGTTCTGGGACCAGGCGCGGTCGAAGGTCGCGTCGGGAAATGGCAGGGCCAGCGCCGAGCCCTGGCGAAAATCGACCCGGTCCGACAGACCGACCAGCTTGCTCAGCCCGGTGGCCGCGGCGACGAAGGCGGGGGTGAGATCGATGCCGCTGAGCCGGCAGCCATAGGTCGCCGCCAGATACCTGGCCGGTCCGCCGATGCCGGACCCGATGTCGATCACGTGATCGGAGGGCAGCGGCGCCAGCATCCGCGCCAGTTCCTCGGTGCCCCGGCGTCCGCGCGAATGGAACTCATCGACCGCTGCCAGGTCGTCTATCGTCAGCCGCTGGATCGGAATCCCCTCCCGCGTCAGGGCGTCGAGGATGCGTTCCAGCAATCCGGCCTGTGCATAATGTTCGGCGACATGGTCGGTCATGGCGGCATTCCTCCCCGCGTGGCAGGGTGCGGGCAGCCGATGCCGCGGTCAATCGGGAGCCATGCGCGCCGCGAAACCGATTGCCGCGACTCGGTTCGGCATGGCAAAAAGCGCGTCATGCCAACCAGACGAATTTTGCTTGCCAGCGCGCTGCCCGCGGTCTTTGCCGCACGCGCTTTCGCCGCCACGACCGACAGCTTCCAGAGTTTCCTCAATGGCTTGCGTGCCGAGGCGCGGCATGCAGGCATCTCACCGGCGACCCTCGACCGCGCCTTCGCCGGGGTGGTGCCGAACCAGAAGGTGCTGGAGCGCGACCGCCACCAGCCCGAGTTCACCATGACCTGGACGCGCTATCGCACCCTGGTGATCACCGACAAGCGGATCGTCAATGGCCGCGAGGCGGTGGCGGCGAACCGCGCGCTGTTCCAGCGCGTCGAGCAGCGATACGGCGTCAGTACAGGGGTTATTGCCGGCATCTGGGGCCTGGAATCCAGCTTCGGCACCGGCATGGGGGATTTTCGCGTGGTCGAAGCCCTGGCAACACTTGCCTGGGAGGGACGGCGCGCCAGCTTCTTCCGCGGCGAACTGATGGCCGCGCTGAAGATCCTCGATCACGGCGATGTCGCCCCCGCGGCGATGCTGGGATCCTATGCCGGCGCGATGGGTCAGCCGCAGTTCATGCCCACCAGCTATCTGCGCTACGCGGTCGATTTCGATGGCCGCGGGCGCCGCGATATCTGGACCAGCAAGCCGGACGTGCTCGGTTCGATTGCGAACTATCTTGCCGAATCCGGCTGGCGCAGCGGCCAGACCTGGGGCCAACAGATCGTCGTCCCGGCCGGGATGGAGGTCGCCGGCCGGGACGTGAAGCGGCCGCTGTCGGAGTGGGTGCGGGCCGGGGTGCGCCCGCTGGAAGGGCGCTGGTTCGCCGCAGGCGACGCGCAAGCCGGGCTGGTGGCCCCGGACGGCGCGGGCGGCGAAACCTTCGCCGTGTTCAACAACTTTGCCGCCATCCGCCGCTATAATCCGTCCGACTATTACGCCCTGGCCGTGGGGTTGATCGGCGATCAGGTGGCGGGGTGAGCCGGGTTTTTCTGCAGATCGCGGCTTTCGCTCATGTGGCCGTCGGTCGGGTCGATCGTGCCCTATCGTCATGGCCGGGCGTTTCCCGGCCATGACGATGAGGCACGGGTCTCCCAGCCGAGTGCTAAGCCGATCGGCTCTGATTGGACTGGTCACGGTGGTGACCTACGGCTGCACCCCCGCCCTCAAGCCCGATCCACATTACGTGCTCGGCAAGCCCTACCAGGCCGGCGCCGTCTGGTATTATCCGGCGGAAAGCTACGACCTCGACGAAACCGGCCTCGCCGCCGTCATCACGGACAAGACCCCCCGCCTGACCACCGACGGGGAACTCTTCGACCAGACCGCGCTGGCCGCGGCGCATCCGAGCATCCAGCTTCCCGCCATCGCCCGCCTGACCAACCTTGAAACCGGCCTGCAAACTACGGTCCGGATCAACGACCGCGGTACCGGCGACCCGCACCGGCTGGTCGAAATCACCCCCCGTACCGCGGTCCTGCTCGGCATTCCGCCCGACGGCGTCGCCCGGGTCCGCCTGACCGTCCTGCCGGTGGAGAGCCATGCCGCCGCCGAAGCCCTGCCCGGCGCCCCGAGCCTCGGACTGACCTCCGCCCCGCGCGGCGGTGTGGAGGTCGCGGAACTGCCGCCACCCCCCGGCATCCGGCAGGGCGGCGGCCGGACCGTCGCCGAGACTGCGGCACCGCGCCCGGAGGCCGCGCCATTGGCCGCACCGCCGATGCGGCTGCCGTCAACCGTGACCCGCACCGAACCGCGCCCGGGCCGGCTGATGGTCCGCCTGGACACCTTCGACCAGCGCCAGTACGCCGCCGTCCAGCAGGCCAAAATGGCCGCGGCCGGGGCCGTCATCGTGCCCATCCGGCAAGGCCGCACCCACCAGTACCGCGTCGAGATCGGCCCTGTGCCGGACGTTGCGCATGCCGATGTCATCTTGGACCAGGCCCTTTTGTCCGGTATACCGGACGCCCGAATCATCGTTGATTGAGCGGAGGTTACGTGAAGATGCTGACTCGCCGTCTGAGCTTGCTCTCAACCGCCGCCGCCCTGACCGCCGGCCAGGCCCTGGCGGCGGAGAAACGCCCGCCCACCGCCAGCCACGCGGGCGCGCAAGGCCGCAAGACCAAGGAAGCCGCACCAACCGGAACGCCGGCCGAAACCACGCTCGGCCCGGTTGATACGACCGCGCGCTGGGCGTTCATCCAGGACTTCGACACCGGTGCGACGCTGCTGGAGAAGCAGGCGGATGAGGAGATGCCGCCCTCCTCGATGACCAAGCTGATGACGATGTATATCGTCTACGACCGCCTCAAGCAGGGCCGCCTGAAGCTGGACGACGAACTGCCGGTCACCGAAAAAGCCTGGCGCACCCAGGGGTCGAAAATGTTCGTGCAGATCGGCTCCCAGGTGAAGGTGGAGGACCTGATCCGCGGCGTCATCGTGCAATCCGGCAACGACGCCGCCATCGTGCTGGCCGAGGCGATCGCCGGGTCCGAGGAGGGCTTCGCCGAACTGATGAACAAGACCGCGCAGCAGCTCGGCCTGACCCACACGAACTTCAAGAACTGCACCGGCTGGCCGGACAGCGATCAGCGCATGAGTGCGCGCGACATCGCCACCCTGGCCGGTCGGATCATCCGCGACTTCCCGGAATACTATCACTACGACGCTGAAAAATCTTTCCGTTACAACGGCATCGACCAGGGCAACCGCAACCCGATGGTGCAGAAAGGCACGGCGGACGGCCTGAAGACCGGGCACACCGAAGCCGGCGGTTACGGGCTGGTCGCCAGTTCGAAGCGCAACGGCCGCCGCGTCATCGTCGTGCTGAACGGCATGAGCTCCATGCACGAACGTGCCGAGGAGTCGGAAAGGTTGATGGATTGGGCGTTCTTCAATTACGAGGACGTGACATTATACACGGCCGGCGACGTCATCGAAAAGGTGCCGGTGTGGCTTGGAACCGAGCGTTCGGTGCCGTTGGTGGCGGGAAAGGACCTGATCGTGACGATGCCGCGCAACTGGCGGCAGAAGGCATCCGTCAAAATCAGCTATGACACGCCGCTGAAAGCGCCTATCGCCAAGGGCGACACGCTGGGTAAGCTGGAGGTGACCGGTCAGGGCGTCCCCAATTTCAGCGTGCCGCTTCTGGCCGTTGACGATGTGCCCAGGCTCGGACTGCCGGGGCGCGCGATGGCGGTGCTGTCGAAATACGTGACGGGAACATAATGGCGGGCCGGTTTATTACACTTGAAGGTGGAGAAGGCGCGGGCAAGACCACTCAGTGCGAGTTGCTGGCGGAGGCGCTGACATCGTGCCACGTGCCGGTGCAGCGCACGCGTGAGCCGGGCGGAGCGCCGGGTGCGGAGTTGCTGCGCGGCCTGCTGCTCGGCAGCGATATCGATTGGGCGCCGCGCGCCGAGACGCTGCTGCATTTCGCCGCCCGGGCCGAGCATATTGCGAAAACCATCCGGCCGGCTTTGGAGTCCGGGATCTGGGTGGTGTGCGACCGGTTTTTCGACTCCACCATGGCCTACCAGGGCTACGGCCAGGGCGCCGACAGGCAGTTCATCCGGGAATTGTCGCGCTTGCTCGGGATCGCGCCGGAGCTGACCCTGGTCCTGGACGTGCCGGAGGATATCGGCGCCCGGCGGATGCGCCAGCGTGGCGGCGATGCCGATCGGTATGAGCGGTTGGATGCGGCGTTCCATGCCCGGGTGCGGTCGGGGTATCGCGAGATCGCCGCGGGCGAGCCGGAGCGCTGCGTTCTGATCGACGCCTCGGCGGATGTGGAGACAGTCCACGCCGCAATCCTGGAGGCGGTTGAGACGCGTCTGTAATAGGCATCAGGCAGTCACGCGTCTCGCTGCGGCGGATCGCCGACAACCTCGGCCCCGCGCAATCTGCGGATCAGATCAGGAATCCCGGCGGCGGGCACCGGGCGGCTGAACAGATAGCCCTGCACCGTGGTGCAACCCAGGGCGCGCACCGCCGCCAGTTGCTCGCCGGTCTCCACCCCCTCCGCCGTGGTCGTCATTCCCAGCCCGCGGGCAAGATCCGCAACGGCGCTGACGATGACCCGCGACTCCGTGTTGGCGCCGATATCGCGGACAAACGACTGGTCGATCTTGATCGAGTCGAACGGGAACCCGCACAAATAGCTCAGCGACGAAAAGCCGGTGCCGAAATCATCCAGCGCGATACGAATCCCCAGGCCGCGGAACCGGTGCAGCAGCGCCACCTGCGCCTCGTTCCTGTGCAGCAGCACCGACTCGGTGATCTCCAGAACCAGGCGGCCCGGGTTCAGGCCCGAGGCCGACAGTGCCTCCTGCACCGCATCGAAAAGCTGGCCGCCTTTGAACTGCACGGAGGACAGGTTGACCGCCACGCCGATATCGTCCGGCCAACCCGCTGCGTCCTCGCAGGCTCGCCGCAGCACCCAGGCGCCGATGCCAACGATCAGGCCGGTTTCTTCGGCGATGGGGATGAAGTCCGCGGGATGGACCAGGCCGCGGTCCGGGTGCTTCCACCGGATCAGCGCCTCGAACGTCTCTACCGTGCCAGCCTGCAACGCGATTATCGGTTGGTAATGCAGGTCGAAGTCGTTCGCCGGCAGCGCGTTGCGCAGATCCAGTTCCAGCGCGCGACGGGTTTGCAGCCGCGCGTCCATCTCCGGCTCGAAGAACCGGAACGTGCCGCGGCCCTCCGTCTTCGCCAGGTACAGCGCGATGTCGGCATTCTTCAGCAGTCTGCCGGGTGACGTTCCGTCGCTGGGCGCCATCGAAACGCCGATGCTGATGCCGACGACGATGCGGCTGCCGTCGAGTTCATAAGGCTGGCGGATCAGGCGGATGATACGATCTGCGAGGCCCGCGGCGGCTTCGGCGTTCTGCAGACCGACCTGGATGATGGCGAATTCGTCGCCGCCGAGGCGCGCGACGGTGTCGATTTCCCGGACGGCGCCCGACAGGCGCTGTGCAACGACGCGCAGCAAAGCATCGCCGACGGTATGCCCCAATGTGTCGTTGACCGCCTTGAAGCCGTCGAGGTCCAGGCACAGCACGGCGCACTGGGTGCCAAGCCGGGTCAGCGCGATGGCATCGGCCAGACGTTCCTGGAACATCGTCCGGTTCGGCAATTCGGTAAGGCCGTCATGGCGTGCCATGAACACCAGGCGGGCCTCGGCGCGGCACCGCTCGGTGATGTCCTCATGCGTTGTGACAAATCCGCCGTCCGGCATCGGCTGGTAGTGCATCGTGATGATGCGGCCATCGATCAGGTCATCGACGACGGTAAAGGGCTGTCCGGCGCTGCACAGCGCTGTGCGCCGCGCCAGATAGGCGTTGGCGGTCATGTCCGGGAAACTTCCCGAGGCGAGCCGGTGCATGAGGATATCCGAAAGCGGAACTCCGGTCCGCGCCTGTTCCGCGGACAACCCGTACATCTCGCGGTAGCGCCGGTTGCAGACGATCAGCGTCAGGTCCCGGTCGATGAAGGTCAGGCCCTGCGACATGTTGTCGAGCACGGCGTCGAATTGCTGGCGGCCTTGCTTCAATTGACGGTTTTGCGCTTCCAGCTTGGCGAACTGTCTGCCGAAGACGCGCAGCAACAGGATCACGCCGGCGATGGCGATCGCCGTTCCGGTCAATACCCCGATGGTCTGGCGGCGCCAGGCGGAGAAGGCCGCGGCCTCGGAGATGGAGGCATCGACCACCAGCGGAAATTCCCGCAGCGGTCGCACGGCAAAAAGCTTGGGAATGTTGCTCAGGAATCCGGGCGATCGGTACCATCCGCCGCCCTCGGCGACCTGCCGATACCAGGGCCAGTCCGGTGGCAGCCTGGTGCCGATCCCCGGTTCGACCGGGGGGTAACGGAGAAGAATCGTGCCGTCGCGCCGCACCAGGCTGATGGTGCCGTTCTGTGGCGTCACCGCCCCATAAAAATCCTCCAGCGCGGTCAATGCGAAGGCGGCGCCGGCAATCCCCGCAAAGGCGCCGTTCGGCCGGTCGATGCGGCGACCGAAGTAGATCGTCCAGGTGCCGTCGAAGTGGTTCTTGACCGGCCGCGAGATATAGACTCCGTGGTCGTCGCGCGTGCTGAAGTAGGCGAACAGATCGCGGGCCGACAGGTCGAGCGGTGGCGGCGGAAAGCCGCGCGATGTGTTCAGCAGCCTTCCGTCCGCACCGATCACGGTCAGCGCGCTGGCCTGCGGCAGACCCTTCAACCGCTCGGTCAGCATCTCGAAGGTTGCAGCCGAACCGGCGACTTCAGCGATATCCGGGCCGGCGGCTTCCAGCCGTGCCTGGATTTCCCGCAGCGTCAGGTCGACCGGCTGCAAAGTCCGCGCGGTCTGTTCGGCGAGAACCTGCGCCAGGTTGGCTGTGCCACGCCGGGTTTCGTCAAGCGCGGCAGCGCGCTGCGCCAGGATCAGCCAGGCCGCGACGCCGATGATCGCGGTCACCAGGAACGCACCGATGACGATCAGACGGCGGTTGTTCCGGGCGACGCGCATGTGCGGTGCGAGCTAAGCGCCCGGAGGCAAGGCAACGAGCAACGGTATCGTCATGAGGCGATACCGAGATCGCGTCCATCATCCGCAGCCGCATATCGACGCATGACGCTTTATTTCCGAGCAATCATTCAGTCATTGAACGATACACGTCCCGGGAGCAGATTCACACGTAAAAGTGATCACAAGTGTAATCGCTCACCTTCCGCCCTCAATCGCCGCCGAGCGTCTCCAGCAGCCCCGCCAGCAGCGCGGCGCGCGGTGCGAGCTCCTGCCACAATATATGCTCGTGGCTGGCATGCGCCCCGGCCCCGGGACAGCCCAGCCCGTCCAGCGTCGGCACGCCCAGCGCGGCGGCGAAGTTGCCATCGGAACCGCCGCCGCGTTGCTGCTTCGGCAGTGCCAGCCCGACCTGCCGGGCGATGTCCTGAGCACGGGCGTACAGCGCGGAGATCGCCGGCGTTTCGCTGTAGGGCGGCCGGTTCATCCCGCCCTCCACGGTCACCCGGCAACCGGGCGTCTTCGCGGTCAGCCCCAGCAGTCGTGCCTGCATGGTTTCGCCGTCCTCGGCGGAGGCGACGCGCAGGTCGATCTCGCATCCGGCATCCGGCGCGATCACGTTCGGGCGCGAACCGCCCCAGACCGGCGCGGTATTCAGGGTGATCCCGCGCTCGGTATCCACCATCCGGTGCAGGCCGATGATCTGGTGCGACAGCTCGACGACGGCCGAGGCGCCGTCCTCGAACGCCCCGCCGGCATGCGAGCCGCGGCCGGCGACCCGCATGACGAAGCGGCCGACGCCTTTGCGTGCGGTGACGCAGGCGCCGCCCGGACCGGCCGGCTCGGGGATCAGCACAAGCGCGGCCCGGGCCGCTTCCCGTTCGATCAGCAAGCGGGTGGTAGGACTGCCGACCTCCTCGTCCGGGGTGAGCAGCAGGACGATGGGGCGGGGGGTGGCGACGCGCTGGCGCAGGATCGAGCGGACGACATGGAACGCCAGGAAGCTGCCGGCCTTCATGTCGTAGATGCCGGGGCCGTGCGCCCTGGCGCCGTCCACCACATAGGGCATCCGCTCGATCGTCCCGTGCGACCACACCGTATCCAAATGCCCGGCCACCAGGATCGGCCTGTCGTCTCCGCCAGTGCGGGAGGTGGCGATGCGGGCGATCACCGTGTCGCCGAATCCGTCATGTCCCGGGATGCGGCTGATCGCCGCGCCGGCGCCGGCGAGTCCCGCCTCGGCGATGTCCATGAGGCGGTTCACCGCGGCCGCGTCGGTCGTCGGCGTCTCGATCCTGACCCAATCCGACAATTCCGTCAGGAGATCGTCCGAGGTTCCAACCTCCGTCACCGGCATGCATTCAATCCCTTGTGCTTTCGCCTCACGCAACGGTTTAGCGCAGCGGACGTGCTGCAATCCCATGTTTGGCCCGGTCCGAGCAAAAGCAAGGGAAACGGGGACCGAACAGCATGACCGAAGGCCATTTTTTCGAGGATCTGTTCATCGGCCAGACGGCCGCGCTGTCAAAGACCATCACTGAAGCCGATATACAAATGTATGCCACGATCAGCCTGGACACCAACCCGATCCACCTCGATGAGGCGATGGCCCGGAGGCTTCGATTCGGCGGGCGCATCGCCCACGGCATGCTGTCCGCCAGCCTGATTTCCGCCGTGCTGGGCACGCACCTGCCCGGCCCGGGCGCGATTTACACCCGCCAGATGCTGAATTTTCGCGCCCCGGTGCGTATCGGTGCAACCGTTCGGGCGGTTGTCGAAATCATGGATTTGAATCCGCTGTCAAAGAAGGCCACTCTGAAAACCACCTGCATGGTGGAGGAGCAAGTGGTGATCGACGGACAGGCCTGTGTTCTGGTGCCCTCGCGCGCCTGATGTGGATTTTGCATGACTGGCGGAGCGTGCCGCCGGACGCGCGCGGCGCGACGGTTGCGCTGGGCAACATGGACGGGGTGCATCTCGGCCATCAAAGCGTCATCCGCGCCGCCCACGCCGCGCGGCCCGACGCGCCCCTGGCGGTGCTGACGTTCGAGCCTCATCCGCGCGAGGTGTTCCGTCCGGATGATCCGCCGTTCCGGCTGACCCTGTCGGCGGAGCGGGCTGATGCGCTGGCCGCGCTGGGCGTTGACCTGCTGTACGAACTGCGCTTCGACCGCGATTTCAGCCTGATGCCCGCCGAGGACTTTGTGGCGAAGGTGCTGCACCAGGGCGTCGGCGCACGGCATATCGCCTGCGGCCAGGACTTCGCCTTCGGCCACCGGCGCGGCGGCGATACGGCGTTCCTCGCGGCCCGGGCGGAGGCTTTGGGCATGGGCCTGACCCTGGTGCCGCCGGTGACGGATTCGCACGGTCCGATGTCCTCCACCCGGATCAGGCGGGTGCTGCAGGACGGCTACCCCGAGCGGGCAACGGCGGAACTCGGCCGCCCCTGGGCGATCCGCGGCGAGGTCATGCATGGCGACAAGCGGGGCCGGACCATCGGCTTTCCCACCGCCAATGTGCCGCTGGGTCGCCATCTGGAGCCGGCACGGGGCGTCTACGCGGTCAAGGTGCGGCTGGCGGACGGTTCGTTCCACAAGGGCGTGGCGAATATCGGCCGCCGCCCGACGGTGAACGCCGATACGGAAAGCCGGCTGGAGGTCAACGTGTTCGACTTCGACGGCGACCTGTACGGGCAGGACATTACCGTCGCGCTGATCGCCTATATCCGGGCGGAGGTGAAGTTCGCCGGCCTCGACGCGCTGAAGGCGCAGATCGCCCGCGATGCGGCGGAGGCGCGGCGCCTGCTGGGGTAGGCCGCCGCACGCAACCCATGGCCAGCTTTCCCGGGCCGTCGTAAAACCGTTCCGCCATCACGGACTCCGGGGAGACTCCATATGCCGGTCAGCGGCCTGCCACCCTACGACGACCAGAACATCTTCGCGCGCATCCTGCGCGGCGAGATTCCCTGCAAGAAGGTCTTCGAGAACGCGTTCGCCCTGGCCTTCCATGACATCCACCCGCAGGCGCCGGTGCATGTTCTGGTGATCCCGAAAGGCCCGTACTGCTCGTTCGCCGACTTCAGCGCCTCCGCCTCCGAGGCCGAGATCGCCGGGTTCATCCGTGCTGTCGGCTCCGTTGCCAAGGATCTGGGCCTGGAAGCCCCCGGCTACCGGCTGCTGGCGAACATGGGCGAGCAGTCCGGGCAGGAGGTGCCGCATTTCCACGTCCACCTGTTCGGCGGCCGCCCCCTCGGCCGGATGATCCCGGCCGCGTAAGGCTTCGCCACTACCGAACCGCCGCCGCGGGGCGGGCCAGCAACGGCAGGTAGCCGATGCTGAACACCGCGAACGCAACCACCAGCGCCGCCCCGCCAATCGCCGGCAACACCCAACTCAGCCCGCCAATCAGGCGCCCGACGGCCGCGAGGCCGATGGCACTATAGATAATCCAGGCGAAACGCCGGGCAGCCGCCGGGCTGCCCGCGGGGTCGAGGCTGATACGGGCCACCGTTCCGAGGGTCAGGATGGCGGTAGCGCTCACCAGCCAGGACCGGATATCCACGCCAGCCGCGGTGCCGTGCGGCGACAGATCCCCGAGGCCGAGGACCAGGAATCCCAGCGGGATGAACCCGTAGGCGATCTGCTGCACCAGGGTCAGTGTATTCTGGCCTTTTCGGTCGCTGACCCAACGGAACAGCCGGACCGCATGCACGATTCCGGCGATCAGCAGCAACGCACCGGTCACGATGAAAGCGGGGAGCGCGATCCAAACCAGCAGAGCCACCGCACTCACCGCCACCGTCACGATATCCAGCGCCCCGAACGCCGGCGGCTGGTCCTCCGTGCCGGGCCGCGGCAGCACGCGGCCGCCGACAACCGTCACCAGCATCACCACCGCTGCGATGGCGATGCGCTTGCCGGCGTCGGACGACCCGTTGTGATAGGCCCCGAGATCGAACACCACGCTGCCGGCATAAAACGCCACCAGCAGGCCGATTGGCGCCAAGGCCGACGCCGCGCGGCCGGAAGCGGCCTCACGCAACGCGATGGCGGCGGCGAGCAACAGGAACAGGCTGTCCACTCCGCCGGCCGCGAACGGACCAATGAAGCCCGAGGCAGCCATGGCAACGCGCCCGGCCAGCCAGACCACGACCAGCAGCCCCAGCGTGCGGGCGGCCAGCGGCGGCCGACCGGTCCAGCCGGGGATGGCGGTCAGGACAAATCCGGCGACGATCGCGGCGAGATAGCCGAACAGAGTTTCATGCACCTGCAGATCGACAGGGGGCAGCGCGGTCTGGATCTGCAGATCGCCGAAGAAACTCGGCAGCAGGATCAAGCTGGCGAGTCCGGCCCAGACCGCTCCGGAGAGGAAGGACGGCTTGGCGCCGTCACCGAAAATCGATCTGCTCTGGCCGGCTGGCGAGCTGGGAATGGCTGTCATGATGTGCGCCCGAAACTGAAGGCGGACCTTCTAGCGCATAAAAATCGTGCTGGCACTGGCGTAAATGTCTCTACCTCAGCTCAGCGCGAAGGGCGCCCGCACGGCGCCGATACGTTCAAGCCGTGCCCTCCAGCCCAGTCCGGCGCAGTCCCTGTCGGCCCGGCGCCGCAGCATGGCCTCGAACGCCGCGAACACCTTGCGCATCTGCGGCTGCTTGTAGGGGAACAGGTCGGGCGGATCCATCTGGTGGATGATCGCGGCGGTGTCGGCCTCGAACACCAGCAGCCGCCCGTCGCGCGTCTCGGCGCAGTCGATGGAATAATAGTCGAAGCCGAGGCGGTCATGCAGCGCCTCGAACGCGGCGGCGTGACGGCGGGCGAAACCGGTATCGAAATGCGCCATGGCGTAGGCCTCCTCCGCCCGCTTGTCGGCGGATTCGGTCATGCCGGCGTTCAGGTAGTGCACCATCCAGTCCCTGGAGATCGCCTTGTGGCACAGGAACGGCCGACGATCGATGAAGGCGATGCGCGATTTGCGGTAGAAGCCGTCGGGGGAAATGTAGTTCTCGAACGCGGTCAGGAAGAAGTCCCGGGCGAACGTCCGGCGCAGGTATGCGGCCAGGTCCGCCGGCGTCTCCGCCAGGGCCAGCCCGGCCCCCGCATGTGAGCCGCTCGGCCGGATAAGGCAGGGAAAGTCGCAGCCGATCGGCCCACCCGATTCCAGCGCCGCGCGGGTCACCGCCACGGCCTCCGGGCTGCGGATGCCGGGCACGCCGGCGAGGGACTGCGCCAGCGTGTCGCGGGCAAGGCTCGGCAGCAGCCCGGGGTCGTTCAGCGCCGGGCGCGGCCAGGCGTGGAACAGGGCTTTCAGCCGGACCAAACTCGCCTCGTCGGCCTCGCTTTGGGCGAAGAACGCCACGTCATGATCCGGTATCACCGGCGGCAGCGGACGGTCCGGCCGCAGGTACAGCAGGTCCAGCCGGACATCGATCGCGTTGGTGATGAAGTCGAGCGGCGTGTTGACCATGAGGTCGCCCGGTCCGGCCAGCGCCAGCAGCCGCAAGGGCTTATGGGCGCCGGCACGCACCCGGAAGATCTGCGCATGGTCCAGGGCGTGGTCCTGCAAATCCAGCCCTTCGGCACGGCGGAATGCGAGCTGGCAGGCGATCGCGGTGTCATACAGCCGGGCGGCTTCGGCATCCGCCCGGCTGCCTGTCCGAGACTGGCCGATGCGCTCAACCAGGCTGTCATATCCATTATCCTGATACGCAAATCCCGTCAGATCGGCGGTCCCGAGCACAAGCGGCGGGACAAGGCGGTCGTCGAGGGCGGGGATGGTGTCGGATGTGAAGTACATCGGCGGGTCCGGGGCGGGTTGGGCACCCAAATTACAACGGAAAAGTTAATAAACCCTTTCCGTCTCCGGCATTTTTCCCGTCTTACACCACCGCGACGCCAATAACGGACAACGCGTCGAGGAACGCCGCAGCGAACCCGCCCGTCCCGCGGGAAAGCGCGACTGCCTGCTCCCCGGCATGCGCGAACACCGCGGACGCAGCGGTGGCGGCCCGCAGCGGCGGAACGCCAGCCCCGAGGAAGGCGGCGATCACCGCGCCCAGCGAACAGCCGGTGCCGATGACGCGGGTCATGATGGGATGCCCGCCCGGGATCTCGACCAAAGCGGTGCCGTCGGTGACGTAATCGGTCGCGCCGCTGACCGCGACAACCGCCCGGGTGCGCCGGGCCAGCGCGCCGGCGGCATCCACCGCGGCGGAAGAGGCCGCTGTCGAGTCGACCCCTTTGCCGCCACCCTGCGCGCCGGACAGGGCAAGGATCTCCGACGCATTGCCGCGAATGACGGTCGGCCGGCTCCGCAGCAGCGTTTCGGCGATGCCGGTGCGAAACGCCAGCACGCCGACTGCCACCGGGTCCAGCACCCACGGCGTGTCTGCGACCGCCGCCGACGCGGCAGCCTGTTGCATCACCTCCGCCGACACGGCGGTGATGGTGCCGAGATTGATCAGCACGCAGTCGGCCATTGCGGCGAACGCGGCAGCCTCCTGCTCGGCGATGACCATGGCCGGCGACGCGCCAACCGCAAGCAGCACGTTGGCGGTAAAGCCCATGACGACGAAGTTCGTCAGGCAATGCGTCAGCGGTGCGAGCGATCGCAACCGCGCCATGTCGGCCTGGATATCGGGGTGCGGCCAGGTTCGCTGCATCGTGACCAGGAAACTTCTCCGTTCAGGCGGCTTGGGACATCCAAAGCGTGGATGGCGGGCCTTCGCCCCACATGTGTTTAATTAGTCGGCCAGCGGCTTGCTTTCCCTTTGTGTCATGGCCGGGCTCGGCCCGGCCATCCACGACTTTGCCGCCGCACACGCCCGCAAGTCGTGGGTGGCCGGACTAAATCCAGCCATGACACGGGGTCTGACGATGGCCCCCGGGTCGAACCTTACGGCAATTAATATAAGACCATCATGCCGGGAATGCCCATATGCCCAGGCAAACCTTGGAGGGGCAATGCCATGAGTGCTCAGCAGGCCGCTCTCGGCGGCTCGCCGGTGGTCACCGGGATGCGGGTTATCCCGGTTGCCGGTCAGGACAGCATGCTGCTGAACCTGTGCGGCGCACACGGGCCATACTTCACCCGCAACCTCGTGATTTTGACCGACAATGCCGGCCGCACCGGTGTCGGCGAAGTGCCGGGTGGGGAGGGCATCCGACAAACCCTGGAACGCTCCCGCCCATTGGTCGAGGGGCGGCCGATCGGCCTGTACAACGCGATTATCGGCGACATCCGGCGATCCTTGGCGGACGCTGCGCGGCATCGGGTGACCTCCGCCGCCGAGGCGGCGATCCTGCGCCAGCCGCACGAGATCAATCTGCGGGCCGACAATGTCCTGACTGCGGTGGAGGCGGCACTGCTCGACCTGCTCGGGCAGTTCCTGGGCGTTCCGGTGGCGGCATTGCTGGGCGCCGGACAGCAGCGCGAGTCGGTGCGCATGCTGGCCTACCTGTTCTATGTCGGCGACCGCCGGAAGACGGACCTGGATTATCCGGTTGAGTCTCAAGCGGCGGATGGCTGGTTGAGACTGCGTCAGGAGGCGGCGCTGACCCCGGCCGCCATCGCCCGCCAGGCCGAGGCAGCGGTAGAGCGCTACGGTTTCAAGGACTTCAAGCTGAAGGGAGGCGTGATGGACGGTGCCGCGGAGATGGAGGCTGTCACCGCGATCAAGCAGCGCTTCCCGGACGGGCGGGTCACGCTGGACCCGAACGGCGCCTGGTCGCTGAGGCAATCGCACTGTGCAAGGGCAGGGGGGATGTGCTGGCCTATGCCGAGGACCCTTGCGGCCCCGAGGCGGGCTACTCCGGCCGCGAGGTGATGGTCGAGTTCCGGCGGGCAACGGGGATGCCGACCGCGACCAACATGGTGGCCACGGACTGGCGGCAGATGGGACATTCCATCCTGCTACAGGCGGTGGATATTCCGCTGGCCGATCCGCATTTCTGGACGATGCAGGGATCGGTGCGGCTGGCGCAGCTCTGCGATGAGTGGGGGCTGACCTGGGGTTCGCACTCGAACAACCACTTCGATGTGTCGCTGGCGATGTTTACCCACTGCGCGGCGGCGGCGCCGGGTGCGATCACCGCCATCGACACGCACTGGATATGGCAGGAAGGACGCGAGCGGCTGACGAAGGAACCCCTGCGAATCATTGGTGGCGAGGTGGAGGTGCCGCGGCGGCCGGGCCTGGGGATCGATCTCGACATGGATCGGGTGATGCAGGCGCATGATCTATACAATCGCGTCGGCCACGGTGCGCGCGACGATGCGGCGGCGATGCAGTTCATTGTTCCGGGCTGGACGTATGACCCGAAGCGTCCGAGCCTGGGACGTGTGCCAGTGTGATATGGTGCCCCCTTGCCGTCATGGTCCGCGCCCGCCATGACGGACGGAGAAGCCCGTGCCTTTGGGCTGATTTAGGCTTGGCCAATCGATGCGCCGATTCGATCGATTGATGCGGTATTTAGGTTAGACGCGCATCGATCGCCTGACTTAGAGTCACGCCGAATACAGACCGCGATTGCATAAGCGTTCGCGCCTCAGATGCAATCGACAATCAAACAGATGCCGCGCATCGACAGCGGCACGGAGGACGACGATGCCAGATGGCGCTGCGACGGCGGCCATGCCGATCGGCCCTACGATTGACCGCAAGACGAATATTCGCTGGCTGATCGTCGCCATGCTGTTCGTGGTCACGACTGTCAATTACGCCGATAGAGCGACCATCTCGATCGCCGGGCCGGTCATCAGCAAGGACCTCGGCCTGAACGCGGCGCAGATGGGGGTCATCTTCTCGGCCTTCGGCTGGGCCTATGTCATTGCGCAATTGCCGGGCGGCTGGCTGCTGGACCGCTACGGATCGAAGATGGTTTACGCGGGTAGCCTGGCGCTGTGGTCCCTGTTTACGCTGGCGCAGGGTTTGGTGGGCTTTGTCACCGGCGGGTTGGCCGTGGTGGTGCTGTTCGGGTTGCGCTTCCTGCTCGGGGTCGCCGAGTCGCCGTCTTTCCCGGGCAACGGGCGTGTGGTTGCCGCGTGGTTTCCGAGCAAGGAGCGCGCGACGGCGTCAGCGATCTTCAACTCCGCGCAATACTTCGCCACGGTGATCTTTGCGCCGTTGATGGGCTGGATCACCTTTTCCTTCGGCTGGCCGTGGGTTTTCGGCGTCATGGGCGGCCTCGGCATCATTCTGACCGTGGCATGGCTGCGGCTGGTGTACAGCCCGGTAGACCACCCGATGGCGAACCGCGCCGAGGTCGAATACATTGCCGCCGGCGGTGGCCTGGTGAACATGGATCAGCCCGCGGCGAGGGATGCCGCGGCTGGCGGTGAATGGTCCTATATCGGACAGATGTTCCGCAACCGCATGATGGTCGGGATTTTCATCGGGCAATACTGCATCAACGCGATTACCTACTTCTTCATCACCTGGTTTCCGGTGTATTTGGTGCAGGCGCGCGGGATGTCGATCCTGAAGGCGGGATTTGTCGCCTCGCTGCCGGCGATCTGCGGGTTCCTTGGCGGCATTCTGGGCGGCATTTTCTCCGACTGGATGCTGCGCCGGGGCTGGTCGCTGACGGTGGCGCGCAAGACCCCGATCGTCGGGGGCATGCTGCTGTCGATGGCGATGATCGCGTGCAATTACACGGCTCTGGAGTGGGTGGTCGTTGCGCTGATGGCGTTGGCGTTTTTCGGCAAGGGCATCGGTGCGCTCGGCTGGGCGGTGATGTCGGATGCGGCGCCGCGTGAGATTACCGGCCTCGCCAACGGCGTCTTCAACATGTGCGGCAATCTGTCGTCGATCACCACGCCGATTATTATTGGCGCGATTATCCAGGCGACGGGATCGTTCAATGATGCACTGGTTTTTGTCGGCGCGAACGCGCTGCTGGCCGCGGTCAGCTATCTGGTGATCGTCGGTGAGATCAAGCGCATGGTTCTGGTGAAGTAAATCATAACGGAGGAGACATCGCATGGCTACCCCGGTGGTGAAATCGATGCGCGTGGTGCCGGTTGCCGGCCACGACAGCATGCTGCTGAACCTGAGCGGAGCGCATGGGCCGTTCTTCACCCGCAATATCGTGCTGTTGACGGACAATGCCGGGCGCACCGGGTTGGGTGAAGTGCCCGGCGGCGAGAAGATCCGGCAGACACTTGAAGATTCGTCTCCTCTGGTGGTTGGCCAGCCGATTGGCGATTACAAGAACATTCTGAACAGGGTGCGGGAGCGCTTCGCCGATCGTGACGCGGGTGGAAGGGGTTTGCAGACGTTCGACCTGCGGACGACGATTCATGTCGTCACCGCGATCGAGGCGGCGTTGCTGGATTTGCTGGGGCAATACCTCGACGTTCCGGTGGCCGCTTTGCTTGGCGATGGGCAGCAGCGCGAGTCTGTTCCGATGCTGGGGTATCTGTTCTATGTGGGGGATCGCACCAGGACCGGGCTTCCGTATCTCGCGGAAACCGAAGCCTCCGACGATTGGTTCCGGCTCCGGCGGGAAGAGGCGATGACCCCGGCAGGCGTCGTGCGGCTGGCCGAGGCGGCCCAGGCCCGTTATGGGTTCGAGGACTTCAAGCTGAAAGGCGGGGTGCTCCGCGGGGAGCAAGAGATCCAGGCGATCGAAGCGTTGAAGAAACGCTTTCCGGCGGCGCGCATCACGCTCGACCCGAACGGCGCCTGGTCGCTGGATGAGGCGGTGCGGCTGTGCAAGGGGCGGGGCGATATCCTGGCTTATGCGGAGGATCCTTGCGGCGCCGAGGCGGGGTTCTCCGGGCGGGAGGTGATGGCGGAGTTCCGCCGTGCCACCGGGCTGCCGACGGCGACCAACATGATCGCAACTGACTGGCGGCAGATGGGGCATGCGATCCAGCTCCAGTCGGTTGATATCCCGCTGGCTGATCCGCATTTCTGGACGATGCAGGGGTCGGTCAGGGTGGCGCAGATGTGCAACGAGTGGGGCCTGACCTGGGGGTCGCATTCGAATAATCATTTCGACATCTCACTGGCGATGTTCACTCATGCCGCCGCGGCGGCGCCGGGGAAGATCACCGCGATCGATACGCACTGGATCTGGCAGGACGGCCAGGGGCTGACCCGCGAACCGTTGCAGATCCAGGGCGGCCGCGTGGCGGTGCCGCAGCGGCCGGGGCTTGGAATCGAAGTGGATCCGGATGCCTTGGACCGCGCCCATGCGTTGTATCGACAGCACGGGCTGGGTGCGCGCGATGATGCGGCGGCGATGCAGTCGCTGATCCCGGGATGGGCGTTCGATGCGAAGCGCCCTTGCCTGGTGCGATGAATTTTATAGGGAGAGCATATAATGGCCGAGTCACCGCGTTATATCCGTGTCAACGACAGCGACAATGTTGCGATCGTGGTCAATGCCGGCGGCCTGCCGAAAGGCACGGAGTTCGATAACGGCCTGACGCTGCGGGACCACGTGCCGCAGGGCCACAAGGTCAATCTGACCGACATTGCGGAGGGCGGACCGATTTTGCGCTACGGCGAGGTCATCGGGACCGCGGCAAAGCCTATACCGCGCGGCAGTTGGGTCGAGGAATCGCTGGTGCGGATGCCGGGCGCGCCGTCGCTGGACAATCTTCCGCTGGCGACGCGGGTGCCGCCACCGCAAGCTCCTTTGGAGGGCTACACCTTTCAGGGTTACCGCAATGCCGACGGAACGGTCGGCACAAAGAACCTGCTGGGAATCAGCACCAGCGTGCAATGTGTCGCCGGGGTGGTAGAATTCGCCTTGCAGCGCATCCGCCAGGAGTTGCTGCCGCGTTACCCTAACGTCGATGACGTGGTGGCGCTGAACCACACGTACGGTTGCGGCGTCGCGATCACTGCGCCGGGGGCCGCGGTGCCGATCCGGACGTTGCGGAATATCGCGCGCAATCCGAATTTCGGTGGCGCACCGATGGTGGTCAGCCTGGGGTGCGAAAAGATGATGCCGGAATGGCTGCTGGCCGACGGCCGTCCGGCCCCGGCTGCCGGCAACACGCCGAATATCGTGCGGCTGCAGGACGAAAGCCACCACGGTTTCGGGGACATGATCGCCTCGATCCTGGAGATGGCGGACAAGCGGCTGGCCGAGCTGAACCGGCGCACGCGGACGACATGCCCGGCGTCGGATCTGGTTGTCGGCACGCAATGCGGCGGCAGCGATGCATTCTCCGGCGTGACAGCCAATCCGGCCGTGGGATACGCCGCGGATCTGCTGGTGCGGGCGGGCGCGACGGTCATGTTCTCGGAAGTAACGGAAGTCCGCGACGCCATCCATCTGCTGACCCCGCGCGCGGCGAATGAGGATGTCGGCCGGGCGCTGATCCGTGAGATGGCTTGGTACGACGAGTATCTGCGCGAAGGAGCGTCCGACCGCAGTGCCAACACTACGCCGGGGAACAAGCGGGGCGGTCTGGCGAATATCGTCGAGAAGGCACTCGGGTCCGTCGCCAAGTCGGGCACCAGCCCGATCGCAGGTGTGCTGTCGCCGGGGGAGCGGGTGGACCGCAAGGGCCTGATCTTCGCTGCCACGCCGGCCAGCGATTTCATCTGCGGCACGCTGCAGTTGGCGTCCGGAATGACGTTGCAGGTGTTCACCACCGGCCGGGGCACACCGTACGGGCTGGCTGCCGCGCCGGTGATCAAGATGGCAACGCGCGACGCGCTGAGCGAGCGCTGGCACGACCTGATCGACATCAGCGCCGGCGGCATCGCCACCGGCCGGGCAACGATCGAGGATGTGGGGTGGGAGCTGTTCCGGCTGATCCTGGATGTCGCCAGCGGGCGCAAGAAAACCTGGTCGGATCACTGGGGGCTGCGGAACGCCTTGACGCTGTTCAACCCGGGGCCGGTGACCTGATCGGGAACGGAGTGGCGTAAGATACGAAACGATGGAGAAGCGTCGTGTCAGAGGGAAAAGTCGCTATCGGACGATTTCGCTGGACGATCGCCCTGTTGCTGTTTCTCGCCAATGCGATCAACTACCTCGACCGTTCGGCGCTTTCGATCGTCGCGCCGATTGTTTCGAAAGATCTGCATTTCGATCCGGCACAGCTCGGTATCGTCTTCAGTTCCTTCTTCGTCGGCTACTCGATCTTCTGTTTCGTTGGCGGTTGGGCCTCCGACCGGTGGGGGCCGCGGCTGGTGTTCGGCGTCGCGATGGCCTGGTGGTCGGTGTTTTGCGGCCTCACCGCCATCGCCACCGGGTTCGTGTCGCTGCTGATCCTCCGGGTCCTGTTCGGCTTCGGCGAGGGGCCGATGGGCAGCACCACGAACAAGACCATCAGCAACTGGTTCCCGCGCGAAGAAGCCGGAACGATGGTCGGCCTTACCAACGCCGGCAACCCGATCGGAGGGGCGGTTTCAGGACCCGTCGTCGGACTGGTGGCGTTCTACATCAGTTGGCGCGTTTCCTTCCTCGTCATTACCGTCATCGGCCTGGTCTGGCTGTTCTTCTGGTTGTTCTACGTGACGGATACACCGACAACCAACAAGCGTGTCGGTTTGGCCGAAAAGGAACTTGTCGCCCGCAGCCGTGCGGCGGCCGCGGTCCGTGAGGGCGATGCGGCATCGATCGGAACATGGCTGAAGACACCAGCGGTCCTGGCGGTCGCTCTGGCGTTTTTCAGTTACAACTACGTGCTTTATTTCTTCCTGACCTGGTTGCCAAGCTACCTGACGACAGTGCATCATCTTGATCTGAAGAGCATGAGTCTGCTGACGGTCATACCCTGGCTGTGCGGCAGCATCGGCATGTTCGGCGGCGGGCTGCTGTCGGACCTGCTGTTCCGCCGCACCGGCAACTCGATACTGTCCCGTAAGATCGTCCTGGCCGGTGGTCTCCTGCTCGCGGCGGTGTCGGTGCTGCTGGCGTCGAATGCCGCGTCGCTGGCCGCGGCGATTACGCTGATTGCCTGCGCCAACCTGTTCCTGCTGATGGCGCCGCAGAATTGCTGGGTACTCATCCAGGAAATCGTTCCCTCCGGCCAGATCGGCGGTGTCGGCGGGTTCGTGCATTTTCTCGCCAACACGGCCGGCATTTTCGGGCCCGCGCTGACCGGATTCATCATCCAGTACGGCGGCGGCTACACGGCGTCATTCATCCTCGCGGGCGTCCTTGCGGTCGCGGGGGCGCTGGCCGTCATGCTGGTCGTACACAGTCCGCAAACGCTTGCCCGGCCGGCCGTGCCCGTCTAACGGAGGAACGTCATGCAAAAATCAAAATGGTGGCGTATCGGCGGATCGCTGTTCGCCGGACTGTTCGTCGCCTATCTGGACCGGACCAATCTGTCGGTGGCGATGCCGCAGCTTTCCAAAGACCTCGGCTTCGCCGGCGAGCATTTCGCGGTGACCGCGAGCTGGGCACTGACGGTCTTTCTTATCGGCTATGCGCTCGCGAATATCCTCGGCGGCATCGTCACCCGCCGCATGGACCCGAAAACCGTTGTCATCTGGTGCTTTGCCATCTGGTCCGCCGCAACCCTGGTTGTCGGCTTTACCGGGTCGGTTGCCGTGCTGCTGATTTGCCGGCTGATCCTGGGTGTCGCCGAGGGCATCTACTGGCCGCAACAATCCCGCTTCGTGCGCGGCTGGTTCGCCGAGGACGAGCTGACCAAGGCCAACGCCGTCATCCAATTCTACGGCCAGTATTTCGCGCTCGCCATCGGGTTCATGGTGCTGACGCCGATATACGATTTCTTCGGGTGGCATACGCTGTTCTTTGTCACCGGAGGGATTGGACTGATCCTGATCGTCCCGCTGTTCCTCGCCATGCTGCGTCCGGAGTCCGAGGCGCCGTATCGGCAACCAGACTCATCAGGCCCCCAACCGAGGCTGACCTTGCAAGACCTGGGCGGCCCGGCGTTTGTATTGCTGGTGTTCAGCTACATCACCCAGGGCATGCTGTTCTGGGGCATTACACTGTGGATTCCGCTGGCGGTCCGCGCGCTCGGCTTCACCGGCCTGAGCCAGGGGCTGGCGAGCGCGGTGCCATACGCCGCGGCGATCCTGCTGGCCATTCCGATGGCGAAAATCAGCGACCGCACCGGCAAGCGGGTGCTGATCGCATCGCTTGGGATGCTGGTTGCCGGCGTGCTGTTGTTGCTGTTGCCGGTGGTCGAGTCCGGTCTCGGCAAGCTGGCGTTGATCACCGTTGCGCTTGGCTATTACGCTGCCAGCTTTACGCCGAATATCTGGTCGATCCTGCAAAGCAGTGTGGAACCCCGGGCGGTGGGGCCGGCCGCGGGCATCATGAACGGGCTGGGGGCGGGCGGCGGCGGCACGATCGCCGGGTTCCTGGTGGGGATCATGAACAGCTACACCGGGTCCTATATGTCCGGTTTCATGGTGCTGGGCGTGCTGGTGATCCTCGGCAGTTTTTCGCTACTGGTCTATGGGCGCATGGTGGGGCGGGAGCGAGCGGTGCGGGGAACCGGGCCTGCGATGCCGCGGGCCAGCGTATGATGTCACCCCGCCGCGGCCGGAGCGAACTGCCGGACGATCGCGTCGCGAAACGCCGGCAGCGCGGGGTTGGTGCTGTCGCGGCGCCAGACCAGATGCAGTTCCGCCACCGCCCGCCGCGGCGGCGACCGTATCGGCCGCAGCACAACCCCGTCGAAATGCAGCGCCCGGGCGGCTTCCGGCACCACCGCCAGGCCCAGTCCCGCGCTGACCAGCGCCAGTATCGTGTGGGTCTGGGTGATATACTGCACGTAAGCCGGCGTCACGCCCGCGGCGGCGCAGAGGCCGGTGATCAGGTCATAGAAGTAACGAGCCTCCACCGGCGACCACATCACCATCTTCCGGCCATGCAAATCGGCGATCGACGGTTCCTCTCCGGTCGCCAGAGGATGCCCGGAAGGCACCGCGAGCAGCAGCGGCTCCCGCAACAGGCACGCATCTGCCACCTGGCGGCGGTCAAACGGATGCCGCACCAGCCCGAGGTCCAGTCCGCCGGAGGCCAGCGCCTCCATCTGCTCCGCGGTGACCATTTCCTTCAGCACCAGGTCGATCCCCGGCATCGTCGCCGTCGCGAAAGCCACCAGCCGCGGCAGCAGGCCGTAACTCGCCGCCGCGGTGCAGCCGAGGGCGATGGACCCGGCTTCCCCGCGGGCGACCCGTCTGGCGGCCAGGCCGGCACCCTCGGCCAACGCGATGATCCGCCGCGCCTCCGGCAGGAACGCCCGTCCCCCCGCCGTCAGCCGCGCCGAACGGCTGGTGCGTTCGAGCAGCTTGATGTCCAGCGCGTGCTCGAGGATCTGCACCTGGCGGCTGAGCGGCGGCTGCGTCATGTTCAAACGCGTGGCGGCGCGGCCGAAATGCAGTTCCTCGGCAACCGCGACGAAGCAGCGCAACTGGCTGAGTTCAAACATCCATCCACATCCGGTATCGATCAATCCCGCCATTAGCTTAGACACGCATCGGTCAGCCGCCTACTGGTTGGCGCAGTCCCCAATGAAACAAGAAGGAGGCCCGAGGTTCATGTCCATTTCCCCCGTATTGCCGCAGACTGTCATGCCGCCCAACCGCCTGAAAGCCGCCCTGCGCGACAATCGCCGTCAGATCGGCCTGTGGAGCAGTCTGGCCAGCAACGTCGTCGCGGAAGTGCTGAGTTATGCCGGCTACGACTGGATCGTTGTCGATACCGAACATGCGCCGAGCGACCCGCTGGACGTGCTGTCGCAGTTGCAGGCGCTGGCCACGGGGACGGCTGAACCCGTGGTGCGGGTGGCGTGGAACGACGCGGTGCTGATGAAGCGGCTGCTGGATATCGGCGCGCGCAGCCTGTTGGTGCCGATGGTGCAGTCGGAAGCTGAGGCGCGGGCCGCGGTGGCGGCGACGCGGTATCCGCCGAAGGGCGTGCGCGGGGTTTCGGTCTCGCACCGGGCCAACCGGTTCGGCCGGGTGCCGGGGTATCTGCATAACGCGGAGCAGGAAATTTGCGTGCTGGTGCAGCTTGAGACCCGCGCTGCGCTGGGGCGGCTGGAGGCGATTGCCGCGGTGGATGGTGTGGACGGGGTGTTCATCGGACCGAGCGATTTGGCGGCCGATCTGGGGCACCTCGGGGATGCGGCGCATGCGGAAGTCCAGGCGGCGATAAAGGATGCGTGTGCGCGGATACTGGCGGCGGGGAAGCCGGCGGGGATTCTCGCCCCGGTGGAGGCCGATGCGCGGCGGTATTTCGAGATGGGGTTCTCGTATGTCGCCATTGGCAGCGATGTCGGGCTGCTGGCGGCGGGGAGCACGGGGCTGGTCGCGCGGATGCGGGAGGCGATTGGCGAGCCGCAGGTGGGGTGAACGGGTCGGAGATGCGTTCGCGTACGCGTTCGGGTCACGACGCGGCCATGCGCACAACGTCCTACAGCGAGTTCCGCCGGAACCTGGCCGCCACCCTGGATAGCGTCACCGACGACCACACGCCGCTGATCATCACCCGGGACCGCGGCAAACCGGCGGCGGTGCTGATGTCGCTGGAGGATTACGCGTCCCTGATGCCCGGGGGCCGGCGTAGCGGCGGATCGGGGACATAAGTTCGTTTGGACAATCTTGAGTTTGTCCGGGCGCACTTAGCACCATGACTGCCGCCGTGAAACCGATGTCCTTTGCCCGTCAGCCACTGGATTTCATCCTAACGGGGACGGGAAGCCTGCGAGTGATGCGTGCGGTTTGGCGCATGGGGGAGCCTTGTCGGTATCGCGTCTGGCCGCCGATACCCGCCTGACGCCGAACGGCACCCGTGGCGTGCTGGCCGATCTTGAGCGTGCGGGCATCGTTGAGAGTTTGGGCGACAGTCATACCAAACTGTTTCAGGCGGTGCCGGAGCATCCGCTCGTGACCGCGATGGCAGCACTATTTGCCGCCGAACGGCAGCGGTTTGAGACAATCCTGTCTGCCGTTACGGCGGCGGCCGCGGACGACCGGATCGCCGCGGCGTGGCTGTTTGGCAGCGTCGCCCGGGCCGAGGACACCATCGGCAGCGACCTCGATATCGCCATCCTCGTCGACTCCGGCGCCGAACAGGTTGATGCGGTCGCGGACGGGATGCGGGAGGCGTTGCGGAAACAGGGCCAGCGTCCGGGCTTTTCCGCCTCGGTCATCGCCATGCATCCGGCCGGCATGCGGCGGCTGGTCCGGGAGCGGGCGCCTCTGTGGGCGGACCTGTTGCGGTATGCGGTCATGCTCAAGGGCGCGGCGCCGGACCGCGTGGCGCGGGAGTTTGAGTCCATGATAGTGCGGGTGGGCGGTCGCCCGGGATCAGGTTCATCGGGGCTAACCAGCGGCACCAATGACGGGGTTGGTGGGGCGCGAACCGGACGTCAATGATTGTCAAAGGCGCAACATCACGGTAGCAGTCGACCATGCTGACCCGAATTGAGATTGATGGATTTAAGACGTTCGAGCGATTCAGCCTCGATCTCGAACCGCTGACCGCGATCGTCGGCCCAAATGCGAGCGGGAAGTCCAACCTGTTTGATGCGCTCCGGTTTTTATCTCTTCTTGCCCAGTATGATATCCGCACAGCCATGCAGGGACTCCGTGGGGAGCCCGAAGAGCTTTTCCGGCAAACGCCGATTGGAATTTCCGATTGCATGTCGTTTGCCGTGGAAGTGCTTCTCGGCCGGACCGGGGTCGATGCGTTCGGTAAGAGCTATGAAATTCCAGCTCAACGCCTTCGCTACGAGCTGAAGCTTGGTCTGACCACCGACGTTGAGGGCGTGCCCCGAGGCATATTCGTACGCGAGGAGCGATGCTTTCCGATCGCAAAAAAAGATGATCGAGCACCCTACCTGCGTGATCCGAAGCTGAAGTTGAGCTATAACGCCAGCGTCTCGCCTTTTATAAAGCCGAGCGATGCCGGGGACGCGATTTTAGTCCGTCAGGATGGCCGCCAGAAACATGGGCGTCCAATGCAACTTTCGTTAAAAGAGGCATCCCGGACCGCGCTTTCCACAATTACCACCTCCGAGTTCCCGCATCTTTACGCGTTGCGCGAAGCACTGACAAGCACACGGTTTCTGGAGATCAACCCCCGAGCAGCGCGTAACGCAAACGATCGGTTTGAAGATCGGGTACTAAAGCCGGATGCATCCAATCTCGCGGCTGTCTTAGCCCATCTGAAAGAAGAAACTGCTGACGAGCTTCGGCCTGACGGCGTGTTGTCAGACATTGCCGCGGACCTGGCGTCGCTTATTCCCTCCGTTCGCCGCCTAAAAATTCGGAATGATTCCAGTGAGCGTCAGTATTCTTTCAGCCTGGAGTTCAGCGGTGATCTTGTTTTCAGCTCACGCGTGATTTCGGATGGGACCCTAAGATTGCTGGCTTTGCTAACAATTCTCAATGACCCGGGGAGACGCGGCACTCTGTGCTTCGAGGAGCCTGAAAACGGTGTGCATGAAGGGCGCGTGCCCATGCTCGTTGAATTCCTTAGAGGTGCCGCTAATGTATCTACAGAAGCGGGCGTGTCGTCCTTCCAAATACTGCTTAACACGCACTCTCCAAGGGTGATGGCTGCGTTGCATAACCACGAAATAGTGGCTGCCGACAGCGTCATGAGCATTGACCCCGCCAACGGCCATCGGTCGACCAAGACGCGCATGCGTAAAGGCATTCAAGCGATCGGCGACATGTTTAATCCGGAGACCCATCTTTCCCGGTCCGAAGTCGAGCGCCTGCTACAAAATCCGACTGACGCCGCATGACCTATTTGAGTTGGGCCGCCTTGTATGAGGGCGCCTCGGATGAGGCTTATTTCGAGGTGCTCATCCCGCGAGTAATGGAAGATATCATTGCGGGCCGAGGGAAAAGGCACTCTACCATTCCACCAACCCCTGCGATAAGATTGAAACGTGATGCCGTTGACGTAGTCGCGCGAGAGGCGTGCAACGCAAGGGATGCGTTTCATCTTATGTTCATTCATGCCGATACTGGCGGCCGGAAAGTTGAAACGGCTTTGGAAGCGCGCTCGGGACGCTACTGCGAGGCCATGCATGCTATGTGCGACTGGCCTCCGGTGCGCTGCATAACGATAACTCCCCGACACGAAACCGAGGCGTGGGTGCTTGCCGACCCCGATGCTGTTACGGCGTCGCTTGGATATGTCGGCTCCCCCGGATCCATCGGTCTACCTGCCGATGCCAACGAAGCAGAGCGCCTCGTTGACCCCAAGGCCGTGCTGGCGGCAGCGGTGAATCAGGTTCGCCGAAGGCGCCGTCCATTCAGCGCCAGGCAAATGTTCCCGGCCATTGCTCAGCGACAGTCACTCGCCAAACTTCGCGCTGCAACGTCCTTCGCCACGGCCGAGATCGATCTCCTCGCAGCCCTGGCGGACCTCGGATCTGTCTAGTGTCCCTCAATCCACATACGTAATCCCCCAAGCCTTCCCCGCCCCCGCCGGAGGCTCGCACCAAACCGGCACCCCGTTCCGCGTCCGCACAGTCCGGTCCTGCCCCATCGCGCCGCGCAGCGCCCGGAACACGCCGCCATGCCCCACCACCAGCACGACAGGGGGCCGCTGGAGACACCGGTTGATCACCGCCACCGCCCGCTGCGTCAGCGCGGCAAAACTCTCCCCCCCGTCCGGCGTGAACTGCCCATCCACCCACGCGGCGAACCACGCCGACATCGGCTTGCCTTCCTGCACGCCGAACGCGACCTCTCGCAGCGCATCATCCGTCTGCACCGGCAGACCCAACTGAGCCGCCACGATATCCGCCGTGTCCTTCGCCCGAGACAGCGGCGAACTGATCACGCTGCGGATGCCGCGCTCCCGCAGCAGCAACGCGGCGGACCGCGCCTGCGCCTGCCCGGTCTGGTTCAGCGGCACATCGACATTCCCCTGCGCCAAATCCTGAGCGTTCCAGTCGGTCTCACCATGGCGCAGGAACCAGAACGCGACGGGATGCACGGTCAAAGGAGGGTTGCTCATCGGCTCAGGCCAAGCCTTCCTGTTGCAGCACCCGCTGCACCGAGGGCCGGGCTGTCATCCGCTCATAATGCGACGCGACGGCCGGGGGCAGGACGATGCCGACCCGCTTCGTCCAGAACGACACATAGAAGATCGCGGTATCGGCGAAGGAGAACGCCCCCACCGCGTAGTCCTTCCCCGCCAGCGCTTTGTCGAGCAGAGCGAATCCCTTTTCGGCGATCTCCTTGCCGCGCGCCTTCACGGTTTCCTCATCCGCCGCGTTCGGCGTGAAGTTGGCGGGGCGGAACTGGCGGGCGAAGCCTTGCATATGGATCGTCGCAACCGTGTAGTCGGTCAGCTCCAGGACCCGGGTCTGCTGATCGATATCCTCCGGCAGCAGCCCGGCGGACGGGTTCGTCCGCGCCAGCCAATACGCGATCGCCGGATACTCCGTCAGCACCGAGCCGTCGTCGCGCACCAGCGCCGGCACCTTCGATTTCGGGTTCACCCCGGTGTAGGCCGGCTTGTATTGCTCGCCCTGCTGCAGGTTCACCCGTTCGCTTTCATACGGCAGGCCGATCTCCTCCAGCAGAATGTGGATGCCGATGGAACAGGCGCCAGGCGCGTAAAACAGTTTCATGGTCGTCTCCCCGCGTTATCGCCAGGCCCCACCGCCGGACGGTCGAGGCCAAGACTATCCCGCAGCGTAGCCCGTCCGCATTCCCTATGGAACCGCCCCCGGCATTGCAACTCCGGGAGCTGCCTTGTGCGCCCGGGCATCGGGGAGAGGCCCGGTACAACGTCGAAGTGCTGGCCATGCCGCTCTGCCGGACCTGGACATGGGATGGCCCGGCTCGGGAGGAGCGGAAGCACACGCCCGGGCGACCCGGGAAATCGGAATTTAGCCGCTTGCAATGGGCGGCGAACCCGCCTAGAACCCGCGGCCTGATCGGAGCGCGGGCGTAGCTCAGGGGTAGAGCACAACCTTGCCAAGGTTGGGGTCGAGGGTTCGAATCCCTTCGCCCGCTCCAGAAACTCAGTCACCGTGAATGGTTTTCAGCAGGTCGTTGCGGCCATTGGTGCCAGTTGATCCGGCGCAGTGCTGGCGCGTGGCGCTCGGGCGTGAGCCGCCTTACGCGCTCATGCCGATCGGCGTCCGGAGGGCGGCCACCGGTTCGCGGTCGCCCCCTTTTCGGGCGCAGCCCAGGTTCAGCAAACCCGGCGGGTTGACAGCGGCCTTCAGGCCGATTGGCGGGGGGAGGCGGCGGCGGGGGCGCCATTGCCGGCGGGCTTGACCGCGCCGGCGGGCATTACCGTAGCGCCCGCCTTCTCGATCTGTTCAGTGACCGAGGCGATCAGTTCCTCCCAGCTTTTCTCGAAGGATTCGACGCCCTGCTGCTCCAGCACGTTCGCCACGTCCGCGATGTCCACCCCGGCGGCATGCAAATCCTCGATCACCTTGCGCGCCGCCGCATAGCCGTCGCGGATGGTGTCGCCGCGCACCACGCCATGGTCCGCCACCGCCCGCAGCGTCGCCTCGGGCATCGTGTTGACGGTGTCCTTTGCCACCAGGTCGACAACATACTTCGTGTCGGGGAACGCCTTGTCCTTTACCCCGGTGGAAGCCCACAGCAGCCGCTGCGGCATCGCGCCCGCCGCGGCCAGCGCCTGCCAGCGCGGGGTTTCCAGCATGTGCTCATAGACCTCGTACGCCAGCCGGCTGTTCGCCACCGCCGCCGTTCCGCGCAGATGCGGCGCCTTGTCGCCAAGCCGCCGATCGACTTCCGTGTCGACGCGGCTGACGAAGAAGGAGGCGACGCTTTCGATGCCGTGCAGGCTGCCGCCGGCCTTCAGTCGCTGCTCCAGGCCGCTAAGGAAGGCTTCCAGCACCGCCTTGTAACGGTCCACCGAGAAGATCAGCGTGACGTTGACGCTGATTCCGGCGGCCAATGTTTCGGTGATCGCCGGCAGGCCGGCCAGGGTGGCGGGGATCTTGATGAACAGGTTTGGGCGGTCCACCAGCCACCATAGCCCGCGCGCTTCCGCCGCGGTGCGCCCGGCGTCCTCGGCGATGCGCGGGTCCACCTCGATCGACACGCGGCCATCCCGTCCGCCGGATTTTTCGAACACCGGCCGCAGGATGTCACAGGCCGCCCGCACGTCCCAGGCGGTTAGCAGCCGCAATGTCTCGCCGATGGCGGTGCCGCGCACGGCCAGGTCGCGCAACTGGTCCTCATATCCCGAACCGCTGCCGATGGCTTTGGAGAAGATCGTCGGATTGGTGGTGATGCCGACGATCTCCCCGGCCTCCACCGAGTGCGCGAGGCTGCCGGAACTGATCCGGGTCCGGCTCAAATCGTCCAGCCATACGGCCACCCCGGCGGCGGCGAGGTCTTTCAGTGCTGTGCCCATGATCAACTCCTGTGACGACCGTCATCGAGTTGGGCACGGACGCTGCGCCATGCATCCGCAAAAGCCAACCCGACGAGATCGTGAACGCCTTCTCGCGGACGATGGCAAGACCGGTCCTAATCGGCGGCGGCGCCGTACGCTGGCCGTGTGCTCTCTATTTCATCCACGCGGTCCTCGTCCGGGCGGTGGAACAGCAGGACGACCAGCACTGAAGACAGCGCCAGACCGGTCATCAGCAGGAAGGCATACTGGAACGATCCGAACGCGCTGACCACCCAGCCGGTGATCGCCGGCGCCAGGAAGCCCGAGAGCGCGAAGCCGGTATCCATGATCCCGAGCGCGGTGGCCGCGCGTTTCGGCACGATATCGACGTTGATGGCGTAGTAGGATGCATTGGCGCCCATGCTGAACGCCACCGCGATTGTGATACAGGCGATGGCCAGCGGCAGGCTGGCGGTGAAGCCGATGGGGATCACCGCCAGCGCCGCGACAAGCTGGCTGACGCCGATCAGCAGGGTGCGGGACTTCCGCAGGCTGCCGGTGCGCTTCAACAGGTAGTCCGACAGATAGCCGAGTGCGACCAGCAGCACCGCGGCGCTCGCCCAGGGCAGGATGGCGAACAGGCCGACCTCGCGGACATTGAGGTGATAGGTCTGCGACAGGTAGTTCGGCAGCCAGGTCATGAAGAAGAACAGGAAGTAGCCGAACACGAAGAACGCCCAGTAGTTCGCCAGCAAGGTCCGGTTGGTCAGCAGCAGGCGCCAGTCGGTGACGCCATGCACCACGTGCCCGGCGGTGCGGTCGCGCTGCGCTTCGACCCCGCCGCGGATGTGCTTCAACTCGGCGTCACTGACGAAGCTGGACTGTGCCGGGTCATTGCGGAAAAAGATAAGCCACAGCGGCACCCAGATGCCGCTGATCACCGTCAGCGCGAAGAACATGCCGCGCCAGCCGAACGCATGAATCAACTGCGTCGAAACCGGCGCGCCGACGGCGAGTGCGATCGGCACGGCGACCAGCGTGTTGCCGAGGGCGATGGCCCTTTCATGCGGCGCGAGCCAGCGGCTGACCGCGCCGGTAAGCGCCGGGAAGTTGGGACCCTCGGCCACGCCGAGCACGGTGCGGGCGATATACAGCGTCAGGAAGCCGCCGGCGAAACCGGTGACGCCGATGGATGCGGTCCAGAGCAAGGCGGCGACGAGGAGTACGGCTCGGGCGCCCCATCGGTCCACCGCGATGCCGCCGAGGAAAGTGGTGACGGCGTAGCCCAGTCCGAAGGCGCCAAGGATCAGGCCGATTTCAGAGGGGCCGAGGCCGAGTTCGGTCTTGATGTCGCCGAGGGCGAAGGCAATGGCGGAGCGGTCGATATAGTTCGCGACGGTGATGTAGAAAAGCAGAACGATGACGATCCAGCGGAAACTGCCTTTGCTAGCCATTGATCCCCCTGTCGCGAACGGGTCCGCGGTTGGTGTGGTTGGCTTCGTGGAGGCGAGGCTGTGCGGTGCGGTGGTTTCGTTTGCACTTTGATGTGGGCGAAACCATAGACGCGGGTGCGGATACCGCAAGGGCCGAGCTGCGAGAAAATGCTGACCGGGTGACGGCGCCGGCGTCGCCGCTGTGTCATGGCCGGCCATCGCTCTCGGTGTCATGGCCGTCGCAGGCCGGCCATCCACGACTTGCGGTCTCTGATGAGGCGAAGTCCTGGATGGCGGCACGCGCTGCCCGGGGTGACGGTCGGCGGCGACCTTCACACAGCACCAATGGCCAGCGCGATCTGCCGGCGAATCTGCGCCAACTGCGCGGGCGTCACCCGGGAAGCGGTCGCCCGAATCCGTGCCTTGGAGGTTGCCGTTACCAAATGCGACACGGCCAGGCACGGCTTGCTGCAACCATCCTCCGCCGTTGGCTCTATCTGAACCGAGAGATCGGCGATCACCAAGGTTGCGTCCTCGGTGAGCGGCACGAGGATGACGTTCGGGTAGTTCGGGGCGAACAAACCGTCATCCTCGACGACCACCGCCGGCCGCAACTTGTTTGGCTCCTTCGGCAGGGCCTCGCCGCGCCAGTCCGCCATGACGATCTGCCCGGCGCGCAGGAGCATCAGGTCGGGATCAGCCGGCATTGGTGGTCGGGGTGCCGATGTCCTCGTAGAAGGCGCGCGCTTCGGCGTCGCTGGCGACGCGGTGGCCGATGGCCTCGCTGGCCTGCCGGATGCGCGCCCGTTGCGCGTCTCGGGCGGCCTTGGTGGCAACGTCGCGCAGCAGCGTGGCCAGCCCGATGCCGCGGGCCTTGGCCTGCGTTTCCAGTTCGACGCGGACGTCATCGTCGAGGCGGATCGAGATTGGCACACCCATGGGCGTCTTCCGTAATTGCGTTGGTTGCTGCGGACGTGTAGCGCGCCGCCGGGCGTCGGAAAAGTCGCCCGGCCGGCGGGTTACACATCCTTGGCTGCTCACAGCAAGCCGGCTGCTTCCGCCGCGGACACGGCATACGCCACGAACGCCAGCGCATAGATCACCCAGACCCGATGGTGCCAACGAAGCACCGTCGGCACCGCCAGCAGGTAAATCATCGCCATGACCAGGTCGTGGCGGCATTCCGGATGAGCGGTGATGACACGGAAAAATTCCGTGGTAACATTGAAAACGAGCATGAGCGGGGTCCTTCAGGTTGCCGAGGACCCGCATTGATTGACACGAAGGAACTGCCTGGAAGCGGAATGATGGCGAAAGTTTCGGTGCACCGGGGAAGCGGGGCGAGGCCCAACCCGCAAAGCAGCCGGCAAACTTTGCCGGAACTTTCGGCGTTCGCGAAACTGCTGCGCCAACACATCGGAAATTGGGGCAAGGTGTCCGACAACACCCTCACGCCCCCGACCCAAACCACCGCAACGTTCCGCGAAGAATTCGGAAAGCTGGCCGTCGCCAGAGGACCAAACATTGCCACACCCACCGCCGATACAGTCGCCAACTGGTGGCAAGGCAAGACCCGTCCGCATTGGAAGGACTTTCAGGTCATTGTCGATGTGCTGTTGGACGGCGGTGAGAAACACCCCCGATACGGCGCGCTGAAGGCGGCCTGGATAGCGGCCGACGTGAAGGCGGCCGGACGGCAGGACAAGGCCCCGGCCGAGGATTTCCCCGACGAAGCAGGCACCCGCTCTGCTCCCCGCTACGAAACCCGCTTCCTGCTGCCGGACTCCGAACCATCGCCCGTGGTCGGCATGGAGGTTGACTTCGTCGGCTTCGGTCAGGGGATGGTGGAGGGCGGTCTTCCCGTCGTTCTGAGTCTCAATTGGGCTTACGTCGAATTTCCCGACGTCGGGTGCCGGGTCTACCTGAAAGAATTCCGGCTCATCGCCAGGCCGGAAAACTGCGGCGTGGTGCCAAAAAGCTTCTACGAAGGCCAGAAAACCCCTGCCTTGGAGGTTCAGCGCAACGGCCGCTACATGTGGGAGTTCAGTGCGGGCAAGGACCACCGGCTGGCAGGCAAGTTCCCGGATATCGATTGTCTGTTTACCGTCAAGCCGGCGCTGAACCCGCACGGACTGCCTACGGTCAAGGTCGAAGGATACTGCCCGAGCGATGCAGCCGAAAACTTCGATGTTGTTTGGCGCAAGGACAAGCCATCCGAGCCCGATCTGACAGCGGCGCAAGAGGCCGTCATCGGGCGGTTTCTCGCCACTTGCCTGGGAAGCACCGGGACAAGCACCACGGAGGGTGCCCCGGAAAGAACCGGAACCGGTCGCATTGAATTCGGCTGGGCGGGCGTCAGCCTGGTGAAGAGCGAGCCATGACTCTCACCCCGGAACAGAGTCACATTCTGGCCCAACTTAAGGCCGCCCGCGACGCGTCGTTCGGCGAACTGGTGCGCATCGCCGGCCTCGACAAACGTTCGGATTTCGTCGGCGCCAATCTGCGCGGCGTGGATTTCGGCACCACCGACCTGGCGGACTACAACTTCGCCCGTGCCGATCTGAGCCATGCCGACATGACCCGGGCCAGCGGCAAGGATCGGCTGATGCTGATCGACGCGACCACCACCGGGGCGCTCGGCCTGCCGGGGCCGGGCGAACTGCGTGACCGTCCCGGCCTGCCGGCGATGGTGCGGATACCCGCCGGGACGTTCACCATGGGCGTGCCTGCTGAGGAGAACCAGCGGGAAGGCGTGCCGGAGTCGTGGGCCGCCCGGTCGGCGCCGCTGCAGACCGTTGCAATCGCCCGGCCCTTCTGGCTGGGGCGCTACCCGGTGACGCGCGGCCAGTTCGCCGCCTTCGTTGCCGCCAAAGACTACAGCACGCCGGACGAGGCTTATACATATGAGCCGGACGACAAGGGGGAATGGGACTACATGCTCCGCAAGGATCGCGGCTGGCGCAATCCCGGCTTCGAGCAGACTGACGACCACCCGGTCGTATGCGTCAGCCACGCGGATGCCGAAGCCTATGTCGCCTGGCTGCGTGAACTCACGGGCAAGGCGTATCGCCTGCCGAGCGAGGCGGAATGGGAATACGCCTGTCGGGCCGGCACAACGACCGCTCGGTTCTGGGGCGACGGCCGGGAGGAGGCGGTGCGCTATGCCAAGGTGGCCGACAGGTCGCTGATGGCGCGGATGAAGGCGGAGTTCGATCCGGAACGATATTTCGACGGCGATTCGGGGATTCCCTTCACCGCCCCGGTTGGCAGCTTTCGGCCGAACCCGTTCGGTCTTTACGACATGCTCGGCAATGTCTGGGAATGGACCGCCGACTGCTGGAATGACAACCTGAAGGACATTCCGCTGGACGGCACCGCCAGGACAACCGGAGATTGTAAGTTGCGGGTCGTGCGCGGCGGGTCCTGGAACAACAGTCCAAGGAGCGTCCGCGCCGGGTACCGCGACTGGCTCAACACCGGGTACCGCGGTACGAGCACAGGGTTCCGTGTGGCCAGAACCCTTTTGGTCCTTAGTCTTATTATCTTTACATCTTAGAGGGTCCAGGGGGCGAAGCCCCCTGGCCGCGTACTCCGTTTTTTTTCGGTAGCGGACCATCAGGCACCATCTACCATCTCGATATTACAAAGAATTCATTTTGCCGACTCGCCCGGCGGATGTTGGGGTCGCCAAATGAACGAACCGGCCAACAACGCCCGCCGCACCGGACCCGCGCTGGAAGCGATGTACCAGTTCATGCTCTGGCTGATCCCCACGATCGACAAATTCCCCCGTTCGCAGAAATTCGTTCTCGGCGACCGTATCGAGGCCGCCGCCCTGGATGTGCTGGATGCGCTGATCGCCGCCACCTATACAAGAGGCCGCGACACTATGCTGGCGAACGCCAATCTCGGGTTGGAGCGGCTGCGCTTCGCCCGCAACGGCACAAGCCGCGCCGTTGGCCGCCATCACCCATCGGCCGCAGTCGCGAACTTGCGGTATTTGGCCAACGGCACGCCGTTGCGCTCGACATAGGCGTTCCACGCCGCGAAACCGGCCGCATTGTCATCCTGCCAGCGTTTGGCCTTTCGGTGGCGAATCTCGGATTCGATCCCGCCTCCGCCCGGAGAGGGGATACCGGCCCCACCTTCGCAGGCCTTGATCCCCGCCGCCTCGTCCGGGGAAATACTTGCGGCCGGCATGAGGTTGATGTCCCGTTGGTTCGACTGGTTCATGGCGGAGCTCGCAATCGTTTATGCCTGAAACTACCGCTGCGGCCGGCGACTGACAAGGCAAAGCCCGGCTGCGACAATGAAGTGTGCATGGTTCGCCATCGGTTACAACCCAGAGTGTTTATCGCAATCAGTAGCGTCCGGCCATATCCATGAGATGCAGATAGAAGCAATATTGAAACACAAATGAACACAAATGAACACAAATGAAGAAAATGGATGCCGGACCAGCAGGGGAATTTCATTCCGATGTAAATACTTCAACGCTTTTATTTGTGTTCATTTGTGTTCATTTGTGTTTCCATAATCTTTGCTTCACCAAATCCAGAAAGAAGCCGATTGGCACGAACCGCCTGCCCCATGCACGGTCCCGAAAACGGGGAACAAACGAAACGGCACATCATCCGGCCGTCCGGCGCCGATCCCGGCAATAGCCCAATAGGCAGAACCCCCGGGAGGTCCCGACCCTCACCCCGCCTCCAACGCCTCCCGCATCATCTCCAGTTCCAGCCACTGCTCCTCCGCCTTCGCCAGCTCCGCGTGCAAAGCTTCCAGCGCCTTGCTCGCCTCGGCAAACTTCGCCGGCTGCCGCGCGTAGAGATCCCCGTCCGACAGCACCCGGTTCAGCCGAGCGATCTCCTTCTCCATGTCGGTGATCCGCCCAGGCAGAGTCTCCAGCGCGTGCTTGTCCTTGAAGCTCATCTTCCGGTTCGGCTGCCGCGGCGCCGGATCAACCTCCCGCGTCCCCCGCGCCCGCGGCGCAACAGCCTCCGGTGCCGGCCTGGCAGAACCCCGCTGCGCCAGCATGTCGGAATACCCCCCGGCATACTCGATCCAGCGCCCGTCGCCCTCCGTCGCGATCACCGAGGTCACCACGCGATCGAGAAAATCACGGTCATGGCTGACCAGCAGAACCGTGCCGGAATATTCGGCCAGCCGCTCCTGCAACAGTTCCAGCGTCTCCAAATCCAGGTCGTTCGTCGGCTCATCCAGCACCATCAGGTTCGACGGCGTGGCGAACGCCCGAGCCAGTGTCAGCCGCCCGCGCTCGCCGCCCGACAGCACGCCCACCGGCGTGTTCGCCTGCTCCGGCCCGAACAGAAAATCCTTCATGTAGCTGACCACGTGCCGGTTGACCCCGTTCACCGTCACTGTATCGCCCGCCCCGCCGGTCAAGGTCTGCGACAGCGTCAGCGCCGGGTCCAACGTTTCCCGCCGCTGATCCAGTTCCACCTCGAACAGATTGGTCCCCAGCTTCACCTCGCCGCTATCCGCCGTCTGCTTGCCGGTCAGCAGATTCAGCAGCGTGGTCTTGCCCGCGCCGTTGCGCCCGACGATGCCGACGCGATCGCCGCGGATGATGCGCGTGGAAAAATCCCGCACCACCACCCGGTCGCCGTACGCCTTGGTGACGCCCTCCGCCACCGCGACCAGCCGCCCGGACAAATCCGCCTCGGCGGCGTTCAGTGTCACCTTGCCGACGGCGGCGCGCTGTTCCTTGTGCTTCTTGCGCAGCGCATGCAGGTCGCCGAGCCGCTTCTGGTTGCGCTTGCGCCGGGCGGTGACGCCGTAGCGCAGCCAGTCCTCCTCCATGACGATCTTGCGGCCCAGCTTGTGGCGGTCGGTTTCCTCCTGCTCCAGCACCTGGTCGCGCCAGGCCTCGAACTGCGCGAACCCCTGATCCAACACCCGGGTAACCCCGCGATCCAGCCAGACGGTGGAGCGCGACAGCCGCTCCAGCAGCCGGCGATCATGCGAGATCACGACGATGCCGGAGCGCAAATTCGCGAGTTCCTGCTCCAGCCACTCGATCCCCGGCAGATCGAGGTGATTCGTCGGTTCGTCCAGCAGCAGGATGTCGGGTTCCGGCGCCAGCACCCGGGCTAAAGCGGTGCGCCGCGCCTCGCCGCCGGACAGCCGCGCGGGGTCTTCATGGCCGGTCAGGCCGAGCTGGTCCAGCAGATACGTGGCGCGGTAGTGGTCCGAGGCGGCGGCATCCGGCAGCCCGGCCTCGACATACTCCAGGGTCGTGGCAAATCCGGCAAAATCCGGTTCCTGGGGGAGGTAACGGATGGTGGCGCCGGGCTGGGCGAAGCGGCGGCCGGCATCCGGCTGGATCAGCCCGGCGGCGATCCGCAGCAAAGTCGACTTGCCGGAGCCGTTGCGGCCGACGAGGCAGACGCGATCTCCGGCCGAGACGGCAATGCCGGCGCCCGCCAGCAGCGGGGCGGTGCCGAAGGTGAGGGAAATATCCTGGAGGGTGAGCAGGGGAGGGGCCATGGCCTCGGTCTATAAGCCATTCGGCACGGGCGGGGCACCCTGTGCCTGAGCGCCGCTCCGGTAGCGCGAGCAAAAAGATTGCTTTGTCTCCCGGTAACCCTATATAAAGCAATGACTTCATGTGCGGAGACGTGAATGGCGTTGCAACTTGGTGCCACCAGGGCGGCCTTTATCGCCGCCGGTGTGCCGGAAGACAAAGCTGCCGCTGCCAGTGAGGAATTGGCCAGCTACCAGAGCCAGTTCTCCGGCTTGCGTGAGGAGATGCAGCAAGGATTCGCCCGGGTTGACCGGGAGTTCGTCCAGGTGCGCAGCGAAATGCAGCAGGGTTTTGCCCGGGTGGACCGAGAATTTGCCCAGGTTCGCAGTGAAATGCGGCAGGGTTTCGCCCTGGTGGATCAGAAGTTCGCCAAAGTGCGTGGTGACATCAACCTGCTGCGCTGGATGACCGCCACCAACATCGCGCTGACCGCCGGCGTGCTGTTCCGGATTCTTACTCACTGAACCGCGTCCGACGGCGGCCGGAATTTATCGGCAGCGCTTGATTTAGATCAATGCACCGGGATTTCGCCTCAGAGGATGCTCGACATATCCGTTCACCGAAATCGGTAAAGCGGTGCGCCTTTCTGCCAATCAGCGCCTGTAGACGCTGACATAATGAATAAACCGGACTCGCGTCACACCGCGCGTGCCCGGCTCGGGGGATAGGAAACAAACATGAAGCAGACACTGCTTCCCGGAATCACGCGTACGGAAACGATTACCGTCGATCGTCCCCGCACCATCGACTTCATGGGCGAGGACCTGCGCATCTACGCCACCCCCGAAGTCCTCCGCGACATTGAATTCACCTGCCGCAACCTGCTGTTCGAGCATTGCGACCCCGGCGAGGACTCCGTCGGCGTGCGGGCCGAGTTCGACCACTCCGCCGCCACCCCGCTCGGCATGCAGGTCACCGTCACCGTCACCGTCGCCAAGGTCGAGGGACGCCGCGTCGTGCTCGACGTCGTCGCGCATGACGCGGTCGAGGAGATCGCCCGCGGCCGCCATACCCGCTTCATTGTCGATATCGCCAAGGCCAAGCAGCGCGCCGCGGCGAAGGCGGCGGCGGGATGAGCCACGAAATCCGCATCCATGGCCGGGGCGGGCAGGGCGCGGTCCTGGCCTCCTCGATCCTGGCGCAGGCTTTCGTCGATGAAGGGAAATACGTCGTCGCCATCCCCAGTTTCGGCTTCGAGCGCCGCGGCGCCCCGGTTTCCGCCTGCCTGCGCGCCGATGACCGCGAAATCCGCGCTCTGACCAACATCTACCGGCCGGACTGCGTGATCTGCATCGATCCCACCCTGCCGCGCATGGTCGATATCTTTGCGGGTCTCAGGCCGGGCGGCACGCTGGTGCAGGCCAGCAGTTTGCGGCCGGACGCCATCGCGCGGCCGGGCACGGTGGAAACGCTCGGCCTGTGCGACGCCGTCGGCATCGCGCTGGAGATTTTCGGCAAGCCGATAACCAACTCCATCATGCTCGGCGCCTTCGCCCGCACCACCGGCCTGGTGTCGCTGGACTCGCTGATGGACGCGCTGGAACGCGCGGACTTCCGCGATGCCGGGCTGGCGCAGAACCGCCGCGCCATGCAGCGCGGCTACGCCGAAACCGAAGTCCTCGCACCGGAGGCCGTCGCATGAGCCGCCCGCGCCCCGACATGTCCGCAGTGCCGAACGATCTCAGCCCGGTGGCGACGGTGCTGAGCAAGATGCTGGCGGGCGATTGGCGCGCCATGCGCCCGGTGGTGGCGCGCGACCGCTGCGTCAAATGCGCGGTCTGCTGGCTTTACTGTCCTGTGCAGTGCGTCGTCGAGAAAGCCGCCTGGTTCGACATCGACCTCGCCGCCTGCAAGGGCTGCGGCATCTGCGCGCAGGAATGTCCGCACCGCGCCATCTCCATGGTCGAGGAGGCGGCGGCATGAACAACATGTCCCGCATCGCCGTGTGTGACGGCAACGAAGCCGCCGCCATCGGCGTAAAACTGTCCCGCCCGGACGTTGTCGCGGTCTATCCGATCACCCCGCAGTCCTCCTTGGTCGAATACTTGTCGAAATTCATCGCCGAGGGCAGTCTCGACGCCGAACTGATGAACCTCGAAGGCGAGCACAGCGTGCTGTCGGCGCTGCAGGGCGCCTGCCTGGCCGGGGCGCGCACCTACACCGCGACCTGCGGCCCCGGCCTTGCCTTCATGTTCGAGCCGTATATCCGCACCCCCGGCCTGCGGCTGCCGATGGTCGCCTCGCTGGTGAACCGCGACATGCTCAGCCCGCAATGCGTCTGGGGCGGCCAGCAGGACGTCATGACGGTGCGCGACGCCGGCTGGATCCACCTGTTCTGCGAATCCGCGCAGGAGGTGCTGGACACCGTCATCATGGCCTACCGCATCGCCGAGCACCCGGATGTGATGCTGCCGGTCAACATCAACCACGACGGCAATTATTTGTCCTATGGCGTCACCCGCGTGGAGATTCCCGAGCAGCCGGCGGTGGACGCCTTCCTCGGCCCGAAGAACGTCAACTGGCACACCGCACTCGACCCCGATCGGCCGATGGCGGTGGATCCGCTGACCGGCGGTGCCGATGCCGAGGGCGCGGCGGTGTTCGCCGCCTACCGGCAAAGCCAGTGCCGCGGCATGCAGTCCGCGCTGCATGTGATCGCCGAGGTGCACGCCGAGTGGGCGGATGCCTTCGGCCGGCACTATGCGCCCCTGGTGGAGGAATACCGGGTGGACGGCGCCGACATCGCCATCGTTACCATCGGCAGCATGAGCGGCGCCGCCAAGGACGCGGTGGACGCGGCGCGCGAGCGGGGGGTCGCCGCCGGGGTCATCCGCATCAAGACCTTCCGACCGTTCCCGGTCGAGGCCTTTGTGCACGCGGCGGCCCAAGTGCGGGCGCTCGGCGTGGTAGATCGGTCGGTGTCATTCGGCTGGAACTGCGGGCCGGTCGCGCAGGAGGTGCTTGGCGCGCTGTACCGCACAGGCCGGACGATTCCGGTGCTGTCGTTCATCGGCGGGCTGGCCGGCGCGGATCTGACGCAGGAACATTTCGACGAAGTAATAGATAGCACGGTGCGCGCGCTGGAAGCCGGACCAAGCCCGGCCACGCCCGAAACGGTCTGGCTCGACGCGCGCGGCGAGGGAGCGGGGCGATGAATGCGAGCGACTACCTGATCGCCGGCAGTTCGCACGCGGCGCTGGAGGCCATCACCGCCATCCGCCTGCACGACCCCGCCTCAACCCTCACCGTCTTAACTGCCGATCGGCATTTGCCATACTCGCCGACGGTGCTGCCCTATGTCGTTTCGGGCCGATCGGCTCCGGGCAAGGTGACGCTGCGTAACGACGGCTTCTTTGCCGAGCAGCGCGTGCGCTTGCAGCGTCAGGCGACAGTGGCGGCGGTGCGGCCGGAGGCAAAGACCGTCGAACTGGCGGATGGCACGCGCTGGCAGTACGGCAAATTGCTGCTGGCGACCGGTGCTGCGCCATCGGTGCCAGCCATCGCGGGGCTGGATGCGGTGCGGTCGTACCGGCTGCGTACCCTGGATGACAGCCTGGCGCTGCGCGATGCCATCGGTGCCGCCCGCCGTGCCGTGGTCCTCGGCGCCGGGTTGATCGGCATGCACGCGGCGGAAAACCTCGCCGCGGCGGGCGTCGCGGTGACCGTCATCGAACCGCGGCATCAGGTGCTGCCGAGCTACTTCGACGCCGAGGCGGCCGGATACATCGAGCGCAGCTTCACCGCGCATGGCGTCGCGTTCCGCTTCGGCCGCACGGCTGTCTCGGTCACGCCCGACGGCGAAGGTTGCCGGCTGACCCTGGATGACGGCGCGACACTGGACGCCGATTTGCTGCTGGTGGCGACCGGGGTGCGGGCGGAATTCGGCTACCTCGCCGGCTCCGGCATCGCCACCGGCCGCGGCATCCTGGTCGATGCGACGATGCGGACCAGCGCCGGGTCGGTTTGGGCGGCCGGCGACGTGGCGGAGGCGCCGTGTTTCCCGGGTCCCGGCACCGCGGTTGCCGGGATTTTGCCGGAGGCTGTGGCGCAAGGCCGCACCGCCGGGATGGCCATGGCCGGCGACGCGGCGCTGACGCCGTATCGCGGCAGCGTGCCGCGCAACACCTATTGTTTCTTCGGCCAATCGGCGATTTCGGTTGGCGGCGGTGTGGCCGGTGAAGCGCCGGCCGGGGCGGAGACCGTCGCGCGGCGCAATCCGGCCTCCGGCGGCTATTGGCGCATCGCGCTGAAGGACGACCGCCTGCTGGGGTTGGCCGCGGTGAACCTGACGGTCGATGCGGGGATACTGTGCGAACTGATCCTGCGGCAGGTCGATCTCGCAGCGGTCAAGCAACGATTTATCGAGCAGCCTTGCGAGACCGGCCGCATGTTGATGTCGCGGCTGTGGCGCTAGGGAGGGCACGGATGGACGGCCTCTACCCGGTGTCATTCCGCCCTGATGGATGTGGCCGGCCGCCACCGCCCTGGGACACGCCCGGCCATGACGGTGAGAGTCTGCCGGGTCAGCCGGGACACCCACGCCGAACATACGCTTGGGGAGGCGTACGCTGATGGGCTTCGGGTTCAACACCATCTCCTTCCGCGGCGAACTCTGCGATGGCTGCGGCGACTGCATGTCGGTCTGCGCGGAAGCCAAAACGCAGCCCCGGCTGCGCATCCTGCCCGCACTGCCGGACGGTCCGGCGGCCGAACTGGCGCTGTGCCGGCAATGCGGCTCGCCGGAATGCGCGACCGTCTGCCCGGCCGGGGCGCTGGCGAAGCACCCGGTAACCGGCGTGGTCGAATGGGACGACGATCGCTGCGTCAACTGCCTGCTCTGCACCGCCGGCTGCGCCTTTGGCGGCATCACCTATGAGGCCGCGGTCGGCCATGTCGCCAAGTGCGATACCTGCGGCGGCGATCCGGCCTGCGTGCGGGCCTGCCCGACCGGGGCGCTTGGCTGGCGCACCGCCGGGGACCTCTACAACACGCATGGCGCGCGTGAGGACCTGTTCGTGCCCGGCCTCGCCGCCTGCCAGGGCTGCCACTCGGAACTGCTGATCCGCCACACGCTGCGCAAAGTCGGCCCGGAGGTGGTGGTCGCCGCGCCGCCCGGCTGCATCCCCGGCATGGGCACCGTCGGCTATAACGGCCGAACCGGCGCGAAAGTGCCGATATTTCATCCATTGCTGACCAATACGGCGTCGATGCTGGCGGGGATGCAGCGGCAGTTCCGCCGCCAGGGGCGGCAGGTGACCGCCCTGGCCCTGGCCGGCGACGGCGGCACCGCGGATGCGGGATTCCAGTCGCTGTCGGGAGCGGCCTCGCGCAACGATCCGATCCTGTTCATCTGCGTCGATAACGAAGGCTACATGAACACCGGCATGCAGGCGTCGGGCAGCACGCCGCTCGGGTCCTGGACCTCCACCACGCCCGTCGGCCCCGCGCTGCACGGCAAGCAGGAGGAGGCGAAGAACCTGCCGCTGGTGATGATGATGCACAACCCGGCCTACGTCGCCACGGCCTCGACGGCGTTTCTTGAAGATTACTACGCGAAGCTGGACAAGGCGATCGAGGTGTCGCGGACCGGGTTCGCGTATCTGCACGTCTATGCACCGTGCCCGTCCGGCTGGCGGTTTCCCACGTCGATGACCACGGAAATCGCGCGGCTTGGGGTGGAGACGAATTTTCATCCGTTGTGGGAGTTCACGCCGCGCGACGGCATCCGCTTCACCCGCCCGGTCGATCGTCCTCGGCCTGTAACGGATTATCTGTCGGGCATTGGCAAGTATCGGCATCTCTCGGCGGAGGAAATCGTGACGATTCAATCGCATGTGGATGAACGGCTGGTTGCGCTGGGGCGTTATGCGGGGGTGGCGGCTGCTCATTCATCCTCCGACCCCCGGCCGGGCGCGTCATCGCCCGTAATCGTCATGGCGGGCCAAGGCCCGCCATCCACGCCTTCGGGTCAGCCGGCACCGCAAGGCGTGGATGGTGGCCCTGCGGCCACCATGACGGGGCCCCCCGCCATCATCACGCCGCCCTACCGCTTCCAGCCCGACATCGAGACGATGTCGCGCGACGCGCTCTCCGCGCTGCAACTCGAACGCCTGCGCGCCATCGTCCGCCGCACCTACGACAACGTCGCCCCGTATCGGGCGAAGTGCGAGGCGGCGGGCGTGCGGCCGGAGGATCTGCGCTCGCTGGATGACCTCGCCGCTTTCCCGTTCAGCCTGAAGTCCGATCTGCGCGACGGCTACCCGTTCGGGCTGTTCGCCGTGCCCCGCACGCAGGTCCTGCGGCTGCATGCCTCGTCGGGCACCACCGGCCAGCCCACCGTCGTCGGCTACACCCGCGGCGACCTCGACACCTGGGCCGATCTGGTCGCGCGGTGCTTGGCCACGGGCGGGGCGCGGCCGGACGATTTGGTCCACAACGCCTACGGCTACGGCCTGTTCACCGGCGGCCTCGGGTTCCATGACGGTGTCGAGCGGCTGGGTGCGACCGTCGTGCCCGCCTCGGGCGGCGGCACCGAGCGGCAGATCGTCCTGTTGCGCGATTTCGGCGCCAACGTGCTGTGCGCCACGCCGTCCTACGCGCTGAACATCGCCGAGGTGGCGGAGCGCGAGGGCGTCGATCTGCGCGGCGGTCCGCTGCGGCTGGGCATGTTCGGCGCCGAACCGTGGTCCGACGGGATGCGCGCGGAGCTTCAGGCGCGTCTGGGTATCATTGCGCGCGACACCTACGGTCTGTCCGAGGTGCTCGGGCCCGGCGTGGCGGCGGAATGCGAGGCCTCGGACGGGCTGCACGGCTGGGAGGACCATTTCATCTTCGAAACCGTGGACGCGGAGACCGGCGCACGGCTGCCGGACGGTGCGGCGGGGGAACTGGTCGTTACGACGCTGACCAAGGAAGCGCTGCCGATGATCCGCTACCGGACGCGCGACATCTCCCGCCTGGAGCGCGCGCGTTGCGCCTGCGGGCGCAGCCATGTGCGGATCATGCGGATCACCGGCCGCAGCGACGACATGATCATCCTGCGCGGGGTGAATGTTTACCCGACCCAGGTGGAGGCGGCGCTGGTCGATGTGCCGGGGGTCAGCCCGCATTATCAGTTGGTGCTGGAGACGCAGGGGACGATGGACCGCATGACGGTGGAGGTGGAGGCGGACCCCGTCATCGATCCCTCCGTCTACCCCGATCTGGAAGCGGAGATCGGCCATCGCATTAAATCGCTGATTGGCATTACCGCGGGGGTGTTGGTGCGGGAGTTCGGGGCGCTGCCGCGATCGCTCGGGAAGGCGATCCGGGTGCGCGACCTGCGGCGGAAAGCGTGAGGGGGCGGCGGCATGGTGGCACGGACCGCTGCCTTTGTGTCATGGCGGGACTTGGTCCGGCTATCCACGACTTCGTTTCAACCGGCACCGCACGTCGTGGACGGCCGGGCCGAGCCCGGCCATGACACCGGGGCGGGGACCCGTCCGCCCCGCTCCCCTGGGCTGCTCAGGCGCCAAATCCCTCATCATACGGAGCCAAGGCTATGACCGCGGCCGACACTGCCACAGTCAAGGAAGTCCCCAGCTTCTGCTATAACTGCGTCGCCGGGCCGGACCTGATGACGGTGCGGGTGGAGAACGGTGTCGCCACCCGCATCGATCCCTGCCACGCTGCCGAGACCATCCATCCCGGCCTCGGCCGCGTTTGCGTCAAGGCGTTCGGGCTGGTGCAGAAGACTTACAATCCGCACCGCGTGCTGACGCCGATGAAACGAACCAACCCTCGCAAGGGGCGCGGCGAGGACCCGGGTTTCGTGCCCATCTCATGGGATGAGGCGCTCGATACTATCGCCGCGCGGCTGAACGATATTCGCGCGCGCGGACTGCTTGATGAGGCCGGGCTGCCCCGTGTTGCCGCAACGTTCGGGCATGGCGGCACGCCGCAGAGCTACATGGGATCGTTCCCGGCGTTTCTCTTCGCCTGGGGGGCGGTCGACTATAGTTTCGGGTCGGGACAAGGCGTCAAGTGCACCCATTCCGAGCACCTGTATGGCGAGTTCTGGCACCGCGGCTTTACCGTCTGCGCTGATACCGTGCACACGCGTTACATCATTTCCTGCGGCTTCAACGCTGAAGTTTCGGGCGGGGTCTGCGCCGTCCGCCGCCATGCCGATGCTCGCATTCGCGGTGTGAAACGAGTCCAGGTGGAGCCGCATCTGTCGGCGACGGGTGCCTGCTCGGCCGAGTGGGTGCCGATCAGGCCGAAGACCGATCCGGCTTTTTTGCTGTCGCTGGTTCATACGATTTTGTTCGAACACGAACGGACCGTGCTCGATCTGCCGTTCCTGCGCGACCGAACCGCTTCGCCGTACCTGGTTGGACCGGATGGATATTACTTGCGCGACCCGGACTCCGGCAGGCCGCTGGTGTGGGACGAGGCCACCGGTGCCCCCGTGCCGTTCGACACGGACGGCGTGCGTCCGATCCTGGAAGGCCGCGCTATCGTTGCCGAAGCGGTGACCCGTGGTCCCGACGAGGAGCACCGCCCCTACCACAACGTTGAGGCGCGCACCGCCTTTACCGCCATGGCGGATTCCGTCAGCGGGTACACCGCCGACTGGGCGGCGAAGGTCTGCGATATTCCAGCGGAAACGATCCGCCGCATCGCCCGCGAGTACCTGGACTCCGCCTGCGTCGGCGAAACGATCGAGATCGAAGGGGAGACTTTGCCGTTCCGGCCTGTCGCAGTAACTCTTGGAAAGACCGTCAATAATGGCTGGGGCGCCTATGAATGCTGCTGGGCGCGCACCATGCTCGCCACCTTGGTCGGCGCGCTGGAGGTGCCGGGCGGCACGCTGGGCACGACGGTGCGGATCAACCGGCCGCACGAAAACCGCCTGATGAGCGTCAAGCCCGGCGAAGACGGTTTCATGAACGCGAACTTCAACCCGACCGGGCGCAACTCCTGGCTTTCTAAGCCGGGCGGACGCAATGCGCATCGCAGCCTGGTGCCGATCGTCGGGAACGGGCCGTGGGCGCAGGCGCTGGGGCCGACTCATTTGGCGTGGATGTTCGCGAAAGATGCGCCGAAGGAATGGCCGCAGCCGCCGCTGCCGGAGATCTGGTTCGCGTTCCGCACCAACCCGGCGATTTCGTTCTGGAACACGGCGGAGCTGTCCAATGCGATGGCGCGCATGCCGTTCATCGTCGCGTTCGCCTACACCTACGACGAAACGAACCACATGGCGGACATCCTGCTGCCGGATGCGACCGATTTGGAAAGCACCCAGTTGATCCGCATCGGCGGGACGAAATTTGTCGAGCAGCATTGGGCGCATAGCGGCGTGGCGTTGCGCGCCCCGGCGATCCCGCCGCGCGGCGAGGCGCGGGATTTCACCTGGATCTCCACCGAACTCGCCCGCCGCGCCGGGCTGCTCGAGCGGTACAACGCCGCGCTGAACAAGGGGGCGGCCGGCGCGCCGCTGAAGGGCGAGGGGTATGACTTCAGTCTTTCCACCGGCGAAGTGCATGACGTCGATACGATCTGGAACGCGGTCTGCAAGGCGGCGACGGCGGAACTGAGCGGCGGGGCAGAGGTTCGCGACCTCGACTGGTTCAAGCAGCACGGCCACTACGTCGTGCCGTTCAAGCGCGAGGACTGGTATCTGTATCCGACGATGGTGCGGCTGGGGCTGCGCTTCGAACTGCCATATCAGGAACGTCTGCTGCGCACTGGCGAGGAACTCGGGCGGCGGCTGCACGAGCATGACATTCATTGGTGGGACAGCCAGCTCGACGAATATGTCGCGATTCCGCAATGGCACGATGTGCCGGAGCGTTGGGCGCAGTCGGTGCGCGACCAGGGCGGCGATCCGGATGACTATCCGCTGTGGGGCATCACCACCAAGTCGATGCAGTATACCACGGGCAACAACGCCGGCATTCCGCTGATGAACGAGGTGGCGGGGAACATGCGCGGCCACGGTGCCGTCATCCTGAACGCCACGACCGCCGCCCGCCTCGGCATCAAGGCCGGTGACCGGGTGGAGGTGCGCTCGCCAGTCAGCGTAACGACCGGGCGGGCGGAACCGGTGCAGGGCTGCCGCCCGGATACGGTCGTCCTGCCCGGGCAGTGGGATCACTGGAAAACGCCATACGCCAAGGACCTGGCGTTTCCGTCCCTCAACACCGTCATACCGATGTCGCTGGCGCTGACCGATGCCACCGGCTCCGGTTCCGACGTGGTGCGCGTCTCGGTGCGCAAGGTAGGTGCGGCATGACCCGCTATGTGATGATAGCTGATCTCAGGCGCTGCGTCGGGTGCCAGACCTGCACCGCGGCCTGCAAGGAGGGCAACGGCACGCCGCCGGGGGTGCAATGGCGGCGGGTGCTCGATCTGGAGGCCGGCACTTATCCGAACGTCAACCGGGTGTTTGTGCCGGTGGGCTGCCAGCACTGCGCGCATCCGCCGTGCCTGGAGGTGTGCCCCTCCACGGCGACGCGGCAGCGGCCGGACGGGATCGTTACTGTCGATTACACCCTTTGTATCGGCTGCAGCTACTGCATCATGGCCTGTCCGTACGATGCCCGCAGCCTGGTGGGCAGCGAAGCGGGTTTCGCCTTCGGGGAGCAGCCGACGGAGGCGGAGGCGGCGCGGGCCGAGGGCAAGTCGATCGGGGTCGCTACAAAATGCACCTTCTGCGCGGGCCGCATCGATGCGGGCACGGCGCGCGGGCTGGTGCCGGGCCAGGACCCGGAGGCGACGCCGCTCTGCGTCAACAACTGCATCTCCGGCGCGTTGAGCTTCGGGGATATCGATGACGCGTTCGGGCCGGTGGCGAGTTTGCTGGCGGAGAACAAGTCGTTCCGGATGCATGAAAGCGAGGGAACGGAACCCGGGTTTTACTACATCTGGGACAAGGGGATGCTATGACGCCTTCCCCCCGTCATGCCGGCGAAGGCCGGTATCCACGCCTTTGCCCCCGCAGCCAAAGGCGTGGATGGCCCGCCTGCGCGGACCATGGCGGGGGGAACACGCGGTTCGTCCATCGGCCACGGTGCGTGCTCGCATGAACCGTTCCCTGGCAGCCCCGCACCAGCGCAACTGGGACCTGCGGGCGGCGGGCAATTTCGTCTTCGGCGGCACCGGGGCGGGGCTGATCGTTACTGCGGCGCTGGCCGCCGCCGCCGCCGCCGCCCCATTCCGTCTCCCCCTCGCCATCGGCCTGTTCTCCGTAATGATCGGCCTTTCCCTGGTCTGGCTGGAAATCGGCAAACCGTGGCGCGCACTGAACGTTTTCTTTCATCCGCACACCTCCTGGATGACGCGCGAGTCCATCGTCGCGGGCGCCCTGATCCCGATAGGCCTGATCGCCGTCGTCCTGGCCAGCGCCACCGCCGCCCTCGCCGCCGCGGCCCTCGCCTGCGGCTTTCTGTTCTGCCAGGCGCACATCCTGCGTGCCGCCCGAGGCATCCCGGCGTGGCGGCAAAAGGAAATCGTGCCCTTCATACTCGCTACCGGCCTGGCCGAAGGCAGCGGGCTCTACCTGCTCGCCGGGGCGCAGACCCTGCCCTGGCTGGCGCTCGCCCTGTTTGCCGGGCTGCTGCGGGAAGGCGCGTGGCTTGCCTATCGCGCCGGCCTCGCCCGGACGCCCGGTTCGGCGCGCAGCCTCGGCATATTCGATACGCAAGCCGGGCGACTGGCCCGCGGCGCGCAACTCGTTGCGCTGGTATCGATCGCGATGACGCCGTTGCTCGCCGGCTTCCCGGGGATCGCGCTGCTGCTGGCCTGCACCGGCGGCGCGCTGGCGGCGCTGGCGGGATGGGGCCTGAAGGCGCTGCTGATCACCCGCGCGGCCTTCACCCGCCCCGTGGCAGTTCCCGTCATTCCCGTGCGCGGCAGCGGCGGAGGTCCGCTGCCGCGCTAAAGCGAAACCAAAAAACGGAGGAAATCACATGACAATTCCTATGCTCGGACGGCGCGGTGCGCTGACGGCGGGCGTGCTGGCGGCTGCCCTGCCGCGGCTCGGACGGGCCGCGCAGGCGGACGCCATCACCATTGGCGTATTGACCGACCAGACCGGTCCCTATGCGGATTCCGGTGGCCCCGGCTCGGTGCTGTCGGCGCAGATGGCAGCAAGGGATTTCGGCGGCTCGGTGCTCGGGAAACGCATCGAGATCGTCAGCGCCGACACCCGCAACAAGCCCGATATCGCCGCATCCATCGCCCGTGAGTGGTATGATTCCGGCGTCGATGTGATTGTCGATCTGCCGGTAACGCCGATCGCCGCCGCGGTGCAGCAGATCGCGCGCGAAAAAAACCGTTCCGTCATGATCGACGCGGCGGTGGTCAATGATTTCACCGGCAAAAGCTGCGCGCCGATAAGCACCCATTGGGCCGACAACACCCATGCGATGGTCAGTGCAACGGCGAAGGCGGCGGTGACCGGCGGCAAGGAGACGTGGTTCTTCATCACCGTCGACTATTCGTTTGGCCACGCGCTGCAGGCCGAGGCAACCAGCGTGATCGAGGCGGCCGGCGGCAGTGTTATCGGCTCCGCCAACTTCCCGCTGGGCGCCACCGACTTTTCCTCGCAGATCGTTTCAGCGCGCAGTTCCGGCGCCCGGGTCATCGGGTTGGCCGCCGTCGGCAATGACCAGGTGAACCTGATCAAGCAGGCCAGCGAATTCGGGCTGACTCTCGGCGGCAAGCAGACACTGGCCGGGTTTCTGGTGTTCATTACAGACATCAATGCGCTCGGGCTGACGATTTCGCAGGGGATCACCTTCGGCTCCGGGTTCTACTGGGACCAGAGCGATGACTCGCGTGCCTATGCGAAACGCTTTCGGGCCGAGCGCAAGGCGATGCCGACGAAGACCCAGTCCGCGGTCTATGCCTCGTGCCTGCATTTCCTGAAGTCGATGCAGAAGGCGGCGACACGGGATCCGATCGCCGTCAACCGGGCGATGCGCTCCCTGCCGGTGGCCAATTTCGGCCGCCCCACGACGGTGCGGGCGGATGGGCGGGTGATCTACGATTTGACGCTGTATCGGGTGAAAACCCCCGGGGAAAGCCACGGTCCCTGGGATTATTTCCAGCCGGTGGGGTCGATACCGGCCGCGGAGGCGTTCCTGCCGATGACCTCGGCTTGCGAATTCGCTGTCTGAAAGCCGGCAAGACCGCAACGTGTTTGGCTACGGGACAAGCTCCGGTATAACCTTCCCGGCCGTCGGGCCGCGGCAGAGGAGGGATACCAGCCTTGGGCACCTCATGGAGCAGCACGAAGGATTGGTTGCGCAGCCAGATCTTCAGGCTTTGGACCGCGGCGGCCGTCCTCGCCGCCTACGCCTATGGCTGGCTGTATTTTCCGGAAATACTCACCTGGTGGAAGCGCGCCACCACGTCGATGATAGAGCGCGGCTGCGACCTTTTGCCTTACCCCTGGGGCGATCGCCTCGAAGCCACGCTCGGGAATTTCGGCCTGTGGGTCCAGATCACGCTCGCGATCGTCGCGTTCCGGATTCTGTCATGGCTGGCAATCTCGGTGGTGCAAAGGACCGCGCGGCACCGCGCATCGCGCAGAATAACGCCGCCTGCAACCAGGGACATGAAATGAAACGCCTAGCGCCAAGGAAACAAACATGACCAACACCACAACCACGGCCGATCGGCTGCGTATCCGTCAATTGGGCCGCAACGACCTTGAGGCTGTCGTCGCGATCGATCAGGCGCTGTCGGGACGCAGCCGGCGCGGCTTCCTGACCCGGCGGCTGGACCACGCCGCCCGCGAGCCGTCGGCGTTCGTGGCCTTGGCTGCCGAACACGACGGCCGCTTCGCCGGTTTTGTCGTCGCGCGCATCGAGGAAGGCGAGTTCGGCGCCACTGCGCCACAAGCCTCGCTCGATGCCATCGGCGTCGATCTGGCACTCGCCGGCAGGCTCGGCGTGGGCCGTGAATTGCTCGACCATCTCGCCGCGGACCTGCGCGCACGCGGTATCGGCGAACTGGCGACCCAGGTCGATTGGACGGACAACCGGCTTATCGGCTTTTTCTCCAGCACCGGCTTCGTCCTGGCACCGCGCATCGTGCTGGAGCGCGGCACGGACGAACTGCCCGCGGCGGCAGATGAAGACGAACAGGCGGACGACAAGGTCCGGGTGCGCTCGATGACGCGCGATGATCTGTCCGCAATGATCGCGATCGATCGCCGCACCACCGGGCAGGATCGTTCCGGCTACTACGCCCGCAAGCTGGAGGAGATCTTCAGTGAATCGGCGATCCGGGTGTCGCTGGTAGCCGAGATCGACAGCCACCCCGCCGGCTTCATCATGGCGCGCGTCGATTTCGGCGAGTTCGGGCACACCGACCCCGAGGCGGTGATGGACACCATCGGCGTCGATCCGCGCCATCCCCGCGAAGGCGTCGCAACCGCGCTGCTGCGCCAACTGATCGGCAATCTCGGTGCATTGCGCGCGGAAACGTTGCGCACCGAAGTTGGCTGGAACCGCTTCGGGCTGCTGAGCTTTCTTGACCGCATGGGATTTCATCAGCACCGTAGGCTGGCCCTTCGGCTCGACCTGGGCTGAGCACCGCGGACACGGAGACCAACTTGCCTCAACGGATTCTGTTCACAGGCGGAACGGGAAAGGCCGGACGCCACGTCATGCCCTGGCTGCATGACGCGGGCTACCAAATCCTGAACTTCGACCTTCACGCCTTCGCCCACCCGGCGATCCCGACGCTGATTGGCGATGTCACCGACGGCGCGCAGGTGTTCAACGCCATGACCGCGCATTTCAGCCGCGAGGGGTTGAAGGCGGGTGCCGCGCCCGGTCCTGTCGATGCCGTGGTTCACTTCGCGGCAATCCCTCGCATCCTGATCGCCCCGGATAATGAAACATTCCGGGTGAACGTCATGGGCACCTACACCGTTATCGAAGCGGCAATGAAACTCGGCGTCCGCAAGGTGGTGATCGCGTCCAGCGAAACCACCTATGGCGTCTGCTTCGCCGAAGGCGACAAGGACTTCCATAGTTTTCCGCTGGAGGAGGATTACGACATTGATCCGATGGATAGTTACGGTCTTTCCAAGGTTGTGAACGAAAAGACCGCGCGGGCCTTTGCCGCCCGCTTCGGGCGCGACATCTATGCCCTGCGCATCGGCAACGTCATCGAGCCGCACGAATACGGGCGCTTCCCAGGCTTCGTAGCAGATCCGCCGTCACGCAAGCGAAACGCCTGGAGCTATATCGATGCCCGTGACCTTGGCCAGATCGTCCATCTGTGTCTGCAAAAGGACGGTTTGGGGTTCCAGGTCTTCAACGCCGCCAACGATACGATCACCGCGGACCAGCCGACGGCCGAGTTCCTGGCCCGCTGGTGTCCGGGGGTGCCGGTGACCCGGCCTCTGACGGCTGACGAGGCGCCGCTGTCCAATCGAAAGGCGCGCGAGGTGCTTGGCTTCAAGGAACGGCATAAGTGGCGCGATGAGCTGAAACGGCCTGATTCCAGGCAGGCGAATTAGAATTGGCAAACAGGCGAACCCACCTGAGCTCCCGGTATAGCGCTGCGGTAGCGCTCTTGCCGTAGCACGCTGGCAGAGGCTGGCAGCAACAAATTCCGGGACGAACCGGCGGCCGGTTAACCATTCGGCAACCGGCGGCGGGGCGACCGTGTTGCCGCCGTGCGAAGTGGCGTGGCTCAACCCTGAGACGGGGACCCTGATCCGGGAGAACGTCGTGCTCGCCTATACGTATGTAGATCCCTACCGCTTCGGCGCTTTGCTCGGCCGTATTCGGGGTTTCATGCACCGACTGGGCCGGGACACCGGGCAAGGCGAAGTCGTTCTCGAGTTTGCCGGCCGCCTGTACAAGATCAGGCATTTTGATTGCGTATGATGGAGAAATCTATGACCAGCCGGGTTGTTCTGACGGACGCGACAAAGCCGCGTGTTGTCCTTGCCGATGTGCCGAAGCCGCGCGTCGGCGCTACGGATATTGCCGTGGCGCTGGGCGCGGCGGAGGTCGCCGAAGCTCCGGCGCCGGGCGGCTCCCCGGTCTCCTGGTATGCCCTCCGCGCGGAAGTCGCCGATCGGCTGCGCTCGACCGGCGGGCGGCCGGGGCTGCCGGGTGCCGAACCACGCAAGGTCACCCTGACCCGCGAAGAATGGGACATGGTCCGGGACCTCGCCGACGCCATCGCTCAGCCGGGGTTCCGGCCATCCGCCGGTCAGGTCGCCGGGGTGCTGCTCGGCCGCGCAATACGATCCGCCCGTGCCTCGCTGAACCCGGACGGCAAACCCCTATAGGAACCCGATGCTGAACCACGGCACCGCCGCCACCACCACCAGCCCTGCCAGCACGGCCAGCAAATACGGCCAGATCCGCCGCATCGCCGCATCGGGTGAGACCCGCCCGATGGCGCAGGCGGCATAATACCCGACGCCGAACGGCGGCGCGAACAGGCCGATGCCCATCGCCAGGATCACCACCATCGCATAATGGACCTCGTTGATCCCCACCAGCCGGGCGGAGGGGAACAGCAGCGGCCCGAACAGGACGATCGCCGGTATCCCCTCCAGCACGCTGCCGAGCACGACGAACGCCACGATGGAAACCGCCAGGAACCCCGCCGCTCCGCCGGGCATCGAGGTCATCGCGGCAGCGAGCTGGCGGGAAAACCCGGACTGCGTCAAAGCCCAGGCCATCCCGGTCGCGGTGCCGATGATCAGCAGGATCGCGCCCGACAGCGCCGCGGTCTCCACCAGCATCGGATACAGCCGCCGCAGCGGGAACTGGCGATACACCAGGATGCCGACGATCGCCGCGTAGACGATGCCGATGGTGGAGACTTCCGTGGCGGTGGCGACGCCCTGGATCACGGCGGCGCGGATGACGAACGGCAGCACCAGGGCGGGCAGGGCGACGACGAACGCGCGGCCGATAACCGCGCGGGACGGGCGGACGACGCCGCTCAGGTCCTCGTTCCGCCCGCGCCAGCGCGCCACCAGCGCCAGTCCCGCCGCCAGCACCAAAGCCGGCATCAGGCCGCCGGTAAACAGCGCGGCGATGGAAACCCCGGTGACCGAGCCGATGGTGATCAGCACCAAGGACGGCGGGATCGTCTCGCTCATCGCGCCGGAGGCGGACAGCAGCGACACCAGCTCGCCCTCGTGAAAGCCGCGCCGCTTCATTTCCGGAAACAGCACCGGCGCCACCGCCGCCATGTCGGCCGCCTTCGACCCTGAAATGCCGGAGACCAGGTACATCGCCCCCAGCAGCACATAGGACAGCCCGCCGCGCACATGCCCAAGCAGCGCCGACAGGAATGCCACCATCGCCCGCGCCATTCCGGTCATCTCGATCAGCAGTCCGAGGAAGACAAACAGCGGCACCGCCAGCAGGATCAGCGAACTCATGCCCTCGTCCATGCGGGAGACGACGACGGTCAGCGGGGTGCGGGTCAGGGTGGCGAGATAGGCCAGTGTGGCCAACCCGAAGGCAAAGCCGATGGGCACGGACAATAGAACGGCGGCGCCAAGCAGCACGACGAAGAACAGCACCAGGTTCCAGTTGCCGAACCCCTTCAGCCAGGGCGCGGCGAAATGCAGCACCACGGCCAGCGCCAGCACCGCGCCCACGCCGAACAGCGCGTCCCGCCACGACAGCCGCAGCAGCCGGGTCAGCGCGGTCACCACCATCAGCACCGCGCCCACCGGGATCGCCATGGCGCGGAAGGTGTTGTGGATACCCAGCGCCGGGGTCTCGATGAACCACTCGTCGGAGGCATAGTCCCGGGCCGACGGGATGATCATCAGCAGGAACACCGCGACCGCGGCGGAGGCCAACGCATCCGTCCGCGCCCGCCCGGCGGCCGACATCCCGGCGACGACGGCGGTCAGTCGCATATGTTCCGACCGTTGCAACGCAATCACGCTGCCCAGCATCGCCAGCCAGAGGAACAGGATCGAGGCCAGCTCATCCGTCCACACCAGCGGGGCGTGAAAGACATAGCGGGCGGTGACGCCGGCAAACAGCACGCCGATTTCGGCGAGCACCAGCAGCGCCGCCGGCACTTCGGCGATCAGCCGCAGCACCGCGTCGGCGCGGCCTCTCAAGACAGCGTGCCGACTTCGGATTCCAGGATGCCCCAGGCCTCGTCGCCGTATTTCTTCTTCCAGTCGGCGTAGAAGCCGGCGGATTTCAGCGCCTGGCGGAAGGCCGGCTTGTCCACCTCCACGAAGACCAGCCCCTTCGACTTCAGGTCATCGGCGACCGAGCCGTTCAGCCTGGCGATGTCGGCGCGTTCGTCCAGCGCGGAGCGGTTCAGCTCCTTCGTCACGATCGCCTGCGCGTCGGGCGGCAGCCCGGCGAAATTGTTCTTGTTCGCCAGCATCCAGAAGCCGTCCCACATGTGGCTGGTCATCGAGCAGTATTTCTGCACTTCGTACAGCTTGGCGATCTGGATCAGGGTCAGCGGGTTTTCCTGGCCCTCGGCGATCTTCGTCTGCAGCGCCGAATACACCTCGGAGAAGTTGATGCTTATCGGCGAAGCGCCCAGCGCCTGGAACATGCTGGTCCACAGCGGCGACACCGGCACGCGGATCTTGAAGCCCTTCAGGTCCGCCGGCTGCGCGATCGGATGCGTGGAGCTGGTGATCTGGCGGAACCCGTTGTCCCACATCTTCTCCATGGCGATCAGCCCGCGCTTGTTGATCTCCTGGCGGACATAGCCGCCGAGGCGGCCGTCCATGGCTTTCCAGACCGTGTCGTAGTCCTTGAAGGCGAAGCCGACGCCGTTGATCGAGGCGGGCGGCACCAAGGTGGCCAGGATCAGCCCGGACAAGGTGAAGAAATCGACCGCGCCGGACCGCAACTGCGACAGGGTATCGGTATCGGACCCCAACTGGTTGTTCGGAAAAACCTGGATCTCCACCGCGCCGTTGGTCGCCGCCTTGATGCGGTCCGCGGCCTCTTGCTGGCGCACGCTCTGCGGATGCGTGGCCGGCGAGTTGTTCGCCAGCTTCAGGTTGAACTCCGCGGCACGGGCGGGGCGGGTGCGGATGGCGAACAGAGGCAGCGCGGCCCCGGCAAGCAGGCTGCGGCGGTCGAGGGAGATCATTGTTGGCATCCTTGGGGCGTTTCGTCCGGGCAGCAAAATAACGGCTGGCGGCGGCGAGGCAAGGGGCGCTTCGGCGCGTCCCGTAAAGGTTTTGGTAAGGTTCCCGGGCTAGGGTCGCCGCCTGGAGAGCGGAAGCATGCTGGCCTCGGCGTTTGCAAGTTGGTTCGGACGATCGCACGCGGCGCCCCGGGCGGTCGCCGCGCCCGCGCCCGTGGCCGACGCGCCGGCCGCCGAGGCTGCTCCCCGCACCCCCTGGCCGCGCGAGCGGATCGCCTTGGCCGATGCGCTCTGGGGCGAGGGTTTCGGCCTGCCGGGAGGTGAGGTCGAGGCGCTGCGGCTGACCCGGACGCTCGGCCCGTCTCCGGCGCACAGCCTGCTGCTGGTTGGCGGCGGCCCGGGCGGGGCGGCCTGCGCCATCACCCGGGAATTCGGCGCCTGGGTCGCCGCGCTGGAGAACGAACCGGAGCTGGTGGACGCGGCGCACGCCCTGATCGCCCGCTCCGAACTGGGACGCAAAGTCGGCATCGGCCTGTGGCAGCCGGACAAGCCGGTGTTCGAAACCCGCAAATACCATCACTGCGTCGCGATGGAGCCGCTGATCGGCGTCGAGGCCGAGCCGATACTGGATGGCCTGGCGCGGGCGCTGAAGCCGTCGGGGCAGCTGGTGATCACGGACCTGGTGGCCGAGGAAAAGCTGGACGCCGCCCATCCCGCCCTGGCGCGCTGGGCGGCGCTGGAGCGGCGCGATCCGGCGGGGTTGCAGCCTTCGGCGGCGGTCACGCGCATACTGGGGCGAGTCGGGATGGATGTTCGCGTCGCCGAGGACATTTCGGAGCGGCATATCGCGCAGGTGCTGCAGGGTTGGCAGGCGGTGGTGCGCGATCTGCGCGGCGCGCGGCCGGACCCCGCCAAGGCCGCAAGGCTGGTCGCGGAGGCGGAGCGCTGGCTGCTGCGCTGGCGGCTGGTGAAGGAGGGGCGGCTGCGCATGATGCGCTGGCACGCGATCAGCCGGGGCGGGGGGTAGGGTTACCCCGGGTTTACCCCGCCGCCCCGTTCACGAACGGCTTCAGCACCGCATACAGCACCTCATGCACCGGGGTCGGCACCCCGAGCTCCCGGCCCAGGGCGACCACCTTGCCGGACAGCCAGGGCAGCTCGATCCGGCTGCCCTTGATCAGGTCGTGTGCCATGGAGGCCATCATCCCGGGCGGGGCGTTGAGCGTGAAACCGAAGGTCTTGTCCGCCGCATCGTCCGGCAGCGAGATGCCCTTGGCGCGGCCGACGGCGACGACCTCGGCCGCGGCGCGGGTGAACAGCGGCGCGATGTCGGGGTCGTCGCGCAGCTTGCCCAGCGGTGTGCGGGTCGCCGCGGTGATCGCGCTGTTGGTCGCCAGCAGGATGAACTTCATCCACAGATCGGTCAGGATATGATCGCTGTGGGTCGCGTCGAAGCCGGCTTTTTCGCACAACGCCAGGAACGCCTCGCCGCGGGCGCTGCGGCCGCCGGCCAGTTCGCCGAAGATCAGGCGCATGAAGCTGCCGGTTTGCTGGATCACGCCGGGGGCGGCGATGGTGGCGCTGATCTGGGCGACTCCGCCCATCACGGCGGGCGCGCCGAGGATCGGGATCAGGCGGTCCGCGGCATCGATGCCGTTCTGCAACGGGATCACCGCGGTGGCGGGGCCAATCAGCGGCTTGATCGCGGCGCCCGCGGTCTCGACGTCCCACAGCTTGACGCAGAACAGGACGAAATCGACTGGACCGATAGTGGCGGGGTCGTCCGTGGCGGTCGCGGGATTGAGGATGGTCTCGCCGCGGCCGCCCTGTACGCGCAGGCCGTTGGCGCGGATGGCGTTGAGGTGGGCGCCGCGGGCGACGAAGGTGACGTCGGCGCCGGCCTGTGCCAGGGCGGCTCCGAAGGCTCCGCCGACGCCTCCGGCGCCGATGACGGCTATGCGCATGGGTGGGGCTCCTAGGTGGTTCGAGGGCAGGATGGGCGGGAACGGGCGGGATGGCAAACACCGGCTGGCCTTGTGAGTTCGTGTCGCCCGATGCACGATAGGAACTGTTCCGGCAGACGGGTCCTCGGATGGACGGCGGCGACTTCAGCTTCGACTACTTCATCTCCCGCCGCGGCACCGCCGCCGTGCTGGCGAAGGAGGCCGCCGATGTGCTGGCGGCCGCGGGCTACAAAGTCCGTGTTCAGGACTACGACTTCGCCGCCTCCGGCCAGTTCGTCCGCGACATCGACGACGCGCTGAAGCAGTGCCGCCATTTGCTGATCCTGCACACCGCCGACTACCACGACAGTTTCTGGACGCGGTCGGAGTTTCATAACTTCCTCGCCGCGGTCGCGGTCAGCGACGGGCGGCGCCGCATCGGCGTGCTGCGCTGCGACTCCGGGGTGCCAGGGGGCCTCCTGCACAGCGCCACCTTCGGCGACCTGTTCGGCGAGGACGACCCGGCGAAGCGGCGGGACATCATCCTGGCGGTGGCGGAGGGCCGGGCGCCCGCCTCCCGTCCGGTGCCGCGGCTGTTCGGCGGCGCCATGCCGCTGGAGAACCGGCTGTTTACCGGCCGCGGCGCGCTTTTGGCCGATATGCACGCGGCGTTGTCGGTGGTGGACGGCACGGCGGCGCTGACTCAGGCGGCGGTGCATGGGCTGGGCGGCGTCGGCAAGACCTCGCTGGCAAGGGAGTATGTCGCGCGGCATGGGGACGGGTTCGACTCCGTCTGGTGGATCATCGCAGCCGACAGACTGGGGACGATGGCGGGGCTGGCCGAGCTGGCGCGGGCGATGGACCCGCGTCTGCCGCCGGATACGCCGACGGAGCAGGCGGCGATCGGCGCGTTGCGGGAGATCGAGAAGCGCCGCGGCCGGTTCCTGCTGGTCTACGACAACGCGCCCGGGCCGGAGGCTTTGACCGGGCTGCTGCCGGCGCGCGGCGCCTGCGTGCTGGTGACCTCGCGCAACCCGGACTGGGACAGTCATGCGGCGGCGCTGCCGGTGGCGGAGATGCCGCTGGATGAGGCGGTCGCGCTGCTGCAACGCCGCGCGGGGCGGGAGGATGCGGCGGGGGCGGAGCGGCTGGCGCGGGAACTCGGCTGCCTGCCGCTGGCGCTGGACCAGGCGGCGGCTTACGCGAAGGCGACAAGGTGCAGCTTCGACGGCTACACGCGCCGGGTGGAGGCGCTGATCCGCCGGCCAAACCGCAACCCGGACTATCCTGTCAGCGTCGCGGCGACGTTCGAGCTCGCGATCGAGCACGCGGGGGCGGCGGCCGAGGCGGTGCTCGGGCAGTTTGCGTGGTTCGCGCCGGAGCGGATACCGTTGATGTTGCTGGATAATGCGATGCCGGAGGAGGAGCGGGAGGCGGCGCTGGCGGCGCTGACGGCGGTGTCGCTGGTGACGGCGGGTCCGGAGGGGGATGTCGTGGCCACCGTGTCGGTGCATCGGCTGGTGCAGGCGGTGGTGCGGGGGCGGCTGACGGCGAGGTGTGAGGATGCGGTGGGCCGGGATGCAGCACTCGGCCGCCTCGTTGCGGCGTTTCCGTATGGATACCGCGACGCGGCGGTGTGGCCGCTGTGCCGCCTGCTGCTGCCGCATCAGCAAGCCCTGGCGCGGCGCCTCGCCGCGGCGGAGCCGGGCGCCGGTTTGTCCAAACTTCTCAATCTCGCGGCCTGCTTCCTCGAAGGCAGCGGTGACGCGTCCGCGGCCGTGCCGCTGTACCGGCGGGCGCTGGAGAGCCGCGAGCGTGTGCTCGGGGCGGAGCATCCGGCCACGCTTACCAGCGTGAACAATCTGGCGGGTTGCCAGCACGCGTTGGGCGACGCGTCCGCGGCCTTGCCGCTGTATCGGCGGGCGCTGGAGAGCCGCGAGCGTGTGCTCGGGGCGGAGCATCCGGACACGCTCGGCAGCGTGAACAATCTGGCGTATTGCCTGGAAACGCTGGGCGACGCGCCCGCGGCCTTGCCGTTGTATCGGCGGGCGCTGGAAGGCCACGAGCGTGTGCTCGGGGCGGAGCATCCGGACACGCTCATCAGCGTGGGCAATCTGGCGAGTTGCCTGCAAGCGCTGGGCGACGCGTCCGCGGCCTTGCCGCTGTATCGGCGCGCGCTGGGGAGCCGCGAGCGCGTGCTCGGGGCGGAGCATCCGGACACGCTCAGCAGCGCGGTATTAGGTAGCAACCGCCACCACACCATAGCGGCACCGATCGCCCCGGCATCCTACTATATCTGCCATGGCACAGTCACCCATCATCCACGCCCTGACAGAAAAGCGCGCCGAGGTATCCGGCCGGATCGCGGACCTGGAAGAACGCACCCGGCAGGCACGCGCGGACCTGGCGCACATAGACGCCACGCTCCGGCTGTTCGACCCCGACGCGATACCCGAGCGCATCGCCGCCAAGCGTCCGACCTCGCGCAACGGCTGGTTCGGCAACGGGGAGATATCCCGCCGGATCAGGGACGCGCTGCGCACGGCTACGGAGCCGATGGCGGCGGAGACGATCGTGCGCGGGGCGATGGCGGATAAGGGGCTGGACCCCGAGGACAAGGCGATACGGCAGCAGTTGAACCGGTCGTTCCTTTGGGCGCTGCACCGGATGTCTGTTGACGGGGCGGTGCAGAAGGTGGGGCATGGGTTAGGAGCGCGATGGGGCCTTCCATAAGCATCATAGGGCCGGCGTGTCGTGACGACATTGATGAGGGATGACGCACATCACCATCGCTATTGCACGTTGGGCTCTCGCCCGTAGCCTTCGATATCTTTACCCGGATTGGTTCGAATCGCTTCCGCCAGAAGTAGCAAGTCTTGCGTTGCTGCCGCTGTTATATTCAGCAGGAGGGGAAGCGCGACGCGATTCAACATCGGGTTCGAAGCCGCCCATACCTGGAGTGCTCCTGTTTGAGCGCAGAAATGGAACTTTAGTGGTCTGTCAACGAGAAGCGGCAAGCACTGCCCTGCAATCTCCTTAGACATCTCGTCCTTTTCTTCCTCAGATATCTCTTCGCCGTCGCTCATTCTCGCCCCCGTTTTCCGACCGTATCTATGCCGCCTTCCGGCTCCGCTGCCAATACCCACACCAGTCCACCGAGGTAGGCGCGGCCATCGCCAACGTCGTCACGGCCCGGACCTGCGTCCCGTTCGGCGCCCGGCGGTGATCCTCACGCCACGCGCTTTCCTGCGCATACCGGATCAGATAAGCCCCGGCGATGTGGTGGTGATGCCCGATCTCGGCCCGGCGCATCCGGGAGAAGAAGGACTCCGCCCCGTTCGAATAGGTGCCGGCGCCGTTGCTGTAGAGTTGGCTGTGGTCGATCCGGGCAACATCGAACTTGGCGTGCAGCGCGTTCCACGAAGTGGCTTCGTCCGCTACCAGCTTGGACTCCGGGTTCACCCGCTGAATGATGAAGCCCATGCTATCGACCTCGGCTTTGAACACGGACGGCAGCGTCCGGCCGCCACGCTCGCGAGCCACCACGACGACCTTGCGCTTGCCGTTCTGGTTCTTGGCAAGACGGCGATCCCGGCGGTTCTCTTTGTGGTTGGCGGGCTTCACGTAGCCGCCGAAGTAGCCGCCATCGACCTCTACCGTCTCGCCTTCGCCGCCGATCTGCATGCCCTTCAACTCGAACGCCATGGCTTCCCGGAGTTTGTGGGACAGGACGAAGGCCGTCTTGTATTGGCAGTCCAGATCACGGGACAGCGCCAGGGCGGACTTGCCCTTGACCTCGTTGATGAAGATGCACGTTGCCGCCAGATAGGTCCGGAGCGGCATCTTGTGGAAGGCGAACAGGGTGCCGCTGGTGATGCTGAAATCCTCCCGGCACGCCTTGCAGCGGAACCGTAGCGAGCCGGACGGGCGGCGGCATTCGTAGACGATCGGGCAGCCGCAGTGCGGGCATACCGGCTTGCCGCCTTCCCAACGGACGTTGCGGAACTCGGTCTCGGCTTCCTCGTCCGTCATGCGGAAGATGGACGCCAGGGAGAGGGTCCGGGCCTTGGCAGAGAGGAGGAAGTGCTGTGTCATTGGAAGGTTCCGTATGTGCGCCTTACGACGCATATATGAGCCTTCCGGAAGATGCTTGTCAATCACAAAAGACGCGGATATGATCCCTTTAGGTCAGGAGTGAACCCTATGGGATTGGCATCCACTGAGGAAGAATTGGCGCTGCGGGCTTCCCGCTTTGTCAAGGCGGAGCTGAAGCGCGCCGGGCTTACCTATGCCGACTTGGCGGAGCGGCTGAAGGAGCATGGCCTGCCAGCGGAGACAGAGGCATCGATCAAGGCGAAGCTGCGAAGGGGAACCTTCGCAGCTACGTTTCTATTGGCTACGCTGGCCGCGCTTGGAATAGAAGGCTTGAGCCTCTCGGACCTGTGAGTCGCGGTAGAGCCTGGGCTTGCGCGTAGCCCAATCGCGAAACCGCCTCAGTAATCGCTTTTGCGGCCAGAGCCTTTTGACCTCACCCCGATTGAGGGTGAGCCGCTTATAGGTCGTCAGGTTCTCGTCACCGGTCTGACTTCTGGTCTGAGGACTATCTGATGCGTGAAAACAGAACAACACATTGAAATCGGCAGACTCCCAATATCCTTTGGGAATCTCGCGTAACGCGTCGCCATATCGCTGTGCCGACGGTGGCCCGATCCGCATCTGTCCCCACAGGTGCAGTTGGCCCAGGGTGGCCTGCTGGAATATTTGTTCCAGAGCGTCCATGTGCTGCTCGCCGGTCCACGGGAACAGCCCGACCGCCGCCGGGTCATACCCCTTTGGGCTGGATCTTAGCGGCGTCGTCGTGTCGTTGACGATGTAGTCAACCGCTTCGGATACCGGGATATCCGGAAGCAGTGAACCGGGATCGCTTCCCTCCTGCCGTCGTCCGAAAAGATGATTACACCCCAACAAGATGAACCCTATGAGGGCGATGCCGATAAAGACCCAGCCCAGCCAAAGATATTGAGGCATCACCATTGGGACGCCCACCCCGGCGCAACCGAGAAGGCCAAGCACGATCCCGATTGTTCCTTCGCCGCTGAACCGCATAGCCCGCAACCTACGCGTTCACGCGAGCGTGTGGTAGGGGTTGAGCCGTACCGAATGGGGCATGGAGTGATCATGGTGAGCACGATCACGCTGTTTGATGGGCCTGTAATTGCACGGGCCGGAGCAAATCGCCACTCGAGGCCGATTGAATTCGCCACCTGAGGCCGGTTCAAATCGCCACCCGAGGCCGGTGAATTCGCCACCCCCTGGCTGGTAGATCCGCCGGGCCGCGGGGCGGGAGGAACCGTCG
>NZ_CAJATU010000069.1 GCF_903944925.1 uncultured Rhodopila sp. | reverse complement strand
GTCAGCGACGGTTCGGCCTCGCCTAACGGCTCGGTGCCTGCGGCAAGGGGTGGCGAATTCACCGGCCTCAGGTGGCGAATTCAATCGGCCTCAGGTGGCGATTTGAACCGGCCTCCGGTGGCGAATTCGCCGGCCCGCGCACATGTGACGTGCAAATGGGCGTTGCTCTACATCGAGAGATGGTTGACGGCGCCTATGGAACAGGACGGAGTCAGGTTGGAAAGAAATCGCGGCACCCCGCAAGGGGGCGTGATCAGCCCGATCCTGTCCAATCTGTTCCTGCATTACACATTCGACCTGTGGATGAAGCGGACACACCCAGACCTCCCGTGGTGTCGGTACGCGGATGACGGGCTGGTGCATTGTCGGACTGAACAGGAAGCGGAAGCCCTGAGGGCGGAGCTTCAGGCTCGTCTGGCGGAGTGCCGCCTGGAACTGCACCCCACCAAAACGAAGATCGTCTACTGCCGGGACGAGAGGCGCAGAGAGCCGTATTCGAACGTCATGTTTGACTTCCTCGGATACTGCTTCCGCCCGCGAGCTGTTTGGGGTTCGCGGAGTGGACGGCTGTTCTGCGGGTACACACCCGCAGTCAGTCCGTCGGCGCTGAAGGCCATGCGGGAAAAGATCAGGGACTTGAACATCCGACGGCAAACGCAGTTGTCGCTGGACGACATCGCCGGACTGCTCAACCCGCTCCTCCGGGGGTGGATTGGGTACTACGGACGGTTTGCGCCCTCAGCGCTGCATCCCTTGTTGCGTTACGTCAATCAGACGTTGCTCGCCTGGGCCATGAGGAAGTTCAAGCGCTTTCGGACGCACAAGGTCCGCGCGAGCCACTTTCTACAAAAGGTGGCTCGGGAGAACGCGGATCTGTTCATGCACTGGCGTATCGGTCTAACCGGCACGTTCGCCTGATGGGAGCGGTGTGAGCCGAGAGGTTCACGCACCGTTCTGAGAGAGGCTGGCGGTGAAATCCCGCTGGCCTACTCACCCGCTACAGGTCTCGGCGCGGGGATAGGTGATGACCTTCTTGCCCTGGCCGTGATACAGCTCCTGAGCCACCTTGAGGGTCCGCGCCGCCGGCCAGCCGAAGCGTGAGCCGCACAGCTTCTGGAGCGATGGCAGATCATGCAGCCGCGGGGGTGCCTGACGTTTTTCTTCGACCCGGACTGTGAGCGGGCCTTGGAAACCGTCAGCGGCTGCGGCGATCGCTTCCGCTTCATCGCGCCTGGTGATCCGCTCCTTCGAGGCGTGCCGCATGCGGAACCGCCCGGCGTTGACGCCGGGGTGGCGACCACCTCGAAGTAGGCCTGCAGCACGAAGTTGCGGATCTCCAATTCGCGCTTGCAGACGATGGCCAAAGTCGGGGTCTTGACCCGCCCCACGCCGATAACGCTGCGTGAGCCGCCAGCCAATGTAACGGTCGCCGTGCGGGTCAGAGACAGATTGTAAATCTGATCGGCCTACCGCCCGGCGACGGCGGCTGCATAGAGGCGCGCGTATTCGGCATTCGGCCTTGCGCGTGCGAAGGCGTCACGGATGGTTTGCGGATCCTGAGCTGTGAATATGACCCGCATGACCACGCCGCGATAGTTATAATACTCCAGGTGCGGATTCCGACGAAGGCGGCCACATATTCCAATCTGATCCCGGCCACCATTCCAACTTGATGGCGGCCAGGTAGATCATCTCCACAGGTCGGTTTGGTGATGTCATAGTGAGGCGATCGAGGTCAAGCGGCAGCAG
>NZ_CAJATU010000068.1 GCF_903944925.1 uncultured Rhodopila sp. | reverse complement strand
CTCTTTCCTAAGAAACACCACCTTGGGCGGCATCGGGCTCGAGGGGTTGGAGACCGAACCCTAACGACTTTGCCCGGCGCTGAAGGTTGTGCAGGACGCGCTGGCGGTAACGGTCTTCGTAATATGTCGCCCCGGGATCGGTGTAGGCCATCCCGTGCCGCAGCGTGTTGTAGAACAGAACGGCAATCTTGCGCGCGGTGGCGGTGATTGCTTTGGCCTTGCCGATACGCGCCGACAACCGTCGATAGAACGCACCCAGCGCAGTATCGGTGCGGCCTACCGTGGAAGCCGCCAACCGCAGCAGAGATGCAGCCCGATTGCCGGTGCGTCGCGTTCGTGACGACAGCACCTTGCCGCCGGAGATCTTGTTATGCGGCGCGAGCGCCAACCATGACGTGAAGTGCTTTGCTGTCGGCCAGGCCGCGAGGCTGGTCCCGCACTCCGCGACCAGCTTCAGCGCCAGAGACGGCCCCAGGCCGTCGATTTCGGTCAGATCCACGCCGAGAATGGCATGAAGTGCCCCGCGGACGTCAAAGGCTGGCGCGTTGGGCTGACGTGTCCGTTGCTTGGCGGGAAGAAGCTTGGTCGCGGGCGGTGTGGCGGTCTGCCTCAGCCGCTTAAGGATGTCCTCGATCTGCTTGTCGCAGGCTGCCACCTTCGTCTGATAGACGTCGTAGAGTTCCAGCGCCTGTGTCAGGGCGAAGATGTGTTCCTCACGATAGTTGCCGACCAGCGCCTGACATACCGTCTCGACAGTGGCGTGACACCGCCGATCGCGATGCGAGGCCAGCACGGCCGGGTCGCGCTCACCTGCGACGATTGCGCGAATAATCGCCATGCCGGTCATGCCGGTAATGTCGGTTACGACATGATGCAATTGCAGGTTCATCTGCATCAGTGCCTTTTGCATGTGCTGGATGTGCGACGCTGCGTAATCCAACAGCCGCTCCCGCTGGCGAAGATAAGCACGCAGCCCTGCAATCTCGGCCTGCGGCCGGAAGCTGGCGCGGAGCAAACCGTATTCGTGCAGCCGCTGTAGCCATTGCGCATCGCTGACATCGGTCTTGCGTCCGGGCACGTGCTTGGCGTCCCGGGCATTGACCACAATGACCTCGAAGCCGCGTTGTTGCAGAATCTCGAAGACCGGAATCCAATAGACCCCGGTCGACTCCATGGCGATCGTCTTGATCCCGCAGCGGGCGAACCAGTCTGCCAGCCGTTCCAGGTCATCGGTAAAGGTTCGGAACGTCCGCACCGGTTGTTCGTCGCGATCCGGACCAACGGCCGCGACGTGCATGGTAGCGCCGATATCGATCGCAGCCGCGTCCGGATGAACCGGGGACCAATGCCGCGCCGCGCGAGACTTCTTCTTCTGAGACATGCCTCCAAGCCTCCTGTTGGTAAAAGCCAAAGAGGGGCTGGGCGACGGAGAACATCAATTTCCTAATCGGGATCGCCCGGAAGCGTCACCACTTGCAAGTCCGCAACCGCCCATGGACCACGTTTTTAGGCGGGGACTGATCCACCAAAAAGAATTCGGCCGCTCCCCTCCGCGCCATAATAGCGCGGTCCGTTTCTACCGCTACAGGCGGGCCCCGATCCGAGCCCGTTTTTAAAAAACGCCCGACGGAGCCGTGCGAGATGCTTTCGACGATGCCGCGGGCGACGGCCTGGCGGGCCAGTTCGCTTTGACTCCAATGACTGATCGGCACATCGAGCGTCTCGGGCTTTTCACAGGCCATGGCCACGATCCGGCAGATTGCCTCCGGCGTGAACGTCGCCGGCGCGCCGCAGCGGGGCGCGTCGCTGAGACGCGCGGCCACGCCGGCGGAGGCTGGCGCATCCAGCCAGCGGCGCCGCCAGTGACCGGCGGTCTTGCGCCAGATCCCCAGTTGCCGGGCGGTCTCGTCGATCCCGAGGCCGGTTGCGGCCAGCAGGATGATGCGTGCCCGCTCGGCCAGCTTCTGTGGCGTTGAATGCGCCCGAACCAGCGCTGTCAGCTCGCTCTCCTGCTCAGGCGACAGTTGGATCGGCGTAGCTTTGTGAGCCGGCAAGATCTTTCTCCCCTCGGGTCGGGAGGATGATTCGCAAGGCGCATGGAGTCCCGCCCATGGCCCGGGGCGGCGAAATCTCATTCTTGCGGCAACTGTGGCAAATGCGACTCGGTTTGCCGTGGGCGGGCTAACCGAGTCGCCACTTCCGGCAAGGTGTACTAGCCGGGGCGCGGCGGCCGGAAACGTTCGACTTCCTGGGTTTCACGCATTACTGCGGCAAGACCCGGAGCGGGCGGTTCACGGTCAAGAAGAAGACCCGGGCCAAACGCATGATTCGCAAGCTGAAGACGCAGCGATCGGAAATGAGGGAACGCCTGCATCTCCCGGTGAGAGAACAGCACCAATGGCTCTGCCAGGTGCTCAAAGGTCACTACGGATATTACGGCGTCATCTTCAATTGCCGCTCCATAGAGCGGTTCCGACACCTCGTCGCCAGTCTGTGGCTTCATGCGCTGCGGCGGCAAAGTCAGAAGGCAAAACGAACCCGGGAATGGTTCGACTAGCTTCTGACG
>NZ_CAJATU010000067.1 GCF_903944925.1 uncultured Rhodopila sp. | reverse complement strand
GCCGTCCTCCGCACGGCCCAACACGCCGATCGGAATGAACTTACAGGCTTCGGCGGCTCCCGGCCGCGCATCTCCTTGCGCACGCGCATCACTCACCGATGCCGCTGCCGCCCGTGCGGCCTTGCGCCAGTTGAACACCAGGTTCGCGTTCACCCCGTGGCGCCGGGCAATGTCAGCCACCGACGCGCCGGGGACAACCGCCTCGTCGACGATCCGGTGCTTGTCCTCGTCCGACCACGAGCGACGGGGCCGCCGGCCACCCGTCGCATTCAACGTCGAACCCGTCGCTTCAAGAGATGAGCTCAATGCCCCATGTCCCGCTATCGAAGGATATAATGTCCACTAACCAGACGATCGTGGACATTAGCCCGCTCCCGGCAGGCTGACCGAAGTATCCCTCACGCGGAGCCAATTCGGTAGGCGGCCGTCAGCTTACGGTTACGGTCGTCGCGGCGGTCGTCCACCGGCTTTGGATGAGGCCAAGATCAGGGCTGCCAACGCGATGCTGGCATCGGGCGAGACGTCGGCGGTCGAGGTGGCGCAACAGCTTGGATTGCACCCCAGCACCCTGTACCAGCATCTGCCGGGTGGTCGATCAGGGATCGAGCAGGTCGGGCAATTGGCGGCCTGATCGATCTAATCAACACGGCCATGGCCCCCATATGTAAGGCAGCTTGCACCGCTCACCGCGCACAGGAGACCACATGGGCAATCCGTGGACCAAAAAGAACCCGTTCCCGAGTATGTTCCTGAGCAGCGCGAATGCTGCTGCTGGAAGGACGCGTGGCTTGTGGACGCAGCAGGCGAAACGCAATCAGGCCACGGCGGTGAAACAGGCCGCTCGCTCATGGGCAGAACTATGGATACCGACATCCGGCACCAAGCGCAAACGCCGCAAGTGAGTGTCACCGTCCACGTTTCAATGAGACTTAGTTGGGCCACACAACGAACGAGATTTTACCGCAGCGCCTGACCTATTCGCTGGAGGTAAAGCAATGCGCAACATTACGGCTGGCTTTGCAGTTCTTGTCTCGCTGCAATCGGAACGGTGGCAGCCACGGCTCATCCCTTGGCAATCCCACCTGTCGGACCGTCTCTCGCCGTTCACCAAGCCGATTGGGATGGCGATGGGTGCGGTCCGCGCTGCTGGGAACACCGTCGAGAGGCGCGCGAGCGTGAGCGTCAACGCTGGGCAGACCATCGGCGGGAGGAGAGCCATCTGTACCCGTCCGGATATAGCTACTCACCGCGTTATTGAGGACAGATACCAAGTGTATCAAAATTCCTTGAGACGATCGCGCTGCCTGGCCGGTGCGATGCTCTCCGGCTGCATCATTCACGCCCCGTCACTCAGTTTAACCGTTTCAGTTCGCCCACTTTCACCTCACCGTGCTGGCTGCTAAAGGTGAGCGACGATCCGCCGCCCTGTTGCTGCGCCACACCGTCAATGCGGTGATCACCGGCGTCATACAGCGTCATTTTGCCGTTTTGCTCGACTGCCAATCGATGCGAGTCAGGAAAAAACGCGTAGCGGACTTCGTTCTGTGATCCAGTGGAACTTGGCTCACCAAGATGATCTGGCCACCATTTTTCCACCGGCTTCATGGGTTCCATGGGCTTCATAGGTGCCATTGGTTTCATTGGTTCCATCAGCGATCCTCGCGTTGTGGTGGCAGATAATCCTGAACCCTATTCGCATGACAGCAATAAGGTCAAAAGACTGGCTCATCGGCCACGGAGTCACAGGGCACCATGGAATATCTTATCATTAAATCTCGGTTTGCAGCAGCGTCATGGCGGCCTTCGAGCACGACATCCACTTCGGAAATTGGTACAACCTGCCAGCGCATCGGGCGGGAGCCAAGCGAATGTCTCGCGTAATCAAGATGTCCGCACCAAAAGGCAAGGCGGCCAGCCTTGCCCAAGACGGCGGCGCTGACCAAGGCGCAGGCTGAACACAAGGCCGTGCTTGGCGCACCAGGCCTGGAAGTTGGGGTCACCACGGGTGCCGCCGTTTTTTTACCTTAGCTACGCAACGCGAACGTCGCTTCCCGGTACCTCGTTCACCAGGGTAGGGTTGCCGTAGGCAGATCCGCTTTGGAGCAAGGCATGAACTCTCCTGAGGATGCTCTCGCTCAAGCCGAGCGCCATGTTCGGGAGGGGGAGGCGCGCATTACTCGCCAGATTGCCTTGATCGAGGAATTGGACCGGACCGGGCACGAGCATGCCGCCGACACGGCGCGGGAGTTGCTGGAGACCTTTCGGAATGTTCTCCAAACGTGGCGCGGCCACCTTGCGCATCGGGCGCCGCCACCGCAGGGGGGTAATCGGCCAGAACTGACGAACGGCCCATTCTTGTAGCATAAGCAGACAAAGCAAGGACGCCGCTGGGCGAAAACCCAGCGAATCCGCCAACTGTTGCGCGTGCCATGCGCTGGCTGGCGGAATCGGATCTGTCGGAAAACATGTGATTTCCGTTATCGCAGCCGAAGGGCCAGTCGATGGCAAGCACGCGAATTTGGCGGATTTCTGCGGGTGGACCGCCGCGCCGTTCTGGTTACGTCCCACTATGCATACCAGAAGGCCAGTTGGTTCCAGCCGGTTTGAGCAGTCCGCCCCCCCTCATAGTGTGGACGGCCGCGCCCGAACGGCGGGTGACAGCCGGGTGCTGACGTGCTTTCTGCCGGTCGTCATTGCTAAAGGAGACCAGAGTGAAAACCGCTGACCTGATTAATCACGTGGCGAGCGAAGCCGGCGTCGAGAAAAGCGCTGCCAAGAAGGCTGTTGACGCGGTGTTCGCCGGCATCCTTGAGGCCGTGAAGCAGGGTGAAGAGGTCAGCCTCGCGGGGTTCGGGAAGTTCAAGGTGAAGGACAGCCCGGCGCGCCAGGGCCGCAACCCTGCCACGGGTGAGACGATCGAGATCGCCGCGTCGCGCAAGCTTGGCTTCAGTCCGGCCAAGCAGGTGAAGGATGCCCTCGCGGCCTGACAGCGCAGGTAGGTAGACACGATGCAGGAGGGATCACGACGGCATCGCTGCGGTGGCTGCGTTCGGCATCAGTGATCCACACCATCACCCGATGAGCCGAAATCGCGAACGGCGGATTCGGCGAATCATTGCGCGAATCGTTGCGATTCGGATGCCCCTCCACTGACTCGTTACGAATCCCTGCCTGAACCGCGCCGCCCGAGCCGCACAGGCCGTGTATCGCGACTCCGGGCGGGTATGCTAACGGCCGCGGGGTTCCTGGCGTGGAGACTGGATTTGAAAAAACCGAAGCGCCGCCGCCCCGCGCCCGGGCGCAAACCGGTCGGCGTGCCGGGGATGCCGGCGGCACCCGCGGGTGAGACCGAGGCCAGCGACAGGCTGGCCGGGATGATGCGGGCGCGGCTCGCGCTGATGCCGCCGAAGGTCGCGGCGGACTATCGCGCCCTGGCGCAGAAAGACGATCCGACCATCGCCGAGAAGGCCAGGCTCAGCGTGCTGGAGGATTCCTATGCGCCTTCGGCGCAGCAGCTCCAGGCAGTGATCGCCGCGGTGCATGACGAACGCAGAGCGCAGTCGCGAGGGCGCCCGGCGGCAGGTGCGCGGCCCGGGGCCGGATCGTCACGCACCTGATCCGGCAGACGCCCGGCCCACGTCGGCGGCGACTTACCGTAAACGGCGATTATGCGACACCGCCGGCGCGGCTGCCGTGCGGGGAGGCATCTTGGCGGCCGGCATCTGAGCTTGCGCCGCCACGGGGGAGAGCCGTTGAGTATCTATTCCCCCTTGGCCTTCGGTCCGACGATGCCGGGGCCAGTACTTAGCAACCACTTCGCCTTCCGCGGCCAGGGCGTGACAGGTATCGATTTGCGCCGGTCGCGCCGCCTTATCCCCAGTCCCGCGGCGCAACGGGTAAACGGTCTGAATTGCCGTGGTCGCGAGTTGGCTGCAGAGCTCGACCAGGTGTGTGCACCCGTGCACGCCACCAAGCCGCCGGCGCACTTCGCCGCCCAATCCCGCCTCGATGCGCACACCGACCAGGCGTTGGAAGTTCGGTGTTACGGCCGAGCATATCCGGTGCGGCGCCGCATCGATGCAGGCGTCGACGTGGTGAATCAGCAGCGCGTCGTCGACCGTTACGCGAAGCGCCATCTCATGCAGCAGATCTCCGGCTTCCAGCGTGCGATGATCGTTCTGCACGAAGTAACCCTTGCGGTCTGTCATGCGGACTTCGATGTCCCATAGACCGTCGGCCCGGCGATAGCCGCAGGAGGTGACCTCACGCGTGTGCATCGGCGTCCGCGGAGCCGGATTTGAAAGTGGCATGCTCGCCCCCTACGCCGCAAGCCGTGTATCGGCGTTGGCGGCGGTGCCGGCCGGCATCGGAATCATCCCGACCAGCTCTTTCATATCGACATGTCCCCCGAGCACGCGAATGATCCGCTGCATCGGCCGGTTCTCCCGCAGGAAGGACAGGTTCGTCCGGGACACGCCAAGCCGCGCCGCGCGATCGATGGCCCCGGCGACCAAAAAGCGGCCGAGGCCCTGTCCGCGCATGGCCGTGTCAACCGACACCGCGATTTCCGCGTGACGCGGCGGGGTGGAGCGGTCCAACAGCACCTCCGCCATCCCGAGGACGGTGTCGGCGCGGATTGCCCCGAGAAGCAGCGAATGATCCCAGTCGACGCCCTGCACATAGGCGCGGGTCTGTGCGTCGGTTGCCGCCCGAAAAAACCGCAGACGACGGTCGTCGGCGTCGAGGCCGAGAAGATGAGCCTCGATCGCCTGCGCGTCGTGCGGAAAGAGACGCCGAACCAAAGGCGGACGGCCATCTCGCCATCCCGGCAGGGGATCAGCCGCGAAAATCTCATAGTACTCGGGATCCTGCGGTGTTATGTTCCGGGTGCCGCCGTGCGTCAGGCGATCAAAAACCGCGCGGGCCTGGCTGATCGGTGCAGGCTCGGCGACGTCGTGCCAAAACCGATAGAACCCGTCGCATCGCCGGACGACAAAAAGCTGTGGCGCAGACATATGGCTTTCCTCCCGCTTGGAACTCGTGCTGGCATCAGGTCTCAGGTGATGCCTGACGCTAGGACGGGAGCATTTGCCGGGTTGTGACCGCGGGCACCTGCGTCGCTGATTTGGCATTTTCGGCGATCCCGACGATCACCGGCCGGTCATTGCATGGAGCACGCGCAATGATGCATCGGCCGCGCCTGCCTCAGCGCCGGGTAATGCAGTGTCGGGAGATGCCGCTAGAATGAAGCCGTGCGCCTCGGTGCGCGGGCCAAGGAAGCCTGCCGCGACCAATGGGCGTGGTGTTTCCCAGACTGGTCGCCACCGCGCCGGCGCGGCCGCTCCCCGCAACGAAAGGTTAGCCGCCTAATCTGACCGCCTACGAATCGAACCAGCTCAGCGGGCGGGTTGAACTGGACGACGCCTACCTCGGCGGTGAGCGCACGGGCGGCAAGCGCGGCCGTGGCGCGCCCGGCAAGACGCCGTTTGTCGCCGCCGTCGAGACCGCGCCGGACCGCAAGCCGGCGCAGTTGAAACTGCGCCGGGTCGCCAGCTTCTGCAACCACGCGATTGCGAATTTTGCCAGGCGCAGCCTCAATCCGTCCTGCGAGGTCGTCAGCGATGGCCTGGCCTGCTTCGGGGCTGTGGCCAAGGCCGGATGTGCCCACAAGGTCATCATAACCGGCTCGGGCGCCGCCGCGGCGCGCATCCCCGGCTTCAAATGGGTCAACACCGCTTTGGGGAACATCAAGGCCGCGATTGTCGGCACCTACAGGACGATCGATGAGAAGCATGTGCCGCGGTATCTCGCCGAGTTCGAATACCGCTTCAACCGGCGATACGATCTCGCCGCGATGATGCCGCGGCTGCTTTTGGCGGGCGTCCGCACGACACCGATGCCCTACCGGCTGCTCAAACTCGCCGAGTTTTATGTTTGAGAAGGACAACGGTCATTCGCAAAAATGGACTGAGGAAAGTGCGTAAGCAGGAAGAAGAATCCCACGGCCCATGGTCGCCTCCATTGTTCGGTTTCATCGCACCGTCACCCTGCCGATACTGCACGGTCTGCGGCGGCTTCGATGTCAGCGCCGGCCCAACAGAAATCCTGCTGCGAGGCAGACAAATCCTAGCACCGCGAGCGCGATGACCGGTTGTTGCTCGACGGAGCGGACGACCGTGGTCCCAACGTCACGAACCTGACGTCGAGCCTGGCCATAAGCGTGCTCTCCCGCCGCCGTTGCCTGGTTTGCGAAGTCCTCTGCATCGGTCCGGACGTTATCGGCGAACGCACTGACGGACGCTGCCGCACGGTCCACGAGGCTTTCCGGATGATCGTGTCTACGCGAGGTGCTCATTTATTCGACTCCCTGCTGGACGGGGATCCCATAGCGCCGCTCGCTATCAGACCGTTGAGTGTCTTCTTTGTAATCATCATCGTCGCACGCCTTCATGGGTTCTTCGTGAGTCCGCCGGGCGATGCGGTTTGTGCTGCCGTGGGCGCAGGTCAGATACCTATCTGAGCAGTTGGCTGGCCATCAGCCCCAATGGCTCGGCGTTTTGTAATAGCTGTCGACCTTGCGGCCGTAGTCGGGGGTCCAAAGGAACTCCGAATCGCGGTCATAATTCGGAGCATCTTCCAGCACTTTCTTGTCCAGATTGACGACGTAGCCGCCCTTCGTCTGGTCGTACTTCAGTGTCTCCCAAGGCAGCGGATGGAATTTCTCACCCATTCCGAGGAAGCCGCCGAATGCCATCACCGCATAGATCGCACGACCACTGACCTTGTCGATCATGATGTCGTCGATGCTGCCTAGCGTGTCTCCCGCCGGATTGTAGACGTTGGTCCCATTCACCTTTTCGGCTGCGATCAGGTTGCCGGACGTAATCGACGTGCTTCTGACACGTTTAATCTCCCTTGGAATAAGGCGGCCTTGATTGATCTCCGCTCACCATGCCCATGCAATCAACGGGGGGCGACTTGTTCGGCTGGGCCACAATCAGCGGAGACCGAAGAAGGCCGCGATCGCACCGACGACTACCACAAGGCCGACAATGTAGATGATGCTATTCATTACGTTCTCCTGTCGTATTGGTGTTGGCGCTGGATAGAATTCATCGTCCAACCGACGAGCACGCGTCGCTTTACGGACTCATGCAGAGAGCACTGATCTGCCTCGCTCCTGATATGTGGGATCTGCGGGAAGAACGGGAGGGTCGGAATCTACTCAGCCAGAGTGAACTGAGATTGCCAACGCCAAAGCGTAGTACCGCTAATCGTTGCTACAATGCCGCTCGCGATTGCCTCCTGGCGTAGTTCCGAAACGGACCATCGAGCCAGCGGCAGGCCGCGCCGTGACGGCATTTCACAGGCAAGCGCCTTGATTGCCACGACAATACTGGGGGGAAAAGCGGGCCGGGCGCCCGCTTCTCGGACGTTCATCCAGCCCGGAGAGTCGCCGATCGTAGAAGCGCCGCCGCCATTTGCTGACGATCTGACGCGGTGTGCCGACAGAGCCGCGCCGGCAGGCCGCAAGCCTGGCGGGCCTCATCACCGCGCCTAAGCTGCGCGATCACGCGCTCGCACGCCAGCAGATCTGATCTGGCCGTGGCAAGCGCCGCCTCGGCGTCACGTCTCGCCAGCGCCGCCGCGTCCAGGAGCGGTCCGAGCTGCATTTGCGCCCGATCCGCCTGATCCACGACCGCCCGGGATGGTCGTTCGGATGTTGAGCGGAGTCGGGCACATGGCCTCGGGCATCATCGGGGATTCGCGCCTGCACCAGCTCGTCCGGGTCATTATCGGCCTCCGGTGCGGCTGACACCCGAGGCCTCCGCCCGACGTGGGCAGCAGGTGTTCGCGACCGATTGTCTACCCTGCCACCGCCTGAACGGAGGCGGTGCAGCCGAAAAGGTCCGGATCTGGGCCGGCCGATGAACGCGACAGACTATCTAACCGACCAAGGGTTGCGCGCCCTGGTGAGCGACCCAAAATCAGTGCGAACTTGGCCGCTTCAGCAGATGCCAGGGTTCGGGAGCCGACGCCCTGCCTGAGGCTGATCTGGAGGCATTGGTTGCCTACCTGCGCCACATAGCACAGCACAAAGCCGTCGCCTCGGACCAGCGATGACGCCGGTCCGGCCGAAGAGCACGCTATCAGACGCGGGAAAGCTGGTTATGGTGCGTTAGGTCGGCTGAAAGGAAGGCGCTTCGTTCCTTCACTGACGCCCGCAAGCAACAGATCGCATGGCGGGACGGCACACGTGCCGGGCTCGAACATTACGCGGGTGAGAGCTGCAGCAGCCGATGCGCGGCAAGGGCCAATGAATGGAAGCCGGCGCCGCCGCGCGAGGCGCCGCAACACATCAGATCGCGAGCTACTCGTCACCCGCCCGATAACTGTTGCCGAAGGTTCGGGGAACCGCCGGGAAGAACCATGGCGTTACCTTCAAGGCCTGCCAGTAGTCTGCTAACTCGTTGCCGTCGTCTGGTTCCGGCGTGGGCGGCCCGCCCGGACCATCAAGGCTTGCTGCTTTTCCTTGATCAGCTTGGAGTCATCAGATGTAACCCGGTTTTCAATCACTGCCGTTTCTCCTTGCCGGGCAGATGCGCGTGCCTGACGTGTTGCGGTGCCGCGTGGAATATAAAATTCTGCCAATAACAAGCTGAATAGTTGACGTAATTCCCTGAGGAATACACACCAGCGCGACTGTCTACTTCCCTATATGAGTTCGTAACGCCCGGGCCACCAGCCTCGGAATCTACCTAACTAAATAGGTGGGCTTTCACAGTGATTGCGCACCACCTTCGCCACCTCTTATCGCGGTCGACGTCAGCACGCGTTCTGACAACTTAAATTGCCGGTCGAGACAGTTGCTGGGCTATTTCCAGATCGTCTGTGGACGCCGTGAGGCCGGTCTGGCCCCGGGATCGCGGGCAGCAGACGGGACAGCAAGCAAAGCGACATAAGCCGTGTTGCGAGCTGATAGTTTGAGGCTTGATCCAAGCCGCGCAAACGAGGCGTTTACTTCATCGGTCCGACGTGACTTAGTCTACGCTACTGCGTAGCGGTGCGAGACAGGGTGCCCGGCGGCATCAAAATGAGGACGTGATGCGACGGCTACCGGTTCGTTACGCCACAATCGGCGATCGGGGCCACAGCAGCCGATCGACATCCAGCTATGCAGAGGGCGCCACGCGCTGACGATTTGGCGCGCCTGGTGGGCGCTGCGCATCTGCTGCTCCTGCGGGCGAATTACCGTCTCTGGTTGAGACCGGGGATTGCTGCCCCGGCTGTCATGTCCGTTTTCGGGAGCCTCGGTCGCAAAACCCCATCCGGATTTCGCTGCTCCGGTTGCATCTTCGGATGCAGGCATGCGCCGTGAAGGGCCGCAAGGGCATCGCCGCCAATTCGGCCCACGCGGTGTTCAGGCCGAAGCGTGTGGTCAAAACCGGCAACACCACGGTGCTCGATGCAGACCAGGCGCGCCGCACCCGCAAGCGTCCCGGTCACACTCCAACCACGTGCCTAACCACGTCGTAGCATTTCCGGCCGCTGATCACCGAAGCGGGGCGGCAACGCTGATGCCAGCGGGGTTGCCCGGCCATGCAGAAGTGGCTCCGCCGACGGCTCCTGGAAAATCATATGTTATCAATTGGATAGATAGCAACCAGACACCCGTTGACTAAGATCAATGCAGGCTGGAGATGACCGATTTATCGAGTGTGTGCTAATATCAAATTTCCTGTCGCCGCGACTGGTGGCGCTACAAAAAGTATCCGTCATGGCAGACGGCCGACCAGACAAGGCAAAAGCGGCTGCACCAAAGCCTCGGCTGCCCGCGCACGGACCTCTGTCCCGGCCCGCTGATTTGCCGATTGTTGGAATTGGCGCTTCCGCCGGCGGCCTCGACGCATGCAGGAAATTTCTCGCCGCGCTGCCAGCCGACAATGACATGGCATTCATTCTGGTCCAGCACCTCGATCCAGACCATGAAAGCAGGTTGGTGGATCTGCTCGCGAGCCACACGACGATGACTGTTTCGCAGGCCACCGACGGCATGCCGATCGAGCGGGACCATCTCTATATCATTCCGCCGGGCGCCTACCTGTCGATCGGCGACGATGTCCTCCACCTGTCCCAGCCAAGCGAGCGGCACGGCGCCCGGTATCCCTTCGACTTCCTGTTGCGATCGATGGCGATCAGCTGCGGACCGCGCGCCGTCTGCGTGGTCCTCTCGGGCACAGGTGCCGACGGCAGTCTCGGCCTCAAAGCGATCAAAGAGATGGGCGGATTGGTGATCGTCCAGGATCCTGACGAAGCCGGCTATGACGGTATGCCGCGCAATGCCATCCTGACAGGAAGCGTTGATGCCGTGTCGCCGGTCGCCGGGATTCCGGACATCCTCGCGAAGCATGCACCTTGCCTCGACGACCGGGGTGACGGACAACTCGCGCGGGAGTCCGCCGAAGGCCGGTTACTCAAAACCATCGAGCTGCTGCGTAGCAAGACGCCGTATGATTTTACGCACTACAAGTCCGGCACGCTGCAACGGCGGATCGAGCGGCGCATGGTCATGGCCGCAATCGACGTTTCGGACGTGGACCGCTACCTGCAAATGCTGCGCACCAACGGGGTCGAGCTCGCCCTTCTCTGCAAGGATCTTCACATCAACGTGACCAGCTTCTTCCGCGATCGGCCCGTCTTCGATCTGCTGGCAGAGACGACCATTCCGGACCTGGTGCGCAACCACGCGCCTGACAAGCCGATCCGGGTCTGGATTGCCG
>NZ_CAJATU010000066.1 GCF_903944925.1 uncultured Rhodopila sp. | reverse complement strand
TCAGCGAGGCGCTGCGCCACTTCCTGAAAGGACGGCAACTCCAGCCGCCGCTGCGTCTCAACCCGGGGTAAATGCCTACTGCGGGTTGTATTGCTCCCCCGCCTGTCGATACCAAGCGGTGCCAACTGCCGGATTTAGGTTCTAGGGGTCACCAGACGGTTTGTTCAAAATCGTACTCTAAGCCGATTGATCAGTAGATTCAGTGGTTTGTGGGTCAGCCACCTACGCATCCGAATCGACGCCAGGCTGCAAATCGCGAGATTTTCTCGTTCAAAGGGCCTGCTCGGCCTTATGTCCAAAGACCCTAGGGGTACCCCCAACCTGTTGGCGTACGATTTTGACCTTTTGTGTCTCGTCACGCGATCTTTTCGATATCCGGCAACCTCCAGCTTTTGTCGAAGATCGCCTTCTCCGGGCCGTACACGCGGAACCACGGGAACCATTTCTGCCCGGGTGCGGAATACAGCCAGTTCGACTCCCCGCCAGCAGGGGGCGTCGGTCCAATGAAAACGTCCACCGACCCATCGGCGTTGCGCTTCAGGTCCTTATCCAGTGAGCCGAGCGTGAGGCGGGCGGCATTGAGGAAGAAGCTCGACGTTTCCAGGCTGTAGACGGTGATCGACCAGAACTCACGCACCGGGACATTCCCGCAGCCGGTAATTGCGCGCGCCTTCGAGCGGCTCACCACCATGGTCATGGAATGTCCCGAAATAAAAACTTCCGGTGCCAAGCTTGGCGGTCGGGCAGAAATACTGCGACAGAGCGACCCCGCGCGCATCGACGCCAAAATAAGTCGGCATCTCCCACTTGAACTCGGTCGGCACGGTAATCGGCGGACTCGGGACAACCCATTGGCTCTCCGCCCACCAGGGGGTGGTGTCAGTTGCTGCCTTGTCCATCAGCCAAGCATGCGCTTCCGCGGCTGCCGCCTTCAGCAGCGTCGCCACCGCGGTGTCCGGCTTGAACGGCTTGCCCTTTTCAATGCCGAGCGGCAGAAGCATGCCTCGCATTTGCAGTCGCTTGGCTGCACCGTTTCCTCATCGAGCACGCGGGCCAGGCTAGCGAAGAAGCTGTCATCGTATTTGATGAGGCCGTTGTACACGACCTCGGTCATGTCCAAATAGCGCTGCGCTGGCGGGCTGGCCGCTGTTGACAAGGGGTAGATCTTGACCCGCCGCACCAAGTCGTCGCCAGCCCGCACATCCGCAGTGGAATACGATGCCAGAATGGACCGCAACAGCGTCATGGAGTTGTAGGTCTTGGGACGGACCGGAATGTAGCCGTCCGGTGTGACGCCCTTATAGTCCGGCGGCAACACGACGTATTTTCCGCCCTTGCCCTCGAACCCGATATCGACCAGAGGCACGTACCAGGCGTCTTCGATGGTGCCGTAGAAGCTGGCGCCGGGGACGGCGTCCGGCAATTCCACCACCACCGGGCCATCGACCTTCGTGTTGATGAAAAAATACATGTAGCGCGTGTTGACGTTGGGTGTCGGTGACTGGTTCTTCCAGCCACCGCCTTGGGGCCACCAGACGATGTCGTTGTAGGCTGCTTTCCCGTCGCGGAAAGCAGCCTGTTTCACCGTGTCCTGGCCGACCAGCGGCAGGCCCCAAATGACGGCGTCAACCGCGCGGCGAAAGATCATCCGGCTCGCCAAGTCCGCTGATGTGGTGCCAGTCTGGATTGGCGACATGCCCGGTTGGGACGCGACCGGAGCCGGCTGCGCCGAAGCCGAACCTGTTAATAGGACAACGCCACCTCCAAGCGCCGCCGAGCCGGCAAGGAGCAATGAACGACGCCCAGACGATGTGGCGACCTGGTCTTTGACGGATTCCTCTGACATTTGTTTCATTATCTTTTAAAACTCTTCCTGGAGGCGACCTAGATTTCTACTACCCCGTCACACATGGTTGAAGGGTTCAAGCGCGCTTGGACATTCAGGATATCCTTGCGAGCACTTAAGTTCGTGGGTTTCTGAAACGTAATACTGTAAAGGTCGCCGACTGGATTTTTTAGCTCCTTTGCCAGCACGGTAACGTCGTCCGCGCTGCCGGCATTGGTCGGGGGAGTTTGCTGCGTCGATTGCGCGACGGCGCCGAACGGGACGAACACAAAACCGGTCAGCAAAACAATCTTGCCACCAAACGTCTTGATACGCTTCATCCGACTTTCTCCAGCGCGACGGGGCCAATGTGCTCCGACAGGCCGGATAAGTGGCGTCCGGACAGGTTCGGCCATGCCGAAGAAACTGATCTGGTCGGCCCGGTGGGCACGGAGGGCCGGCAGTGTGCCGGCCCGTGTGGTCATTCGCCAACCGCGGGGACCACCCCCGGCGGCCCTTGGAAAGTCCCGAGGTCCTTCAGCCCGGCCGTGGTCTCGGGGGCCGGCGCGTAGTTGCGGAAGATCAGATAGAAAGGCCCCGGAGGACTTGGCAGCCAGTTCGACTCCTGGTCCGGGCCCGGGCTGGCGGCCTGTATGTAGATCGTGATGGTTCCGTCGTCGTTTTTCTTGAGATCGTTATAGCCGGCAAGGTGGTATCGGTTGATCGGATTGGGGGCGGTGTAGTTGGTGACACGGTCATACATCGTCACCGACCAGAACCCCGGCGGGATCGGGTTGGCATCCATAAACCACGTCGACGTTGGGCGAGACATAACCCGATTCCGCAGCCAACTTCGGCGTGGTGATATCTTCCAGCCGCCAGATGTCGCCGGGGGGCGCCTTCGGCGTGTCACCGAAGGCCACCGTCGACCGGAGGTTGTACATGGCGACCAGCGGAGCGGCATAGGTGGCGGCCTGTATGGCCAGCGTCGCCGGTCCACGCTTCGATCGCCTGAACCTGTCCAGGTGCTGCCTGGATGGCCTTTTCCTGCGCCTGCACAGGGGTGCCAGCCAATCCAAGCCCGAGCGCGATCGAAAGGGCTATCAGGCTGGAAGCCGATTTATAAAACACCATGCGAACTCCTTTTTAGGCCGGAATAGCCCTGTACCTGATAAGGCATGATCAGCCGGGTGACTATGCGTTTTGCGCACGCATCGTATACGTCCACCAGATGCAGGTCTCGGTCAGGGCGAACGTTCAGAATGTCCTTGAACCGGACCATGAGGCCGCGGCGCGACGACATTGGTGGCCCGCAGCCCGCGCGACGCCGGCGGCCGGCCTCCCCTCCGTTGCCTCTCGCATGGAGTTCGATCGCGCCACGTCCATCACCGGTTTCAAAGCATCTCGATCAGGATTTCCTCGCGGCCAAGGCTCAGGACGACGCCCGTTTGGGTTCCCGTCAGATGCAGGACTACCCCCGCTCGGTTGCGCAGCCACAGATTGCTCGTGTTCGATCTGTCCAAACCGATCGCTCCCGTGCTTTGGGTGTAAAGTCCGGCAAAGTCGGAAATGCTTTTGAGACCATATACTTCACCGCGTACCTGTGCATCGGAGGCACCGCCGCCGCCGGTTACTCCGCCGCCCAACTGGAACGGATAGGACCGCCCCTGGAAACTCAGGTTGCCTTTTCCCGCAGCGCCCCCTGCGGCGATGATTTCGGTCATGCTCACCGTACCATCCGGATTCATTCCCTGGATGCTTTGCGGGCCGGGCTTGGCAAGGTTCGAGCACCCACTCGCGGCCAGCAGTAGCGCCAGCGCAACCGGCTGCATTAAACTGATCGAAACACTCGTTTTCACGGTCGCTATACTCCAGATTCGGTTTGCACATTGCTTATGCACAACGGGCAGGGTTGTGGAGGGGGCGCAAAACGATCGCCGACTCCTATCGACGGCAGTGCGGTCAGAAGATCAACGTAACCTGCGTCCGTAGCTGCCAGGTTGAACCGAATTCAGGCCGCAGCGCGTTGTAGTAGGCACCAAGGGAGAAATTGACCGGCAGCTTGCCGCCGATCTTAACGACCCTGCCGGCCAACGCGCCCAGCGGCAGTGTCCAGGCGTTGTTGCCGGATGTCAGCCAGTTCGCTGTGATAATGGGAGAGCTGCCGACATACCAGCCGCCACCGAAGTTATAGTTCACGAAGGGCTGCACAAGAAACGTATTGTAGCGCGTGCCGCCGAGCCCTTGAGTCCCACCCAGGGACCAGACATTGTTGGCCAGCGCACCGGCCACCCAAGGCCCCTTCATATACACGATCGCCGCCGTCGGCCCGGCGCCCCAGACGTTGGAGCCAAGCGTCTTGTCACTGATCGTTGGCACCTGGAACACAGGTCCTACCGCCCACAGCCAGCCGTTGGTCGGGTTCTTCGGCGAGAGGAATGCGGAGAACGTGATCGGCCCGGTGCCGAAAGGTACGGTATTCGCCGATGGCTGCAACGACGGTTGCCAGATCAGCGGCAGGATCGTGCGCGTGATGATATTCCAATCCTCATTGATGTGGATCGGAATGACCGGCTGGACATTGAGAATGTCCTGCGTGCCCTTGTTTGGCCCGTAGTTGAAGTTGGTGTTGTTTTGGAACGGGAAGCTGTAGAGGTCGCCAACCGGGTTTTGCAGCTTCTTGGCGAGATCGGTCGCACTCTCGCCGCTGTCGGAGGGCTGCTCTCCGACATTGACAACCGGCGCATCAGGCGGTGCCGATTGGGCGCGAGCGCCGACCGAGTAGGCCGTGAACGCAAGCAATGCCGCGCCCAGCGTGATCAAACGTGACATTGCGTGGTGTCCCCGAAGACGGTGAAAGTCGTCAGTAGCCTTGCACCTTCCCCATGCGCGGGGGCTTCACCGGCGCCGCCACTCCATAGATGACTGTGAAGCCCGACCCTCCGCCCCAGGTCGAGGTCGGACGGGTCGGATTCTCGCTGGCGGCCGCTTCGAGACTGTTCCAGTTATTCGCGGCCCAGACATCGCCGGCGGGGTCGATGGAAGCGTCGGTGATCATCTGGATGCTGCCGCTCCGGAAGACGTGGAGGACATCGCCAGCCTTGGTGCCGGGAGGATGTCCCTTGGTGCCGTCCCCGGCCAGCAAGGTGACGGAACGGCCCCACATATTGCCGACCCAGACGTCGTCGTTGCCGTCCACATTCAAGCCCCATGGGATGTTGATCGCCTCACCGGTAAAGCCCATCGGGGCGGGTTGGCTGCCATCCGGACGGATCATGTTGACAGCCCCGGTGGGCCGTGGCGGCGGTCCCATGACGTACTTGAACATCGCCGCCGTAATGAGCTTGAACTGCTCCATGATGGAGATGCCGTCCGGCAGCTTCGGCTGTGGAGTTTTCAGGTCCATGTTGCTCGCCACCCAGACATTCTCTTTCGAGTCCAGGGCGAGGGCGCGCACACCGATCCCGGCCCGGAAACTTTCCACCTTGGTGGGATCGCCGGCCGGGAACCGGACGACCGTGTCCGACGAGGAATTGGCAACCCAGACGCGATTCAGTGAGTCGATGACGACGTCGAAGGGGGACACCAGCCCAGCCGGCTTTACGATCCTACCCTCTTGGATTCGCCCGCCCGGGAAATAAAGCAGTTGATTGTCGGAGCCGTCGGCGATCCAAACGTCTCCATTCGGAGCAACTCCGATGCCCATCAAGCCGAGGAATTTTTCCTTGAACGGGAAATCGGCTTCCGTGGCAACCGGCTTGCCATCGAAGTCCATGACAAGAATCTTGCCGTTGAAGCTGCTGATCCAGACGCGGTCTTTTGTCACCGCGGTGCCCCAGCCGACACCGTCAATGCCCATGCCGGTGAAGCCGGTAATCGGCGGCGAGAGCGGGGTTCCGTTGGGGGTGAACTTAATCACGCCACCACCGGTGCTCTTGTTGACGCCGGACTGCGAGCCGGGCAGCCAATTCTGTCCGCTCCAGAGGTTGCCGTCCGCATCGAACATGAAACGCCCAGCCGCATAATTCCCGCCGCCCGAGAAACACAGCGAGAGGGCGAAGTCGTCCGGAACGTAAACCAGATACGGCGCGAAAGGCGCGCTGCGCCGTGCATCGGGTGCCGGTAGCGGGTAGGCTTCATCAAATAATCCGTAAAGTTCCTTGGGGTTGGCCCAAGGTTCGCGGGCAATGTCCGCCATCGCTTCGAGCGTGCTCTTCGGCGTCACGCCTCCGGTGGGGGTGGCGGCCTTGAGGAAGCGCGCGCGCCACTCGTCATTGGCCACGGTGGCATAAGCGGAGATGAGCGAGCCGAGCGTGTCCAGGTTAGCCATGGTGGTGGTCATCGAGCTGTTGAGCGGGTCAAGCAGCACCTTTCCCCACGTGCCAGTCGCGGGGTTCACCAGGTTCGGAACGTTCCCGGCTGCAATCCGAAGGCCGAGTGGATTGCCGGAGATCGATTCCCCATTGATGAATCTCGCCCCGGTGAACGCGGAAGCCACGGTAGTGAGCTCATTGACGACCACCTTGGCCGGTGGGGCGGAGCCAAGGACTGCCAACAGGTCCAGCCCCGGGTTGTTGCCGCCGGTCTTGCTGACGGCCGGCGCGCCGCCGCGAGCGACGAGATACAGGATGGTATCGTTGCCAACCGACTGGTTGACGGCAATCGCGAAGCGGCCGTCAGCGCCGGTCGTTGCCTGCCCTAGCTGCACCGGCGCATTCGCGCTCGCGGCCCACAGGGTTACGGTGGATTGTGCGATCGGGCCGCCGCCCGCTTGCACCTGCCCATCGAGGTTGATCGCTGCCTTAGCGGGCGCAATGGCAAAGCCGAGCGTCCCCATGAACAGCGCCGCGCTGAGCAGGCGCTCGGCAGATTTATGACGCATCTGTCGTCTCCACATTTCGAAAATTCGTCAAGGCGGGCCTGATCGGTCGGTAGGCCCGCTATGGGTCAACGCGGACCTTCAGGGTGAACGCGCTGTAATGCGTGAATCGCCGGGTGACTATGCATTTTGCGCACGGCGAGGAATGTCACACGTGGCTGGCACGCTGACGCGTCATGGAGGGCGTTTCGCCGAAGGCGTCCCGGTAATGAGCCGAAAACCGGCTGTGTTTGGTGAAGCCGGTGTGGCAGGCGATCTCGGCGATGTTCGCGGTTTGGCTTCCGGCGCGGATGATCGCCGCCCGCGCCAGGCCTAGCCGCCGTAAGTGCATGTATTTGCGAGCGCTGACGCCAAGAGACGCCAGGCTCAGTTTGTGAAAGGCACGGTCCGATACGCCGAGCGCATCGCATACGTCCGCCGGATGCAGGTCTCGGTCAGGACAAGCGTTCAGAATGTCCTCGAACCGGACCATGATCTCGTTGGCTCGGTGCATGGCTTCGGTTTCGGGGCGTATCTCAGCCGAGGCTAAACATTCGGCCAGAACCTCCCCCAGTTCCGCTTCCATCCCGCGAACGACCTCGGGATGGCTGAGAATTTGCGGCCGCGTCTCGGCCAGACGGGCGGCCTCCCGATGGATGCGCACCAGGCGCTTACGGTCGGCAGGCGACGGCCGCAGTACTTGACCTGTCGCGGGGTGCGCCAGAGCAGCGCCCGTCACTATCTTGGCAAGCGAGGCGAGCGAAGCCGTCGATAGCTCGATCATGCCCCAGCAACTACGCCCGGCGGTGCGCTGATGCAGGCGCTCTCCACATCCATGGAACATGATCTCGCCCGGCGCCAGCGTCAGCCCGCGCCAGACAACCGAACGGGCCGGATCCGACGTAAAGGAGATAAAAGCCCGGTCCGCTGGCAGCGCAACTGGCGACACGCGACAGGCTTTCCTGTACCCGCAAAAGCGAGAGGTGCCGCAGCCTGATCCGGGTGACGCGAGCGGTGAAAGCACCCGGAGTTGTAACAACCACCCCGGCAAACACGTCGCTGAGTTCTGCTAGATAGTCCCCGGAATCGGCAGAGCAGCTGGTTGAACTTCCTGGCATTTCGCCGCGCCTTTACCGTTGCGCAGGCAGGCAAGACCCGCGGGCGGTACCTCTGTCCACAGGCCGAACGGGGTGTGGATCATAGCAGCAGCGATACGGGTGACTATGCAAATCGCGCAGGAAGCGGAAAATTCGCCATCGCCGCGGAATCGTCGCGTCGCGGTGCGCGCCGCAGGGTCGTCGAGGGCGTTTCTCCAAACAGCGTCCGATAGGCCACTGCGAACCGGCCCAACTCCCAGAAAGCGTGGGCGGTGGCAATCTCCGTGACGGTGACCTTGGTTGGATCGGCGAGCAGCAGGGCAAAGCGTGCCAGATGCAACTGACGCAGTTTCAGGTAGTGGTAAGGTCCCATGCCGAGCGCACGCTGGCAGCATGTCGTGAGCAGCCGGGCCGAGATGGCGATCTCCCGGCAGACTTCCGTCGGGTGGATGACACGCAGGGGATCGGTCGCCAACATTGCGTGGAATCGCTTCATGATTCCGGCATGACTGCGGTTGCCGACAACCGTCGGCCGACGGTCGATGGGGATCAGGCATTCGGCCAATGCTGCGGTCAGCGCCTGCTCCAGGCCGCGCGCGGATTCGGGACAGGCGATCACTTGGGGCGCGTGTTCCGCCAGGTGAGCGGCTGCCTCGTGCAGGCTCTGAAGTCGCTCCATGGCCGCGGAAGACGGGATCAGACACAGTGGATCGGGCGGCGGCGTGAAATCCGTGTCCCCCAAGGTAGCTCCGATAGCGTGGATGTCGGCGATGGGCAGCGACATGCTGGCGAAATGCGAAGGCCCGGTGGACCGCAGAAAGCCGCTTTGCCCGTCGATGAGCCTGACGATTGCCCCCGGAGGTGTTTCGGTGCCGTCCCATAGCAGACCAGGGCCTGCGCGCGTTTGAAATGCAAAGACGGCTCGGCTAGGCATGTTATCGAAATGAGCCAGTCTCGGCAGGGTCTCCGCGTATTGTTGCATCCACAGGCTGTGTAGACTGATACGTGCGAGTTTTGCTGCGAAGTATCCCGACCGTGTGATGGAAACCTCTGCGCTGGTAGCTTGCATGCACGCTACGTACTCATCGGGTTCCGCGAACCGACGGACCATACTGGTTGGCATGCGAACTTCCCCCGATGTCGCCTGTCGATGCGCAATGGTAAGAGACTTTGCCTGCGCGGGCGAGCGCCTTGATGCAGGTCAACCGGTATCATTTGAAAACTAAATTAGCGTGGCGCGCCTGCAGCCGTGCCGCCGAGCCAAACACCCGCCGGGCCACCGCCGCGGTCGGACCCGGTGTTGCAATCGCACCGGGTCGGGCTTCAGGAAGCCAGACTCGCGTCGGCGATGCTGGCCTCAGTTACAGACCCAGCCAGGGAGAGCTCTAAGGCGACGCCCAAGAACGAGCGAATCGCTTTCGTTCGCACGGCCCCATATCCGCAGGGGGAGATTCCGGTCCGGGCGCGTGCCGCCTAGACTCACCGGATGGTCAATGAATTATCGATTCGCGCCCGGTTTGCCGCGGTTGGCAGCGGTTTGAATGAACGGTCTCGTCGCCTGTTCGCTGCGGCGGAGGCCCGGACAGCCGGCCACGGCGGGATTGCCGCAACCTTCCGGGTGACGGGGATCGCACGCAGCACCATCGGCCGAGGATTGAAAGACCTGGACGGCCCCGACGCGTTGTCGGGCGTGGTGCGTCGGACGGGCAGCGGTCGGCCGGCATTGACCCAAGCCGACCCGACCCTGCTGGAAGACCTGCGCCGGTTGCTGGAACCCGCGACAATGGGGGATCCGATGCGCCCGCTGTTGTGGGTGTCGAAGAGTCACGCGAAGCTGGCGGACGCCTTGTCGGCGATGGGGCACAAGATCAGGAAGAGCAGCATCCCCAAGCTGCTTGAGATGCTGAAATACCGCCGGCAGGTGAACCGCAAGACCCTGGAGGGCAGCAACAACCCTGACCGCGACGCGCAGTTCGAGCATATCAACGCCGCGGTGATCTCCACGCAGGCCGCCGGCTAACCGGTGATCTCGATCGACACCAAGAAGAAGGAACTGATCGGCCTGTACAAGAACGGTGGCAGCGACTACCGGCCGGAAGGCTGTCCCGACAAGGTTAACGAGCATGATTTCGCCGACAAGGAGCTTGGCAAGGCGATCCCCTATGGCGTCTACGACATCGCCGCCAACGCCGGCTGCGTCGGTGTCGGCATCGACAACGATACCGCGCAGTTCTCGGTCAATTCGATCCGGCGTTGGCTGGAGTTGATGGGCCGGGAGCGGGCCCACGGGTCAGATCGTCGGTTTCCTGTCTGTCCGTGCCGTCGCCGGCCGCTTGTGGTAAAGATCGCGGATCTTAGGGCTATTCGCAACGCCCTACCAACGACCGCTTTGAAGAAACGGTGCTGTTCGTCAAACAGCCAGCTTGGGCGCGAAGCCGCTGGTGACCATCCGCTGAGATGACGGAAATCATATGATTTCCGTGAGGCCGGTGGCGCGACCGAGATCGGGCTGTTTCAGGCTCAAAAAAGCATACGACAAATGGTGTCGGAATGGGGTACTGTACGGAAACCCTTTGGGAAAGGTTTTCCGCACATGCTGGTCGGCTACATGTGCGTCTCCAGCAGCGGTGACCGCCAGGTTCTGGACCTACAGCGTGATGCACTCCTGGCCGCCGGGGTTGATGCGCGTCACCTATTTGAGGATCGGGTCACCGGGAGCCGGGGTGATCGCGTCGGCCTGACCAAGGCGCTGGCCTTCATGAAACCCGGCGATTGCCTGGTCGTCTGGAAGTTGGACCGACTTGGCAGATCGCTGCCGCATCTCCTCGCCACTGTGATGGACCTCAAGAAGCGCGGTATCGCCTTTCGTTCGCTGACCGAGCAGATGGATACAACCACGCCGCACGGCGAGTTCCTGTTCCACATTTTGGGGTCTCTGGCTCAGTTCGAACGGTCTCTGATCCAGGAGAGGGTCCAGGCCGGACTTGCCGCGGCACGGCGTCGCGGACGCCATGGCGGCCGGCCTAGGACCATCGATGCCGAGAAACTCGCCGCGGTGACGGCAGCGCTCAATGACGGCGCCACCAAAGCTGCGGTCTGTCGCACCTTTGGCATCAAGCGCAGCACGCTGATCGACACCTTGGCTCGGATCGGATGGTCTGCCGGAACCAAGGGTCAGGAGGCATGAGTGCATGGCGGCAGCGATTCCCAACAGCCACCAGGGAGGTAATCGCCGGTAAGGTCGATTCTCGCAACGAGATGAATCTGCCGTTCGCGATTCGGCTCACATGCCGAGCGGGCGTACGTTTCTTGCGAACCACGCCGCCACTCGCGCATCGGCCCTGGTATCTTCCTTCAAATCGACTGGCGGCTTCGGGCTTCGCTTCTGGATAGAGGTGACGACCCCCCTGCCAGTCAGCCGGGGGAGGTTCACTTAGCCGGTTCGCCGCCCCGATATCCGGGAGAGCTGGCATGCAGCGAACCGAACCTGCGGCAGCGACGACCAAACCCATGACCCCGGTCGGCATGGCGCTGCCCTCCGCGCGATGCAGCAACCCTGCGCAACCTGCGCTGTCGCTTGACAGGTTATGATAAATCTGCCATATTCACCCCAATGGCTGAAAACCGATGATTCCACCCGGGCGCGGGCGCAGCGGCGACGCTTCTTCCGATCAGACACCTCCGCCGCCAAAGCCGATCGTGTGGATCGGCAGCAGCAAAGCGGATATTTCTGAGCTGCCCAATCCGGTGAAGGCTTCCTTCGGCCATCGGCTCGGTGAGGTGCAGCGGGGTAGGACCCCGCTCGATACCAAGCCTCTGCCGCAATTCGGCAGCGGCGTTTTCGAGTTGCGTGAGCGGTTCGATGGAAATGCCTACCGCGTCGTGTACGTCGTGGCGTTGCGGAAGGCGGTTTATGTGCTGCACGCCTTCATGAAGAAATCCACGTCCGGAATTGCGTTACCCAAGCCTGACGCCGACCTGATCGAACTACGCCTCAAGCGGGCACAATCTCTCCATGCGGAGGACTGACGTGAAGAATGTCCCTTACGAAAGCAGCAGCGGCAACGTCTTTGCCGACATGGGCTTCGCACCTGCGGCCGCGGCCGAACTGTCGGTCAAGAGCACGCTGATCATGACGATCGGCGACACCATCAAGGAGCGGAGTCTCACGCAGCAGGAAGCGGCGCAACTTTGCGGTACCGATCAACCCACACTTTCCAAAGTCCTTCGCGGGCGCATGGAAAGTGTGACCATCGACAAACTCGCCGCTTGGTTGAATGCGCTGGGGCGCACGGTGGAAATCCGGGTCCGCCCATATGACCGTGCCGCCGAGACCGGGCAGCTCGTCATGGCGCCGTAAGCTCAGCCCAGACATATCGAGGAACTTTATCAACGGGAGCATGAGGACCTGTGGGGTGGCCACGGCGATAACGGAAATCATCTGATTTCCGACAGATCCAAGTCTTGTTCCGCCAGCCAGCCCATGTGTCATTTCCAAAGTCGGTTACAGTGACCAGAGCGAGCCACCTATCCGGGCAACCTCGTCCATGATCGCCAATCTTTCATCTCCGACCCGCAACGCACTGCGGTGCGTCTTTGGCAAATTGCAGGATTCTACAGCCCACTTTGATCAGATTGCAGAGGACTGTGGCAGGACGAATCGCTATATTTCAGTGGCATCCGCTGCAGTCGACTTTGGAAAATGACACTGCCGCTCGCGCGGTGAGAAAAGCGCGGATCCGGCCCGTGCCGAGGGCCGCCGCTTCATCCTGTCATATCAGTCTACCATCAGTCGTTGTCCCACACCATTGATCTGCGTCAAAGCGCGTGCCGATCGGCATGGTTACGCATTATCAAGTCCAAATGTACCTACCGGAGAGGTCGGGAATGCCGGCAAGCATGGTCCGCCGGTTCTCAGAACCCGACGAATACGTGGCGTACCTGCAAGCGACCAAGGCCGAGGTGTCCATCACGCGGCCGGGGCACTTCAAGGCAAGGCTCGCCCGCATCGGTCTGCACCGGCTGTGGATGCAGCAATACGCGGAGACACTGCCGCGGGTTGCCCACTTCGAAAATGTACCGGGCCGAGCCATAGTCGCCTTCCAAACGCGGACAGGGCCGGGCTTACTCTGGGACGGCTCCGAGGCTCCTTCCGGGGCAATCATGCGCATGAGCGAGGGCCAGAGCGGCTTTCTGCTATCCAATGGTCCTACACAATTCGGCACCATGTCACTGCCCATTGCCGATATGCAGGCTGTGGGGGCCACCATGGGGGACTGCGATCTCACCCCGCCGGGCGAACCGCTGTATGTGATGCCGTCTGCCGCCTCGATGGAGCGGCTTCGGAGCTTGCACGAGGCGGCTGCTAACCTCGCAGAGCATGCGCCCGGGGCGATTGCCTGTCCGGAATCCGCCCGCGGCCTCGAGCAAACGCTGATCGCCGCCTTGGCCGATTGTCTCAGCCCCCTGGACCAGCCGTTGACAGTTTCCGGCAACCGCGACCACGCCAAGATCATGCGGCGATTCTACGCGATATTGGCGGCGAATCCCCACAGTGTCATTCACCTTACGGAAGTCTGCCAGCAGCTTTCCGTCTCAAGGCGGCTGCTGGCAGCATGCTGTACTCGTGCACTTGGCATGGGGCCATACCACTACCTGAGATTGCGGCAGTTGCATCTGACACGCCGTGCGCTCCTGCTGGCCGATCCAGCCTCGACCACAGTGACGGAGATCGCGACGGCCCATGCTTTTTGGGAGCTAGGACGGTTCGCCGTTGCCTATCGGGCACACTTCAGAGAGACACCTTCCGCGACCCTGCGGCGCGCTCCGGGCGGCGGCGATTCCGCAGTCATGGCGAATTTCAAGCTTCCTGCACGATTTGCATAGTCAAACATTTGGCTGCTGCTACGATCGTCTGGCCATCGCACGCGGCGAGTAAGATTTCGACCGCAGATCTTGCTTGCCCGCGCAATGTCGGAGGCGCGGCGAAATGCCAGGTAGCTCAACCAGCAGCACAACCGATTCCGAGGACTATCGGGCGGACCTCGGCGACGTCTTTGCCGGCCTGGTTGTGACAACGCCGGGCGCGTTCACCGCTTGCGCCACCCGGATCACGCTCCCGCATCTGTCACTTCTTTGCGCTCGGGAAAACCTGTCCCGCGTCGCCTTTGTCTCACTGCCATCAGACCGGGCGTTTATCTCCTTCTCGTCTGAGCCCACACATTCAATCGTATGGCGCGGGCTGAGCCTGGACCAGGGCGAGATCATGTTCCACGGCCATCGGGAGCGCCTGCATCAACGTACCGACGGACGCAGTTGCTGGCGCATGATCGAGCTTTCAACGGCTTCGCTGGCGGATCTTGCCATAATAGAAACAGGAGCCGCTCTGGCTCCTCCAGCGACGGGACAGATACTGCGTCCATCGCCGAACGACCGAAAACGCCTCGTACGCATCCATCGGGAGGCGGCACGCCTCGCCGAGACGCGACCGCAGATCCTTGACCACCCCGAGGTCATCCGCGGCATGGAGGCGGAACTGGGGGAGGTTCTGGCTGCGTGCCTGACCAACGCCGAGGTACGCCCGGAGACCGAAACCGTGCGCCGAGCCAACGAGATCATGGTTGGCTTCGAGGAAATTCTGACCGCCCATCCCGATCGAATCCTGCATTCGGCCGAAGTCCGCGATCAACTCGGCGTCTCGGATCGTGCGTTTCGCAAGCTTTGCCTGACCGTTTTTGGTGTCGGTGCCGGGAGATACATGCACTTACGGCGGCTTGGCCAGGCGCGAACTGCGATCATGCGCGCGGGAGACGAAAAAGCGAGCATCGCCGAGATCGCCCGGCAGGCCGGCTTCAACAAACACCGGTTTTCGGCTCATTACCGGGCTGCCTTCGGCGAAACACCCTCCATGACACGGCAGCGCGCCAGAAAAATGTGACAATTAATGATCGTGCACAAAATGCATAGTCAGGCGCGTAAGCCCGCATTACAGGAGCTTAATTCCACAAGTCGGACCGCGCTTATCCCATTGATATAGCGTCGGATGAGCAGCGCATACTAATGCCGGCTTCCCGCATCGCAGAGAGGAGGAGAGGAGTCGCCTGTGGGTGGGAAAATCAACCGGCGGTATCGCGACGCGTTTTCTGCGACCGCGTTTCGGCGCGGACGGTGCGTTTCGGCGCAGACCTGCGAGTTGCGACCGTCAACTGCGAGCAGGGTTGGAGAGTGGTCAACCGAGCATCGTGCAGTCGCACGGGACGGCTGCATCGGCAACAACCTCGCCGCCCGAACATGAAAGCAAGCGCCCAACCCCGATCTTTCATCCCGGCGCGCCGTCGCGTTCCTCGGGCCGCGCGGGCACCAATCCGAACCTGTTGTCAGCGCATGGCTTTGGCTCGACCGGCTTTGGTCGCCCCAAACCATAAACCTGAGTGGCGGCCCGGGATCGGTGTATGGAGGTCACCCGGATTGGTCGCCGAAACCAGCATGGATTGGGCACCAATCCGGGGATGAAGACTACGCCTAATAACGGAACCAAATCGAAGGGGGTTTACAGGATGACTTTCCGACCACGATCACCGAGGCGCTGTAGCAAGTTCGCGGCAGGCCTCTTATCCATCGCTCTGCCATCGCTCGCGGCAGTGCCGCTGGCGGCAACCCCCGCCCTGGCACAAGCACCTGCCTCGGAGCAGAAGCCAAACATCCTGTTCATCATGGGCGATGACATCGGCTTCATGCAGCCGAGCATCTACCATCGCGGCCTGATGGTCGGGGAAACCCCCAACATCGACCGCATCGGCCAGGAAGGCGCGATCTTCATGGACTATGTCGGGATGCAGAGCTGCACCTCCGGCCGCAACGCGTTCTTCACCGGCATGTATCCGCTGCGCACGGGCATGATCCCTCCGCAGTTGCCCGGCAGCCCGTCCTATCTGCGCCCGGGAACCCCGGCGCTCGCCAAGTTCCTGTATGACCTCGGCTATACAACCGGAGAGTTCGGCAAGAACCACCTCGGCGACCATACCGATTCGCTGCCGACGGCGCACGGCTTCCAGGAGTACTGGGGCTATCTGTACCACCTGGACGCGATGCAGCAGGTGAGCTTCCCCGACATCAACAGCAGCCCGCTGGTGCAGGCTGTCGTCCCGCCCTGCAAGAACACGCCGATACCCGGACTGCCCGAGGTGCCCGGCGCACTCGATCCGGAAAAAGCCACCTGCATGACGCCGCCTCGCCCGGTGATCTGGTGCAAGTCCTCGGATGGTTCGGCGAAGAATCAGAGCTGCAAGGATGAGGGGCCGCTGACGCTCGAGCGGTCGAAGACCGTGGACGAGGAAATTTCGGCCAAGGTCATCGATTTCCTTGATCGCAACGATCCCAAGAAGACCAACAAGCCCTTCTTCGTCTGGTACAATCCGGCCCGCATGCACGTCACCACCGTGCTCTCCGACAAATACAACGACATGATCGGCACCAAGGGCGGCAAGGACTGGGGCGCCAACGAAGCCGGCATGAAGCAGTTGGACGACAACATCGGCTACGTCCTGAAGAAGCTTGAGGATATCGGCCAGATCGACAACACGATCATCGTCTTCACCACCGACAACGGCGCCGAGCAGATCACCTTCCCCGATGGCGGCGTGACGCCGTTCAAGGGACAGAAGGGTGAGGCCTGGGAAGGCGGTTATCGCGTTCCTCAGGTCGTCCGCTGGCCCGGCCACATCAAGCCCGGGACGGTCAAGGACAAGCTGTATGCCGCACTCGACTGGCTGCCGACGCTGGTTGATATCGCCGGCGGCCCGAAGGGTGACGACCTGAAGAAGCAGATCGAGGCCGGCAAGTACCCCGGCATCGTCAAGACGACGCTCGACGGCTTCGACCAGCGCGAGTATCTGGAAGGCAAGTCGAAAGAGTCGGCTCGCGATGTGTTCTTCTACTTCTCCGGCTCGACGCCGTCCGCGGTGCGATACAAGAACTGGAAGATGTACTACAACATGTCGCAGCCGGGTGCCGAGGGCTGGATTTTACCGCTGGTACCGTTCCACTTCACCCTGGTGCAGAACATCAAGCGTGATCCGTTCGAGCAGGCCGTCGGCGAAAGCATGAAGTCGGCACTGGGTCTGGGCGGCTCGCTTGCATCGCCATCGACCGCCTTCCTGTACGACTGGAACATGCTGCCGATCGGCCAGTTGCTTTGGCTGAAGGAGCTGGAATCCTACAAGCAGTTTCCGCCAATGCAGTCGCCCGCAACCTGGAACCTCGTGCAGGTCGAGGAAATGCTCAAGGCCGGCACCCACCCGAGCGATTAGACCGCGGTGATATGACGGCGCGGGCGGCCCGGTGGGCCGCCCGTCTCGACCGGTTCCAACCGAAATGCCCGGGATGAAGTTGATCGTCGCCTATACCGCCCTATGACGGTCGAACTGAGTAACAACAGGAGTCTCCATATATGTTTAGAGAATCCGCCCAGGCCGTGGCCGGCGTCGCCCTCGGAGCGCTCGCGTTCCAATCACCGGCGCACGCTGCGGATGCCGCCGTGAAGGCCGGCCTGCTGACCTGCCAGGTCGCCAGCGGCTGGGGCTTCGTCTTCGGCTCCTCGCGCGATCTGCATCGCTCCTATTCAGCTGGATCCGGCTCGGTTCCGGCGAAGTACACCGGCAAGATCTCGAAATTCGGCGTTGATATCGGCTACCTGAAGGGCGGCGTTATGGTGTGGGCGGTGCTTGCGCCAACCACTGACCTCAAGCCCGGGGCGCTGACCGGCGATTACGGTGGTGTCACGGCTGGCGCAGCCGCGGGCGTCGGTGGCAGCGCGAACGTGCTGATAGGCGGCTCGACCAGGTCGATCTCGCTTCAGCCGCTGAGCGTCGAAGGCGACCAGGGTATCAACGTGGCCGCGGGCATCGCTGCCATTTCGCTTAAGTATACGCACTGAGTCATCCGGGCGGCCTGCAAGGGCCGCCCAACGTTCCAGGTCATGAAAGGGGATGATCATGTCAGCTTCCGACTCCGCCGTTGCAAGCCGCCGCTTTATGCTTGGCGTTCTCGCAGCGATGCCCGCCATGCCCGTTCTGCTCCGCGCCAGCGCGGCGCAGGCGCAGACCGATCCGCTCGCGTCATGGAATGATGGCTCGGCGAAGCAGGCGATCCTGGATTTCGTGAAGACAACGACCGACCGCGCCAGCCCGCAGTTCGTCCCGCCGGAGGACCGCATCGCCACCTTCGACCAGGATGGCACGCTGTGGGTCGAGCATCCGCTCTACACCCAGGCATTTTTCGCGCTGGACCGTGTGCACGAACTGGCGTCGCGGCACCCGGAGTGGGAATCGCACGAACCGTTCAAGGCCGTACTGGCCAACGATCTGCCGGCGCTGGCGCATTTCTCCGAGCGCGACTGGGCGGAGCTGGTATTCGTGACCCATGCCGGTATGAGCGAGGGCGAATTTCGCGAAATAGCCGAACATTGGATCGCGACGGCGAAGCATCCGAGGTTCAAGCGCCCCTTCACCGAACTGATCTACCAGCCGATGACAGAGGTGCTGGACTATCTGCGGGCCAACCAGTTCGAGACGTTCATCGTCACCGGCGGCGGCCAGGACTTCGTCCGCTCCTATTCCCAGCGGGTCTATGGCATCCCGGCGCAGCAGGTTGTCGGCTCCAGCCTCGACACGAAATACGAATTCCATGATGGCAAGGCGGAGCTGATCCGGCTGCCGAAGCTGTTCTTCAACGACAATTTCGACGGCAAGCCGATCGGCATTGACGCGTTCATCGGCAAGCGGCCCGCCGCTGCGTTCGGCAACTCGACCGGCGACCAGCAGATGCTGGAATACGCCAAATCCGGTCCCGGCGCCCGGCTGTCGATGATCGTGCTGCACGACGATGACAAGCGCGAGTATGCCTACGGGCCGGCGCGGGGACTGCCCGACACCAAGGTGGGCACCTTCAATGAGGCGCTCTACGACGAGGCGAAGCGGGACGGCTGGTTCGTCATCAGCATCAAAGACGACTGGAAGCACGTCTTCGCCTTCGAGGCATAGGGGCTGAGCGCGGGACGCAACAACACCGGTTGGAGGGAAATATGATTGTCGTCGGGCTTCTCCGCATCTGCGTTGTTGTTGCTGCGGCGGCGCTCTGCGCTGCCGCTCCCGCGCTTGCGGCCGATACCAAGCCTAATATCCTGGTGATCTGGGGCGATGACATCGGGCGGGACAACATCAGCGCGTACAGCCTCGGCATCATGGGCTACCACACGCCCAACATCGATCGGATTGCGCACGAGGGCGCGCTGTTCACTGACTCCTATGGTCAGCAAAGCTGCACCGCGGGGCGGGCATCGTTCATTCTCGGGGAGCATCCGTTCCGCACCGGCTTGCTGACGATCGGGATGCCGGGGTCACCGCAGGGCATTCCGGACTGGGCACCCACGATCGCCGATCTGCTGAAGAACCAAGGCTATGCGACCGGGCAGTTCGGCAAGAACCACCTCGGCGACCGGGATACCCAGTTGCCGACCGTGCACGGGTTCGATGAGTTCCTCGGCAACCTGTATCACCTGAACGCCGAGGAAGAACCGGAGACCTATTACTACCCGAAGGACCCCGAATTCAGGAAGCAATTCGGCCCGCGCGGGGTGATTCATTCCTGGTCCGATGGCAAAGGCGGCCAGAAGATCGAGGACACCGGGCCGCTGACGCAGGCGCGGATGCCGACCGTCGATCTCGAGATTTACGACGCGGCGAACAAGTTCATCGACTCATCGGTCAGCGGGAAAAAGCCGTTCTTCGTCTGGTTCAACACGACGCGCATGCACGTTTGGACCCACCTGAAGCCCTCGGCGCAGGGACGCACCGGCATCAGCGTCTACGCCGACGGCATGGTGGAACACGACGACATGGTCGGCGCCCTGCTGAAGCGGCTGGACGACCTTGGCATCGCCGACAACACCATCGTCATCTACGGCACCGACAATGGCGCTGAGGTGGTCACCTGGCCGGATGGCGGAACGATCCCGTTCCGCGGAGAAAAAGGCACCACCTGGGAAGGTGGCTTCCGCGTACCGATGATTGTCCGCTGGCCGGGGGTGATCAAGCCCGGCACCATCGTCAACGATATTTTCTCGCAGGAGGACTGGCTCCCGACGTTGCTCGCAGCAGCCGGGGAGCCGAACATCGTCGAAAAGCTCAAGACCGGCTATGAGGCCAACGGGAAGACCTGGCGGGTCCATGCGGACGGCTACAACTTCCTGCCGTACTTCAGGGGCGAGACGAAGAAGGGGCCGCGCGAGGAGATCTATTACTTCGGCCAGGGCGGCGACCTGAATGCCGTGCGCTGGAACGACTGGAAGGTGTCCTTCGCCACCGACGACGGGAATATCGCCACCGCCGTGCGCAACGTGCCCGGATGGCCGGTGATCACCAACCTGCGGGCCGATCCATATGAGCGGGCGTCAAGCGAGTCGGGAATGTATATCCGCTGGTATGGCGACAACATCTGGCTGTTCGTTCCGGTGCAGCAGAAGCTGAAATCCTTCCTGACATCGCTGCCAGGGTTTCCGTTCCAGCAGGGCAGCAGCCTGAATGCGGCTGGCATCAACTACAATTCGATCGAGGCAACGCAGGCGATGAAGCGACTGCATGACCTGGAATCGCTCTCGACACCCAGCGACTAGGACCGAGAAAGGACACAACCATGCTTCGAATCCCATCAGGTCTTTTTTTCCTGGCGGTCGCCGTAGCGGGCTGTGCCGCCCAGGTTCGGCAGAAGGAGGATCTGCTGGCCGCCGCCGGGTTCACGCTGGTGCCGGCGAACACGCCGGAGCGGCAAGCCAAATTGGCAGCGATGCCGCCGCATAAGTTCGTCCACCAGGTGCGCAACAACGCCGTGGTCTTCACCTACGCCGATCCGACGATCTGCGACTGCCTGTATGTCGGCAATCAGGCGGCTTACGACCGCTACCGCCAGGAGGTGTTCGCGAAGAACATCGCCAATGAGCAGCAGGCCACCGCCGAGGACTACCAGATGGACTGGGGTGGCTGGGGTCCGGGCTGGTACTACTGACGACAAGTCGATCATGGAACGGATGGTTACATCAATGCGACCCATTTGCTTGATTGCAACGGCCCTTATGCTGTCCGGACCGGCCCTTGTGCAGGTTGCGGACGCCCAGACCCGACAGGCTGCCCCGGCGGCCACGCCGCCTCCCGCGGCAGCCCCAGCACCCGTGGTGTCGGAGACAGCCGACAGGTTGCTGCGGCAAATGAGCCAGTATGTTGGCTCGGCCGAGCAGTTCACCTTCCATGCCGACATCCTGTTCGACCACGTGCTGCCGTCCGGCCAGAAGCTGCAATATGCGGCGTCCGAGGACGTGGCGCTGCAACGCCCCGGCCGGCTCTACGTCGAATGGAGCGGCGATCTTGGCGATCGGCAGTTCTGGTTCGACGGCAAATCGGCCACGCTGTACGATCCTGCGACGCCCTTCTATGCCAGCGCGCAAATAGCAGGTGACATCGACGGCCTTCTGCAAAAGGCGACGACGCAGCTTGGCTTCTCCCCGCCACTGTCCGACCTGCTCTATCAGGACCCGTACAACGCGTTGCACGGCGCCGTGCGGTACGGCTTCGATCTGGGTTTGAACGACGTGGCCGGCCGAAGTTGCCACGCGCTGGCTTTTGTCGAGAAGGACATCGACTGGCAGATCTGGATCGAACCCGGACCGCAATTGACGCCATGCAAGCTGGTGATCACCTACAAGACGCAGCCGTCGCAGCCGCAGTTCACGGCGGTGTTCTCGGATTGGGACTTCGCGCCGCGCATCGCCGCACCGGTGTTCACGCCTGACGTGCCGGCGGGGCTGGAGAAGATCCCGTTCGCCAAGATTTCCAGCGCCAAGTGAGATTGGGAGCATGACGATGATCAAGCAACTTTCGCACCGCAGGCGCGCGACCGGCGTGCTTCTGGCCGGCGCCGCGATGGCCGCGGTCCTGGCGATCGGCGCCGACCGGGCGTTTGCGTTTCGCGGCGGTTTCGGCGGCTTCCGCGGGGGCGGTTTTGGCGGCTTCCATGGTGGCGGCTTTGGCGGCGGCGGTTGGGGCGGCTTTCATGGCGGGGGCTTCCGCACTGGCGGCTTCGGCGGCGGCTGGGGCGGTTTCCATGGTGGCGCGTCCGCCGGTGGAGGCTCGCGCTTTGGCGATGGGGGATCTTTCGACCGCAGCGGCGACAGCGGCTTCGGTGGCGGCGGCTGGGGCAGCGTGCACAACGCCGGCAGCTTCTCCAGCCACGCCGACAGCTTCCAGCAGAGCCATCCGCAGTTCCAGCAGAACCACCCCGACGCCAATCAGAATGCCAGCCAGTTGCAGCAGAACCGCTTCAACGAGGCCAACTCGCTACAGCAGAATCGGTTTCATGAGGCCGACGACCTTCAGTACAATCGCACCACGAACTGGAACAACTACAACTCGCACTGGGGCGGGTACTACTCGGGTCTAGGACTTGGCGCCGGAATCGCCATCGGAGCGAGCGTCGCGGCCTTGCCGTTGGCAGCCTACTCGTTGTCGGTCGCCGGTTCGCCATATTGGTATTCGAACGGCGTCTACTACGCTTCGCAAGGCGGGACCTATGTCGTGACGGCACCACCGGTTGGCGCTGTGGTTCCAGCCCCGCCGCCCGCCTGCGATACCGTCGATCTCGGCGCCGGCAAAACCTATGATTGCGGCGGCGCATTTTATAGCTCGGTGCCCAACGGCTACGAGGTCGTTCCGCCGCCGATCGGCATTGCGGTAGCGAGCCTGCCCAATGGGGCGACGCAGGAGACCGTGAGCGGGATTTCCTATTTCACCTATGGCGGGGCCTGGTACCAGCCGAGCTACACCAACGGCGGCGTCTCCTACATGGTCGTGTCCAAACCGGGATAGCCTGGCCTCGGGGGAACACCGACATGATGTGGCTGCCGGAGGTTGGATTTGACATGACGGGCTGCGCCGTTTTCCTGGCGCTGCTCAACCTGGCTTGCGGCAGCCTTGGCCTGTTTCTGCTGAAGCAACAACGACGGCAACGCGGCACGTCGGCCGAATCCGGCCCTCCTCCACACTCTCCGCTTTAAGGTATGCGTGCATGAACAGCATTCTTAAGACCACCACCAGGCCCTTCGTTTCATCTACGGCGTTGGCCGCCGTATGGCTGCTTGTCGCGGCGCCGTGTACGGCGCTTGAATGTCCCAAGCCGCAGCCGGCCGGAACTCCGGGGGTCATTCGCGAAACACCGAGTCAAATCAAAGAAGTGGCGCCGGTCCTGGCATCCGGGGACCTCGGCCCTCGGGTTCCGATGATCATTCAGACGTTGCGCAGCCGTCATCCGGGCGTGCCGGCGGATGAACTGGTGAGCTACCTGGTGACCGCCTACTGCCCGGTGGTGAAACAACAGAGAGGCTTGTCCGACGCGCAGCGGCATGAACTCTTGTCCGCTTTCACGGCCGACGTGATGCAGGCTGCATACTAATCGTCGAAAAGCACCAACAATTACAGGGATACCTCTGCCATGTCCGACCTCGTCGTTATCGCCGACCCGTCCGAAGCGAAGGCCGAGGAAGTCCGTCAGAAGCTGTTCGACTTGCAGAAGGAGTATCTCATCGAACTCGATGACGCCGTGATCGCGGTCAAGCAGCCGAACGGCCGGGTGAAACTCAACCAGATGTTTCATCCCGCCGCTGCCGGCGCCGCCAGCGGCACGTTCTGGGGTGCGTTGATTGGCATGCTCTTCCTGATGCCGGTCATCGGTGCCGCTGTCGGTGCCGCATCCGGTGCAGTGAGCGGGGCGTTCACCGATGTCGGAATCGACGACCCGTTCATGAAGGAGGCCGCCGCCACGCTGCAATCGGGTAACGCGGCCCTTTTCGTGCTGATCCGTAAGGTGACCGCCGACAAGGTGCTCGAAGCCATCAAAGGCGACGGAGGCACCGTGCTGCGCACCTCGTTCGACCAGACAAAGGAGACCGCTCTGCGTGAGGCGCTGGCAGCGCATGTGGCTGCGGCGCCCGCGGCCTGAAGCAACATCAACACAGGACAGGTCAGCATGCAATCGCTGCTGGGGTTTGAACCCGACGCCTGGGATTTCGCCACGTTTGGAGCGCTGGCCATCATCGGCGCCGGGTTTCTTGTCTTGCTCTATGTCATGCTGGGCCTGCCCGGACGCATCGCGATAGCCCGCAACCACCCGGAGGCGGAGGCGGTCAACATGATGGGCTGGCTCGGCTTCCTCGGCGGCGTCTCATGGATGTACGCGTTCATCTGGTCCATGAAGCCGACCGACGTGGTCGATATTCGTGAACTACCGGCTCGAAGAAGACTCGAGACCGAGGGCGAGATCGCCCGGCTGACCGGAAAATCGGCCGCCGTCATATCCGCGGCACCGCAAGCTGCGGCGCCGGTCGAGAGAACGCCCGCATGATTGTCGGTCTGCTTGTTACCACGCTCTACGGCACCGCGGTCTGGCTGGTTTTCTTCCGGTTCAGGCTGATCCGGTTCACCGCCGGCTGGGGCATCCTCTCCGCCCTGTTCGGCGCCCACATCCTGCTAATTTTCCTCATCGGCCTGCGCTTTGTCACACCCAGTTCGACCGACGCGAAGGTGGTGCAATACACCATCCAGATCGTTCCCCGATTGCCTGAACCAACCCTGGTCACCGCCGTCCTGGTGGAGGAAGGCGCGCATCTGAAGAAGGGCCAGACGCTGTTCCAGTTCGACCGGACGGTCTACGAGTCCAAGGTCCATCAGCTTGAGGCGGAACTCGCCGAGGCGAAACAGAACGTCAAGGTGCTCGAGGCTGACGTCGCGCTGGCGGAAAGTGAAAAGGCTTCGGCGCAGGCGATGCTGGTCTACGCGGAGTATCGCAAGAATGCCGCCAAGACGCTCCAGCGCGAGACGTTCGGGACCGTGCTCGAGGCGGACCAATGGACCGCCGAGGCGGGCCGGGACCAAGCCGCGGTAGGCGAGGCCGACGCCAAGCTCAAGCGCGCCCTGCTGACACTGGACTCCGAAGTCGGCGGCGTGAATACCAGGGTCGCCTCGTTCGAGGCGCAGCTTCAGCAGGCGCGGTACTACCTGGACAACACCACCCTGGTCGCGCCGGAAGACGGACGCATCGTCAATTTGCAGGTGCGTCCCGGCATGGTCTCCGGCATCTATCGCATCGGCGGGATCGCGGCGTTCATCGTGGACAGCGACCGCTACGTGCTGGCGACGTACTTCCAGGAGAACCTGAAATATGTGCGTGACGGACAGCCCGTCGAGGTCGCGCTCGATCCCTACCCGGGCCAGATCTTCAAGGGTACCGTCGGCCAGATCTGGCGGGCCAATGCGGCGGGCCAGTATCTGCCGAGTGATGTGCTGCCGGCCTTCGACGCAGCAGATCCGCACCAGGCGCTGGGTCAGTTCGCAGTGCAGATCCACCTCGACGGCGATGACCAGGAGAAGTTCCCCATCGGCGCGCACGGCGTGGCGGCGATCTATACCGGCGGCGGCGGGTTCGCCGCCTTGCGCAAGATTTCCATCCGGGCACATGCTTGGCTGAACTGGCTGTATCCGCTGAACGTTTGATCGCCTTAACGAAAGCCGGCCCGGATGCTCGCGGCGACCCTCGACTTTATCAGAACCCACCTGCTGACGACGCCGGTGCTGGCCAAGTTTGCGCTTGGCCTGTTCATGATCTCGACCATCCCTCGCCTGTGCCGCCGCATTCACGTGCCGGAGGTCGTCGGGCTGTTGCTCGGCGGGGTCGTCGTCGGGCCGCATGTGCTCGGTTTCTTCGGCCCGGAACATCCCATCGCCGACTTCCTGGCCGAGATCGGCAAGCTGCTGCTGATGTTCTTTGCCGGCCTGGAAATCGACCTGGCGCTGTTTCGCCGCGCCCGCAACCGATCCGTCATCTTCGGGATCGCCACGACAACCCTGCCGCTGGTGCTGGGCACCGCGGCCGGCCTCCTGGTCGGCTACGCGATCGTGCCGGCGGTGGTCATCGGGTCGCTGCTGGCGTCGCACACCCTGCTCGGCCTGGGGATCATTCAGCGGCTTGGGCTACAGCGCCTGGAGCCGATCACCGTTGCCATTGGCGCGACGGTGATGTCCGACACGCTCTCGCTGGTGGTGTTCGCGGTTTGCGTGTCGATCTTCACCACGGGCTTTTCGGTTTCCGGCCTGGCGTCGCTGGTGCTCCAGATCGTCGGTTACATCGTGTTGGTGCTGTTCGGTCTCAGCCGGTTCGGCGCCTACGTCCTGCATCGGGTTGAGAACGACGAGGATACGTTTTTTCTGCTGATGCTCGGCTTCATGATCCTATCGGGTATGCTGGCGGAGGCGATCCAGTTGCCGGGCATTGTCGGGGCGTTCCTGGCCGGACTTGCCGTCAACGCATCCGCCCGCGACAAGCCGGCGAGTGCCAAGCTGCACTTCCTGGGCCGCTCGCTGTTCATCCCGATCTTCTTCTGCGTCACCGGCTTCCTCATCGACCCGGTCACGTTCGTCCATGACGCGATCACGAATTTTCCGATCGTCGCCGGAATCATCGCGGCCCTGCTGATTGGCAAGGGGATCGCCGCAGCCGTCGTCGGCCGCGCCTTCGGCTATACGCGGGACGAGCAATTGACGGTTTGGTCCCTGACTCTGCCCCAGGTCGCGGCAACGTTGGCCGCGACGTTGGTGGCTTACAGCACGCGCGACGCCGGCGGCCACCGGCTGCTGGATGACCGTATGCTGAACGCGGTGCTGGTTTTGATGCTAACGACGTCCATCCTGGGACCGGTGCTGACCGAGCTTTTCGCCAAGCGTCTGGTGGCAGGCGCGCGTGACCCGGCGCCCTTGGGTTCGGCAGGCCCCGGTTAGTGCGGTGTCCGGTACCGGTTCGTTCGACGGTGAACCGGTCAGCCGAACAGCCGCCGAACGGCCCACGCGGCTCCGGCAATCAACGCCAGCATGCCAAACGCAGCGATCATGCTGCCATCGGTCAGCCAGAGCGTCAGCAGGAACCCGACGACAGCGGCGATCACCGCATACTTGTTTTCTATCAGCATCCGAAAAATCCTCTCGTCGGGTCGGCGCCTCATTCCGATATATCAACGTAACTGCTGGGCGTTACCGGTCCCTATCCTCTCATGGGCTGATTTGTCGCCTTGGCAGCCAAAGCACAGTCAGCCCCGATCGCGGCTACATTCAGCGACCCGTTCTCACCGGCGACGGCGTGTAGCGGGCTTATACCTAAATCCGGCAGTTGCGTAGTTGCCCGTTGCGGGCGAATCGGCGGAATCTGCCGGGATGGAAACGCAACAGCAGATCATTCCCGCTCACCCGCAGGGTGAGCAACCCATGGTTGAGGCCCATTCGGCGATCGCGGACAC
>NZ_CAJATU010000065.1 GCF_903944925.1 uncultured Rhodopila sp. | reverse complement strand
GGACGGCTAAACTCCTCCACTCCCGCATTATTAGCCGTATGCCGCTTCCCTCCTGAAGCCGGCAAACAGATCATCGTCGTCGTCGCGCTGCGCCGCCCGCTTGCGTTGCTCCATGCGCCACGCAGGCGTTCCATATGGGGCATTCTGCGCCGCTTCCGGGGGTTTGTCAAGTCCCCGAACCCGCAAATCCTTCATTCCTTTCCAGGCAAGCCCCGTGGCGATCGAGCGGTCGCCGTGCCCGGTGCCGCGGTAAATAATCTTCCCGTCCTTCCATTCCCAGCCCCCGCATTCGCGGATCATGAGGTCGGAACGGGGCGTGAAGTTGCCTTCATCCATGGCCACCCACAGGTCTTCAAAAAGGTCGGCCTTGTCGCTGGTTTTGTTGTTGTTCCAGCCGTAAACCTCCATCTTTTCGTGGCTGCGGACGTTTTCCCGCTCCCTCTTGTAGATGTGCGCGTAGTTGGATTCCTTCATCACCGCATTGGCGAAACGCTTGCCCGTGGGGCCGGTGGCCTCCCAGATGATGAGGGCGTTGTGCAGCCATTCCGCCAGGGCCACGGCCAGATACGCCAGCCGAGCTTCGGCAATGCCCGAGTCGGCATACTCCAAAATCTGTTCTCCGGTGGCGGAATCCGTTCCCACGAGGACGGAATTGCTGGAAAGCTCCGAATCGGTCCCCGTGCCGATGTCGGCCCCGACAACGAAATTGCCCAAGGGGGCCGAATCGTCCAGCCCGGGCAGGAACCACAGCTTCAGAAAACCGCCTTCCTGCTTGATCAGGTACAGCTTGCCCGAGCGAATAACGGGCGTGCCTTCCCAGAGGGGAGGCTTGCAGTATTTGTCCAGCATCCGATCCAGAACTTCCATGTCGAAGAGTTTCCCCACCGTGCCGCGGGGATCGCGGTCAAGTTCTTGCGCGATGCCCCGCGGCGCAACGCCTTTCCGCAGACATTGGGTGTCGTACCACTTGGAACGCAGCTTGTTTTCCTTGACGAAGCCGCGACGTTTCAGCCGCTCCAGATCGGCAGCGTGCTTCTTCGCGTACTTCATGACTTCGGCGGCTTCTTCCGGCCGTTCCGGCATGACCTGCCCGTTCACGATGCGGTACAAAAGGCGGGAATGGGTGGGGTTGTCCTTCCAGTCAAGCACGACCTTGACGCCCGCCGAATCGCCAAAAACCATATCGTAGTAGACCCCCGTATCACCGTTGTGGGTCGAACAGAAAACCCGGCAATTGGCCACGAACTGCGTGGAATTCATGGCGTCTTCGGCGTCGTTGGTCTCGAAAGCCGCTACTTCGTCAAAGAAAAACATCGTATTCCGGCCGGAACGGGCCACGTCGCCCGTGGCCGCGTAGCCCACGATCGTCGCGCCGTTGTCGCGGTTCGTGAGGGAATGCTTGGAAATCAGCCTATCGACTCGCGGATTCCAGCTTTGCGGACGCATCCAGTAGGGCAGCATCTTGATTGCCCAGTCCAGCTTGGGCATCAGCGAGCTGGGGTCGTCGGCGTTGTCGCAGGCATCCATGTTGCGGGTCACGAGGCCGGCCGAAAACATATCGTCGCGTAGCCAGCGAAGCAGAATCAAGCCCAGGCAGATCCAGGTCGCGCCTTGTGCCCGGGCCTTGTCGATTACCACGTCGATCGGTTCTTCCATGTTCCCTTCGGAATCGGAAATCGCCTTGTCGATGGCCAGAATAGCCGGTATCTGGTGGGGCCATAAACAAAACGGCAGTATCTTGGCCCGCCCCCGCGGTTCCACGCAGAACATGAAAGCCTGAAAAAAGAAAAGCGGGTCTTCAAAGGCCGCCTGCCGCAAGGTCGCCTGCAAGTCCGGGTCATGAAGGGCCGCCTCCCGCATCCTGATTCGCCATTGCAGGTTTTTCACCTGATCAACCGGCGAAAGATCGTAGTAGGGGGTGGCGGGATCGAAGGCAACATCGCTCATCGCGTCTCCAACAGCTTTGCCAGGGCCTTGCGGACATCCTGGATCGACTTCTTTTCCTCGATGATCCGTTCGCTTTCGTCTTCCGTGTCGGCGTTTTTGGCCTTCAGGATGACATCCCGCATGAAGGCTTGCGGATTGCGACTGCAATCCTGCATCATGCCGATTGCCCCCTTGGAGGGTGCTGGCCATTGGGCAAAAGAAAGCTCGATCTTGTTCGCCTTGCCGGCCCGCTCCACGATGCACGAAGACCGATTCTGGTGAACCCATTCGACTTCATCGGCCCATTTCGCGTGCAGCGGCAATTCGCCCCATTCTAGCGGAATCCGTATCCCGGGTTCACCCACCACGGCAAAGGGCGGGTCGGGCACGGCATCCTTCCGCGGCCGGCCGGGCTTCTTGGACGGATCGCGGCAAATGATCTTTCGCTTGGGCTTGGGCTTCGGCGTCTCAGGTGCTATCGTCGGCACGATCGTCACCGGCTTGGGGGGTTCCGGTTCGCTCACGTGCGCTCCTCCACCGCCCGCAGCCGGGCGATCCGTGGCGGTTTCGGGTAGTGTTTACGCACGATGTCCGCGCATTCTTTCAGCACGGATAATTTCGCGACGGCATAGGCGGCATCGACGGCATCGGCGGCGGCGGCATCGGCGGCAGCGGCATAGGCGGCGGCAAAGGCGGAAGCGGCGGCATCGGCGGCATCGGCGGCATCGACGGCATCGGCGGCAAAGGCGGCGGCATAGGCGGCATAGGCGACGGCAT
>NZ_CAJATU010000064.1 GCF_903944925.1 uncultured Rhodopila sp. | reverse complement strand
GCTTCGACTCCATCACTTCGGGATCGTCCGGCATGCGGCGCACCGAGAACCCCATGTGCCGGATGAACGCCAGCATGGCCGTGTTGTCCGCCAGGATCTGGCCGGTCACCTCGCTCAGGCCCTTGGTCCGCGCCCAGGCGATCACCCGGTTCATCAGACCCGACGCCAGGCCGCGGCCTTTCATGTCGGCCTGCACGATCACCGCGAACTCGGCGGAGCGTCCGTTCGGCTCGCAGACCAGCCGCACCACGCCGACGGTCTCGCCCGTGGTGTCACGCACCGCCACGAACGCCATTTCGCGGTCGTAATCCACCTGCGTCAGACGGGCGATCTGCTCACGCGACAATTCGCGGATCGCGCTGAAAAACCGGTAGCGCACGTCCTGCGGCGACAGCCGGCTGAAGAAAGCCGCATGAGCTTCGGCATCCTCCGGCCGTATCGGCCGGATCGTCATGCTCTCTCCGCCGATAACGCTGCTGGCCACCAGTTCCTGCGGATACGGGGCGATCGCCAGCGGCGGCGGCGTCTCATCCATGTTGCGCAATTGCACCCAGGCATCCGCCGCCATGACACCATTTTGGTCTACGAACAACGACGGCAGGTCGAACACCTTGATCTCCGGGAAATCGAGGATCAACTGGCTGACCCGGACCAGCGTCCCGGCCACTGCGTCGATGCTGCCCGCCGGACGGTCGCGCAACGCGCGCTCCAGCATCGCGCCGCTGCGACAGCGGCGAATCAGCGCATCGGCCAGCGGCAGGTTCAGCGGCGGCAGATCGACCGCACGGTCATGCGGGTTCGGCGCGGTGCCGCCGGAGCCGAAGGAGATCGTCGGACCGAAACCCTCCCCGTCCGAGACGCGGATCGCAACCTCGCGTGCCCGGCCGGCCTGATGCTGCACCAGCAGGGCGCGTTCATCCTGCTCGCCCGGCATCCGCGCGGCCAGAAGCTGGGCGGCGGTCGCCACATGCGGCGCATCCAGCAGATCGAGGACCAGCCCGCCCGCCGGCCGGGTGCCCGGGCGGGCCGTGTCACGCATCTTCACCACCGCCGGATACCCGACGAGATCGGCGGCGGCAGCGGCATCGGCCGCACCGGACACGACGCGCGTCGGCACCACAGGGACCCCGTAGGCGGACAGCACGTTCAGCGACTCGTCCTGGGTCAGCGCGAGGCGGCCCTCGGCGCGGACGCGCGCGAAGATGCGCTTCACCCAGGCACTGTCCGGCTCCACCGTCATCACCTTGGCCGGCGGCAGTTCGCGCGCGGCGGCGCGGTTGCGGCGGTCCTGCACCAGATGTTCGAAGCCGCGCACCGCCTGGTCGGGTGTCGCGAAAACCGGCAATCCGGCGCGGATCAAAGTCGCGCGGTGCAGCGCGCCGGTGCTCTCGCCCAGCACGCAGAACAATATCGGCGCACGCTGCTCCGGATGCTTCACGGTCAGGCTGGCGATGATCGATTCGTCGCGCAGGCCGGACGGCGCGTGCATCACCAGCACGCCGCCGACATCCGGGCGGGCGGCGAGGCGAAACGCCGTCGGCGCCAGTTCCTCCGCCGGCACATGCTCGCTGATCGTCTGGTCGTCGCACAGGTCGAGGCCGGCGCGCAGCACGGCGTCGCGCGCCAGGCGTCCGGGGCCGATGGCGGTGCTGACGATCGCCAGGTTGTCGCAGCGGACCGGCCGGGCGCGGGACAAGGTCTCGGCCGCCGCCAGCAGGTCCTCCAGCCGGTTCACGCACAGCACCCCGGCGCGCCGCAACGCGGCCTCGAACGCCAGATCGGCTGCGCCGTCCGCGTTCATCATGCGCAGGCCGGCGCGGATCGCCACCACCGGACGCAGCTTGGCGGCGGCACGGGCGGCGGACAGGAACAGGCGATGATTCTTGATGCGGCGCACATCCAGCAGGATCGCGCCGGTATCCGCGTCGCGCGACAGCCAGTCCAGCACCATGCCGTAGCCGATGTCGTGGTTGTTGCCGACGCCGACGATGTGGCTGAAGCCGACTCCGTTCGGCTCCGCCCAGTCGATCACCGCGCGGCTGATGGCGGAGGATTGGGATACCAGCGCCAGCCGCCCGGGCGGCGGCTGGATGTGCGACCGCGTGGCGTTCAGGCCGAGTTTCGGCACCGCGAGGCCGAAGGAATGCGGTCCAAGCGCGCGCACGCCGGTGCGAGTCGCGTGCTCCCGCAGGTTGTCGGCCTCACCGGGAATGATCGCCGCGAAGCAGCCCCTTGCCGCCATCACCGTCATTGCCTCACCGATTTGATCAGCTGGCAGCGCCAGCAGCGCAAGGCTGATGCCCTGGGGAAGCTGCGCGATGCTGTGCAGGGTATGGATTTCGCCCTTGAACCCGCCGACAGCCAGGTTCGCCAGCGTCTTGGCACTGGCTTCCGAGTCCAGACCGACGACCGCGATCGATGCGGGGCGGAAGAGGTTGGCAGGATCGAAACGGGCGACGGCGGCGAGACGGGGAATTGTCATGGTGCGGTGCAACATAAAGGAGGAGGAGGGGGTAAAGGCAAGGCGCAAATGGCGACGCGGCGTGATCGCATAGCAGATAAACGCTAATACAAGGTTAACGCGGCGCCGGATTCGGGCGCCTCGGTCCTGAAATCGCGGCCTGTCTCGCCGACTGTGGGGCTGCGGCGCCGGCTTGGCAACCGCACGGCGCCTGTGGTGCGGCGGACACGGCCCAGCGGCAATAAACCTGCCGATCGGGAAGCGGCGGGGAAATGATAGTTGTCAATACACGTGTAGGGGCGCATCGTGGCCGCCTTACGTCATGGTTCTTCTGCTCTACCAGATAATCGGCGCAGGAGAAGGAATTATTCTGCGGCGGATGAACACAACGGCTTCGGAAGGAACAGCGCACGGCTCAGCCGGCGGCGGTGGCCTCGGCGACGGTGGTGAAGTTTGCTATCAAACGATCGAACCCGGCGATCTCGAACACCTCGCGCACCGCGGGTTGCAGTCCGCTGACGGCGAAGCGATGGCCGCTTTCCTTTGCCAGCCGCGCGGCCTTGAGCAACACCCGCAGGCCCATGCTGCTGATGTAGCGAACCTGCTCCATGTCCGCCACCACCGGTCCCGCCGCGACCATCGCCGCCAGCCCGGTTTCGGCTGCGGCCGAGGTGATGGCGTCCAGGCGGCCTTCGAACCGGGCCACGGTATATCCTCCGGCAACGTAACGAGCCTGCAGCATGTCGGGCCTCCGCGGAAGATTTGCCGCTAGCGGATCGTTTGATCGTGAATATCCGCGGTGCAGCAAACCGTATAGCGCCGACTGTGCCTGCTGTCCGGGCGGCGCGCCAGGGGCCGGGGCAATCCGTGCGGCAACAGAACGGCCCGGCGAACGGGCCTTGGGGGGAACGCAAGATGCCACGGTTCGGCGTGCGGCTGACGAACGTCCTGAGTCGAGCGAACGACAAGCCGATGCAGCCGCCGCCGGGACTCGTCGCCTGGCTGGATACGCCGCTGCCCTATCCGGTATCGATCGGCCTCGCGATGCAGCATCTGTCGGTGCAATCGGTGTATTTCGTGCTGCCGGCCGCGGCGGCCGCCGCGCTATCGCCCGACCCCGGTGAGATCACACGGTTTCTGTGCCTGTCGATCCTGGCCGCGGCGCTTTGGCAGGCGCTGCAATTGATCACCCGCGGGCCCATCGGCTCAGGCTACCCGATCCCCGCAATACACCACCCGGCACTGCTCAGCGCCTACATGATGACCGGCCATAGCGGCGGCGGGTTCGGAGCTATCGGCGCGATGGTGTTTCTGACCGGCATCGGCGCCGTCGGGCTCGCGTTCGTCATGCCGCGGCTACGGGTTTTCCTGCCGAATGAGGTGGCAGGCGTGGTGGTTATCCTCATCGGCGTGGCGCTGCTGGTCGTGGCGACCGCCCAACTCGGCCTGCTGCCCGGAGGGATCCCTCCACACACCGGCGCGCTGCTGGCCATGTTCGGCAGCCTGGGCGTGATGATCGGCCTGGCCCTCAGCCGCACCAAGGCTGCGCCATTCGCCGTGCTCATCGGCTCGGTCGTCGGCGTGGCGCTGGCGATTGCCCTCGGCCAGGCGCCGGCGAACGCGCAGCAGGTGCTCGCCGGGCGCCCCTGGCTGGCGTTGCCGCAGCCCTGGACGCCGGATTTCACGGCAGTGCGGCCGGGACCGTTGCTGGCCTATCTGCTGGCCCTGGTGGCGATCATTGCGACAGCGGCGGGCAATATGGTGGTGATCCAGCGCGCGTGCGATGCAACCTGGACGCGGCCGGACGCGGCACCGATACGCCGCGGGCTGCTGGCGAACGGAGTCGCCATCGCCGCGGCCGGCCTGCTCGGCGGCGCCTGCCCGGGGCCGGGGACTGCCGCCGTCGGCTTGTCGATCGCGACCGGCACCCTGGCGCGGCGGATCGTCTGGTGCGGCGTGCCGCTGCTGGTGATCGTCGCGCTGTGCCCGAAATTTGTCGCGCTGTTCGTGCTGACCCCGGCGCCGGTGAGGGCGGCGATGCTGTTCTATGTCGCTGGATTCATTATGGCCCAGGGTTGCCAGTTGGCGACGGTGCGGCTGCTGGACACGCGGCGGACGCTGATCATCGCGTTCGGATTAAGCTCCGGGCTGACCGTCGCCGTGGCGCCGCAGATCTTCGTCCAGGCGCTGCCGGCGATCGCCTCGCCGCTGTCGTTCGGCGCGGTGATGGCGTTCCTCGCCAACCTGGTCACCCTGCCGCTGGTGTCGCGCAAGGCGGAGCTGGAGCTGCCGATGGATGCGCGGGCGGGACGCACCGCCAGCGACTGGCTGGAGCAGCTCGGCGGCAACTGGGGCCTGAAGCCGCAAACCGCGCGGGCGGCGGAGCGGGCGGTCAGCGAACTGGCGGAACTGCTGCAGGAGCGCGGCACGGCGGCGGTGGCGTTGTCGGCATGGCGATCGGAGGACCGGGTGGAAATCGGCCTGAAATGGCAGGGCGAGGCGCTGCCGGAACGCTCCGCCACGGTGCGGGCGGAGGATCTGCTGGGGCCGCTGGAGGCGCAGGAGCGGTTCGCCGTGTGGATGGCAACGCGGGAGGCGCAGAGTTTCACGCAACGGTCCTCGCCGCGCGGGGCGGAAGCGCGGTTGATTTTCGAGGATTGAGCAGGGGTCCTGAGTAATCGCGGCAGTGCTTTTTCATTTCTGCCAAACAAGTACGTCGCCAACACCGCAATGGCGGGCGAAGGCCGGCTTTGTTGACGCAAGGCGTGCGGCCGGCCGGAGAGTCGATCTCAGGGCAAATCGGTGCTTCTTTTCTCTGCCGGCAGCGCAAAGCGCGGAAACCCGAGATCCCGTCGACCGATCAGTTCGATCCAGGAACCATCTAACCGAGAAACGAACCCTGGCTTCAGCGCGCTATCATCCCCCCGCCATCGTCAGCCCGTCGATCCGCACCGTCGGCGCATCCGTCCCGCGACGAAACCGCAGGTCGGAGGCCGCCACCATGTTGGCGAACATCTCCACCAGATTCCCCGCCACCGTCACTTCCGCCACCGGTTCGGCCAAAGCGCCGTCGCGGATCATGAAGCCGGCCGCGCCCCGGCTGTAATCGCCGGTGACGCCGTTCACGCCCATCCCGATCATCTCGGTGATGTAGAGACCTTCCTTGATGTCGGCCATCAGTTCAGCCGGAGTCAGTGTCCCGGGCGCCAGGTACAAATTGGTCGTGGACGGCGACGGCGGCCCGCTGGTGCCGCGCGCCGCATGCCCCGTCGACACCATCCCAAGCTGCTTCGCCGAGCGGCTGTCGAGCAGCCAGGTCGTCAGCACGCCATCCTCGATCAAAGCGCGCGGCCGCGTCGGCGTCCCCTCCCCGTCGAACAGCCGCGACCGCGCCCCGCGCACCCGCCGCGGGTCGTCGTAAATATTGATGCCGGGCGCGAACACGCGTTGATGCAGCTTTTCCTTCAGGAAGCTGGTGCCGCGCGCCACGCTGGAGCCATTGATTGCTCCGGCGAAATGGCTGATCAGCCCGCCCGCCACCCTGGGATCGAACACCACGGGAATCTTCGCGGTATTCGGCCGCGCCGGATTGAGCCGTGCGATCGCCCGTTCCCCCGCGCTGCGGCCGATACTGACCGGATCGTCCAGGTCGGACAGATAGACCGTGGCGTGATAATCATAGTCCCGCTGCATGTCGGTCCCGGTCCCGGCCAACGCGGTGGCGGAAATCGAGTGGCTGGTCCCGGCCCGACGCCCGGCGAACCCCGCCGAGGTCACCAATACGATCTCATTGCGGCCATACCCGGCGTCAGCACCCTCGGAGTTCGTGACCCCCTTGACGGAAAACGCCGCCTCCTCCGCCGCGGCGGCGCGAGCGGCCAGCTCATCCGGCGTCGGTTCGGCCGGGTCCACCTGGTCGAGGTCGAAATCCTCCGGCGGCGCCCAGGTATCGGCCAGGCCGGTGAACGGATCCTCCGGCACGACCTTGGCCATCGCCACCGCCCGCTCCACCAGGCTCGGGAAGCCGGCCGGGTCCAGCGAGGTGGAGGATACGATGGCGGCATGCTTGCCGACGAACACCCGCAGCCCGAGGTCGCGACCCTCGGAGCGCTCCAGATGCTCGGTCTTGCCCTGCCGCGACGACACCGACAGCGACGTGCCGTTGACCAGCACCGCATCCGCGGCATCGGCCCCGGCCGTGCGCGCCTGTCGGATCAGGTCGCCAAGAAGGGAGATATAGTCGGTCATCAGGCGCGTCCTTCGCTACGGCTCGTTAATTATAGAGGGCTTGGTTGCAAATCCATAGATAGGATGCGTGCGCCGGATTGCAGCATCACGCGGCCGCCCAGCCTTGCTTGACAAGCCACTTGCTTGACAAGCGACTGCCCCGCCGCATCATCGGCGATATCCGGGAGTGAACAATGGCGGCGCTCGACACCTGCTACAACGTCCTCGATCTGCGCGAGGCCGCCAAACGGCGCCTGCCCAGGGCGGTGTTCGAATTCGTCGACCGTTCCACCGAGGACGAGCTGGCGCTGCGCAACAACCGCGCAGCCTTTGAAAAGATCAAGCTGACCCACCGGGCTCTGGTCGATGTCTCCGCGCGGACGACCAAGACCACGCTGTTCGGCAAGGAGATCGCCCTGCCGATGGCGATCGCCCCCACGGGCGCGGCCGGGCTGTGCTGGCATGAAGGCGAGCTGGAACTGGCCAAGGCGGCGGCGCGCGCCAAGATCCCGTTCACCCTGGCGACCGGCGCGATGACCGCGATGGAGAAGATCGCCCGGGAGGCGAATTTCCGCCTGTGGTTCCAGCTCTATGTCTGGAAGCAGCGCGAGCTGTCCTACCAACTGATCGACCGCGCGAAGCATAACGGCTTTGAGGCGCTGATCGTCACCACCGACACGATTGTGCCGCCGAACCGGGAATACAACGCCAGGAACGGCTTCCTGCTGCCGTTTCATCCGACCTGGCGCTTCACCGCCGACATCATGCGGCACCCGACGTGGTTCGCCACCGTGCTGCTGAAATATCTGCGCACCATCGGCTTGCCGCGGATGGAGAACTACCCCGATCCCTACCGCCGACCGATAACGACCGATGCGGCGACGCGGGAGGTGATGCGGCAGGATTCGCTGAACTGGGAGGATATCCGGATTTTCCGCGACAAATGGCCGGGCATCCTGATGCTGAAGGGCATCAACCGGGTCGACGACGCGCTGAAGGCGGTCGGCTACGGCGTGGACGGACTGATCGTCTCCAATCACGGCGGGCGCAATATGGACAGCGCGGCGGCGACCATCGACCTTCTGCCGGACATCGCCGAGGCGGTGGGCGATAAAGCGACGGTGCTGCTGGATTCCGGCGTGCGGCGCGGCTCGGACATCGTCAAGGCGGTCGCGCTGGGTGCCAAATGCGTCCTGACGGGCCGGGCGACGCTGTATGGCACCGCCGTCGGCGGGGAGGCGGGCGCGTCGAAAGCCGTGGACATCATCCGGACCGAGATGGACAAGACAATGGCCTATACTGGTTGCAACCGTGTGGACGAGATTTCGACCGACATCTTCTTTGCCAACCGGGACAGTAACAGGCTGATGGCGGTCTAGCCCGCGCCGGATTTGTTGACGCAGATCAAGGCTTTCCGGCGGTCAGAGTGGCATCAACGCTCCGATTTCACATCAGGAGATATTTGATGCCGGCATCCGGTGAGGCAAATCTTCTTTCCCGGGTCTTCGATTGGGTCAAGGCGCGGGTTTCGCCCGACTCCGAACTTTCCGCTTTGTCCTATCAGGACCTGCAGTTCCTCGCTTCGGATATCGGCGTCAGCGTCGCCGATTTGCGGGCCATCGGGCCGATGATCACGGATCACGACGAGCAGCTGACCCGGATGATCGTGGCGCGGGGCCTGGAGCCGGACGCGGTGCGCCGCGCATTCGGCGGGGTCATGCGCGACATGGAGGTCACCTGCGCCCGTTGCCGGCATGTCGGCGTCTGCCAGCGCGAACTCAAGCACAACACGGCGGCGGCGCATTGCCACGAATTCTGCGGCAATGCCGGGGTGATGGATGAGTTGCTGGAGATCAAGCCGCCGTCCACCCACTGATCGTTCTCCGCCTACAGAATGTCCGCAACGGCGTCCCGGTACCGCTTCATTGCGGTCAGGTGATCCGCCAGCGTCGTGCCGGCGATGCGGGTATGGTGGCGGCGGTTGAAGGTGGTGGTCAGGCAGATATGGGAGGCCCCCGCCTGCTTCCAGAACGCCGCCTCGCGCCGCCAGTCCGCCTCGGCCCCCTGCCCGCACGATGTCCAGACCTCGATGCCGATGGCGGCCGGATCGCGTTCGGCCTGTTCCGTCAGGCGGCGAAGCTCCGCGAATATATCCAGGGCCGATTGGTCGGGCGGATAGGCGTTCGGCATCCAGCCGTCGCCCCATTTGGCGATGCGCGGCAGGGTGTGCTGGTGATGCCCGCCATACCACAGCGGGATGCGCCCGGAGGCGGGGCGCGGATTGATGCCGGCATCCTCAATCGTGTGGTATTTGCCTTTGAACGTCACGTATTGCTGCGACCAAAGCGCTTGCATGACCTGCGCCTGCTCCTCGGACCGCCGCCCGCGATTGTGGAAGTTTTCGTTCAGGCCGCTGAACTCGACCGGGTTCCAGCCGACACCGATGCCCAGGCGGAACCGCCCGCCGGACAGCACGTCCAGGCACGCCGCCTGTTTCGCCACCAGCGCGGTCTGGCGTTGCGCGACGATCAGCACGCCGGTGGAAAACGTCAGTGTCGTGGTCGAGGCCGCGAGGTAGCCCAACAGAACAAACGGATCGTGGAACATGTCCGCGGCGATGGTGCTGCGCGGCTCGTCACTGACGATCGTTGCGGGGTTGGCGCCCAACACGTGGTCGGGCGCTTCGAGGAAATCGTAGCCCAGGGCTTCCAGCGTCTGCGCGAAGTCGCGCACCAGCGACGGTTCACCGCCGGTATCGGTGAACGGGACGAGAGCGCCAAGCTGCATGTGGGAACTCCTTGTTTCCTATTTTCGTCCCGGACCGCCGGAGATGCCAGACTGGCGGCGATGATCTCCTGTTCGGTCGACCCGAGTGGTTTTGTCTTCGGCAAGCAAGAATTTTTGACACGGAGATAGCACGAGGATTCACGGAGAAGGCAAGCCCGGCGCTCGGCGCGCACAGCCCGCGCCGCAGTCCTTGCTTCTCCATTTCCACTGTGAATCCTCATTCTTTTCTCTGTGACTCTTTATGCCGCCCCGTACTGGCCAGCCGGTTACCCACCGTTCCATTGCAGGATGTACAGACCGGAATCGTAGTCCGTAACGTACATCAGCCCGTCCTCCGCCACGAAAAGATCCGCGGTGTGCCGGACCTTTGCCCGCCCGCGCATCGGCTCCATCCACTTCGATGGCTGCGGCGGCACGAAATAGCCGATTTCCCTCGGCTGATATGCGTCCGCTATGTCGAAGACGCGCACGCCAGCGCTTTGCCAGGTCGCAAAGATCGTCCGCGACGACCGGAACGATCCCGGCCGGTTCTCGTGCAGGTTATGCGGCCCGAACTGACCGCCCTTCGCGACGTAATCCTGCTCCGACGGAGTCGGCATTGTTGCGATCGAAACCGGATTCGCCCGCTCGCGGATATCGAAGATCCAGGTCCGCTTCAACTGCTCCTGGTCGATGTTCATCGTCGCCTCGTCCGCCACCACCAGCAGACCGCGGTCGTGCAGCGGCAGGGCGCTGTGCGTGCCACCGCCGTACGGAGGCGACCAGTTACGGTGAACAATCAACTCCGGCCGGGCCGGGTCCTTCACGTCCAGGATCGTCAGCCCGCCATCCCGCCAGGACGCATAGGCGACGTCGTCCTCCACCACCGCATGATGCAGCGCCCAGCGGCCGTTCCAGTGCGGAGTCTCGCCGGCCGCCGCATGCATCCCCGGTATCCACCATCGCCCGGCCTCCCGCGGTTTTGCCGGTTCGGCCATGTCGATGATGATAAGGATATGATCGAGGAACCCGTCCAGCAGCGCCGAGGCATAGGCATACCGCCCGCCCGTCCACCAGATCCGATGCAGTCCCAGCCCCTCCACCTCCATAAACCCGATCGGCCGCGGATTGGCCGGATCGGCGATGTCATAGACCCGCATCCCGGCGGAGAAATCCACACCGCGCTTGCCATACCGAGACGAATCGACCTGGTTCGACCGCGCATAGTAATCCTTCTGTGACAGCAACGCCTTCAGGTCGAGTTCCTCGATGCACAGCAACAGATCATTCGCCGTCTGCAGGTGCATGCACCAGGAATTCGGATGTATCGGCACGAAATTCACCGGCTTCGGAGCCCGCGGGTCGCGCACGTCGGTGACCATCACGCCGCGGCTGACCCGGGTGCCGACATAGGCGTGGCCGCGGTTGACCATGACCTGGACGCCGTCGCCGCGGCCGCCCTGGTCAGTATGGCCGACGAACGAGATGTTGCGCGCAGCCTCCGGCGTGACCATGCTCTTGCCTCCCCCGTTTTTCGCCGCCATCACCTTACCCGACACGGGGGAAAGGGAAACAGACGCATGGTAACCGGAGCCAACACGCCGCTGACGGTCGATCTGACCGGATACAAGGTGGCAATCTCCGCCGGTGCGAACGGCATCGGCAAAGTCATGGCCGACAGCTTCATCCATTGCGGCGCGAGCGTCTTCATCAGCGACATCGACGCTGCGGCCGTGGCGTCGTGCGGCCATCCCGGCATGGTGGCCGATGCCGGCGATACGGCGCAGTGCGAGGCGTTCGTCGATGCGGCGGTGAAGCACCTTGGCGGCCTGGACGTGCTGGTCAACAACGCCGGCATCGCCGGGCCGACGGCATTGGTGGAGCATGTGGCGCCGGAAGAACTCGAGGCTACGCTGCGCATCGATGTGGCATCGATGTTCGCGACCGCCCGCCGCGCCATCCCGGTGCTGCGGGCGAATGGCGGCGGGGCGATCATCAACCTGTCCTCCGCCGCCGGGCGGTTCGGCTTTCCGTTGCGCGCGCCCTATGCCGCGGCCAAATGGGGCGTCATCGGCTTCACCAAGTCGCTGTCGATCGAGCTTGGCCGCGACGGCATCCGGGTGAACGCGATCCTGCCGGGACCGGTGGACGGGCCGCGCATCCGTGCCGTCATCAAGGCCAAGGCGACGGCGGCATCGATCTCGGAGAATGAAATGACCGAGCGGACCGTTGCGACCACCAGCCTGAAATGCTTCGTCACCCAACAGGATATCGCCAACATGGCGCTGTATTTGGCCAGCCCGTTCGGCGCCACCATCAGCGGCCAGGCGATCAGCGTGGACGGGGACATGCAGACCACGATGTAGGTGGGCTGCCTGTGCGATTATTCCGGGCTGTTCAGCGAGGGCTTGCCGGACCCGGCGCCGCGCCGGGCGCATGCAAGCCGCGCGAGGTCCGCCGGACGATCGATCCGGCTTGCCCCTTTGCCCCTCGCAGACCGCACCCTACCCGCCCTTCAGCGAGTCCATGGCGGCCCTGACCATGCCGGCATTCTGGCTCTCCGCCGGCAACCGGGCCAGCAGCCGGGTCCAATAGCGCCGGGCGTCCTCCGGGTGCGCATCCAGCGCGGCGGCGAAACCCAGATACCACAAAACCTCCGGCTGGTCCGGCGCGATCGTCTCGACCTGCCGCAGCAGTGCCAGGGCTCGCGGCGGCAGCGTGTCGCCGGGCTTGATCCCATCCAGCAGACCCTCGATCGCCTGCAGCCGGATCGCCGTGTCGCCGGGTACCAGCGCGATGGCGTGATCGTAGGCGTCCGCTGCCTTATCCCGCTCATGCTGCGCCAGATAGGCCCGGCCGAGGCGCATCCAGCCGTCGGCATCGCCCGGTTGGGCTTGCAGCCGCGCAGCCAGCTTCGCGGCGGTCGCGGCATCGGCGGCGGTCGCGTCAGCAGCCGGGTCCGGCGCGCCTGCCGGCGTCCCCTTGGCAAGTTCCGGCATCGGCAGCCCCGCCACCTTGGCGGCCGCCTCGATCTGATCCGCAATCGCCGCGCGCATCGCCGAGTCTTCGGGGATTTCCGCCAGCATCGCCTGCATCTGCCGGATCGCCTCGCGCGGATGGCCTTCCTGCATTGCGGCGCGGGCCAGGTAATAGCGTGCAATCTCGTTTTTCGGGTCAGCCTTCAGGGTTGCGGCGAAGGCATCGCGGGCCGCAGGCGTGACGATCCCGGCCGCCTGCATGACCAGCATCTCGCCAAAGCCGACCTGCACGTCCGGACCGGTTGAGCCGAGCGAGAGGGCGTGGCGATAGGCGTCGGCCGCCGCATCCCACCGCCGCAGGCTGCCCGACGTCCGCGCCAGCTGCACCCACCTGTCGGCGTTCGAAGGATCCGCCTCCAGCTTCTCGGTGAGGCGCGCCGCCGCCTTCTGCAGATCGAGAAACCGCGGCACCGGCGCGCTGCCGGGCGTGGCGCCGGCGAGCGGCGGGCGCGGCACGAAGACGACGTCCGGGCTGCCGGCGGCACCGAGGTAGTAATACAGCCCGAGCGCGCCACAGGCGATAAACAAAGCGACGGTCAAGGCGGCGACGGGACTGCGCCCGGGCTTCTCGACCGGTTCCGGGTCGCAGCCGGCGGCCAGCAGGCGGCGCTGGATTTCCAGGCGGGAGGCTTCCTCCGCCGCCGGGCTGACCAGGCCGCGGGCGACGTCATGATCGAGTTCCCGAAGCTGGTCGCGGTAGACCGCGCAATCGAAATGGCTGCGCTCGGGCACCGGCCGCTGGCGCCGCAGCAACGGCACCACGAGCGGCAGCAGAGCCGCGAGCACAAGGCTGCCGAGCAACAGGGCCATCGTCATCCTTCGTCAACCGACCGCCGATGGAGGTCGCGCCCGGGGCCTTGCCTGCCGGACCGGGACCACGCCGCGGTTCTGGCGGCACCGGGTGGCACGTTCATTGACGTGGATCAAGGTGTTTCAGCGGCCGCGCCGCTAGGCTCGCCGAACGCCGCATGTCTCACCGGAGCGCCCTCGCCCGCCGCAACAGATCGATTGCTCATGCTGATCCCGCTCAAGCTTCTCCGCGACAGGCCTTTGCAGCAGCAGCTTTACGAGCAGTTGCGGGCGTTGATCATCTCCTCCCGGCTGGCCTCCGGCACGCGCATGCCATCGACACGCATGCTGGCGGAACAGTTCTCGGTTTCGCGGATTACGGTGCTGCTGACGTATGAGCGGCTGATCGCCGAGGGCTATCTGCGGACGATCCCGGCGAAAGGCACGTTCGTGCATCGCGTGCTTGCCGCGGACGGGTGCGTGCCGCGGGCAAACGACAACGCGACGGCCGAACCGGATCCCGGGACGGTGCGTCTCCCGGGGCGCCCCGATCCGCACCTGTTCCCGGCGGTGAAGTGGCGGGCGCTGATCCGCACGGCGCTGAACACTCTGTGCGCCGACACCGGGGAGGAACCCGTCATCGCCGAGCTGGGGCTGCGGCGGGCGATATCGCGCTGGCTGTCGACATCGCGCGGGCTGGCGGTCGAGGCGGATCAGATCATCCTGGCGCATGGCCGCCAGCATGCGCTGCACATCGCCGCGCATCTGCTGCTGCGGCCGGGCAGCCGGGCGGTGACCGAGGCGCCCGGAGACCCGGCGGCGGAGCTGATGTTCGCCGGCTCGGGCGCCAACCTGGTGACCGTCCCGGTGGATGAGGACGGCATCCAGACCGAACGCCTGCCCGCCGGCGGCGCGGCTTTGGTGCTGGTGACCCCGGAGCACCAGCGGCCGCTGGGTTCGGTGCTGAGCCTGAAGCGGCGGCACGCTCTGCTAAGCTGGGCGGCCCGCGCCGGCGCCACCGTGATCGAGGAAGATTCCGACGGCGAGTTGCGCTACGAGGAGATGGATGCACCCGCGCTCATGACCCTGGACCGCGACGGGATCGTCTTGCACGCGGGCGATTTCGCCGCCGCGCTGGGTCCCGGGGTCATGCTTGGCTACCTGGCGGTGCCGCAGCGGCTGATTGGCCCGGCGCGCGCGGCCAGCCGGTTGGCGGGGGCGTTCGCCGGGCGGCTGGAAGCGGAGGCGCTGGCCACGCTGATCGACAGCGGGTCCTATGCCCGGCATCTGCATGCGGTGCGGAAGGCCTATCTGCTGCGGCGCGATGCGTTGATCCGCTCGCTGCGGCGGCATTTCGGCGAAACGGCACGCATCTCCGGCGCGGCGGCGGGCCTGCATCTGGTTTGGACGCTGCCGCCGCAGCTTCGCTCCGCCGCCGCGGTGGCGGCCATGGCGCGGCGGCTGGGGCTGGATGCCGGGCGTGTCGGCGAACGCGCCGTATTGCTGGGGTTCGGCGTCCCCGCGGTTCAGCAGATCGAGACAGCGGTCGAAAGGCTGGCGCAGGCATTGGGCGGTGCGGGCGACGGCAAGGCGTTTTCCGGCGACTGAGGGCCTGTCTTGCCGGAGTCTACGACCTCTTGGTGCTTGATATCGCGGGCAGCCGGGCCTAGGCATCGGCGACAGATTGCGAGGGTTTTACCTCCCTTCGGTCAGCGGAAGGTGCCATGCAAGCAGCCACGGGGAAATGGCGGGAAGCCGTCGTGTTCCTTTTCTTGTCCGTCATGGTGTGGCCGGTGATCGCGGGCGGCTTCGTCGCGGCGTACGGGTTGGCGTGGTGGGTGTATTTCATTTTCGCCGGCCCGCCGGGCCCGTTTTGAGCACGCATGTCCGACCCCTTACCGCCGCGCGGCCGCCGGTCGTGGCTTATCGGCAATGTTTGGTACAGAACCGCGACCCGGCCGGCGGTGCATTTCAGCCTGCTGTTCCTGACCCTGGGCGGCTTTGTCGCGGGCGTCGCGTTCTGGGGCGGCTTCAATACCGCGATGGAAGCGGCCAATACCGAATCGTTCTGCATCAGTTGCCACGAGATGCGGGACAATGTTTACCGAGAATTGCAGGGCACGATCCACTGGACCAACCGCTCCGGCGTGCGGGCCACCTGCCCCGACTGCCACACGCCGCATCCCTGGACCCTGAAGATCGCCCGCAAGATGCAGGCGTCCAGGGAAGTGTGGGCCAAGCTGTTCGGCACGATCGACACGCGCCAGAAATTTCTCGAGCGGCGCACGCTGATGGCGCAGCGGGAATGGGCGCGGATGACCGCCAACAACTCGGCCGAGTGCCGCAACTGCCACAGCGCGCAGTCGATGGATTTTACCAAACAGCAGCCGCGGGCCGCTGCGGTGCATCAGGCGCGGCTGCTGACCGGGGAGCGGACCTGCATCGATTGCCACAAGGGCATCGCGCACCTGCTGCCGAAGACCGAGGAGATCGAGGGGTTCGACGACGGCGACGGTTCCCCGTCGATGCCCGAATTGACCGGGCCGTGACGGGCTTCATGACTGACAGCAGGACTTATCAATGAATTTCGCATTCAAGCTGGTTGCCGCCGCCTCCGGTCTGGCCGCGTTTTCGGGCGCCGCGCCGTCGCGGGCCGCCGCGATCGACTGGGCAAGCGTCGCCGGCAAGGAGATCGTGCTGTTCTACCCCGGCCAGTCGTCCTGGGAATGGTCGCTGACCAAATCCGCGATGTCCGGCGCGAAGGAGTTCACCGAAGGCAAGAACTGCGACGACTGCCATATCGGTGAAGAAAAGACCATGGGGCCGCAGATCGCCTCCGGCCAGCCGCGGGTGTTCAAGGACGGCACCAAGCCGCCGATAGAACCGGCACCGATTGCCGGCAAGCGCGGCTATATTCCGGCGACGGTGAAGTTCGCCAATGACGGCACCAATCTTTACGTGCACATCGCGTTTGCCGAGGGCGCCCAGCCGGACGCGAAGCAGGATCCGCTGTACGACACCAAGGTGACGGTGATGTTCAACGACGGCGGTGTGCCGGAGGCGAACCGCGGCGGCTGTTTCGCGGCCTGCCACGACGACTCGATCGGCATGCCGAGCGCCAAGGGCGGCACCCGCACGATGTATCTGCCGAAGACCCGGGTGAAGCTGACAAGGCAGGGCGGCGGCGACGCGCTGAAACCGGCGGACGAACTGGCGAAGCTACGCTCCGACGGCTATGTGCTGGACTTCTGGGAGGCCAAGCTGAACCCCGGCGCCGCGCCGGTGGCCGTCAATGGCTCGATCTTCGACAAGCGCGAGGAAATCGCCCCGGCGGTGGTGACCGCCGAGGCGACTCAGTCGAACGGGGTCTGGGCGGTGACGCTGGGCCGCAAGCTGGATGCCGGCCCGGGCTTCAAGAGCTTCACCGATACCGGACGCTATACCGTATCGGTGGCGATACACGCCGGCCACACGGCGCACCGGTTCCACTACGTGTCGTTCGAGCGGACGCTGCGGATCAACGGCGGTTCCGCGGATTTTGTTGCCTTGAAGCAGTAGACCGTCCCGCGACGCCGCTACGGAAACAACCCCCGCACCTGCTTGGCGGCGTAAACCTTCTCCACCCCGATCGCCATCGCCGCCGTCCGCTGGCCCACCTCGTCCCGCTTCGCCCGCGCCGTCACCTGCCCAAAGGCGCGGTCGAGGATCTGCTTCAGCCGCGCATTGACCTCGTCCTCCTGCCAGAAGAACTGCTGCAGATCCTGCACCCACTCGAAGTAGCTGACGACAACGCCGCCGGCGTTGCACAGGATGTCGGGCACCACGAAAATCTCCTGCCGCTGCGCCAGCACCACATCGGCGTCGGGTGTCGTCGGGCCGTTGGCAGCCTCGGCCAATATCCGGCACTTCAGGTCGCCAGCGGTTGCCGCATCGATCACCCGCTCCAGCGCGGCCGGCACCAGGATGTCGCATTCCCGTGTCAGCAGCGACGCCGGATCGGCCAGCGCTTCCTGCGAGAACCCCGCCAGCACCCGCTTCGCCGCCACGTGGCGGATCAGCGCCTCCACCGGCAGGCCGCGCGGATCGAAATAGCAGGCGGTGTGGTCGCTGACGCCGGTAACCTTCACCCCGCGCGCCGCCAGTTCGGCCGCGCTGACCGAGCCGACATTGCCGAACCCCTGCACGATCGCGGTCTTCGGCGTCAGCCCGATGGTTTCCGCCGCCCGCATCGCCAGGTGCACGACGCCTCGCCCGGTCGCCTCCCGCCGCCCCACCGTGCCGCCGCTGGCGACCGGCTTGCCGGTGACGATCTCGGTGACGGTCTTGCCCTGGTACATCGAGTAGGTGTCCATGAACCACGCCATCACCTGCTCGTTGGTGCCCATGTCAGGGGCCATCACGTCGGTGTGCGGGCCGACGAACGGGATCATTTCCTGCATGTAACGGCGAGACAGGCCCTCCAGCTCGCGCAGCGACAACTCGGTCGGATCGACGGTGACGCCGCCTTTCGCGCCGCCGTAGGGCAGGCCGGCGAGGGCGCATTTCCAGCTCATCCAGATCGCCAGCGCCGCGACTTCGCCGACATCGACGGAGCTGGAGAAGCGGGTGCCGCCCTTCGTCGGCCCGAGCGACAGATGGTGCTGCACCCGGTAGCCCTGGAACACCGCGGTGGTGCCGTCGTCGCGATGGATCGGGCAGGACACGGCGATGGCCCGCTTCGGATAGAGCAGCCGATCGCGCTGGTCTTCGGGCATGTTGATGTGGTCTGCGATGATGTGGAATTGCTGGCGGGCCATGTCGAAGACCGGGCCGGTGTAGATGCTCATGATTTGTATCCTCCCTCGTGACCAGGTTCGTAACGCGGTCGCATGGACGTGGTTCCGTCTGTGTGAAGCGCTTCACTGTGCGCTTGCATCGAGCCTGCTTCTGTCACAACGTTGCAATATGGAGGATGCATGATGCGGTCAAAGTCGCTTCCGTCGCTCGTTCAGCAATTTACCGGCATCCGGACGACAAATCGGAATATCCTGATTGCGGTCGGGGTGTGCCTGGTGTGCCTCGGACTGGTTGCCACCGTCGGATCCGAGCCTACGGACCGCGCCCTCGCCGACGCCGTGGCGACAGGCGGGTAATAGCCGAACCTACTCCAGCAACCATCGGCGAACCGACAGGAACTCCTCCACCGCCGCCGCCAGCGCATCGCACTCCGCATCGCCGATGGGCAGCGACAAAGCCATCATGCCGCGGCGAGCCAGCCAGATTCCGTGCGACAACATATCGAAAAAGCACAGCTCCTTGAGCTTCTGATCCGCCTTCGCCGCGTCCGCCGGGCACGTCACCGGCCCGCGCGTCGTATGCAGCGCCAGCATCGAGCCGATGCCGGTGAACCGCAGCGGCACATCGCCGCACAGTGCATTCAGCCTTGCCCGCAGCGCATCGCCGCGCGCGTTCAGCGCCACCGCAGCCTCCGGCGTGTAGACCCGGGTCAAACCGGTCAGTCCCGCCGCCATGGTCAGCACGTTGTTGTTGAACGTGCCGGCATGCGGCAGCGCGTCGCTGCGCCTGGGATCGAAGCGATCCATGATCTCCGCGCGACCGCCGAACGCGCCGAACGACATGCCGCCGCCGAGATACTTTCCCAGGGTGGTCAGGTCCGGCCGCACGCCGGTAACGGACTGCAAGCCGCCGGGAGCGAGGCGCGACGTCATCACCTCGTCGAAGATCAGCAGCGCGCCGACACGCGTGGTTTCCTGCCGCAGCATCTCAAGAAAAGCCGGGCTCGCGGCAATGCAGCCGCCGCTGCCGATCATCGGCTCCACCAGGACCAGGGCGAGGTCGGCGGTGATCAGGGAGCGGGTCTTTTCGATATCGTTATACGGCGCCACGATGGTTTCGAACGGCACGTTCATCGGCGAACCGCCGCCGGCGAAGCCGAACAGCGACCCGTGGTAGCTGCCATCGAACACCATCACCGTCTTGCGCCGGGTGAAGACGCGGCCGAGCGACACCGCCAGCAGGTTCGCCTCGGTGCCGGAGTTGGCGAAGCGCACCCGCTGCAGCCCGAACCGCTCGCAGATCGCCCGGGCGAACCGCGCCTCGGTCATGGTCGACGCGCCGAGGCTGATGCCGCCGTCCAGCGCCGCGTCCACCGCGGCCCGGATCACCGGATGCGAGTGGCCATACAGCCCGGCGGTATAATCCCCCAGGAAATCGATATACGCATGGCCGTCGGCGTCCCACAGCCGGCAGCCCTCCGCCCGGGCCATCGCCAGCGGGAACGGCGCGTAGTGCAGCACTGAGCGAGTGTTGCCGCCGGGCATCACGGTTGTTGCTTCAAGGTAACGCGCCAGGCTGAGCGTGTTGCGCGCGAGGTAGCGTTCCTTCGCGTCGTTCAGCGCCGCGTCGATTTCGGCATTGCGCAGTCCGGTGCCGCTCATGTGCCGACACTGGGGAAACCGCCGCGAAGTTGCAACAGGGGCTGGCGAGGCGGCGCCACCCGCACTAGGGTGCCGCGCTGCTGTAACCCGAGGACCCGTAGCGATGGACCTGAAAGACCATATCCGCGGGATTCCGGACTTCCCGAAGCCCGGCATCCTGTTTTACGACATCTCCACCCTGCTGCGGGAGGCGGATGCGTGGCAGGTGGCCATGGGTCGCATGGCGCGGGCGGTGCGCCAGTATACGCCCGATCTGGTCGCCGGCATCGAAAGCCGCGGCTTCCTGATCGCCGCGCCGCTGGCGCTGAAGCTGGGCTGCGGCTTCATCATGATCCGCAAGCCGCGCAAGCTGCCGGGCGAGACCGTCGGGCTCAACTACGCCCTGGAGTACGGCGAGGACCGGGTGGAAATCCAGGCCGATGCGGTGCTGCCGGGTCAGCGCGTCGTGGTGGTGGACGATCTGCTCGCCACCGGCGGCACGATGGCGGCCGGGATCGAGCTGCTGCGCAGTGTCGGCGCGGTGGTGCCCGCGGCGGCGGCGCTGATCGAGCTGACCTTCCTGAACGGGCGCTCCCGGCTGGACGTTCCGTGCGATGCGCTGGTTTCGTACGACAGCTAACCGTCCGGCCCGCGTGACCTGATGCAAATCGGCCGCGCTGAACGCGTGCGCATGGAGCGGGCGCATGTGCGGGCCTGGCCGGCGCTGCGCACGGCGGATATCGATGGCTGGCTGTGGCGCTGCTCCGGCGGCGGGTCGCATCGGGCCAACTCCGTCTCGACGATCGATTTTTCCGGCGATGATCCGGAAGCGGCGGTGATCCGCGCAGAGACGCTCTATCATGCGGCGGGCCGCAAGGCGCAGTTCCAGACCTTCGACGAAACGTCCCCGCCCGGTCTGGAGGCGCTGTTGCAGGCGCGCGGTTATCGGCGCGGCGAGCCCACGGTGACGATGTTCAAGCCGCCTGCCGCGGGTGCATCCGGCCGGGATGTCGAAGTGCGGGACTGCGCCGGGGACGAATGGATCGCGGTCTACCTGGGCGAGATCACAGAGAGCCGTCGCGCCGCGAACGCCGAAATCCTCGAGCGGATACCGCAGCCCCGCGCCTTCTTCGGCTGCCGCCGGGGCGGCCGGATCGTCTCGACCGCGCTATGCGTCGCCGGGCACCGCTGCGCGGTCATCGAATGCGTCACGACCCGGGCGGATGCCCGCCGCCAGGGTTCGGCCCGGGAGGTCCTGGCCGCCCTGGAACATTGGGCCGCCCGCCAGGACACCGGCCTCATCGGCTTGCAGGTGGTCGCCGGCAACACCCCCGCGGTCACGCTGTATGAACAGCTTGGATTTGTCGCGCATGCCAGCAACAGTTTCTTTCTGCAAGCGTGAGGTATCCTGTTCTCCGCTGTGAGCAACCCGCCATCCGTGCTTGACTCCCTTATCCCGCCGGGGCTTGTGTCCGGCCCCTGACAGGACCGCCTCGCAAGCGGCCGATTCCGCGGGATACCGAACCATGCACGCCTATCGCAGCCATACCTGCGGCGCCCTGCGCGCTGCCGACGCCGGCAATCAAGCCCGCCTTTCCGGCTGGGTGCATGCCAAGCGGGACCACGGCGGCCTGCTGTTCATCGATCTGCGCGACCACTACGGCATCACCCAGATCGTGTTCGCCGCCGGCACACCGGCCTTTACCGCAATCGACACGGTGCGCCCGGAAAGCGTGATCACCGTCACCGGCCAGGTGGTGATGCGTGAGGCCGGCACGGTGAACCCCAAGCTGCCGACGGGCGACGTCGAACTCCGCGCCGCCGAACTGGTGGTGCAGTCGGCCGCCGAGGTGCTGCCGATGCAGGTCTCCGGCGACGAGAAGTTCCCCGAGGACATCCGCCTGAAATTCCGCTTCATCGACCTGCGGCGCGACAAGCTGCACCGCAACATGATCCTGCGGTCGAACGTCATCACCTCGGTGCGCCGCCGCATGATCGAGGCTGGATTCCTGGAGTACCAGACGCCGATACTGACCGCTTCGTCGCCCGAGGGCGCGCGCGACTTCCTGGTGCCGGCGCGGCTGCATCCCGGCAAGTTCTACGCCCTGCCGCAGGCGCCGCAGCAGTTCAAGCAGTTGCTGATGGTGGCCGGCTTCGACCGCTACTTCCAGATCGCCCCGTGCTTTCGCGACGAGGCGTCACGGGCCGACAGGTCGCCGGGCGAGTTCTACCAGCTCGATTTCGAGATGAGCTACGTCACCCAGGAGGACGTGTTCGCCACCATCGAGCCGGTGATCGCCGGGGTGTTCGAGGAATTCGCCGACGGAAGGACGGTCACGAAACCGCCCTTCCCGCGCATCCCCTACGACCAGGCGATGCTGGAGTTCGGCACCGACAAGCCTGACCTGCGCAACCCGATCCGCATCGCCGACGTGACCGAGCAGTATGCCGGCTCCGGCTTCGGCCTGTTCGCCCGCATCGCGGCCTCCGGCGGCGTGGTGCGCGCGATCCCCGCCCCCGGCGCCGGCGCGCAGCCGCGCAGCTTCTTCGACAAGCTGAACGAATGGGCGCGGGCCGAGGGCGCCGGCGGCCTGGGCTACATCACCTTCGACGCCGAGGGTCCGAAGGGGCCGATCGCGAAAAACCTGGAACCGGATCGGGCGGAGGCGATTCGCGCGGCCTGCGGGCTGCAGGCCGGCGACGCCGTGTTCTTCGTCGGCGGCAAGAAGGACACCGCGCCGAAATTCGCCGGCACGGTGCGGACCAGGCTGGCCGACGAACTCGGTCTGATGGAAAAGGGCACCTTCAAGTTCTGCTGGGTTACCGACTTCCCGATGTTCGAATTGAACGAGGAAACCGGCCTGGTCGATTTCAGCCACAACCCGTTCAGCATGCCGCAGGGCGAGCTGGAGGCGCTGAACTCGCAGGACCCGCTGACCATCAAGGCCTACCAGTACGACATCATCTGCAATGGCATCGAGCTGTCCTCCGGCGCGATCCGCAACCACCGGCCGGATATCATGATCCGCGCCTTCGAGATCGCCGGCTACACCGCCGCCGACGTGGAAGCCCGCTTCGGCGGCATGCTGAACGCGTTCCGCTACGGCGCCCCGCCGCATGGCGGTTCCGCCCCCGGCATCGACCGGATGGTCATGCTGCTGGCCGACGAGCCGAACATCCGCGAGGTGATCCTGTTCCCGCTGAACCAGCAGGGCGAGGACCTGATGATGGGCGCTCCGGCCGAAATTCCCCCAGCCCGGCTGAAGGAGCTGTCGCTGAAGCTGGACATCCCGCCGCCCAAGCCGCGGGTCACGGGTAGCTGAGGCGGCGGCAAAACGGCACGCGGGGGTGGCGCAATCGGCGCGCCGTCCTTATTCTCACAGGTCGGATCGCGGCGACCTTATCCCATGGAGTCCCTGAATGCGCCTTCCCGCCGCGCTCGCAGCGCTGGCTTTGTCTGTCGGCGTGATGGTTCAGCCGGCACTTGCCGCCACAAGCGCACCCTCGCCCGGCCCGGCCGCCGGCACCGGCGCGCTGATCGCGCACCGCGCGCTCTATAATTTGACCATGGCCTCGGCCAAGGGCAACGACGTCATCGCGGCGCGCGGGACCATGGGCTATGAGGTGACCGATGCCTGCGACGGCTGGGCGGTGCGCCAGCGGCTGCGCATGACGATCACCAACTCCGAGGGCCAGGATATCGAGATGGCGTCGGACTACACGACGTGGGAATCGAAGGACGGCCTGCGCTTCCGGTACCACATGCGGCAGACGACCGACACAGCGGTTACCAGCCAGACCGACGGCGAGGCCACGCTTCAGAAGGCCGGTGGACCGGGGGAGGCGCATTACACCTCGCCGCATGACAACGTCAGCCCGCTGCCCGGCGGAACCGTTTTCCCCATGGCCCACACTGCGGCAATCATCGCCGCGGCGCGCGACAAGAAGCGTTTCCTCAACCTGCCGCTGTTCGACGGAACCGATGAAAACGGTGTGGAAGACAGCTTCATTGTCGTGCTGGATTGGAAGCAGCCGGCGCCGACGAAGTGGCCGGCGTTGTCGTCATTGCCCAGCACGAAGGTGCATCTGTCGTTCTTCGACCATGGCATTGCCGGCACGCTGCCGACGTATGAGGTTGCCATGCGGTATTGGGAAAACGGCGTGGCGGACGACATGAAGATGGATTTCGGCGACTTCGTGATGGATGCCAAGATGAAGGAAATGACGCCGCAGCCGCACAAGTGCTGACGGTCCGGGGGACAGGCCGAACAGTGCCCGCCCCCGGATTGCAACTACTCGCCGCTCGGCTTTTCCTCGTGCTCCCACTGGTGTGCTGTTTCAGCGCCATGCCGGTCCGATGTCGGCAATCCGGTCGGGCTTTCTTCGATCGTGCGCTCATGCGGCGGCGTGTTCGGCGGCTCCGCCCCGGTAACCCCTGAGTTTGCCGGCGGATCGCTGGCAGGAAACGTGTCCTTCAGGGTCTCGTCCTGATCGCGATCCGACCGCTCGACGTGCGTATCAATCGGCATGGCAGTCCTTTCGTCCGGCGCGAGTGCCGGTTGCCACTGCAACGCCTCCGGGCGGCCAAAGTTCGGCCGCCCGGGCGTCACGACCGCCATGCGCTACACAAGGCGCTCCGCCCGGACCGCCAGCAGCATGACAATCTGGCCGAGGACGGCAGACCCCAGCAGGACCGCGACGACCGGGTAGACCGCCCCCGGACTCCAGACTTCCACCACCACCGTGCAGAGCATTCCGTAGCCCATCTGGATGAAGCCGTACAGGCCCGATGCGGCGCCGATGGCGCCCGGGTTGACGCTGACCGCGCCGGCCAGGGCGAACGGGATGGCCATGCCGACACCCACCATGAGCAGCGTCACCGGTGCCACCACGGTGGCAACGGTCAGCGTGCCGGTCGCATCGGCGAGGGCGAACAAAGCCCCTCCGGCTATGCCAAGCACGTTGGCAACGCGCAGCGCCGACAGCATGGACAGCTTGCCGGCGATGCGGTTGGCTAGGATACTGCCAAGCGCCACGCCGCCCATCAGGAACATATAAAAAATGCCGATGCTCTCTGTCGGCTGATGCAGTTGCCGCTCGAAGATGAACGGTGAGGCCGACATGAACCCGTAGAAGGCACTGGTCGAGCAGGCGCCGCCCACGGAATAGCCGATGAAGCCCGACGACCGCAGCAGCCGAACATAGGAAGCCGTCATCGACAGGTTGCGTGTTCCGGCGGCGGGCGCCAGCGTCTCCGGCAACCGCACGGCGCAGGCCAGAAGTGTCAGCCCGCCGAAAATGGCGAGCATCGCATAGGCGCCGCGCCAACTGAGATAGACCGTGACGTAGCCGCCGATGGCCGGGGCAATCGCCGGAATCAGCGCCAGGACGAGGCCAAGCAGCGCAAGCTGTCCGGCCGCCTTGTCCGGCGTGGCGCCATCGCGCACCGCCGCCCGCCCCAGCACCAGGCCCGCGCAGCCACCCAAGGACTGAAGAATGCGTGCGCCGATAAGGACTTCGCCGCTTGGCGCAATCGCGGTCACCACGCTGGCGAGGGTAAACAGCGTCAAGCCGGCAAGCAGGACCGGCCTGCGCCCGTATCGGTCGGAAATCGGTCCATACAGCAGCTGCCCGGCCGCAAGGCCCACCAGATATAGGGTGATGGCGAGTTGTGCGGTGCTGATCGACATGTCCAACGCCCGGGCCGTGGCCGGAAGCGCCGGAACGATGACGTGCATGCCGAGTGTGCCGCATGCGGCCATGGCCACGAGCAGGAAAAGCGGCGCCCTGGCGGACGCGTTCGCCGGTTGAGCTTTCAGGGTTTGCACGATGTTTCCCGATGTCAGACATCAACATGCCTGGAACACCGTGGGGCGTGCAACACGAACGTGACTATCAATTCCCGGTTTCTACGTCAGTCCTGTCATGTAACAATATATGACTGAGACCCCCGGGCTGTCGCCGATCGTATCAATGGATCGTCACGCCGATATGTTCTGAATTGCAACAGAACTCCAACTGACGCCGAATCGCCACCAAAACGTCCGTCAATGATGAATACAGGCCGAGCTCGGTCATGACATCCCATCTGACGCGGTCGAGCTTGAAGCCAAAGCTCTCCCGGCTGACCGAGAAGCTGGGCCCGGCGATATCCTCCCCGCTTTCCGGCACGACGATCAGGCTGGCCTCATCGGCGCATATGCCATGCAATTCCACGACCCAGTCAGGCGCGACGGCGCTTATGACGCGCTGGAAGAGCGCAGCCTCCGCCGAACCGAGCGGCGGGGGGGCGCTTGGCGCGATGGCGGATCTCCGGCTGGTCTGATCGCTGGACCGCTTGTAAGCCATTGCAACCTCCTGGTGTAGGGGCCGAGTCGCAACTGACGCCCTCGCAAAATACCATGCTTGTGTGGCACAAGAAGCCGATAATGCAAAGTATCATTGATCGATTTCAGGATCAAAATTTGTACATTGCCGCTGCGGGCCATGACCGTTAACGGGGAGAGACTGCCTCAGCGCCGCCCCGGACGGGAGGCCGCCGCCGCCCGCCGCGCCAAGGTCAGCACGGCGTTGCGCGCCAGCGCCTGGTCAGGCCAGCCGGTGCGCTTGCAGCCGCGTTCCGCCTCGGCCAGGGCCGCCATCGCCGCGACAAGTGTCGCCGCCGGCCAAAACCCCAGCGAGCGGCTGAAAGCCCCGACCTTCTGGTAGAATACCGGCGGCCGGACCGTCTTGGTCGCGTCCCCCGCTGTCATGCCCTGCTCATCCATCGCCAGCCGCGCCCGGTGCAGCTTCTGCAGATGCCCCAGCGCCACGCGCAAGATCTGGACCGGGGCCGCGCCCTCCGCGATCGCCAGTTCCAACGCCCGGTCCGCCGTGGCGACATCCCCGGTGGTCGCGGCGAACAGCGCGTCGTCCAGCGACAACCCCGCAAGATCGCCGACGCAGGTCATCGCCGCGTCCAGGTCGATCGTCTGGCCCTGCCCCGCATAGAGCGCCAGCTTCTCCAGCTCCCCCCGGGTCGACAGCCGATCGGCGCCGAGATGCTGGGAAAGCCAGGAGAGGGCATCGGGCGCGATAGCCGCACCAGCCGCCCGCAAGGTGGCGCGTATCGTCTCCTCCAGCGCCCGGCCTTCCTCCGGGTAGCAGCCGATGGTGGCGCCATCCGGCGCGGCATCCAGCAGCACCCGCAGCTTGGAGCGTGTCGGCAAGGCGCCGGCCTCCAGCACCACCAGAGCCGGCGCCGCGCTTTTCAGCAGCACCGCCACGGGGTCCGCCGACGCGTCCGTCGCATCGCGCACCCGAACCACCCGCCGGCCGCCCATCAGCGACAGGCCCGCCGCCTCGTCGGGCAGGCGGCGGACGTCCTCGCGCGCCAGTTCGGTCACCAGGAACGGATCGTCCAGCGACCCGGCCACCGCGCGCACCAGCGCCTCGGCCCGCTCGCGGATCATGCCGGCATCGTCGCCATACAACAGAACGACCCGGCACGAACCGGGATCGCCAAGGAACGCCGCAACCCGCGCCGGAGCGAGCTTCACCCGGCCTGCTGCGCGGCCTGCTTGCGGAACCAGATCGCAAGCTGGGTGGCGATCTGCTGGGCGATCTCCTCGGCGATGCGCTTTTGCACAGCCTCGGTTTCCAGATCCGCGGCAAAGTATTCGGCATCGAACAGGTTGATGCCGTCGATGTAGCGAGCGCTTCCCGAGGTCAGCACGGTGCGCCTGGCGTCGTGCGCATGCAGCAGCCAGGTGGCATTGCCGGTCATCCGGATGCGGGTCGCCAGGGCATTGCTCTGGATCGCGATCCCCTCGCCGGCGATGCCGAAGGAGACCTGAAGTTCGTAGGCGGACGGGGTGCCCGAGTCGCTGCCGAACCGCTCCTGCAACGCCTGCCGCAGTTCCTGGCCCGGCCGCTCGGGGATGATGGCGACGAAGACCGACTGCAGCCCGCGCGGCGCCGCGCCGGTCTTGTGCGATGCCGTCGGCATGTAGACGGGCTGGAAGCCGCAGCCGCCGAGCGCGGCGACGGCGCCGAGGCAAAGCCCGCGGCGGCCGACCTGTGACGTCATCCGGCCACCACGAAGTTGACGATGCGGTTCGGCACGTGCACCCGCTTGACGATGCGCTTGCCCTCCAGCGCCTTGGCAACGTTCGGTTCGGCCTCCGCCGCGGCGATGACCGTGTCGGCGGCGGCGTCGGGGGCGGCCTCTATCGTGCCGCGCAGCTTGCCGCCGACCTGTACGGCGATGGTGACAGTTTCCGCGACCAGGAGGGCGGGGTCCGCGTCCGGCCAGGGGAGTTCGGCGACCAGTCGGCCGCCGCCGGGGACCAGGCGCAGATGAATTTCCTCGGCCAGATGCGGCATCATCGGGGCGGCGAGGCGGGCCATCATTTCCATTGATTCGCGCCGCGCCCAAGCCAGGCCGGGCTCGGCGGCGGCGCGTTCGGCGTCGGTGATGGCGTTGGCCAGTTCGTATAGCCGGGCGACGGCGACGTTGAAGGCAAAGCCCTCCAGCGCGTCGGTCACCGCGGCAATGCAGCGATGCGTGGCGCGCCGCAGCGCCCGGCCAGCCGGGCCAAAGGTTTCGGGTTGGGCTGCAACCGGCAGGCCGTCCAGGGCTTCCGCCAGCCGGAACACGCGCTGGGTGAAACGGAACGCCCCGGCGGCGCCGGATTCAGTCCACTCCATATCGCGTTCCGGCGGGTTGTCGGAGAGGATGAACCAGCGGGCGGTGTCGGCGCCGTAGCGGGCGATGATGGCGCCGGGGTCGATGGTGTTGCGCTTGGATTTGCTCATCGCCTCGACGCGGCCGACGATGACCGGCTCGCCCGTGGCTCGGTTGATAGCGGTGCCGTCCGGGCGCTTCTCGATTTCCTCGGGATACAGCCAGTGATTGTCGGCGCCCTTGTAGGATTCGTGGTTCACCATGCCCTGGGTGAACAGGCCGGCGAAAGGCTCCTCCACCGAGACGTGGCCGGTGTCCTTCATCGCCCGGGTGAAGAAACGGGAATAGAGCAGGTGCAGGATGGCGTGCTCGATGCCGCCGATATACTGGTCCACCGGCATCCAGTGATCGACTGCCGCCCTCACCAGCGGGATGTCGGCCGTCGGGCTGCAATAGCGGGCGAAATACCAGGAGCTGTCGACGAAGGTGTCGAACGTGTCGGTCTCCCGCCGGGCCGGAGCGCCGCAGACCGGGCAATGCACGTGCTTCCAGGACGGGTGGTGGTCCAGCGGGTTGCCGGGACGGTCGAAGGTGACGTCGTCGGGCAGGCGCACCGGCAACTGGTCGTCCGGCACCGGCACCACGCCGCACGAATCGCAATGGATGATCGGGATCGGGCAGCCCCAGTAGCGCTGGCGGGAGACACCCCAGTCGCGAAGACGCCAGTTGGTCAGGCCCTGGCCGATGCCCAGCTCCTCCAGCCGGGCGATGGCGGTGCGCTTGGCGGCATCGGTGTCCAGGCCGTCGAGGAAGCCGGAGTTGTACGCTGTCCCGGGACCGGTATACGCCTCGTTCCCCAGCCTGAACGTCGCCGGGTCTGCACCCGGCGGCAGCACGACGGGCGTAACGCTCAGGCCGTATTTGCGAGCGAAGTCCATGTCGCGCTGGTCGTGGCCGGGGCAGCCGAAGATGGCGCCGGTGCCGTATTCCATCAGCACAAAGTTCGCGATCCAGACCGGATAGGTGGCGCCTTCGATAAACGGGTGCTTGACCCGCAGGCCGGTGTCGAAGCCGAGCTTCTCGCCGGCTTCGATGGTGACCTCCGACGTGCCGCGGCTGCGGCACTCGGCCACGAAATCCGCCGCGGCGGGGTTCAGCGCGGCGACCGAGGCGGCGATCGGGTGCTCCGGCGCGATGGCCAGGAAGGACATGCCGAACAGCGTGTCGGGGCGGGTGGTGTAGACCTCCACCGTTTCCGGGCTGCAGTCCAGGCTGAAGATCACCCGTGCGCCCTCGGATCGGCCGATCCAGTTGGCCTGCATGAGGCGGACGCGTTCGGGCCAGCGGTCCAGGGTGGCGAGCGCGTCCAACAGGTCCGGGGCATATTTGGTAATGCTGAGGAACCACTGGCTGAGCTGTTTCTTCTCCACCGGCGCGCCGGAGCGCCAGCCCTTGCCGTCGATCACCTGTTCATTGGCCAGCACGGTGCCGTCGACCGGGTCCCAGTTGACCCAGCTTTCCTTGCGCTCGACCAGGCCGGCCTTGAGGAAATCGAGGAACAGCTTCTGCTGGTGGCGGTAATATTCCGGCTGGCAGGTGGCGAACTCGCGTTCCCATTCCAGCGACAGGCCCATGCGCTTGAGCTCGGTGCGCATGTTGGCGATGTTCTCGTAGGTCCATTTGGCGGGGTGGACGCCACGCTCGCGGGCGGCGTTCTCGGCGGGCAGGCCGAAGGCGTCCCAGCCCATCGGGTGCAGCACGGAGAAGCCGCGGGCGCGCTTGTAGCGGGCGACGACGTCGCCGAGGGTGTAGTTGCGGACATGCCCCATGTGGATCTTGCCGCTGGGGTAGGGGAACATCTCCAGCACGTAGTATTTGGGCTTGCCGTCGGTGGGGACGTCCTCCACCCGGAAGCAGGCGCGTTCGGCCCAGGCCTGCTGCCAACGGGGTTCGGCGGCGGCGAAGTCGTAGCGCGGGGCGGAGTCCGGTACGGGCGTGGGCGTATCATTCATGGGCGGATGTATCGGGCGGGGCGCGGCGGCTTGCAAGTACGTATCATTGAGGCGGGGCAGCCGGTCCGGGCGTAGCCCATTAGCGCGCGTGACGGTTCAACCAAAGCCCGCCGCCCCCAACGATGATCGGCGAGATGACAGTTATGCAGATGTGGTTCCAGTGCATCACGTGATGCTCCCGAACAATGTTCTACGTTCGGGGATCAGGCTCAGCGTCCGCTTCGGAGGGTGCGAGGCGGCTCAGGAGGCTCTTCACGTCGCCAACTCGAAGGTCGTCCAGGGTGAATGGATTCTCCGGCGGCAACCGGAGGTCGGGGTCGCCGGCCCGCAATTGATCGAGCGCATCGGTATACAACTCGCCGAGGTCGATCCTTTGTCTCATCGAGGGGGCAAATTGCCGCTTGAGGTTCTTTTGGAAGCCGACAATCTCAACCCGCCAATGGCGGCAGGCTTCGCTGTCGGGCCAGACATGAAGCTTGAGAAGGTGCAGCAAGATCAGGTTCAGACAGCTCTCGACCGCGTGCAGTTCGGACAGCCCCACGCCCTCGATCTCCTCCGCGAGGTTTGCCCAATCGACGTCATTCACCCTTTCTCCGCGACCGAGGCGGCGAAGAAGTTCGGCCTGATGCTGCGACCAGGCCAAGGCGTCGTGTTCGTAACGGCTGTCCGGCATAGGTATCTCTTAGCATGAAAAGGCGTGGGATGCTCCGACCAGGCCAGGACGTCGTGTTCGTAGAGGCTATCGGGCATGTGCGCGTTGTAGCAGTATTGGCGGCGCTTGTCAGCAGATCCGCGGCAATCTGTGTTGAGACCGGTAACCGCCACAATGTGGACGGAGCCTTCACCTCGACCGCGATCAGCTATCGAAGGCCGGCACCGACTGGCCCGGCAGGCGCGATGGCGAAGGTGTCGGGACATTCCGTATCCATCTTTACGCTGATATTTCAATATTTCGCCAGATCGAATCCGATCGCGGTCACGCTCGCCGGCGAAAAGCTTCGCAACGCGGCGCAAAATAGTCCAAGTCAAATCATAGTCGGTCGATGTCGTGACGGCGCGCCTGGTCGCTGTTCGCGTGCCTCATTGGTTAAGAGCAAGAAGACAAGACTATTTATTGACGCAGGGAAACCCAATCCCGCACAGCTTTCAGCAAGCACGCGAGGTAATTTCGGTTTACGGCCCCGCGTCTTTTCCGCCACACGAAGCCAATAGATCGCGATACAAACAAGTACGCCGGGAGCAGTTATTCTCAGGAAAACCGGTTCGCCCCGCATACCCTATTGCCGTAACACTCCGGCCGTGCAATATAGTATTCGGGTGCACCGCCGTGCGCGGCTGTAAACCGCTGTGCTTGTGCGCGCTCCGGGCCCGCCGCCCGGGGAACCGGGCGCGGACATCATCATGTCGATGGAGAGGCAGAATGACCCTCGATTCACTCAAGAAACTGGCTCAAGACGCGATCGGAACGGTCAAACACCGTGTGGAGAAGGCCGCCTCCACGGTCGGCAATGCCGCCACCGGAGCCTCGGGAAGCGTAAGGTCAGTTTCCCCGCCGTCGTTTGACGATGTCGTCGGATCGCTCAACCGCGCCGCAAGCGAAGCCGCCAGCGCTCTGCGCGAAACAAAATTCGTCCGCCCGATCGTCGATGGCGTCCATACGGTTGTCGACACATCCAACCGCATCGCACGAGCCGCGCACGCCGCGCGCGAAGCCTTCGCCGCCGAACCGCCGGACAAACAGGCTCGCGGTGCCGCAGCAAAGCCCACGCCTCCGTCGTCAGCCCGGGACTCCTGATCTCACCACCGGGTTCCAAACACGGATATCCGGTGCGGGATGATCCCGGCGTGCCGGTGACCCGGACAAGCCGGGACAAGCCGGGACAAGCCGAGCCATGACGGCTGAGCCGAGTGGACCCGGCATCCCCGTCCCATTTCATCACCTTTCCCGCGTCACGCTCGCAAGACGCGACAATCCGCCCCATGAAATGCGATATGCGTTGCGAATTGCGAATAGATGCCTTTAGCATGCGTCCAGCGCTGGCGCGGTCCTTGCTGTTGCCAGGGCAGGACCTGACGGCATCATCGGCTGCGCCCCGGGTCTCCGTTCTGCCACCCAAAAGGAACCCCGGGCATGTCGCTTCTGCTTCAACCCAACAGCGCCCTTCCGGCGAGCCGGTCGCGCATCCCCGCGGTCCCGTCGAGCTTCCCCACCCCCGCGCCCCGCCGCCCGGACCGCCTGCTCGTCTGGGTCTTCGGCCAACTCGACAAGCGCGCCCCGTTCGAGGACTACGCGCTCCGCCTCGCGGAACGCAGCCACGAGGCTGATCTTGCGGTGGACATCGTCGCCGGCCCGGTCGCCGACCCGAGCCTGCGGGCCGATCTCGAAGCCGCCGGGGCGACGCTGACCTGCCTGCCGCATGCAGCGCTCGGCAGCGGGTGGCAGTTCGCGAAGGAAATGCTGCGCCGCCGCCCGACCCTGGTGCACTGCCATTTCGGCTCGCCGTCCACCGTGCTGGCGCCGATAGCGCGGCTGCTCGGTGCGCGCGGCTTTGTCTTCACCGACCACGGCTCGCGCCGGACGGTGGAGGAGGCAGGCGGCCTCGCACTCGCCGTGCGGCGGTTGCGGCGCCGGATGCAGGCGGCGTTCATCGACCGCTGGCTGCCGGTTTCGTCCTTCAATGGCGACATGGTGGTGCGGGAAGTCGGCGTGGCGCGCAACCGCGTGCGGACGCTGTTCAACGGCATCGACCTGTCGCGTGCCCGCCGCGCCGAGGCCAGCAGCCGCACCGCGATCCGCGCCCGCCTCGGGCTGCCGGCCGACGCACGCATCGCGTTGTTTGTCGGCGACCTGTCCGAGGCCAAGGGCGTTCCGGATATCCTGGCCATCCAGGACTCGATGCTGGCGGCGGACCCCTCGGCGATCATGCTGTGGGTGGGCGACGGCGTGCTGCGTGATGACGTGCAGCGGAGCGCCGGTCCGCGTGTCCATGTGCTCGGCCGCCGCGGCGACGTGCCGGACCTGCTGCGCGCGTCCGACGTGCTGCTGATCCCGTCGCGCTGGTTCGAGGCATTCTCTCTGGTCGCGGCGGAGGCCGCCGCAGCCGGTGTGCCGGTGGTGGCAAGCCGCATCGGCGGCATTCCGGAAGTTGTGCTGGATGGTGAAACCGGCCTGCTGATCCCGCCCGGCGACCGCGGCGCGCTGCTGGCCGCCGTCACGCGGCTGCTGAAAGACGCGGCGCTGTGCGACCGCCTCGGCAGTGCCGCCAAGCGCCGCGCCGAAGCCACCTTCTGCCTCGAGCAGATGATAACCGCCACGCTCGACGAGTATCGGACCCTGCTCGCCAAGCCATCCGCCGGCCTTCAATCCGCCCAAGTCACCCGGAGCGCCTGATCATGACCGATGCTGTCGCCACGCTGGACCGCCCCTCGACCGCCGCATCGCCTGGCTTGCTGCAAGGCGCGGTGCGGGCCGCCTTCGACCCGGTAAACCGGACCATCGCCACCGCTTACCGGCGGCTTTACCAGGGGGCGAACTACCGGATGCGCACCCTGGCCGGCGGCCGGTTGCGCTCGGCCTGCCGCCCGGTGTCGATCGCACTGCTGCTGACCGAGCGGTGCAACGCGCGCTGCGTCCACTGCAACATCTGGCAGAACAAGGGCAAGGAGGACAGCCCCGGCCTGGAGCATTGGAAGACCTGCCTGACGGACCTGGCCGCCTGGCTCGGCCCGGTGCAGGTGACGCTGACCGGCGGCGAGGCGCTGCTGCAACCCTTCACGCCGGAACTCGTCGAGCACGGGGTTGCCGCCGGGCTGGCGATCGAGCTGCTGACGCACGGCTTCTGGGCGGATCCCGCGCGGCTGGAAAAGGCGGCGCTGGCGGACCCGTGGCGCATCACGATGTCGCTGGATGGTATCGGCGAGACCCATTCGCTGGTGCGCGGGCGGCCGAATTTCTGGGAGAGGTCGCTGGCCTCCTTGCAGATGCTGCGCCGGCTGCGGACCGAGCACCGCCTGCATACGATCATCCGGCTGAAGACCGTGCTGATGGCGCAAAACATCCACTCCGCCGGGGAAGTGGCGCGCTTCGCCCGCGAAAACGATTTCGAGGTGTTCTACCAGCCGATAGACAAGAATTATAACAGTGCCGAGGACTCGCGCTGGTTCGAAACGGCGCCGACATGGCCGAACGACCCGGAAGCGGCGGTTGCCGCGGTGAACGAACTCATTCGCCTCAAGCATGATGGCTACCCGATCGCCAACAGCGTCGCCCAGTTGGAGGCGATGATCCCGTATTTCCGTAATCCGGCCGCGTTGCAGGCGGCGGTGCAGGGACAGGCGGCGCACGAACAGCAGCCGATTTGCTCGGCGCTGACAACGCTGCAGATCCAGGCCAACGGCGATGTCGGGATGTGCCACCTCAAGCCGGCCGTCGGCAACATCAAGCACGGCAACATTCGCAAGATCTGGGCCGATCGGCCGCGGTTCTGGGAGACGGGGTGCTGCCAGTCGGGCGGTGGCCCAACGTTCGGGTAATGCCGGCCGCACGACGCAAGTCCGTTCCCAAACCGCCCACTCACCATCATGCCCCGGCTTGTCCGCGGGATGATTGGCGGGACAGGCCTTACGAAGGAGTATCGCCATGCTGCCTCGGCTTTCGGTCATCATCCCCTGCCGCAATGCGCTCGATACCCTGCCGCGGGCGGTCGCCAGCGTGCTGGCGCTGCCGACGGACCGGTTCGAGGTCATCATCGTCGATGACGGATCGAGCGATGGCACCGGCGCGTGGCTTGCCGAACTCGCTTCAGGCGACCCGCGCGTCGTGGCGTTGCGGCGGGATGCGGACCACGGCGTTTCGGCGGCGCGCAATGCCGGCATCGCGGCGGCTCGGGCGCCGGTGCTCGGCTTTCTGGATGCGGACGATGTCTGGTATCCCGCAGCTATCGGCGCGCGCCTGGAGTGGCACGAGGCCAACCCGGATACGGTGTTGAGCTTTTCCTCCTACATGACGCTTTTGCCGGATGGCGCGTTGCAGCCCCGCCATGACGCAAGCTGGCCGCGGTTTTCCCGGTTCGTCGATGGCCGCTCCGGCATGCTGCCGCTCGGCCGGTCCGCCTTCTCGCTGCTTGCCGGCGAAAACCCGGTTTGCACATCGTCGGTTCTGGCATCGCGGGCGGCGGTGCTGGCGGCAGGCGGCTTCGATCCCGGACTGCGCCAGGCCGAGGACTGGGATTTGTGGATACGCCTGTCGCGGCACGGCGCGGTTGCGGCTTCCACCGCGGTCGAGTTGCTGCACGCGGACCATCCCGGCTCCTTGAGCCACGACGTGGCGGGGCGCATCGGCGGCATCCGGGAGGTCGTGCGGCGCCACCAGGCCGAAGCGTGGCGCCGATCGCCGCGGGCCGCGTTGGCGGCATTATGCCTGTTGGAACAGGCGGAGGCCGAGCTGGCGTGGCACACCGGCCATCGCGGGCACGCGTTGCTGCACAGCGTGGGGGCCGCGGTCTGCCACCCGTCGGTTCAGATGGCGCGCACCATGGCGCGCGCGGCGCTGACGGCGGCAGGGCTGATGCCCTCCCCGGGGCAACGGGCCGCCTGACGCCGGCTTCGCGCATGGGCGTTCAACTCATCCAGTTGCCGCCATCGATGTTGTAGGTTTGCGCAACGACGTAATCCGCGTCCGCGCTGGCCAGGAACACCGCCAGGCCGCCGATTTCCTCCGGCCTGGCCATGCGGCCGATAGGAACGGAGGCGCCGACGATGCGTTTCTTTTCCCCCGGCGCCAGACCCTCATAGCGGGCGAACAAAGCATCCACGTTGTCCCAGTGCTCGTTGTCCACCACCCCGGGCGCGATCGCGTTGACGTTGATGCCGTGTTTGATCAGGTCCAGTCCGGCGCTCTGGGTGATGCTGATCACCGCGGCTTTCGAGGCGCAATACACCGCCACCAGCGGCTCGCCCCGCCGTCCGGCCTGGGAGGCGAAGTTGATGATCTTGCCGCCATGCCCTTGGGCGATCATCTGCCGCGCCCCGGCCTGGAGGGTGAACAACAGCCCCTCCACGTTGACCGCGAACACCTTCCTGTAGCTTTCCCGCGTAATTTCGACGATTGGCGCCAGATCGAAGATCCCGGCGTTGTTGACCAGGATATCCAGCCGCCCCCGCTGCGCGACCACTGCGGCGATCATGGCGTCAACCGACTCCGGACGGGTGACGTCCAGCTTCAGCGCCGCCGCGTTCGCACCCAGGACCGCGGCAACCGCGGCGGCTTTCGCCTCGTCCACGTCGGTGACGAAGACGAAGGCGCCCTCCGCCACGTAGCGCTCGCAGATCGCCCGGCCGATGCCGCGGGCGGCGCCGGTCACGACGGCGGTCTTGCCTTGCAGCTTCATCATAAGCCTCCCCGGGCGTACAGCTCGCGATAGCGCGCGATCCGCCCCGCATAGGCGTCGGCCAAAGCCGGGTCGGGCAGGATGGTTTCCGCGCGGGCGGGCGGGGTGCAGACCACAGCCGGCGCCTCCCCGGTTACCGCCATCCGGGCCAGCCGCGCCGCGCCGAACGCCGCACCGGTTTCGCCATCGGCCAGGCGGTTTAACGGGATGCCCAGCGCCGAGGCGATGATCGTGATCCAGGCACGCGAGCGGGAGCCGCCGCCGATGACGTCCGCCTGCTTGATCCGCGTCCCGGACGCCGCCAGCGCATCCAGGCAATCCCGCAGCGAGAACGCCACCCCCTCCAGCACCGCCTGCGTCAACCCCGGCCGATCGGCGGCGTAAGACAGGCCGGTGAAGGCGCCGCGGACATTGGAATCGTTGTGCGGGGTCCGCTCACCGCCGAGATAGGGCAGGAACAGCGCGGTCCCGTCGGCCTTCGGCGTGCCGAGTTCGCGCAGCAACTCCGCCTCGGTCCGGCCGGTGACACCCGCCCACCACGCCAGCGAGGCGGCGGCGGACAAGGTCACGCCCATCTGGTGCCAGGTTTCCGGAATCGCGTGGCAGAAGGCGTGTACCGCCGCCTGCGGCCAGGGCCGGAACCGCTCGGTCGTGGCGAACAGCACGCCGGAGGTGCCGAGCGACACGAAGGCATCGCCCGGGCGGATCGCCGACAGGCCGATGGCGCCCGCCGCGTTGTCCCCTGCCCCGCCCGCCAGCACCGGCCGGTGCGCCATGCGCCAGCGCGCGGCCAGTGCCGCGTCCAAGGTGCCGGCTTGCGCATTGCCTTCCACCAGGCGGGGCATCGCGTCGCGGGACAGGCCGGTGGCGGCCAGCACGTCATCCGACCAGTCGCGCGCGCCGACGTCCAGCCAGAGCGTGCCGGAGGCATCCGACATCTCCTCGATCATCTCGCCGGTCAGGCGGTAGCGGATATAGGCTTTCGGCAGCAGGACCGTGCCGATACGGGCGAACACCGCCGGTTCGTGCTTGCGCACCCAGAGCAGTTTCGGCGCTGTGAAGCCGGGCATGGCGATGTTGCCGGTGACCAGGCCGAGGGCCGGAAAAGACCGCTCCAGTTTCGCGCACTCGGCGCCGGAGCGGACGTCGTTCCACAGGATCGCCGGGCGCAACACGGTGCCGGCCTTGTCCAGCAGCACGGCGCCATGCATCTGGCCGGACAGGCCGATGCCCTCCACTGCGGCCAAGGCGGACGGATGCTCTCGGGCAAGGGTGTCGACGGCGTCCAGCAGCGCCTGCCACCAGGCTTCGGTATCCTGCTCGCTGTAGCCTGGCGCCGGGCGCTGCACCGACAGCGGCACCGTGGCGCTGCCCACGATGGACTGCGCGCCATCCACCAGCAGCGCCTTGACCGCGGAGGTGCCGAAGTCAAGGCCGAGGAACACTGGTCAGGCCGCCAGCGGATGACGGCCGAGATGCGGCAGCGCCTGTCCGGACTTTTCGAACAGATGGGTGGCGCCGGGGTCAACCGACAGGCCGATGCGGTCATGCGCGCGGGTCGGGTCGCTGCCCTCGATCTGCACCGTCATGTCCTGGTCGCCAGGCGCCTTCAGATGCAGCAAGGTCAGGCCGCCCAGTCTTTCGACCAGCGTGACATCCGCTGTCAGCGGCCCGGCGGGATCGACATGCAGACCCTCCGGACGGATGCCGAGCGTCACCGGGTCGCCCGGACGGGCGCTGCGCGCTTCTATCGGCACGGCGAGGCGCTGCCCCGACGCCAGGGCGACGATTGTGCCCCGGCTGCCGGCTTCGGCGACCGTGGCGGGGAGAAAATTCATCCGGGGCGAGCCGATGAAGCCCGCAACGAACAGGTTGGCCGGGTGGTGATACAGGTCGAGCGGCGAGCCGACCTGCTCGACCCGGCCGGATTGCAGGACGACGATCTTATCGGCCATGGTCATCGCCTCGATCTGGTCGTGGGTGACGTAGATCATCGTGGCGTTCAGTTCCTCGTGCAAGCGCGAGAGTTCGATGCGCATCTGGCCGCGCAGTGCGGCGTCGAGGTTGGACAGCGGCTCGTCGAACAGGAAGACCTTGGGCTGGCGCACGATGGCGCGGCCGATGGCGACACGCTGGCGCTGGCCGCCCGACAGGTCCTTGGGGCGGCGCTCGAGGTAGGGTTCGAGTTGCAGGATGCGGGCGGCTTCATCGACCTTGCGGTCGCGCTCGGCCTTGGGGACGCGGGCGAGGCGCAGCGCGAATCCCATGTTCTGGCGCACGGTCATGTGCGGATACAGCGCGTAGGTCTGGAACACCATGGCGAGGCCGCGGTCTGCCGGGCCGACATGGTTGACGCGGCGGCCGTCGATCTGGAGTTCGCCCCCGGTGATGTCTTCCAGGCCGGCGATCATGCGCAAAAGCGTGGACTTGCCGCAGCCGGAGGGTCCGACGAAGACGACGAATTCCTTGTCGGCGATGGCGAGGTCGATGCCCTTGATGACCTCGAAGTTGCCGTAGCTCTTGCGGAGATCGCGGAGTGTCAGGGTTGCCATGGGCGTTGTCCTATCGAGTTTCTTGCCGCCGGGTGTGGTCGCATCGCCCCATCATCGTCATGGTGGGCGCAGGCCCGCCATGACGGTTGAGACGCTGCTGCCCCCGCCCCGCGCGCACTGCCCCGCCTGGCCCAAGCGCCGCGACCTCACTTCACCGCCCCGAAGGTCAGCCCCTGCACCAACTGTCGCTGGCTGAACCAGCCGAATACCAGTATCGGCGCCACCGCCATGGTCGAAGCCGCCGATAGTTTCGCAAAGAACAACCCCTCGGGGCTGGAGAACGACGCAATGAACGCGGTCAGCGGCGCCGCCCCGGCGGAGGTCAGGTTCAGGCTCCAGAACGCCTCGTTCCAGCACAGGATCAACGACAGCAGCCCGGTCGAAGCGACACCCGGCAATGTCAGCGGCAGCAGCAGATACCAGACCTCGCTTGCCGTCCGGGCGCCGTCCATGCGCCCGGCCTCCAATATTTCGTTCGGCACTTCCTTGTAGAAAGTAAACAGCATCCAGACCACGATCGGCAGGTTCATCAGCGCATAGATCGCGATCAACCCGCTGCGGCTGTCCAGCAAACCCGCGCTGCGGAACAGCAGGTATATCGGCACCAGCACGCCAACGGGAGGCAGCATCTTGGTGGACAACATCCACAACAGGGTACCGCGCGTCCGCTCGGTCGGATGAAACGCCATCGCATAGGCCGCGGGAATCGCGAACAGCAGCGCCAACACGGTGCCACCGACGGAAATAACCACGCTGTTGATGGCGAACGTCAGGTAGTCGGCGCGGGCGAACACTTCCCGATACGAGTCCAACGTCGGAGAGAACATCAGGCCCGGGGTGATCGCTTGCGGTTCCGACTTGAAGCTGGTCAGCACCATCCAGGCGATCGGGAAGAACAGCAGCAGCGCCACGCCCCAGCCGACGATTGCCGCCAGCGCGCGCTGCAAGGGCGTTGGTTGCATCTATACCTCCAGCCGACGGGCGATGCTGCGCACCAGGAAGAACGCGACGATGTTGGCGAGGACGATGGCAACGATGCCGCCCGCGGAGGCGCCGCCGATGTCGTATTGCAGCAGCGCCCGCGCGTAGATCAGGAAAGCGAGGTTGGTCGTCGCATTGCCGGGCCCGCCCGAGGTCGTGACGAAGATCTCGGCGAATACGGTCAGCAGGAAGATCGTTTCGATCATCACCACCACGCTGATCGCGCGCGACAGATGCGGCAGCGTGATGAAGACGAACTGCGCGATCACCCCCGCCCCGTCCATCCGCGCCGCCTCGCGCTGCTCATGATCCAAAGACTGCACGGCGGTCAGCAGGATCAGCAGCGCGAACGGCAGCCACTCCCAGGAGACGATGGCGATGATGGAGGCCAGCGGATAGTCGGCGAACCAGTCCACCGGCTGCCGGCCGAAGCTCCGCGCCACCGCGCCGAACACGCCGTAGATCGGGTGCATCAGCAGGTTCTTCCAGATCAGCGCGCTGACCGTCGGCATGACGAAGAACGGCGAGATCGCCAGCACGCGGGCGATATTGCGGCCGGGAAACGGCTGGTTGAACAGCACCGCCAGCAAGGTCCCGAACACCACCGTGACAACCAGCACCGAGCCAACCAGGATCAGCGTGTTTTCCAGCGAGACCCAGAAATCCGGGTCGGTTACCAAATACCGGTAATTATCCAGCCCGGCGAACCCGGCGGTCTCCGGGTTGATCAGATTGTAATACTGGAACGAAAACCACAGCGTCATCACCAGCGGGACGATCATCCACGCCAGCAGCACCACCACCGACGGCAACAATAGCAGCCGCCCGACGGAACGGGGCATGGCCGTTGCCACAGTTTCGACCGGAGGGGCCTCCGTCACCGAGGCGTCCATGGGCTACTCCCTGGGATAGCCGGACTGGCGCATCACCCGTTCGGTGGCGGATTGAGCGGCCCGCAGCGCCTGATCGACGCTGCTCTGGCCGGTCAGCGTGCCGGCAATGGTCTGGCCGACCTGCGTGCCGATGCCCTGGAATTCGGGGATGGCGACGAATTGCGCGCCGGTGTACGGACGCGGCTGCGCGGTCTGACCGTCCGGGTTGGCAACCTCGATCGCCTTGTGCACGAAACTCGCAAACGGCGCGGCCTTCTGGTACTCGGGATTGTCGTAGGTGGATTGGCGTGTTCCCGGCGGCACCGAGACCCAGCCGTTCTGCTTTGCAACCAGCTCGATGTACTCTTTCGACGTCGCCCAGGTAACGAAGGTGCGGGCTGCGTCCTTCTGCTTCGACGTTGTCGGAATCGCCAGGTTCCAGCTCCAGAGCCAGGTCGGAGCGCCCTTGAAACTGCCCGTCGGCATCGGCGCAAATCCGATCTTGTCGGCGACCGTGGACTGCTTCTTGTCGTACAGCAGGCCGCCGGCGACGGTAGCGTCGATCCACATGCCGCAGTGGCCGCTGGCGAAAAGTGCGAGGTTCTCATTGAACCCGTTCGACGTCGCGCCCGGCGGACCATCCGCCTTCAGGATGTCGTCGTAAAAGCCGATCGCCTTGTGCCAGGGCGGCGTGTCGATCGTCGGCTTCCATTTTTCATCGAACCATTGACCGCCCTCGGCATTCACCAGGGAGGTGACATAGGCCATGTTCTCGCCCCAGCCGGGCTTGCCGCGCAGGCACATGCCGTAGATTTCGTGCGTCTTGTCGGTGATCTTGTCGGCCAAGCCGCGGATCTGCTCATAGGTCGGCGCATCGGGCATCTTCAGGCCCGCCTTGTCGAACAGATCGGTGCGGTAATAGGTCATCGCGCTTTCGCCGTAGAACGGCAGGCCGTACAACTTGCCATCATAGGTCAGGCCCTGCCGCACCGGCTTCAAAATATCGTCCACCCCGTACGACGCCGGCAGATTGTTCATCGCCTCCAGCCAGCCCTGCTTCGCCCAGATCGGCACTTCATAGTTGCCAACCGTCACCACATCGAACTGACCGGCTTTCGTTGCAATATCAGTGGTGACGCGCTGGCGCAGCACATTCTCCTCCAGCACCACCCAGCGCAGATGTATATCGGGGTGAAGCTTTTCAAACTCCGAAGACAAATGCTGCATCACCACCATGTCGCCGTTGTTGACGGTGGCAATGGTGATGGTCGAGTCCGCCCGTGCGACAACGGCGCCGGTCAGCAGAAGAACGGCGACGGATACGGTGGCCTTCAGGACACCCCGGATGCGATGAGCGATGACACACCTCCCCCTGGCGAGTATTGTTCCGCTTTGTTGCAGCGAATTCTTGCAAACGCTGTCAGTGTCGCGCGGAGTCGTCAACGCACCGGCCCGGTCGCAGTTCCGGCCGCCGTTCAAAACCCGAGCGTGCCTGCCGCTTCGGCCAGAGTTTCCCGGCTGCCCTTCGCATACAAGGACTCAAGCCAGATTCTGACCGGCTCGACCAGCCGCGGATCAGTGCCGGTGTCGCCGAACAACTGGACCATCCCAAGCAACGGCCGCGGGTCCGGGCCGCCTTCGATCGCTTTCACACGCAATTGTTCGGCGAGCGGGTGCTTCACGTCTATCGGATTGCCCTGCTCGTCCTCCCCGCGCACCCGGCGCAGCCAGGCCGCCAACGCCAGTGCGAGCAGATCGACGGACTCGCCGGTGCGCAGCCGATCGCGGATGGGGTCGACGAGGATGTTCAAGGGCGCGTCGGTGTTGACGCGCTCGACCGTGTCCTTGATGGCGGGATTGGCGAAGCGGTCGATCAAGGTCGCCTTATATAGCGGCAGGGCGATGCCCGGCAGCTCCGGCAATGTCGGGCCGGTTTCCCGGCCCATCAGGGCGGTCATGTAGCGGGTGATCAGCGGATCGGCCATCGCATCGTCGATGGTGATGTAGCCGGCCAGCCGCCCGAGGCCGGCGACCGCGAGGTGACTGGCGTTCAGCAAACGCAGCTTCATGAACTCATAGGGCGCGACGTCCCCGACGAACTGCGCGCCGACATGCTCCCAGCCCGGGCGGCCGGCGGGGAAGCGGTCCTCGATGACCCATTGCGTGAAGGTTTCCGCGAACACCGGCCAGCGGTCGATGATGCCGTAGCGCTCGGCCAGCGCCGCCACGTCGGCCTCCGCCGTCACCGGGGTGATGCGATCGACCATGGTGCTCGGGAAGCTGACGTTGCCGTCGATCCAGGCGGCGAGATCCTTGTCGCGCAGACTGGCCAGCGCCAGCACGGCGTCCTTCAGCACCGTGCCGTTGTGCTGGATGTTGTCGCAACTCAGCGCGGTGAACGGTGTCGCCCCGGCGGCGCGGCGGCGGCGCAGCGCCTCCGTGATGATGCCGATGGCGCTGGACGGCCGTTCCGGGTGGGCGAGATCCGCGCGGATCAACGGATGGTCCGGATCAAGCCGCTTGGTCGAGCGGTTCAGGCAATAGCCGTGCTCTGTCACGGTCAGGCTGACGATGCGGATCTCGGGACGGTCGATGGCGTCGAGCAGGGCGGCGGAGGACTCCCCCGCGAACACCACTTCGGCCAGGGAACCGATGACGGACACCGTCTCTCCGGCGGCATCCCGCTCGACCAGCGTATACAAATGGTCCTGCGGTGCCAGACTCTCCTGCATCCGCCGATCGGCTGGCATCAGGCCGGCGCCGATGATGCCCCAGGAGAGGGCCTCGGGGTGCGTTTCCATCAGGTTGTGCGTGTATCGGGCCATGTGCGCGCGGTGGAAGCCGCCGAGGCCGAGATGCACGATTCCGGCGGTGACAGCGGCCGGATCGAAGGAGGGCACGCGGACAGGAGGCTGCAATTGGACCAGGTTGGCGCGGTTCAGCGTGACGGCTGCCATCGTGTATCCCCCCAAGATTGACAGGCAACGGGGTCCACTATCAGATGGTTCCGCAGCCTGCGCGAGAGCGTCGGACTGCAACTTTGCAATAGACAATCATCCTGCCGGGCGGCGCGGACTGTGTTAAGCGCCCGTTAAGGCACGCCGGGAAACGGTCGTTACGGTAGGATGCCGGAGGGGAACATAAATGCGGTCCAAGGCCCTGTTGCTAGGATTACTCTGTGCTGTCGCCGCGCAAACCGCCCGGGCGCAGCCGCCCGCGCCTGTCGAGATCAAAATCGGTGCGCTGTATGCCAGCTCCGGCCCCTATGCCAGCATCTCGATGCCGGTGGCGGCCGGGTTCAGGCTCTGGGTGGACCAGACCAACGCCAATGGCGGGGCCGAGGTGAAGGCGTTCGGCAAGAAGATCCCGATCAAGCTGATTGCCTATGACGACCAGAGCAGCACGGCGACCGCGGCGACGCTGTACAACCAGTTGATCACCCAGGACCATGTCGATCTGCTGATCGCCGATTCCGGCTCGGTGCTGACGTCCGTGGGCGTGCCGATAGCCAAGGAGCACAAGCAGTTCCTGTTCGATGTGTCGGGGACGGGGGCGGCGTTCTTCACCGATGACAACCCGTATGTCGCGCTGATGGCGGACCCGGTCTCGACGATCTGGCCGCATTACATCTCCGACTTCCTGGCGGATGAGGGTGCGAAGGCCGGGATCAAAACGGTGGCGATCCTGTTTTCGACCAACGATTTCACCGGCACCCAGGCGGCGGCGCTGAAGGGATTCTTCGAGAAGGACGGCAAAGTAAAGATCGTTTATTACCAGGGAGTGCCGACCACTACGTCGAATTATACGGTGCTGATCAACAATATTGCGGCACTGAACCCGGATGCGGTGCTGGAGCTTGGCTACGTCGGCAACGATATCGCGTTCCTGCGCAATTTGCAGGACAGCGGCAATCAGTTCCGGTTTGTATTCTCGATCTATGCCGGGGTGGAGAAGGAGGAGATCGAGAAGAACGTCGGCGTGTCGGCACTGACGCACATCTACACGTACGTGCCGCCGTCGAACTATGAGTATGTACCCGAAGTCGGCATGACGCAGAAGGAGTTTCATGCCGCCTGGGACAAGAAGTATCCGCCCGGATCGAAGGTGACGTTCGGTGCCAACGCGGTGTACGGCTATATGACCGGGCTGGTGGTGGAGCGGGCGCTGGCGACGGCGAAAAGCCTGGACCAGATGGATATCCATGATGCGGTGTTCGCTCTGTCGGGCAAGCTGAAGACGCTGGACGGCACGTTCGTTCTGCGCAAGGACGGCGCCCAGATTGGCGAGGTGACGCCGCTGGGGCAGTTGCAGCCGGAGGGAAAGGATGATCTGACGCTGGTCGCGGTGTATCCGCCTGATATGGCGAACGGGAAGGCGGTAATCGGGAAGTGACGGGCCGAAGACCGGTCATGGCTGCCAACCTGGCAAGCAGCAACGCGACGGCCCGCCATGACGGAAAGCAACGAGCCCACGCCACGGCCCGGACATGCTGATCGGCGCCATCATCGCCGGGATTGTCTTCGGCCTGTACTACACCCTCGTCGGCCTCGGACTGAACCTCGTCTTCGGCGTCATGCGCATCGTCAACCTGGCGCATGGCGACTTCCTGATGCTCGGCGGCATCGCCGCGTGGTGGCTGTTCACCACCCTCGGCCTGCACCCGCTGGCGTCCGCCGGACTGGTGATCGTCGCGTTCGTTCTGGTTGGTCTTCCACTCTACTACCTTGTCGTCCCGCGGCTGCTACGGTCGCGCGATTCCGAGATGTTGTCGCTGATCCTGTTCTTCGGCCTGTCGCAGATGATCGAAGCGGTCACCACCATCGGCCTCGGATCGACGGAACGGTCGTTGCCGCCACGGCTGCTCGGAGTCGGGCCGATCATCCTGTTCGGAACGCGGCTGCCGAAGGCGTGGATCTTCAGCGCCGCGGCCAGCGCCATCGCCGTGCTGTTGGTGTATCTGTATTTGTATCGCACCCGGCTCGGTACCCTGACCCGCGCGGTGATGGTCAGCCGGGATGAGGCGCTGGCCACCGGCATCGACGTCAATTTCGTTTCCGCCGTGGCGTTCGGCATCTCCATCGCGCTGGCCGGCGTGGCGGGGGTGTTCGCGCCGTTCATCCTGGGCAGCATCACGCCGAACATGGGAGTCGCCATCAATATCACCGCGTTCGCCGTGATTGTTGTCGGCACCTTGGGCAATCCGCTCGGGACGTTATTGGGCGGCATTATTTATGGCGTGTCGCTGATGCTGATGCAGACCTACCTCAGTTCCTGGGCCAATCTGTTGCCGAATCTTCTGCTGATTGCCGTGCTGCTGGTGCGTCCCGAGGGCATTCTCGGAAGGCGGGTGCGGCGTGCGTGATACCCGCATCCGCCGGATCGTCCTGGACACCGGCATCGCCGCCGCCGTGGTGGTCGCGATGGGCGTGGCGCGCGGCGTCTATTCCAATGAGCTGATGCTGTTCAACTTCATTATATTCCTGACGTTGGCGCAGGGACTGAACATCATCTACGGCTTCACCGGCTATTTGCCGTTCGGCTATGTCGGGTTTTACGGCGCGGGCGCCTACGGGTTCGCGCTGGTCGTGATGCACCTTCACGCTCCCGCAATGATCGGCATGGTTGCCGCCGGAGTCGCCGCCCTGGTGCTGGCGGTGATCCTGCTGCCGCTGCTGCGATTATCCGGCGCGTATTTCGCCATCGCCAGCATGGCCGCCGCCCAGGCGGTGTACGAGATCGTTGCCAACCCGGATCTTGAGGACATCACCAAGGGCCCGTATGGCGTGTCGCTGGCCGACGTGTTCGCTCCGGCGTTTTCCTACTACACCGCGCTGGCGATCCTGGCGGCGACGCTGCTGCTTGTGGTGTGGCTGCGCAATTCGCGCTTCGGCATGTCGCTACAGGCAATTCGGGACGACTCGATCAGCGCCGCCATGGCGGGGGTTTCCGTTGTCCGGGGCCGCACCATCGCCTGGCTGCTGTCGGCGCTGATCGCCGGGCTGGTGGGCGGCGTGTTTGCGTGGCACATCTCCGTCTTCTATCCGGACACCGCGTTCGACCTGAGCGTGTCGATCTTCGCCACCGTCTTCCTGCTGTTCGGCGGTGCTACGACCTTGTGCGGCCCTCTGCTGGGCGTGTTCATCCTGTACGGCATCTACAATGTCATCGGCATCGCCGTGCCGCAGTATTTCCAGTTCACCTATGGCGCGCTGATCGTCCTGCTGGTGCTGTTCCTGCCGAACGGCCTTGTCTCCCTGCTGACCAGCCGAGGCATCCGTGTCCCCTGACCCGCTATTGTCCGTGGATGGATTGGTGAAACGCTTCGGCGGCTTCCGGGCGCTGGACGGCGTCAGCTTCCATCTGCATCCGGGCGAGGTGCTCGGGCTCGTCGGCCCCAACGGATCGGGCAAGACCACCTGCATCAACGTCATCTGCGGGCTGTACGCGGCGGATGGCGGCTCGGTGCGGTATGCCGGGCGGTCGATCATCGGCGAGAAATCGCACCTTCTGGTGAAGGCGGGGATCAACCGGACGTTCCAGTCGCCTCGGCCGTTCCTATCGCTGACAGTGCGGGAGAACGTGGAGGTCGCGGCGCATTACGGCGACCCGCGGCCCGGCTTCGATATCGACGCACTGCTGGCACTGCTGGAGCTGGACCGGGTGGCGCAGCGTCCGGCGGCGGAGCTGAACAGCGCGCAGCAGAAAACGCTCGATCTGGCGCGGGCAATGGCGACGGAGCCTCGGCTGCTGCTGGTGGACGAACTCGCCGCCGGGCTGAACCCCGCGGAGCTGTCGCGCATGGCCGCGCGGCTGCGGGCGCTGGCGGACGGGGGGATGGCGCTGCTGGTGGTGGAGCACCTGATGGGGTTCATCGACAAGGTCACCGACCGGGTGGTGGTGATGGCGGCGGGTCGCGAGTTTTTCGGCGGCACGCTGGCGGATGCAACACGGGACCCGGAGGTGATCCGGGTGTTCCTGGGCGGGGGGCACCATGGGTAGGATGGTGCGCCACGGCTCCCCAGTCCCGGTTGAGGGACGCCGAATTGTCTCCCCCGTCATGGCAGCCGCAGGGCCGCCATCCACGCCTTGCGGCGCCGATATAGGCAAAGCCGTGTATGGTGGGCCTTCGCCCACCATGACGCGAAAACGCGCGGCCGATGCCTGATCCCGCCCCCCTCGACCCCTCCCCCATCCTGCGCGCCTCCGCCATCGAGGCCGGCTACGGCCGGGTCCAGGTGCTCTGGGGCGCCGGTTTGGAAGTGCGTCCCAACGAAAGCGTCGTGCTGCTCGGCGCCAACGGCGCCGGCAAGACCACGCTGCTGAAAGTCATCGTCGGCCTGCTGCCGGCCTGGAAAGGCTCCGTCCGCCTCGACCCCGACGACGTCACCGCCTGGCGCACCGACCGCCGCGTCCGCCGCGGCCTCGCCTACATGTCAGAGATCGGCGTCTTCCCCGGCCTGTCGATCGACGAGAACCTGCGCGTCGGCGGCCAGTTCATCGAGAAGTCCGCGTTGAAGCACCGCATGGCGGAACTCTACGCCGACTTCCCAGACCTCGCCCACCGCCGCGGCGCCCTCGCCGGCAGCCTGTCCGGAGGCCAGCGCAAGATGCTGGGGATCGCCAAGGCGCTGGCGTCCTCACCGAGATTGCTGGTGATGGACGAACCCTCCGCCGGGTTGTCGCCGCTGTTCGTCGGCCAGGTGATCGAGGTGCTCAACCGCTTCCGCGCCTCCGGCCTGGCGATGCTGATCGCGGAGCAGAACATCGCGTTCCTGGACCTGGCCGATCGGGTGTTCACGCTGGACGGGGGGCGGATCAGGTTCGAGGGCAGCGTGGCGGAACTGGAGGCGGACGACAGCCTGCGGCGGACGTATTTCGGGTTGGCGTGACGGATGGTGCTTGTTGTGGTGCCCGGGGCCAACCGCGCCTATAGTCTTGTCATGTCCGACATTGACTTCATGACCGGTGCCGATTTCCCCACCCCTCGCGACGAAACCGCGGAGGAGAAGGCGGCGCGCATTGCCCGTGAGGCCGTGATGATCGCCGAAGCCCGCGCGTCAGTCGCGGCCGGTCGCGTGGTGTCTTTCGAAGCGGTGTCGGCCTGGGTCGATAGCCTCGGCACTGATCACGAATTGCCGGTACCGCAGTCCGGCCGCTGAGCCGCAACACCATCCATGCCTCTATGCGCGCGGCGACCAGCCCGGTACGCGGGAGGTGTCGTCCGAAGGGCATCGGATTATCTATGTCGTGGACCCCGATACGGGCAGAAATGCCGACGCTGGCGACGTGACGGTGTTGCGCGTGTTCGGGCCGGGGCAGTTGCGGCCGTAGCCGCTCAACAGCGGATGGCGCCGCGCCCGTTGATTCAGGCCCACGATCAACGAGGCAACACCACCGGCAACAAGCAAACTGAAGCTTGCAATGCCGATGCGACGGCGAGGCCGCGGCGATGGCTGCTCACCGTCATATCAACTCCCCAATTGTGGTAACGCGCCCCATTCTCGTTAACCTGAACAACGCAGGTTTTCCACCACTCCCACTTTCTCCTGGCAAACCACCGTTCGCTGCGTGGCGAACCGCGTTTTATCATCGAAGTCATCACCCGATCCGACATCAGGGAGATTTCAGCCATGCCCAGCATCACCACCAAGGACGGCACGCAGATCTACTTCAAGGACTGGGGCACCGGGCAGCCGATCGTGTTCAGCCATGGCTGGCCGCTGTCGGGCGACGCGTTCGAGGACCAGATGATGGCCCTCGCCTCGCACGGCTACCGCTGCATCGCGCATGACCGCCGCGGTCACGGCCGCTCCAGCCAGCCATGGGGCGGCAACGACATGGACACCTACGCGGCCGATTTGGCGGCACTGACCGCGGCGCTCGATTTGCACGACGCCGTGCATGTGGGTCATTCCACCGGCGGCGGGGAGGCCGCCCGCTACGTCGCCCGGCACGGCAGGGGCACCGTCGCCAGGCTCGTGCTGATTGGCGCGGTGCCTCCGATCATGCTGAAGACCGAGGCAAACCCCGGCGGCCTGCCGATGGATGTCTTCGACGGCATCCGCGCCGGTGTGGCGGCGGATCGGTCGCAATTCTTCAAGGACCTGAGCCTGCCGTTCTACGGCGCCAACCGGCCCGGATCGAAGGTCAGCCAGGCACTGCGCGACAGTTTCTGGCTCCAGGGCATGATGGGCGGCCTGAAGAACGAATACGACTGCATCAAGGCCTTCTCGGAAACCGATTTCACCGAGGACCTGAAGTCCATCACAGTGCCCACACTGGTATTGCACGGCGATGACGACCAGATCGTGCCGTTCGAGGACTCCGGCCGGCTGTCGGCGCAACTGGTCAAGGGCGCGGTGCTGAAGGTTTATCCGGGCGCGCCGCACGGCATGTGTTCGACCGAAAAGGACAAGGTCACAGCCGATATCCTGGAGTTCGTCAGGCGGTGATGTCCGTGGCGGCACGGAACTTAACGCCGCCGCCGCACTTACTCTCCACAGCCCCGGGAGACCCGAATGTCCGACGCCACCGATATCGACCAACTCTGCATCAACACCATTCGCATGCTGGCAGCGGACGCCGTGCAGAAGGCCAAGTCCGGCCATCCGGGCACCCCGATGGGCGCCGCGCCAACCGCCTACACGCTGTGGCAACGCCATCTGACATACGACCCCGCCGCGCCGGAGTGGATGAACCGCGACCGCTTCGTGCTGTCCGTCGGGCACGCATCCATGCTGCTGTACTCGCTGATCCACCTCGCCGGCATCGAAGGCAGCCCCGAAGTCTACGGCGATTCCAACCGCAAGGCGGTCACGCTGGATGACATCGAGCACTTTCGCCAGCTCGAAAGCCGCTGTCCCGGCCATCCGGAATACCGCCTGACCTCCGGCGTCGAGACCACGACAGGCCCGCTCGGCCAGGGGCTGGCGACCAGCGTCGGCATGGCGATCGCCGGCAAGTGGCTGGCCGCGACCTATAACCGGCCGGACTTCAAGCTGTTCGACTACAACGTCTACGCCCTGTGCGGCGACGGCGACATGATGGAAGGCGTCGCCAGTGAGGCCGCCTCCCTGGCCGCGCATCTCAGCCTGCCCAACCTGTGCTGGATCTACGACAGCAACCGCGTGACCATCGAGGGCATGACCGACATCGCCTATTCGGAAGATGTCGCCGCCCGCTTCCTGGCCTATGGCTGGAACGTCACCACGGTCGCTGATGCCAACGACATCATCGCGCTCGACCGCGCCTACCAGGTCTTCCTGAAGACGAACGACCGCCCGACTCTGATCGTGGTGCACAGCCATATCGCCTACGGCGCGCCGACACTGCAGGACAGCCCGAAGGCGCACGGCGAGCCGCTGGGCGAAAAGGAACTGCGCGGCGCCAAGGAATTCTACGGCTTCGACCCGGACAAGAGCTTCGTCGTTCCCGACGCGGTGCCGAAGCACTTCGCCGCCAATATGGGCGCCCGCGGCGCGGCGGCGCACGCTGCCTGGGACAAACTGCTGGCCGAATACCGGACGGCCCATCCGGAGCTCGGCAAGCAAGTCGATGCCATACACGCCGGCACTCTGCCGGAGGATTGGGAGTCCGCCCTGCCGAGCTTCCCGGCCGACGCCAAGGGCCTGGCCACGCGGGATTCGTCGGGAAAGGTGCTGAACGCCCTGGCGCAGCGCATCCCCTGGATCATCGGCGGCGCGGCGGACCTCGCCCCCAGCACCAAGACCAACCTGGCGTTTGAGGGCGCCGGCAGCTTCGAGGCGCCGGGGACCGTCGGCGACTACCACGGCCGCAACATGCATTTCGGCGTCCGCGAGCACGCCATGTGCGCGGCTGTCAACGGCATGACCTTGTCCGGGCTGAAGGCGTTCGGCTCCGGCTTCCTGATCTTCACCGACTACGCCCGCGGCTCCATCCGGCTGTCGGCGATCATGGAACTGTCGGTCATCCATATCTGGACGCATGACTCCATCGGCGTGGGCGAGGACGGCCCGACGCACCAGCCGATAGAACAGTTGCTGTCGCTGCGGGCGATCCCGGGGATGGTGGTGCTCCGGCCGGCGGATGCCAACGAGGTCAGCGAGGCGTGGCGCGTGGTGATGAACCTGAAGCACCGGCCGGCGGCGATCGTCTGCTCCCGCCAGCCGCTGCCGACAGTCGATCGCAATGCGTTCGCGGCCGCCTCCGGGCTGGCGAAAGGCGCCTACGTCCTGGCCGATGCGCCGGACGGCAAGCCCTCCGTCATCCTGATTGGAACCGGCAGCGAGGTTTCGCTGTGCATGGCGGCGCGGGAAAAACTGGTAGCGGAAGGTATCGCGGCCCGCGTCGTCTCAATGCCATCCTGGGAACTGTTCGACGAACAGGACCAGGCATACCGGGACAGCGTGCTGCCGCCGTCGATCACCGCGCGGGTGACGGTGGAGCAGGCCTCGCCCATCGGCTGGGACCGCTATGCCGGTCGGACCGGTAAAATCATCGGTATGCACAGCTTCGGCATGTCCGCGCCGATTGCCGCGGTGGCACAGCATTTCGGCTTCACTCCGGATCGCGTAGTAGAGATCGCGAAGCAGGCGATGGCCGCCGGCTGATTTCGCAGGGAGCACCCAACAATGCAGCTAGGAATGATCGGCCTTGGCCGGATGGGCGGCAACATGGTGATACGCCTGACCAGGGCGGGCCATGATTGCCTGGTGTTCGACAACCACCCGGAGGCCGTACAGGCGCTGGTGGACAAGGGCGCGAAAGGCACCACCAGCCTGCCTGACTTCGTTAGGCAATTGTCCAAGCCAAGGCTGGTCTGGCTGATGGTGCCCGCTGGCGTGGTCGATCCGGTGCTGGAGTCGTTGATCCCCCTGCTGGAGGAAGGCGACATCGTCGTGGACGGAGGCAACTCCTACTACCACGACGACATCCGCCGGGCGGCGGACCTGCGCAAACTGGGTCTGCACTACGTCGATGTCGGCGTCAGCGGCGGCGTCTGGGGGTTGGAGCGCGGCTACTGTCACATGATTGGCGGCGAACCCGAGGTGGTGAAGCACCTGGACCCGATCTTCCGCTCGCTGGCACCCGGGGTGGAGGCCGCACCGCGCACGCCGGGTGCGACGGCGGAGCCGGAACCGGCGGAGCTTGGCTACCTGCACTGCGGCCCGAACGGCGCCGGGCACTTCGTGAAGATGGTGCATAATGGCATCGAATACGGGCTGATGGCGGCGTATGCGGAAGGCTTCAATATCATCAAGCACGCCAATGTCGGGCTGCACACCCAGGTGCATGATGCCGAAACGACTCCGCTGCGCCAACCGGAACTGTACAAATACGAAATCGATGTCGGCAAGGTCGCGGAGGTATGGCGGCGCGGCAGTGTCGTTGCGTCCTGGCTACTGGACCTGACCGCCAGCGCGCTGCGGAAAAGCCCGGATCTGGGCAACTTCGCAGGCCGGGTCTCGGATTCCGGTGAGGGCCGGTGGACGGTAATGGCCGCGGTGGATGAAAGCGTGCCGGCACCGGTGATATCGGCCGCGCTGTTTGCGCGTTTCAGTTCGCGCGGCGAGGCGGATTACGGGGACCGTCTATTGTCGGCACTGCGCTTCGAATTCGGCGGCCACGTGGAGAAGCCTAAAGAGTGAGGTTTGACTGCAGGTTTTGAGGACGGAAGCGGCGCGGCAGTGGGCACTGCTGCGCCGCTTTGCCTTGCCGTCTTCCTGGCGCGGATCGGGTTCCGACATTCGCTGCAAGCAAATGGGGAGGAGATCGCCGAGAAGGGTTAGGACGGGTTCGTCCCAAGACACGCACCCGCGAATGCCTCGCCGGCTGACTGGCGCGGCGATCGCCGGGCAGGTGCTTCCGGCCATCGCCCGCCGGGTTCGCACCCGAGCGCTGACCGAGGCGGAGGCCAGGGCGTCGTTCGCCAATCTCGACCAATGGACCCGGAAATTTGCGCAGTGCGTGGAAATCGCCCCGGGCGGCATCGCCATGGCAGCAGGGTTCATTCGCCGTCTCGATCGCACGCTTCGCGCGCCGGATGCGATCCGCATCGCGATCACGCGCGGCTCGAACTCACCGTCGCGATATTTGATAACGGGATGGGAACCTGCGCCACGGCGCCCGGTGTGAAGGTCATCGCGGCGTAGGGCTTACCGCCCCGCCGTCTGCCGCATCGCCATTCCGGATAAAGGGTCGGGAACCCGGAGGTTTCGGCTGGTCGGAGTGAGAGGATTCGAACCTCCGGCCCCTGCGTCCCGAACACAGTGCTCTACCAGGCTGAGCTACACTCCGGCCGAGGGGCGGCGTATAGCCCCACCCGCCGGAGGAGACAACCCACATAACGCATCACCCGGGCGATTGTGCCGCAGCCGCCCCCGGATTCGCCGCCTTCGCCTGGCGGTCGTGCCAGTTCTCCATCAGTTGCAGCACGGTCGCCGCCGTCTCCTCGATCGACCGCCGCGTCACGTCGATGGTCGGCCAGCCATGGCTGTTGCAGAACCGCCGCGCCCACAGCAGCTCCGCCTTCACAGCGTCCTCATCGATGTAGCCGGAGGCGTCCTGCGCATGCTCCCCGCGCCCGCCGATGAGCCGCAGCCGGTGGCGGCGGATGTCGATCAGGGCCTCGGGCGCCAGGGTCAGGCCTATGACCGGGCACTTCGTGTCCTCCAGGCCGGGCGGCGCGGGCGTGTTCGGCACCAGCGGCACGTTCGCCGCCTTGATGCCGCGATTCGCCAGGTAGAAGCAGGTCGGAGTCTTGGAACTGCGCGACACGCCAACCAGCACGACATCAGCCTCCGCCAGGCCGGGCTGAGCCTGCCCGTCGTCATGCGCCAGCACGTAGTGCATCGCGTCGATGCGGGAGAAGTAGTCGGCGTTCAGCACGTACTGCCGCCCCGGCCGCGCCTCCGCCTTCTGCCCGATGCTCTCCTGCAGCACGTTGATCACCGGATCGAGCACGTTCACCACCTTGACGTTCAACCGCCGGCAGGTGGTGTCCAGCTCCGCCCGCAACGCCCGGTCGATCAGCGTGGACAGCACCGGCCCGGGTTCGGATTCGATCCCCTCCAGCACGCGGTGAAGCTGGAAGCGCGTCCGGATCAGGCTCCACCGGTGGTAGACGATGTCCGCATGCTCAAATTGAACGGTCGTCGCCCGGGCGATCGCATTAAGCGTCTCGCCGGTGGCGTCCGAGACCAGGTGGAGATTGATCCGCTGAGTGTCCATGGCCGCAACCATACCCGGCTTGCCGGCCGCCGCCACCTGATATCCGCACTTTTCCGCACGATCCGGTGCGTTGGCAAACCTCGCCGCCGCACCGTATGCTCCAGCCAACAAACACCAGGGGGAAGGCCGGCATGCAGGATCTCGACGAATTCACCGTCACAGAAGCCGCGCTGGCGCAGATGGCCGGGACCGACGACCCGCGCCTGAAGGCGATCGCCGATGCCGCGGTGCGCCACCTGCACGCCTTCGCGCGTGAAGTAAACCTGACCCCCGCGGAATGGCTGCACGGCATCCAGTTCCTTACCGCCGTCGGCCAGGCCTGCACGCCGATACGGCAGGAGTTCATCCTGCTGTCGGACATTCTCGGTGTCAGCGCCGTGGTCAACGCGCTGCACGACAAGAAGGCGCGCGAACTCGGCAGCCAGAGCAGCCTGCTCGGCCCGTTCTTCCGCGAAGGCGCGCCGGAACTGCCGCCCGGCGCGCAGATCGTCGCAAACCCGACCGCGCCGGAGATCGTCGTCTATGGCAAGGTCACCGACAACGGCGGCGCGCCGCTTGCGGATGCGCTGATCCAGGTCTGGCAGACCAGCGAGCGCGGCCTGTACGACCTGCAGGAACGCAACGGTGAGGGCATGGACATGCGCGGCGTGTTCCGCACCGATGCCGAGGGCCGGTATCATTTCCGCACCGTCCGGCCGCTGGGGTATTCCATCCCGATGGACGGGCCGGTGGGCGCGCTGGTGCATGCGCAGAAGCGCCATGGCATGCGACCGTCGCACATCCATTGCCTCATCGGCGCCGAAGGCCACCGCGAACTGGTGACGGCGCTGTATTTCGCAGACGATCCGCATGTCGGGTCCGATACCGTGTTCGGCGTGTCGCAGTCCCTGGTGGTCGAGGCGGTGGACGACCCGGCCAGCCCGATCCCCGGCCTGAAAGCGGTGCATTTCGACTTCCGCCTGGCCAAGGCCGCACCCGGCGAATCCGGCCGGGTCGGCGCCGATCCGACGAAGCTGGCGCAGGCGGCGGACTGATGGCGCGGCGGATTGTGGATATATCGTCGCCGCTGAAGGCGGGTATCGCCAGCGATCCGCCGCACATGCTGCCGCGGATCGAGTATCTGGATCATCACCAGACCGCGCCGATGATGGCGGCCTACATGGGTATCCGGGTCGATCAGCTTCCGGACGGCGAGTATGCCGCGGTGGAGCGGGTCGAGATCAGCACCCATAACGGCACCCATATGGACGCGCCGTGGCACTTCTTCTCCAGCATGAACCACGCGCTGAAGCCGGGCGGCGAACCGTCCTGGCGAATCGACGAGGTGCCGCTGGACTGGTGCTACCAACCCGGAGTGAAGCTGGATTTCCGCCATCTGCCGGACGGCTACGTCGCCACCGCCGGTGACGTGGCGGCCGAACTGCAGCGCATCGGCCACGACCCGAGGCCGCTGGAGATCGTCCTGGTCAACACCGCCGCCGGCGCCCGCTACGGCCATGACGACTTCGTCGATTCCGGCTGCGGCATGGGCAAGGCGGCAACGCTCTGGCTGGCCGAGCGCGGCGTGCGCGTCGTCGGCACCGACGCATGGAGCTGGGACGCACCGTTTTCCTTCACCCGCGAGAAGGTCAAGCTCACCGGCGACGTCAGCCTGATCTGGGAAGGCCACCGTGCCGGCCGGGACATCGGCTATTTCCAGATGGAAAAGCTGGGCAATCTCGCCGCCCTGCCGGGGGACGGATTCGACGTGGTGTGCTTCCCGGTGAAGGTGCATCGGGCATCCGCCGGCTGGACCCGGGCGGTTGCGATATTCAACGATTGACCCCGGCCGATCGGCGGGCGAAGAGACCGGCGACCGATACCGCCCGGATGTCCGCCTTCCATGCTGTTTAACTCACAGGTTTTCATCGTCTTCTTCCTGCCGGCGGTGCTGGGACTGTATTACGCGCTGGCGGCCAACCGAACCGCGCGGCAAACGGTCGTGGTGGCGGCGTCGCTCGGCTTTTACGGATGGTGGGACATTCGCTTCGTGCCGTTGCTGGCGGGGCTGACCGTCGCCAACTGGCTGATTGCGCGCTGGTTCGCCGCCGCGTGGCAACAGCGATGGATTCCGGTGCTGGGCGTGACGCTCAACCTGCTGGTCCTGGCGCTGTTCAAATATGCTGATTTCTTCCGCGGCACGGTCTTCGGGCTGCTGGGCGAAAGCTGGCAGCCATGGGATCTGATTCTCCCACTCGGGATCAGCTTTTTCGTCTTCCAGAAGATCTCCTACCTTATCGACCTGCGCCGCGGCGACCGCCATGTCTACAGCTTTCTCGACTTCTGCATGTTCGTTACGTTTTTCCCGCAGCTCATTGCGGGGCCGTTGGTTCGTCATAACGAGATCATCCACCAGTTCAGTGCTGACCCGAGACGGCCGGAGGTGTGGGAAAACCTGTCGCGCGGTTTCATACTGTTCCTGATTGGCGTTACGAAAAAGGTCGCGCTGGCGGATACGCTGGCAATGCCGGCGGACACTTTGTTCCACCGGGCGCAGCAAGGCGCGCTTGGACTGCTGGAGGCCTGGACCGCCGCCGCCGCCTACACTCTGCAAATCTATTTCGACTTCTCCGGTTATTCCGACATGGCGATCGGCCTTGCCCTGATGTTCGGCCTGTCGCTGCCGTTCAATTTCAATGCGCCGTATCGAGCCGTTTCGGTGCGCGATTTCTGGCGCCGCTGGCATATGACGCTAAGTCGTTTCCTGCGCGACTATCTGTACATCCCGCTCGGCGGCAACCGCGCCTCAGCCGCGCGGCAGGCGGTGAACGTCATCGCCACCATGCTGCTCGGCGGCCTGTGGCATGGCGCGAACTGGACGTTCGTCGCGTGGGGCGGCCTGCACGGTGTTGCCCTGGCGGTAAACCACGTGTGGGCAACCCGCGGATTTCGCCTGCCCGCCGCCGCCGGCTGGCTGCTGACGTTGCTTTTCGTGATGGCCGCATGGGTGTTGTTTCGCTCCCCGACGTTCGGCCAGGCCGGCCGGATCCTCGGCAGCATGGCCGGGGCGCACGGGATCGGGGCGGTGTCGCTGGACCGGGAGTTCGTCATCGCCTTGGTCCTCGGAGCCTGTGTCGCCGTGCTGGGCCCCGCCAGCCAGGACGCCGCGCTGACGCTGCTGCGGCCGAGGGCGTGGCTGGCAATTCCCGCCGGAGCGCTGCTGGCTTATTTGCTTCTGCTGATCGGTGGCCGTCTGCCCAATGTCTTCATCTACTTCCAGTTCTGATACGCACGCGGCATGGCGCCGCTTCTTCCGGCTCGCCGCCGGTTCGGCCGCCGTCTGCGTCGCCGTGATCTACGGCTTCATCGTCGTCGTCGATCCCTGGGGCATGCTGCCGTTGGCGTTGCCGTTCGACCGGATCACCGTCACCAGCAACCAGCGCTTCGCCTATCCGATGCTGGCGCGGTCGCCTCAGTTCGACAGCGCGATCTTCGGCACATCCACCAGCCGCCTGCTGCGCCCCGATGCGCTCAATCCCGCGTTCGGCGCGCGCTTCGCCAATCTCGCGATGAACGATGCGACGACGTTCGAAGTCTCCAGCCTGTTCCGTGTGTTTCTTCGCGCTCATCCGCAACCCGCCGTCGTCCTCATCGGTCTGGACACGCGCTGGTGCGTCACCGGAGACAGCTACGAGACGCTGACGCCCCGCCCGTTTCCGGCCTGGATGTATGAACGGTCCCGGTGGCGCGGCTATGCCGAGATGTTCAACCTGTACGCGATGCAGGAAGCCGGCAAGGAATTCGGCGTGCTGACCGGCCTGAAAAAGCCGGATATGGGCCGCGATGGCTACACCCGTTTCGTTCCGCCCGAGTCGCAATATGATCCGGCGCGGGTGGCCGAGCACATGAAGGAGTGGAAGGCCGTTGTGCCGGGCGGCGCCCGCTCCGGCCCGCCCGGCACGTGGCGCTTTCCGGCTTTGGAACTGCTGCGCGACGATCTGTCGTCATTGCCGCCCGCGACGCGGAAGGTGCTGTTTTTCCCGCCGTATAACCACCGGATGTTGCAGCCGCCGGGCACCGAGGGCGAAACCGTCGTGAACGAATGCAAGCGCCGCGTGGCGGATCTGGCGAAGCCTCTGGCACATGCCGTCGTCGTCGATTTCCTGCTGCCGAGTCCGATCACCGACGTGGACGACAACTACTGGGATGGATTGCACTACCGGACGTTCATCGGCGACCGAATAGCGCTGGACCTCACCGCGGCAGTTCGGGACGAGACATCGGCGGATTATGCAATTCTTTTCTTGAGCAACGCCGATAGCGCCGGGCCTTGACCATCAAGGCCAGTCTCGCAACGTTGCGCCGGGCGCGATCCAGGCATAGGCCGTGCCGGTGCCCCGCGCCGTATCGACAACAACCCGCGTCAAACGGTAGCGGCGGCCTTCGTAGACCTTCAACCGCGCCAGGGTGCCGCGATCCACGACGGCCAGGGCACCCCTGACAGTACCGCGGGCGCGGCGCACGGTCGGGTAGCCGGTGCCCTGCAGCACAACCCGGCGCCACCCCGGCAGCGTTGCCGGCAACAGCGGAACGTCGCGGCCGGCGAACGACGCCAGCAAGTGCGGATCAAGCAGCGTGCCGTAAAGAAAAAGCCGCACCATGATCGCCGTCTCCGCGCCTGACCCTGCTGGAAAACTGAAGCCAGCAGGACCTTATCGTGATACCAAATGCCACAGACGCCTGAAGGAAGCCGATCGATGTCGCTGTTTCGAGTGCCCGATATGCATTGTGATGGCTGCGTGCGTGCCTTGACCGGCGCGGTGCGCGATCTGGATGACAAGGCGACCCTGCAAGCCGATCTCCAAACCGGGCAGGTGCGTGTGGTGACGACGGCCTCGGATGCCGCGGTCGCGGAGGCCATCCGCGGGGCCGGCTTTACGGTCGAGGCCGCCTAAAACCACATCGTCTTGTCGACGACGTTGCGCAGCTTCAGGCCGTCGGCGAAGGCCCGGCAATTGTCCTGGATGATCTGAAACCGGCGCTCGTTCAGATGCGGCCCGTAGCCGGCCATGTGCGGTGTAAGCAGCACGTTCTTCGCGCCCCAGAGCGGGTGCTCGGGCGGCAGCGGCTCCTGTTCGTAGACATCCAGCGCCGCCCCGGCGATCTCCCCGGCGTTCAGGGCAGCCACCAGGTCGTCCAGCCGCGTCGTCATGCCGCGGCCGATATTGATGAAGAACGCCGTGGGCTTCATCAGCCGAAACTTCGCGACGTTGAAGAAGCCCTCCGTGGCTGGCGTGTGCGGCACCGTCAGGATGACGAAGTCGGCCCGTGGCAGCAGCGAGTCCAACCGGTCCGCGGCATGCAGTTCGGCGACGTGCTCCGGCTTGTCCGTCCGGCGGGCGTCCACCGCCAGCACCTGCACGCCGAAGGCGGACAGCAGCCGCGCGGCCTCGGCACCGATGCCGCCCAGCCCGACAATCAGTGCCGTTGCGCCGGGAAGCGCGACGACGCCCTGGTCCTCCGGCGGTTTTGCCCAGACGCGGCGGAGCTGCTGCGGGATGTAGACATGCAGGCCACGGGCGAAGGCCAGCACGAAAGCGAGGATGTGCGCGCCGATATGGTCGTTGAAGATTTCCCGGAAATTGGTGACGGTCAGCGGATGCGCGACCAGTTCGGGATAGTAGTATCCGGCGGGCGGCGCGGCTTGCGGGGCTTGCAGCCAGCGCAGCCGCGTGGCTTTGGCCAGCAGGCCGGGCGGCAGCGTGCCGAAGGCGGCATCGGCGTCAACGATCGCGGCGGCGGCGGTCTCCGCATCCTCGGCGACGATCAGGTTCATGCCGGGAACCGTCTCGCCCAGCCGCTTCGCCCAGTCGCGCGTCAGGCCGGTCTGCGGCGGCAACATGACGAAGGTGAAAGCGTTGGTCATTTGAACCTCCCGGAAAGCAGGATGGCACGGTGCCGGGCGAAAGGGAGTCCTCTCGATGCCGCTTGACAAGCGCCAGCGCGCCTAAAACAGATGCTATCACAACGGAGCCTGCCACCATGGCCCGGGTCCTGATCCGAAACATCGACGCCTCGGTCCTCGCCGCCCTGGTTTCGCTTACGACGTTGGCGCCGCGCGCAGTGACGATCTCACGCGAACTGGATCATCCGGTCTACGACTGCTTCTACCTCGCGCTGGCGGAGGCGCGTGAGGCGACACTGGTGACCGCGGATGCGCGATTGCTTCGGCGGATCAACCGGACGCGGTGGTCCCCGATGGCGATGAATTTATACGGGTAACTGTCCGCGCCGCTTGTGGCCTGGGCAAGCCCGAAATCCCCGGCGGCACGGGTATCCCCCGTATCATGGCCGGATTTATTCCGGCCATCCACGACTTGCAGTGGTCGTTGGAGCCAAAGTCGTGGATGGCCGGCACAAGGCCGGCCATGACACGGTGCCGGGACAAGCCCGGCCCGGACACCAGCCAAACTCTAGTGGTTCAGCGCCTGCACGATTTCCTCGGTCACCTTCTTGGCGTCGCCGAACAGCATCATCGTATTCGGGCGGAAGAACAGCTCATTGTCCACGCCTGCATACCCGGACGCCATCGACCGCTTCACGAACAACACCGTCCGCGCCTTCTCCACATCCAGGATCGGCATGCCGTAGATCGTCGAGGACGGATCGGTTTTCGCCGCCGGGTTGGTCACGTCGTTGGCGCCGATAACGTAGGCGACGTCCGCGGTGGAGAAGTCATTGTTGATCTCCTCCAGTTCGAACACCTCGTCATACGGCACGTTGGCTTCGGCCAGCAGCACGTTCATGTGCCCGGGCATGCGGCCGGCGACCGGGTGGATGGCATACTTCACCTCCACCCCTTCCTTCTTCAGCGTGTCGCCCATTTCGCGCAGCGCGTGCTGCGCCTGGGCCACCGCCATGCCGTAGCCCGGCACGATCACCACCTTCGATGCGTTCTTCATGATGAACGCCGCATCCTCGGCATTGCCCGAGCGCACGCTGCGGTCGCCGGCCGCATGCGCGGCGGAAGCGACACCGGTGTCCGAGCCGAAACCGCCCAGCAGCACGTTGATGATGCTGCGGTTCATGCCCTTGCACATGATGTACGACAGGATCGCACCCGAGGCGCCCACCAGCGACCCGGTGATGATCAGCGCCAGGTTGTGGATGGTAAAGCCGATACCGGCCGCCGCCCAGCCCGAATAGCTGTTCAGCATCGACACCACGACAGGCATGTCCGCGCCGCCGATGGGGATGATGATCAGGAAGCCCAGCGCGAAGGCCAGGAACGCGATCGACCAGAACAGGAACTGGCTGCCGCCGGAGATCACGAAGCTGATGATCAGCACCAGCGCCAGGATCGCCAGCCCCAGGTTCAGCTTATGCTGGCCCGGGAAGGTGATCGGGTTGCCCTTCATCAGCGCCTGCAGCTTGGCGAACGCGATCAAGCTGCCGGAGAAGGTGATGGCGCCGATGGCGAGGCCGAGCGACATCTCGACCAGGCTCTGTGCGTGCACATTGCCGGGCACGCCGATGCCGAAGGCTTCCGGCGCATTCAGTGCAGCGGCCGCCACGAACACCGCGGCCAAACCAACCAGTGAGTGGAAGGCGGCGACAAGCTGCGGCAAGGCGGTCATCTGGATGCGCTGGGCGATCTGCCAGCCGATGCTGCCGCCGATGGCGATGGCGACGATGATCAGCGCATAGGCGCCGGCGCCTATGCCGCCATGCAGCAAGGTCGCACCGACGGCGATCGCCATGCCGATGATGCCGAAGCGGTTGCCCTCACGGGACGTTACGGGTGAAGATAAGCCGCGCAGTGCCAGTATGAACAGGACGGCGGCGACGAGATAGGCGAGTGAAGTCAGACTGGCGGACATCGATGCGGTCCTACTGCTTTTTCTTGAACATCGAAAGCATCCGCTGCGTCACCGCAAACCCTCCGAAGATATTCACGGAGGCCAGGGTGACCGCGAAAAAGCCGAACAAGGTCGCCCAGCCGGACGTGCCGAGGCCGGTCGCGAGCAGCGCGCCGACGATGATCACGGACGAGATGGCATTGGTGACGGCCATCAGCGGCGAGTGCAACGCGGGAGTAACGTTCCACACCACGTAGTAGCCGACGAAGCAGGCCATCAGGAAGATGGCGAGCAGGAAAATGAACGGATCGACCTCGGGTGCCACCGTCGAGGAGACGGTCAGCACCAGGGTCTTGGCATGTGCGGCAAGGTCGAGCGCGTTGCCGGACAAACGAGCGGCTTCATCCGCCAGTTCATTGGGGGTCATCGGGGATCAGTCTCCGGATGTTCAGGCTGCCTGCGAGGGCAGGAAATTCGGGTGAACGACGGCACCGCCGCGGGTGAGCGTGACGCCTTTGACGATATCGTCCGTCTCCGGCAGCTTCGGCGCCTTGGTTTCCTTGTCCCAGAACGTGGTCAGGAACGTCAGCAGGTTGCGCGCGTACAGCGACGACGACGCGACCGGGATACGGCCGGGCCAGTTGTTGAAGCCGAGCACGGTGACGCCGTTGGGGGTGACGATGCTCTGGCCCGGCACGGTGGCGGCGCAGTTGCCACCGGCTTCCGCCGCGAGGTCGACGATCACGCTGCCGGCCTTCATGCTGTCGACCATTGGCTGCGTAATGATCACCGGCGCCTTGCGGCCCATCACCAGGGCGGTGGTGATGACGATGTCGTTCTTGGCAACCGTCGTGGCCATCAGCTCGGCCTGCTTCTGGCGGAACGCGTCGGTCATTTCTTTTGCGTAGGCACCGGTCTGGCCGGCGGTTTCCTCGTCTTCGACGCCGACAAAGCTGGCGCCGAGAGACTTGATTTCCTCCTTGGCGGCGGGCCGGACGTCTGTCGCCGAAACGATCGCGCCGAGGCGGCGGGCGGTGGCGATGGCCTGAAGCCCGGCCACGCCGGCGCCGATGATGAAGACCCGGGCGGGCGGCACGGTGCCGGCCGCGGTCATCATCATGGGGAAGCCGCGCTGGAAGGTCGTGGCGGATTCCACTACGGCACGATAGCCCGCGAGGTTGGCCTGGCTGGACAGCACGTCCATCGACTGCGCGCGGGTAATGCGCGGCAATAGTTCCATCGCCACGGTATCAATACCGGCTTTGGCGAGGCTCGGAACCAGTTCGGGATCGGAAAATGCGCCGGCAATGCATACCAGCAACGCGCCACGCGGGATGCGGGCACGCTCTTCCGGGCCGGGGGTTTGCACCGCGAACACGATGTTCGCGCCGTTCAAAAGGGTCGCCACGTCGGGGGCGATCTCGGCACCCGCAGCAGCAAAATCAGCATCGGAGAGGGAGGCGTTCGCCCCTGCCCCGCTTTCGACCGCGACCGTCAAGCCCAAAGCAATCAGCTTTTTGACTGTCTCCGGGGTCGCGGCCACACGGGTTTCCGCTGCCCGTCGTTCTTTCAGCACCGCAAGGCGCATGTGTATGATCCTTCATGCGTTTGGAATCTTCAGGCGCCATGCACGCCCGTTTCCCCAAATCAATGGCGGCGCCTCAATGCACGGGGAGGGCGTGGCGTGCAAGGGGGGCAATGGCGGCGAGTTTGGCTTTAGATAATGTGTTTTGGTACGCGTTTTTTTTGTGGTAACCAAGCCCGCTGTTAAGACTTTATTAACTTATAGGGTCCAAGATGGGTTCGGTTGCCAGAGTGTCCGAAGGCGGCAAGATGAACATACCCGCTTCCATACGCCGCGAAGTCGGCCTGGAGCATGGCGGCCCGGTCATGGTTTCCGTCGTCGGCGGGGAGATCCGGATGCGCGTGCTGAAGCAGGTGCTGACCGAGCTGCAGGACGAAGCGCGGGACGTGTTCGCCGGCTCCGGAGACAGCGTTGACGGCTTCCTGCGCGACCGCCGCGCGGAAGCACTGCGGGACGGCGACCTGCCGGCATGATCCTGGACGCCTCGGCTTTGCTCGCCTTCCTGCTGGCGGAGCCGGGAAAGGATCGGGTGGCGGAGGCGCTGATGGAGGGCGCGGTGATGACCACCGTGAACTTCGCCGAGGTTGTGACAAAATACGTGCTGCGCGGCGCGAAGGACCGGGCGGCGACGTTGCTGGAGCGTATCCCTCTCACTTTGGTGCCGATCGATGAGGACCTGGCGCTGCGGTCGGCGTTGATGGCGGATTTGACACGTCCGGCGGGGCTGTCGATGGGCGACCGGATCTGCCTCGCGCTGGGTCAGCGGACGGGGCAGACGGTGCTGACGGCGGACCGGAGCTGGCTGGATGTGGCGCCGGCGGTTGGCGTGGTGGTGGAGGCGGTGCGTTAGGCGCTTCCCGCGGCGGGGATGCCGGTTTGGGGATGCCGGTTCGGGGTTGAATGCCGCCGCAGGTGCTGGCTGCACCTCCGCTTTTTGCGCAGAGGCCGCCGAGATTCGAAGATCGCAGAGATTTTTTCCTTGGCTTCGAGGCCGGAGATCGGGCGTATCGAGCCGCTGCGCGGCTTGGCGTGGGATAACGGACCGTGCGAGGCGGGCCGCGCCGAAGGCGCAGGAAAATCGTCTCTGCGATCTCATAATCTCCGCGTTCTCTTCGCTACAAAAGCGGCCGGCGCAGCCGCACCGGCACCGCGGGTTCGCCCGGTATCGAGGCCGCTCTCCCGCGCCACCGCCGACATCGCCCGCCTTGATGCTGCCGGCAGGGATCGGACGGGTCGCGTTCCCTCCGGCAAATTCGCCGCCCGGCGCGACCTACCGGGGTTGGAAGCCGTCCGCTGCAATGGGATGATCTCGCCTGCCAATAACAGGAGGAAACCAATGGGTCTTTTGGACGGCAAGGTCGCCATCATCACGGGCGCCGCCTCGGGCATCGGCGCGGCGACGGCACGCGTGCTGGCGCGGGAGGGTGCCAGACTGGTGCTGACCGACATCGACGACACCGCCGGTGCAGCGCTGGCCGAGGAAGTCGGCGGCGTCTACCTGCACCACGACGTGTCGGAGGAAGACGGCTGGCCGGATGTCATCGCCGCGGCGGAGCGATTTGGCCGCCTGGACATCATGGTGGCCAATGCCGGCATCGGCATCATGGGTGCCGCCGTCGACATGTCGCTGCAAGACTGGCGCCGGCAGATGGCGATCAACGTCGATGGCGTGTTCCTTTCGGCCAAGTACTGTATCCCGGCGATGCGGCGCGCCGGCAATGGCGGCTCCATCGTGATGCTGTCCTCGGTGGCCGGGCTGCGCGGCTCCGCCGGGCTGGCCGGATACAGCGCGACCAAGGGGGCGGTGCGGCTGTTCGCCAAGTCGATGGCGCTGGAATGCGCGCAAGCCGGCGACGGCATCCGCGTCAATTCGGTGCATCCGGGGATCATCGCGACACCGATATGGGACAAGCTGCCGGGCGGCAACCAGCCGATAGACCCGCATGCCGCGGCCGAGGCGATCGTGCCGCTGGGCAAGGCGGGGCAGGCTTCGGAGGTCGCCGACGGCATCCTGTTCCTGGCCTCGGATCTCTCGACCCACGTGACGGGATCCGAACTTGTCATCGATGGCGGCATGACGGCCGGACGCATCACCCGGCTGGCGTCGTGACGCTATACGAGATTACCGAGGCGGTAGCGCAAGCCGATCATACCGTAACGATCACATGGTCGGACGGGGCGCGCGGGGTGGTGGATTTCCTGCCGACCATCGACCGCCGCGGCTGGTTCACGCCGCTGCGCGATCCGGAGTATTTCGTTTCGACCATGCTGATCCTGCCCGGCGGGGCAGGGCTGACTGACTGCGACGCGATGCGATGAGGTGTGATTAGCTCGCAGCGCTGCGTAGGCCTCAACGTCCCGATGGCGGTTCGGGCTGGAGCCAAAGCGCGGCCTCGACCGCGGCGGGGTCGTTGTAGATCGCTCGCAGATAACTGCGCGCCGCGGTGTCGGGCTTGCGGCGGCCATGCTCCCAGTTGCGAACGGCATCAAGGTCGAGGCCATAATGCAGCGCGAACTGCTCCTGCGTCAGGTCGAGCCTTTCCCGCATGGCCTTGACGTCGATATCGGTGTCGGGGACGCGGGTTGCCCTGACGCCGCACGCGGCCAGTTCCGCAGCTAACGCGTCGATCGAGTCCAGTTTCGGGACAAGGATAAACGCGCGCCGATTGGCGATCATCGCCTCGACCGCCCGCTTGGCCCGCAGGATCGGCGTCCAGCGCCGCCCCAGCGATCGGATGGCTGAGATGGTCTTGATCTGCCGAACCTCGACCGTGGACTCAAGCAGGACGGCGGCGGCTGAACCGTCGCTCACGCGGGGTTCGCCCGGGATGCGCCCCAGTCGTTCGAAGCCCTCCGGTAACCACGAGTTCGTCAAGGTCCATAAGCTCCATGAAGGCCAGCACGATCTGGCGCAGATTCCCGGGGCCGATGGCGTTGACCTCGACCGTTTCGCTTTGGACATGCAGCCCGAGCAGCATCAACGTGCCGGCAAGTCGCGCGACCTCGGCGATCACCGACAGACGTCCCGCCGGGGTCTCGATCTTCACCACCGCCACGGGATGCTGGGTGTTCGCATCCTCCAGGTCGAACCGGATCTGATCTCGCCGCCAGAGCGCCATTCTTGTATGCCATTGACCTAGTCGCTTGCAAGCGTGGCGATGGCCTCGGCCACCACGCGCATAAGGTCTCAGCAAAAGGTTACCGCCCGGTTAACAGCGGCCCGCTCAATCCTCGCCCTTGCGGAACGGCGATTCCTCGGCCAGCGCAGCCATCTCCGCCTCGATCGCCGCCCGCTCCTCACCGACGAAACTGGCCACCGCGCGGCGCAGCCCCTTATGCGCGATCCAATGGGCCGAATATGTCGGCTGCGGCAAATACCCGCGCTGGATCTTGTGCCGCCCCTGGGCACCGGCCTCCACCCGCTTCAGGCCGCGCTCGATCGCCCAATCGATCGCCCGGTAGTAACAAAGCTCGAAATGCAGGAACGGCCAGTCGCCCTTGCAGCCCCAGTTGCGGCCGTACAGCGCCTCGTCCCCCGCCAGGTTCAGCGCGCCCGCCACCGGCTTGCCGTCCAGGTCCGCGAACATCAGCACGACCTTGTCGCCGAGCCTCTCGCTCAGCAGCGAAAAGAACGAGCGCGTCAGGTACGCAGACCCCCATTTGCGGTCCACGGTGGACTGATAGAACGCATAGAACGCGTCCCAGTGCCGCTCCTGGATATCGGCGCCGGACAGAGCCTCAAAAGTCAGCCCGGCGGCATTGGCATCCCGCCGCTCCCGCCGCAGCACCTTGCGCTTGCGCGACGACAGCGCACCGAGGAAATCGTCGAAGCTGCCATAGCCCTCGTTCTCCCAGTGAAACTGCATCCCGGTGCGCTTCAGCCAGCCGGCATCGCCCAGGCCATCCCATTCCTCCCGGCTGCAGAACGTCACATGCACCGAGGACAGTTTCAGCGACCCGCAAGCCTGCTCCAGCGCACCCGCCAGCGTCGCCACCGAAACGCCGGTGCCCGGCCGCCGCAGCAGCCGCGGACCCGGGACCGGGCTGAACGGCACCGACACCTGAAGTTTCGGGTAGTATCGCCCCCCCGCCTGCTCCAGCGCGTTCGCCCAGCCGTGGTCAAACACGTACTCGCCGTAGCTGTGCGACTTCGCATACATCGGCGCGATGGCGACGACATGCCCCGCCTCGGTCCGCAGCACCGCGTGCTGCGGCAGCCAGCCGGTGCGGGCATTGGCGGAACCGCTGTCCTCCAGCGCGCTCAGGAAGGCGTGGCTAACGAACGGGTTGCCGCCGCCGGCGCAGGCATCCCAGTCGGCCGCGCTGATCTCGGCGATGCGGGGATGGAGGGTCAGTGTCAGGGTGGCCGAACCATCAGGCATGCGCGAGAGCCTCTATTCGATTTCGAACAGCCCCTCCACCTCGACCGCCGCATCGGCGGGCAAGGACGGCACGCCGACGGTGCTGCGCGCGTGCCGGCCGATATCGCCGAACACCGCGACCGCCAGGTCGGAGGCACCGTTCATCACCAGCGCGTGCTGCGTGAATTCGGACGGCGCGGCGATGAAGCCGCCGAGCCGGACAACGCGCCGGACGCGGTCGAGGTCGCCGCCGCAGGCCGATTTCAGATGCACCAGCACGTTGATGAAGCACAGCCGAGCGGCTTCCTTCGCCTGGTCGACCGAAACACCCCAACTCACCTTGCCGGTGATGGCGATCTTGCCGTCGATGGCCGGCACCTGGCCGGACACGACCACCAGATTGCCGGTGACGACGTAGGGAACATAGTTGGCGATTGGCAGCATCGGACGCGGCAGGGTAATGCCGAGTTCCGCCAGTTTCGCCTCGATCTGACCCGCCATGCGGTGCTCCTGAAGATGTGCGGCGCAACGTAACCCGGGTTCGTCCCGGCCCAAAGCGTCAAACGTCATCGGGATCGTGAACTGGACCGCGGCTGCGGCCTGACCATTGTCTGGGGATGAAATTCCTTCGTCTCGGCTTGCCGCTGGTTGCCGCAAGCGTCGCGTCCGGGTGTGCGACCGTCCCGCCCTCCGGCCCGCTATTCGTCGTAACGCCGGGATCCGGCCACGACCAGGCGGTGTTCCAGCAGGATAGCGAGATCTGCCAGCAGCATGCGGCCGCGGGTACCGGCTACGGGACGCCGCCAACGCCCGCAGCATCCGCGGCACCCGCGAACCCGCAAGCCTGGATCGCCAGCGAGGACCAAAGTTTCCTGCAATGCATGGCGGCCCGTGGCGACGTCGTGGCTGCGGCTCCCGCAGCCTATGCCGCCGGTTACCCTGGCTACACCTATGGCTTCGCCTATCCCTATGGCTACTTCGATGCGTATCCGGTCTTCGCGGGCGGCTTGTTTTTCGGCGGGTTCGGCTACGGCGGCCGGCACTACGGGCACTGGCACTACCATGGCGGATGGGGCCATGGCGGATGGGGCCATGCCGGATGGGGCCACGGCGGCTGGGGCCACGGCGGCTATGGCCATGCCGGAGGCCACGGCGGCGGCCACCACTGAGCGGGCTGCGGCTTGACAGAAGCCGCCCCGCTGCCACGCTGCCTCCCGCTCGGGGAGGGAAACCAGACGATGCGCTTCGGCCTGATGATCCGCGGCCAGTATTCGCAGGGCGACGACATGCGCGTCCGCCTGCGCGAGGATCTGGATGCCGCGAAACGCGCCGAGGCGCTCGGCTACGACCTCGTCGCCAAGGGGTCGCATTATTCCTCGCACCCGTTCCAGTATATTCAGCAGATTCCCTATCTCTGCCAGGTCGCGCTGGTCGCCCCGAAGCTGCGCCTTGTCCCCGGCGTGGTGCTGCTGCCGCTGCACAGCCCGCTGCATGTCGCGGAGGAACTCGCCTCGCTGGACGTGATGTGCGACGGCAAGCTGATCTTCGGTGCCGGCATCGGCTACCGCGAGGTGGAGTTCAAGGCGTTCGGCACGACGCAGAAACAGTCCGCCCGGCGCCTGGAGGAGTGCCTGGAAGCGGTCAAACGACTCTGGAGCAAAGAGTTCGTTACGATGAAAGCCAGCTACTTCGAGCTGGACAACGCCAACTGCACCACCCTTCCCATCCAAAAACCGATGCCGCCGATATGGATCGGCGCCAACGCCGATGCCGGCATCCGCCGCGCCGCCCGCGCCGCCGATGCCTGGTTCATCAACCCGCACAACAAGATCGATACTATAGCGGAGCAGATGGAGGTCTACAAGCGCGCCCTGGATGACTGCGGCAAGCCGTTCCCGACCGAACTGCCGATGCTGCGGGAAGTGTTCGTTGCCCCGACGCGGGCCGAGGCGATCCGGCTGGCGCAGCCTTATCTCGAAGCCAAATACAATGCCTATCGCGACTGGGGCCAGGACAAGGTGATGCCGGCGGGCGATCATTTCGGCCTCGACTTCGAAGACCTGATGAACGACCGGTTCCTGTTCGGCTCCCCGGCCGAGGTGACGGAGCAGATACTGCGGCTGCAACGCCGTTTCGGGGTCAATACGCTGGTGCTGGGCGTGCACTGGGCCGGCATGCCGGCCAGCCTGGCGCTGGAACAGATGCAGATGATCGCCGAAGACGTGTTCCCCGCCGTCCGCTCCGCCTGAAGGAAAAGCCATGAAAATCGGCGCCGTGATGTTCTTCACCGCGGACTCCATGCAGCCCGGCGCGCTGGGGCGCGCGCTGGAGGAACGCGGCTTCGAGTCGCTGTGGGTGCCCGAGCACACCCATGTGCCGCTGACCCTATCGTCGGAGTATCCAAGCGGAGGCGCCCTGCCCCGGCCGTATTACGAGCTGTACGATCCCTTCCTGGCACTCAACGCCGCCGCCGCCGCAACCACGACGCTGAAGATCGGCACCGGCATTTGCCTTGTCGTGCAGCGGGACCCGATCGTGACGGCGAAGCTGGTCTCGACCATCGACCGGCTTTCGCGCGGGCGGTTCCTGTTCGGCGTCGGCAACGGCTGGAACCGCGACGAGATCGAGAATCACGGCACGGCGTTCGAAACACGGCACAAGCTCGCGCGGGAACGGATCGAGGCGATGCAGGCGATCTGGACCCGGGACGAACCGGCTTACGACGGCGAGTTCGTGCGATTCGGCCCGATGAACCAATGGCCGAAGCCGTTCCAGACTCCGCACCCGCCGATAATCGTCGGCGGCGCGTTTCCGCACGCCCCCAGGCGCGCCATCCGCTACGGCAACGGCTGGATCCCCCGCGCCGACGCGCTGGAGCATGACGGGGTCGGGCGCGTGATCACCGCGTTCCGGGAGATGGCGGTTGCGGCCGGACGCGATCCCGACGGCCTGCCGATCACCCTCTTCCGCGTGCCGGATGAATTGACGAAGTTGCGCTTCTGCCAGGAGATCTGCGTCGACCGCGTCGTGTTCAGCCTGCCGGCGGAACGGGAAGACACGATCCTGCCGATCCTGGATCGCTGGGTGGAGGTTGTGCGGGAGCTCGGGATATGAAGCTGGGTTACCTGCTGCCAACGCGCGAACAGATCATGGAAGGGCGGCCGGAGACCGGTCCACTGCTCGCCCTGGCCGAACGCGCCGCCGCGCTGGGCTACGACTCGGTCTGGGTCGGCGATTCGCTGACGGCGCGGCCGCGGCATGATCCGCTGACCTTGCTGGCGGCAGTGGCGGGGCGGGTGCCGGGACTGACCCTTGGCACCGCGGTGCTGCTGCCGGCGCTGCGCAACCCGGTGGTGCTGGCGCATCAGGTGGCGACCCTGGACCAACTCTCCGACGGCCATCTTATCCTCGGTGTCGGCTTCGCCGCCGATCGGCCGAACATCAGGGCGGAGTTCGCGGCGGCGGGGGTGCCGTTCGAGCACCGCATCGGCCGCATGATCGAGGGGCTGCGGCTGTGCCGCGCCCTCTGGTCCGGCCATCCCGTCGACTGGAACGGGCGCTGGCAAATGAAAGGCGTCACCGTCGCCCCGACGCCTCACCGCCCCGGCGGCCCGCCCCTCTGGATCGGCGGCAACCTGCCCGCCAGCCTGGAGCGCGCCGGGAAGCATTTCGACGGCTGGTTCCCGATCGCCCCCGACGCTGCCGATTTCGGAGCCGGCTTACGGCACGTCAAACAGGTCGCAGCCAGCCGGGGCCGCGACCCGGAGGCGGTCAGCGGCGCGATGTATCTGACGGTTTCACTGGATGATAACACGGACGCGGCGGATCGGCGGCTGAACCAATTCCTTGAGCGATATTACGACCAGCCCGCCGAAAAAACGCGCCAACGGCAGGCCTGTTACGCCGGTCCGCCCGAAAACGTGGCGGCATGGCTGGACAGCTATGCGCAAGCTGGCGCGACGCACCTTGTATTACGCTTCGCGGGGGACCATAATCGGCATCTGGACACGTTCGCAAAGCTGCGACCACGTGAGCTATTGGTTGCTCCGTGAGGGTGCCCGCTGTATGGACAGACAATGCCAAGCGCTAAACGATCAACCGCGACTAAGCCTGCGCACGCGCGCATAAATTTTGACGACCGAATCGGCGCCGCCGCCGCCGCCAAGAAGGCGGTGCTGGAGCGTTTTCTCGCCCGGCCCAAGCCCGACGACCCCGCCATGCAGGAGCAGCAGGCGGCGCTGAAGGCCATTGCCGATGCCCGCGACGCTCGCGCCGCCGAGCGCAAGGCGATCAAGGACGCCGAAGCGGCCCGCGTGGCAGCCGAACAGGCCGCCCAGCGCACGGAGGAACAACGCCTCGCCGCCGAAGCCAAGGCCCGTGCCGCGGCCGTGGAAGCGGAACGCAAGGCCGCCCGGGATGCGCGTTACGCCGCCCGCAAGGCGCGCAAATAGGGCGCAACCCGGCTGCCTCCTGCGCGTTCGCATGCGCAGCATATTGTATCAGAGTTTCCACTCACCCGAAGCGCCGCAGGGCGCGTCCGGAGGCACCAAATGGTCAAGCGTCGCAAAGAGGAAGACATCGCCGGCATCCTGGAATTCGAAGGCCGCACCAGCGAGGACCCGGAGTTCATCGGCTGGCTGGCGGATCACAAGGCCCGCAACGGCGGCAAGATCCGCGTCAGCCAGGGCGGCAAGGGCGTCCGCGTGATGTTCAGCAAGGACGCTGACATGGCGCTGTGGCAGCGCCGATCCGATGCCTCCCTGAAGGGCAAGAAGTTCGTCGCCTGATGGCGTGGCGTTCACCGTCATAGCCCGGCGTCAGTCCGGGCTACCGGTCGCAGCTTATCTGGCGGCGGTAGCCCGGACTAACGCTGGGCCGCCTGATGCTTGACGCGCCCCGGGTTTGCCCGTTCAGTACGGACAAAATCGGGAGACAACGTCATGCGCGAGAGAATAAACCGTCGGACGCTGCTGGCCGGTTCGGCCGGCCTTCTCGCCGCCCCGTGGATCGCCCGCGCCCAGTCCAACCCCCTCAAAATCGGCATTCAATCGATCTTTTCAGGGCCGATCGCATTGCTGGGCACGTCGTCGCGGGGCGGCATACAGCCGGAGATCGACCGCATCAATGCGGCGGGCGGCCTGCTCGGGCGGCAGATCCAGCCGGTGTACCGCGATTCGAAAGGCCAGCCACAGGAAGCCGCCCGCGTTGCGCGCGAACTGGTGAACACCGATGGCTGCGAAATCCTGCTGGATGCCGAGGCCTCGTCCGGGGCCTTCGCCGTGCAAGAGGTCGTGCGTGACCTCGGCGTGCTGTGCGTGCACTCTAACAGCGAAACGTCGTCGCTGACCGCGGACCCCAAGCTGCGCGTCGCCACCGCGTTCCGATCGACGCGGCAGGGCGTGCACGATGCGATCGTCGGGGGTGCCCATTCCGCCAAGGTCGCCACGGAGAAGAAGCTGTCGCGCTGGGCGACCTGCTCGCCGGACTATGCGTTCGGCCGCGACACGACGGCGCAGTTCCTGGAGTTCCTCAAGCACTTCAAGCCGGATATCGAGGTGGTCTCGCAAAGCTGGCCCAAGCTGGGTCAGCCGGATTTCACCGAGGTGATAACCAAAATCCTGCAAGCCAAGCCGCAGGCGTTGTATTCGGCATTGTACGCGGGCGATCTGTCGGCGTTCATCAACCAGGGCAATGTCTATGCGCTGTTCGGCGCGATGCAGGTGTTCGTGCCGGCGATGGGCGACCTGCCGGTGCTGACGGCAATCAAGAACCTGCCCCCGGGCATCCAATCGGCGGCACGCTATCTGCCGACATTTCCGGATACGCCGGCGAACGCCGCCTGGTATGCGCAGTATCGCAAGGCCAACGGCAACGACTACCCGACCAACTGGTCGTGGGAGAGCGCCACGGCGATGCGCTTCATCGAGGCGGCGGTGACCAAGGCGGGCTCCACCGACGGGAAAAAGGCCGCGGCGGCGCTGGAGGGGCTGACCATCGACAGCCCGTTCTCGACCACCGGCAAAGTAACGATGCGGGCCGAGGACCATACCTTGATCGACTATGCCATCGGCTGGGGCACGACGGTGCCGCAACCGCCTTTCGTGACCGGCATCGAGCCGGGGGACTGGGGCCAGATCTTCGAACTCGAAACCGAGTGGAAGAAGAAGAACGGCTATATCTGAAGGCTGACCGGTGGATCTCGAGGCGCTGCTGGGATGCCTGACCACGTCATCCTGCGTGGTCACGCAGACGGTCAGCGGGCTGATCGTCGGCATGCTGCTGTTCCTGGTCGCGGCCGGGCTGACCCTGATCTTCGGCGTTCTGAAGATCGTCAACTTCGCGCACGGCACGTTCTACATGCTGGGGGCCTACCTGGCGTATTCCGTGTTCGCCGCGACCGGCAGCTACGTGCTGGGCGTCCTGGCCGGCGGGCTGGGGATGGCGGCGTTCGGCGTGCTGTTCGAGCGGTTCCTGATCCGCCGGGTGTATGGCGCCAACGTGCTGATGCAATTGCTGATCTGCTACGCGGTCGTGCTGATCTGCGACGACCTGGTGAAGCTGATCTGGGGACCGGATTTCCGCGCCATGGGCATGCCGCCGGAGTTCCAGGTGCCCCCGCTGTTCATCGCGGGCGGCGTGGTGCCGCCGTTCTACATCGTCCTGATCGCCGTCACGCTGGTCATCGGCGGCGCGCTGGGGCTTGGCCTCGGGTTGACGCGGGTTGGAAAAACCATCCGCGCGGCGGCGATCAATCCGGACATGGTCTCGGCGCTGGGGATCAATACGACGCTGCTGTACTCGATGGTTTTCGCCGTCGGCGGAATGCTGGCGGGACTCGCCGGCGGACTGGCGGCGCCGGTGCGATCACTGACTCCGGGCATGGGATTTTCCATCCTGATCGAGAGCTTCATCGTCACCGTCATCGGCGGCATGGGCTCGATCGCCGGCGCGCTGATCGCCGCGGTGGTGCTCGGCCTGATCCGCAGCTTCGGCACCATCGGGTTTCCGCTGTTCACCGAGGGGCTGATGTATATCGCAATGATCATCATCCTGGTGGTGAAGCCCAGCGGCCTGTTCGGCAAGGAGATCGTCTGACATGGGCCGGACGCACACCCTGCGCGACATCGCCATCGGTTGCCTGGTGGTCGCCGTGCTGGCGGCGATTCCTTGGATGCTTCCAGGCAAGGCGTTCCAGGATTTCGTCATTCGCTGCGCGTCGATGGCGCTGTTTGCAACGTCGCTGAATTTGCTTGTCGGCTACACCGGATTGTCCTCGTTCGGGCACGGGCTGTTCTACGGCCTGGGGACTTACAGCTTCGCGCTGCTGATGCAAAAGACGACCGTTTCGCTGCCGCTGGCGTTCCTGCTGACGTTGCTGATCTCCGCGGCGACCGCTGTCGTTGTCGGAGCAATCTGCATCCGCCTGCGGCTGATCTATTTCGCCTTCGTCACTTTGGCGATGCAGATGCTGGCGCACTCGGTGATCATTTCTTGGGTCGGCCTGACCGGCGGCGACCAGGGCCTGCAGGGCGGCATTCCGCGGCGCGTGGTGGCGGGGATCGACCTGGGCAATCAATACAACCTGTATCTGTTCAGCGCCGCCATGCTGGTTATCGGCCTGCTGCTGATGCGCCACATCGTGGCAACGACCTTCGGCACGTCGTTGCGCATGATACGGGATAATGAGACCCGCGCCGCCTTCCTCGGCATCTCGGTGTGGCGGGTAAAGCTGACGGTATTCGTTTTGGCGGCGGTATTCGCCTCGGTTGGCGGCATGGTCATGAGCCTGTTCGTCTCCGGCGCCTACCCGGAACTGATCAACTGGCCGATTTCCGGCGACGCAATCTTCGCCATCGTCATGGGCGGCGTCGGCAGTTTCCTCGGCCCGACGGTGGGAACCATGATCCTGCTGCTGCTGAACGACGTCGTGACGCGGCAGACGGAGTATTACGGCCTCGCGCTGGGTCTGATCATTCTGCTGTTCGCGCTGGGGCTGAGGCGCGGGGTGCTGGACTTCGTGACCGAACGGTTGGGCGGCCGCCCGGCCGGGGGCGTGCACTGATGCTGCAGATCACCGGCCTGACCAAACGGTTCGGCGGCATCTCGGCAATCAGCGACGTCACCATGACTTTCGAAGCCGGCACGCTGACGGCCGTCATCGGCCCGAACGGCGCCGGCAAAAGCACGTTCTTCAACCTGATCTCCGGCGCGTTCCGCCCCGATGCGGGCGAAGTGCTGTTCAAGGGTGAGAACATTACCGGAATGAACCGTGCCGCCATCGTTCGCCGCGGTATCGGCCGGGCGTTCCAGGTCGCCAGCTTCTTCCCGTCGATGACGGTGGTGGAGAACCTGATGGCGGCCATCGCCGCCCACCGCGGCCAGTGGGGCGACCTGAACCACCGCTTCCCCCGCCAGGGCGTCCGCGCGCGGGCGCTGGAAGTCGCGGAAATGCTCGGCCTACAGGACAGCGCCGGGGTGCTGTCCGCCAACCTGTCGCACGGTGACCAAAAACTGCTCGATATCGCCCTGGCCCTGGCACTGGAGCCGTCGATGCTGCTGCTGGACGAACCGACGGCGGGCATGGGGCCGGAGGAACGCTGGCGGATGATCGAGAAAGTGCAACGTCTCTGGCAGGTGCAGAAGCTGACCCTGGCGTTCATCGAGCACGACATGGACATCGTGTTCGGAATTTCGTCCTCGATCCGCGTGCTGTGCTACGGGCGGGTGCTGGCGGAAGGCACGCCGGCGGAAATCCGCGCCAACCCGGCGGTGATCGAAGCCTATCTCGGCACCCCGGATGCGGAGGACGACCTGTGAGCGAGACGGTCCTGTCGGTCGATGCGATCGACGTGTTCTACGGCGCCAGCCAGATACTGTTCGGCGTGGGGATCGAGGTGCGGCAGGGCCAGACCATGGCGTTGCTTGGCCGTAACGGCGCCGGCAAGAGCACCACGATGAAGGCGATCGCCGGCCTGGCGCCGCCGCGGCGCGGACAGGTGGTGTTCCGGGGCCGGGACGTCACCGGCCGCAAGCCCTACGTCATGGCCCGCCAGGGCCTCGCCTACGTCCCCGAGGATCGCCAGGTCTTCCCCGATCATTCCGTGCAGGACAACCTGGTGATTGCGGCGAAGAAAGGTCCAGCCGGACAGGACGACTGGCCGCTGACCCGGATCTACGACGTCTTCCCCCTGCTCGCACGCCTGAAATCGCGCGTCGCCGGGCGGCTGTCGGGCGGGGAGCAGCAGTTGCTGGCGATCGCCCGTGCGCTGATGGGCAACCCGGTCGTGATGCTGCTGGACGAGCCGAGCGAGGGACTGGCCCCCATCGTCGTGGCAAGCATCGGGACGTTGCTGAAGCAGTTGCGGTCTATCGGCACGACGGTGCTGATCGCCGAACAGAACATGCATTTCTGCCTGGGGATCGCCAGCGATGCGGTGGTGATCGACAAGGGCCAGATCGTTTACCGCGATACGATCGCCGGTTTGAAGGCGAACAAGGAGGTGCGCAGCCGTTATCTGGCGATGTAGTTCAGACCAGCTCCACCCGCAATGCCCGCCCGACGACTTTCGCCGCGCGCAGCAGCGTTTCCAGCGTGGCGCCGCCGTTCGCGGGATCGAGCAAGCGGTCCACCTGGGTCCGGCTGGTGTTCATCAGTTCCGCCATCCGCGCCTTGGTCAGCCCCTTCTCCTTCATCGCCCCCGCAAGCTGTTCGGCGATGACGCTCTTGACCGCGGCAGCCGTGACTTCTTCGCGGATGCCGTGTTCGTCCAGCCAGCTTTCGAAGCTGGAGCCGAAACGGGGGTTGCTCTGCCTGGTCATTCAGTCACCTCGTGCAGTCGTTGATGCGCCAGGGCCAGTTCGGCGTCCGGCGTCGTCTGTGTCTTCTTGATGAACGCGGTCAGCGCGACCAGCGTGCCATCGTGAAAGCCGAACAATACCCGCGCCTCCCGCCGGCTTGGCAGCGAGGACCGCACTTCCCACAACCCCTTGCCCATCGGGCGGCACACCGGAAGCCCGACGGGCCAGCCGAACTGCACCCGGGCGATGTCCAGCCCGATGGTGCGCTTATCCTCCCGCGGCAAGTCGTTGAGCCAATCCCGGACCGGTTCCCGCCCGGTGTCCGATCGCCAGAAGATCAGCGGGATCGGCTCGAGCCGGTCAATCATATCAACCTCCTTGTACCAAAATAGGTGCCTACACGCAAGCAGATTACGAGAATGTGATACGAGACAGCCGCGGCCGCGCTGCCCGGACAGCCGCGCGGGCGGGACAGGGTCGCCACTGTCGGTGTGATGGTGTCGGTTCTCATGCAAATCTCGGGACTTTCAACTCGCCCGCCGCATGCAACACCAAAAGCCTTAAGAAAGAGCTAACGCGGCTTGCCCGGCCACCGGCCGCGGCCCAAACTCCACGGCAAGAAAACCGAGGAAACGCCAGACATGAGCGACCGCGCCGTCATCGGCGATTCCCCGCGGCGGCGCGAGGACGCCCGCTTCGTCACCGGCCGCGGCGCCTACCTGGACGATCTGCGCTTCGACGGCGCCGCTCACGCCGTCTTCCTGCGCTCCCCGCATCCCCATGCACGCATCGCCTGCATCGATACGTCCCGGGCAAACGTGCCCGGCGTCCTGGCCATCCTGACCGCCGCGGACGCCGCCGCCGATGGTCTCCGCCCGCTGCGGCCAACCATCGAAGCGAATGTCCAGACCGCCGAACCGTTTCGCTTCCTGCCGCAACCGCTGCTGGCCCCGGACATAGTCCGATACGTCGGAGAACCGGTCGCCCTGGTCGTCGCGGAAACCCGCAACCAGGCTCTCGATGCGGCGGAGCTGATTGCCGTTGACTATGAACCGCTTGCCGCTGTGACCACCGCCGAGGACGCCGTCCGGCCCGATGCGCCGCTGCTGACATCCGAGGCGCCCGGCAATCTCTGCCTCGACTGGCGCTGGGGCCAGACGGCGGAGGTCGCCGACGCGATCGCGACCGCCGCGCACGCGGTGACGATGACCGTGCGCAACCATCGGATCGTTACCAATCCGATGGAACCGCGCGGAGCCGTCGGCGCGTACGATGCGCGGACCGGACGCTATACGTTGCACCTGTCCAGCCAGAACATCCACGCCAACCGCGACATCGCCGCCCGCACCCTCGGCGTCGATCCGGATGCGGTTTGTTTCATCGCACCGGATGTCGGCGGCGGCTTCGGCGCCAGGAACTTCGCCTATGCCGAGCATACCCTGATCCTGTGGGCAGCACGGCGCACCGGACGGACGGTGAAGTGGATCGCCAGCAGATCGGAAACGTTTCTGTGCGATCATCAGGGACGCGACCATTGTGCGCAGGCGACCTTGGCGCTGGATGAAGCGGGCGCGTTCCTCGCGCTGCGAGTGGACAGCATCGCCAATCTCGGCGCCTACATGGCCGGTGCGGCGGGCGGCGTGCAGACCAACCAGTACGCGCATCTGCAAGGCACGGTCTATGCCGTCCCGGCGATATCGTTGCGCGTCCGCGCGGCGCTGACCAACACCACGCCCGTCGGCGTGACCCGCGGTCCGGGATTTGCCGAGGCCGTCAACATCATGGAGCGCCTGATCGATACGGCGGCGCGGCAATGCGGGTTCGATCGCTTCGACCTGCGGCGGCGAAACTTTGTCAAAGCGACGCCGATGACCAATGCGCTCAACTTCGCGGTCGATAGCGGCGATTTCCGCGCCGCGTTCGATGCGGCGCTGGAACGGGCGGACCTGGCAGGCTTTCCGGCGCGACGCGCCGTCAGCGAAACCATCGGCAAACGCCGCGGCATCGGACTCGCCTGCCACATCAAGGCCACCGGAGGGGCGCCGGCGGAGAACGTGGATATCCGTTTCGAACCGGACGGCAGCGTGTCGCTGATCACCGGCACGCAGGCCATCGGCCAGGGCCACGAAACCACCTTCCCGCAGATCCTGGCCCATCGGCTCGGGCTTCCCAACCACACAGTGCATCTGAAGCAGGGCAACACCGGCCTGATCCCGATCGGCGGCGGCCATGGCAGTTCGCGCGCCACCTACATGGGCGGCACGGCGATCTGGCGCGCCTGCGACATCATCATCGCCAAGGCACGCGCCATCGCCGCCCGCGCGCTGCAGGCCGCCGAAGCGGACATCGTTTTCGCGGACGGCGTGTATCGCGTTGCCGGTTCCGGCCGGGAGATCAGTCTGCCGGAAACCGCGGCCATGGCACGCGACAGTAACGAACCCCTCGACACCTACCACCGCTGGACGCGGGAGGCGATGACCTTCCCCAACGGCACCCACGTCGCGGAAGTCGAGGTCGATCCCGAAACCGGCGCCGTCAGCCTGGAGCGGCTGACCGCGGTGGACGACTACGGCGTCCTGCTAAACCCGATGATCGTTGCCGGCCAGGCGCACGGCGCCATCGCCCAGGGCGCCGGCCAGGCGCTGCTGGAGCACGCGGTCTACGATCCCGCGTCCGGCCAGCCGCTCAGCGGCAGCTTCCTGGATTACGCCATGCCGCGGGCGGCGGACCTGCCCGGTTTCGATCTCAGCTTTGCCGGCACGCGCTGCACGACGAACCCGCTCGGCGTGAAAGGCTGCGGCGAGGCCGGCACCATCGCGCTGTTCCCCGCCATCGCCAATGCCATCGCCGATGCAACCGGCGTCACCAGCCTGAATGGCCCGGCCTCGGCCTGCCGCATCTGGCAGGCCTTGCAAAGCGCCGCGTCCTGAACGCCGGCGTCCGGTCGCTGCTGATCGTCGGGCTCGGCACCTCGGTGGTGCCGCTCGATTCGGCGGTGAATATCGGGTTTCCGGCCATCGTCGGGCATTTCGGCCTGGCGATCCCGACGATCCAGTGGGTGGTGATCGCCTACGTGCTGACGCAGACCAGCCTGATGCTGAGCTTCGGCCGCATCGGTGACATGCTGGGCTACCGGCGGATTTTCCTGTTCGGCACCGGCATCAGTACCGTTGCGTTCGCCGCCTGCGCGCTGGCACCGTCATTCGCCGCCCTGCTCGGCGCGCGGATCGTCCAGGGTATCGGTGCCGGGCTGATCCTGTCCTGCGGCCCGGCGCTGGCCACCAGCCTGTTTCCGGAGGCGATGCGCACCCGCATCCTCGCCCGCTACATGACGATGTTCGGCATCGGCTGGGCGCTGGGTCCGTCCGTGTTCGGCCTGCTGGTGGACCGGTTCGGCTGGAGCGCGGTGTTCAGCGTCCGCGCGCCCATCGCGCTGGCGGCGTTTGTGCTCGGCTGGACTCTGCCGCGGCGGCCGCGCTCCGCGCCCGAGCCGTTCGATGCCGCGGGCGGGGCGCTGCTGGCGCTGGCGCTGAGCTGCCTGCTGCTGGCGCTGAACCGGCTGCGTCTGCCCGGCGCGGACACTGCGCTGTTCGCCGCCATCGCCGCCGCGGGTTTTGCGCTGTTCTACCGGCGGGAGCGGCATTTCGTCCGGCCGATAATCGATTTCGATCTTTTTCGGAACGGCGACTTCACGGTGGTCAACGCGATGAACGTGCTGATCAACCTGGCGGCGTTCGCGATCATGCTGTTGGCGCCGTTCTATCTGTCCCGCATCCCCGGGCTGTCGTTGCCGGTGGCGGGGCTGGTGCTGGCGGTCTCACCGTTGGGCGTCGTGCTGGCGGCTCCGGTAGCCGGGAGGTTGGCTCTATCATGTGCGCCCCGGCTGATCGTGTTGTCAGGGTGCGGCCTGTGCAGCGTCGGGCTGTTCGGGATATCGCTGTCCGGGGGCGCAGCGGAGATCCCCGTCCTGGCGGTATCGATGGCGATCCAGGGCTTCGGACTGGGTCTCTTTCAGGTCGCCTATTTCGATGTCGTTACGGCCACCATTCCGGTGCATGACCGTGGCGTAGCCGGAGCGCTCGGGATGGCGACTCGCACCATCGGCAACGTCATGGGGGCGACGGTGCTGATGCTGGTGTTTCAGTTGTTGCTCGGGTCCGGCGGCGACGGCGAGACCTTCCAGGCGGCGTTTCAGGCGACGTTCCGAATCGCGGCGGCGATACCGGCGGGGTTGATCCTGCTCGATGCCGTTTCACGGCGGCGGCGCTGAGTAGAAGCAACCGGGGCGCTAGCGAAGCCTGAGCGGTCATGGACGCCTCCCGATGGTTTGCCGGGCCGGAAATCCAGCCGGCGCGCAACGCGGCCTTCACCCCCCGGAGTTGATGAACAGGCCGCATCGGGCAAAGCGGAACGCGACGGCGGTCACAGTCGAGACCCCAATAAAGAACCGACGTCCCCGCCACGGGGAACAACAAAGTCAGCGGCGGAAAGCACCTGCGCGTTGTCAGTCCGAATAAGCTTGAGACTGACGAACACATTTTCACTGCCGACGCCGTACGTGCCGGTGAGAACGGCGGCATAAGGCGGATGCGGCATCGTTAGCTTGCTCGGGTCACGACTGAGAAACATCTCGCCCTGATCCGCCTGCATTAACAGATCCGACCGCAACCGTGGCTCGGATACCGCCATATGATTCTCCGCCAGCCGTGCGCGGGCGAAATCCGCGACCATATTGCCGAACGGCGAAGTCTTATCCACATGCTGCGAATCAGTGATCGACGAGACGGTGATCGGCACCTTCTCCGAGACGATATCCCTGGCACAGAACGTCATCTTGTCGACTGCGGCATATGTCAGTTCCGGCAAGGCCCCGGATCCGTCGGCATAGTGCCGATTAGGATGCGCGTATGCCGGACAGTCAGCACCACGTGCCAGCTGCGGCGGTCCATCCTGCACATGATCACCGCAGCCGGCGAGCATGGCCAAGGTTGAGAACAGAACTATATAATCGATCCGCATGGCGTTGTTTCCCTAGTGGGTGGTATACCGAAGGGGACGCGCCGAGTTGCGCAATTCCTCATCCGGCGATGGCTGCTGCGGTGACTGGGCATACAATCCAACATCGGATTCAAATATGTAGAAAGGTTCCCGGAAAGACATTATCTTGTCTCCTGCCGTAACGGTCGCTTGCCAGACGGCCTCTCGACGCTGCTCGGAAGGTTGCGATCGCAGGCGTGACCCCCAAGGCACCACATCGACCGTAAGCTCAACGCGCATATCGGCGGCCGGGCCGCCCCGACTGATGACTTCATTCTCGATGGCGCCCTGCATCTGGCGCAGAAACATCGAATTGTGCGCTAGTCTAAAGGAGAGAGCATGTCCCTGAGATGGCTCACCAACTAGATTTTGTTCGAAGGTGGACGATCCGCGGACGGCATCAGTCGCGATCGAGGTCAATTGGCTGACGCGCACATCATTGCGGCCCGCGCGCTGTCCGGTTTGATCCGAGAGCAGACCCTGGTTTTGCAAGCTGTCGACGACTTTCTTTGCCGCACGATCCCAATCCTGGACATTGGTGGCAACCTGCTGGGGCGCCCACGTCTCGGTCTTTGGAGGTATTGGTAAGATTTTCGCGATTTGCGGGGGCTGTGCTGCACAACTCGCCAATGCTGCCATAGGCAGTAAAAACATGTACTTCATATGTTGCCTATATCTAACTATGACAATAAAGTACTTATACTCCAGAAGTCTCCTTATCAAATCATATCGGATAACATTCAGGTTATGGCGGCAGCAGCCGACAGCAGCGGGGGCCCGAGTGAACCGCCGCAGGCGGCTGTCGCAAGACATGGTGCAAGCCGGATTTTCCGCGGGGTCCGCAGAGTCCGGCCGGATGGCCCCTGGCGACACGGCTTTCGGGCCCCGGCGCGGCCTCGCCCTCAGCGCACCGCCGCCGCGACCGGCGGCCCAGCCCGGGCGGACGCAACCGGACCGCATGTCACGGCTGATGGCTTCCCCGGGGTCAGCCCGTTTCTGCGGCCCCCGTCCCCGGCGGCCTCAGCACACCTGTCCCGCCGATTGCCAAATGTCCGGTTGCATCATCCCGTTGGCTGCCGCAGAAAGCGGCATGCGTTCCGGCAAGATGATCACCCGGCTTGACATCTATATTTTCCGTCAGGTGCTGGGCGCCCTGGTGGTCGCTACCTGCGGCCTCACGGCGCTGGTCTGGCTGACCCAGTCACTCCGCTTCGTCGACCTGGTGGTCAACCGCGGCCTGTCCTTCCTGGTGTTCCTGCATCTGACCAGCCTGCTGATCCCCAGCTTCGTCGCGGTGATCCTGCCGATAACCACCTATGTCGTCATCCAGTTCGTCTACCAGCGCATGGCGACGGACCGGGAGCTGACCGTGATGCGCGCCTCCGGCCTGTCGCCATGGGCGCTCGCCCGCCCCGCCCTGACCGTCGCGCTGCTGGCGACCATCCTCGGCTACATCCTCAGCATCTGGGCGGTCCCGGCGGCGCTGTCCGACTTCAAGCAGTTCCAGTGGGAAATCCGCAACCGCCTCGCCGCGTTCCTGCTGCAGGACGGAGTCTTCACCCCGCTGTCGGAAAAGCTCACCGTCTATATCCGCACCCGCGACCAGGACGGGACATTGCACGGCATCCTGGTCGATGACGCGCGCGACCCCACCGCACACGCCACGATCCTGGCCGAGCGCGGACGGCTGGTCGACGGCCCGACCGGGCCGCGCGTGCTGCTGCTCGATGGCAGCCGGGAGGAGATCGACCACCAGACCGGACGGCTGAATGTTCTGACTTTCAGCCAGAACGAAATCGACCTGGCCGACGCCACCAAGGACGAAACCGATCGGCCGGCCGACATGTCGGAGGTCCCGCTGTCCGCCCTGCTCGACCCGCATCCCTGGTTCGAGCGCGATCGTCCGAAATGGCTCGCCGAGGGCCATAAGCGCCTGTCAGCGCCGCTGACGACGCTGTCCTACGCCATGGTCGGGCTGGCCTCGGCACTCGGCGGCATCTTTCGCCGGCACGGCGGCATCGTGCGACCCCTGGTGACCATCGGCATCATGGTCGCTCTGCTGGCTTTGGGACTCGCGTTCGGCACCTTGGCGGCGAGGGACAACAGCTTGATCTTCCTGATGTGGCTGCACGCGATCGTGCCCGGCGTGGTGGCCGGCTGGCTGCTGCTCGCCCCGGACTTCGGCCTGTTCCAATCCCGGACCGCCGAAGCCTGACCGGATGACCGCCGCCATCACCCTGTCGCTCTACATCGTCCGCCAGTTCGCGGCGTCGGTCCTCGGCATGCTGCTGGCGCTGTCCGGGCTGGTCGCGATGTTTGATTTCATCGAGTTGCTGCGCCGCTCGGCCAGCCATCCGGAGGTCAGCTTCGGCCTGGTCAGCCAGATCGCCGCGCTGCGGCTGCCCTATGTCTCGATGCAGATTATGCCGTTCGCGGTGCTGCTGGGCGGCATACTGTGCTTCTGGCGCCTGACGCGCTCCTCCGAGCTGATCGTCGCCCGCGCCTCCGGCGTCTCGGCCTGGGAATTCCTGACCGGCCCGACGCTGTGCGCCGCGCTGTTCGGGATAATCGCCACCGCATTGATCAGTCCGGTGTCGTCGGTGATGCTGGCCCGCGCGGAGGCGATGGAAAACACCTATCTGCGCAGCGGCGGCGGACCGCTGGCGCTGAACGGCGGCCAACTTTGGCTGCGCCAGTCCGACCGTGTTCTGACCCCGCAGGGCGTGGCGATCATCCACGCCAACCAGGTCGAACTCCGCGGCAAGCAGTTGACCGCAACGCAGGTGAGCGTGTTCCGCCTGGATGGCGCCGACAAACTGCTCGACCGGGTCGAGGCGACTCGCGCGACGCTGGGCAAGGGCAACTGGATTCTCGACAACGCCCGCACCATGAAAGCCGATCAGTTGCCGGGACCGCCGGGAGAAATGAGCCTGCCGACGGATCTGACGGTTGCCCGCGTGCAGGAAAGCTTCGCCTCCCCGGATACGCTGTCGGTCTGGGCGCTGCCGAGTTTCATCGCCCTGCTCGACCGCTCCGGATTTTCGTCGATTCGCCACCGGCTGCATTTCCAGGCGCTGCTGGCATTGCCGCTGCTGTCCGCAACGATGTGCCTGGTTTCCGCCGGCTTCTCCATGCGGCCTGCGCGCCGCGGCGGGGTGGCGAAAATGATCGGCAGCGGCGTCGCGGCGGGGTTCGTGCTGTTCGTGGTATCCAAGATCGCCGAGGAAATCGGCCAGTCCGGCGCCCTGCCCGTTGCGCTTGCAGCCTGGGCACCGGCGGCGTCAGGGCTTATGCTCGCGGTCGCCCTGTTGCTGCACACGGAAGACGGCTGACGATGGATCGATTGAACCGTGCCCGACAGGGTTGCCTCCGGCTTCCGGTAGCGCTGGTCCTGATATGCCTCGGCGCGACCCCGGCCTTTGCCCAGTTCGGCAGCCTGACCGCGCCGCGGGCCGGGGAGAAGATCCGCACCGATGAGCCGGTGACGTTCTCCGCCGACTCGGTGGAATACGACAAGGACAAGTCGCTGGTCACCGCGACCGGGCATGTCGAGGCCTGGCAGAACGGCCACGTGATGCGCGCGGACAAGATCGTCTTCGACCGCAATACCGGGGTTGCCGCCGCCACCGGCAATGTGGTGCTGCTGGAACCCGACGGCGAAGTCATGTTCGCCGACTACGCGGAAATGCAAAACAACATGAACGACGGCATCCTGAAGGATGTGCGCGCGTTATTGCAGCAGAACGGCCGTATGGCGGCCAACGGAGCGCAGCGGACCGGCGGGCAGATCAACGAGATGACCAAGGTCGTCTACACCACATGCAATCCGTGCGCGAAGGACCCGACCCACCCGCCGCTGTGGCAGATCCGCGCCGCTTCGGCGGTGCAGGACCTGGAGCACAAGAAGATCGAGTACCATGACGCCGAACTCGAGATCTACGGGTTCCCGATTGCGTATTTCCCGTTTTTCTTCAACGCCGATCCGTCGGTTAAGCGGGCATCGGGCCTGCTGCCGCCGGTCATGGGATCGTCGTCCAGCATCGGCGGCTTTTACGGCCAGCCCTGGTACCAGGTGATCGACGATCAGTCGGATGCAACGTTCCTGCCGATGATCACCTCGCGGGCCGGTCCCCAGCTCGATATCGAGTATCGCCGCCGGTTCAACGACGGCACCTTCCTGGTGAACACCTCCGGCGGCTATGTCGACAATTCGTTGCAGGGCACCTTCGCCTCACGCGGGCAGTTCGTTTACGACGACACATGGCGCTGGGGCTTCAACGTCAATCGCGCGTCATCCAGCGATTACGTCCGCGACTTTCACCTGACCACCGGGCTGTCGGGCGATCCGAACATCCTGTCCAGCCAGATCTACCTGGAAGGGTTCGGCGAAGGCTCCTACGCCCGCCTCGATTCGCGGTTCTACCAGGCGCTCAATTCGGCGATCAACAGCACCGCCTTGCCGACGGTGCTACCGAGATATGAATACGATTACTTCGGCCGGCCGGACGCGTGGGGCGGGCGGTTTTCGTTGACGACCCAAAACTTCAACGTGCTGCGGACCACCGGGACGAATACCCGCCGCGCCTCGCTGACCATGGATTACGAGCGGCCGTTCATCGGCTTGCTCGGGGATCAGTGGAAGGTCACCCTGCATGGCGATGCTGCGGCCTATGACGCCTCGCAGTTCAATGAGACGCCGAACTTCGCGACAAAAAACGCGATCAACTCCGGCCGTGCGCTGCCGCAGATGGCGGTGGACGTCCGCTGGCCGTTCGCCCGTGATGGCGGCGCCTGGGGCACGCAACTGCTGGAGCCGATCGGCCAGGTGGTGGTGGCGCCGCAGGCCGGCGACAGCCAGACAAGGCTGTATCCGAACGAGGACAGCCTGGATTTCCAGTTCACCGACGCCAACCTGTTCGGCTTCAACCGCTTTACCGGGATCGACCGGCTGGACGGCGGCGTGCGCGCCAACGTCGGCATGCACGGGGCGTGGTATCTCGGCGGCACGACATTTGACGGACTCATCGGGCAGTCCTACCGCACCACGCAGGATAACCTGTTTCCGGAGACATCCGGACTGCATGATACGGTCTCCGACATCGTTGCGAGGGCAACTTTTACACCTTCACAATGGCTTGATCTGACCTACCATACCCGGCTGAACAAAACCGACCTGGCGACACGCTACGCCGATGCGGTGGCTTCGGCCGGCCCGTCGCGGTTCCGGGTTTCCGCCGGCTATATCTACACCACTTTCAATCCGTATACGTTTTATGATCAGGCGCCGCCGCCGCCGGCCGGGAATCCGTACTACTTCCCGCGCAATGAGGCCACCGTCGGGCTGACCACGTTCTGGGGACCATACCGGTTCAGCGGATACGCCCGCCGCGACCTCGCGACCAACCAGATGGTCATGGTCGGCGCCGACGCAATTTACGAAAATGAATGCTTCATCTTTGATCTTAGGGCGTTTCGCCGCTATGTCAGCATCAACGGCGACAACGGCTCAACCGCTGTCCTGTTCCTTGTAACCTTCAAGACGATCGGCCAATTCGGCTATCGCGCCCTTTGAATACAGGAGTGCCTTGCATGCCGAACCTGCACCGCGACCGGATACGCACAGGACTATTCGCGCTTCTGCTGGCCGCCCCGATCGGGGGCATTCACGCGTGCCTTGGTGCTACACCGGCGGTTTATGCCAAGCCGGTGGCGGACAGGCCATTGCCGGATACCAGCCGGATCGCCGCCGTGGTCAATGGCGACGTCATCAGCGATGCCGACATCGGCAACCGGGCCAGGCTGTTCGCGATCTCCACCGGCCTGCCGATGTCGCAGGAGGTCATCGACCACCTGAAGCCGCAGATCCTGCGGCAATTGATCGACGAACGGCTGCGCGTGCAGGAGGCGCAGCGCCGCAAGATCGTCATCCAGGACGCGCAGATCGCCGCTGCGATCAAGGACATCGAAACCCGCAACAACATGCCGGCCGGCGCCCTGCGGGCCAAGCTGGCGTCGGACGGCGTCAGCAACCGCACCCTGATCGACCAGATCCGCGCCCAGCTCGCCTGGACGGAGATGCTGAAGGGGATCGTCGGCGAAAGGATGAGCATCACCGAAGCCGAGGTGGCCGAGCAGCAGAGGCTGGCCGCCAGCCAGACCGGCCAGGTGGAATACCGGCTGGGAGAAATCTTCATACCGGTAGACGATCCGAACAACACCGCCGACGCCCAGCGTTTCGCCGAAACGGTGATCAGCGAACTGCGCGCCGGCGCGCCGTTTGCCATGGTCGCCGCACAGTTCAGCCAGACGCAGACAGCGCTGGAGGGCGGCGAACTCGGCTGGGAGCAGACCAACCAGCTTGATCCGGCCGTTGCGCGCCTGGTGGCGGAGATGCCGGTGGGCGCGGTCAGCAACGCGGTGCGGGTGCCGGGGGGCATTTCGATCGTCAACCTGCAGGCCAAGCGGGAAATCGGCCACGACATGGCGACGGTGGCAACGATGCGGCAGGCATTCTTCCCGTTCACCACGCCCCTGGCCGATCCCCAGAACCCGACGGAGCAGCAGCGCCAGGCCCTGGCGAAGGCGAAGTCGGTTATCGGCTCGGTGAATGGCTGCGAGCAGATGGAGGCGGTGGCGAAGGCCAACAACGCACCGAACCGGCCGATAGATCCGGGTGAAATCCGGGTGGAGGGGGTCAATCCGCCGGCGTTCCGAACGCTGCTGGCGACAATCCCCATCGGCAAGCCGACCGAACCGCTGATCTCGCGGGACGGCATTGCGGTGATCACGGTCTGCTCGCGGGAGCAGAAGAACGTCGGAGAAATAACCGCGCAGGACATCCAGCACCGGCTGGTGACCGAGCGGGTGGAGAACCTGTCGCGGCAAGTGATGCGCGACCTGCACCGCAGGGCGACCATCGACCTGCGCAACGGCGGGGTCTGAGCCGGCGATTGACCGAACTGCCGCCGCTGCGGGAGGTCATCGCGCGCCACGGGCTGGCGGCGCGGCACTCGCTCGGCCAGCACTTCCTGCTCGACGGCAACCTGACCGATCGCATCGTCCGCGAGGCGGGCGAGCTGGACGGGCGCCATGTGATCGAGGTCGGGCCCGGGCCGGGCGGACTGACGCGGTCGCTGCTGGCCTCGGCCGCGGCGAGCGTGACCGCGATCGAACTGGACCGCCGGGCCATCGGCGCGGTGACCGAGCTGGCGGCGCTGGCGGCGCCACGGCTTCGCGTGGTCGAGGGTGATGCGCTGGCGGTGGACTATGCGGACCTGGTGCCGGCGCCGCGGCAGGTTATCGCCAACCTGCCGTATAACGTCGCCTCCCCGCTGCTTGTCGGCTGGCTGCGCCAGGCGGCGGCGTTTGAGCGGCTGACCCTGATGTTCCAGCAGGAGGTGGCCGAGCGCATCTGCGCGGAGGCGGATACCGCCGCCTACGGGCGGCTGTCGGTGCTGGCGCAATGGGTGTGCGACGCGCGGATTGTCCTGCGCCTGCCGCCCGCGGCGTTCACGCCGCCGCCGAAGGTGTGGTCCGCCGTGGTCAGCCTGACGCCGCACGCGCAGCAGCCGGACCCGGCGGTGTTCCGGCGCATGGAAGCGCTGACCGCGGCGGCGTTCGGACAGCGGCGGAAGATGCTGCGCGGGTCGCTGCGCGGGCTGGGCGGGGAGGCGCTGCTGGCGCGGGCGGGCATCGCCGGGGAGCGGCGGGCGGAGACGCTGTCGGTGGCGGAGTTCGAGCGATTGGTGGGATTGCAGTGGCTGGTTTGACAACCGGCCGCCGGAGCGGCATCGAAGTTTGTGGATGTTGCAGGACAGGACGCATTGATGAGTGACGAAAAAGGCCGGGATATCACCGTATCACGCGTGCTGGATGCCTCGCCGGAGCGCGTCTGGCGGGCGATGACGGAACCTCAGGCCCTGGCGCACTGGTGGGGTCCGCGCGGTTGCACCGCGACGGTCCAGAAGATCGATCTGCGGCCGGGTGGCGAGTGGATCTATCGGATGAACGTCTACGGCCTGACGTCGTTCCACAACCACAGCGTCTTCACCGAAGTGGTTGAATACGAACGTATTGTCTACACCAACGGCGGCGGCAAGGAGGGGCACGGTGCATCCGACTTCGAGTCCGCCCTGGTGCTGGAACCAGATGGCAGCCAGACCAGCGTGACCTTCCGCATCGTCTTCGCGACGCCATTCTTTCGCGACCAGTTCGCACGGAAATACAGCGCGGTGGACGGCGGCAAGCAGACGCTTGAACGGTTGGCGGGGTATCTGGCGGAGACGGCAGCTACCGGGGCGTGATCACGCCGGGTTCGCGTTTTGGCAAGTCCGGGTCGACGCCGCCGAGCGGGGCTAAGCGGGCGCGGACGCAGTCGTAGAGATTGCGCTGCTGCCGGTTCGAAGGAGCGTTGGCCTCGGCCTCCATCGAAGGTTCGCGTTCTGTCATAGCAAGCCGGCCTACCGGTTCACCAGCCACGCCACAGCACCCCCCGCCGCCGCCAGAGTCACCGCCGCCCAGACCGGGCTGACCAGGCGGGGCGCGGCGGTGTCGCCCGGCATCTCCTTCATGCCGGTCAGCATCGGCCGCACCAGGTTCTGCCGCTTCAGCACCGCGTAGGCGGTGATCGCCACCACGTGCAGGACGATGACCGCCAGGATCAGGTTGAAGTTCAACGAATGGATCTTGCTGATGAAGTCGCTCTGGTCCTTGCCAATCAGGTGCATCAGCGGCCCGTCGCTGTCGCTGTCGTCGTTGGAGAACAGCCCGGTCCCGGCCTGCACCCCGAGCAGCACCAGCATCAGCAGCACCATCCATCCGCCCGCGGCGTTGTGGCCGATCTCCAGGTCGGGTTCGCGGCGGCGGAGGTGGGAGAGGTGGCGGAGGGCGGCGGCCGGGCTTTTCAGGAACCGCACGAAGCGGGCGGTGTCGCTGCCGACGATTCCCCACACGATGCGGAACAGCAGCAGCGCCAGGATGGCGTAGCCGATGCGCATGTGCCACTCCATCTTGTTGAGTTCCTGCGTCGTCCAGGCCGCGGCGATCAGCACCACGATCGCCCAGTGGAACAGACGCACCGGCAGGTCCCAGACTTTTATCCGCCGCATCGATCAGCCTCCATCTCGCGGCGCAGGATATGGGCGATGCGCGGCCTCTGCCATCCCTGTTGCATCGCCGCGGCGGATACGCTTCCCTGCCCGGGATTTCACCCGGAGGCCGACGATGCGCGTCAGCGTGCTGCAGATGAACCCCGGCGCGAACAAGGCGGACAACATTGCTCAGGCGCGGGCGTTGATCCGCGATGCGGTCGAGCAGGATCGTCCCGATATCGTCAGCCTGCCGGAGGTTTGGGATTCGCTCGGCGGCGACCGGGGAACGCGGGCGGAGAACGCGGAAGTGCTGCCGCCGCGCGGATCGAACGAGCCGGGCGGCGAGGCGTATGAATTCCTCCGCCGGACCGCCCGTGAGGCGCGGGTGTACGTGCATGGCGGCTCGATCATCGAGCAGGGACCCGAGAAACTGTTCAACACCACCGTGGTGTTAGACCCGGACGGGGTGGAACTGGCGCGCTACCGCAAGATGCACCTGTTCGACATCGTCGGGCCGGACGGCGTCGGCTACCGCGAAAGTGCGAGCTACGGCGCGGGGGACGAGATCGTCTGCTATGACGCCGGCGGCGTGCGCGTCGGCTGCGCCATCTGCTACGATGTGCGCTTCCCCGACCTGTTCTGGAAGCTGCGCGAAGCCGGGGCGGAGCTGATCTTCCTGCCCAGCGCCTTTACCCTGGCGACCGGGCGCGACCATTGGGAGGCGCTGATCCGCGGCCGGGCGATCGAGACTCAGTGCTGGTTCGCCGCCCCCGCCACCTGGGGTCGGCATCTGGAGGGCAAGGGCGAGCCTCGGTTCACCTATGGCCATTCCATGGTGGTGAACCCATGGGGGCACGTGGTTGCGCGGGCGTCGGACGGTGTCGGCTGGGTGACGGCTCGGATCGATCGGGAACTGACCGCGAAGGTGCGCCGCGACATGCCCGTGCTGGACCACAGGAAGCGGCTTTGAGCGACCTGCTGTCCCTCGCCGGGGAGGAGCGGGGGTTCGCCGCCGGGGAAGTTGCGTTCGTAGCTTCGCCCGCTTCGATTGCGCAGGAGGCCCGGGAGGCGCTGGCGGCTCGGTATGGGCAGTGCCCGCCGGAGAAGGCGGCGGTGGTGGTGGCGCTGGGCGGCGACGGGTTCATGCTGGAGACGATCCATTCCATCGTGCTCCAGCACGGCATGCCGGTCTACGGCATGAACCGCGGCTCGGTCGGCTTTTTGATGAACAATTACCATGAGGACGGGCTGCTGGATCGCCTGTCGCAGTCGCAGGCGGCGGAACTGCATCCGTTGCGGATGCATGCGATCACGGCGACCGGCTCGGTTGAGGAGGCGCTGGCGTTCAATGAGGTCAGTCTGCTGCGGCAACTGCGGCAAGCGGCGAAGATCCGGATTCTGGTGGATGGGCGGGTGCGGCTGGAGGAGTTGTCTTGCGACGGGGTTCTGATCTCCACGCCTGCTGGCTCGACGGCGTATAATCTTTCGGCGCATGGGCCGATTGTGCCGCTGTCGGCGAATTTGTTGCCGCTGACGCCGATCAGCTCGTTCCGGCCGCGGCGGTGGCGGGGGGCGCTGTTGCCGAGCAGCGCGGATGTGCTGTTCGAGGTGCTGGAGGCGGATAAGCGCCCGGTGGCGGCGGTGGCGGATTTTACGGAAGTGCGGAATGTAGTTTCGGTGGCGGTGAGTGAGGACCGGGGGGTGAGTGTGACGGTGCTGTTTGATCCGGACCGGGGGTTGTCGGAGCGGATTATTGCGGAGCAGTTTACGGTGTGATTGGCACCCTCCGGCAGCGCCCCGGGAGGGACACATAGCCCTGCTGATCGGCAGCCGACGCGATTTGAACCGAACCAAAACGGGTGCCTTTCCAAGATAGATATGATACGCTAATGTGAGTCCTTCGGTGCGATCATGACCAACATGTGCAACACCTCGGGGAGCGCGCAATGAAAACTATACTTGTAGCTTTAACGATTGCGTTTGGGATACACTCTGGCGAAGTGCAGGGACAGACATTGGACCAGATAGCACGCATTCTCGATGCGACACAAGAAGTTGCCTCAACGAACTTAGCGCTTTGCCATTCCCGTCTCGAATCGGAGATCGCGTTGAAAGCCTTCCTAGAAGCATCTCATCCAGGCGATGAAAGGCGGTCAGACGTAGACAAGGACAAAGCCGCATGCGCCAAGATGGCGGACGACAAAGTCCGGAAGGGCCTCCTCGAGATTCGGCCAATAATCGGTAACCGCCCTGCCGTCCTCGCCACCTTGAAGGAATGGTATTCGAGGTTCGATGCCACTCTCCATCGTATCGATGGGATAGCTCCAATCGATGCAGATATCAAGGAGATGGAGCGGTATATCAGCAAGGCCAAATTAGAATTGGCATTTTAATACTATGTCAACCACCGACCGGTTGATCGCACCGGATATGGGACGATAAAACGTGTCCGTGGCGCGTCCGACGCCAGTCTCCCGGCATTATCGGACCGTGGCCATGGGCTTATCAGAACGCGAAAATGGGCGCTACCCGGCGCCGCATAGTTTCTGGTGAAAGTCCGCGCCGGTTACTCATCGGGAGGATGCGCAAGGTCATCGGCACTTCTTACCTCAACCGCATCCCGGTCCGCGAATCTCCTTATGTCGTCGTCATTCGAATAGATGACGTCCGCGCCCTCCACTTTTGCGATGGCAACAATCTGCCGGTCAAACTTTACCTTGGTCCACGATGAAGCCGATCCCTCCCGCTTGTCTCCCGCACGCAGGGCATCCCTCTGCGCCGCCGCGGCTTCGACCGCGGCGCGGGTGCCGAAAGGAGCAATCTTGAACCGAGCGGAACGAGCAATGATGTCGAGATATCAAGGTGCGGTATCGCCGGCACCAATCAGCACTTCGCTCAAGGCCGGCGTCGGGACGATGATTTTCGTTCGCGCCTTGTCCAGCGAGCGCACGAGTAAATCGATCCTCGCATCCACCGGACCCGCGCCGTTTACCGCCGGATCAAGCAGCGCAATGAGAAAGGACGAGTCGAAGACGACAGACATTCAGTGCGCCGGCCCGTCCTCTCGCCGCAGGCCGAGCATATCCCCCAGCGATGCGTCCGAGTTCCACTCCGCCCCTTCCACCGCGCGCAGCTTGGCGACGACCTCCGTCAGCGAGGTATCGTCAAGCACGTCAAAGCTGGTGATATCGAACTGCTGAAGCATCCAGGCGCCGTTTTCTTCACGAACCCACTTGCCGCTGCCGTAAACCCGCACCGGCGGCCCCCGATAGAGCTGAGCCAGCTTCTTCGACAGTTCCAGGTTCGTCTGGCAGGGGTATTCCGCCCCCTCAGCGTCCTTGAGCAGCACGGGAATCGTGTCATCGCGTCCGCCGACGCGAATCACGACGCCATCGAGCGAACCTTCCTCGCGGAACGGACCGTAACGCAGCGGCTTCGGCCCCGAGCGGCCCGGGAAGGCGATAACCTCCGCGCCGCCCTCGCCGAACAGGGTGCCGACAGCATCGTCCTTCGCCAGCAGCGCATCGAGCGCCTTATAGGCCTGCGTAGCATCACGCGCCCCGCACCCGTCGCGGACGGCCTGCAACCTCTCCCCGACTTTCAGGACGGCGGGGTCTTCGACACTGGATACCAGCACCGCGCTGCCCGGCTCGATATGCGAAAAATGCACGTGCTCCTGCTCACCGAGCAACCGTGCCAATTCGGACATGTATTCGGCGAGCCTGGACATCGGCAAGGAAGCGACGCTGACCACGTCGATCTTCAGCCGGTATTCATGACGGTCAGACATGCTCGCATCCCTCCTTTCCCGTCTCAGCTGGTCTACGGCGATCCGCTGGCAGCGGCTCAAGACCCCAGCCCGGGTGTCGCTGGTAGACATATTACCACACCTCCCGGGGCAGATGCGCAACAAAGAAGCGGCCGGCCGGTATCGTGCACAGGGAAGCCCTCCCTAAGCCGCCAGACCCCGCCCGGAAGCGCCCCCCGCCGGGTCCGAACCCCGAGGCGTCAACTCCCCTTGGACCGCACCTCTATGGCGCTCGGTGTCGGGGGCATCTTCCGCCAGCCGATCCGACGCTCGCCGCGCCGTACCGCTCGGCCTCCGCAGCTTTGTTGTTTTGTGCCGTCATGCTACATTTACTTGCCCGCTGGGTTTGAACAGGCTCCTGTGATGGATACATCAACGGCGTTGCTCTTTTTTGGCGTGCCATTCGGCGTGTTGGCGCTCGGCCTCTTGGCGGCTGCGATGCATGCTCGAAGCGCGCCGCCGCTCGCGAACCTCGTTGGCGATCACAGCACTGACGCGGCCGGGAGGGTTAGGGACCGCGCGGGTCTTCCCCCTGTGAACCGCTTTGGCGACAGAGCGGCCGAGGCGCGAGAGATGGCCAGCGCCAGCAACCTGGCCGGCAACTTGAGAGACCGAGCGGCCATGGTGCGGGAGATCGCCCGCACCGGCGAGGATCCGCGTTCCGCAAACTTGCTTGACGAGGTTGCAAACGACCTCGAAGCCGAAGCCGGGGCTATCGAAGCCAGCTCCGCATCCTCGCCAACCTGACCGACGGCCGCACCACTTGCCGTCGCGGGAGCGACCTAAGGCGCGGCATCAACCCGCTCGCCACTTGAAGGTCCTCGCCCACTTCGACGACGGCAACGTCGCCACTCCCCCCCCCCGGGCTGTCAATGATCGGCTCGTCGCGGCGTCCCGCGCCGTCGATCTGGCACGCTTGCCGAAACTCCCCGCCCGATGAAGCCGATCCCGCTAACCCCCGAAACCGAGGCGCTGGCCCGGCGCCTGATTTGGTTCGAAGAACCGGCGGAGGCGCTGGCCAATCCGATCCGGTTCGTGGCCCACGCGCTGGAATTCGCGACACATGACGACATGCAGGCGCTCCGCGATCACGCCGCTGTCACGGATGCCGATATCCGGGAGACGCTCGACGCTGCTCCCCCCGGCATCATCAGGCCGCGCTCCTGGGCCTATTGGAACGCAAAAATCGGACGCTACCCGGCGCCGCCCCTGCCGCAACGGCAACTGGAGTGATCTTTCGCATCGCCCACGATCAGGGATAAGATATATCTTGACTCTCGATATATCTCGAGCTATATCGCTCCCCATGAGACACAAACACACCCACTCCCCCCACCGCCGCTTCGCCTGCCCCGAAGACACCGCGGACCACCACCCCGGCCGGCATCACGGCCATCGCTCCGGCGGACGCCGCGGCAGCCGCCTTTTCGATTACGGTGAACTCCGCCTCCTCACCCTCGCCATGATCGCCGAGCAACCCCGCCACGGCTACGAACTCATGAAAGCCATCGAGGAGCGCATGAGCGGCAGCTACAGCCCCAGCCCCGGCGTCATCTACCCGACGCTGTCGTGGCTCGAGGACATGGGCTATGCCGCCGCCGAGACCGCCGTTGCCGGCCGCAAGCGCTACCGCATCACGGATCAGGGCGACGCCTTCCTGACCGCCAACCGCGCCTCCGTCGATGCGTTACTTGCGCGTATCGGCGGCGCCGCCGGAGGCTCCCCCGACGGCGTGCCCGCCCCCGTGCTGCGCGCCATGGAAAACCTCAAGCTGGCCCTGCGGCTTCGCCTGCGCGGCGGCCCGCTCGATGCCGCAGCGGCACAAACCATCGCCGCCGCCATCGACGCGGCGGCCCAGACCGTGGAGCGCACCCAATGAACCAGAGCACCGCCGAGATCGCCACGCCGCTGGCCGGTCGGTATATGGCCCAACTCTGCAAGCACTTCCAGCACAAGCTGCCGGTGACGCTGGACGACACCTCGGGACACATCGCGTTCAGCATCGGCGACTGCCGCCTCAGCACAGCAGACAACCGCCTGACGCTGTCGCTGGACTCCCCCGACGACACGCAACTGCTGCAACTTCAGGACGTCGTCGCCCGCCACCTGCTGCGCTTTGCTTTCCGCGAAACGATGCAGATCGTCTGGCGCCCCGCCTGAACCAAGGACACGATCGATGAAATCCTTCACCGAACACCTCACCTTCAACGTCCCGGCCCGCATGGGCTTCGTCAACATCACCCCCCGCCTGATCGACTGCCTGGCCAGAAGCGGCGTGCAGGAGGGCCTGCTGCTCTGCAACGCCATGCACATCACCGCCTCGGTCTTCATCAACGACAACGAATCCGGCCTGCACGAGGACTACAAGCGGTGGCTGGAAAAGCTCGCCCCGTTCGACGCATCGCCGCAAACCTACCACCACAACCGCACCGGCGAGGATAACGCCGACGCACACATGAAGCGCCAGATCATGGGGCGGGAGGTCGTTATCGCCATCACCGCCGGGCGGCTCGACTTCGGCCCGTGGGAGCAGGTGTTCTACGGCGAGTTCGACGGCCGCCGCCCCAAGCGCGTGCTGGTGAAGATCATCGGCGAGTGAGACCGGCGTGCGCGGCGGCGCGCGGCCGATACCACCCTGGCCGGGCGCCTTGCGGTTGCCGCGCGCACGCCAGTCGTAGCCGAATCAGAGCAGTCCTTACTGGCATTTATACATATCATCCGGATCGTTATCGTCGAATGTTGTCCATTGTTGCCCCGGGTTTTGTCCGCCGACATTGTAGTTGCCGCGGCTCACGCCGTGGCGCTTTATTACGGTCACAACCCGTTCGGATGAGAAGCGGAAGGTGTACTCCGTGAATTCACCAGGTACAGTACTCCATTTGATCGCAGCCTCAATGCCGTTGTTGACTATGCCGACAATCGGGTATCTTCCGCCGAAAACCAGCTTTGTAACATGATGTTTGGCAATCCGGAACGCATGACCCGGGTCCGGACATCCCCGCGCGCTCGACCAATCGCCGATCAGCCAGTCGGGGACCTCCGCATCCTGCGCGGCCATCGCGGTCGTACTCATTGCCGCTGCCCACAACAGAATGGCAACAACCGATCCGAGGCGGCGCATCATTGGCATCGCCAGCCGGCGCGATGCGTTGGCCGAGCGAGCAAAACAACGATCCGTCCCATTTTCGTGCCTATCCCGATGAACATCGTCGCTCTTTATGCGTATATGCAACGTCTGTCCATAGGTCGATCCTGTCTGCCTCGCCGGCAAAACGCCAGGCAGCCATGGACGAAACCTTCCGCCGGCTCACCCCCGCCCGAGCGCATAGAACTCATCGTTCGGGCGCATCCCGGTGACATTCGCCATTCGATTCGACATCCCGAAGAACGCGGCAATGGCGGCGATGTCCCAGACCTCCTCCTCCGAGAAGCCGTGCCCGGTCAGCGCCTCGATCTCCGCATCGCCGACAGCATAACCCCCCGCCGCGACCTGCATCGCAAAGTCCAGCATCGCCTTTTGCTTCGGCGTAATATCCGCCTTGCGGTAATTCACCGCCACCTGATCCGCCACCAGCGGATTTTTCGCCCGAATCCGCAGCACCGCGCCATGCGCGATCACGCAATACTGGCACTGATTGGCGTTGGATGTCGCCACCACGATCATCTCGCGCTCGGCCAGGGTCAGCCCGCCGCGCTTGTCCATCAGCGCGTCATGATAGGCGAAGAACGCGCGGAACTCATCCGGCCGGTGCGCCAGCACCAGGAACACATTCGGAACGAAGCCGGCCTTTTCCTGCACCGCCAGGATGCGGGCGCGGATATCGTCCGGCAGGTCTTGCAACGCCGGCACCGGCCAGCGGCTAATCGCAGTCATCGTGCATCCTCCCAAGTAGGGAGTCCGGCCCTACCACGCGGGCCGGGGGCCATCAATCATTGCGCCGAGGCCGTCTTCGCGTCCGCCGTCGCATTCTCGGCCGCCGTCCTCAGGTCGGGATACAGCGATCCCAGGGCCAGCAGCACCCCGTTGGTCCAGCCAAAGCCGATCTGGGTCGCGTACTCGCCGCCGCCGCCCGGGGTGCCGTCGGGGGTCGAAACGTCGTACTTCTCGACCAGCTTGCCTTCCAGTTCGTAGACGTAAATATTCGCGTTCACCCAGCGCGAGGCGACCTCTTGCGCCAGCGCGCCGTAGCCGTAGTTGCGCAGGCCGACGACGCCGATCCATTGCAGCGGTGCCCAACCGTTCGGGTTGTCCCATTGCTGGCCGCTGTTTACCAGCGATGTCGCCAGCCCGCCCGGCTGCAGCAGTTCGTTGGTTACGACGGCGGAAACCGTTTGAGCTTGTTCCGGGGTCGCCACCTTCAGGAACAGCGGATACAGCGTCGCCGCGGTAACCGTTCCCGTCGTATGGCCCTCGGTCCAGAGGAAATCGGTGAAAACCCCGTCCTGCGCATCCCACAGCAGCCGGCGGATCGCCTCGGTCCGGGTCGCCGCCCGCTGCTTATACTCCGCCGCACGGGTCGAATCGCCGGCGCACTGATACGCCTTCGCCAGCGTCTCCTCCAGCTTCACCAGCAAACTATTGAGATCTGCTGGCAGCAAAGACAGTGTGCGGATCGTGCTCAAATTTGTTCCGTCGCCGAGCCAGCGGGAACTGAAATCCCACCCCGACTCAGCCGCCGCGCGCAGATCACGGTAAACCTCCCCCGCCGGGCGGGAGGTCTGCTGCGCGGTCTGCACATCCTCCAGATACGATTCGTCGCGCGGCGCCTTGCGTTCATCCCAGTAACGGTTCAGCACGGTCCCGTCCAGCAGGCGCACCAGATGCCGCGCCGCATGGCCGGGCAGCAGCAGCTCCTCCCCCTGCATCCAGTAGTCGTATTCCGCCTGAAGTTCGGGCAGATACGCGGCGAAGGTCCCGTCCCCGTCCGCCTTCGCAATCAGCTCCACCATCAGCGCAAAGAACGGCGGCTGCGAACGGCTGAGGTAATAACTGCGGTTGCCGTTCGGGATGTGGTGATATTGATCGATCTCGAACGCAAAATCCTTCAGCATGTCCACCGCGAGCGCGTGCTGCCCGTCCTGCTCCAGCCCCAGCATGGCAAAATAGCTGTCCCAGTAATAGAACTCCCGGAACCGGCCGCCCGGAACGACATACGGATACGGCAGCGGCAGCAACGTCGCGTAAGGCGGAACCGTCGTCGTATCCTGCTGCAACACCGGCCAAAGGCTCGTGATGTAGTCCAGCAAAGGCTGCCCGCTGGTCGCCGGGTTGACCGTCGGCCCCGGCGGGGTCGGTCCGGAGAAATACTGGTTGACGAATGTCGCCAGGTCGAAGCCGGGCGACCCTTTGGCGGCATCGTAGTCGGCCAGAACAGCGGGCGGCGCGGCGGCGGGGATGAGATCCGGAAACGTCTTGCTATCAGGGTAAATCCCCGCCAGTTCAACATCGCGATACAGGTTCTTATAGTCGATCGACGGAGGCACCGGATAATCCGGCCCGACTGTCTGCGCCCGCGCCCCGGTTGCAAGCATCGTCGCTATGCCGAGCGCAGCCGTTAGCCGAAGCCGCCGATGATGGCCCATGTTTCCAGTTCCCCCCACCCGTGGTTCGATTAATTATCGAGCATCGCGGCGGCCGAAAAAGGGGGACAAGACGTAACCTTTGTGTCAGCATGGCGGGCCCGCAGGCAACCCGCCTTCACACATTACGGCGCCGATCGGCTGATCGCCTCGGCGTCTTCCTTGTTCTTGGCAGGCTGCCAGCCCGCGGCAAACAGGCACGACCTGGCGGCGCTGTTCCGCCCGGCTTCGTTCTGATCGACCATCATGAACGACGGCGGGCTATACTGGCCGCCCGTCATGATGCAATTGCTCGCATTCGGGCCGCCGTTGCAGACGGTCTGCAGCGGTGTCGTATAGCCCGGGCTGACCATCACCTGACGCAACGCCGGGGGGAAATCGGCGTACGCCCGGGTTTGGCAATTGGCTTTGGCTGCCTCGAATTCGGCCGGCGTGCCGCCGGGCTTGGCCCAATACTCGGTGCAAGCCGCGACCGCCGCGCATGCCCCGAGCGCGATGCAGCGCCAGATCACTCGTTCGATCGCGTTCATGCGCGCCACGGCCCTACCATTTCGGCCGCACGTTACCGGCGACGCGATGAATACGCAATCGCGACGTTTGCGCGCTGCCGGCGCTCCCGCAATTTGGCGTTACACCGGCCCGGTCTGTAGTCTCACCATCCACCCGCCACACAGGACCCGCCCCGGATGGACCAGCAGACTGCCGGCGACCCGCACACCATCCTGGATCGCATCCAGCACCAGGCCACCCGCCACGAGACCCCCTGCGGCGACGGCCGCATGGTCTGGCATTTGTGGGATCGGTCCGCCGGCACCGCCCCCGTGGTTGCGCTGTTCCACGGCGGTGCCGGGTCCTGGCGGCACTGGATCCGCACCATCCCTGCCCTGCTGCCGCAATACCGCGTCCTGGTGCCCGACCTGCCCGGCCTCGGCGACTCCGATGTGCCGCCGATCGGCGACGATGCCGACGCCATAGCCGCGGTGGTGGCGGCGGGCATCGACAGCATCGCCGGGGCTGACACCCGCCATGACGTCGTCGGCTTCTCTTTCGGCGGCACCATGGCCGCCTGTGTCGCCGCGCTGCACGGCCGCCGGGTGCGCTCGGTGACGATCATCGGGTCATCCGGCGTCGGCCCTCCCGGCTCCATGGTGACGCTGGAAAAGGTGCGCCACCTGAAGGGCGAGGCGCGGCGCGAGACCCACCGCATCAACCTCAGCCGGCTGATGATCGCCGACACGGCCAAGATCGACGACCTGGCGCTGGCGATCCAGGACTGGAACACCGTGCGGTCGCGCCTGCGCACGCCGAACCTGTCGCGCAGCGGCGCCATCCTGCGCGCCATCGATCGCGTGCAGTCGCCGATTAACGGAATTTGGGGCGAGCTGGACGCGCCAGCCAACCCGAGGGGACCGCAACGCGCCGCCGCCCTGCGCGCGCTTCGCCCGGACGCGGACGTGCGGTTGATACCGGGCACCGGCCATTGGGCGGCGTATGAAAACCCCGAGGCGGTTAACGCCATTTTGCTGGAGATGCTGGCCCGCACGCGGGCATAAGTAATCACGGCAAGACGGCCGGACGTCCATCAATCCTCAGCGCCGGCCGAAGCAAATATCTGGAAACAGACCAACCAGCATGTCATTTCCATGCATAACGATCGATCCCGGGATCTGCACCGGCAAGACCTGTATCAGGGGCCTTCGGTTCCCGGTCGCGCGTCTACTCGGGTTGCTGGCTGCCGGCGACTCGCGGGAGCGGATTTTGGCCAGCTCCTATCTCGAATCTGACGATATTGACGAGGCACTGCGATACGCGGCGTTTCCGGCCGACGACGAGACGCTCGAACCGGCGCGGTGAATTCATCGTCGACATGCCATTGCCGCAAGCATTGGCACGCTGGCTCTCCGCCCGGGGGCACGACGCGGGCGCACTCGAGCCGAGCTTAATCCTGTTCCGCGGAGGGAACCGGAGCGCGGAAGATGTCATCACCAGAATGAACGATATTCTCTCGGCCCTTGATCCCGTGGAGATCGAGCAAGGCATACTCGTTGTAGACCGGGACCGTATCCGCCGCAGGCGATTGCCAATCGGCTGACGGATGCCTTTACCGCCCCCAATACCGCGCCACCAACCCCGGCAAATCCGCCGCACCATCCTTATACCCGGCGGCCTTCATGCCGCGGTCCAGCAAGCCAACCCACCCGCCCGGTTCGGCTGACGGCGCACCGGCAGCGCGCAAGCGGGCCAGCGCCTCCGGCGTCCCGGCCAAATCCAGCGACCGTTCCCGCGCCGGCTGCACATTCGTGCCCGAAACCGACACCGCGACCCGCACGGCAACCGATCGCGCCTTCGGCAACGCCGCAGCCAGGGCGGCGACCGCAGCGTCCGAAGGCGCGCAGACATAGCCGCCATCCCCGATCGCGCAGGTCAGGTCTACCCGCGCCGCGCCCGGGAACTGGACCGATGCCTCCGCCTTGGCCGCCATCGCGGACGCCAGCAGAATTTGATCGGGCAGCCCGCGCAGCGTCACCACCGGCACCAGCGCCCTGCCGACCGCCCGCACCTCCATATCGGCCGACACGCCGGCGCCGCTGAACAGCCGGTCTTTGTGGCGCAGCACGCATGCCGCGCCGTCGCATGCCAGCAGCCAACTGCCGACAGGTTCCGGCGCGGCGGCCGCGGTGGCGGCCAGGATCAGCATTGCACCGGCGACACGCCGCATTTTCGTCCCCTTGACGCAGACGGCTCTTCCGTACCGCGCGGTTATCTGTAAGCGTTGCGCCATGAACGATGCCCCGCAACCCGACGCACTCTCCATCCACCGTACACTCGTAACGCTGGATACTCATATCGATATTCCCTGGCCAACCGGCCCGGACCCGTTCCAGGACGGCAGCAGAAAAGTCGATATGCCGAAAATGCTGCGCGGCGGCCTCAGCGCCGGCTGCTTCGTCGCCTACGTCCCGCAGGCCGCCCGCACGCCGATATCGGAGGATGCCGCCTACGCCCGCGCCCTCGCCATGCTCGACCACATCAACCGCATGGCGCAGACGCAATCGGACATCCGCGTGCGCCTCGCCACCCGGGCGGCCGAGATCGAGGCGGCCAAGCATGACGGCGCGGTCGCCATCATTCCCTGCGTGGAGAACGGTTTCGCCATCGGCGCCGATCTCGCGCGGATCGCGGCGTTCCGGGCGAAGGGGGCGATCTACATGACGCTGACCCATAACGGCCACAACGCCCTGGCGGATTCCTGCAACCCGCGCCGCGACCTCGGCGACCGCGGCAATGAGCATGGCGGCCTGTCGGCCCTCGGCAAGACGGCGATCGCGGCGATGAACCGCGCCGGCATGCTTGTCGACATCGCGCATGCCTCGCGCGATTCGATGGTGCAGGCGGCGGATGAATCCCGCTCTCCGGTGGTCTCGACGCATTCCTGCATCAGCGCGTTGTGCGATCATTCGCGCAACATGGCGGACTGGCAGTTGGACGTGATCCGCGACGTGAAGGGGGTGATCCAGATCACCGCCGTCTCCGCCTTCCTGAAAGCGAACGCCAAGCCGGAGGAGGTCACCGTGTCCGACTTCGCCGACCATATCGACCATGCGGTGAAGCGCATCGGCATCGACCATGTCGGCATTTCGTCCGATTTCGACGGCGGCGGCGGCATCAGCGATTGGAACGACGCAGGGCAGTGCCCGAACATCACAATCGAACTGGTGCGGCGCGGCTATGACCGCGGCGCCCTTGAAAAACTCTGGGGCGGCAACTTCCTTCGTGTGATGCGGGTGGCGGAGGGGTTGGCGGGCTGATGCGGACGGTAACGCTTCCGGGCGGAGAGACGGTCCCGGCCGTCGGGCAGGGAACCTGGAATATGGGCGAGCGCGGCGGCGATGCCGCGCGGGAGGCCGACGCGCTGCGGCTGGGTGCTGATTTGGGCATGACCCTGATCGACACGGCGGAGATGTACGCCTCCGGCGGGTCCGAGGAGGTCGTCGCCCGCGCCGCCGAGGGCATCCGCGACCGTCTGTTCATCGTCAGCAAGGTTCTGCCGCAGAATGCCTCGCGCGCCGGCGTTGCGGCGGCCTGCGAGCGCAGCCTGAAGCGGCTGAAAACCGACCGGATCGATTTGTATCTGCTGCACTGGCGCGGCAGCCATCCGGTGGCGGAGACGGTGGCGGCGTTCGAGGCTTTGAAGGCGGCCGGGAAAATCCGCTATTGGGGCGTATCGAATTTCGATGTCGCCGACATGAAGGCAGTGACGGGGTTGCCGGCGGGGGCGGCCTGCGCGACGGACCAGGTGCTGTATCATCCGGACAGCCGGGGGATCGAGTTCGACCTGCTGCCGTGGTGCGCCGGCCAGGGCATCCCGATCATGGCGTATTCGCCGCTGGGGCACGATGTGCGGCGGTTGCTGCGTTCGCCGGTGTTGCAGGCGATTGCCAGGCGGCGCGGCGACACGCCGGCACAGGTGGCGATCGCCTGGGGGCTGCGCAGCGGCATCGTGATCTCGATCCCGAAGGCGGCGGATGCCGCGCATGTGCGGGAGAACGCCGCGGCAGCCGGCTTGGAACTGACCGAGGACGACCTGGCGGAGATCGACGCGGCGCATAAGCCGCCGCAGCGCAAGCAGGCGCTGGACCTGTTGTAGCCGCGCGGCGGGTTGCCAATTCTCGCCACCGCATCATGTAGGTGCGATGGTTGCAGTAACAGTTTGGTATGATGCCTCCTGCCCTTTGTGCAGCCGGGAAATCGCGCTGATGCGCCGGCTGGATCGGCGCGGCGCGATCAACTTCATCGACATCGCCGGCGGCGACTCGGTCTGTCCGGTCGATCGGAGCGCCCTGCTGGAGCGGTTCCATGCGCGGGAGGGCGGCAAGATGCTGTCCGGCGCCGCCGCCTTCGCGGCGATGTGGCGCGCGATCCCGCTGCTGCGCCCGCTCGGCCTGCTGGCCCGGAACGATGGGGTGCTGCGAGTGCTGGAGCGGGCGTATCTCGGCTTCCTGAAAATCCGGCCGGTTTCGCCTGGCCTGGCGGCGAGCCGCGGGCAGCCGTGATGCCGCGGCTGGTTCTGACCTATGGCTTGCTCGGCCTGATCCCGTTCTTCGCACCTCCCGTGATTGGCTTTGCGCTGCCCGGCGCCAGGGTTTTGGCAGGCACGGTGCTGGCGCTCTACGCGGCGTTGATTCTGTCGTTTCTGGGCGGCGCGCGCTGGGGCCTGGCGGTCGGCCGCCCCGAGCCGGATGCCGGCGCCGTTTCTTTGGCGATGCTGCCGAGCCTGGCGGGACTTGGGCTGTTGCTGGCGCCGGGCGGGGTCCGGCTGCCGCTGCTGGCCGCGGCGTTGGCGCTGCACTGGCTGTGGGACGTCCGCAGTGCGGGCCTGCCGGCGTGGTATCCGCGGCTGCGGTCGTTGCTGACCGCGGGCGCCGTCCTCGGGTTGCTGGCCGGCGCGGTTACGCTGGCATGATGCCGGATCTGGCCGTTGTTGCTGGCGCGTCGGGGGGAATCGGGAGGGCCATCGCCGCGCGGTTGCAGGATGATGGCTACCGGGTTGTCGCCCTGTCTCGCCGCCGCCCGGACGGCTGGCCCGCCGGCGAGTGGATCGAGGCGGATGTCCTTGACGAGACGGCATTGGCCGCCGCCGCGGCGCGGCTTCGCGAGACAGGGGTCGTGACCCGCATCATCGTTGCGTCGGGGCTGTTGCACGGGTCCGGCATCGCGCCGGAAAAGTCGATGCGGGCGATGTCGCTTGAGTCGCTGACGACGCTGTTCGCCGTCAATGCGGCGGGCCCGGCGCTGGTCGCGAAGCACCTGCTGCCGCTGACGCCGCGCGATCGTCCGGGACTGTTCGCGGCGCTGTCGGCACGCGTCGGCAGCATTGGCGATAACCGGCTCGGCGGCTGGTATGCCTACCGCGCGTCGAAGGCGGCCTTGAACATGCTGATCCGCACGCTGGCAATCGAGCATCGGCGCACCCGCCCATCGGGGGTTTGCGTGGCGTTGCATCCCGGCACGGTCGAAACGGCACTAAGCGAGCCGTTCCGGTCGGGCGTGCCCGCCGAGAAACTGTTCAGCCCCGCGCAGGCGGCGGAAGCCTTGCTGGCGGTGATGGACAGGCTGGGGCCGGAAGCGAATGGCGGGTTTTATGCATGGGACGGCGCGCCGATTCCCTGGTGACGTTACGTATCCGCCAGCGCCGCCAGGATCGCGTCGCGCGCCGCCGTATCCCCAGCCGCATGCACCGGCTGGATCGCCACATGCGTCGCACCCGCGTTGAAATGCGCCCGCAGCCCTGCTTTCACCTGATCGGCCGTGCCCCACAGCACAATCTGGTCGATGAACGCATCGGACCCGCCGTTCGCCAGATCGGCCTCGGTGAAGCCCATCCCGAGCCAGGCGTTGCGGTAATTGTCCAGCACCATGTAGCGGGACAGTTCCTCCCGCCCCAGGCCGCGCGCCCGCGCCGGTTCGCTTTCGATCGTTACTTTCTGCTCGATCGCCAGCCACTTGTCCGGACCGAGGATCTTCGCCGCCTCGGCGGTATGTTTCGGGATCGTGTTGTAAGGCACCGCGCCCTGCGTCAACTGCCCGGCCAGCTTCAGCATCAGCGGCCCGAGTGCGGCGATGCAAATCGGGAAATCGGTCGCGCCGGCTTCGCCTTTGGTGATGCCATTCAGGTACGCCCGCATCGCCGGCACCGGCTTTTCATAGACGTGGCCGCGAATCCCCTCGACCATCGGCACGTGGCTGACACCGAGGCCGAGGATGAAACGGCCGCCATACAAATCGTTCAGGCTGATCATGCCGCGCCGCGCGGTGAACGCATCGCGGGCATAGATCGAGGCGATGGAACTGCCGATCTTCAGGGTGGTGGTCTGGGAGAGCATGTAGCCGGCGAGGGTGAAGGATTCGTAGCCGCGGGATTCGGGATACCACAGCGTATCGAAGCCGAGCCGCTCGACGGTCCTGGCGAACGCTGCCACCGGCTCCGGGCCGGGATGCTTGTCGGGGGAATACCAAACTCCGAGGCGTCCGAGCTTCATTGCTTCCATCCTGTCGTGATATTTTTCACAGTATAGCCGAACCGGCGCCTTACCAACCGCTTCACCAGTCTTCGTTCAGCGCCGCAAGGACCGGATCGATGCTCGTAGTCTCGACCGCGCGCCGGATGGCGAGCATGCCCGGCACGTCCGTTTGGTCCATCTGCTTGCCTAGCCCTGCCCTGGCCAGAAATCTTCCGCCATGAGCTCCTCGAACGTCCAAGGACAGGTAGCGGGAAATGCATCTTCCGGCAGGCCGGTTTCGGCATATGCCTCCCCCCGCGCATCGCCGTAAGCATCGCTCAGGGCTTCCGGCACCTTCGGCTTCAGGCTCGGGTTGTCCGCGAGATGGCGTGCCAGGGCGCGGCGCTGATTGCGAATGGTGACCTCCCGACTGGCCCCGCGCCGCCCCGGCTGGAACTGCCACTTGAGCAGATGCAGCAGCAGCACGGACAGGCGGCTGAGCAGTTCGCGCTTTTCAGCCTTGCCCATGCTCTCGATTTCCTCGGCGATGTGCTCGATGTCCGCATCGGACAGTTTGCCGGCACGCAACAACCGGGCCTGCTCATTGGCCCAGGCAAAGAAATCCTGGTCATAGAGGGTGTTGCTCATGCCGCCTTATCGCACGATCCGGTCAGCAAGTCACACACATCGGATGCCGTTGGCGGCGGCTATCCACTACCCGAAGACCGCCGTCCAGCAGCTGTCCTTGTCGAAACGACGGTTTGTCTTAGTCATCGGCCTCTCACCGCCGCAACACCGGCGACGGAATACTTTCGATCATGACGTTGACCACCGCCGGCCTGCCGCTGCCCAACGAGCGCTCGATCGCGCCCGGCAGTTCCTCCGCGCTGGTGACCAGTTCGCCGTGGCCGCCCAACGCCGCCGCGACCAGGTCGTAGCGCGTCGCGTTCAGCTCGCAGCCATGCGTGCGGTTCGGGCCGTAGTCGCGGACCTGAAGGTTATACTCCGCATTCCAGCGGCAATCGTTGCCGACGATCGCGACGTACGGCAGGTCCAGGCGCACCGCTGTCTCAATCTCCGACATATGGAAGCCGAAGGTGCCGTCGCCCAGCACGGCGACCACCGGGGCGGACCGCTCCACCACCCGGGCCCCCGCGGCCATCGGCAACGAGGAGCCGATGGATCCCGCCACGCCGTTGATCATGCGGCGGTCGTTGCGCAGGATGCTTTGGCCCCATTGCGAGAACTCGCCGCCGTCGCAGACCAGCACGCTGTCGGGATCACGCGCCAGTATCGGCTGCAGCGCATGGAATACCTGCGCCGGATGCAGCCGCCCGGCAGTCCGCGAAGTCAACCCGGCCCACTCCGCCGGACGGTCGTCGAAGCAGGACCGCGCCTCCGCCAGCCATCCGGCATCACCGATCCCACGCCCTCGGGCGATCAGGGTTTCGCCGGCTGCCCGGGTGTCGGCGACGCAGCCGAACGCCAGGCCGCGCGACCGCGCCGCCCGATCCAGGATCGCGCCGTCCGGGTCGATAGCGATAAAGCGGCAATCGGCAGGGAACGGGGGGCCGCCGAATTTCAGGGTAAAATCCAGCGCCTTGCCGAGCAGCAGCACCATGTCGGTGCGCTTTGCCACGTCGGCATAGGCGCCGAGGCTGGCATCATTGAACCCGCGCGGCCCCTCGCTGAGGCAGGCGGGGATGGACAGGGAGTGCACGATCCGCCTTAGCATGTCGCGGCCGGGCCTTGTCGCCAGCGCCGGGGCGCCGATGACCAGCGGCCGTTTCGCTGTCGCCAGCAGCGCGATCACGGCATCGGCCGCGGCGTCGCCGAGCGGCACCTCCGGCGCGGAGAATTCGGACTCCGGCGGCCGGATCACGGTATCGGCGGCCACGCGCGCATCCAGCAGGTCCGACGGCAGGCTGAGATGCACCGGCCCCGGCCGCCCCGAAGTCGCCAGGCGGATGGCTTTCGCCACGTCCATGCCCAGCCGCGCGGTATCCGTCGCCATCCAGGCGGCCTTGGTCACCGGCGCGGCCATCTCCACCTGGCGCAGTTCCTGGAACCCGCCGCGGCCAATCTGATCGGTTTCCGTGTGGCCGGAGATCAGCACCATCGGGCTTTCCTGGCCGAGGGCGGTGAACAAGGCGCCGACGGCGTTGGCATGGCCTGGACCGCCGGTCACCCAGGCTATGCCGGGGCGCCCGGTCAGGCGCCCGTAGGCGTCCGCCATGTGGACCGTCGCGGCCTCATGCCGGACGTGCATCAGGCGGAGTTTCGTGTCCAACGCCGCGTCGAACAGCGACATGATGTGGTTGCCCGACAGTGTAAAGATGTCGGTGAGCCCGGCGCGTTCCAGGGTGCGGGCGACGATGTCCGCGCCGCGGAGGGTGGCGGTCATGCGGAGCGCCCCGTGTCACGGCCGGACTTGGTCCGGCCATCCACGACTTGCGGTGCCGAATGAAGCAAAGTCGTGAATGGCGGGACCAAGTCCGGCCATGGCACATAAGTGGCAGGCTGCGCCGGGCCGCTTAAGTCAATGCGCATAGTGGCGCGCGCAGCCGCGGCTGCTTTCACACCGGGTCCCACGGATACACGTCCCTTGTCCGCTCCAGCGGAGTAAAATTGTTCTTCACCGCCGGCAGCCAATGCTCCGCCAAAGTCTCCGGGGTCCAGCCGGCGGTGCGTGCCATGATGCGTATCGGGCGCGGCTGGTTGTAGAGATAGATCTCGTTGCCGCGGACACCCAGGATCTGTCCCGACACACCCGCCGCCGCGTCGGTGCCGAGGAAGGCGATCAACTGCGCGATGTGGTCCGGCCTTGTCTTCGCCGCTCGCGCCTGCAACTGTGCCTCGGTCTGGCCGGGCACCGTCTCGATCATGCGGCTGAAGGCGTGCGGCCCGATGCAGTTCGACCGCACGTTATAGCGCTGCATGTCCATCGCGATGTTCCGCGACAGCCCGACGATGCCCATCTTGGCGGCGCCGTAATTGACCTGGCCGACGCCGCCGATAAGGCCGGAGGTCGAGCTGATATGGATGAACGACCCGCTTTCCTGCTTGCGGAAATGCGCAACCGCGGCGCGGGAGACGTAGAACGAGCCGTACAGATGCACCTTGATGACGGCGTCCCATTCCTCGACCGACATGTAGTGGAACATGCGGTCGCGCAGGATGCCGGCATTGTTCACCACGATGTCGATTCGGCCGAAATGGTCGATCGCGTCCTGCACCATGCGCTGGGCGTCCTCCCAGATCGCGACGCTGCCGGTGTTGGCGACGGCGCGGCCGACACCGTTGGCCTGGGCGATCTCCTGCACGACGCGCTGGGCCGGGCCAGCGTCGTGGCCCTCTCCGGTCACGCTGGCGCCGACATCATTGACGACGACCCGGGCACCGTTCGCCGCCAGCGCAATGGCCGCCGCGCGGCCGATGCCGCCGCCGGCGCCGGTGACAACGGCGACCTTCCCGTCAAGCATGCCCATTCCGTTCCCTCCTTCGATCCCGGGCGCCAGTCTGCGACAGGGCAAGCGGCCTGTCATCCTTCAGGCGGGCGGGGGACGGCACAGGTCGGGCATCTTTGTCTTCGCGCAACGGACGCCGCGCGGACGCGACGGCGTGCTCAGCCGGTTCGTGTCGCGGCGTGATGCTTGCCCGGCAGGCATCCCGGGATCAGCGGCAGCGCGGTTTCAAGTTCGTCCGGCATAGGAATATTCGGCCGCGTTCCCCCGTCTGATCGTTGCAACCAAGACATGACGCCGATGGAGGGAATTCCCTCGGTATAGATGTAAAGTTTGCCGCTATCGTCGTATTGCTTGCAGGCATGTCCGCCGAGACCGAATACCCGGCCAAATCCCTCGGTCGGATCGCTTATCGGAGGAGTTTGTGCTATTGCAAGAACGGTCTGGAGAGCGAAAATCAACAGCCCCGCAAGAATACCGATGCATACCCGCTGCTTTGCGCCGCGCCGGATTGGTTCAGCCGGACCGCTGCACGGACCGGGAAACAGGAGCCAAAAGCCTTCGTTTGAATGCATTCACGCGTTCCTTCGAAATTGCCGTAATCGCACCGGCAACAGGTCGAGGGACGCTCCTCTCCATTAATGAACGCAGCATAGCGTATCGCATTTGGGCAATGTCAACACAAACATGGCGAAAAGAGTCGCCCGGCAGGCGATTTCGCAGCCCCGCGATGAAAGCGACCGAACGGTCAGACCGATGCCGTAACACCTTCGTATCGGGACAGTGACGCCAACGACCCGCTCAGGCAGCCTGCATCAAGCCGCAAATCATCGGCCAGCAACACTGCCTGGCTGGCGTCGATCGCTGTTCCGTCGGCGCCGAGAAGCCGCGCCAACCCCGGATTCCGGATGAACGCCGGTCCGCCGGCCAATACGCCGATCGGCCGGTTGCAGGACGCCTCGCGGATGGACAAAATCGTCCGGCCCAAGGTGCCGGTTTCCCGGTCGAGCGCGATCGACAGACCCGCCACAGCGAACCACTCGCTCCGCACCATCTCAATCAGATCAGCTTCGGCGCACGCGGCTGCGACCGTGACTTCCCAACCCGCCTCGCGGAAAGCCTCGCTTACCATCTGCAGCCCGAAGCTGTGCAGATTGCCGGGCAAACTGGCCAGCAGGATGCGGCGCGACGCGTCGGGGCTTACCCGTGCCGGCGCGCAGGCCTGCCGCAACCGGTGGATCACCAGCCGCAGCGTGCCCAGGGCCGCGGTCACGTCGACGAAGCTGCACAGGTCGTCATCCCACATCTCACCCAGCCGCCAGGCCGCGCGCGCCAGCACGACCTGGCAGATATCCACCAGACTGCACCCCGCATCAGCCAGTTGCACGACCCGCACGACGGCGGCCTGCAGATCGTTGGCGAGCACCAGAGCCAGGAAGCTTTCCAGTTCCGCCGCGCCAAAAACCGGCATAAGGCCGGGTTCGCGCACGTCATCGTGCCGGTGCGCAAGCGCGAGCCTGGGGAAAATCTGCGCTTCGATCGTCCGCGTCAGCGCGGCGATACGATGTTGCCGGGACAAAGCCGGGGCAAGCGGGGCGTTGACGTTGCGTTTCCGCCGCCGCTCGATCGCTGCGGGTTGGCGGGAGGTATCCGTTCTGGCGACGGAATTACGCGGCGAGCTTGGCATAAGTGCGTTTCCAGCATCGGCAGACCCGGCACACTGATCTAGATCAAATCCGCGCGCGCAAGCAACCGTTTCCAGGTGATTTGTTCATGCCAAAAATGCCGTTACCGCCAACCACGCACTGAAAGCCAGGGCGGCTGCCATATATACGCGAAACCATTCCGGATACCGCAACGTGTGGTAGAATTTCGTCAACAGATGCCCCGGCACCGCCATCAGCGCGACGCCCTTGATCAAGGTCAGCCAGCCCAGCAGCGTCACCGCAACAGGCAGTGCGCCCCCCGACCAGACATTATGGCCTACCACCAACGCTGCGCCGCAGCCCGTGGTCCAGATGCCGGTCAGCAGGATCAGTCCCGGGCTCTCCATCATCGCGCTGATCGCTTGCAGCGACGCAAGCGGCCGTGCCACCAGGACGGCACACATGAGGCAGCAGGACAGACCGAGGAATTTTCCCAGAAACACGGTTAGCGGCAACATTGGCCTGACTCCCGCCGCGGATCGCGGGAGTTCAGCTTACGCGCGGTCTCCGGGGAAAGCGATGCCGGTTTTGCCGGGTGTTACGCCGGCACAACCATCACCGGCCCGTCGAGGACCTGCATCAGCTTGCGGCGAATGCCCCCGAGGGTCTGCCCCGCCATCGAGCACGTGGTGCAGGCACCGGACAGCCGCACGCGCACGCGGTGGCCATCGATCCCGACCAGTTCCAGGTCGCCGCCATCCGCCTGCACCGCGGGGCGCGCTGCTTCGACCGTTGCGGTGATGATATTCAGTCGTTCTTCGTCGGTCATACCCGGATGCCTCGTTTGGTGCCGGCCGACATGTAGCTGTCGGCGAAAAAACGTAGTCCCTGCTTCAGGCTTGTCGCCGGTTCCGCGGACGCCGTCTGCACCAGCGAGGCCCAGCCCGTGTAGGTGATCGCCGCCAGGTGGTTTCGCATGTCAGTGTGATCGACCCGGCCCGAGCTGCCGAGCACGGCATGGTCCGGTTCATCGAGATGGATCAGTTCCAGGCGTCCGCGCACCGCGGCGAATGTGGTGTGTCCCATCTCGCCATTCGCCGACAGCGCGGCGGCACCGAGATGCAGGCCGAACGAATCATGGTCGATGGCGTTGGTCAGCATGTAGCAATGCCTCGCCAGCGTGCAGAAATCCCCGCCTTCCGGGGCAAGCGGCGCAAAGCACAGCACAGTGCCGTGGCCTTCGATCCGCGGCAGGACTTCGTGCAGGAAGTCGCGGCATTGCAGCCAGGCCTCGCGCTCCGCGATATCGTTGCGCCAGCGCGATTCAAGCACCAGCGTCCGGCCGCCCAGGTCGCGCGTCACCGCGGAGAGCTGAACCAGCAGTTCCAGGCTGCGGGCGCGTTTGTCGGCGGCGGTGAAGATGCCGAGATCGGGGCGATGGCGGAACAGTCCGTGCATGCCGATGACCGAGAGTCCGGCTTGCTCGGCCGCCGCGCGGTAGCTTTCCACCATGCGTGAGGAGACCAGGTCGGGCCAGGTGTGGGCCGGAACGACCTCCAGCCCTTCGACGCCCAGGCTGTGGACGAACGGCAGCATGCCGAGATGGTAGTAAGCGGGCAAAGCCAGGTTGGAAACGGCGAGCTTCATGGTCGTTTCATTCCAAATCATCGAGCGAGCTGAGCAGCACGTGCCGTGGCGCGCCCGCGGTTTCCTTTTGGGGCGCCGTAAGCGCCTTGGCCTTGGCGCGATCGACCCAGGCGAGGCCGCCATGCACCAGGGCCAGCGAGACCTCGTTCAGCAGATCGAGGATTTCGTGGCCGGTATCGACGATGATGGGCTGAATGCCCAGTTTCATCAGTCTGCGTATGGAGGAACTGCCGATGGACGCGGCGTAGACGGCGGAACATTCGCCGACGAAATCGAGTTTCGGCAGCACCTTGTCCTGCACCGTTCCAGTCAGTCCGGTGCGTCCGCTTTCCCCGACGGCTTCGGCTTTCATGAACTCGCCAACGCCGATCAAATCGGCTCGGCCGGGGGAGACGTCGTAGATCATGAGGCTTTCGGCGCCGCCGAAATGCAGGTTGACCGTGGTGCGGTCGCTGGAGGCAAAGGCAATTCTTAGCATGTAACTTCATCCTCGCGCGGCGTTCCTTGCCAATAACGGGACCGGTAGGGGCGAATTTCCTGGTAGTGCCCGGCCAGCAGGTTTGCGGTTTCGAACAGTAGTTGACGGGTGCCGGCATAGCCGGCGCGGGTAACGGTGTGGGCGCCGAACGAATCGTAGATCGGGAAGCCGGCCCGCAGCAGCGCCGTCTGCTGCCGCCGCGCGATTTCCGCGCCGTGCGAATTGGTGACGATCATATCGGCGCGGCCTTCGCGCGCCAGAAACTCCAGATCCTCGAGGTCGCCGACGACGACGGACGCAATCGGCAGATCCACGAGATGCGCGGCGCGCCCGGCGGCGACCGCACCGACGACGTCCGCCCCCATATCGGTAAAGAAACCGGTCAGCGCGCACAGCAAATCGGCATCCGCCGCGATTGCCACCCGGGCGCCGCCGAGTTGGAATTGGCAATCGACCATGGCGTCCTGCAACTGGGAGCGTTGGCGTTCGATTATCGGCGGGACGGCACAGCCGGCGATTTCCGACAGGGCGCGGCAGAAGGCGTCGGAGCCGTCCAGGCCGATGAGGCTGGCGACACGATAATCCGGCAATCCCGTCCTGGCGTGCAGCAGATCGGCTGCCTTGTACATGGAGGGACCGATGACCAGCGTGGCGGCGGATTGACCCATCTCCGCAATGGAAGCGGGCGGGGTGCCGCCATAGGTCAGTGTCGAGAATCCTTCCTCGATCAGATGACCGTCCAGTGAATCCGCAATATCCGGCAGGACGATCGCGGTCAGGCCGAAAGCGTTGACGACACTCTTGATCGCTTCGACATCGCCCGGGGTGAGCATGGCGGAAGCCAGCACATTCACTCGCCGCCGGTGACGGATGATGCTTGGGGTTGGCGGCACCAGGGTCGTAATGATCGCCTCGACCGCGCGGGCGAAGCCGCTTTCCAGGCAGCCGATGGTGTCGGTGGTGGCAACCGGAATGACCGCGACATCGTCGTAGCCGGGAAACCGGGTGCGAAACATCGCCACGGTGCGCTGGATGTCGGCGCCCTGCATTTCCGACAGGCCCGTGGTGATCAGGCCGATGACGGAGGGGCGATTCCTGGTGCAAATGGTGGCGAGCGCTTCGACCACGTTGCCGTCCGCCCCCATCACCGCGATCACGTGGTCCATGGCCGTCGTTTGCAGAGCGATCGGATCGTGGAAATGACGCATGAAGAACAGCTTGTTGAACGACGTGCAGCCGCGCGCGCCATGCTCCAGCGGCATCGAGTTCGCCAGGCCGAGAAACGCCAGCGACGCGCCGATGGGCTGGCTGGTCTTCAACGGATTGACCGCAAGCGCCTTGGTGGGGTGGAGGATTTCGGCCATGCTGCTGTCCCCTACGCCGCTTGCCGCTGCGCTTCGGTGCGGGTCTGGACCTTTTTCCAGACCGGCGAGTGGGCGACGTGCACCAGGTTGCCGGCGAGTTCGATCATTCCGTCATAACCGGCATAGCCGATGCGGCGGACGTGATCGATGTCGAGAAACGGGATGCGCGATTTCAGGGTCGGATAGATGTAACGATCGCCGGCGATCAGGATATCGCCGCGACATTCGCGAAACGTCTGCAGCAGGGCGATCTGGTCATTGTCGGAAATCATCTTTGCGTCCGGTCCCATCAGTTCGATGATGCGGGCCTTGTCTTCTTCGGTGGATTTCTCCGTTCCGGTGGCGACGACCTCCATGCCGAGATCCTGCATGGCGGAAACGATCGACCAGGACTTGTAGCCGCCGGTGAAGATCAGCACGCGCTTGCCGGCCAGGCGCGGCTTCAGGGGTGCCAGCGCGGCTTCGACCTTGGCTTCCTCGCGGGCAATCATCGCCTCGGTCCGAGCGGTCAGGTCGGGATCGTTCAGCATACCGGCGATATCGCGAAAAGCCCGTGACGTGTCGGCGATGCCGTAGAAGCTGCCTTCGATGAACGGCGTGCCGTAGTCTTCCTGCAATTTCCGGGCGACCTGGATCATGGCCTTGGAGCAGACGACCATGTTGGCCTCGGCGCGGTGCATGGTCTGCACTTCCCGGAAACGAGAATCGCCTGAGAAGGTACATAGGATGCGCAGGCCGAGTTCATCGAACAGCGGCGCGACGGCCCAGAACTCTCCGCCGACATTCCATTCGCCAATCAGATTGATGTCGTGAGTGACGATGCCGGGCCGTTGGGCGGAAGCCGGAACCGGATCGGGTTCGCGCGTGCCGATGACATGCTTATAGACAGCCTCACCGCCGATACGGTTGCCGAGGTTTTTGTTGCCGTAGAACCCGGCGCAATCGACCGGCACCACCGGGACGCCGAACCGCTCGGCCGCGGCCTTCGCCACCGTTTCGATATCGTCGCCTTGCAGCGCCGGCACGCAGGTATTGTAGATGAAGACGCCGGCGGGATGATAGGTCTCGACCGCCTGGCGCACCGCTTTGAACAGCCGCTTTTCGCCGCGGCCCATGATGACATCCATGTCCGACAAATCCGTCGTCATTCCCACCCTGAACAAATCGGCTCCACTTGAACGCGTGCCGCGATTGTCCCACGACGAACCGGCGCAGCCAATCGGCCCATGTACTATATGGGCGGCGTCGGCGATGGGCAGCAAAGCGTTGCGGGCGCCGTCGAAGCAGCATCCCCCCTGCGTGGCGCCGGGCTGCGGCTTGGCGCAACCGGATTTCGACTTGGCGTTATGCGCACAGGCGGGCTCGTTCATCAGCGCAAGGAGTTCGTCGGTTTTCATGGCTTGGCCTCGCTGGCTGTGGTGGCGCATCGGTACTGAAAGCAATCGCCGGGCCAGTTTGGTGCATAACTCGGCTATAACGGTTTTCCCCGCAAAAGCCGCCGGATCGGCGGACGAATAGAGTGAGGGTTCGTACATCATCGGCGCATTCCCGGCCGTTTGTACCTTTCCGAACGGATTTCGCCAATGTCTCAAAGTCGACCGGGTGTGGCGATTGGTAGCAACCTGACAATAGCGGTTTTGTGGGTTATCAGTCTGTTAGCGTATTTTGATGCTGGCATCGTCCTTGCATCTATGGCTTTCGGGTAATGGCAAGGGGTGAAGCGGGACCGACATGGAGCAATCGATCGCCATCGACGTCGAAGATTTCACGCATTGCTTCACCGGCGAGTGCCGCGTGAACATGTTGCCGATTCTGTTCCAGATCAGTCAGATCATGGCGGAAAACCAGGATCTGGCGACCACATTATCGGTCATGCTTCAGGTGATGCGGCAGCGTTTGCGCATGCGCCGCGGCATGGTGGCGCTGTATGACAATCAGTCCGACTCCATCTTCATCCATGAAAGCTTCGGCCTGACGGAAGCGGAGCAGGCGAGCGGTCTTTATGCCCCGTCCGGCGGCATTACCACCAAGGTGGTGGAAAGCGGCACCGCGTTCATCGTTCCGCATTTGCGCGACCAGCCGGGGTTTGTCGACACTGGTGCGGCGGATGGCGACCACAGCAACGCCAAGGCGTCGTTTGTGTGTGTGCCGATCATGCACGCGAAGAAAGTTGTCGGTACAATCAGCGCGGAACGAGTCTATCTGAATCGCGGCCTGTTGAAGCAGGACGTCGAACTGTTGGCAACCATCGCCTCGATGATCGGCCCTGCCGTCGAGTTGTACCTGATGGAGAATATTTCGAAAGTGCGGCTGGAGACCGAAAACCGCCGTCTGAAGAATGCACTGCGGGAACGGTTCAAGCCTTCCAACATCATCGGCAACTCCAAGCCGATGCAGGAAGTCTACGAGCTTGTGCACAAGGTGGCGGCGACCAAGGCGACGGTGCTGGTCCTGGGTGAGAGCGGTGTCGGCAAGGAGCTTGTTGCCAACGCGATCCACTACCACGGCCCGAATGCCGACGGCCCGCTGATTACCTTCAACTGTGCGGCGCTGCCTGAAAACATCGTCGAAAGCGAGTTGTTCGGGCATGAAAAGGGTGCCTTCACCGGGGCCGCGATGATGCGCAAGGGGCGCTTCGAGCAGGCTGACGGCGGCACGATTTTCCTCGATGAAGTCGGCGAGCTGAGCCTGCCGATCCAGGCGAAGTTGTTGCGGGTGTTGCAGGAGAGGGCGTTCGAGAGGGTGGGCGGCAACCGTCCGGTCAAGGTCGATTTGCGCATCATCGCCGCAACCAACCGCGACCTGCCCGACATGGTGGCGAAGGGAACCTTTCGCGAAGATCTCTATTACCGGCTGAATGTTTTCCCGATCACCGTGCCGGCGCTGCGAGAGCGCGGCAGCGATGTGATTCTGCTGGCGGATTATTTTGCCGCACGTTACTCGGCCGAGGGCGGCAAGGCGGTGAAGCGCATTTCCACGCCTGCGCTGAATATGCTGATGGCGTATCATTGGCCGGGCAATGTGCGCGAGCTGGAGAATGTCATCGAACGGTCCGTCATCCTGTCGGACGATGCGGTGATCCACGGCTACAATTTGCCGCCTTCGCTGCAGACTTCGGCCGAAACCGGCACTGCCTTCGGCTGCAGCCTGGAGGCAAAGATCCATGCCGTCGAGTACGAAATGATCGTCGAGACGCTGAAGGCCCATAACGGTAACATGACTGAAGCTGCCAAAGAACTCGGCCTGACGCGCCGCATCCTTGGCTTGCGGATGGAAAAGCATAGCATCAGCTACAAGACGTTTCGCCGTGGTGACACCAACCAGTAGGAAATCAGCCCATGCACACGCCGACCGATAACCAGACGTATCATATGATTCTGGCTGATATCGCCATGATGGCGGCGATCGGCACGTTTGACCGTCAGTCGGTCGTTCCGGTTGGTGCGGAGTATCTCCCCGGGTCGATCCGCGAAACCTGGTTGGCGCGCACAGGCGATCCGGCGTTGCGCAGCCGGGTCAATGCCATGGCGACGGCGGGATTCGCCTCCCTGCAAGGCATGCCCGCCACGCAACTGGCTGCCGCTGCGCAGACCTACGGGGTGCCGCTGACGGTCAGCGATGCTGAGCGGATGGAACAGCATTTCATCAACCGGCGTGAGGCGGTGCTGCGTTACCGGAGCTGAACGATTGTCCTGGCGCCCGCGGGCGCCAGGACATGCCCGGTTGCTACGAACCGACCTGAATCGCCTGGTCGGGATCGACCCCATATTCCTTGTAGATACCGTCCTGCGCCGCCTTGAACTCGGACATGGTGAATTCGTAACCGTTTTCCTTGACGAAAGCCCAGTTGGCGGCTTCGTCTTCGCTGTTGTCATTGAGCACGCGGCGAAACGCATCGTCCTCGCGCATGCGCTTGATATAGGCAACGGCGGATTCTACTGACATGGTAAGCTCCTTAGTTGGGCAATTGCACCAGTTCGATCTGGTGACCGTCCGGATCTTCGATGAAGGCGACGATATTTTCGCCGTGGCGCTGGGCGCGCGGCGGGCGCGGCATCTTTACGCCGGCGGCCGACAGGCGGTCGCACAGGGCGGTAATGCCGCGGACCTGAATGGCGATGTGGCCGAACGATTCGCCGTCGGAATACGGTCCTTCGTGATCCCAGTTCGACACCAATTCCAGCGTCATCTGCGCATATCCGTCCGCGTAACCGATATAGGCCTGGGAGAACTGGTTCTTTTTGTGGTCGCGGCGCTCCAGCACCTGCATGCCTAGCTGGGTGGTGTAAAATTCCAAGGCCCGGTCGAGATCGCTGACCCGCAGCATGGCGTGCATCAGGCGAAACGTTGAGGCATCCACCGCCGCGCTGCCATGATCCACGTTCTTTGCCGCAAACGTCATTTCCAGCGCCGTTTCGATGGGCTTGCCCGCCAGCATGTCAGAGGCTTCGATACCGACAGTAGAAAGCTGTTGTTGCGGGTTGGGGCCGATTTTGGCGACCAGCAGGACTTTGCAGTCGGCGAGCATGCGGAGGATGGTCTGGCGCGGGTCTTCGTCCTCACCCTCGGCGTGGGCGGCGATTTCGCGGCGGCCGAGCGGCGTGACGCCATCGGCGGTGACATCGTACACCAGGAAAGATTCAGCGTGGCCGAAATGCTGGTCGATGCGGATGTCATCCTTGGTGGCAACGGCAATCCGCAGGGTCGTGGTAGCCGCTTGGGGTTTTTCAATCGTGTCGATGGACATGGAGGAACCTTCGTGGACGAATAGGGTGGGTCACGCCTCGCAACCTCCGTGCCAGACGTTATGCGGGGCCAGCTACGACGTTCCGCGCACCGGCGTGTACTCTTCCCGGGCCATTCGTACTGATCGGAACACTCCTGCGGGGCCAAACATGCGTTTCGCTATATCCCGTCCGGCCGAACGAGTTGGCACGGCCTGTGCAATTACATCTCCGTTCGATACTCAACCCGAGCAACAGAACAAGGAGAACTCCCCATGCCTATGGTGCTTCTGGAATGCGACAAAGACATCCCCGAGCGGGAAAAGCACATCTATCTTAAGGTCGATGGCGAGGACACCCGGGATTTCCTCCCGGTCTCCAACGCCCAGACCATTCCGGGCACGTTGTCCGAGCGCGGTTGCGCGTTCTGCGGCGCCAAGCTGGTTATCGGCGGGGTCCTGAAGGACACCATCCAGATGATCCACGGGCCGATTGGTTGCGCCTACGACACCTGGCACACCAAGCGCTATCCGACCGACAACGGCCACTTCAACATGAAGTACGTCTGGTCGACCGACATGAAGGAAAGCCACATCGTCTTCGGCGGCGAAAAGCGCCTGGAGAAGTCGATCAACGAAGCCTTCGACGAAATGCCCGAGATCAAGCGCATGTTCGTCTACACCACCTGCCCGACCGCCCTGATCGGCGACGACATCAAGGCAGTGGCGAAGAAGATCATGCAGGAACGTCCCGACGTCGATATCTTCACCGTTGAATGCCCCGGCTTCGCCGGCGTTTCCCAGTCGAAAGGACACCACGTCCTCAACATCGGCTGGATCAACGAGAAGGTCGGCACGTTGGAGCCGACGATCACCAGCGAATACACGATGAACTTCATCGGCGACTTCAACATCCAGGGCGACACCCAGCTGCTCAACCAGTATTGGGACAAGCTCGGCATCCAGGTCATCGCGCACTTCACCGGCAACGGAACGTACGACGATCTGCGCTGCATGCACCGCGCCCAGCTCAACGTTGTCAATTGCGCTCGTTCTTCCGGCTACATCGCCAACGAGTTGAAGAAGCAATACGGCATCCCGCGCCTCGACATCGACTCGTGGGGCTTCAGCTACATGGAAGAGGCGATCCGCAAGATCTGCGCCTTCTTCGGCATCGAAGACCGCGGCGAGAAGCTGATCGCCGAGGAAAATGCCAAGTGGAAGGGCAAGCTGGATTGGTACAAGGAGCGCCTGAAGGGTTCCAAGATGGCGATCTGGACCGGTGGTCCGCGCCTGTGGCACTGGACCAAGTCGGTCGAAGACGATCTCGGCGTGCAGGTTGTTGCCATGTCGTCGAAGTTCGGCCACCAGGAAGACTTCGAGAAGGTCATCGCCCGCGGCCAGGCCGGCACCTACTACATCGATGACGGCAACGAACTCGAATTCTTCGAGATCATCGACCGCGTGCGTCCCGATGTCATCTTCACCGGCCCGCGCGTCGGCGAACTGGTCAAGAAGTTGCACATCCCGTACGTCAACGGGCATGGCTACCACAACGGCCCTTACATGGGCTTCGAGGGCTTCGTCAATCTCGCCCGCGACATGTACAACGCCGTGCACAACCCGCTTTTGAAACTCGCCGCTACCGATATCCGCGTGAAGGAAGTGGTGGCCTACAGTGAGGCCGCAGAATGATTTCGCCAGCACACAACGCCAAGGCTGACCAACTGTTTTCCTATGTGCAGGAGCGCTGCCTCTGGCAGTTCTTCTCCCGCACCTGGGACCGGAAGGAAAATATCGAGGGCATCTGCAATGCTGCCTCCGAAATGTTGACCGGCAAGCAGCCGCCGCGTCATACGCCGATGGAAAAGCTGTTCTACGCTGATGCCCTGGTCATGGTGTCGGATTTCAGGCAGCGCTTTCCCTGGATCGAGTCTGAGAACCCGTCGCACATCCATGAAATCCTGGGTGTGCTCAAGGAGAAGCTGGTGGATATCTCCATCACCAACTCCAAGAACCACGAGCTCAGCCACTCGCTCTACTAGGCGCCACTTTGTAATGAAAGGAGCCCGTTATGGGTTGCGAAATTACGACTAAGAAGCGGCAGGGCATCATCAATCCGATGTATGACTGCCAGCCGGCCGGCGCCCAGTACGCCGGAATCGGGATCAAGGACTGCATTCCGCTGGTTCACGGCGGCCAGGGCTGCTCGATGTTCGTCCGCCTGCTGTTCGCGCAGCATTTCAAGGAGAACTTCGACGTCGCCTCGACCTCCCTGCACGAGGACTCGGCGGTGTTCGGCGGCCATCAGCGCATCATCGACGGTGTGCTGACCCTGGTCCGGCGCTATCCTGAACTGCGGGTCATTCCGGTCATCACGACCTGCTCGACCGAGGTCATCGGCGACGACGTCGAAGGCAACATCACCAAGATCAACGAGATGCTGAAGGAAGAGTTCCCCAACCGGAAAGTCCACGTCGTTGCGGTCCACACGCCCAGCTTCAAGAGCAGCCAGGTCGGCGGTTACAGCCAGTGCGTCGAAGCGGTGATCAAGAACCTCGCCACGGCGAAGGTAAAGTCGAACGGGAAGATCAATTTGTTCCCGGGCTGGGTCAATCCGGGCGATGTGGTGCTGCTGAAGCATTACTTGTCCGAGATGGGCATCGACGGCACGATCCTGATGGATACCGAGGATTTCGACTCGCCGATGCTGCCGGACAAGTCGATCCACACGCACGGGCGGACCACGGTGGAAGAATTGGCCGGCACGTCCGGGGCGATCGCCTCGGTTGCACTGGCGCGGTATGAGGGCGCAAGCGCGGCGGAATATCTCGAAAAGGAATTCGAGGTTCCGGCGCACGTCGTTTCCACGCCGTATGGCATTGGCAACACCGACGCCTTGCTGCGTACGCTGAGCGAAATCACCGGCAAGCCGATCCCTGAGTCGCTGGTGAAGGAACGCGGTTTGGCGGTGGATGCGCTGCAGGATCTCGCCCACATGTTCTTCGCGAACAAGCGGGTTGCGATCTTCGGGCATCCGGACATGGTCATCGGCATGGCCGAGTTCTGCCTGGAAGTCGAACTTGAACCGGCCCTGCTGCTGCTCGGCGACGACAACAGCAAGTATAAGAAGGACCCGCGTATCCTGGCGCTCAAGGCTCGGGCGAACTGGGACATGGAAGTGGTTTGTAATGCCGATCTGTGGGAACTGGAGAAGCGCGCGAAGGATCCGGATTACAAGATCGATGTGATCCTCGGGCACTCCAAGGGTCGTTACGTGGCCATCGACAACAACATTCCGATGGCGCGCGTTGGCTTCCCGACCTTCGACCGGGCCGGTTTGTATCGCCATCCGACGATGGGCTATCGCGGTGCGATGCTGCTGGGCGAGGCCATCGCCAACGCGATGTTCGCGCACATGGAATACACCAGGGATCGGGAATGGATCCTGAACACCTGGTGAGTAACAATCCGGGACGGGAGCAATCCCGTCCCGGGCGCCTGCCGGATACGGAGATCGGGACATTATGGTAAAGCTGCACGACCTGCTGACCGGTTCGACCAACGGCTCGATTCGCCGCTTGTCGCTGCCGGAATACCGGCAGATCGAACTCTATACGAAACGCAGGGCCCTGACCTTCGCCCCCGACGATCCGCAACAGGACCTCATAGCCGACGAGCTGCGCGGTGTCTTCAACGCCTTCACGGTGCTGGATTCCTACGTGCAGTCCCGCACCCCTGACGCCGACGGCAAAACGACCTGGCAGCGTGCGGCTGCGATGCCCCGGGGCACCATGAGCGAGCGAGTGGCGGCCGAACTTTACCGCATCCTGCGCGTGGCCTGGTCGGTGGCTTTCACGCCGCAAGGCCGTGTGAACGTTGAAGACGGGATCATCTGGTTCAACGGCACCGTTCACAAGCTCGCCCTGCAGTTGGCGATCACGCCGATCGGCCTGGTGCTGCTGGAGTCTGCGACGGCCTACTATCTGGAATCGTTGCGCCAGCCGTACCCGGAAGCCTATGTCGCCGCGATGCTGTCGCAATATTTCTTCGACATCACCGGCGAGCTGAAGCGCTTCTTCGATGAGGATCGCGTCCTCTACCAATTCCGCCGCACCGGCCGCTTCAACCGGCATGCGCGTTTCGATTGCGACAATCCGAAGACCGAAATCGAAGGCGATTTCCTGCAGATCGAAATCAGCCCGCTGTATCGCGATGCGACGTTGTATCCGATCGATTTTTTCGTTGTTCACCGTGATGTCCTGTATATCATTCCGGTCGAGGCGCTGACCGATAGCGCTCTGCCCCTGGCGGAGCTGGACAAATGGCGCGCCCGCACCCCGGACGGCATCACTTTGCCCGCCAGCTTCCGGCAGCGCTTCGGGCGCGAGGTGGCGGCGATCAACCAACCAATGACCTGACCCTTCGAGGAACCCGCCATGGATGCCCCGCATCTTCGTATCGCCGTCACCACGAACAGCCTGATCCAGGTTGACGCGAATTTCGCCGCCGCCAGGCAGGTCGTGTTTTACGACGTCACCAGGGACAGCTCGGAATTCGTCGACGTGATCCATTTCGGTCCCGGCGGCATGGCCAAGAAGGGTCCCGGCGGCGGCCTGGGCAAGGACCTCGGCACCTGCATCATGGACGACATGGGCGATGACGACGGCACCGGCCGCGATCCGTTGGTGGACCGGGTCGATGCCCTGAAGGGCTGCTCCGTGCTGTTCACGCTCGGCCTGAGCGACCTCGCCGCCTTCCGCATCCATGCGCTGAAGATTTTCCCGGTCATGAGCGCGACGATACGCGATATCGACGAGGTCATTTCCAACGTGCAGCGCCTCATGAAGGGCGTTCCGCCGCTGTGGATGCGCCGGGTCATGCGCGATTCAGACGGGCTTCGGCTGGCACTGGACGAGCAGGAAGTCTGATCCCGGGGCGGGAAAACCTAGCCTAATCAATGGACTGATCGATGGATTCTTGACGCTGGCCGGCGAAACGGCTAGATCGTTGGGATTATCGACAGGATCTTTCCATGGCCGAACCGGATCTCAGCGTCCAGGTGCGCATCCCGCCGCTGATCGGCCCCGGCAAGATCGCGTTGCTGGAGGGTATCGATCGCCAAGGCTCCATCGCCGCGGCGGCCCGGACGATGGGCATGGCCTATCCGAACGCCTGGAAACTTCTCGAAAGCATGAACGGGCATTTCCGCGAACCGCTGGTCACCCGGATCATCGGCGGTCGGCGCGGCGGCAGTGCCTCTTTGACCCCGACCGGGCGAGCGGTGCTGGACATTTTCCGGTCGATGGAAACCAAAGCACGTATCATGTTCGCAAGCGATGTCGATGCGCTGACGCTGCTGCTGGCGCCGGCATCTTCGCGCCAGCAGAACGCGTGTGATGCTGACGAAACGGATATGGGTTCGGCCGACTGTGCGGTCAAGAAGCAAACGCGCGTCACCCGCCGGCCAGGAACCGCCCCCGCAACAACCCGCCCGCCACGTTGATGAACGTTACCAGCCCGAGCAGCACGATGATCAGCGCTGAGGCTTCGCGGTATCCGAACAGATGGAAGGCGGTGATGATCTCCAGCCCCAATCCCCCTGCCCCGACCACGCCCAATGTCGTCGCGGCACGCAGATTGTGTTCCCACCGGTAAAGCGTCACGTCCACCAGGCGCGGCAGGATCTGCGGCAGCACCGAAAAGCGCAGCACGCCCGAGCGGGAAACCCCATGGCTGCGCATCGCGTCGCCGGGGCCGGGATCGACGTGCTCCAGCGTCTCGGCGAACAGCTTGGCCAGCATGCCGGTGCTGTGGGTCGCCAGCGCCAGTATCCCGGGCAGCGGCCCGAAGCCGACCGCCGCGACGAAGATCACCCCCCAGATCAGTCCCGGAATCGAGCGGATCCCGTTCAGCATCAGCCGCACCGGTTCGCCCAGCCAGGGCTGGCGCACCACGTTGCGCGCGGCCAACGCCGCAAGCGGCAAGGCGGCGCAGACAGCCAGGGCGGTGCCGGCAACGCTCATGGCCAGGGTTTCCAGCAACGGCCGCCCCCATTGGGTCCAGCGGCTGAAATCCGGCGGCATGGCGTCCTTCGCCAACTGCCATATCGTCGGCAAGGCGTCGCCATAGCGGTGCAGGTCGAAGGCATCGCCGTAGGCGAAAGCGCTGATGACCACCAGCAGGACCGCGCCGCCGGACAGGACACTGCCATACAGCCGGCGGCGGCTGTCGGCGAGAATGGCCTCGATGCCGGCGGGCGCGCTGGCACTCATACCGGTGGCGGGACCGCGTCGGGATTGGCGGCCTGGATCGCGTTGATCCAGCCGCGCACCCGGTCCACATCCGAATCGACCGCGGGGATGAAGGCTTCGGCGTTGAAGACCTTCAGCGCCGCCGGGTCATCGACGTGGATGAAGGCCTGGCGGACTTCCTCCTTGAACGCCGGGTCGATGCCCTGGCGGAAGGTCCACATATATTCCGGTATCGGCGGGGATTGTTCCAGCACCCGAACAGCCCCGGGGTCGATCTTGCCTTCCTTCAGCAGGCGCGCGTAGACCGGCTGGGACAGGCCGCCGGCCGCCACGCGATGGTTCGCCACCGCGAGGGCGACAGCGTCGTGCGCCCCCAGCACACGCAGCGTGTAATCGCGACCCGACACCTGGCCGGCGCGCAGCAACTGATAGCGCGGCACCCAGGTGCCGGAGGTGGAGGCCGGATCGCCGAACGCCACCTCGCCGCCCTTCAGATCGGCCAAGGTCTGCGCCGTGCTATCGGCCGGCACGATGACCACCGCGGTGAATGTCGGTCCGACAACGGCATGGGACGGCCGGGCGAACGGTTCCAGCCTGGCGCTGCGCGACCGCAGGATGTAGGTCACCGGCCCGAGAAACGCGATGTCGAGGCGGCCGAAGCGCAGCGCCTCACCGGTGGCGGCATAGTCGGCGCCGACGGCCAGTTCCACCGGCAGGCCGAGCCGCTTTTCCAGGTAGGCGCGCAACGGTTCGTTCAGACGCATCACCGTCGGGGCGGATTCGCCGGGCAGCAAGCCGACGACAAGCTTTTTCGGGCGGTCCTGCGCCGCGGCGCGATGCAGCGGCAGCGCGGCGAGCAGCGGGGCGGTCAGCAGGAGACGGCGGCTTAGTCGGCTGAACATGGCGTGGACCTTTTTCGTGCAGGAGCGGCGGAAAACACCGCGTCCTCGGCTGCGGAATCGAAATCGGCGGCGGGGCCGTCGAAGGCCACGCGCGCGTCCGCCAGACCGACGATGCGATCAGCAAGGGTGCGCGCGAGGGGTATCTGATGCAGCACCAGAATGACGGTGAGGCCGTTGCGCACCACCAGGCTGCGGAACGCCTCGCCAAGCTGCCGCGCCAGCACCGGGTCGACCGAGGCGAACGGCTCGTCCCCCAGCAGCAGGCGCGGGCGCCGGACCAGCGCGCGGGCGATGCCGACGCGCTGGCGCTCGCCGCCGGAAAGCTGGCCGGCGCGGGCGGTGGCGCGGGCTAACAGGCCGACTTCGTCGAGCGCGATGGCTGCGCGTATGCGGAACGACTTCGGCCATGGCAGGGGCGACAGCGGATGGCGCATGTCGGCGAGGCCCAGCAGCACATTGTCGATGGCCGGCAGACGGTCGATCAGCGCGTGGTCCTGGAAGATCGTTGCGGTGCCGCGCCGCGCTTCCCGCAACGATTTCGCATCGTCGAGCCGTCCGGCCCCGGCGATGCAGATGCTGCCGGCGGCGGGGGCGATCAGTCCGTTCAGCGCGCCCATCAGCGTGGACTTGCCGACGCCCGAGCAGCCGACGAGGGCGGTGATGGTGCCCCGGGGAAACGCCAGGGTCAGGTTGCTGAGGATGGCACGGCCGTTTCGTTTCAGCGTTACGCGATCGAGGGTTACCGCGCCGATGTCGACCGTGCCGCTGCCGGGCGCGATATCTTGTTGCTCATAGCGCAGCAGCGGGGCGGCGCGGGATATCAGCGGCGCCGGGCCGTAGCCATCAGCGCCAAAGCAACGAACGGATGTCGGGGCGGGTAACTGGATCATCTGCGGAGGGATGGTGTGCAGGAACCGTACCAGCGTTGTGCTCGATGGTTCATAGCGGACGCGGGGCGTCCGGGTGATCCCGATCTCACCGGGATGTACGGAGGCGGGGCCGTTCGTACGCGGCCGAACATTTGCGGGGCGCGCTGCGAACAGCAAAAAGGCCGGTTCGGAAACCGGCCTTCGTGCGATCGTTGGGATTGAAACTCTCGGCTTATTGGCTATAGCCGCCGGTCTGCTGGATGCGCGTGGCCGCCGCATCGCCGGCAACAGTGCTGCCGTTGTGGAGCGTCGCGGCATTCGCCAGGGGCGCGAGCGCGCCGGTCAGGCTGACGGCTGCAAGGGCGGCAAGGATCAGGTTCTTCATCGGAGTATCTCCAACTTCAGTCGGGCGAGATGTCCGGCTTTCATGGAGGCTGAGATGGGCTATCCGCGAAGGGAAATAATCGGGCCGCGCAGCATTGGATTTATGCGTTTTGTGATGAAATTAAGGGCGCCGACGATGCCGCCCCGGCGTTACCGCTTGTCCGGCGGCTTCATCCAGTCCAGGTCGCCCGGCCGCGGATGCGGCACGGTTTGGCCGGCCCGCACCCGGTTGGCGCTTTCAGTCAGCAGCGCGGCCCGCGCGGTGGCCGCCCGGC
>NZ_CAJATU010000063.1 GCF_903944925.1 uncultured Rhodopila sp. | reverse complement strand
TGCTGGCGCGGGTCGCGCAGGTCCTTGAAATGACTCAAAAAGACGACCGTTTCGTCGAATGCACCGCAGTCCGTTGTCGCGCCGTCCATTGCCGTTCCCCGCTCAGCGAATCGAGGATTGGCATAGATTCAGCACTTTAGCGGTTTGTCACGTACTCATTCACCCGATTGCCCTGGCCCTCACGTGATGCCGGATTGATTACATAACCCTGTTGTTGTAGCAACGATATCCGATCGAGACCATGGATGAGGTAGGGAAGTGCCGTGTCAAGCAGGCTGAAGGCCGGACCGGACCATGCGGGTTTCGATATTGATCCGTGCTCCTGTCTCACTGATGTGGCGGCAGCTTCGCCTGCATCACCCGGTGCGTCAGCTCCGCCTTGACATCGACCGAAGACCGCTCGCCCACCTTGCCCAGATGCGCGTCGACCCACGCGTCCGCCGCCTTGTAGCCGGCCTCCCGCAGCGCGGACAGCAGGCTCCATGACGTGCTGTTCTTCGAAACGAACCCGAGCCCTGCCAAAAACGCCGGATCCGAAATGGCATGCAGCCTCACGGGCTTGTACCGTCCGCGATACGAAATGCCTGACGCCGCGAGTTCCGCCAGCAGGCTGTTGACCGCCTCGATCGCATTCACCTCCAGCACCACCGAAGCGTTGAAGGTGATCTCGTTCAGACGATCCAGGATGCCGGGCGCGGTGACCGGGGGCATGTTGTCCCGGTGGAACGGATTGACCAGCACCAGCAGCAGGTCCTGCGAGAAATCCAGCAGCGGGGACAAGGACGGATTGCCGAGATAGCCACCGTCCCAGTATGGCACGCCGCCGATGGTCACCGTCTTGAAATCCGTCGGCAGGCAGCCGGACGCCCGCAGCGAGTCGACAGAAATGTCCGGCTGCGAAAAGATCGCCCGGCCGTTGCTGGTGACATCGGTCGCCGTAATGAACAACCGCGGCTCCGCCGCCGCATTCAGCGCCGCGAGATCTGCCGGTGGAAACGCAGCAGCAACAATCGGCGAAAGCGCATCGGTATAAAACGGGTTGGTATAGGGTGAAACCACAAGGCCGATCGCCTCGAGCGCGATGGCGACGGGGGAGAAATCGAGATTGAAACCCAACGGTCCGGGTTCGCCGAAGAACAGCCCGTTGCCGCCCAGAAAGCCGCCCCGAGACACCGCCCGCCAAAAATCCTCCAGTTTCCGCCGCGCAAGATCCGCCCCACCCAGAACCAATCCGCTGACGGTCAGCGCCGCATTGAACGCGCCCGCGCTGGTGCCGCTGACCGCTGCGAACTTCAGCCGGCGGGCTGCGACTTCCTGCAGCAGGCGGTCGAGCACGCCCCAGGTGAAGGCGCCATGGGAACCGCCGCCCTGCAAGGCAAGCGATACGGTCGGGATATGATCGGGCATCGTTTGGCTCCGGCAAAACGCAACGGCGCCTGGGTCGCACATTCGACGCAACAGCAATCTCACAATTTGCTGATCGGCGTCCCGGAACGCCGACTTCGGCGCACGCCTGCCGCGGCATGTCATGCTATTACAAAGCCATTATGACCAGCAGGGAGCAAACAGACATGTCCAACTCGATTGGCGAACAGGCGGTCGTCATCGGCGCCGGTTTGGCCGGCCTGACGGCGGCCGCGGCGTTGTCCGATTATTTCGCGCGGGTCACCGTGCTGGATCGCGACGAGCTGCCGCCGCAGGCCGCCTCGCGGTCCGGGGTGCCGCAAGGCAAGCATTTGCACGTGCTGCTGGCCGGCGGACAACAGGCGCTGGAAGAACTGTTCCCCGGCTTCGACCGCGACCTCGCCGCGGCCGGCGCGGTCCAGTTGGATGCCGGCTTCGACACCAGGGTCGAACAGCCCGGATACGATCCGTTTCCGCAGCGCGATTTCGGCATGAGCGTCTATGCCATGTCGCGTCCGCTGCTTGAGCAGGTGGTGCGCGGGCGGGTGCAGCAACTGCGAAACGTCAGCATCGCGTCGCACTGCCGCGCACGCGACATCGCCGCCGCGCCGGACGGGGCGGCCTCAGGCGTTCGCTGCGACTCCACCGCCGGCGGCGCCGAAACGCTGCCCGCCGATCTGGTGGTGGATGCGACGGGACTCGGGGCGGCGACCACCACGTTTCTGAAGGCCCGCGGCCTGGCGTTGCCACCGGAGACCTCCATCGGCATCGACATGCGATACACCAGCGCCGTCTTTACCCTGCCGGAGGCGGCAACGCCCGGCTGGAAAGGCGTCGTCACCTTTCCCGACCCGCGAATCGACGGCCGCGGCGCCGTGCTGTTCCCGATCGAAGGCGGACGCTGGATGCTGGCGCTGGCCGGGGCACATGGCGACGCGGCGCCAGCCGATATCGATGGCTTCATGGAGTTTGCCCGCCAACTGCGCACACCGACGATCTACGACGCGATTTCCCGCGGCCGGATCGAGGGTGACATCATGCGCTTCGCCTTCCCCGCCAGCGTCCGGCGCCATTTCGAGCGACTCGAGAGTTTTCCGCGCGGTCTTTTGCCGATTGGCGATGCCGTCTGCCGCTTCAATCCGGCGTTCGGCCAGGGCATGAGCGTGGCCGCTATCGAAGCTGCCATCCTGAAGCGGCTGCTGTCCCGGTTGGCCGGAACCGGCGACGTCCTGGCGCAGCTCGCAACAGCATTCTTCGCCGAAATCCAGCCGGTGCTCGATACGCCATGGGGCGTCGCCACCGCCGACTTCGTCTACCCGCAAACCACCGGCGATCGGCCGCCCGATTTCGAAGCCGGACTGAAATTTCAGGCCGCCCTCACCAGCCTGGCCGCGCGAGAGCCGGACATCCACAAACTATTGCTGGAAGTGCGGCACCTGCTGAAGCCGGGCAGCGCTTTGCGGGATCCCGATGTGGCGAGGCGCGTGCAACAAGAAATGGCTGCGGCGTAATCAACGATCTGCTCTGCGCCTGCCCGGGGCGCAGAGCAGCACCGGCCTCTAATGCGCGTAGGGTTTGGCGGCCTGTGGGCTCTCAGCGGCGGCCACGGGCGGCCAGCCGTGCTCGTGCTCCTGGTGCGAAGGTGGAACCACCAGCGCATCGGCCCAGACGACGCTGCCGTAGCCCAGGGCAAGACAGTCTTTCTCGACGATGCGCCGCGCCTCCGCCGCGCTGGTCACAACCTGATATTGGGACACCTGATTCAGGTCCGAGCCCGGACCGCAGCCGATAAACGTCGTGTAGAACAGCCCTCGCTCGATTTCGCACAGTGTTGCACGAACCGTCGCTCCGTGCCTGCTCGCGGCCGCCATGAACGTCCCCTTCCTTGTTAAATATGATTTTAGCCAACAACTCTCTGACCGGCCTGCCGGTTGCATTCGGCGCCTTCGGGGTCAGACTTTCTCCCGCAGCGGCGCAATCGCATCCCGGCTTGCCTCCCCCATGATCCGCAATGCCGAAGTACTGATCTCAACGGCATCCTTCACCGTGCCCTGATAGACATCCCTTTGCAATTCTGCAATATCTACCAGGCTGCGGCAGTGCAAAAAATCCAGGTATGATCGCCGCCCATCGTGGCGGCCCGCACGCCGCAGCGTATCAAGATAAAGAAACTGCACCTGATTTAAGGCGTTTGCGAATCCCAGGCAGGACTCGCGCGCCATCGTCATGGTGTTCACGCTGTCCACCAGCATCTGCTGGTAGAGCGTGGCGGCCTCCACCGCGTCCCGCATCAACTTGCGCGCCCCGGCGCCGGCGGCCTCCTTGGCTTTTCCCAGCAATGCTTCGGCGCTCCGGGCAGTCAGATAGGCGACATTGCCGGCGCGGCCGTTGTCTTCGGCGTAGAACTCGCGGTTTCGGTCTGCTGCGCTCTGCATGGTCATCCCCTGCCGGAACTGCTTGCGCCGGAGCGGCTGCTCCGGAGTCGGATTTCTTGAGGGTTCCTGCTTCCGCTGTGCCGCGGATAGTTGTCGCGTCTCTTCGTCAACACGTCGCAGGTTATCGGCGGCGGGTCATTATACTGGATCAGTTTTTTGCTCAAATGCGCCGTTTTGCACGAAGTCTGCCGATTCCTTTCGGCATTTCCAGCGGCCAGGCTTGTCCAAATAATTGGTAAATAGATCGCGGATTTAGTCACCCTGTCTCTCGTGCAGCAAATGCTGCTGCCGATCAAAATAGCTTGAGACGATTTCAGGGACTCCGCCGAGGTGCAGGTAATCCTGCCTGATCTCCGCGATCTGTTGAAGACGTTGCAAGTCGTGCAGGGTCAGTGTGCGCTGCTCCAGACTTAGCAGGCCGTTGCGCCGGAACTCTTGCAGGACCCGGTTGACATGGACCGGCGTCAGCCCGAGCGCATCCGCCAGGTCGTTCTGCGTCAGCGGCAGGGTCACCAGGTGGTCTTCGGCCAGCCCGACGAGCTTATGCCGCCAGAACAGCTCGCACAGCAGATAGGCAACTCGCCCGCGCGCGTCGCGCCGCCCCAGGGCGACGATGCGTTCGCGCAGGATGGCTTCCTCTTGCAGGCCGCTCCACCACAGCGCCGTGGCGACGCGGGGACGATGCAAGGTCAGATCAACGACATCCTGCCAGGCGATGTTGGTGAGGCGGACCGGTGTGATGGCGCCGATGGAATGATCCATCCGCCGCAGCAGGAAGACATACAGGTCGCAGATATCGCCCGGGATGAGGAAGCTGGTGATCTGCCGGCGCCCGTCGCGCAGGATGCGGTAGCGGCACGCCAGTCCCGCCTGCAGCACGAACACGGCATGCGGGACAGCGCCCTCACGCACGATGTCCTGCCTCGCATCGAATTGTTCCTCGCGGCTGCCGGCGGCGTCGAGGGCACGCATATCTTCTTCTGAAAGCGGAGCGAAATGCGCCAGCTTTCGCGACAAGGGGCTGCGGGCTGGCCCGGGTTCGGCCGCCGTGGCGGGGTGACCTGGCAAACATTGAACAATCGGTAAAGCCGGCCGTCAGGGAAATCCCGACCCTATGGCGATACCACTGTATTGCGCGGTGCCGCTACGGTTTCTGCGACAGGAAATGCTGCACGTGCCAGGTGAACTGGCCGGGGTCCTGGAGGAAGGAGAAATGGCTTGTCCACGGCAGAATCAGCAGCCCGGCCCCTGGAATCCTTGCCGCAATCATTTCGGTATGCGGGCGCTTGATCGCCTCGTCATGGTCGCCGTCGGCCACCAGGATCGGCGTTTTGATCACGGAAAGTTGTACGCCGGTCCAGTTCGGCTGCGTCGCCCACATCTTACTGATGGACTGCACGAACGCGGCGTACTCCCCGGGGGTGGCGGACAGCCTGCGGTACTCGTCGCCCGCCCGCGCAATGAAGGCGGCAAAGGTCGGGTTCTTCTCCACCCCGTCCACCACGCCGGACGGATCGGTGTTGGCGGCGAAGGCGAACACCTTCGTCACCCGGCCCGGATGGCGGATCGCCAGGTCGAGACCCAGGATGCCGCCATCGCTCCAGCCGACAATCGCTGCCTTCGGGATCGCAAGGAAATCGAGCAAGGCCACAACGTCATCGGCCATCAGGTCATAGCCGTAGGGACGATCATCGCGGGTGCTGCGGCCGTGGCCGCGGCTGTCGAGAACGATTACCTGGCGATCCCCGGCGAGAGCTGGCACCTGAAGGCCCCAGTAATCGGCGTTGGCCAAGCCGCCGTGCAGCAAGACCACGGGTTCGCCCCGGCCAAAGACCGCGTACCAGACCTTGATCCCGTTCACCGGCGCATGCCCGCTGCGCTCGGGCTGCGGCAACCCGGGCGTCGGCGGAAGCTGCAGCCACAACGGCTGAGCCGCCCGGGCGCGAGGCGCCAACAGCATGGCCGCGGCGATCAACCCCTGGCGGCGAGATATCATTGTCAGGTCCGTCTGTTCCGGATCGGTTAACGCTATCCGGCACAAACCACGCGTGCAAGCGCGCCCTGGTCCGGGCAAACCGCCACGGCGGACGTTCTACCGGTCGCGCTAGAAGATCGCCGCCGGCTCGGTTATCCCGGCTGTGTCGGCACGGTTCAGCTTCGCCCGTTCCTCCGCCAGCAGTTCTTCCAGCAAGTGCCGTTCGGCCGGATCGGACGATTCACGCAGCATTTGTTCAAATCGGCTGATATTGCATTCTGCGACGAAACGTTCCATGCGTCACCTGTCAAATTCAACGGGACGAGTACGCTTGCGCGGCACTGAGCGAGTAACGAAACAACTCCCGGCCCGAGCCGGCACAGCACCGCAGCGCCGACTTATACTCGCGCCGCCGTGATGTTTCCACAGGAAACTGCCGGCGCCGCGCCAGGATTGCGCCCGCTCGCCCGCCTGATGCCCGGGCGTCTCAATGTTTCGAGACTCCCGCTCCCCTCGCCGAAGGACATGGCCAAACCGGCGCAGCGGGTGTATCGGGATTTCCTTTGTCCTGCCCTGAGGTGCCTGAAGTGCGTCATTTGTCGGCATTGTCCGACCCGCCGTTGTGACCCCCGCCGCGCGGATCGCCGCGGCGATAGATCTGCTGGAGGTGGTGGAGGGCGCGCCCAAGCGCCCCGCCGATGCCGTCGCCAACGATTTCTTCCGCTCGCGCCGCTATATCGGATCGGGTGACCGCCGCGCCGTGTCCGAACGCGTCTGGAGCGTGCTGCGCACCCGCCGCCGCCTGAGCTGGTGGCTGGGCGACGCCCCCGCCACCCCGCGCCTGCTGGTGGCCTCGTCGTTGTTGCTGGAAGGCTGGACCAAGGCCGGCGTCGCGCAGACCTTCTCGGGCGGCCAGTTTGCCGCCCCGCCGCTCGACCGCGGCGAATTGGCGGTCACCGCCAGGATCGAGGGCCACACGCTGGATCATCCGGACATGCCGCCGGCGGTGATGCTGGAAATTCCCGACTGGCTGCTGCCCCGGCTGCAATCCCGTTTCGGCCCCGGCCTGTTGTCGGAAATGGCGGCGCTGTCCGAACCGGCCACGCTCGATCTGCGGGTCAACCTGCTCAAAGGCGACCGCGCCCGGGCGCGCGCGGCACTGGCGGCCGAAGGCTGGGAGGCGAAACCCACCCCGCTCTCGCCCTGGGGCCTGCGCATCGAAGGCCGCCGCCCGGTGACCGACGGCCCGGCGTTCCAGTCCGGCCTCGTGGAAATCCAGGACGAAGGCAGCCAACTCGTGACCCTCATGGTCGGCGCAGCCCCTGGCATGCGCGTCGCCGACTGGTGCGCCGGCGCCGGCGGCAAGACGCTCGCCTTGGCGGCGGCGATGGAGAATCGCGGCCAGATCGTCGCCTGCGACGTCTCCGCCCCGCGGCTGGACGGTGCGGTCCGCCGCCTGCGCCGCGCCGGTGTGCACAATGTCGAGCGGCATCTTGTGGAATCCGGCGACAAATGGCTGAAGCGGCGCGCCGGGACCTTCGATCGCGTGCTGGTGGATGCCCCATGCACCGGAACCGGCACCTGGCGGCGCAACCCCGACGCCCGCCTGCGGTTAAAGGAAACGGATCTGCTGGAGCTTGTTCCCAAACAGGCGATGATCCTCGATTCCGCACAGAGTCTGGTTCGCAAAGGCGGACGCTTGGTGTACGCTACCTGTTCCTTGCTGGAAGAGGAAAACGAGGCGCAGGTGACCGATTTCCTTAGACGCCATCCCGAGTTTGGTTTGATCCCGCTGCCCCGCGCCTGGCCGCTGCCGCAGGCCGTGCCGAACAGCGGAGAGTTCCTGAGCCTGACTCCGGCGCGGCATCACACCGACGGGTTTTTTACCGCAGTGCTGGAGCGGATCGCGTGATCTCGCTGCGCAAGGCGCGGGTCGCCGACGCCATCGCCATCGGCGCAGTGCATGTCGCGGCCTGGCGCAGCAGCTATCCCGGCATTCTACCGGACACCTACCTGGCGAGAATGTCGGTGTCGCGCCAGGCGGCGCATTACGACGCGGCGATCCGCGGCGGCACCGGAGTGATGGTCGCCACCGCTTCGGGCGTGGACGTGCCCATCGGCAGCGGCCCCCGCATTATCGGCTTCAGCACCGCCGGCCGGGCGCGCCACGCCGAAATCGCCGGCAAGCGGCTGGCGGAGGGCGAGGTCGAAACCCTGTATGTGCTGGACGACTGGCGCGAGCGCGGGGTCGGGCGCCGGCTGATGCGCGCCATGGCATCGCACCTGATCGATATCGGCTGCAAATCGGCGTTCGTCTGGGTATTGCGTGAGAACCCGAGCCGCTGGTTCTACCAGCATCTGGGCGGCAAGGCGGTCGCCGAAGCGACCACCCAGATCGCCGGCCAGAAGATTGCCCAGACCGCTTTCGTTTGGGATCCGATCCAGCAGTTGCTGGCGGCATCGCCGCAGGCTTCCTGATCTCCGGCAGCGCGTTACACCGGCCGGAACGTGCTCCGCCATTGTTCCCCGCGCACATGCTCCTCGATAATCGCCAGGTTCCGCAGGTTGGCCTTCAGCGCCATGTCGAACAGGTCGCCGACGATCGGGACGCTGCCGCCCAGCACTTCCACCCCGACATTCGCCAGCATCCGCCCAAGCTTATGCCGGGGCACCCCAAGCTGCGCGGCCTCATAAATAATATAGAGTGAGAGCGCGCCGAGGACGGCATCCCCGCCGACGGGGAGCAAGCCGATGACGCTGTTCAGGCCGAAACGAAACCGCGTGCCCGGCACCGAGAACACACCGTCGATCAGCCAGGCGAGACGGCGCAGACGTTTCAGGCGCGACGCCGTGTCGGCGGCGGCGAAAAATCCAGGGGTTGCAGCGTAGGCCATGACCGGGTCTCCTGACGATGCGCGTGATGTCAGGGCGGCGAAACCCGAAATCAATCGCGGCGCGGTATACGCTTTGGTAACCGTCCGGCCGCGCCGGTTCTCAAGCGATCGTGCGACACCAGCCGGTAGCGCAGCGGCGCGATATCCACGATCCAGGCGGTAACCAACCTCCCGGAACACAATGACCCGCCCGCCGCTCGCGCTGTCTCGCTTCCTGGCGCTCTACGGCGCGCTGTTCGCGGCGTTCGGCGTTGCATCGCCCTTCCTGGCCGCCTTCCTCGCCACGCGCGGGCTGCGCCCGGAGGCGATCGGACTCGTGCTGGCCGCCGGAACCGCCATCCGCCTGTTTGCCGGCCCTCTTGGCGGGCGCCTCGCCGATCGGCTGGGGGCGCCACGATGGGTGCTGACGGGGTATACGGCTGCGGCGGCATTGGTGGCGTTCGCCTATCTGCCCGCTTCCGGTCTGTGGCCGTTGCTGCTGGTCAGCGTCGCGCATGCCAGCGTGCTGGCGCCGATTGTCCCGCTGGCCGACGCCCTGGCGCTGGCGGCCGGCGCGGCGGGCCGGGGATTTCAATACGGCTGGGTGCGCGGCGCCGGTTCGGCCGCGTTTATCTGCGGCATAATGCTGTCCGGACAGGCCGTCTCCCGGTTCGGGCTGGTCGCCATCATCTGGCTCAACGGCCTCCTTCTCGCCCTCGCCACCCTCTGCGCCACTCGCCTGGCCGATCGGCTGCGCCATCCGCTCACTGCCGACACCCCGGGTGGCTTTGCCGAATTGCTCCGGTTGCCGGGCTTCCGGCGCCTGATGCTGGTCGCGGCGTTGATCCAGGGCAGCCATGCGATGCATGACAGCTTCGCGGTCATCCGCTGGACGAGCGCAGGCGTCGGTAGCGGAACGATCGGGCTGCTGTGGTCGGAATCGGTTGTCGCCGAGGTCGTTGTCTTCCTGTTCATCGGCCGCAGGCTGATCGACCGCCTGACTCCGGCCGGCGCCTCGGTGCTGGCCGCAACGGCCGGGTTTGTCCGCTGGGCGGTGCTGGCGCAGACGGGATCGGTTTTCGCCGGCGCGCTGGTGGAGCCGCTGCACGGGCTGACCTTCGCGCTCCAGCACCTTGCCTGCATGCGGCTGATCAGGGAGATCGTTCCGCCATATCTCGCAGCAACGGCGCAGGCGTTCTACAACACCGTCGCCGTCGGCGCGGCGACCGCGCTGCTGACCTTGGCCTCCGGTCCGCTCTATGCCGGCTTCGGCGCGAACGGCTTCTGGGTCATGAGCCTGCTGTGCGCGGCGGCGATCCCGCTGACCCGAGGACTTCCGCGATCCACGCCATGATCGTATCGCACATCCCCGCCAGCACCTGCGCATCGGTGCGGCCTGACCGCGCAGGCACGTGAAACGAATGATCCGCCTGCTCGATCGCGCAGAGCGTGGCTGCTCCGCCCAGGCGAGCGATCAACGGCAGCAGCAGCGCGGGCTCCGCCAGGGCATCGCGGGTTCCTTGCAGGAACAGCATCGGGATCCGCACCAAGGCGAGATGGGCGCCGCGATCGTCCGAAGGCTTTTTGGCGGGATGCAGCGGGAAGCCCGCGAAGATCAGGCCGCCGACGCGCGGCAAGGGCGATTCCGCCTGGGCCTGGGACGTCATTCTGGCGCCGAATGACTTGCCGCCAGCGAACAGCGGCAACGACGGCAGCCTCCGGCTCGCCGCCGCAACGGCGGCACGAACAGCGGCATGAGCGAGCGGCGGGCGGTCGGGCCGTTTCGATCCCGCCTGCATGTAAGCGAACTGGTAACGCACCGTGGCGATGCGCCGCTCCGCCAGGCCGTCCGCGACGCCGGCCATGAATGGATGCGTCATCCCGGCCCCGGCCCCGTGCGCGAAGACGAAAGCAGCAATGGCATCCGGCGGAACCTGCAACAGGCCGGAAACCGTGCGGGTTGCGTCAATCTGGATCGTTATCGGTTCGCTGAGGACCATGCTCCGCCCTAACGCTTGACTCAGGATCGCGGGGTGGCCCCCCGAGCGACTGGTATCCATCTCGGATTAAACCGAATCCGCGAGGCTGGCAGCCACGTGAAATCACCTTTTGGATTTCAACCACCGCCCGGCGCAGAGCGAACCTGCACCGTCACCATTTGTGAACACTCCGGCAGACGCGGTAATGACGTTGATCTAAATCAACGGAAAATCGCAGGATTTGCCGTACTGTGACTGATAGATTGACGGTGGCGCTCAATGACCGACTTCGATGCCATCCGCGGCGTTCTCTCTGTGTTCGCCCCAACGGCTGGATGGACCTGCACCAAGATCGGCTGGCGCAAAGCGGTGCAGGTGGAGCATCGCGACCTCGGCGTGCGGATTTGCCGGGTCGCCGAGGACGGCACCGTTGTGGTGCTCAAAGCTGAAGATCCGCACGCGGCAGCGGCTGCCTTGCCCGCGGTCTGACGCCGGCTGCGCCGACTGGCGCGTGCCGCTCAATACCCCGGTTCGTTGAACTGCGGCTTGGTGCCTTGGCAACCGGGGACGCCTCGGATAACCACACGCCGCAGGAGACCGCCGCATGACATCTGACGACAGCCTTGTTACCAGCCGCGACAGGCGTATCGGCCGCATCCTGCTGAACCGGCCAAAGGCGCTGAACGCGCTGACCTTGCCGATGATCCGCGATTGCACCCGCGCCTTGCACGATTGGGCGGAGGATCCGCACGTGCATGCGGTGGTCATCGGCGGGGCGGGAGATCGCGCCTTCTGCGCCGGTGGCGACATCCGCGCCCTGCGCGACGCCCGGGTATCCGGCGACCAGGCCTTCGTCGACAGCTTCTTCGCCGAGGAATACGCGCTCAACCTGCTGATCGCGACCTATCCGAAGCCCTGTATCGCGCTGATCGACGGGCTGTGCATGGGCGGTGGCATCGGTGTGTCGGTGCACGCACCGTATCGCGTGGCGACCGAACAGGCCGCGTTCGCCATGCCGGAGACCGCCATCGGCTTCTTCCCCGATATCGGCGCCACCTTCTTCCTGCCCCGCTTTCCGGGCGAACTCGGCACGTATCTCGGCCTGACCGGCACGCGGATGACCGGCGCGGACGCGGTGCATGCCGGTTTCGCCACGCATTTCACCCCCCGCGCGCGGCTGGCCGATGCCACGGCGGCGCTGGCGCGGGACGGGATTGCCGCGCTGGCGGCGTTCGATGAGACGCTGCCGGGGTTCTCCCTGGCACCGCACCGCACGGCGATCGATCGTTGCTTTGCTGCTGATACGGTGGCCGAGATCGTTGCCCGATTAAGCGAAGAAGACGCCGATTGGTCCAGGGCGGCGCTGAAGGCACTGCGTGCTGCATCGCCCTCGGCGCTGCATTGGACATTGCGCTCATTGCGGCGCGGCCGCGACCTGACCTTGAAGCAGGCGCTGGAGGCTGAATTCGCGCTGACCCGCACCACCATGGCGCATCCGGATTTCACCGAGGGTGTGCGCGCGATGGTGGTGGACAAGGACCGTTCGCCACGCTGGCAGCCGGCGCGGATCGAGGACGTCGATCCCGCGGCAATCGATGCATTGTTCTTGGGTTGATACGGAGAACGATCCCATGCCGGCCTTCATCTGCACGCGTTGCGGCAGCCAGTACCGGAACTCCGAGGCACCGCCGGCGGGTTGCCTGATCTGTCAGGACGAGCGTCAATACGTCGATCCGGCGGGCCAGGCGTGGACGACGCAGGAGGCGTTGCGCAAGACGCACTTCAACGCGTTTCGCCGCCTGGAGACGGGTCTGATGGGTATCGGCACGTTGCCGTCCTTCGCCATGGGCCAGCGCGCCCTGCTGCTGCGCACGCCGGAGGGCAACATCCTATGGGACTGCATCAGCTTCCTGGATGACGCGACGCTGACCTTGATTGCCGCGTTGGGCGGGATTTCGACGATTGCCTGCTCGCATCCGCATTTCATCGGCGCCGCGGTGGAGTGGAGCCACGCTTTCAAGAACGCTCCGGTCTATGTGCATGGCATGGACCGCCAATACGTTCCCCACCTGGACTCGGTCATTTCGTTCTGGGAAGCCGATCGGCTGGAGCTGGCCGAGGGCGTGACGATGATCCGCTGCGGCGGGCACTTTCCCGGCAGCAGCGTGCTGCACTGGGACAAAGGCGGCGCCAACGGGGACGGTGCGCTGCTGACCGGCGACACGCTGCAGGTGCGGCCCGACAAGGGCCTGAGCTTCATGCACAGTTATCCCAACATGATCCCGCTGGATGCGCAAACGGTTGAGCGGATCGGGGAAACCCTCGCGCCGTGGCCGTTCGGGACACTCTACGGCGGCTGGTGGGATCGGGTGATTCCGGTAAACGCCAGCCAGGTTCTGGCCAGTTCGGTGGCGCGTTATATTGGGGCGGTGACCGGGAAACCCGGCTTTCCGGTTTACAGCGAGGTGTTCATAGGTGAAGCGGAAGACCTTTAGCGGGTTGCGCAGCCGACCTGTGCGCGCACTGCCGTCCCGTCACGCCGGCGGAGGTCGGCATACGTGCCTTTGCCACGTGCCGTCCGCACGGCGTGGATGGTCCGCCTGCGCGGACCATGACGGTTAACCGGCTGTCATGGCCTGAAACGTCCGGTCTTCGTCGCGCCGGGAACTTTCCGGCTTGCGCCAGGACGCTCATGCTGCGGCCTCGCTTTGAACCGGGAGTCCGCATATGTCCGAAACCGCCCTGCTCGTCATTGATGTCCAGGAATCCTTCCGCCAAATGCCGTATTGGACCGACGCCGATCTGGCGCCGTTCATTGATCGCCTGCAGGCGCTGATTGATGGCGCGCGGCAACGCAACATCCGCGTCGCGCAGGTGTTTCATCTGCGCGAGGACAGTCCGTTCGCGCCGGACTCCGGCCTGGTGACCACGCTGTCGCCGCTGCGCCTGCAACCGGATGCCGTGTTCCACAAGCGCAAGCACAGCGCGCTTGTCGGCACCGGCCTGGACGTATGGCTGACGCAACAGGGCATTCGCCGCGTGATCATCTCCGGCATCCGCACCGAACAGTGCTGCGAAACGACCGCCCGGCATGCCTCCGACCAAGGCTGGACCGTTGACTATGTGACCGAGGCGACCCTGACCTTCGCGATGACCGACGCCGACGGCCGCGTACACGGCACGGAGGACATCAAGCGGCACACCGAAATGGTGCTGGCCGGCCGCTTCGCACGCATTGCCTCGGTCGAGCAGGCCCTGGGCGGATGACCGGTGTCCCGCGCATCCCGGTTCTTGTGGTGCTGCCGCCACGCGTCCTGCTGCTGGATGTTGCGGGGCCGATCGAAGTGCTGCGGATCGCCAACCGGGTGCAGGACAAGGTTGCGTTCGACGTCGGCTTTGCCGCACCCGCCCCGGTTATCGGCTGTTCCATCGGCCTGAGCCTGAGCGGGGCGGGACCGCTGCCGGATCGGCTGGACCCGGGAACGATGGTCCTGGTCAGCGGCTCGGCGGCGGTTCCGTTCGGACCCCTTCGCGATGCGGCCGCGGACAAACAGGCCGAGGATGTTATCGTCGCCTGGCTGCGGCAGGCGATCCGTCCGGGCATCACGCTCATTTCGATCTGCGAAGGCGCTTTGCTGGCGGCTCGAGCGGGCCTGTTGGATGGCTACGCCTGCACGACGCATCATGCGTGCTGCGAGCGGCTGGCCGCCCTCGCCCCGGCCGCGAAGGTGCTGGAAAACCGGCTATTCGTTGAAGACCGGGATCGGCTTAGCAGCGCCGGAGTCACTGCCGGGATCGATCTGATGCTGCATCTGGTTGCCGCCCGGGCGGATGCCGCGGCGGCGCTGGCTGTTGCGCGGGCTCTGGTGGTGTATTTGCGGCGCGGGCCGGACGACCCGCAGCTATCGGCCTGGCTGGAAGGCCGCAACCACCTGCATCCGGCCGTTCACCGGGCGCAGGACGCGCTGGCAGCCGAACCGGCGCGGCAATGGTCGTTGGAGGGGCTGGCGCGCGAGGCGCACCTGAGTCCGCGGCATCTGTCACGGCTGTTTCCGCTGCACGCCGGCATGACCGTTACGGACGCAGTAACCCGCGCCCGCGTCGCCGTGGCGCGCGATCTGCTGTCGCAGACCCGGCTCGATATGGAAAGCGTGGCGGAGCGCGCCGGATTTGGTTCGGCGCGCCATATGCGGCGCGTCTGGCGGCGCTTTTATCCGGCGCCGCCATTGGCGATCCGGCGGGTATGATGCGGCGTTCAGATCTGGTCGGGCGCAGCCGCTGCGTTCAACAGGATATAACGCTCGATACCGATGCGCTTGATCAGGTCGAACTGGCGGTCGAGGAAATCGACATGCTCTTCCTCGCTTTCCAGAATATGCAAGAGCAGGTCACGGGAAACGAAATCTCGTACGCTCTCGCAATAAGCAATCCCTTCCCGCAAATCCTCCAGCGCCTTCACCTCAACCTGCTGATCGGCCTTAAGAATTTCCTCAACCGTTTCGCCGACGAGGACCTGGTTCATGCGCTGCACGTTGGGCAGGCCGTCGAGGAAAAGGATACGCTGGATCAGCAGGTCCGCATGCTTCATTTCGTCGATGGATTCTTCGTACTCGTGCTTGCCCAGCTTGGTGACGCCCCAGTGCTGCAACACCCGCGAATGCAGGAAGTATTGATTGATCGCGGTGAGTTCGTTGGTAAGCTGAGTGTTCAGGTGCTCGACGACTTTAGGATCCCGCAGCATCCCCACCTCCATTGCGACAACGGGCTGATTCCCGTTGATTACTGTTTTTACTAAGCAATATCGGTGCCAACGGTGCCGGTCACTCGGCCGCCATAGACGGCTCGCGCGTCTCCGCGGCCTGGCGTTGCAGCAGCCTCGCGACGGCGGGGACGCAGGTCCCGCACTGCAACCGGCAGCCGCACGCGGCGTAAACCCGGCTCGGCCGGGTGCTGCCGATGAGAGACGCCGCCTGGAGCAGCATCCGATCGGTCAGCGCATTGCAAACGCACATGTACAAGGGCGAACTCCGCTTACACCGGTGGGCCGGTTCCTAGCCCGGTTGCAACTCGTTCGCAAGTGATCGTCGCGATCAGGCGGCCTTCGCCTGTTCGCCGCCCGAATCAGGGGCTTTTTGCGCGTCCTGCCGCAAACGGTCCTGCTGCGCCGACACGACGTAGAGAACCCTTGTGAAAGCGCCGAAGGTCAAGAGACACATCAACAGATACAACGCGCTACCGGCGGTCATGGTCTTCTCCCGGGCATGGTTCCAGGGGGCAGACTGAGGTCTGCGCGGGCTTCCCGGCATTGATACGTGTCAACCGCGCCAGCATTCCTGACGGCTCGCTCTTTCATTCGTGTAGCGGGGCACCATCTGCGCTAAGCGTGTCTGACTGCCGCGGGGCGAGTAGGCGTCCACCCCGGACGCTGCCGAACCCGGTCATCGAAAAGACCCTTCCCATGCATCCTGACGCTGTGCCGACCCCCGAAGTTGGGGCTGATACCGTTCAACCGGACCGCCGGACGATGTTGATCAAGCTGGCGCCGTTCCAGGTGCCATCGCTGCCGCGCAGCCTGACGCAGTTGATTACCACGGCGGCACCGTATGCCGCTTCCATCGCCTTCATGTATTACGCGTATTATCACCTGTCGCCCTGGATCTCGCTGGCGCTGGCGCTGCCGACCGCCGGATTGGTGGTGCGGATTTTCATTATCCAGCATGATTGCGGGCATGGTTCGTTCTTTCGGTCGCGCTGGGCGAACGCGTCCGTCGGCTCGGTCTGCAGCCTGCTGACGTTCACGCCGTTCGCGCTCTGGCGCCGGCATCACGCCGCGCATCACGCAATCTGGAACAATCTCGACAAGCGGCCGGGCGGCGGGGACATCTATTCGAGCTGCATGACCTTGCAGGAGTATGAGGCGCTCAGCCCGCTGCGGCAGAGGCTGTATCGCGCCGCGCTGCATCCGCTGGTGGCCCAGCTTCTGCTGCCGCCGGTGCTGTTCGTGCTGCTGTATCGCATTCCGTTCGACACGCCGAAGGCCTGGCGCAAGGAACGGATTACCGTCTACCTGACCAACCTCGGCATCGGCGCGCTGCTGGCAACCTTGATCGTCCTGCTCGGCTGGCGGTCGGTGCTGCTGGTGCAGCTTCCCGTCATCGTGCTGGCATCGATCATCGGGGTGTGGCTGTTTTCGGTGCAACACCGTTTTGAGGGTTCGCTGTGGGCGCGCCAGGCGGAGTGGACGGCAACGGGTGCGTCGCTGAAGGGCAGTTCCTGGCTGCGGCTGCCGCGGGTGCTGCAATGGTTCACCGGCAATATCGGGTTTCATCACGTGCATCATTTGCTGCCCCGGGTGCCGAACTACCGGCTGCAGGCGTGCCACGCCTCCGATCCGGCGTTTGCCGCCACGGCGACCGGACTGACGTTCTGGCAGGCGCTGCGGGCGCCGAGCTTCACGCTGTTCGACGAGGCGGGGGGGAGGATGGTGCGGTTTCCGCGGCGGCGATAGCGCGGTGCGAGACGGTATTGCGAGGCAGACACCAAGTCGTTTCGGCAATCCTCAATGGGAGAGGCGCGAGACCGCGAGCACCGCCCAGAAAATTGCCGCTGCCTGAACGGCGAGTGCGGCCATCGCCGATCCATTCGGACGATGGACTTTGGCTTCCGCCAGCTCGGCACGAATTTGCGCTCTGATGACGCCGACATCAGTCGCCGCAGGCAGGTTGGTAAGTATCCCTGCCCGGGCCAAAACGTCGACCAACACCGACGCGACCGTACCGGCCTGCTCGACGGAGAATCCGCCCTGCCGGAGCCGATCGGCGACTTTCAAAGTATCGTACAGGGATGTCTCCAATAGCCGAGTTATGGCGAATAGAGGCTCTTATTCGCCAGAGGTCGGCGCAGCCCCGGGGCGGCTGCCGCATCGGCGGCGGTAGCGATCTTCAGCCCCGCCCGGCGTGCAGGCTCTCTAACAACCCGTTAACGTCGTCGCTGCGCGGCACGACAAAATCGGCTGCGGACAGAAAGGTCGGCAATCACAAGGCCATTGATGGCAAGCGCCGCCAGTCCCGCTCCGAGCGGTCCGGGCGGCTTGTCGCGGGGACTCCATTGCACAAAGCTGACGCCAAGATTGACCACGGTCGCGTCCGGCACCGAGCGTGAGACCGTCCCGCCGCGGCGCAGGACGTCGGCTTCGATTTCGCCTGCGACTTCCTGCAGGAAGGCACTGTCGGGCGCCTGGACCCGCACGTAAATCGGCCGCGGCGGCGGCGGCGCGGGCGTTTGCGGCGTTGCGGGAACCGTCAGCAGTCCCGATGCCGCCATTTCGGCGGTAATCCTGTGTGCGACCGCGTCCCAATCACGAAGGGTGTTCTCGCTGTCCTGAAAAGCTGGCGCCTTAAGGCTCACCGCCGGTTGATTGCACGCGGACAGCAGGACTGTCGCGGCTCCCAGGCAAGCTCTGATGCGGCTATGAGTTGGTAACATCTAAGCCCAGCCTTCTGAAACGCGGGAGCAATACGAAAAACAAACTATTCTGTCATCATGATTGTTCTGGGTCAATATGCCGATTGCGAAAATCCGCGGTCCGCCGCCAACGCGCCCGTCGGCGGCCGCCCTCATCGCTTGTTCGCGAGGCCCACCGGTACCACCCGCAAACTCCCACCATTTGCCGCCTATGGGTTATACTCGTTGAGCCGCCCGATTCGCGGGCACGGCGCGGGACCCGGATGAATGATCGCCCAACTGACCGGACGCGTGGATGCGCTCTCCGACGGCTCCTGCGTCATCGACGTGGGCGGCGTCGGCTATCTGGTGCAGGCATCCTCCCGCACTCTGTCCGCGCTGCCCGCTGCCCCGGCCGCCGTGAAGCTGCTCATCGAGACCCATGTCCGCGAGGATGCCATCATCCTCTACGGCTTCGCCGACAGCGCCGAGCGCGACTGGTTCCGCCTGCTGACCACCGTGCAGGGCGTCGGCGGCAAGGTCGCCCTGGCGATTCTGTCGGCTTTGTCGCCGAAGGACCTGATCGTCGCCATCAGCGCCGGCGACAAGGCCAGCCTGACCCGTGCGCCCGGTGTCGGCCCCCGCCTTGCCGTCCGCCTGCTGACCGAGCTGCGTGACAAGACCGGCGCCATGCCCACCTCCACCGGCGTATCGTACACGCCGATTGCCGCCGCCACGCCGGCTGATGACGCGCTGTCCGCGCTCGTCAACCTCGGATACCGCCGGCCGGAGGCGCAGCAGTCGGTCGCCCGCGTGCTCGACCGCCTCGGCGACAAGGCCACATTGGACGCGCTGATCCGTGACAGCCTGAAGGATCTTGCGCAGAGGGCGACGGGATGAGCGACACCGATCGCGCCCTCACCGCCGCCCGGCTGCCGGAGGATTCCGCGGAAGCGTCGCTGCGCCCGCAGACGCTTGCGGATTTTACCGGCCAGAAGGCGTCGCGCGAGAACCTGGCAATTTTCATCCAGGCGGCGAAAGCGCGCGGCGAGCCGCTCGACCACGTGCTGCTGCATGGGCCGCCCGGCCTCGGCAAGACCACCCTCGCCCAGATCGTCGCCCGCGAGCTTGGCGTCGGCTTCCGCGCCACATCCGGGCCGGTGATCGCCAAGGCCGGCGACCTGGCCGCGATATTGACGAATCTTCAGCCGAAGGACGTGCTGTTCATCGACGAAATCCATCGCCTGCAACCGGCGATCGAGGAAGTGCTGTACCCGGCAATGGAGGACTTCCAGCTCGACCTGATCATCGGCTCCGGCCCCGCCGCGCGCAGCGTGCGCATCGACCTGTCGCCGTTCACGCTTGTCGGCGCCACCACGCGCGCCGGGCTGCTGGCGACTCCGCTGCGCGACCGCTTCGGCATCCCGCTGCGGCTGATATTCTACACGCCGGAGGAACTGCTGCTGATTGTCCGCCGCGGCGCGCGGCTGCTGGACTGCCCGCTGACCGAGGACGGCGCGTCGGAGATCGCGCGTCGGTCCCGGGGAACACCGCGTATCGCCGGGCGCCTGCTCCGCCGGGTGCGCGACATCGCAGCGGTGCAAGGCGCCGGATCGGTCGATCGCACCGTGGCCGATGCCGCGCTGACCCGGCTGGAGGTGGACCATCTCGGCCTGGACGCCATGGACCGCCGCTATCTGCGCCGCATCGCCGAACATCACGACGGCGGCCCGGTGGGCGTTGAAACGCTCGCGGCCGCGCTGGCCGAGGCGCGCGACACACTGGAGGACGTGGTGGAGCCTTACCTGATCCAGGAGGGCCTGATCCTGCGCACCAGCCGCGGGCGGATGCTGGGCGAACCGGGCTGGCGCCACCTGGATATGAAGCCGCCGAGGTCCCCGCTGCCGCTGCTGGATGTGCTGGGGGCGGAGGAGTGAGGCCGGTCGTGCCCACGTACGCGCACGCCGCACGCCCCCCGTCATGGCGGGCGAAGGCCCGCCATCCACGCCTCGCGGTGCTGGCGACGGCAAAGGCGTGGATGCCAACCTGCGTCGGCATGACGATAGGACACCGTCCAACCCCCGTCATCATTGGGGTTCATGAATGAACCCTCATGCCGCCTCCATCCACCGTTACTCCTTCCGCGTCTATTACGAAGATACGGACGCCGGCGGAGTCGTCTATCACGCCAACTATCTGCGCTTCGCCGAGCGCGCCCGGACGGAAGCGTTGCGCGACGCGGGAATCCCGCATGCGGAGATGGTTGAGCGGTGCAGTGTGATGTTCATGGTGCATCGCGCCGAAATCGACTATGTGCGGCCCGCGATGCTCGACGACCTGCTGGTGGTCGAGACGGAAGCGCTCGACGTCGGCGGTGCCAGCGTCGTGCTGCGTCAGGTGGTGCGGGGTCCCGCGGGGATCTGCGCCTCACTCCGCATCAGGCTCGCCTGCGTCGCGATCGGAGGAAACAAACCGGCACGCATTCCGCCCCGATGGCGGGAGGCGATGGCCGGCATGCGTGCTGAAACAGGGGGTTAAGCAGTGGATCGGGTTGTTGATGCGGTCAATCTGGGGACGCCCGGCGGCGATCTGTCGCTGTGGGGCCTGTTCGTGCAAGCCGACATCGTCGTCAAGCTCGTCATGCTCGGCCTGCTGGCCGCCAGCGTGTGGGTCTGGGCGGTGGTGTTCGAAAAAGTCACCACCATCCGCAAGGCGAACAAGGAAGCCGACGGATTCGAGGACCGCTTCTGGTCCGGCGGTAGCCTGGACGATTTGTTCGACCGTGAGGGCACCAATCCGAACAACCCGATGGCCTCGGTGTTTGCCGCCGCGATGGGCGAATGGCGGCGATCCTTGCGGGTCGCCGGGGCGGATATCAGCCATACCAGCGTGCGCGAGCGCATCGACCGCGCCATCAACGTGACGATTCAGCGCGAGATGGAGCGGATGGAGCGCTGGATGGTGTTCCTCGCCTCCGTCGGCGCCGTCGCCCCGTTCGTCGGCCTGTTCGGCACGGTGTGGGGCATCATGCACTCGTTCTCCGCCATTGCAGCGATGCACAACACCAATCTGGCGGTGGTCGCCCCCGGCATCGCCGAGGCGCTGTTCGCCACCGCCATCGGCCTGGTGGCGGCGATCCCGGCGGTGCTGGCCTACAACCAGATCAGCAACAGCCTGTCGCGCTTCGCCGGACGGCTGGACAATTTCGGCAGCGAGTTCAGCGCCATCCTGTCGCGCCAGAGCGAGGAGCGCACCTGAACCATGGCCATCTCCCTCAATCAGAGCATCCGCGGCCGGCGCGCCCGCTACCGGCCGCTGGCGGAGATCAACGTCACGCCCATGGTCGACGTGATGCTGGTGCTGCTGATCATCTTCATGGTCACGGCACCGCTGATGACCTCCGGCGTGTCCGTCGACCTGCCGAAGACCGACGCCAAGCCGCTGAACAGCGACAGCGAGCCGCTGACCGTGACGATCAAGGCGGACGGCTCGATCTTCCTGCAGGAGCAGGCGGTCGATGTGGGCGAGCTGGTGGCGAAGCTGCAGGCGAGCTCGCAGAACAACCCGGATCGGCGGATTTTTGTCCGTGGCGACAAGGATCTGGCCTACGGCCGAATCATGGAGGTGATGGGCACGATCACCCGGGGCGGGTTTACCAAGGTCGCCCTGCTGGCCGAACAGACCGCGGCGCCCCCGGCCACGGCGCCCGCCACCCAGCCCGCCGGCGCGCCTGGTGCGTCGGTCAAGCCCGCCGCCGGGCAACGCAAGTAGGAACGGCGGAACAAATGCGCAGCGCGATGACAATGCGTGGGGCGGGGCACCTGCCAGTGTGTCATGGCCGGGCTTGGCCCGGCCACCCACGACTTGCGGTGATGATCGCGGCCAAGTCGTGGATCGCCGGGCCAAGCCCGGCCATGACACAGATTGCGCATCCGGCCACACGGAGTGCGCGGCCGGCCACGCAAATTGCGCAACCGGCCGCCGGGTAACCACCGTGCTGCAGCAATCCTCCAGCCTGGACAGCCACCGCCGCCGCCACGCCATGAACCCGCGGCTGCGGCTGGGACTGATCGTCTCGGCGGCGACGCACGTCGTGCTGCTACTTGTCCTGCTGCTCGGCCTGCCGTCGTTCACGCAGAAGGATGAGGAACCGCCGGAAGCCACCGTTGCCATGGTCTTCCAGGGAACCACGCAATCCTCCATGCGCGCGCCCAACCAGGCCCCGGTCCCGGCGCCCGCCAAGGAAACCGAGCCGCCCGCGCCGCCGGTGACGGAACCGCCGAAGCCGGAACCCACCGAGGCGCCACCGCCGCCTCCCCCTCCGCCGCCTCCGCCGCCGCAGACCCATGTCGAGCCGGCGCCGCCGAAGCCGCCGCCGCCCGTGCCGACTCCGCCGCCGACACCCTCGGCCGAACCGGCGCCGGTGGTGCCGCCGCCGCCGCCCAGCCCGCCGACACCGCCAACGCCGCCGCAGGCCAAGCCGCAGCCGCCGTTGCCGCTACCGCCTCCACCCACGCCGCCACCTCCGGCGCCGCCAAGCACGACCTCACAGCCGAACGTCACCAAGAACCCGGCGCCGAACAGCAGCTCGGTGGAGAACACGCTGGAGAAATTGCGCCAGCAGATGGCGCAGTCGGCGCCCCCGAAGGGGCGGCCGAACCCGCGCTCCGGCGGGGCGCCGAACGGCGGCGGCAATCCGATGGGCAATGACACCGCGGCACTCAGCTCCGCGCAGCGCGGCGCCGTCGGCGACCATGTGCGCGAGTGCTGGACCAAGGACGCCGGGGCGCTCGACATCGACAAGCAGCGCGTGCTGCTGACGGTCACCACCGACGCCAGCGGCGTAGCGCGGCGGGCCGAGGTCGCCGGCGACGACATCGGCCGCATGAGCGACCCGCGATTCCGCGCCTTCGCAGAACGCGCGGTGCGGGCGGTGATGGACGCCCGCTGCGCCAACCTGCCATTGCCCGCCAACGTCCTGGGAAAGGTCAACGTCCTGACCTTTCGGTTCAGCCCGTGATCAGATTTGCCGTCCGGTACGGCGCCTCGTCGTGGCTTCGGCCTCCCATCGTCATGGCGGCCGGAGGGCCGCCATCCACGCCTTCACCGCGATCGGCAGCGCAAGCCGTGGGTAATCCGCCTGCGCGGGCCATGACGTTGAAGGGGCGAGCCTCTCGCACGCGCCATTCGTTTATTCTCTGCGGCAGCTAAGGTGGAAAACAACCGCATGATCCAGATCCCCAACCCGTCCGTCGGCCGGCGAACCCTGATCGCCGGTGCCGCAGGGGTGCTGACGACCGCGCCCGGCGCAGTTTTTGCGCAAGCCGCTTCCGGCAACCAGTCCGCGGTGATCGACGTCAACCGCGCGCGCACCGAGCCGATACCGATCGCCGTCCCCGACCTCGGCGGCGACGAACAGCTTGGCCGCGACATCGCCGGAGTGATCACCAACGACCTTGCGCGCAGCGGGCTGTTCCGCACGATCGACCATGCCGCGTTCATCCAGTCCGGCCCCTCCGGATCGACGCCGAACTTCCAGAACTGGAAGCCCACCGGCGCGCAGGCGCTGGTGACCGGCAGCGTGCAGGGCAGCGGCGGCCAGGTGCGGGTGGAATTCCGGCTTTGGGACATCCTGCCGGGCACTCAAATCCAGGGCACCGCCTACACCACCTCGCAGTCGAACTGGCGCCGCATCGCGCACAAAATGGCCGACGTGATCTATGAGCGGCTGCTCGGCGAGAAGGGCTATTTCGACACCCGAATCGTCTATATCTCCGCCACCGGCCCGCGCGACCGCCGCACCAAGCGGCTGGCGATCATGGACCAGGACAGCGAGAACAACCGCATTCTGACCGACGGATCCTGGCTGGTGCTGACGCCGCGCTTCCATCCGACGCGCGATGAGATCGCGTTCATGAGCTATGCCAACAACCGTCCGCGCGTCTATATCTTCGACCTGACCTCCGGGCGGCAGACGCAGTTGGGCGACTTCGCCGGCATGACCTTCGCGCCGCGCTTCGCGCCGGACGGCAGCAGCGTGATCATGGCTGTCTCGAACGGCGGCGGGTCGGACATCATCTCGGTGGATCTCAGCAGTCGCGCCTCGCGCCGGCTGACCGAGTCGGGATCGATCGATGTCAGCCCCTGCTACAGCCCGGACGGCTCGCAGATCGCCTTCGCCTCCGACCGCGGCGGCGACCAGCAGATCTATGTCATGGGCGCCGGCGGCGGCGGGGCCCGGCGTATCAGCTTCGGCAACGGCCGCTACGCCACGCCGGTGTGGTCGCCACGCGGCGACCTGATCGCGTTCACCCGCTATGCCGGCGACACCTCCAACTTTTCCATCGGCGTGATGCATCCGGACGGATCGGGCGAGCGCCTTCTGTCGGAGGGTTGGGACGTGGAAGGGCCTACATTCGCGCCAAACGGGCGGGTGCTGATGTTTTACCGGGAGACGCGCTCACAGGGTCCGCGCGGCAGTGGATTCTCGTCCCGTCTGGTTTCGGTGGACATCACCGGGTTCAACGAACGCCCGGTGCCGACGCCCACGGACGCGTCCGATCCGGCATGGTCGCCGCTCGGGGCATAGATGCGAGGATGACGCTGTGTTGCCAAGGCAACATATGACTCGTGCGTCAAGTCTGAACGACCGGGAACTTGACCGCTGTAGTCGGGAAGCGTTAATCGCTCACGACGACGGAACGGATTACCATTCCCTCCGCGCAGGCTTGGCCTGTGCGTCTGATTGCACCCCATCCAGGGACGAAGAACTAATGAATGTAAAGACCCTCGGCGCCTTGGCCGCCGTCGCGCTGGTGGCAGCGTGCGCGACCAAACCCGCTCCCGAAGCCCCGGCCCCTACCCCGGTCGCCGCGGGGATCGTTCCCGGCAGCCAGGAAGATCTGGTCGCCAATGTCGGCGATCGTGTCTTCTTCGATTTCGCCGTCGCCACCCTGCGCGCCGATGCGAAGGCCACGCTGGACAAGCAGTCCGCCTGGCTCGCCAAGTATGGCAGCGTCAACGTCCAGGTCGCCGGCAACACCGATGAGCGCGGCACGGAAGAATACAACCTGGCGCTGGGCGAGCGCCGCGCGCACTCCGCCGCGTCCTACCTGAAGGCCAAGGGCGTCGCCTCGGCCCGCCTGAGCACCATCAGCTACGGCAAGGATCGGCCGACGGCGCAGGGTTCCACCGAGGAAGCCTGGGCGCAGAACCGCAACGCGATCACCTCGGTTCGCTGATCATCCTGCCGGATGGTCCCCCGGGACCGTCAACCCGAAAACCGGCAATCCGTGACACCGCCGCTCCGGCGCGGCTGTATCGCGGATTGCCGGTTTTTCGTCGTTGCGGCATGGCGCGGTGCTACGCGTTCGGCCGCTTCGCCAGCCGCCGCTCATAGGCCTGCGCCAGCAACGTGCTTGGGAACAGCAGCGCGAAATAGATCAGCGCGACAACCGTATAGACCTCCAGCGGCCGGTAGGTATCCGCCGTCACGAGCGATCCGTTATACAGCAAATCCGGCACCGCGATGGTCGAGACCAGCGACGTATTCTTCAACTGGGTGATCGACTGGTTGACGAACGGCGGGATCATCCGGCGCACCGCCTGCGGCAGGATCACCCGGCGCATCACCGGCCAGCGCCGCAGTCCCAGCGCCCGGGCCGCATCCCATTGCCCCTGCTCGATGGAAATGATTCCGCCGCGGAAAATCTCCGCATAGAAAGCGCCCGTGTAGCAGGACAGCGTCATCCCCGCCGCCAGTGTCGCCGGGATCTGGATGCCCAGCAGCACCGGCAAGGCGTAGTAGAACCAGACGAGCTGTACCAGCAGCGGCGTGCAGCGGAACAGCTCGATGAACGCGATCAGCGGGATGTTGAGCAGCCGCGACCGCGACAGCCGCCCCAGCCCGACCGCCAGCCCGATGATCAGCCCCAGGACGATCGTCGCTGCCGTGTAGCTGAGGGTGACCAGCACGCCGCGCCAGAACAGCGGCGCGTAGCGCAGCAGGAAGACGAAGTCCCACTGATAGTGCATCCGGGCGGCTAGAACGTCAGTCCCGGCGGCACCTGATCACGGGTCACGCCGAATTTCGCGAGCCCGTCCAGCATCCATTCGCGCAACTGGCCGGTGCCGCGGTTCATGTCCAGCCAGGCGTCCACCACCTCGCGGAAGCGCGTATCCGGCTCCCGCTGCAAACCGATACAGCTCGGCAGCGCCACCGTCGGGTTGGTAAGAAGGTAGTACGGCCCGAGGGACGGGTTCTTGCCCACGGTGGCCAGGCCCAGCAGGGCCGCCTGGATATGCGCGTCCGCCCGGCCCGATTGCAGCGCCAAGGTGCATTCGTCGCGGGTCTTGAACCCGGTGAGCTGCGCTTTCGGGCAATAGCGCCGCGCCGCCGTCTCATGCAGGCTGCCGATATCGAAGACGATCACCAGCTCCGGCTTGTTCAGGTCGTCCCAGGTTTTCGGCGCGAGGCCCTTTTTCGCCAGGCAGCCGAACGGATGGGTGATCATCGGCCGGGTGAATGTGATCGACAGCGCCCGCGCCGGGCTGGGATTCAGCGCGAAGGCCAGGTCGATCTTGTTGGACTGCAGGTCCAGCACCGAGTTGCCATAGGTCGATTCGACATACTCAAGCCTTGCGTCGAACACCTTCGACAGGTCGCCCGCCATCGCGATGCAGGCACCCGACCATTCTCCGGTGACCAGGTCCTTCTGGAAATACGGCAGTTCGCCCGGCAATGCGGCCATTCGCATCACCTTGGTGCGGCGCACGCGGTCGAACGTGCTTTCGGTCGCGCCCTGCGCCCGGGCGGCACCCGGGGCCGCAGCCGCCAGCGCCAGTGCGGGCAGCACACCGGCCAAGGCCCGCCGCCCCGGGCCGAGTCGTCTCCGTCCATCCGTCATCAACCCATTCCTCCTCGCAGGCGCCGATGGTGTAACACAACGTTCGGCTTTACGGCATATCGAGGCCTTGCAAGCCGAGGGCCGGATCACATCGGCGGCACCTCGGTCGATATGGCGCGGGGGACTCCCCCCGACTCGGGCGTTCGGCCTATGCAACGGCGATTCGGATGGCAGGGGGAGTACAGACGCATGATCCGGTATCTGGCGACAGCCGCATTGGCCTTGCTGACGCTGCAGACGGCCTGTTCCGCGGACGCGCCGGGCGAGCAGCAGACCCTGGTGGATCGCGCCACGCTGACGGTGCAGGAGATGATGACGCAGACCGTGGCCAAGGATCCCAAGATCATGTTGCGTCGCGCCAAGGGCGTCTTCATCTGCCCGCGCAACTTCAGGGCCGCGTTCTTCTTCGCCGGTTCCGGTGGCCATTGCGTGCTGCTGGGCCGCGCCGGCAACGGCACATGGTCCTATCCGGCGTTCTTCACGATCATCAGCGGCGGCATGGGATTTCAGTTCGGCATCCAGGACAGCGAATTGCTGCTGCTGGTCCTGACGGACAAGGGCCTGAATGCCGTCATCGACCACCAGTTCAAGTTCGGCGCCGACGCCGCGATCACCGTGGCCACGCTCGGGGCGGGCATCAACGGATCCACCACGGCTGCCGTCGGCGCGGATATCGTCGCTTATTCGTCGTCGCGCGGATTGTATGGCGGCATCGGGTTCGAGGGCAGCTCGATGGCAACCGACACCGATTCGAACCAGCGCTACTACGGCCAGGCCTTTGCCGCCCGGCAGATCGTGGTGCAGATGCAGGGCAGCAACCCCGGTGCCGATCCGCTGCGGGATGTGCTGACGAAGTTTGGTTCGCCCGACGCGGGGCCCGGGCCGGGGGCGCCACCGCCGGGGGCCGGACCGGGGGCGCTCCCGACGCAGCAGCAGCCGGGCTATGCGCCGGCTTATCCGTCGTACCCGCAGCAGGGTGGCCAGCCGACTCCGCTTGCACCGGGCAGCGCGCCCTCGGGTGAACGGGGTCCGGTGCAGGAGCAAAGTCTGGCGCCGCCGTCACACTGAAACGGCGCGGCCCTCCGCTGGCGAAGGCTGCCGCAAGCCTGTAGGCTTGCCGTCATGCCCAAGCCGTTCTGGAAGACCAAGTCGCTGCAGGAGATGACCCGGACCGAATGGGAGTCCCTGTGCGACGGATGCGGCCGCTGCTGCCTGCACAAGCTGCGGCATGAAGAAGACAACGCCCTGACGTTCACCAACATCGCCTGCCGCTTGCTGCACCTGGAGACCTGCCAGTGCACCGACTACGCGAAGCGGCAGCGCCGGGTGCCGGACTGCGTCAGCCTGACCCCGGAGGCGCTACAGGACATCGACTGGCTGCCGCCCTCCTGCGCCTATGTCCGGCTGCGCGACGGCAAGCCCCTGGCGTGGTGGCACCCCTTGGTGTCGGGCGATCCGGATACCGTCCATCAGGCCGGCGTCTCGATTCGCGGGCGTGCGATCAACGAGCGCTGGGCCGGCCAGTTGGAAGACCACGCGGTCGACTGGCCCGGCAAGCAGCCGCGCGCGCGCCGTCCCAAAGCCAAAATCGAGGAGGAGACGTGATGCTGAAGGGGGCACTCTACGGCGGGATCAACGCCGCGGTCGTCACCGCGATGAACGCTGACCTGTCGATCGACCTCGACCGGATGGCGGCGCATTGCCGCTGGCTGCTGGCCAATGGCTGCCACGGCCTGGCGGTGCTCGGCACCACCGGGGAGGCCAACAGCCTTGGGGTAAGCGAGCGGATCGCGGTGCTGGAGGGACTCGCCGCGCGCGGCATCCCGGCGGCGAAGATGCTGCCGGGGACCGGCACGACGGCGATCACCGACACCGTCCTGCTGACCCGCCAGGCGCAGGAGCTTGGCTGCCGCGGCGCCCTGCTGCTGCCGCCGTTCTACTACAAGAACCCGTCGGAGAACGGCCTGCTGGCCTATTTCAACGAGGTCATCCAGCGCGTCGCGGGCGACATCGCGATCTATCTGTATAATTTCCCTCAGCAATCGGCGATCCCCTTCTCGGTGGATTTCATCGCGCGGCTGCTGCGGGCGAACCCCGGAAAGGTGAAAGGAATCAAGGACAGCTCCGGCAGCTATGAAAACGGCCTGGCCTATGTCGAAGGCTTCGCGCGCGACGGGTTCGAGGTCTATGCCGGCGATGACTCGCTGCTGAAGCCGCTGCTGGACAAGGGCAGCGCCGGGTCGATCACCGCCGCGTCCAACGTCAATTGCGCGCTGGGCGCCGAGGTCTACGCCAATTGGGACAATGCCAGGGGCGCGACGGCGCAGGAGATATTGTCGGCGACGCGCAAGGCGGTGATCTCGGTGCCGCTGATCCCGGGCCTGAAGGCCCTGGTGGCGCGGCATACCGGCGACGACCGCTGGCTGAACATCCGGCCGCCGCACCTGAGACTGAATGCGGAGCAGACGGCGGCGCTGTTCGCGGCGTTCGACGCCAGCGGGTTCCGCTTGCCCAAAGCGGCCTGACACGCAGCGGCGGCAGGTTACCCCGCCGCCGGAACATCCCGCCGGAACGCCACGACGTTGCCGCCGGCGTGGTTTGCCTCGATCGCCGTCCGCAGCGTCGCGGCAAGCTTATCCGGCCGGAACGGCTTCAGCACCACCGGCCGCCCGCCGATATCGTCCAGCGCCTTGGTGTCCGCATAGCCGGTGATGAACACCGTCGGAACGCCCGGCCGCCGCGCCTCCACCTGTTGCGCCAGTTCCACCCCGTTCATCCCCGGCATGGCGAAGTCGAACAGATGCAGGTCGAACTCCGCCCCGCTCCGCAGAAGCTCCAGGGCCGCCGCGCCGCTGGCGGCCGGGGTGACGTGATAGCCCAAATCCTCCAGCAGGCAGGCCGTTACGTCGCGCACGTCGGCGTCGTCATCGACCAACAACACGCGCAGTTGCCCGGGTTCGGCCTCCGCGCCAGTGGCGCCCGCCTCCACTGCGTGGTGCGGCAGTATTTCGGCGCGCGGCAGATACACCTTGATCGATGTCCCCTCCCCGACCCGGGAGTCGATCCGCACGCCGCCGCCGGATTGCTTGGCGAACCCGTAGACCTGCGCGAGACCCAAACCCGACCCCTTGCCTGGCCCCTTGGTGGTGAAGAACGGCTCGAACGCGTGTTCCATCACCTCCGGCGTCATCCCCGTCCCGGCGTCGGTGACTGTGATCGCAACATACTCCCCGGCCTCCGGCTCGTGCGGCGATTGCGGCGGGCCGAGCGTCGCGTTCGCCGTCTCGATCGTCAGCGCGCCGCCCACCGGCATCGCATCGCGCGCGTTGATCGCCAGATTCAGCACCACCAGCTCCAGTTGCGCCTGATCCGCCAACGCCGGCCACAGACCGGGTTTGAGCGCGACGTCCAGCCGAACCGTCCCGCCGAGCGTCCCCTGCAACAGTTCATTCATGGTGCTGACCGCTTCGTTCAGGTCGAGCGGCTTCGGCGCCAACCTCTGCTTGCGGGCAAACGCCAGGAGCTGTCCCGTCAGCGTGGCACCCCGCTGCGCCGCGGTCCGGATCATGCCGATGCGCCGGGGCGTGGCGGGATGCGCCGGATCATGGTCGATCAGCTCGACAGCGCCGGTGACCACAGTCAGAAGGTTGTTGAAATCATGCGCGACACCGGAGGTAAGCTGGCCGATGGCCTCCAGCCGCTGCATCTGCCGCAAGTCCGCCTCGACCCGCTCCCGCTCCGCGATCTGGGCGCGCAGGTCCCGGTTCGCCTGGGCGATCTCCTCACGCGCAGCCTTGTCCCCGGTAACGTCGCGGCCGATGCCGATCATGGTGTCGCGGTTGGGATCGGGGGATAGGGTCCAGGCGATCCAAAGATATCGGCCGTCGGCGGCGCGGACGCGGTTCTCGAAACGCACCGGCGTCCGCGTCCGGCGCATTTCCAGCACCTTGGCCATAGAAACGGGGACGTCGTCCGGGTGGGTGATGGTCTGATAATCGGGGCCCAGCAATTCGGCTTCGGAGTATCCCAACAGTCGGGTCCATGACGGGCTGACCCGCAGCAGGTTGCCATTGTAGCCGGCCGCCACCAGCAGATCCTCGCTGAGTTCCCACAGCCGATCGCGCTCGGCGGTGCGTTCGGCGACCATGCGCTCGAGAGTATCGTTCGCGGTCCGCAGCTCCTGCCGCGCCCGCTGGCGCAGCTTCGCGGTCGCCAGGTTGGATTGCACCCGCGCCAGCAATTCGCGCGCGGCAAACGGCTTGACGATATAGTCGTCCGCCTCCGCCGCGAACCCGATGACCCGGGCTTCCTCACCGGCGCGGGCCGACAGCAGCAGCACCGGCAGCTCACGCAGGCGGGGATCGCCGCGAATGGCGCGCACCAAGCCGGGGCCGTCGAGGCGCGGCATCATGACGTCGCTCAACACCAGGTCGGGAACGGCCGTTTCCAGCAGATCCAGCGCGGCCTGCCCGTCCGCCGCCGCGAGCACCCGGTACCCTGCGGATCCCAGCAATCTGCGGACATAGCCGCGCATGTCGGCATTGTCCTCAGCCAGCAGGATCGTCGCCGCCTCGCTATCGGGTTCCGGACGTCCCTCCGTCGGCTCGTCATCGAGCCACGACGCCACCTCGTCGAGGAAAGCCGCCCCTCCGGCGCCTTCGGTCAGGTCTCCCGGCTCCTCGCTGATCCGGTCCTGCGGCAGATGCGCGCTCCCGAACGGGATGCGGACGGTGAATGCCGACCCCGTGTCCGGTTGGCTCTCCGCCGCGACGGAGCCGCCATGCAGCCGGACCAGGTCGGAGACCAGGGCGAGGCCGATGCCGGTCCCCTCATGGCTGCGTCCCCGGGTGCCTTCGATTCGGTGGAAGCGCTCGAAAACATGCGGCAGATCGTCCGCGGCGATGCCGATGCCGGTGTCCCGCACCGTCAGCACCGCGGCGCCATCCTGTTCCGACAGGTTCACCTGAACGCCGCCGCTCAAGGTGAACTTGAACGCGTTCGACAGCAGGTTAAGCACCACCTTTTCCCACATGCCGGTATCGACATAGATCGGCTGCGGCAGAGGGTTCAGGTTCAGCGCGAAGTCCAGCCCGGCGCGCCGCATCGCCGACTCAAAGCCGGACGCCAGCTCCCGCGTGAGCCTGCACAGGTCGGTTGGCCGATAGCGCGCACCCATCCGGCCGGCCTCGATGCGGGAGAAATCCAGCAGCGCGTTGACCAGCCGCTGCAGCCGCAGCGCGTTGCGGTTGCCGGTTTCGACCAGAGTCCGCACCTCGGCCAGCGGAGTGGAGGCGGGTTTGCCGAGGATTTCCTCCAGCGGACCCAGCATCAAGGTCAGCGGCGTGCGGAACTCGTGGCTGATATTGCTGAAGAAGGCGGTCTTCGCCCGGTCCAGCTCGGCCAGGGCTTCGGCGCGGCGGCGTTCTTCCTCATAGGCGCGCGCCTTGCCGACGGCGGTGGCGACCTGGCCGGCAACCAGTTCGGCGAAGCCGCGCATCTCCTCCAACGGCCGGTGCGGGTTGAGGCCGGCGAGCATGAACCCGGCGGCGCGGGTGCTCCCCGTGCTCAGCGGCAGCAGTGCAACCCGTTCCGGCGGCCGGGTCCAGGGTCCGGCCGGCAAAGTGCCGAAGGTGTCGGCGGGATTTTCCACCAGCACGGTTTCGCTGCCGTTGACCACGGCGGCATAAAGCAGCGCACCTTCCGGGGTATCGAGGCGGATCGCCTCCGGGCAGGCGCGGCTGCCCGGTTCGAGGGCGGCGGAACCGGCGAGGCGGGCAAGGCCGCCGTCGTCATCGACCAGGTACAGCGCGGCGAAGGGCAGATCGTGACGCCCGTGCTCCCTGATGCTGGCAATGGCGAGGGCGCAGGCGGAGGCTGCGGAACTCGTGTCGGCCGAGAGTTCGGCGATGTCGCGCAGCAGGTTCAGGCGGCGCGCGCCGATGACGCGTTCGGTCGTCTCGATGACCGGGCAGAACACCCCGCCGATGCCGCCGGTCTCATCGCGGATCGGGCTGTAGGAGAAGCAGAAATAGCACTCCTCGTCGAAGCCGCGCCGGTGCAGCAGCAGCAGCAGGTCCTCGGCCCGGGTCGCTTCGCCGCGGCTCATGACGCCATGGAGCATCGGGCCGATGACGTCCCAGATCTCCGGCCAGACGTCGCGGGCCGCGGACCCGAGGGCAGCGGGATGCTTGGCGCCGAGGATCTCGCTGTACGAATCGTTGTACAGCTTTACCAGTTCAGGCCCCCACCAGATCAGGATGGGGAAAGCGCAGTTGAGGCAGGTGCTGACGGAGGTGCGCAGGCTTTGCGGCCAGGTTTCCGGGCGGCCGAGCGGCGTGCGCGACCAGTCGCGGGCGCGCATAAGCGTACCCGCCTCTCCGCCGCCGGCAAGGAAATCGTGCTCTCCGCTATCTGCGCTATCTGCCAAACCGTCCGCCTCCAGCTTGGGGTTTTAAACAGGACGGTGACGCGGGGCATCCGCGGCGAGCCGTTTTGCCGCTCGGCTTTCATAGTTGTGACATCACAAGGATGCATCCCCCGGCCGGGGACTCCTCAGACCAGTTCGATCCGGACGGGCGAAGCCGACGTGTCGATGATGATCAAACCCGGTCGCGCTCAGCACGGACCGCTTCGCCGGGCGCCACGGTTGGGGTCACTTCCTCATGGCGCGTTAGACGCGCCGGACGGTTGAGCAGGACGTCTGAAAGCGACATGCCTGAGAGTGCCTCCCGCGATTTGAAGGCTGCTGGCGCCACCAGCCCCCCGGCCCGGCTACAGGGCGCAACGCCGTTCTCCAAAGCCGCCGACGGACTCTCCCTGGATGACGGATCCGGTCAAATTCGCTCTACCGGAAACCTTTCGTTAAGGATTTCGTGGCTTTCATGGCGTCACCGGTATCCTGAGGACGCGCCGCGCATGCCCCATACCACCTTGCATCTTCCGTCCCCGGCCGTTCCGGACAAACCTGCGCCGGACGTGATCCGCGAAGCCCTGGAGGAAAGCCGGCAGCGCTGGCGTCAGCTCGTCTGCCTGGCAGCCGATCTCGTGTTTGAGACGGATGCGGCGGGGCGCTTCGTGTTTATTATTCCGGACCAGGCGCTGGGCTGGCCCGCCGGATTGCTGATCGGCCAGCCGTCGGAACTGCTCGTCGGCGATGACGGCGTCGGTCCGATCCTCAACCCGTTCCGGCCGATTGCGGAGTTCCGGCGGCGGCGCGCCTGGATCAGGCGGTGCGACGGGTCGCTGGCGATGATGGCGATCTCCGCCGCGCCGCTGCTCGATCCCTCAGGCGTTGTTGTCGGTGCGCGCGGCATCGGCATCGACATGACCGACTACGACAACCAGTCATCGCAGATCGCCGGCCGGCTGCGCCGCGGGGAGGTGCTGGACCACATCCTGTCGCGCGTCGGGCAGGAGCTGGTCGCGGATCACATGATGGACGCCGCGCTGTGGGCGATGATCCACGCCCTGGGGGCGGAGGGCGCGGCGGTGATAGGTGCCTCGGCGGAAAGCCCGCGTCTGCGAATCCTGCACGATTGCGGCCCGGGCGCGCCGGCCACGGTCGATACCGCTGCCCGGCTGATCGCGCTGCAGCCGTCGGACCCCGGAGAGGCGGTGAACTTCGATGGCCGCCTGGTCCTGGCCGTCGGTTGCCAGACCCGTTTCGGCGCCACTGCCGGCCTGGCGATCTGGCGCAACGCCAATGCGCGGGCGTGGGACCGGGACGATGCCCTGCTCGCCGCGTCGGCCACCGGTATTGTGCGCATGATCCTGGAATACGAGGCGATCCAGTTGGAAATGGCGCATCAGGCGCGCACCGATCCGCTGACCGGGCTGCTCAACCGCCGCGCATTCATGGAGGAGATCCGCCGCCACTGCGCCCGCCTCGACCGGGAGGATTTGCCGGGCACGCTGCTGTTCCTCGACATGGACTCGTTCAAGGCGGTGAACGACCGGATGGGCCATGCGACGGGCGACGCGGTGCTGATCAAGCTGGCGGAGATACTGCGCAGGCTGGTGCGCCCATCGGATCTGATCGCCCGGCTGGGCGGCGACGAATTCGCCATTTGGCTCGGCGGCGCGGACCGGATGATCGCGGCGGAACGTGCCGAACATTTGTGCAAGACCGCGCCGGTCGAATTGAGCTGCGTGGTGCCGGAGGCCTTCCCCGATCTAGGCCTGTCCATCGGCATCGCCATGCGCCGGGCGGGCAGCCGGGAAACCATTGAGGACCTGATGCGGCGGGCCGACATGGCGATGTATGACGTGAAGCGATCGGGCCGCAGCCATTGGCAGGTATCGCAGGAGGAGATCGCCTGATGACCGCCGATGAAGCGACGCGCGTCCGCCAGGGGGCCAGCCCCGAGACCCGTCCCGACATACTGCGGATGCTGGCAACCGACCCATCGGTTACCGTGCGGGCCAGCCTGGCGATGAACCCGGCGCTGCCGCCGCAGGTCACTGCCCTGTTGGCGAGCGATGCGGACGCCCGGGTGCGTTCGATCATCGGCCGCAAGCTGGCCAGCCTGACGCCCGGATTGTCGGACCCGGACCGCGAGCGCGTGCAGCAGGATGCGGTCGCCAACCTGACGGCCCTGGTCGCCGATGCGGCGTTGCGTGTGCGCGCGACGGTCGCCGAAGCGGTCCGGGACATGCCGGATGGCCCGCGCGACATCATCCTGCACCTTGCGCGCGATCCCTCGGTGATGGTGTCGGAACCGGTCATCCTGTTCTCGCCCATGCTGACGGCGGAGGACCTGGTGGCGCTGATCGCGTCGCGGCCGCCATCCGCGACGCTGACGGCGGTGGCGCGGCGGCCGCGCATCGAGGCCAGCGTGTCGGATGCGATCGTCGAGACGTCCGACATCGCGGCGATCAGCGCGCTGCTGGGCAATCGGACGGCGCAGATTCGCGAAGCCACGCTCGATGCGCTGGCGGCGCAGTCGGAGGAGCAGACGGAATGGCAGGAACCGCTGGTGCGCCGTCCGTATCTGCCGAAACGGGCGGCGCGCATCCTGTCGGAAATCGTCGCCGAACATTTGCTGGAGGTCCTGGCGGCGCGGGCCGACCTCGATCCGAAGCTGAGCCGGGAGCTGCAAGCATCGCTGGGCAAACCGAGGCCGACGGCGTTCGGGAGTATCGAGGTGCTGCCCGCGGACATGTCGGCCCAAGCGGCGTTGCCATCCGCAGTTCGGCTGCGAGAGGCCGGGCGGCTCGACGAGCAGGCGATCCTGGATGCGCTGCGGCGCAACGCTGTCGGTCCGGCGACGGCCATGCTGGCGGTGAAGGCGGACGTCCCGCTACAGGTTGTCGAGCGGGCCTGCGCCCTGCGAAGCCCCAAGGCGTTGGTTGCGCTGGCCTGGAAGGCCGGCTTGTCGATGACCGGGGCGGTTGTGGTGCAAGCCATGCTCGGGGCCCTGTCGCCCGATCTGGTGTTGCGGCCGGGGGATGGCGGCGGCTTCCCACTGCCCATTGAGGAACTGCGCTGGCAGTTGTCATTCCTGGGTATCGGCGGCCATGGGCCAAAGCGCTGGTCGCCGGGACGGAAGGCGGAGTAGGCACCTCCGGCGGCGATTTCCGCGCGTCGTCTTGCGCCGGCTCGCCCGACCGTTATGGTGCCGGATATCCGGCCGGCAGCCGTGCAGCCGAAGATGACGCAGCTAGGGTCCATCGGGAAAGACGTCCGCATGCCGCTCGTTTGCATGAAGTTCGCTGTCTCGGTTTGCAGCGGTCGCCGCGGGGCCGGGTTCCCGGCCATGGCGTCCTGAGGCATGGACATCGCCGCGTTCCGCCTATCCCTGCATGACACCGAACCACCGGCGGCGGTATCGTTGCCATTGCAGGCGCTGTGGTGGGACGCGAAAGGAGACTGGGATCGCGCCCATCAGTGTGCGCAAGCCGATCCCGGTCCCGGCGGGGCGGCCGTGCATGCCTACCTGCACCGCAAGGAGCCGGATCTCGCCAACGCGGGCTACTGGTACCGCCGGGCGGGACGGTCGCCCGCCACCGGCGGCCTTGACGATGAATGGGCCGCGCTGGCCACGGAACTGCTGTCCGGCTGAGACTTTCCCCGCGCCAGTGCCCGCAAGCTGCGCGGATCGCGGAACACAAGGTTGCGGTCAGGTAAATACCGAAACCCGGAAGATCGTTGTTTCCGGCGCACGGAAAGACTATGCGTGCATCCGCACCGTACCCGCGCCGGTATCGTAGCGGCCGCATCGCGCCGAAGATGCAGCATCAGGTTGTATCAGCAACGGTTGAACCGGCATAAGTTCGCTGCCCCCATTGATGTTTGTGATAGCGCTCGCGAAATTGTAACATTTGAAGTCCGGACTGGCACGGTCGGTTCAAGACGGTTATGGCTGACGCCGCCGGAACGCCCTGGTATGATTCTATCAAACAACAAGGTTGATGACATGACGTGTTCGCAACGCGTGCCGCCGCTCGGCGGGTTCGGCCGGCTTACCGCCGTCGCAGTGCTCGCGGCAGCCTGGCTGGCCGCGCCCGGCTTGGCCGGCGCAGCCCGGGCCGCGACGCTGGAGGTCGGCGCCGGCAAAACCTACGCGATGCCGTCCGATGCGGCGGCGGCCGCGCATGCGGGAGATCGCATCGTGATCGCCGCAGGAACCTACTTCGATTGCGCGATCCTGCGAGCCAACGACCTGACGATCGAGGGCGCCGGACCGGACGCCACGATCATCACCGACAAAGCCTGTGCCGGTAAGGGACTGTTCATCGCGGACGGCAACAACATCACCATCCGCAACCTGATGCTGACGCGCGCCCGGGTGCCCGATACCAATGGCGCCGGCATTCGCGCCGAAGGCGGCGACCTGACCGTCGAGCACGTGCAATTCGTCAACAACCAGAACGGCATCCTCAGCAGCAACATGCCGGACAAAAAGATCATCGTTCGCGACAGCGTTTTCCTGCGCAACGGCACCTGTGAAATGGGGCCCTGTTCGCACGGCATCTATGCCGGCCACGTTGCCCTGCTGCGGGTCGAGCGATCGAAGTTCTTCGAGACCAAACAGGGCCACAGCATCAAGTCGCGCGCATTTCGCACCGAAGTCATCGGCTGCGACATTGCCGACGGGGCAAACGGAACGTCGAGCTATTCGATCGAAGTGCCGAATGGCGGCGATGTCGCCGTGCGCGACAACCACATCCAGAAGGGCCCGAAATCCGAGAACCACACTGCCGCCGTGGTGATAGGCGCGGAAGGCGTCACGCAGCCCACGCCGGCCATCATCGTTGAACACAACACCTTTCTCGTCGAAGGCGATTACAACTCCTACCTTGTGTATAATCTCACCGCGACCGAGGCCGAGCTGAAGGGCAACATTCTACAGGGCAACGCGAAGCCCTTGCGCGGCGACGGCGTGGTGCATTGATCCGGAGCCTGCTGGTCGCGGCCCTGGCCGCTTGGTTCGGTTGCGCGCAGGCCCGGACTTTGGAGGTAGGCCCTGGCAAGAGCTATGCGTCCCCGAGCGAAGCCGCGGCGGCAGCCGCGGACGGCGATACCGTGGCGATCGCACCGGGAAGCTATTTCGATTGCGCGATCTGGCGCCAGAACGGGCTGACCATCGCCGGCACCGGGCCGGGTGTGCTGATCACCGACAGGGCCTGTGCCGGCAAGGCCGCGTTCGTGATCCAGGGCAACGGCGTGACGATTCGCGGCCTCAGCTTCATGCGCATCCGCGTTCCGGATGGCAATGGCGCCGGGATCAGGGCCGAAGGCCGTGACCTGACGGTGGAGGACAGCCGTTTCGACGCCGATCAGATCGCGATCCTGGCGGGCGCCCCGGGAGGAAGCCTGCGGATAGCCGACTGCCTCTTCGCAGCCAACGGGGGTGGGACGGACGAAAGACCGCTGGATGCGATTGTGGCGGGGCGGCTCGATCTGCTGTCGGTCTCCCACTCGGTGTTCAAGAACGCGCGCAGCGGCGGCCATATCAACTCCTCCGCGCTGCGCACGGAGATCATCGGCAACGATTTGGCCGATGAAGGGGGCCGGATGGCCGGGCCGCTGGTGTCGGTCAACGGCGGTGTCGTCATACTGACCGGCAATACCTTCACGCTCTCAGCCGGCGCGGCCGCTCGGCCCGGGGCGGTGCTGGTGTTCGGGGATGCGGAGGCGTTGGCGGTACGTGGCAACACGCTGACCGAATCCGCTGGCCAAACGCCCATGGTGCGCAACTGGGGCGGCGTCGCCGCGGGCGCCTATGGCAATACCGTGCCGGACGGAGTCGAGGCGGTGTCGGAGAGCGGCGCGACCTACCATCGCCTCCGGGCGCGGATGGCCGCGTTGCGCGCGTCGGCCCGCGACGCTGCGGGTTTTGCCCGGCACGAGGCAGCGGTGGCGGCCCGCGGACTTGGCCTGATCCAGTGACGTCCGCCGGAACGTTGGCCCATCCCCTCGGTTCGGCCTAAACTGCGGCCGTCGCGCAGCGGTTGCGCAAACAATAGGCAGTATCGCTCATGTCACGTCTTGTCGTCGTTTCCAACCGTGTCGCGCCGATCCAGGAAGGCGAGGCCACGGCTGGGGGTTTGGCGGCGGGGGTGCTGGACGCGCTGAAGCAGAAAGGCGGCCTGTGGTTCGGCTGGAGCGGCGAAGTCACCGACTCGGGCGAGCAGAAGCCGGAGCGGACCGTCGGGCCGATAACCCTGTTCACCATCGATCTGACGCGGCGCGACTACGACGAATTCTATCGCGGCTTCGCCAACGGCACCCTCTGGCCCGTCCTGCACTATCAGATCGGCCTTGGCCGCTTCGAATGGAGCGAGTTTGAGGGATACCGGCGGGTGAACGACCTGTTCGCGCGCGCCCTGACTCCGCTGGTGCGGCAGGACGATCTGATCTGGGTGCATGACTACCACCTGCTGTGCCTCGCCGAGTCGCTGCGGGCGAACGGGCTCGGAAATCGTATCGGCCTGTTCCTGCACACTCCCTTCCCGTCCCCCGGCGTGTTCATGACAATCCCGGCGCATGCGGCGCTGATCAAGGCGATGTGCGCCTATGACCTCCTGGGATTCCAGACCGAGATCGATCGTATCGCCTTCCTGGACTACGTGGTGCGGCATGCGGGCGGTTCGGTAGATGGCATGGCCGAGGGCGCCGTGCTTGTGGCGGGACGCGTGGTGCGCACCGGGGTCTATCCCATCGGGGTGCATGTCGATGAGGTCCGGGCCCAGGCCGAGACTCCGGTGAATCGCCGGCAGGCCACCCGCATGCGAGCCTTCCTGATGGACCGCTTGATCCTGTCCGTCGATCGCCTGGATTATTCGAAGGGACTGCGGCAGCGCTTCGCGGCGTTCGAGCGATTCCTGGCGGAGTATCCGGCGCAGCATGGCTTGGTCACGTTCATGCAGATCGCGCCGCCGTCACGGTCGGATATCGAGACCTACCAGCGCATCAGGCGGGAGCTTGAAGGCGAGATGGGGCGGATCAACGGACGCTTCGCCGAGGTGGACTGGGTGCCGCTGCGCTATCTTAACCGCAGCTTCGCCCGGAACGTGCTCATGCCGCTTTATGCGGAGGCGCAGGCGTGCCTGGTGACTCCGCTGCGCGACGGGATGAACCTGGTCGCCAAGGAGTACGTGGCGGCGCAGGACCCGGAGGAGCCGGGCGTGCTGATCCTGTCGGAATTCGCCGGCGCGGCGCAGGAGTTGGATGCGGCGCTGCTGGTCAATCCGTACGACGAACAGGGGATGGCGCGCGCGATGGACCGGGCGCTGTCGATGCCGGTGGAGGAGCGGCGGGAGCGGCACCAGGCGATGATGGCGGTGATGCGGCGGAACAGTTTGGAGCGGTGGCGGGACCGGTTCGAGGCGGATCTGCGGGGGGATTAACGGCTTCTGGGGGGGCCTGACCGGACTCCATTCAGCGTCCGGTCGATGGCGGCGGCCATTTTCTTCGAGACACCGTAGCCTGATGCGAAGGCCGGCCAACGGTCTATGGCCGCTTTGACGCGGGCGATGACCGCCGCCGCCTTACGGTCGGTGACCCCGGCATCCCTGGCGACGGCGCGAATGTGGTCGGGGCCAGGGCTGCGGCCTTCCCCGCCAACGTCCAGCGCATGTTCACCGCCGGGACCGGATGCGAACGTCACGTCATAGGCCGGCGAGGCGGACCACTGGCCGCCCCCGGCCATCAGGAAGCTGTGGTTCTTGGTGTGGTCGTCACGATTATGGGCGAGGACATTGAACACCATCCGGGCAAACAGCCGGTCCACCTCGGCCTGCCGTCTCGTCAGCATGCGCGCGGCCTTGAGCAGGCCGCTGTAGCCCAGGCTCGGCAAAGTGTGGTCCAGGTTGAGCAGCCCGCTGATCGTCTGCATATGCACACGCCGGTTGCCGATCCGGTCGAACCGTTTGATGCCGAAGTATCCTGGTCCCTTTTTCGCCGGGAACAGCCGGGTGGGCGGCATGTCGATGCCGGCTTCGCGCGCCATCCCGGCATAGGCGTTCTCGACCGCGCCGGCATCGGCGGGGTCGGAGGCCGCCCGGAATTTGACGATCCAATGCTCATAATCGTCCGGAAGGTCGTCCACGCCATGGATCAGGGACTCGCCGCCGGCCGAGACCCCGACCAGCGCCTTCGGACGAGCGCCATGAGGGGAACCGCCGGCCTTCAGCAACTCGTCCAGCACGGCTTTCGGGTTGTCTTCAAGCACGAGGCGGGATTGCTCGGCCAGACGGTCGAGGTCGATCGCGCCCTTGGCGTCCGCCCGTTCCGGATGTTCGGGATAGTAGGTCAACGCACCCATGCCGTGCCGGCCGACCCAAGCCAGGCGATCAAGCGGGGTGAGTTGGCCGGACGGGATACCGGACTGGCTGAGTTTACGATCCATCAGCAAACGGCCCCATCCGTCCGGAAGGCTGTCATTGAATAGCCCGTGCAGCCTGTCGAAGACCGTCTCCGGTCCTTCGAATACGCCCGGGGCCAATGGCAGCCTGAAGGGCGAGAGTTCGAGTTTGGTGGCCAGGAAGGCGCGGTCATACTCGAAGTAGATGACGCGATCCCGCGCGGCGAGGCGCCCGACGGTCAGCGGTTCGGCCGTCACGGCTAACTCCACCCGCAAGGCGTTGATGCGCCGGAACGGGGGCGTGCGCGGGCCCCGGCTCATGTCTTTGTTCCCCTTTGGCGCTTCCGGGGTGCGGCGATGACGTCGTCCAGGGAGGTAAAGCGCGGCGGCTGGAACAGTTTTTCGAACCCGGCTTCCATCCGCAACGCCAGGGCGATCCTTGCCACGGCCTCCAGCGAGGCGGCTCCGCTGCGTTCGAACCGTTTGAGCGTTCCGAGGCTGACGCCGGACCGTTCGGCCAACCCCTGCTGGCTCAGGTTGGCCGCCAGACGGGCTGCGCGCGCGCGTTCGGCGAGGGCGCGGCAGATATCGGCGGGTGATTCGAACAGAGGGGACATTATATTAGCTATTATGGCGTATTCTGGCCTCTATAGCTATCAAGATATCCACTCACTATCCCAAGGGGTTGCGCTGCCCGGCGGAATTGCGTCCGGGGAAACGGTCCGGCATCGGCCAATCCATCCGTTCGTATCGCTTTGTGGCGCGGTTTCCGACTCCGGTCTATGATCGCGCGCCGCCGGCGCACCCGCGCGGCGCCAACATCACGGGGATGCTCTATGCTGAAACAATCCATGCAGCCGGGCCGGCGAGTCGGCCTTCTGGGCGCCGCGGCGACCGTTGCTATCCTGCTGACAGGCGCGGCGATGCCCGGCCGGGCGCAGCAGATCCATGTCGCCGTCGCCGGGCCAATTACCGGGGAGTATGCGGCTTTTGGCTCGCAGATGAAAGAGGGCGCCGAGCAGGCGGTGGCCGATTTGAACAAGGCCGGCGGCGTGCTGGGCAAGCAGCTCGTGCTGGACGTCGGCGACGATGCCTGCGATCCGAAGCAGGCGGTGTCGGTCGCCAATCAGCTCGCCTCCAAGGGCGTGAAGCTGGTGGCGGGCCATTTCTGCTCCGGCAGTTCGATTCCGGCCAGCAAGGTGTATTCCGAGGAGGGCATCCTGCAGATCTCGCCTGCCTCCACCAACCCGAAATACACTGACGAGGGGAGCTGGAACACGTTCCGCGTCTGCGGCCGCGACGATGAGCAGGGCAAGGTGGCCGGCGACTACCTGGCGAAGCATTTCAAGGGCGAGAAGATCGCCATCCTGAACGACAATTCCGCCTACGGCAAAGGCCTGGCGGACGAGACGGCGAAGGCGCTGCATGCCGCGGGCGGCAAGGAAGTGCTGGCAACTGCGTATACGCCGGGCGAGAAGGACTACTCGTCGCTGGTCAGCCGCCTGAAGGAGGCGGGGGTGTCAGTGATCTATGTCGGCGGTTATCATACCGAGGCCGGGCTGATCATCCGCCAGGCCAAGGAGCAGGGCCTGAAGGCGACTCTGGTGGGCGGCGATGCGCTGGTGACGAACGAGTTCTGGCAGATCGCCGGGGATGCCGGTGTCGGCACGATGATGACGTTCCCGCCCGACCCGCGGCTGATGAAGAGCGCGGCAAATGTGGTGCAGGAGTTCAAGGCGAAGAACATCGATCCGGAGGGGTATGTGCTTTACACCTACGCAGCCGTGCAGGTTTGGGCGGACGCGGTGAAAAAGGCGGGCACAACCGATCCGAAGAAGGTGGCGACGGAACTGAAGGCGGCCGGGAACTGGCCGAGCGTGATCGGGCCGGTTACTTTCGACAAGAAGGGCGACACGACCGGCGGCGGGTATGTGTTCTATGTCTGGAAGAGCGGCAGCTACGCGCAAATGTAAGCTGGCGGCGGGGGGATCGGTTGAGGTCCCCCCTCGTCCGTCTCGGCGGCACGGCCCTGGCAACATCGGGCCACTGGTGAGGGGCTGGGGTGCTGCTGTCCGGCGGAGAACGTCCCTGTGCTATAATTGGCTGACGGTTTGGCCGGCAGGGGTGCCGGCTCCGCCGGTTTCGTTTTGGAAAGGACGGATCGCTGTGGCGGCAACACCTGATGTGATTGAGATTACCGCCGGAGAAGTCGCGGAGGAGCTGAAGCGCCGGGGAATCAGCTCCGACGAACGCGTGACGCTCACGATCGAGCCAGAGGGGGAACTGATCCCGGGCCGCCGGGAGTCCCGCGCTCGTGTGGTCGCAGCCGGTCTCACCGATGACGATATCGATCGGCTCATTACGCAGGCGCAGCAGGACGTTGAGCCGCGTCTTTGATGAGGGTTGTTGTCGATACCAACGTCTTTGTCAGCGCAGCCTTGAAGGACCCGTCGCTTCCGTCGATCGCACTGCACATCCTCGCGCGAGACCATGTCCTGCTTGAAACCCGCTGCGGCGGAGGCTCAGATTGTCGAGGTTATTGGCCGTCCCTATCTCGCGCGGTTGGTTGCACCAGCAATGCGTGATTGGTTCGTAACCTTGCTGGCAGCGGCCGAGCCGGTAAGCATTGCCGAGCGGAAGTGGCTTGCCGAGATCCCACGGACGACAAGTTTCTTGAGCTTGCGGTGAACGGAAGGACCGATCTGATCCTGACCGGCGATGCCGATTTGCTGGTGCTCAATCCGTTCCGAGGGATACCGATTTTGGCGCCGGCCATCTTCGTGCAGGGCGGTTCTCGGTAGTTTCTTGCCTGATATAGCAAATGGTGGTGATCCGGTTTCTGTCGCAGTCCTCTCAGAACCGCCGGAGCATGACCTGCTGCTAATCCGCTGCCTTTTTTCTGGTTCCCCGGCCTGTCCCGGTTCCGCGGTTGGTCTTTTTCTTCGGCAGCGCCCGATCCCCAAAACTATCCATGCCGATCGGCAGCAGCCGGATCGGCACGTCGGTAGCCTTCACGTCCGTGATGGTTTCGATCGCCTCCCTCAGCGAGGGCGTGCGGTCGGTCAAATAATAAGCCAACTCATCGTCTGGTACGACGATCACACCCGCGTCGATTTTCGCGTCCCTCAGACTTTCCCGAAGATGCGAAACATCGCGGTAGAGCATCGTGCTCCGCCCGGACACCTGAACTTCCACGCCGAGTGCCGCGACAGCGACCTGGTTGCCTGCCCGCAGCGTTATCTCCTTGACCCAATCGACCCCGCCGACCTGGGTCTTCGTCCATCCGCCGGCCTGATCGAAACTCGAATCTATTTGCTCGCGGATGTCAGCCGCGCCGTTGGCGTTTCTTTCCTGGAGCACTACGATCTGGACCCGACAGAGGATCAGCAGCAACTCCGCGTAAATCGCTTCCAGCCCCCGCCTCTGGATCACCCGCACGACCGCGTCGTAATCTGTCGGATCCCTTAACCGCGCCACTCAGCCTCTCTTCAACGAAATCGCTGTTCTTGTGAGGCATGATGGCCCCTTCGGTGAGCCGTTCAACTATTACGTCCGCAAAGTCAATCTCGATTCCGATCCAACGTCGGCCCTTGTCGGAGGCGACCGCGAAGGTCGTCCCCGACCCGCCGAAAGGATCAAGCACGATCTCCCCGGGGGCCGTTGTCATCTCGACGACCCGATCCAGTATTTTCGTTGACAGGGCGTTCGCCGGCCGCTTTGCCGACTTGAACTTGCCGTGCCTGACCGGAGGAATGTCCGTCCAGACATCCATCAGATTCACTCCGTTTGGGTTCATCGCATGGCGGTGGCCGCCGTAGTCGCGAATCTCGCCGTTGCAGTGCCGGCACGTCAGGATTGGCGTCCGGATGCGGGAGAACGTCTTGGGTTTTCCCTTGGAGTAATAAAGCAGACTATAGTGAGCAGGGTATAGTCGCCCGTCGATCGGCAGACTGCTTTTATGTTCTATCGCGATCCAGTGCCGAAAGGTCAGGTGCTTGGAAAGGAATGCCCCAAGCGGGATGTTCCACTTCGGAAGGTTGTAGAGGAACAAAGCGCCGCCCGGCTTCAAGACGCGAATGCACTCCGCAAGCCACGTCTCGCACCACGCCAGGTATTTCTCCTCCGCCAAGTCGTCGTCGGTGTTGCGCCCGTAGAGCTTACCCAGATTGAACGGTGGATCGGCGAAAACCGTATCAACCGAGGCGTCGCGCAACCTCGGAAGGACATTCATGCAGTCGTCCGCAAACAGCAGTCCCCCCGAGCCGCTCCAATAGGGTGACAACGCAGAGCCGGGCTTGAGGATGTCGGCCTGGTCCAGCGTTAGGCTGACACCCTCGCCGATAACCGGCGCCAATAGCGGGAAGCGGGCAACCTGGTTCATTCGCGGCGATGCCTCCAAATCGACTCGGCCCAGGGACCGAAAGTAACAAGCCTCCCCACTTTCAACAACTGCTCGTTGTGTTCGGAGAGCGTCCAAAATAATTATCACGAACGCACACGACGATCTCATTTTTATTGGCGGATTTGCTACAAAAAGCTGCGAATTGAAAGCGCCCCGCCGATATTCTCGGCGAGGGGCTCTGTCGTTAACTCCTGGTCGCACGCTTTTCGGCGGCGGCCGGCTCGAAAAACCCGGTGAGATCCTCCTTAAACGGCGTCGTCGTCTCCCCATTATGGGTGACAGTCGCTGTCACCTTATGAGCGGGGACATCGAACACGAGCGTCGTAAAGGTATCCTCCCTTGACTTTAACGGCGACGGGAAGACTTTTAGCACGCAACCGTCTGCGCGAAACCAAATTTTCTGGATGTTGTTGCCAACGGTTTCGAAGGATCCTTCCCTCAAGTCGGAGTTCTCCGCCTCCCTGGCGGTCAGGGTCAATACGAACCTGACCGCCAAACCAAAGACATCCGGCGGGCGGTTGTACTCGAGCCGCCGGGCGGACCAGTCGGCAGTCGTGTCGCTGGGTTTGCAGCTCGCGGCAAACGCCGCGGAGCTGCAAACGCCAAGCAAAAGCAAAATCAACAAGATTTTGGCGATTTTGGCGATACGCAGGCATCCTCCTCAATTCAATGTCCTGTGACAGTCGTATTATTGGGATAGACCAGCTAGGTCACTGCCCCATTGCGGTCGACAAGACTCCACGTTCGTTGCACACGACCCCTACCCAACCCGATGATACCCCCGCCCATAGTAAATCAGCCCCTCATGCGCCGTGCCCGTCCGCACCGCCTCGACCGAACAGAAAAACACATCGTGCGTTCCCACCTCCACCACCTGCGTGATCCGGCAATCGAACACCACCACCGCCTGGTCCAGCGCCGGCGACCCCGTCTCCAGCCGATGCCACGCATAGCCGTCAAACCGCTCGTTCATCGCATGGTGCGTCATCCCGGCGAACACCGGTGACAGCCCCTCCTGCGCCGGAGTCAGCGTGTTCACGCACAGCACGCCATTCTGCCGCATGGCCGGATACGAATCGTTCGACCGGTTGGCGCACACCAGCAAAGTCGGCGGCGTATCCGTCACGCTGCACACCGCGCTGGCGGTGAAGCCGGCCCGGCCGCCGGGGCCGTCCGTGGTGACGACATTCACCGCGGCACCCAAACGCGCCATCGCCTCACGGTAGGCTTGCTTCTCCACGGGCACGGCGTGCATCCTTCCAAAGTTCGTTCCGGACTATGCAGCAGGTTCAACACAGTGGCCAGACGACGTCCAGGGAAACACGCGGCGGAACCGCCGCGGACATGGCGATTCCTGCTTCTCGTGCTGATCGCCGCCCTGCCCGCCCGGGCCGCGCCGCTGGCGCTGTTGCCGCCCGCCAGCCGGGTCGAGCTGCGCGCCTGGGGCCTCGGCCTGATCCCGTTCGACGGCCAGTTCACCCGCTTCCACGGCTGGATGCGCACCGACTCCGCCAACCCGAACGCCTGCCAGATCGTCCTGGAAATCGACGCCGCCAGCCTGGCCATGTCGCCGATCACCGTCCGCGACGGCATCGCCGGCCCCGAGTTCATGGACGTGGCGCAATTTCCCGACCTGGCGTTCCACGGCGCGTGTGAGGGCGACCGGGTCACCGGCAGCCTGCTGCTGCACGGCCAGACCCATCCCTTCACCCTCGACCTCGAATCCAGCCGATCGGCTGGCACTCTTGTGCTCAGCGGCAAGCTGGAGCGGGCGGACTGGGGCATGACCGCGCGCCGGTTCACCGCGGGATCAACCGTGCGCATCCGCGTCGCCTTCCCCAACCCGGCTGACGGGCCGCATACCTGATGCCGCTGCCCGCTGCCCTGGTGCCGCTGCGCAACGGCACCTTCCGCACCTTGTGGATCGCCACCGTCGTCGGCTGGCTGGGGATGTGGCTGCAGAACACCGGCGCCGGTTGGCTGATGACCACGCTGGCGCCGCAGCCGCTGATCGTCGCCGCGGTGCAGGCGGCGACCATCATGCCGGTGTTCCTGCTCGCCCTGCCCGGCGGCGCGCTGGCCGACATCGTAGACCGCCGCGTGTTCCTTATCGGCGCCCAGGTTTGGACGATCCTGGCCGCCGCCCTGCTGGCGATCCTGACGCTGTTGCACGTGATGAACGCCGGCTGGCTGCTGGTGCTGACCTTCGCCATCGGCATCGGCTCCGCCCTGACCGGGCCGGCCTGGAGCGCGATCGTCCCGGAGTTGGTCCCGCGCGAGGACATGGTGCAGGCGATCGCCCTGAATGGCATCGGTTTCAATCTGACCCGCGCCGTCGGCCCGGCCATTGCGGGGGCGCTGATCGTGCTCGGCGGCTCCAGCCTGGCGTTCTCGCTGTATGCCGTGTCAATCCTGGCGGTGATCGCCGCACTGCTGTCCTGGAACCGCGAGCGCCGCTTCACCGGCCTGCCGCGCGAGCGTTTCGTCTCCGCCATGCGTGCCGGCACGCGTTTCGTGCGCAACACCCCGGCGATCCAGGCGGCAATGGTGCGCACCGCGTCGTACGCAATCCCCGCCTCGGCGCCCTGGGCACTGCTGCCGCTGTTCGTCAGGCGGGATCTGGACCTCGGCCCCGGCATGTACGGTGTAATCCTGGGCATGATGGGCATCGGCGGAGTCACCTCCGGCATGTTGCTGCCATTGGTGCGCGCCCGGCTGTCGCGAGGCTCCACCGTGGTGCTGTGCTCGCTGCTGTCCTGCGCCGGCATGGCTGTCATCGGCGTGTCGCACCACTGGCTGCCGGTGGCCTTCGGCATGTTCCTGTTCGGGCTGGGCTGGACCTCGGCCTTTGCGACGATCCAGGCGGCGGCGCAGCTGGTCTGCCCGTCCTGGGTGCGGGCGCGGGCGCTGTCGATCTATCAGTTGGCGCAGAACGGCGCGCTGACGCTCGGCTCCTTCGGCTGGGGTTGGCTGGGCGGGCGCATCGGCCTGTCCGACACTTTCCTGATGGCCGCGGGCGTTGGCCTGGCGCTGACGGTGTTCGCCCGCTTCTTCAGCATCGAGGCGATCGTGCGCACGCCCTCGGCCTCGTCGCAGGAGCCCGCGCCGCTGCCGGAGGCCCCTGCCCCCGAACTCGCGCCGCTGCTGCGAAACACGCGCGGCCGGATCATGGAGATCACCCATTACCGCGCCGATGCGATGCGCCGGGCGGACTTCCTGCGCCTGATGAATGAGGTGCATCACATCCGCGGCCGGGCCGGAGCATTGTTCTGGCAGGTCTACGAGGACGTTGCACATCCGGAGGAATGGGTCGAGGTCTGGTCTATGGAAAATTGGACCGATCACCTGCGGGAGGCGACGCGGCTGTCGGACGACGACAAGCGCGTCCTCGCCGCGCTCTCCGTCTTCCAGCGCCAGGCCGATCGGCCCGCGCGGTATTTGGCGGTGGACCCGCATGAGTATTTGCATCCGCAACAGCCCGCGCCGCCCGGACCGGCGAAGCTGTCGATCGCCTGACGCGCCGCTGCGAAAACAATGGCGGGAAAGCGGTTTCTTGGTACCCGATCCACACGAATGCGACGGAATCCGCCGTCGGACTCACATAAGTTTTGAACCAACCGGTTTGTGCCCGCTCCGTTCACTTGCTGCCGGGTCGATCGATCCGAGCAGTCGTGAGAGAGGAAACCAATGGCTCAGCAACCCCATAGTGGAAATCCCGGCAATTTCGCCGAGGACCGCGAAAAAGCTTCGCGCGCCGGGCAGGTCGGCGGGCAGCACAGCTCCGGCAATTTCGCCAATGACCGCGAACGCGCCGCGGAAGCCGGACGCAAGGGCGGTCAGGCCAGCCATGGCGGCGGCGGTGCCGAACATAACCCGGGCAATTTCGCCGAGGACCGCGAGAAGGCCTCCGCCGCAGGAAAGAAAGGCGGCCAGTCCAGCCACGGTGGTTCGGGCGGCAGCCATGAAGGCGCCGAACATAACCCGGGCAACTTTGCCGAGGACCGCGAGAAAGCCTCCGCCGCGGGAAAAAAGGGCGGCCACGCCTCGCACTGATGTCCCGCACGCGGTTAGATAAGGATGTCGAAATGAACGACTTGGGGCAGGTCCGCGCGACTTTTGCCGATGCGGATCGAATGCAGGATGCAGTCGGCAAATTGTCGGTGTCCGGTTTTGACCGCGCGGATATAAGCCTGCCGTCCGCCACCGGCGCTTCAAACCCGCTGGCGGCGGGATCCCGGCCTGCCGCTACGGAAGAGGATGCGCGGCAGTCTCGCACACTTGGCGCCAGCCTGGCGGGAACGGCGGCGGCGCTGGCGGCGGCCGGGGTGACGATTGCGTCCGGCGGCGCAGCGGTGCCGGCCGTCGCGGCGGCAGTGGCCGCCGGTGGTGCCGCCGGGGGTGCAACCTTCGCGGTCCACGGCGCTGCCAACAAGGCCGAGCAGCAGGATCGCGATGCCCGGGCCCAAGCCGGCGACCTGGTCCTGATTGTCCAGGCGAAGACGCCGGAAAAGCAGTCCGCGGCGGAAGTGATCCTGCGGGCGGCGGGCGCTACTGATATTGAAACAACCAATTAGGAGGCCGCAAATGGCCGCTACCAAAGGTTTTAACGAGCTTTTGCTGACGTTCGTGCAGGATATTTACTATGCGGAACGTCAAATCCTCAAGGCGTTGCCGAAGATGGCGAAAGCCGCTTCGAACGCCGATCTGAAGGAGGCTTTTACGAGTCATCGGGAGGAGACTCAGGGGCAAGTGGAGCGACTGCAGAAAGTCTTCGACGCGCTCGGCAAGCGCGCCCGCGGGGTTACCTGTGAGGCGATCAACGGCCTGATCGAGGAAGGCGAAGAGGTGATCGAGGAGTTTCCCGAGGGCAGCGTCCGGGACGCTGGCCTCGCGGCCTGCGCGCAGGCGATCGAGCACTATGAAATGGCGCGCTACGGCGCCCTGATCGCCTGGGCGAAGACCGCCGGCCAGAAGGAGATTGTTTCTTTGCTGGAGGAAACGCTGGCCGAGGAGAAAAAGGCGGATACACTGTTGAACCAGTTGTCCAGCAAGTCGATCAATCCCCAGGCGTTCAAGCAGGCGGCCTAGTCGTCGCCACGTCATGGCGGGCGAAGGCCCGCCAACCACGACTTTCATGGCGGATGGGTTTCATTCCGATCCGCAATAGTCATCGCGGCCCCCTTCTCCCCGATCATGATCGTCGGAGCATTCGTATTTCCCGTCGTCAAGATCGGCATGATCGACGCATCGATCACCCGCAACCCGTCCAATCCCCTGACACGAAGCCGGGAATCGACCACCGCGGCCGGACCCTCGCCCATCCGGCAGGTGCCAACCGGATGATACAACGTCGTCCCGTACCGGCGCGCATAGTCCATCAGCCCGTCATCCGTATCAATGTCGGATCCCGGCAGCGTCTCCACCACGCTGTGCGCCGCAATCGCCGGGGATGCAAAAATCGCCCTCGTGAACCGCATCCCCGCAATCAACACCCGCCCGTCCGCCGCCGCAGACAAGTAATTTGGCGTAATGATCGGCTTTGCCGCCGCATCCGGACTGGCGGCCATGATCGTGCCCCGGCTATCCGGCCGCACCGGGCATACCGCCACGGTCATGCCGTCCTGCCGCTCCAGCTCACCGAACCGCGCCGCGTCGTAACTCGCCGGCGTAAACAAAAGCTGTAGGTCAGGACTGGCTTTCTCAGGCGCCGAGCGGCAGAACACCTGCGCGGTGGTGACACCGAACGTCAACGCGCCACGGCCCTCGACGGCAAATCGCAGCACCTCCCGCGCCAGGCGAAACCCGCGCGCCAGTGTGTTGATCGAAACGGTCCCGCGCACGCGGTGTGAAATCCGTGCGACGTAATGATCCTGCAAATTCGCACCCACACCCGGCAAATCATGCACGACCGGAACGCCGATAGACTGAAGATGCGCGGCCGGACCGACACCCGAAATCTGTAGCAGATGCGGCGAATTGACCGCCCCGCCGCACAGGATAACCTCCCGCGATGCCTTCGCCTCGATCGCCTGCCCGCGCTGGCTGAACGTGACGCCGGTGCAGCGTTTACCCTCGAACAGCAACCGCGTCGCCCGCGCCTCGGTTTCCACACGCAGGTTGGGCCGCCCTTTGGCTTCCTTCAGGAATGTCTGCGCGGTCGATCCGCGCCATCGGCCGATTCGGGTCATCTGTGAGTAGCCGACACCCTCCGGCTCCCGCCCGTTCAGGTCGTCGCTGAAGGGGTGCCCGGCATGTTGCGCCGCCGCGACGAAGCAGTGAGTCAGCGGCAGGATCGTGCGGTAATCCTCGACCTTCAGCGGCCCATCCTTGCCGCGGTATTCCGTATCGACGCCCTGGTTGTAGTCCTCCGACTTGCGGAAATACGGCAGCACGTCGTCGAAGCTCCAGCCGCGGCAGCCCATCTGCGCCCAGCCGTCGAAATCCGCCGGGTTGCCACGCACGTAAAGCATGCCGTTGATCGAACTCGACCCGCCCAACGTTTTCCCGCGCGGCCAGTGGATGCGCCGCCCGCCGCTGCCTTCGGTGGCCTCCGCGCTGTAGTTCCAGTTGACCACCGGATGGTTCAGCAGCTTCAGCACGCCCGCCGGGATGTGGATCCATGGCAGCGAATCCTTCGGACCGGCCTCCAGCAGGACCACCCTGGCGCCCGTCTCGCTCAACCGCGCGGCGACCACGCAGCCCGCCGAACCGGCGCCTACGACGATATACTCGGCTTGCATCGCCGTTTCCTCCCCCGCCGTTTCCCGCCAAGCATGCCGAAGCCGGCCCGGTTCGCAAAGACCCGCGTCTTGACGGCGGCGCGCCGAAGTTGGACCTAGCAACCGTGCCGCCCACAGCCCGGGTCGGCAGGGGGAGAGCAGCATGGCAGAGCAGGTAAGTCCTCTGGCGGGGAAGCCCATCGACCCGTCCCGGCTGGTCAATGTGCCGGGCCTGGTGACGGCCTATTTCACCGGACGTCCCGATCCGGCGATCCCGGCCCAGCGCGTCGCGTTCGGCACGTCCGGGCATCGCGGGTCCGCGTTCGACGACGCATTCAATGAGGGTCACATCCTCGCCATCAGCCAGGCGATCTGCGATCATCGCCGATCGAAAGGGATCGACGGACCGTTGTTCATCGGCATCGATACTCACGCCCTGTCCACCCCTGCCCTGGCGAGCGCTCTGGAAGTCCTGGCGGCCAACGGCGTCGAGACGATGATCGACGCGCAGGGTGGCTACACGCCCACCCCGGTCATTTCGCACGCTATCCTGAGCTATAACAAGAACCGCACCAGCGGGCTGGCCGACGGCATCGTCATCACACCGTCACATAACCCGCCGGAGGATGGCGGCTTCAAATACAATCCCCCCAACGGCGGCCCGGCCGATACCGATGTCACCGCCTGGATGGAGCGGGTCGCAAACGATTTCCTCGCCGCCGGGCTGCAAGGCGTGAAGCGCATTCCCTACGCCCGGGCTTTGCGCTCGCCGCACGTGCACCGTTATGATTTCATTACGCCCTATATAGCCGATCTGGGCGCGGTCGTCGATATGGAGGCGATCCGGGCGGCCGGTGTCAAAATCGGCATAGATCCGCTCGGCGGCGCGGCGGTGCACTACTGGCATCCGATCATCGAGCGCTATGGCATCGCGGCGACGGTGGTGAATGAAGCGGTCGATCCGACATTCCGCTTCATGACGGCGGACTGGGACGGCAAGATCCGCATGGATTGTTCCTCGCCCTACGCCATGACCAGTCTTGTCGGCATGCGCAACACCTTCGACGTCGCCTTCGCCAACGACACAGACGCCGATCGGCATGGCATTGTGACACGGTCGTCGGGGCTGATGAATCCAAATCATTACCTTGCGGTGGCGATCGACTATTTGTTCTCCAACCGTCCGCAATGGCGGGCGGACAGCGGCGTCGGCAAGACCGTGGTCAGCAGCGGGTTGATCGACCGGGTCGCCGCGAAACTCGGCCGCAGGCTGGTGGAAGTGCCGGTCGGGTTCAAATGGTTCGTTGATGGGCTGGTGGATGGCTCGCTCGGCTTCGGCGGCGAGGAAAGCGCGGGCGCGTCGTTCCTGCGGCGCGACGGAACGGTGTGGACCACGGACAAGGACGGCCTGATCCTGGGGCTGCTGGCGGCGGAAATCACCGCGCGCACCGGACGCGACCCGGGTGAGGCTTACAAGGCGCTGACCGCGACGCTGGGGGTGCCGTTCTATGCGCGGATCGATGCCCCGGCAACGGCGGACCAGAAGAAGTTGCTGAAGGCGCTTTCGGCGGACAAGCTGGGGATGAAGGAACTCGCCGGCCAGCCGGTCGAAGCGACTTTGTCGCACGCCCCGGGCAACAACGCGGCCATCGGCGGCATCAAGGTGGTGGCGAAGGACGGCTGGTTCGCCGCGCGGCCGTCGGGCACGGAAGAGGTCTACAAGATCTACGCCGAGAGCTTCCGCGGGGAGGATCATCTGCGGCAGATCCAGCACGAGGCGAAGCAGGGGATCGCCCGGGTTTTTGCAGCGGCATAGTGCCGCCCTTTCGAAGTGTCTGAGCCATGACGATAAAAGGGGCCACGTGCGCCGGGCCGGGAATCGGTATAGTGATCGGCATCGACTTCCGAAGAGGTAATCCATGTCCGCCAGCACCTTGCCGAATGCGACCCTGACCGCCGCGTATGAGGCGATGACCCCCGGGTCCGCAGCGCTGGCCGCCAAGGCGCGTGCGGTGCTGCCGAGCGGCCTGGCGCATGACAGCCGGCATTTCGATCCCTACCCGCTCTATGTCTCCCGCGCGCTCGGGCCGGTGAAGTGGGACGTCGATGGCAACAAATATGTCGATTATTTCGGCGGCCACGGCGCGTTGATCCTCGGCCATAACCACCCGGACGTGACCCGGGCGATCCATGCAGCGCTCGACCACGGCACGCATTTCGGTGCCTGCCATGAGCCGGAGATTCGCTGGGCGGAACTGATTACGCAGATGGTGCCATCGGCCGAGCGGGTGCGCTTCACCTCCTCCGGCACGGAGGCGACGCTGATGGCGTTGCGTCTGGCGCGTGCCTACACCGGGCGGTCGAAGCTGGTGCGATTCCGCGGCCATTTCCACGGCTGGAACGACCACATGACCAGCGGCCATATCAACCATTTCGATGGCACCGCGACCAGCGGCGTGGTGGACGGCGTGTCGGAGAACGTTCTGCTTTGCGATCCGAATGATGTCGCCGGCATCACCCGGATCTTCAACGACCATAAGGACATTGCCGCGGTCATTCTGGAACCGACGGGGGCCAGCTTCGGGCGCATGCCGATCGCGCCAGCATTTTTGCAGGTGCTTCGGGATCTGATGAAGCAGGCCGGGACGGTGCTGATCTTCGACGAGGTCGTAACGGGTTTCCGCGTCTCCCCCGGCGGCGTGCAGGCGGCGGTCGGCATCACCCCCGACCTGACCACCCTGGCGAAGATCGTTGCGGGCGGCCTGCCGGGCGGCGCGGTGGGCGGCCGGAAGGATATTCTCGACTGGCTCGATTTCGATGCCGCCAAGGCCACGGGGCATGAGAAAATCGGCCATCAGGGCACGTTCAACGCCAACCCGGTTTCCGCCGCAGCGGGGATCGCGACGCTGGAGATCCTGGCCTCGACCGATGCCTGCGCGCGCGCGAATGCCTACGGCACCGCAGTGCGGGCGAAGATGAACGACGTGCTGGAGGATGAGGGCGTGAAGTGGGCGGTGTACGGGACCTACTCCGGCCTGCACATCTTCACCAACCCGGAAGGTGCCGACATCGTGCCGAGCCGCTTCGATGCGGCGGCGTTCATTCCGCAGATGATGGGGAAGCCGCGCGGCATCAACATGCCCGCGCTGGTGCGGATGGGCATGCTGGTGAACGGGGTCGATCTCAACACCGCGCCATCGGGCACGATCTCGGCCATGCACGGGGAGGAGGAGATGGCGATCACGGTCGATGCGTTCCGCGCAACGATCCGGGCGCTGCGGCGGGAGGGGACAATCGGCTAGGGGGTTCAAAGGGAGGCCGACATGCTGCGTCACGCCCGTTTTTTGTCCGCCCCTGCCCATAGTTTGATCGCAGCGTGAAGACGCGCGAGGACTACCTCCGCCTGACGCTCGACATCGCCAGGGCGGCGCGTGCCGCCGGCGACCACCGGTTCGGCTCGGTGCTTGTCGGCCCCGACGGTGCCGTTCCGATGGAAGCCGGCAATGCCCATGGCGCCTCCGGTGATCACACCGCCCATGCCGAGCGCGTCCTCATGACCCGCGCGAGCCAAGCCTACGCTGCCGATTTCCTCGCTACGTGCACCCTGTACGCCAGCGCCGAGCCTTGCGCGATGTGCGCCGGCTCCGCCTACTGGGCCGGGGTCGGCCGCGTTGTCTACGGCCTGTCGGAGCGTGACCTCGCCGCCCTTATCGGCCCGCATCCGGAAAACCTGACCATGGACCTGCCCTGCCGCAAAGTGCTCGGCGCCGGCCAGCGAGTCATCGAGGTGGAGGGGCCGCTGCTGGAAGATGAGTCCCGTGCGGTGCACAAAGGCTTCTCGAATCACTAAGCGCTTTGATGGCGCGGCGCTTGCATCGATGCAAGGGAACGAGGAACGCGCCAGGGAGTTCGCTATGCTACGACGTCAGTTCATCCGCATTATCGGCGCCGGTGCAGTCGCCTCCGCGGCGCCCGCCCTGTTTCGCCCCGCCTTTGCCGCGGACCCGTTGAAAGTCGGCTTTGTCTACCTCGGACCCGTCGGCGATTTCGGCTGGACTTACCAGCATGACGTCGCCCGCAAGGCGGCGGTGGACCATTACGGCGACAAGATCAAGACCACCTATGTGGAGAACGTCGCCGAGGGGCCGGACTCCGAGAAGGTGATGAACGACCTTGCTAATTCCGGCCACAAGCTGATCTTTGCGACATCGTTCGGCTATATGAACTACGTGGTCAATTCGGCCAGGAAACATCCGGCGGTGTTCTATGAGCATGCTACCGGCTACAAACGCGGAACGAACATCTCCGACTACAATATTCGTTTCTACCAGGGACGTTACGTGCAGGGCGTGATCGCCGGAAAGCTGAGCAAGGCCGGGCTGGCCGGTTATGTCGGCTCGGTGCCGGTGCCGGAGGTCGTCCAGGGCGTCAATGCCTTCATGCTGGGTATGCAGTCGGTCAACCCGATGGCGCGGATGAAGGTGGTGCTGATCAATTCGTGGTACGATCCGCCGAAGGAGGGCGACGCGGCGAAAGCGCTGATGGACCAGGGCTGCGACATTATCACCCAGCACACTGATAGCCCCGCGCCGCTGCAGGCCGCTGCCAGCCGCGGCATCAAGGGCTTCGGCCAGTCCACCGACATGGCAAAATTCGCCGAGGGCACTCAGCTTAGCGCCAGCACCGATAACTGGGCGCCCTACTACATCAAGCGCATCGGCGACGTCCTGGACGGCACGTGGAAGAGTACCGACACCTGGGGCGGCTTCGACACCGGCATGCTCGCGATGGCGCCGTTCGAGAACATGCCGGACGACGTCTCGGCGCTGGGGACCGCAACGATTGCCGATATCAAATCGGGCAAGAACAAGGTTTTCGTAGGGCCGATCGCGGATCAGAGCGGCGCGGTGAAGGTTGCGGCGGGGACGACGATGGATGACGATGCGCTGTCGCATATGCAGTGGCTGGTGCAGGGGGTGGACGGCAAATTGACCTGAATTCCGCTTTGCCGCGAGAGCTTCGCCATGAATGAGTCCACGCCGTCCGGCCCGCTGCTGACGATGACGGGCATGACCAAGCAGTATCCGGGCTGTTTGGCGAACGATCATGTTTCGCTGACGGTCGAGCGCAACCAGATCCACGCCCTGCTGGGCGAAAACGGCGCCGGCAAAAGCACGCTGGTCAAGATGATCTACGGCGTGGTCAAGCCTGATGCCGGCGAGATCGTCTGGGAGGGACAGCAGGTTTCGATCCCGACCCCCGGCGCCGCCCAACGCCTGGGCATCGGCATGGTGTTCCAGCATTTTTCGCTGTTCGAAGCACTGACGGTGACCGAGAACATCGCCCTCGGTCTCGCTACGGCAAAGGAACGGGTTGGGCTGCGCGGCCGCATCCTGCAGATTTCCACCGAGTACGGCCTACCGCTGGACCCCGATCGCGTCGTGCATGACCTGTCCGTGGGGGAACGCCAGCGAATCGAAATCGTGCGTTGCCTGCTGCAAAATCCGAAGCTGCTGATCATGGACGAGCCGACATCGGTGCTGACGCCGAGCGAGGTGCAGAAGCTGTTCGTAACCCTGCGCCGGCTGGCGTCGGAGGGCTGCTCGATCCTGTATATCAGTCACAAGCTGGAGGAAGTGCGCGCACTGTGTTCGGCGGCGACGATCATGCGGCTGGGCCGGAACGTTGCGCGCTGCGCTCCGGCGGGGAAGACGGTCAAGCAACTGGCGGAGATCATGATCAACATGGATCTGCGCTTGCCGACGCCTCGGCCGTTGGTTTCGGGCAATGCGCCGGCGCGGCTTGTGCTTGATCGCCTGACGATAAGATCGCACAACCAGTTCGGAACCAGTCTGAAAGACATTTCGCTGTCGATCGCCGGTGGGGAAATCCTGGGGATCGCCGGCATCGCCGGGAACGGGCAGAGCGAGCTGATAGACGGGCTGTCGGGCGAAATCCCCGCCGGCAAGCCGGAGAGCGTGCTGATCGACGGTGTCGCGGCCGGGCACATGGGTCCGGCCGAACGCCGCCGCATCCGCGGCTGCTTCGTGCCGGAGGAACGCAACGGGCATGGCGCGGTGACGACCATGAGTTTGGCGGACAACGCGTTCCTGTCGGGGTATCTGCGCGGCGCGCTGGTGCGCTTCGGGGTGATCGACAAGAAGCGAACCTTGGCCTTTGCGGATGACATCATCAAGCGCTTCGACGTGCGCACCACGGGCCCGCGGGCGGAGGCCCGGTCTTTGTCCGGCGGAAATTTGCAGAAATTCCTTGTCGGCCGCGAGGTTTTGCAGGATCCCGGCGTGCTGGTGATCAACCAGCCGACATGGGGCGTCGATGCCGGTGCGGCCTTGGCGATCCACGAGGCGATCATGGCGCTGGCGCAAGGTGGTGCCGCGGTGATGATCATTTCACAGGATCTGGACGAGATCTTTGTGCTGGCGGACCGCATTGCCGTGATCGCCGGCGGGCGGGTGTCGGAACCGGTGGCGACGCGGTCCGCCACGGTGGAGTCCATCGGCCGGCTGATGGGCGGCACGTCCGAGGACATGGTGGCGGATTCGGCGGTCGCCCATGCTTAAGATCGAAGCCCGCGGCTACGAATCCAAATTCTGGCGCTATGCGGCGCCCATACTGGCATTGGTATTGACCGGGGCGACATCAGGGCTGATCTTTGCCGCGATGGGGCGGCCGCCCGGCTTGACCGTCTACACATTCCTGGTCACACCATTGCTTCAACAGGACGGGTTCCAGGCCCTGGCGGTTAAGGCCGCGCCGCTGATCATGATGGGCGTCGGGCTGTCGCTGGCCTACCGGGCGAACGTCTGGAACATCGGCACCGACGGCCAGTTCACCCTCGGTGCGATTTGCGGCGGCGGCATCGCGCTGGCGTTTCCCGACGCGCCCTCCCGGGCGCTGTTCCCTGCCATCGTCGCCGGGGGCTTTATCGGCGGCATGATCAATGGCGGGCTGGTAGCCTGGTTGCGCATCCGCTTCAACGCCAACGAAATCCTCACCAGCCTGATGTTCGCCTACATCTGCCAGTATCTGCTGGTATACCTCGTTACCGGGCCGTGGCGAGACCCGGAGGGCTTCGGCTTCCCGCAAACCGCGTTGTTCTCCGACACAGCATTGGCGCCCCGGCTGATCGAGGACAGCAATGTTCATATCGGCGTCCTGCTCGCCCCGCTGATCGCGATTGCCGTGTGGGTGATGCTGGAGAAATCCCTGCTGGGCTTTCAGTTCCGCGTGCTCGGCCAGGCGACCCGAGCGGCACGGTTCGCCGGGTTCAGCGAGAATCGCCTGGTCTGGGTGGCGATGCTGATCAGCGGTGGCCTGGCCGGGCTGGCCGGCGTGCTGGAGGCGACCGGAACGCTGGGCCAACTGACCACGACGCTTTCCCCCGGCTACGGCTTCACCGCCATCATCGTGGCGTTTCTTGGGCGGCTCAATCCGATCGGCGTGATCCCGGCGGGACTGCTACTGGCGCTGACCTATCTCGGCGGCGACGCGGCGCAGATCAACCTGGGGCTGCCTAATGCGGTTACCGGAATATTCCAGGGCATCCTGCTGTTCTACCTGCTGGGCTGCGACATTCTGCTGCTGAACCGAATCCGCTGGGTTCTGAACAAACCGAAGGCTGCCTGATGACCGAATTGGCGGTTGCGTTCCTCGTCAGCACCGTCGCCGCCGCCACGCCGCTGCTGCTGGCGGCGACCGGCGAACTGGTGGTGGAGAAAGTCGGTGTGTTGAACCTCGGGGTCGAGGGGATGATGCTGGCGGGCGCCATCGCCGGCTTCGCAACCGCGAACGAAACGGGCGTAACGACGCTGGGGGTGCTGGCGGCGTTGCTGGCGGGAACGGCCTTGGCCTTGCTGTTCGCGCTCGTTTCGCTGACGTTGCAGGCGAACCAGACGGCCACGGGACTGGCGTTGACAATCTTCGGCCGGGGCTTCAGCGCTCTGCTCGGCGCGGGCTATGTCGGCATCCCGGCACCAACATTGCCGAAGCTGCATATTCCGTTCCTGACCGATATTCCCGTGCTGGGGCCGGTGGTTTTCGGGCACGACATCCTGGTTTACCTGTCGTTTGCAATTCTGGGCGTGGTGGCGTGGTGCATCCGGTCCACGCATCTCGGGCTGATCCTGCGGGCGGTCGGGGATTCCCACGATGCGGCGCATGCGCTGGGCTATGCGGTGGTGCCGATCAGGTATGGCGCGGTGGCGTTTGGCGGGGCGCTCGCGGGGTTGGCGGGGGCGTATATGTCGCTTGCCTATACGCCGCTCTGGGCGCAGGACATGACCGCCGGGCGCGGCTGGGTGGCGGTGGCGCTGGTTACGTTCGCCGCATGGCGGCCATTGTGGCTGCTGATCGGGGCGTGGTTCTTCGGCGCACTGATGTATCTCTCTCTGTATGTGCAGGCGCTGGGCGTGGCGGTGCCGTCGGCGCTGCTGTCCGCCCTGCCCTATATCGGCACCGTGGTCGTTCTTGTGCTGATCTCCCGCGATCGGCGGTTGATCCGGCTGCACCGTCCGGCGATGCTGGGACGGCCGTTCCAGGCACGCGCGTAGGTAGCTCGATCACCGCGGGTCCTGACACAGCATCAACATACGGCCCGCACCGCCGCCATCACACCGTGGTGCACCTCCATCGCCAGCGCATCGATGGTCTGCTCGCGCCGCCGCGTTACCCCGTCCACCGCCGGGCCGAGCCGCACCATCGCTTCGACCACCGCCCGGTCCAGCACCGGGTCCAGGCCGGCCCGCAGCGCCGCCGCCCAATCCGGCCGCAGCAGCGCCAGCGCCGCCAGCATCGCGTAGGCCCCCCAGTGCGAGACCCCCGCGGCGATCAGAAAATCCGCCGGCACAACGCAGCCGTTCAGCTCCCCCAGCGGCACATGCTTGGCGATCAGTGCCCGCGGTACGCAGCCCATGCCGATCTCGTTGCCGCCGTCGCCGATGGCGATGGTGCGCCAGGGTTCGGCGCTGAACAGGCGGTCCAGCGGCGCGGCATGGGCGGAAATGTCCCCACCGCGCATGTTGCGGGCGCGGCCATCGGCGGACGGGCCGCAGCGCTCGATGGCGATCACCCAATCGATCCCGGCCGCCCGCCAGCGATCCACCAGCCCATCGACCTCCTCATCCGGCGCGACGTGGTCGATCGGCACCGCGCCAGCCCCGACCCGAGCCAGTGCGGCCCGGCAGGCGGATGCGCACCCGGTATCGGTGGCCAGGCGGCAGTCCAGCCCGGCGCCGAGAAATCCGAAAGCCAGCAGCGCCGCCCCCGCCGGACCATCCGTCTCCGCCGCGGGGGGATCGCCGCCCGGCACGAAAAATCCGGTGATCAGGCCGATGCGGGGTGCATGATGGTCTGCCAGGGCCTGGACCGCGCCGTGCAGCCCGCCGCGCGCCGCCTGGAAGACGGCCTCCATCCCCCGCCCGACGTCGCGCTGAATCACCGCCTCGATCCGGTCAATCAGCGCTCGCATCCCCGGGATCTAAAGCGCCGACAGCGAGGTGTTGCGCAGATCGGTTACCAGCATGCTGCCCGGCGCGTGGGTGATGCAGAACGCCGGCCGCACCCGGGCGATCACCGCCTGCGGCGTGACGCCGCAGGCCCAGAACACCGGCATCTCGCCCGCGCCGATGGGCACGGCATCGCCGTAGTCGGGTTTGCCGATATCCGCGATGCCGATGGCTTCCGGGAAGCCGAGATGCACCGGCGCGCCGTGCACAGAGGGAAAGCGCGAGGTGATCTGCACCGCCCGGATCGCATCCGCCGGCTTCATCGGCCGCATCGATACCACCAGCGGCCCGTTGAATACGCCCGCCGAGACGCAGGGGATGTTCGTCCGGTACATCGGCACGTTCGACCCGAGGGTGACATGCCGGACCTCGATGCCATCCTCGATCAGCGCTTCCTCGAACGAGAACGAGCAGCCGATGGCGAAGCTGACCAGATCGTCGCGCCAGATGTCCTGGACATCGACCGGTTCCGAGACCAGTTCGCCGTCCCGCCACACCCGGTAGCGCGGCAGGTCGGTGCGGATATCGAGATCCTCGCCGAGCGTCGGAAAGCGCGGATCGCCCGCCTCCGACACCGCCAGCAGCGGGCACGGCTTCGGGTTGGCCTGCGCAAAACGCAGGAAGTCATGCGCGAGGTCGCGCGGCAGGATGACCAGGTTCGCCTGCACATGCCCCGGCGCGAGGCCGGAGGTCGGACCGGTGAAGCCGCCGGCGCGAATGCGCAGTCGCTCCCGCTGGCCCGCGTTGCCGTGCCGTTTGAGGATGGCGTTCATCAATCAGGCCTCCGTCACTGCCGCTTCAGGCTAGAACCCGTGCCCGTGGCGCGCAACGGGCGGGAACGGAACCGCGATTTCGTTTCCACCGTTCGTGCTTTGCCGTCGCCGGTATCGCCATGGTAACGTGAACCCATGAGTTATTGGGGTAAGATTATCGGCGGGACCGCCGGTTTCCTCGTCGGCGGCCCGTACGGCCTCGTCATCGGGGCAGCTATAGGCCATGCGGCGGATTCCGGCTCGGTGCACTCCGTCCGGAGCAGCTTCAACGGCGGCCGCAGCTTCGGCGGCAATGGCGCCGCGTTCAATCCGGCCCGGCTGGCCGGCTTGCTCGGGCGGCGGCAGGAGGTCTTCGCCATCACCGTCACGGTGCTGGCGGCCAAGCTGTGCAAGGTGGATGGCCCGGTGACGCGGGCCGAGATCGACGCCTTCAAGCGCAATTTCCGCGTCCCGCCGGCCTCCGCCCGCGGCATCGCCCGGCTGTTCGACCAGGCGCGCGACAGCACCGACTCGTTCGAACCCTATGCCGCGCAACTGGCGGACTCATTCGCGGACAATCGCATCGTGCTGGAACAGGTGCTGGGATCGCTGTTCGCGATCGCCCGCGCCGACGGGCCGCTGAACCTGCGGGAGCAGGAGTTCCTGCACCGCGTTCACCGCCGCATGGCGCTGGACCAGATCGCGTGGGAGCGTGCCTTCGGCGAAACGCCGCGGCGGCCGACTCCGGTGGACGAAACCGACCCGTATCTCGAACTCGGGGTTCCCCGCTCCACCAGCGGCGAGGAATTGCGCGCCACCTGGAAGCGTCTGATGCGGGAAAACCATCCCGACACACTTGCCGCGCGCGGCGTGCCGGCGGACTTCGTCGCCCGCGCCAGCGACAAGGTGGCGCGGATCAATGCCGCCTGGGACCGCATCAAGCGGGAACGCGGACTGTGACCAAGCCCCCGCCGCCCTGGCTGCGGGCGATCCCGGTTGCGGCCCGGCCCGACGCCCCTGCCCTGCCGATACGGGATCTGCCCAGCCCGAACCATGACGAGCGGGCGGGTCCGGTGGACATGCTGATCCTGCACTACACCGGCATGAAGACCGCGTGTGAGGCGATCGAGCGGCTACGCGATCCGGCGGCTGCGGTGTCGTCGCACTACGTGGTAGATGAGGACGGGGCGGTGACCCGCCTGGTGCCGGAGGAGCGGCGCGCGTGGCACGCCGGGGTATCGCATTGGCGCGGGCATGCAGCGCTGAATGGCCGCTCTATCGGCATCGAGATCGTCAATCCCGGGCATGAATGGGGCTACCGGGACTTTCCGGTGCTGCAACTCGCCGCGGTCTGCGACCTGTGCCTGCTCATCCTGTCGCGCCATCCGATCCCGGCGCGCAATGTCATCGGCCATAGCGATGTGGCGCCCGACCGCAAGCAGGACCCGGGGGAGCGATTCGATTGGCGCGCCCTGGCGGAGAATGGTGTGGGCCTGTGGCCGGAGGATGCGCCGGATCTGGGGACAACGGGCGCGGTCCGGGACGCTGCCAGCCTGCGCCCGGTGCGCGTCGCGCTGGCGGAGATCGGCTATCGGGTGGGCCTGGAGGGGGCGCTCGATCCGGCGCTGTCCGCGGTGCTGCGGGCGTTCCAGCGGCACTGGCGGCCGGAGGCGGTGACGGGCCAGGCGGACGATGGCACGCTGGTCCGGCTGCTGGCGGTGCAGACGCTGGTGCGAAATGGTTGACGCGCGGCGGCGGGACGCGTATTCCGCCGCCTCCCGTTGGATGGCGGCGTAGCTCAGCGGTAGAGCAGGGGAATCATAATCCCTTGGTCGGCGGTTCAAATCCGTCCGCCGCTACCATCGGAAATCGATTGGCGACGGCGTAGCATCCCACCAGGGCCGCCAATCGAGCAGCGTGGGTGTGCCGGGACGGCTTGGTCCAGCGGCACTCTATCAGCGTTCAAGAAAGCAGAGAGACGCGAATGTCGCGGGTTGAGGTGGTGTGCGAGCTGGACGTGATGAGCGGCGACCCGGGCATCTCCGGCACACGAATACTGCCGGAAACAATCGCGGCCAATCTGCGGACCGGCTATCACATCGACCTTATTTTCCGAGCTTGTCCGATCCTCCCGGACGAAGCGATTGAGGCGGCTGTTCGTTAGGCTGAAGCGGTCGGGATTGATGGATGGGAACGCGAGGTTTCCGATCGCCGAGTGCATGCCCCAAACACCAGTAGATAATTCCGGTGGAGCGCTGCGGTGGGTGAAGGATACGCGAGCTTGAACAAAGAGAATCCTTACTTGGGCAGCAGCCTCGACGACTTGCTCAACGAGGAGGGCATTCTCGGAGCCGTGCAGGCCGAAGCCGAATCGCGCGTGCTCGCCTGGCGACGAAAGGGCCTGACCCGACGAGCCGCAGCACGCTGCGACACTTGTAGGCGTCAGCTACGCCGGGCGACGAGTCTACTAATGGTATTCCGATGACCGAGCATTCCGATCCGCAAAACGGCGACATCATGAAGATCACCCGGTTCTTCTTGCGGAACGGCGCGCATCTCGCCTGCCCATTCTGCGAGCGGGAACAGTGAGGGCTGCTTGGCGATCCGGGAGCGACAACAGTGATGCCAATGACAACGGCCGGTCTACGGTATCCGCTCTATACGCTGGTATGTATGAACTGCGGTTGTGTACGGTCACACATTGCATCAGTCGTCGACGAACCGACGCAAGAAACCAGTGCCATCGCCGCCGCCCCGGCGGACCCGATCAACCACGAAGAACTGGACACGCTATGAGTGGCGGTCAGGGGCCCTCCCGATCCTCCTGGCATTATGGAATTGCGTGTTGCACGCCTGGAAGACGATGTGGAAGACCTGCGGTCCGATATGAAGATCGTGGTCCGGGATCTGTCGTTTAGGTGCGGGCGTCTGGAGCATGTCCCGACAACGTGGGTCCTGATCGGCACGATTGCGGCATCCCAGGTCATGCTATCGGGCTTCGTGTTCGCGATGCTGACGTTTCTGCCGCATCCCTGACCACCGCATTTTCCTGAAATCGGACACCCTACCCCAGCACCAGATCATCCCGGTGCACCATCTCATCCCGACCCCGCCACCCCAGAATCGCCTCGATCTGATCCGACCGGTGCCCGGCGATCCGCTCCGCGTCGGAACTCGCATAAGCCGACAGCCCCCGCCCCAGCACCGCCCCGTCCGGTCCGGCGATCGTAACCGCGTCGCCGCGCTCGAACACCCCGTCCACGCCGCGTACCCCGGCCGGCAGCAGCGACCGCCCCGCCGACAAAGCCCGCGCCGCCCCGGCATCCACCGTCAGCACGCCCTGCGGCGACAAACTCCCGGCGATCCAGCGTTTCCGGGATGTGCGTCCCTCCGGCGCCGGCAGGAACCAAGTGCACCGCGCGCCGCGTTCCAGCGACTGCAACGGCCGCTCCACATTGCCGATGGCGACCGCCATCGCACACCCGGCCTGAGTCGCGATCCGCGCCGCCACCAGCTTGGTGCGCATCCCGCCCGACGAATACCCCGGCGGCGGCTCCCCGCCCATCGCCTCGACCTCCGGAGTCAGCGCTTCCACAACCGGGATATGCGCCGCCTCCGGGTCCCGGCGCGGATCCGCTGTATACAGCCCGTCTATATCGGACAGCAGGACCAACTGGTCCGCCTTCACCATCTCCGCCACCCGGGCGGCCAGGCGGTCATTGTCGCCGAAGCGGATTTCCGCGGTAGCGACGGTGTCGTTTTCGTTGATCACCGGCACGCAGCCCAGATGCAGCAGCGTGTCCAGGGTCTCGCGCGCGTTCAGGTAGCGGCGGCGGTCCTCGGTATCCTCCAAGGTAAGAAGCAACTGGGCGGCGGTCAGGCCGCGGGCCGATAGCGCCTCGCTCCAGGCCTGCGCCAGCCGGATCTGGCCGACGGCGGCAGCGGCCTGCTTTTCCTCCAGCCGCAACCGCTTCTGCGTCAGGCCCAGCGTGCGCCGGGCCAGGGCGATCGCGCCTGACGACACCACGATGACATCCGTCCCCCGGCCCCGCATCGCCTCGATATCGGCGGCGACGCTATCCAGCCAGGCGGCGCGCGGCGCGCCTTCCTGCTGGTCCACCACCAGCGCACTGCCGATCTTGACGACGATGCGGTGGGCGGAGGTGAGGGAGGGGATCACGCGGCATGCTCCTGCTCCGCCTGGCGGGCCGCATGGATGGTGTTCTGCAACACACGCAGCAGCTCCGGCACGCCCTGTCCGGTGGCGCCGGACAGCAGATAGACCGGGGCGCCGGACGCCTTGCGCAGGGCGGCCAGGCGGGCGGAGGTCTCGCGCGCCGACATCGCGTCGGACTTGTTCAGGCCGATGATCTCCGGCTTGTCCGCCAGGCCGCCGCCATAGGCGGACATTTCGCCGCGCACCGTGCGCCAGGCTTTCACCACGTCGCCCGCGGCGCCGTCCACAAGGTGCAGCAGCACGGCGCAACGCTCGACATGGCCAAGGAAGCGGTCGCCGAGGCCCGCACCTTCATGCGCGCCCTCGATCAGCCCGGGAATATCGGCCAGCACAAACTCTTCCGAGGCCGACAGGCGAATGACGCCGAGCTGCGGATGCAGCGTGGTGAACGGATAGTCGGCGATCTTCGGCCGGGCGGCTGAGACCACCGACAGGAACGTCGATTTCCCGGCGTTCGGCAGCCCGACCAGCCCGGCATCGGCGATCAGCTTCAGCCGTAGCCAAACCCAGAGCTCCTCGCCCGGCCACCCCGGCGTGTGCTGCCGCGGCGCGCGATTCGTGGAGGTCTTGAAGTGCGCATTGCCGAAGCCGCCATCGCCCCCGCGCAGCAGCGTCACCCGCTTCCCGGCCGTATCCAGATCGGCCAGCATCGTCTCCTGATCATCCGCAAAGATCTGGGTGCCGAGGGGGACCTTGATGACGATGTCCGTCGCACCCGCGCCGGTGCGGTCGGACCCGGCTCCGTTGCCGCCCTTGGGCGCACGAAAATGCTGGGTGTAGCGGAAGTCGATCAGCGTATTGAGGTTGTGTTCGGCGACGAAGACGATGTCGCCGCCCTTGCCGCCGTTGCCGCCGTCTGGTCCGCCGAACTCGATGAACTTCTCCCGCCGGAAAGCGACCACCCCGTCGCCGCCGTCGCCGGAGCGGAGGTAGACTTTGGCCTGGTCGAGGAATTTCATAACGGGTTTCCAAAACAGAAACGGGGGCCGGATGTAAACCGACCCCCGTCCGGACGCTGAAGCGGGTGCGGTGGTTATTCGGCGGCGATCGGTAGCGGCTCGACGGAGATATGCACCTTGCCCTCGGACTTGCGTGCGAATTTCACGTGCCCGTCCACCAGCGCGAAGATGGTGTGGTCGCGGCCGAGGCCGACGTTGGTGCCGGGATACCACTTGGTGCCGCGCTGGCGCACCAGGATGTTGCCGGCGACGACCTTCTCGCCGCCGAACTTCTTGATGCCGAGGCGGCGGCCTTCGGTATCGCGGCCGTTGCGGGACGAGCCGCCTGCTTTTTTATGGGCCATGGCGGACTACTCCTGCGGTTCGTCGGCGGTTTCGGGCGCCGCTGCGGCGGGTTCCGGCGCGGTATAGATATAGGTCTGGCCGTTGGCGTTGATGCCGGCGACGCGCAGCACGGTGACATGCTGGCGGTGGCCGTTGCGGCGGCGGCTGTTTTGCCGGCGGCGCTTCTTGAAGATGATCACCTTGTCGAGGCGGTCCTGGGCGATCACCGTCGCGGTAACCGAGGCATCGGCCACGAGCGGAGCGCCAATGGTCAGGTTGCCTTCGCCGCCCACGGCGAGGACATCGGTGAACGTGACGGTGCCGCCGGCATCGGCCTCAAGCTTCTCGACCTTCAGGACCGCGTTCGGCGTGACGCGGTACTGCTTTCCGCCGGTGCGGATGACAGCAAACATGGGGGCAAACTTTCAAGACACTGCAAATGGGCCGCCCGGAGCATTCACGCTCCCGGCGACCGGAAGCGGCGGGTTATAGCCATGGGCGGCGCGGTGTCAACCGTTAATGTCGGCTGAAATGGTAGGCCGGTCAGCAACTTGCTTATGTCACCACCGGCTGGCCCGGGTCAGTTCTCGAACAAGTCAGCATGCGCGCCGGCTCGGACGAATATGACGTCCTCAGACGCACCGGAGCCGCTGAGACGATAAATCAACCCGAACGGGCTGCCGGTTCTGTTTGTGCCCGCCGTCCCCAGCCGCTCAGTCCTCCGCGGATGTGGACTGATGCTGGTTTCTCGCTGTGTTGGGGCTTGCCTGGATGACGGTCTTCAGCACTTGCGAGCCGGCCGGCGTGATAACCGCCTGGATGCCGAAATTGATCGGCAGGTGGCTCGGGCTTTCCTCCGGCATCATGGCGTTCCGCGGAAAGCCGGTCACCGCCTCATCGCGCGCCGTGATCGCATCCATAGGCACTGGCTTCATGGAAGATCGCTATTTGACGGGCGTTCCCAAGCTGTCCCAGTCGAACGGCTTGTCGGGTTGCGGCACGGGGGTCGATACGTCGTCCCAGGAAAGCGGCCTCTCGGGTGCGCCCTTGGAAACGCTCCGATCGTCGGGAGCGCCCGGCGGATTCGCTGCCTTATCGTCTGGCATCATGTCGTCGAACGAAACAGCCGCCATTGGCGCTGCGCCGCGTGGACCGCGCGTCATAAGTCGCTCCAGCCAGACAGAGGTTATCAGCGAAAGCCGCTCGCAATCTTGTGGCGTCAGGAAAGTCGCGTCGCGGAGAAGCTCAACCTCGGTGTCGAGTTCATGCTGAGCCCGCCAGAGGACGACAGAAAGGCCAACCAAATCGCATTTTACAACCCAGTCCACGGGACGCTTCATAACGGACACCGTTTGCGGTTCTGCCGGTTCCCGGACAAGCAGGAACGGCCCTTTTACCGACAGACGCGCTACGAGCCGTTCGCGGATTTCGTTGCTCGCCCCGGCTCCACGAAACTTCGCTATTTCGGCGTTCCTGGCAGCCGTATGGGCTGCCTCGCGTGCGTTCTGCTCCTTGATGTCGGCGCCAACTATCCAAACAAGCCATCCTGCCACTGCCGCAGCCGTAGCCAAGATAAGAACCGCATAAATCGGGCGCATTTTGCACACCCCGCACGGAAATAGAGCGGTATCGATATAACGACGGCTCCAATCCGTCTACAGGCCTCCCGCCTTTGGCTGCACCGCTGCCGCCGGCGGCACGGGGGGCGGCCGGTGCTGTTGCTCCGGGAGCACCCGCATGACGATCTCGCCGAATCCCGGTTCACACCTGCGTGAAAATCAACACCACGAAAAGACGCGGAAACCTGATGAGCAATTGCGGCTCCGGCCATCCATCTGCACGATCAGCGGCCGATGACGCGCCGCGGCTTGGCACAAGGTCCAAAAAACCGAGTTCCAAACTCATGATAATACAGGAGGCAATAGGATGTTGGTGGTCCTGGCAGTCATCTGCGTAGTCTTTTTCGCCTACGCGCTGACCTTCAATAGAATCGGCGACGCGGTGCCGAAAAAGGTCGCCGATGCGGTTTCCAGCGAGTTTTCGCAGACCTCACCGCACGACCACGACCCGGCGTAACCCAGCGAACGGAGCGTTTCCGGCACCGCCGGAAACGCTCCAGTCTGCTAGAACGCCAGCGGCGTCGCTTGCACCACCAACGGCAGCGCCCGCACCTTGTTCAGCACCAACTCCGGCACGTCCTCATCCAGCGACACCAGGCAGATCGCATCGCCGCCCTCGGCCGAGCGTCCGAGGTGGAACGTCGCTATGTTCAGCCCGGCATCCGCCAGCGTGGCGCCGAACCGGCCGATGAAGCCCGGCTTGTCCTGGTTGGTCACGTACAGCATGCGCGGCGCGAAATCGGCTTCGACCTTGATGCCCTTGATCTCGACAATGCGCGGCCGCGACCCGGCGAACAGCGTGCCGGCAACGGACCGTGTCAGCCCATCCGTCTCCACCGTCACCCGCACCAAGGTCAGATACTCGGTCGGACGATCATGCACCGTCTCGGCGACATCGATGCCGTGATCGCGCGCGAACACCGAGGCGTTGACCATGTTGACGCCTTCCATCAGCGGCGACATCAGCCCGGCCAGCATCGCCGCCGTAAGAGGCTTCTGGTTGAGCTTCGCGGCCTGACCCTCATACTCGATGGTCACCTTGCGCAGCGCACCCTCGCGCGCCTGGGTCAACTGCCCCGCGAACAGCCCCAGGTAGCGGGCGAGCGCCAGGTACGGCTTCAACCGCGGCGCATCCTCGGCCGACACCGACGCCATGTTGATGGCGTTGGCGACAGCGCCGGTCAGCAGGAAGTCGCTCATCTGCTCGGCCACCTGAAGCGCCACGTTCTCCTGCGCCTCGGCCGTAGCCGCACCCAGATGCGGTGTGCAGACGACGTTCTCCAGCGCGAACAGCGGCGAGTCCTTCGCCGGTTCGGTCTCGAACACATCCAGCGCGGCGCCGGCGATATGGCCGGACTTGATGCCTTCGGCGAGAGCTTCCTCGTCCACCAGGCCGCCGCGGGCGCAGTTGATGATGCGCACACCCTTCTTGGTATGCGCCAGCGCTTCCCGCGACAGGATGTTGCGAGTCGAGTCGGTCAATGGCGTGTGCAGCGTAATGAAGTCGGCGCGCGCCAGGATCGTCTCCAGATCCGCCTTCTCGACGCCAAGCTCCAGCGCCCGCTTCTCCGTCAGGTACGGGTCGTACGCCAGCACCTTCATGTGCAGGCCGACAGCGCGATCCGCCACGATCGAGCCGATATTGCCGCAGCCGATAAGACCAAGCGTCTTGGCCGTCAGCTCGACGCCCATGAAGCGGTTCTTCTCCCACTTCCCGGCCTTGGTCGAAACAGTCGCCTCCGGCAACTGCCGCGCCAGCGCGAACATCATCGCAATGGCATGCTCCGCCGTCGTAATCGTGTTGCCGAGCGGGGTGTTCATCACCACCACGCCGCGGGCGGTGGCGGAGCGGATATCGACATTGTCCACGCCGATACCGGCGCGACCGACAACCTTCAGGTTGCTGGCTTCATCCAGCAGCTCTTTCGTTACTTTCGTGGCGGAGCGGATCGCCAGGCCGTCATACTCGCCGATGATGGCGCGCAACTCGGCCGGCGACAGGCCGGTCTTGATATCGACCTCGATTCCGCGATTGCGGAAAATCTCGACAGCCGCGGGCGACAGCTTGTCGCTGATCAGAACTTTGGGCATAGGATTACGTCCTTCAGAAGGATCGTTATTGGGCAACAGCGAAGGTGTCGGCGACGGTGGCAGCGGCCCAGTCGAGCCACGGCAGCAGCGCCACGATGTCGGCGGTCTCGACCGTCGCACCCGCCCAGATCCGCAGACCCGGAGGCGCGTCGCGATAGGCGCCGATGTCGTAGGCCACGCCTTGCTTGTCCAGCAGCGAAGCCAGTTGCTTGGCGGCCTTCGCCTGGCCGTCTTCCGGCAGCGCGGTGAACCAGGGTGCCACCACCTTCAGGCAGATCGAGGTGGAAGACCGGATCGCCGGATCTTCGGCCAGGAAGCCGGCCCAATCGGACTTCGCCACCCAGGCGGCAATCGCCGCCAGATTGGCCGCCGATCGGCCGATGAGCGCCGGCAGGCCGCCGATGCCTTCGGCCCAGCGCAGGCCATCGACCGCGTCCTCGACGCACAGCATCGACGGCGTATTGATCGTCTCGCCCTTGAAGATGCCCTCGGCAATCTTGCCCTTCGAGGTCAGGCGGAACAGCTTCGGCAGCGGCCAGGGCGGGGTGTAGGTTTCCAGCCGCTCGACCGCGCGCGGCGACAGCGCCAGCATGCCGTGCGCCGCTTCGCCGCCCAGCACCTTCTGCCAGGACCACGTCACCACATCCAGCTTGTCCCAGGCCAGATTCATGGCGAACGCCGCGGAGGTCGCGTCGCAGATCGCCAGACCCTGACGGTCCGCGGGGATCCAGTCGGCGTTCGGAACACGAACGCCGGAGGTGGTGCCGTTCCAGGTAAACACGATGTCGTTGGCCGGGTTAACTGCCGCCAGATCAGGCAATTGCCCATAACCGGCGGGCAGAACCCGGGCATCCTTCAGCTTCAGGTGCTTGAGGATATCGGTCGCCCAGCCCTCACCGAAACTTTCGAAGGTCAGGATATCGACGCCGCGGGCGCCGAGCAGCGACCACAGGGCGATTTCCACCGCGCCGGTGTCGGACGCGGGAACGATGCCCAGGCGCCAGTCGGCCGGGATGCCCAGGATGTTGCGCGAGCGGGTGATGACCTCGGCCAGACGCGCCTTCGGTTCGGCGGCGCGATGGCTGCGGCCGAGGAAAGCGCCCGCCAGACCGTCCAGCGAGAAGCCGGGACGCTTGGCGCAAGGGCCGGATGAAAAATTGGGATTGTTCGGACGCAGGTCCGGTTTGGCGATGGCAGACATGTGCAGCTCCCCCTTTCAGAAGAGAAGCGTCCCGGTGGGGGGACGTGACCCGGCGCGGGTGTTAATGAGCCTCGGCCGATGCGTCAACAGGTTTTTGGTAGCTTCGCAACAAAAGCCGGTTCGGCCCGTCGGCGGCTCACGATCCTGTTAGTACGCCGAAATAGGGGTCCGGTCCAGGTCCGATGGTGCTATGCAACAGGAGATTCAACGATGACCAGGGAGAATGCGATGTCCGAGAATGATGACATCTCCGCGCGCCTGACCGCGCTTGAAACGGTCGTCAGCCAGCTTATTACCCACCTCGCCGTCCGCTCCGACGATCCGTCCGGCTGGGTCGAGACCAGGAAGGTGCTCGCGCTCAGCGCCGTCAAAAGCCGCGACGGGCTGGCGGCGACCGTACGGGTACGGGAAGCGATCGAGCAGTTTTTCGACCAGGCGGAGCTGGTGGCGGGCGATTACGCCTATGGCAGCCGGCGCGGAACGCCCCGTTCCTTCGTGCGTTAACCCGGCAACGGCGCGTTCAGCGCCGGAAACCGGACGGAAACGCTGTTCATGCCCCGAGTTTCGTTGCTGGTCGCGCTGACCTTTGCCGCCGCTCCGGCGCTTGCTCAGAATCCCCAGCCGACATCCCCGACCAACCCGACCGTGCCGATCGCGCCGCCGAATGCGCCGTCGCCGCCGCCTGAGCGGATCGTTCCGGGCGCCGGCACCATGAGCCAACATCTCTCACAGCAGAAGGGCACGATCGCGCCGCCGAATGTCGATCCAGGCATGACGGTGCAGCCGTCGGGGCGCGGGGCTGCAACCACGCCGGTGATCCCGCCGCCCGGGTCGGCCGGCGGCAACCAGTCGGTGGTGCCGAAGTAATTGGCGCGGATTTTGCACGCATCCGATGCTCATCTGCAACCGATGGGCCGGAGACCGCCGTGACGCGCGCCGAACTGACCGAAAAGATCCTGGACATCAAGCGTCGCAACGACTGGAGCTGGCGGCACATCTGTACCGAAATCGGCGGCATGTCCGACATCCTGGTGGTCGGCGCACTGCTCGGCCAGATGAAGCTGGTCAAGCCGCTGGCACGAAAAGCCGCCGCGTTGTTCGGATTGAGCGCGGTGGAAGAGCGCATGCTGAACGAGGTTCCGAGTCGCGGCACGCCCATGCCACCCACGGATCCGCTGCTCTACCGGTTCTATGAGTTGGTGATGGTCAATGGCCCGGCCTGGAAGGCGCTGATCGAGGAGGAGTTCGGCGACGGCATCATGTCGGCGATCGACTTCGACATGACGATCGACCGGGAGGCGAATCCGAAGGGCGACCGCGTCAGGATCAGCATGTCGGGGAAATTCCTTCCCTATAAATATTACGGCAATGAACAGGGCATTCCCGAAGTCGGATACAAGGAAGGCTGAGTCGATCGAGTCCTAATCCAACAACAGCGGCAGATATCTGGTCAGAACCCCGTCGTGATCCCGCAAATCGTGCATGACGGTGAAATGATTCCCTCCCGCTACGGGGATCAATGCCCCCGGCAGGTGCATGGCAGCGCGGCGTGCATGTAGTTCCCGGCTGTCGGCCACGAGAGCCGGCAATTCTGCGGTGCCATACGCAATGGCCAAAGGCTTCGCCACGCCCGGCAACCGCATTGGCGACAGCGAGACGATCTCCTGCTCTGTCAACCGCAGCTTTTCGTTCAGGTTGGTATCCCGCAGCGGCCCGAGTTCGAACACGCCGGAAATCGCCAGGCCCGCCTTGACCAGCGGATGACCCAGGCACATCGCCGTCAGATGCCCCCCGGCGGACCACCCCGACAGCACGATCGGTCCATTGATGCCATGCGCCGGCCCGTGCGCGCCCAGCCAATCCAAAGCCGCGTTGATCTCCGCCACGATCTCGGTCAGCGACGCATCCGGCGCCAAGGTATAGCCCGGCAAGGCAGCCGCCCAGCCGCGCCCGTGCGGGCCGGCGATGAAGTTACAGAACTGTTCCTTGCTGTTGCGCTGCCAGTAACCGCCATGAATGAATACAATACAAGGTGCGTCGGGATCGGCCACCGGGAACAAGTCCCAGGTATTGCGATCCTTCTTACCATAGCGCAGGTCCAGATGCATCCCGTTGGTTGTGCGGAACACCGACGAAGCGACCTCGCGTGCCGCATTCAGCACTGCGCTGTCGGCAACATGCGCGATGTTGTTGTAGGCCGCGTCCCGCTCGGCCTGGCTGAGCAGGCCCCATTTCGCCGTCACGCTCATGCCGTTGGCCGCCGCCGCGGTAAGACAGCCTCGGGATCGCCGGCACGGTGCCGCAGGAACCGCTCAAAACGCAAAACCCCGCCGCCTTGGCGGCCCGGGCAGGGGTAGCAGTGCAGGCGCCCGAAGGGTCTTGGCGTGTCCGTCATACACGGATGATGACTTTCTCCGGCGCTTGGTTCAAGCACAATGGCGACATCGGGTTCACCACCGCCGGGTCACGCCCGACAGCAAGCCTTTTCCCGCCTCGCCCTGACGCCGCGCCTACGGCTCGGGGTCAGCCCGGGTCGCAGCGTTACCCGGCGCGGCGGCGGCGGAACAGGCCGATCGCGAGCAGGCCCGTGCCGAGTATTGCCCAACCGCCCGGCTCCGCCACGGGCATGCGCACCGTCTCGGTGACCGATAGATTGTCGAGGGTGTCGTACCACGGGTCATTGCGGTATGCGAGGCTCAAGGTATCCAGCCCGGTGGCCGTGGTCGTGAAGGAGAATTCGGTCCAGCCCCGATTCGGGACGGGGCTGACGGTGAAGCCCGCATGTCCGTTGATGCTGGCGCTGAAATCGCTCGGCGACGAGCCGTCGCCGGCCAGGAAGCCCGTCACGGTCAGCGTGCCGCCGGGGATATCCGAGAAAGTCTGGCTCAGTACCCCGTTAGAGCCGATCTGGCCAAAGACCAGAAAATCCTGGCCGCTCTCGGCATTATAGGAATAAAAGCTGTTGGTGACGAATTCGGGACCGCTGTTGCCGGTCAGTGTCCACCCACTGAGGTCTCCGGTCTCGAAACTACCGTTGACCAGCAGGTTGACGGTGGCCGACGCAGGCGACGCAGCCAGGAGGCCGGCGGCGAGAACAAATACAGATGTAGTCGCAATGTGTCTTTTCATCAGAGTCGGCCTTTTGAACAAAGCAACAGCGCGGGCGGAAGCGAACGACCGGACACTAGGATGCAGTACTGTATTGTGGTAGTAATTAGTTTGTTATTTTGCCGAATTACTATGGTATGCCACCCGGGGATCTGTCCCCAATTAACTGTGCCCTACCGCAATATATTGCCGCATGTCCGCGGACCAATCCGCCGCCTCCGCAAACCCGGGCCGCCGGCACGGGAAGCGACCCATCGGCACCAGCGGCATCGGTCTGGCTAAGCGCGAAACCGTCGCGGCAAGCGGAAAGGTCTTGACTGCGGAGGCCGACCTGTCGCAGCACGCGATGTGCTGCGAGAATACAATGAGCGGACTGCCGGCAGGAGTCCGGACGGCGTAGCACAACGGTCCAATTCCCGGGGGCTAGCCCCTCCAATCCGGCGAGACCCCATGAAGGCGCGGCCCAACCGACCCCTGAGCGTGAAAGTGCTGCTTCTGGTCCTGGGATCGTACTTGATCACCGTTGGCGCGCTGCTCGCCGGTTCGGCCTATCTGACCCACGACCGCATGATCAACGACCGCATCGCCAAGCTGCAGGCAGTGGTCGATGTGGCGGAAACCCAGGCAAAGCTGTTGCAGGCCGAAGTTGCCGCCGGCCGGCTCACCCGCGGGGAGGCGACCGACCGCTTCCGCAGCTTCATCTACGCAACGCGCTACAATGGCGACGAATACCTGTTCGTCTACGACCTCGACGGCAACACCATCGCCCTCGGTAATGATCCGGCGTTGCAGGGCGAAAACCGGATGGCGCTGCGGGACGTCACCGGCAGGCTGCTCGTCCAGTCGATCATTGCCACGGCACGGGGCAACGGCGGCACGCTGAAATACTGGTATCCGCGCGCCCCCGGCGAAGCGCCGGTGCCAAAGCTGGCCTATGTGCGGGAATACCGGCCCTGGGACCTGCTGATCGGCACCGGCGTCTATGTCGGCGATATCGATTCGGCTTTCCGGCGCTATCTTTTCGACGTCGCGATGGTGGTGCTCGGCGCCCTGGCGGTCGCCGGTGGATTGGCCACCTGGATCGGCCGTGACGTCGCCGCCACGGTGACGCAGCAGCGGGCCGCCGAGGCGAAGATCATCCATCTGGCCCACCACGACATGCTGACCGGCCTGCCAAACCGGGCCTCTTTCCAGGACACGCTGGCAGCGGCGGTTGCGGAGGCCAACCGAAGCCCCGCCGAAGGTGCCGCCCTGCTGCTATGCGACCTCGACCGCTTCAAGGAAGTCAACGACACCTACGGGCATCCGGCGGGAGACGAACTTCTGCGCCAGGTCGCCGCGCGCATGCTGGACACGATCCGGCGGGACGACATGCTGGCGCGCCTCGGCGGCGATGAGTTCGCATTCGCCATGGTGCCGTGCCGGCATCCCCGCCAGGCGGAATCGCTTGCCAGCCGGGTCATCGACGCGCTGTCCCGCCCGTTCGAGGTTCACGGCCACATGGTCTCGATCGGGGTGAGTATCGGCATCGCCATGGCGCCGGCGGATGCGAGCGATCCGGTCGAACTGATGAAGCAGGCCGACACCGCTCTATATGTCTCTAAGCGCCGGGACCGGGGTATCGCCTCGGTTTATCACCCCGCCATGAGCCTCGGGATGCAGGAGCGGCTTGAACTCGAGGCCGATCTGCGGCGTGCGAGCGACAGCGGGGAGTTCACGGTGCATTACCAGCCGATCGTGGAGCTGCAGGCCCGTCGCGTTGTCGGGTTCGAAGCCCTGCTCCGTTGGCAGCACCCGGTGCGTGGCCTGCTATGGCCCGACGCGTTCATCAAGACGGCGGAGGAATGCGGGCTTCTGGTGGAAATCGGCCGAACCATTCTCCGCCGGGCATGCCGCGACGCCGCGGGTTGGGAACGCAACATCAGGGTGGCGGTGAATATCGCCTCACAGCAGCTGCAGGCGCCCCACTTCGTCGCGGACGTCGAGGCGGCGCTGGATAGTGCCGGGCTCGCCGCCGATCGGCTGGAACTCGAAATCACCGAACGCGTGATGCTGACGGACACCGAGACGGCTCTGAGCGCCCTGGCGCGCCTGCGCGGGCTCGGCGTGCATGTCTCGCTCGACGATTTCGGCACCGGCTATTCCTCGCTGAGCTATCTGCAAAAGTTCCCGGTCGACAGGATCAAGGTGGACCGGTCCTTCGTCAGAAACCTCGGCGCCGCGACCGAGGCGGAGGCGATCATTCGCGCCGTTGTCAGCCTTGGCACCGTCCTCGGCATCCGCACGCTTGCCGAAGGGATCGAGACGGAGGACCAGGCCAGGCGCGCGACCGCGGCCACCTGCGACGAGGGTCAGGGCTATCTGTTCAGCCGTCCGGTTCCCGCCGAAGAGGTCGCCGGGCTGATCGAAAAACTGGACCATGCGCAACGGATGGCGATGGCCGGGACTGTCGCTTAGTCAACACCGTGCATAGGTCTCATAGAACCGAATGTCGTCCTGCAGGAGGAACCGGAGTTGAGCGATGGTCTTGCGGTCGGACATCAATTCGTCGCGCTCCGCCATAGGCGCCGTGACATTCTCCCGGTGCGAGGCAGGCAACGGCATACCAATAGCCGTCGACACTGCGTTGATGAATTGCGGCCTGCGTTCATGCGAGCCGACGATATCGAACCTGCTCATGTCGAAACCGCCGAAATAGGTTTCGGACATCAGGCGCCGCAGCCGTGGCATTTCAGCGAGATCGAGGGTATCGCTGATCAGCACCCCGGCCCCGCCGAAGACGGTGATCACCCCCAGCGTGTTCCGCACCGGATAGATCTTCCGCGTCGCGGTGTGCGCGATGTCCAGCATTCCTCGCTGTTGCGGGCCCGGAACACGCCGATTTCCGCCATCACCGCCGCGGTCACCGCATCGTCGCGGACGAATCTCAGCGTAGACGTAGCTTGGACCGGGTGTCATCCCATCGCAACAGGAGGACGGCGATCATGGAACGCGACTCGCAATGCAGCGTGGCGGAGCGGAAATTGGAGACCGCGGCAATGGCGACACGATGACCCCACAGCGTCCCGCACGCCGGGCGGCCTGATCGGAGATTTTCGCGTTGACGGGCTATCATCGAATCGATGCGTGCCGCTAACAGGTCCTTCCGCACACAATCACAGACCAACGCGAGCAGATTGGGGTTGCCAGAAACAGATGCCTACACTGATACACTACCACATCTTCAAGAACGGTGGCTCCAGCATCGATCGCCTGCTGGCCGAATCTTTTGGCCCCGGTTGGCGTGTTTTCGAGGGATTGCATGCCGAGGACGCGGTAGACGCCGATCGGCTGCGCGCGTTTCTGGCGTCCGAGCCGAGCGTGCGGGCGGTCTCGTCGCACCTGGCAAGGCCGCCATTGCCACGGCAGGACTGTTTCCCCATTGTTTTGCTTCGTCATCCGATTGATCGCGCCCGTTCGATCTACGAACACCTTCGACGGGACCCCTCGCAACAGGATCACGCCGCAGCACAGTCCAGCTTTGCCGACTTCGTGACTTGGGCGCTTGATACGCCCGGTGCGGGCGTCGTGATTCGCGATTACCAGGTCATCCACCTGTCGGACGCCACTTTTCGGCAGAGCGACATCCAGCTCGCCACCCCGACATGCGACGACCTGGCGCAAGTCCAGACGATACTCAGCTCGTGGCCGGCTTTCGGTTTGGTCAGGCAGTTCGCGGCTTCCTGCAGCTTGTTCCAAGCCCGCTATGCGCCTTTCTTCCCGGAGCTTCGCCTGAGTTTTGTCCGGGAGAACGTTTCACCGAACAGCCTTGCCACGGAAGCGGACGCAATAGCGAGCGCACGCGATGAACTCGGACCGGTGCTGTTCGGCAGGCTCTGCGAGGCCAATCAGCTCGACCTCGCCCTCTACAGCTTCGCCAGCAGATTGTTTTGCGAACTGTGCACAGCGAATGACCCGAAGTGTGTTTGACAGGTCATCGTTCGGTGGTTCTCAACACCGGGCGTATGTTTCGTAGAAGCGAATGTCGTCCTGCAGCAGGAAGCGGAGCTGGGCCATGAGCTTGCCGTCCGACATCAGGTCGTCGCGTTCCGCCAACGCTGCGGTGACATTCTCCCGATGCGACGCGGCCAACGGTATCCCGACAGCCGCCGACACGGCGCTGATGAATTCCGTCCTGCGCTCGTGCGCACCGATGACATCAAACCGGGTCATGTCGAAGCCGCCGAGAAAGGTTTCCGACATCAGACGCCGCAGCCTGGGTATTTCAGCGAGCTCGAGCAGCGACAGGCGCTCCCGCTTGGCCAGTTCATACAGCGCATGGCTGCGCATCGGCGTTTCAAAAGAGGTCTTCCAGAAGCAGTAAATCGAAACAAGGTTTTCGACCGGCTCCCGCAGCATCACGACCCTGATCGCCGATGGTATCAGATCGAATTTCTGGATCGAGAAGTGCCCGTGCACCACCTTGAACCCACCGAGCGTGCGCGGCCGGTTGCGGCGAAACCAATCGGGATAGGCCCAGATGGGACTGCTCGGGTCCACCGGATCGTCTGCGTATTCCTTGAGCACGTTTTCGGGGCCAAAGGCGTCGTGCAATGCCGACAGAAAAGACGTTCCGGCCGCTTTCGGGACGTGGACGGAAAGCAGCGGACCAGGGGCATCAGAAAACGACATGGATTGCCTGTTTCATTCCTAGTGAGGTTTCATTCAGCTATTGGCGGCAGAACGACATGGCGCAGCCGGGGACGACCGCCCGGTCACAAGCCGTGCCTCGCTCCGCACCCGTCCTTTCGCGGTCTTCGAGCGTCATTGTTCCGAAGGCTGAATCTATAGTTCACGCCGCCTTTTCGGCATAAGCGAATCAATGGCGGTCTCGTTCAAATATCTGAGATGCAACAGAAGCACGCGCCCGGACAATCCGGCGATAAACCGGGTATCGGCGGGCACCGTGCCCGCCTGCTGCCTCGACCACGCGGCGGTGCATGAATTCGGCAATGTCGGGAAGCAGTCGATGCTGGAGATCTTCAACGGGCCGCTCGCCGCCAAATTCCGGTCGGTCCATCTGAAACGGGCGCGGCGAAACCTGGCGATGTGCGCCACCTGCAATGTGGGCGAGTTCTGGGCGGACCGGTCGAAACCGGGCCAGGCCGAGCGGGAAACCCGTTTCATCGCCGCGGAGCGCCAGGTGGAGGTGAGCGGCCGGACGGGACGGATGATCCGCTGACCGTTGTCTCCGCAACGCTGCAACCGCAAAGATTGACGGGCGGATGCGGCGACCCTATAAGCCGCCCCTTCCCGACGGGTCGCTGACTGAGGCGCACCCGCCGGCATGCTTGCAAGGGCACAGGCCGCAAGGCCCCCGCCATTTGGTTTTCGGAGAGTAGACGTGAAGCGCACCTATCAACCCTCGAAGCTGGTCCGCAAGCATCGGCACGGATTCCGCGCCCGCATGGAGACCGTCGGCGGCCGCAAGGTTCTGGCCAACCGCCGCGCCAAGGGCCGCAAGCGCCTCTCCGCCTGAGCCGGTCATCGGACGCTGGTGTTCCATCCATGCCAGCCCAACCCTGTAAGCTCCAACCCGGCAAGCCGGGGCGCCTGAAGCGGCGGCCCGAGTTCCTGCGCACCGCAGCGTCCGGCCGCAAAGCCGCTGTCGGCGGAGTCGTGCTGCAGGCGCTCGGCCGTCCGGACGACCTCCCTGCCCGGCTCGGCTTCACGGTGACGAAGAAAGTCGGCAACGCCGTGGTGCGCAACCGCACGCGGCGGCGGCTGAAGGAAGCCGTTCGCCTGGTGTTGAACGAGCAGCCCTTGGCGGGGGTCGATCTGGTGCTTATCGGGCGGGACAGCACCCGCAAACGGAATTTCATCACTTTGCAATCGGACATACGGCGCGCGCTGGCCAAGATCGGCGTATCATGAGGCGGGCAGCATGAGTCCGGCGGCGCATGCCGGCATCGCGGCGGTCCGTGTCTATCAATGGACGCTGCGCCCGGTGATCGGTGCAAACTGCCGGTTCTGGCCAAGCTGCAGCGAATATGCGGTGGACGCGTTGCGCCTGCACGGGGCGCTGCGCGGCTCGGCTTTGACGGCGAAGCGCATCTTGCGCTGCAACCCGTGGCATGAAGGTGGAGTCGATCCCGTCCCCGGGACCGACCGGCAGATGGGGCATTAATGGACCAGAAACGGCTCTTCCTGGCGATCGCGGTATCGCTGGCGATCTTGCTGGGCTTCCAGTGGCTGGTGGTGCCGCATTTGCCGAAACCGGCCCCGGTCGCGCATGTCGCGGAGTCCCAGCTTCCCGGCGCAACGCCGCAGGAAGGCTCACCCGCCGCGCCGGCCGGAAGCGGCGCCGCGATCCCCTCGACCGCCAATACCGCCGTGCCTAAGACGGTGCCGCGGGTAAAAATCGATGCGCCGCGCGTGCAGGGCTCGATCAGCCTGCTGGGCGCGCGGCTGGATGACCTCGTCCTGAAGGACTACCGCGAGCAGATCGCGCCCACGTCGCCGCTGGTGCGGCTGCTGGAGCCGCGGTCGGACGATCATCCCTATTATATTCAGTACGGGTGGACGGCGCCCCCCGGATCAACCATCAAGGTGCCGGACAACGACACCGTTTGGGCCGCCTCGGCCGAGACGCTGACGCCGACAACGCCGGTGACGCTGTCCTGGGACAATGGCGCCGGCCTGACCTTCAAGATTGAGTTGTCGGTTGACGACAATTACATGTTCAGCGTCCGCCAGACGGTGAAGAACGCCACCGCCGAGCCGGTCAGTCTGTTCCCCTGGTCGCGCATCCGCCGCGACTACAAACCGGCCGTATCGGGCTATTATGTGCTGTTCGAGGGGCTGCTCGGTGTCGTCGATGGCACGTTGCAGGAAACCACGTACGACAAGGCCAAGAGCGAAGGCGACAAGCACGACGGCCTCGCCTATGACGCGACCGCGACGGGCGGCTGGGCCGGAATCACCGACAAATACTGGCTGGCCGCGCTGGTCCCCGACCAGGATGTGTCTTCCAAAGTCAATTTCCGCCACATCGACGACCATGGCGACCATTACCAGGTGGATTACGTCACCGCCGATCCGCTGACCGCGCCCGCCGGCGGCGAAGCGTCGACGACGACGCACGCCTTTGCCGGCGCCAAGATCGTCACCCTGCTCGACCACTACCAGAGCCAGTACCATATCCCGAGCTTCGACAAGGCGGTCGATTTCGGCTGGTTCTACTTCCTGACCAAGCCGATATTTTTCGCGCTGGATTACCTCAACGCCCTGTTCGGCAATTTCGGCGTCGCCATCCTGGTGTTCACCGTGCTGGTGAAGCTGCTGTTCTTCCCGCTGGCGAACTACTCCTATCGCTCCATGAGCAAGATGAAGCTGCTGGCGCCGCGGATGACGGCGATCCGGGAGCGGTTCAAGGACGACCCGCAGAAGATGCAGGCCGAGATGATGGGGCTGTACAAAGCGGAAAAGGTCAACCCGGCCTCGGGTTGCCTGCCGATGCTGGTGCAGATCCCGGTGTTCTTTTCACTGTATAAGGTGATCTTTGTCACCATCGAGATGCGCCAGGCACCGTTCTTCGGTTGGATTCACGACCTGTCGCAGGTGGACCCGACCAACGTGTTCAACCTGTTCGGGCTGATCCCGTTCAACCCGGCGCTCATTCTACCGCTGCTGCATCTCGGCGCCTGGCCGCTGATCATGGGCATCACCATGTTCCTGCAGCAGAAGATGAACCCGCCGCCGCCCGATCCGGTGCAGGCACGGCTGTTCACCTTCATGCCGATAATCTTTACCTTCATGATGGCGAACTTCCCGGCCGGGCTGATCATCTACTGGAGCTGGAACAACACGCTCTCGGTGGGCCAGCAATGGCTGATCCAGCGCCGGACGCACCTGAGCAAGCCGTCTTTGGCACGTACTTGAGCGGTACCGAACCGACTCCTGAAGATGCCGCCGCCGCCGAGGCGGCGGCTCTTGAAGCCGGGCGGCTGCTGTTCGCGTCGGAGTGCACGTTCTTTTTCGGCGCGCAGAAGCTGGAACAGGTGCCGCCGCCAGCCGGGATGGAGATCGCCTTCGCCGGCCGGTCGAATGTCGGCAAGTCGTCACTGCTCAACGCCCTGACCGGGCGCAATTCCCTGGCACGCGTGTCGTCGGAGCCGGGGCGGACGCGGCAGTTGAACTTCTTCGACCTCGGCGGGCGGCTGACTTTGGTGGACATGCCGGGCTACGGCTATGCGCGGGCGTCGAAGGACATCAAGGCCGACTGGCAGGGCATGATGTTCGACTACCTGCGCGGGCGGCCGACCTTGCGGCGGGTGATGCTGCTGCTGGACGCGCGGATCGAGGTCAAGCAGGCGGACCACGACGTGATGGGGCTGCTCGACCGAGCCGCGGTGACTTTCCAGATCGTCCTGACCAAGGCGGACAGCGTCAAACCCGTTGCGCTAGAGCGCAAGATTCGGGAGGCGGAGCAACTCGCCCGCTCGCACGCGGCAGCGTATCCGCGCATACTCACCACGAGCAGCGAAACCGGTGCCGGAATCGCGACATTGAGGGCGGAACTGGCGGCGCTGGCGGATTAGGCGGCGGTCACGGCCGCCACGGAAGAGACGGTGCCGCGGCACCGATGCAACAGGGGGGAGCAACCCATGGCCAAACGTACCGCGTCTCGCCCGGCCAAGCCGGATCCGACAGACGCCCTGCTGATCGATCTCGCCGGGAAGCTGCTCAGCGACTACTTCTTCGATCCGGACCTGGAGGAGGAATACAAGACCATCCTCTCCACCGCGAAACTGGCCGGCGACGATAGCGTGCTGCTGGAGGAATACACAATCGACCTGTTCGACGGCGAATGCGACGTCCGGGTCGAGGCGCTGAAGACCTGGACCGCGTTCCGCGTCTCCGCCAGCTACGGCGCCTTCTCGATGACCGTTGAAGGCCTCTGGAGCTTCGAACAGGAGACCTTGCAGCACGGTAAGGTCGTCGCCCGCACCGGCAACTCCGATGAGATCGAGGCCGCGGTCGAGGATCTGCTGGAGGAACTCGAAGGCCCCGACCTCGACGATGAGGAAATGGCCGATCTCATGAGCGCGCTGGAGGATGAGGCGGAATCGCCGCTGATTGGCGACGACCCGGCGGAACCGCCCGACGCGACCGGGCTGGAGCGCAGCCGGATCAAGACCATCGCCAAGCGCCTGGGCCGCACCGCTGCGCCCGAACTCAACCTGGAAGACCGCACCTGGCTGGAGCAGACGCCGCAGACGCTGCCGGTCATCACGGAGAATCTGGTGGCCGCCGCCTCGGCGGACCCCAAGCGGCGCGACGACAACCTGGTCTCCGCCTACCTGGAAATGCTGTCGCTGCAGCTCGAGTTCGTCCGTTACCGGCTGGACCGCGGCTGGGAGTGGGCGGTGAACATGCTGGAGGACTACCAGCAGACGCTGATCGAGCTGGCCGAATCGAAGAAGGTGCCGCGCGACGACTGGTTCAGGATGGCGGCGGCGCTGAGCGAGGCGCGGGTGCCGATATCGGATGAGACGCAGACCGCCCTGGCGGCGGCCGGGTTCGAGGCGGAGGAGGTGGGACCGCCCGAGGAAATGCAGGCCATGCTGCGCGGGTTCCTGGATGAACTGGCGAATATGCTGACCTCGCCGTTCGAGGTGATCGAGACGCTGAAAAGCCCGAGCGCGCTGATGCCGGCGAGCCTGCGCGGCTTCCTGGCCACCGAGCTGACGCTCTCGCCGCATGAAAAGCTGCGCGACGCGGTGCCGCTGATGCTGCTGGACGACGACTCGGTGGTGCGGCGCGATGCCGCGGCGGCGCTGGAGCAGTCGGCGCAACTGGACACGCTGTCGTCCGACGCACTGAGGCGCACCATCGCCATCCGCAACTGGATTCCCGCAGCCGATCGGCCGGCGGTGGACACGATGGTGCGTAAAGCGCGGATCGCCGGGGTGGAGATCGGATCGTGGCCGCAGCCGGCCGCGGATTTGGAATACCACGCGACGATGATCGACGGATCGGGCGCGCAGAGCATCCTGACCGTCAGCCGCCTGGGCCGCAAAGGCATGTTCGGCGGGCTGCTGCTGCGGCACGGCACCGGCGTGGTGGACGCCTGGGCGGACACCGACCTGGTGCGCGGCAAGGTCACCCGGCTGCTGAAAGAGGCGAAGCTGGGCGGCATCTTTACCCAGGTCGACAAGGGCTACGTCGATGCGGTGATCCAGCACGCCATCGCCACCGGGGTGGAGCACAACGCGGTGCCGCCCGAGGCTCTGCTGGAGGTGGCCGAGGCCGTCGGCGGCAGCGAATGGAAAGACCGCCGCCTCGATCTTCACGCCGAAGCCGATCGGCTGTTCGGCGAGTTGCGGGAGTCGGAGCGCTCGGCGGAGGGGATCGCGGCGCTGTACGAGCACGGGCTGGAATGGATGTCGGATGATCCGATCATCGGCTCCTGGTTCGAGGACGGTCCGGAAGTGAGCAAGAAGCTCGGCAGGCTGGCACGCACGGACCGGACCGGGATGCTGGCGGTGGTGACGAACGAGATTCTGCCGCCGGAACGGCCTGTGTGGGCGGAGCGGTTCCTGCTGATGGCACTGTGGGCACATGCCAGCACGGAGCCGAAATACCGCAACCGGGCGCCGGATCTGGTGGCGGTGGCGCACGCGCTGCTGGGGGATGACCCGATCGAGTCGCTGCCGATCATGGGGTTGATCGCGGTGCAGACGGTGCGGGCGTTCCTGGAGGGGGGGTGGTAGGCGGTCTTGGAATCGCGTTCAAAGTGCCGGCGTAATACCCTAGTCCACGCCAGTATTACTGAAGGTAGTGCCGATTTCTCGGGACTGTCCATTTCGGGCTGCTCGGGTGGCAAGGTGGCGCCCGGGGGACGCTAACGCCGCAGGCAATCCAAATAGGCCTGCATCGCCTTGACTTTCTCGCCGACGGGGGCGCCGAGAAAATGCACCAGCCCGCGGGCGTCGGCCGGATTCGGGTGCAGCGCACCGCCCAGTCGATGCAGGTTCAAGACCCGCGGCAACAGACCGGTTTCATGACGGCCGAGCTTCCGCAGGACGTAGTTGGCAAAAGCCTGGTCCTTACTTGCCAGCTTGTGACCGCCGTTGGGGTCCATGGCATCGGCATAGCGGCTGCGCAGGATGAGCGAGAAAGGTATGTCCGCAGACTCCGCACTGGCCATCCCCAGCGCGCCGGAGGAGAACCCGGGCGCGGACGGGTCGAACGGCATGCCGTCATCCTGCATCAGGCGCCAGCCGAACCAATGCCCGCCGCTATCCGGACCGCCTTCGTCGAGACGCCCCTCGGCGCAGGCATTGATAGCAGGTGAAACGGCAAGTGCCGCCAGCAACGGCTCGAGCGGCGCGTCGCAAATCATGTCCACATCCAAATAAAGCAGCGGCTGCGCCGTCCGCATGATCGGGTGAGCATCGAGGCGGTAGCGTGCCAGATACCAGCCGAGTTGACCCGAGGCCGGCTCGATTACTGCGAGATGAAGCCGCTCGCCAAGGCCGCAGGGAGCCAGCAGCGTCCGCACCGTGTCAATGGTATCCGCCGCGGTCAGAACCAGAACGTCCCACTGCCAGCGGCCCCGTTCAACCAGCGACGACACCGCCAGTTTCAGGCAGGCGAATATGTCCGGCGATCCGAAAGCCGAGAAATACACCAGCGGGCGAAACTGCCTGAATGAAGCAACACGCCAGCCACCATGGACCAGGTGAAACAGACGGATCTGCTCAACCGGACCGTCCGGCCGGGCTGCCAACAGTTCCGCCTCGCTCACCACGACATCGCCCAATGACCAGCGTCCGCCGGTCATGGGCGCGATATTGACAAGCCGTGCCGGAGCGTGCGTGAGCCACGGGAACCGCTGCAAGTATGCAAGCCAGACATCGGATTGGGCGGTCACGAGCGACTACGCTCCTTTCGGCGAGATCAGGTTGCGACACCGGGTTGTCGATCCGGAACCGGTCCGTGTCCGTGCACGGCGGTGCCATAAAAAATGCTGCTGCCGTTTGGACCCGATCGCCACCGTGTTGGCAGGTTTATGCACCCAAACGGCCCGGACACCAATCTGTGAAAGCTGGACTGGCGCGGGCCGCGGGGATTGCAGCGGCAAAACAGCCGGGTTCGCTACTTACGCCGCGTAACTGATCAAAACGTCCGTCCCCCGATGGGCAAAAAAGCGTGATACGATTGCAATCGTGCCGGCTACGGGCTTCGTTCGAGTTCGAGGCGCGAGCCGGGAAGCGAGGCGCTTGCAACGTCGGTATTTCGGTTCGGGTCGCCCAATCTGAGGAGATGGAGTTGGCCGCAGCGTCGAACTCGGGGGATCACCGCCGCCGCATCCTGGAGCATCAGGAGAAAGTTGAGGCTGAACGACGCGCGCCGCCGGCATCGGAGCCGCAGTTGCGGATACCGCTCATCGGCGAAGTGCGCCGTCCGGAGCCGGCGGCGGCAAAACCAAAGCGGCCCCGGGGCAAGAAGCCTGTTCAGCCCGATCTCGGGGAGTTTTAAGTCAGGACGCACGTTTTCGCGGCGCTTTTCCCGGCTTGGCGGCCTTGGATTTAGCCGATGGTGCGGGTTCGGCGCTGGCCGCCCGCTTATCATCCTCGGCAAGGCTGCGCCGCAACGCAGCCATCAGGTCCACGACGTTGGTCGCCGCCGGCTCGGGAGGTTCATTGAGGGTGATGCCCTCGCCCTTCAGCTTGGCGTCCAGCATGGCCCGAAGCCGTGTCTCGTAGCGGTCCTCGATGTCGGTCGGATCGTACGCCGCGGTCTGGCGATCCACCAACTGTTTCGCCAGTTGAACCATCGCTTCATCGACCGCGGCCGGCTCGTCGAACAGGCCGCTCGCGTCGTTGAGGTCGCGTTGTTCGTGCAGCGTGTGCGCCGCGAGGCCATTACCGAACAGGCGCAGCGCGATGACCCGTTCGCGCTGGCCGATGACGACCCTGGACAAGGCGACGCGGCGGGTGCGGCCGATGGCTTCGCGCAGGATCTGATAGACGTCGCGCCCCGCCGAACCGTCGGGCGCCAGATAATATCCCGTGTCATAGTAAAGCGGATCGATCGAGGTGGCATCGACAAACTTATCGACGGTCATCACCTCGGAGCTGTCCACTTTCACGCTGTCGAGGTCTTCGTCGGTCAGGAGCAGGTAGGTGTTCTTCTTGAACTCATAGCCTTTGACGAGGTTACGCCGCTGGACTTCCTGCTCTGTCTCCGCATCGATCGTCAGCATCCGGATGCGATTGCCGGTTTCCGGATTGATCAGGTTGAACTTGATGCTGCTGCGGTCGTGCACCGCGCTGAACAGGGCCACGGGACAGGACACCAGCGCCAGCCGCAGATGTCCGCGCCATATTGGACGTTGTGCCATCTACGCCGCCCGCAGCGGCAGTTCCGCCTGCCGCCGAGCGTCGGTTTCGCCAGCCTCGGCTGTGTCGGCAGCGTCGTCATCGACGGCGTCTTCGATCCGGCAAAGACGCTGAGTGATTTCGTCGTCGGCATCGCACAGCACGGGTACCAGGCGGTTGCTGCGTGTATCGGCCACGGCGAGACGCAATTGTTGACGGGCCACCCTCAATGCTGCAATCGCTCGCGAGAGCGGATCGCCCTTCAGGGTAAAAGTATCAAACCCTACGAGATCGCGTGCCATTCCGGAAAGCTAGGTCGTGACCGTGCTTGATGTCAGAGGGCTGGACTATAGAATCGTGCCAGCGATTTAATCGGTGCCGATATCTGGCATTAACTTTGCCGCACAAACGTCTCAGTGGCTTGCGATTCGCCGCGAAGCGACCTCGCGGCCCGGCGGAACACACAATCCCGAGAGTCGCCCTTGGGCAATCATCGCCATCTCGACTTACGCTTTTTGTTCTACCAGCCGCGACTGCTGCGGGCGCATGTGGAACTGCCAAGACAAGCTCGGCGTTCCGAATGCGGGGTGCCCGCAATGCTGGCGCCCGTGGACCAGCGGAAAGCTTTTAAGCCATGAAAATCACCGCCATCCGGCTGCGCAAGGTGCGCGGGACCATGCCGACGACCAGCCCGTTCTGGGAAGAGCGCCTGGTTCGGCCGATCGATATCTATCCGGAATATCGGGCACGCCAGGATTTCGAGGGCGGCCGGCAGGCCGAAGGCAGCTTTGCTATCGAAACGTATTTCGTACAGATCGAGACCGATGAGGGCGTCCTCGGCATCGCCGGTCCGGTGCCGGAGACCGTCGCCTTTTTCGTCGGTCGCCGCCTGCGCCCGATGCTGCTCGATCGCGACCCGCTCGCGCACGAGATGCTTTGGGACCAGATGCACCGCCTGATGGTGCATGGCCGCCAGGGCGATGCGATGCTCGCGATCAGCGCTATCGATTGTGCGTTGTGGGACATCAAGGGTCGCTGGCTCGGCCAACCCGTCTACAGGTTGCTCGGCGGCCCGACGCGGCCCGCGATCCCGGCCTATGCCAGCATGCTCGGCTTTGCCACCCGGGATTTCGGGCGGGTGCGCGAGCGGGCCCTGGAATTCAAGGAACAGGGTTATGTCGCCCAAAAGTGGTTCTTTCGTCATGGCCCGATGAGCGGGCCGGACGGCATGCGCGAGAACGTCCAACTCGTGCGGACGTTGCGCGATGCGCTCGGTGAGGATGACGACATCATGCTCGATTGCTGGCAGTCGATGGAGCCGACCTACGTCATCGACCTCGCCTCGCGCATTGCGGAATATCGGCCGCGCTGGCTGGAAGAGTGCTGCATGCCCGATCGCATCGACAGCTATCGGCAGATCAGGGACAAGACCAGCATTCCATTGGCCGGAGCCGAGCACGAATACACGCGCTGGGGCTTCAGGCGTTTCATCGACGCGCAGGCAATCGATATTCTGCAACCCGACATCTACTGGTGCGGCGGCCTTTCGGAGACGCTGAAGATCGCGGCCTATGCGACGGTGCATGATCTCATGACTATCCCGCATGGACACTCGACGCCGGCTGGCATTCATTTCTCGGTCACGCAATCGCCGATCCATACGCCGTATCAGGAATATCTCGTCAAATGGAACGATATCCATCAGCACTTCCTTGCGCATCCGGTTAAGCCGGCGCGCGGTGAGATCCACGTGCCGAGCCTTCCGGGGATCGGCATGGATCTCGATCCGGCGAAGATTGAGGCGGAGGAAGATGCGTTCACGCCTTGAAGACCAGAGGTAGGTGAAACGCTGGCGGCCCGCGGCTTGCACCCGAAACCCGAAATCCGCGCAAGGAACGATACATGTTCGACTGGTACAGCAGCCTGTCGCCAAGCGGCCGCCGGACATTCTGGGCGTGCTGCGGCGGCTATGCGCTCGATGCGATGGACGTGCAAATCTACAGCTTCGTGGTGCCAACGCTGATTGCGCTGTGGGGGATCAGCAATACGCAGGCCGGGGCGGTTGCCACCGTGGCGCTGATCATGTCCGCCATCGGTGGCTGGGGCGCCGGCCTCCTGTCGGACCGTTTCGGCCGTGTGCTGACGTTGCAGATCACCATCGGGTGCTTCGCGCTGTTCACCTTCCTGTCGGGCCTGACCAGCAACTTCGGGGAGATCTTGGTCACGCGCGGGCTACAGGGCCTGGGCTTTGGCGGCGAGTGGGCAGCAGGCTCGGTCCTCATGGCCGAAGTCATCGCCCCGCGCCATCGCGGCCGGGCGGTCGGCTTTGTCCAAAGCTCCTGGTCCTGGGGCTGGGCGCTGGCGGCAATCCTGGCAACCCTGATGTTTTCGCTGCTGCCGCAGCAGATTGCCTGGCGGATGCTGTTCTTCATCGGCATCCTGCCGGCCGGAGTTATCTTTTTCATCCGGCGGCTGGTGCCGGACCCTGAAGTCTACACGGCCAGCCGGGCGGCCGGGGCTGACCACGCGCCATTGCTCGCGATCTTCAAGCCGGGATTCCTGTGGGTGACGGTCCGCGGCAGCGTGCTCGCACTGGGGGCACAGGGCGGCTATTACGCGATCACGACGTGGCTGCCGACCTTCCTGCGGACCGAGCGGCATCTGTCCGTCATCGGCAGCGGGGCGTATCTCGGGGTGATCATCACCGGGTCGTTCTGCGGCTACATTGTGTCGGCCTATCTGAACGACCTGCTGGGGCGGCGGCGGACCTTCCTGGTCTTTGCGGTGGGGTCGATGGCGATCGCGCTGGGGTATACGCAGATCGCGATCTCCGACGGGCTGATGCTGGTGCTGGGGTTCCCGCTCGGGTTCTTCGCGTCGGGAATCTTCAGTGGCATGGGCGCGCTTTTCACCGAGCTTTACCCGACTGAACTGCGCGGCTCGGGGCAAGGCTTCTGCTACAATTTCGGTCGCGGTTTCGCGGCGCTGTTCCCGGTGCTCGTGGGATACGTAGCGGGGTTTATTCCGTTGGGTGAGTCGGTTGGGCTGTTCGCCGGGGGGGCCTATGCGCTGGTGGTGGTCGCCGCGTTGCTGCTGCCGGAGACTCGCGGGCGGGAGCTGCACAGTTTGGCTGCGGCGGGCGACTGAGCCTGGCCGCACGGATGCATCCTTTCGCCACCCCCGGGAACAGCCGGATGGCCGGCCCCGGATTGCGCTACACCGACTCCTTCAATTCCTTGGCAGGTCGAAACGCGATCTTCTTGCTCGCCGCGACCGCGACGGATTCGCCGGTCGCCGGGTTGCGAGCGGTGCGCGCCGGCCGGTCTCGCACCACCAGGATGCCGAGGCCGCTCAGGCGGATTTTGTCGCCGTTGGCGAGCTGTCGGGTGATGACCGCCACAAAATCGTCGAGCACGGCTTCGGCGGCCTTTTTCGACAGGTCATGTCCTTCCGCCAACTCGGCGGCGATGTGCTTCAGCGTGATGGTGGCTTGCGGCGCGGCCTTTACCGGAGCCGCCTTCCTGGCGGGTGCGGCGGCCTTTTTCGCAGGCGCAGAGGCCTTTTTCGCGGGCGCAGCAGCCTTGCTGGCAGGCGCGGCGGCTTTTTTCGGGGCCCCCTTGGCGGGCGCCGCGGTCTTGCTGGCGGCAGGGGCCGGTTTCTTGGCGGCTGGGGCCGGTTTCTTGGCGGGCGGCATCACGATCTCCTCGGAAAAAGTTTTCGCAGCGACAACCTGCTCGCGCTGCTCCGATTCGGACAACAACAGCCATCACCTTAGACGCAAAATCCAGGATTGGCTTGATGGTCGGGCTTTTCTTAGCCGAACCGCGCCGTCGTCGATATCCAGGCGGCTCCGGTCACCTCATTTCGAACGGGTCCCGCTTCGAGCCGTCGTCCCGGGTTGGAGTCGATCGATATATCCCGCCAAGCCGACATGACCCGCCGAAATCGGATTATTCCTCGCGCGGCGTGTCACACCCGACCGCGCGGTTCACCGATCCTGCGCTATTGTGACTCCGGTCACAGTCGCCGGCGGACGCCTCGGCTACACCTGGCTCCGGCGGGTGCGTCTACGCTCGTCATCTTGGACGTTTCCTCCCGAAAACTCCCGCGGCGCCGCAAGCGCCGCTTTTTTTGGCGGGCGGGCATTGCATGTCCGCGGCGATCCGCTCACCGTCATCGGCCCTTTGGCTCCCCGCTGCGACGGCTCCTCGCGGGTTCATCACCCAAAACCAACAGGAAGTTGCCCTTCATGCTCCGCCCAGCAATTCGGCGTCTCATAGACGACGACCGCGGCGAGTTGAGAAAGCGTGGACCTTAGCCGATCCCAAATCCATATTGCGATGTGTTCCGCGGTGGGATTTTCGAGACCCTCGATCTCATTCAAACAGTTGTGGTCCAGGCGATCGAGCAGCGGCTGGAACGCAGACTCGATGTCGAAAAAGTCCGCGACGAAGCCGGTCACCGGGTCAACCTCGCCTTGAAGCCGGAGCTCCACGCGGTAGGAGTGACCGTGCATGCGGTGACACCGATGTGCCGGCGGTACGTTGGGCAGGCGATGCGCGGCCTCGAACGTAAAGGCTTGAGTGATCTTCATGGTATCCCCAGAAGTTTGTGGGTTTGCAGGCTCAGGCGCCAGTGCGGGTGTTCGAGGCAATAAGCGACCGCTGCGGCGGTATTCCGCTCCCGGTGGGGGCCGTCCATCGGCTGGAGCAGGAAGTTATCGAAGGCGAGGTGTTCGAATGACTGCGGCACAATGCCAATCTGCGGGTACACAAGTTTCAATTCATTCCCGCCGGTAACCACGAGAGCGGCTCCGGCTTTGGGACTGACACAGATCCAATCCAACCCGGGGGGAACCGCAATGGTCCCATTTGTCTCCACCGCGATCTCGAATCCGAGTTCGTGCAGAGATTCGATCAATGCTTCGTCGACCTGCAACAGCGGTTCGCCCCCTGTCAGGACAACAAGAGGTGTAGCGCCGGCGGCACCCCGCCAGGCGCGGGCAATCGCCTGCGCCAGACTGGACGCGTCCGCGAAGCGACCGCCTCCACTGCCGTCGATCCCGACGAAGTCGGTGTCGCAGAATGCGCAGACCGCCTGCGCACGATCAGCCTCCCGGCCTGACCAGAGGTTGCATCCGGCAAAGCGACAGAACACCGCGGCGCGACCGGCGTTTCGCCCTTCCCCCTGCAGCGTGTAGAAGACCTCCTTCACCGCATATGCCATCTCGTCAGGTCGCCTCAAGGTGGGGCGCGCCGTGCCAGCGGCGCCGCTCGCGCGCGCCGTCGTCGGGTTGGCCGCTGGTGGAGCGGTAAGCGGCAAATGCGGGCTGCTGCAGGATCATGGCCCCCACTATACCGCAGCGATACGGACGTGGGCGGTTTTCTGACCCGCAACTTTAGACTTTGCCGAGGGTGCGGCGGCCGCGCTGAAGCCCGCGGCAGGATCGCCGCCGCCCCGCAGCGATGGCCATCCGGGCGTCCGGCGGCGACGCAATACGAAACTGTTTGACGTGGGATATTTTCCCACATACGATCCGACATAGATCGGGCGCCGGGAACCTCATCTCAGGCAGCTCGGGCGGGACGGCGGTCCAGTGGTCGGGCGTTACAAACCGGCATGCCTCGCCGCCCGTCTCTATTCTGGAACGAGAGGCAACGGATTATGTTAAACGCCGCCGGCTCCGCCCGAACAACACGTCGGTTTTCGGTCGTCCCCTCGGGTCAACCGGATTTCGCCGCGACGCTTTCGGATGACGCGGTCTGGGACGACCCTGGCGCGCAGGAGATCGACCTGCGCCAACTTCGGCACCATACCAAGAATACGCTGCAACGGATCATGGCGCTGATCACGGAACGCTCCGGCATGTGCGACACACCGGCCGCGGAGCGATTCGCGCGCGAGCTTGAATACCGGATCGGCTTGTCGGCCACGATTTCCAACGCGCTGTTCGGGCTGACCGAGGCCCCCGGTTCGATGGCCGATCGGCTGCGCCAGCTTGGCGGAGGCATCGTCGAGATGATGCGGGGCGCCGAGCAGGTCATTCGCATCGGCGTATCGGTACGCGGCACCTGCCCCCCTGCCTTGCGCGAAGCGGTCATCCGCGGCGCCAACGAACTCATTGGCAACGCGGTCAAGCACGGCATGCGAAACCGCCCGGGCGGCCGGATCTCGGTGCGGCTGGTGAGCGTGGCCGACATCACGGTCCTCAGCGTAACCGACGACGGCTGGGGTTTTTCCGGGCTGCCGCATTCGGGCGAGGGCCTCTCCCTGGCACAAGGCTTCGCCGAGCGGCATGGCGGAACGTTGCGGCTGGAGAGCGCCGGCGGCACCGTGGCAACCATGGAACTGCCGCACCGGGCCGTGCGGTTTGGCGGCACGGCCATCGGCTCTGAAGTCAGGAAGCTGAACAGCACCGCAGAGCGGCGCAGTTCGCCGCCGCAGACGTTGCAATCGGCGACTGACAGCAAATGCCGCTCGGCTTCGCAACGGGAAGCGGCGGCCACCGTCCCCGCCGCCAGACCAGCGCCAGGAAAACGATCGAACGCCGCGTCCTTGATGGCTTGACCATTGGAGGGACACGCGGCGGGCCGAGGCCACCTCGCGTCTAAAACCTGCCAAAATCGTCGCTGCCGCCAACGAGGCCGCGCTCCCCCGGTCCGCCGTCTTTGACACGAGCCTGCATCCGGCTCAATGCAGCGCGGCGATCACACTGCGGGGCGGCGCAGCATTCGAAATAAGCGGTGGTGACGAGTCCGGAAAGGCGTCCGGCACGTCGTTGATGCCGTTGTTTCCGTCGGGCGCATCAGGACTCGTTATGTCGGCTGGCGGCCCGGGCGGCGCCTCCGGCGGCAAAATGAGGTCGCTAGATCCACGTCCCTTGCTTCGCGCCGGCGCATCCGCGGGCTGGGCTCGATAAGCGGTGTAATGCAATTCCGTGGCGATGAATGCGCCCGAGGCTGTTCGCTCCAGCCGCACGACGGCGTTGCGATAGGCGCTGCCTTTGCCTTGCACGCCCGCAGCGGCCTGGAAACCGTGGTCGTTATTCAGCCATACCATGCCGCGGTGGACCCGAACAAACGCCTGCAAGATGACCTGGCCGGCTGAATTTCCGAAAAAGCCTGCCGGGTCTTCGGCCAGCGGATCCGCATCGATCGACTTTACTTCGGCGGTGCGCTCGCCATACCGGCCCGTGATCGAGACGAACGCCCCTGCCCTGATGATGGTGACCGCCGAACCGTGCAGCACCAGACCGCCGATGCGGGTCGTATCGCTCTCCCGGATGATCTGGCCGCGTACAAACAACGTGCCGATCCGTCCACGGTCCAGCCGGCTGGCCATTATGGTCCCGTCGGGCTGCCGCAAACCACTGACGGTGGTCCAGTTGCCGAGCGCGAAGCGGCCGGCCACCCAGGTTGTGGGCAGCACGATCACGCGCTGTCCGGCGACCACCATGGCGCCTGCGGCGGTATCGACCGCCTCAATCGGCCCTGATACCTCATAGCGAACCGATACCATCTTTGCCTGATCGACGGAGTGTGCGGCAGTCTCTTGCCCTGCGGCTTCGATGGCGACCACCTGGCCGGCCCGGAGCTGCTTCACCGTTGCCGCGGCACCGTTGACGGATACGGAAAGGTTCTTGTCGAGCCGAACCTCCAGCCCATCGACGCAGATCGACGCGAAGCCGGTCACCACGCCGAAAATGCCGGTGCCGCCGATGCCGCGATCGGAGGTTCGCGTCCGGGCCGGCATGCCGGTGCCGCCGATGCCGCGGTCGGCCGTGGCAGGCCCGCCATCATGGCCGACGCGGCAGGCCGTGTTCGGCTGGAAGACGACGGTTTCGTCGGGCGGCTCGGGCCGAGGGCCGGCGCAGCATGCCAGTGCCAGCAGCATCAGGAGCGTGCCAAAATACTTCATTCCGGAACTCCGGCCGCCGGTATCCGCCGGGCCTCGCCCGGTTCGGCGGGTGATTTGCTTTCGGTGAAAACGAAGGTCCCGAAATTGACCCGGACCGGGGTATCGCCGCCCGGCGACGAGGCGGCTTCAACAAGCTCCCGGGCCTTCCGGTTGACGTCGAGCAGCGCCTGCATCGCCGCCGCGCGCGCGAATGCTTCCAGCTCCCGGGCCTGCGCCGGGGTCAGTTCGTCGTAATGGACGCTGCGGTCAAGGAACGGCGCGTTATCCGAGGCGCTGATGTTGGCGGCGGCCGCGGCGATGTGGTCCTGCAGGTTTCTGGCGAAGTAGAACAACTGCTCCTCCGCCCCCGGTCGCGGCACGAATGCATGGACGTTCAGCACCACCATGTCCGGCGGTGCCATCTGTACAAGCCCCTGGCTGAGCCAGTCGTCCAGGACGGCGCGTGAGCGGAAGTCGGCTGTCACGGAGCCGACCAGCGCGTCAAACGATGGCTCGGCGTCACCGGGTTTGCCGAGGCGCTGCAACGGTCTCGGATGGCCGGCGTCATCGACGAACGGCGGGGATCCGAGCCAGCGGGCAATGATTTCACTTGCAACGGTCACCACCTCGGGAACGGCGGTGTCGTCGGCCTGCATCTCTCGATAGTGCCTGACGAGCTTGCGATTGAGTCCCGTCAGCAGGCAGATGCGGCTATCCGTTTGCGCCGCCGGCTGCTGCAGGATGTCGGTGGCAGCGACGTCCACGAACAGGCGGCGCAGCGCGTCCGTCAACACCGGGAAGGTGATACCGTTGCGCAGCATAAGCCGCACCAAAGGCCTTAGCAGACGGGTAATGGCCGCCAGGAGAGCCGTGGGAGGTGTTGGCAGAGGGCGGCCGGATGGGGACACGGTTCACTATCGGATCATCTTGACATTGCCCTACCATGTTCGATTATGATGAAACAATCATAATATTAATACGTTGACCCCGCGGCCATGTCGCGGCATGGCAAACTGTTTCCAGACAGTGTGAAAGCGCTCTGCCGGCGGGTTCTATGGACAGCCTTTCGCTGCGGGGCAATCATTTTGGATGTGAACGCGAGGGGTCCGTGTCATGCGCAGCGTGCGGTTGGGATGGTACGCCGATCTCACATCGGTGGAGCGGCGCACCTACTGGGCCTGCTTCGCCGGGTTCGGCCTGGACTCGATGGATACCACGATCTACGCGCTGGTGATCCCGTCGCTGATCGCAGTACTCGGATTGACCCGCCCCGAGGCGGGCTACCTGGCCACTGCGGCGCTGATGGGGACGGGTGTCGGCGGCTGGGGTGCAGGCATTCTCGCCGACAGGATCGGCCGGTTGCGGGTGCTGCAGCTCACTATTCTTTGGGTGGCTGTCTTCACCTTCACGGCAGCATTCTGTAACTCCTTTTCACAACTATTCATAGTTCGTTTCCTTCAAGGCCTGGGTTACGGCGGCGAAGCGGCCGTTGGCGGTGTGCTGATCAGCGAAGTCATACGGCCTGCCCTCCGCGGCCGGGTCGCGGCCTCGGTGCAAAGCGGCTACGCCGTGGGTTACGCTATCTCGGTTGCGCTGTCCCCGGTTATCGCCGCGTTGTTTTCCGAGCAGATCGGCTGGCGGGTGTTCTTCGCCATCGGTATCGTGCCGGCATTTCTGGTGTTCTTTATTCGCCGCCTGGTTCCCGAGTCGAGTGTCTACACCGAGGCGAAGGCGGCGCGCGCCAGCGGAACGGCGACAGCCCCGTTTTGGGAGATTTTTGCCCCCGAGCACCGGCGCCGCACCGCGGCCGCGCTGGTCATGGCGACCGGCATCTTTGGCGGCGCGTACGTCATGATCACCTGGTTGCCGGCTTATCTGCGCATGACACTGAACCTGTCGGTGACGACGAGTGCCGGCTACCTTGCTCTCAACATCCTCGGATCTCTCGTCGGGCCGTTCGCCTACGGCTGGCTATCCGATCGGATCGGACGCCGGTCGGCATTCATGGTTTTTCTTGTGCTGCAGGCCTGCAACGTCGCCGTCTACCTGCTGGCGCCGATAGGGGCCGGCCTGACCATTGCGCTCAGCTTCTTTCTGGGGGCGTTTCAGGGCGGCCTGGCGTCCGGCATGATCCCGACCTTCGCGGAGCTGTTCCCGACCGGCATCCGAGCCGGCGGCCAGGGCTTCTGTGTCGGCGGCGGCCGCGGGTTCGGTTCCATCGTTCCGGCAACCGTGGGCCTGCTCGCGACAACGCTCCCGCTCGGCACTGCGATGGGCGTGTGCGCGTTGTGCGCCTATGCCGTTGCGTTCTCTGCTGCTATCGCTCTTCCGGAGACGAGTGGGACGAAACTGGACACAACGTAAGAACGAATCAAGCCTTCTGAAGTACACGCCGCAAATCACGAACGTTCGGCAGTTTTTCGAGCGTAAAAACCCTCTCAACCAAAGCATCGGTCTGCTGTTTGCCGATAATCGGCTCGCATAGGTCGCGGGCCTTCTGAATGACCTCATCGCGCGACATCGGATTGTCCGCAGTCCCGCGGACCGCAATGACACGGTTGCTCAGGACGGTGCCGTCAGTCAGGGTGATTTCCACGATGGCCTGTCGCGCCGGCTCCAGCTTCTGCAACTCATCGCTCTCGATCAATTGGACCTTCGCACGTTGAAGAAGAGTCGCCGGGTCGCTCATGCGCGCTTTGTCGTGGGCGGCCTGGAACGATGCCGTCCTGTCGAGCAGCATCACGGCGATCATGTGCTGCAGGCAGATGTCCGGCATCTCACGGTTATTTACCGTGCGTGCCTCGGTGTGGGCAAGCCGGACGACAATCGTTTTTACATCGTCCGGATTCACCTGCTGCTTTGCAAAGATATTGCCCATGGCGTCGAGCGGCGCCTGGATCGGCGATCCCACTGTCCATTTCTTGATATTGGTGCGGACGATCTCATAGCGCTGGCCGAGCTGCTCGATCAAAAGCTCAGGCCGACCCTCCGGTGCGTAGGCGTCGAAGTAATTGTCCGGCCCGGAGAAGATGTCATCGACGCCAGTGAAGCCCGACTGGACCACCAGCGCAGCCGTTACGCCGTTGCGCGCCGGCATGCCTGCGAAGACGAAGGACTTCTCGATATGGGACGTATCGCGCGCCCAGGCGCCGATGCCAGATGATTGTTGCGCCGCATAGTCGAGCAGCCAGCGCATCTGCTGCGCATCGAGCCCGGCGAGCGATCCCGCTGCCGCCGCGGCACCGAAGATCCCTGCGATGGCGTGGGTCGCCTTGTGACTGGTGTCGCGGAACTCCACGGCGCCGAAGCTGATCGTGACGCGCGGGCCGATATCGTAGCCGACCGTCACCGCACGCAGGAAATGCATCCCGTCGGTGCCGAATTTCTCGCCCGCCGCCAGGGCGGCAGGGACCACGGCGCAGCCGGGATGCGACTGTGAAAATTCGTTCGAGTCATCCGTCTCATCGGAATGCGCCAGCATGCCGTTGACCAGGGCGGCTTCGAGCGGGTTCGCCGTCATCCTCGAAGCGGCGATCGTCGCCGTGGCGTCGTTCGTGTAAGCGCGTGCAAACTTGAGCGCTGCCTGCGCCGGCGGCAGCCCCGACCCGGAGATCATGGCCGCGAACGTGTCGAGGATGTGATACTTCGCCTGCTCGACGACCTCGTCGGGCAGAGGTCGCTCACCGGCCTCCGCCATATAGGCGCTCAGCGCCGCCATCACCGGACCGACGGGCACAGGGGCGGCGGCGGCCCGCCGTGGCAGGACACCGGCCGCCAAGGCCGTGCCCGAGGCGACCAGCAACGCACGCCGGTTGATCCCTGTCGTTTGGCCGAACTGAGTCATGCCATCCTCCCGAACCGCACGTGTCGTGCGGGACAGCTTTCGGCGCTTATGGAATCCAACGCCGTGGAAGTCGAGATCCCGAAGAATGGACCGAGAGAGAAGCAGTTGATCGCGGCGCCGGTGACCACCTGTCCCGCCGAACCAGGTTGCGAAATGTGCTGACGGCCACCCGCCGTCTTGCCATCAGAACAGATCCTCGATCTCCGCATCACCCCGGGTGCAACACCCTCGGTATCCAGACCGGCCACCGTATGATACGCTTCGGCAACCCGAATCCCCCGGGAAGCGTCATGGTGTCCGGACAGATTTTTAACATGGCAGGCCGTTCTTGCTTACACCGCCGCCTGGCCGTGCGCTTCGTCGCCGCGGTGCTCGCGGCCGCACTGGCTGCCTTGCCCTCGGGCGCGCAGGCTCAGCAGCAGATCACCGGCGCGGGAGCAACCCTCCCGGCGCCACTTTACGACGCCTGGGGCCACGCGGCCGAATCCGCGATCGGTGTCCGCCTGAACTACCAGGCGTTCAGCTCCGGCACCGGGGCCACGCAGGTGCTGAACCGAACCGTCGATTTCGGCGCCTCGGATGAGCCGATACCGGCGGCGCAACTGCAATCGGGGCACCTCTTGCAGTTCCCCACGGTCATTACCGCGGTTGTCATGATCGTCAACATCCCCGGACTCCAGGCCAACCAGCTCAAGCTGACCGGTGAGATCATCGCCGGCATCTATCTCGGGAAAATCGCCTGGTGGAACGATCCGCGCGTCGCCGAACTCAACCGCGACCTGAAGCTGCCCGCCCTGGCGATCGTTCCGATCTTCCGGGCCGGCACCTCGGGCACGAATTTTGTCTTTACGTCGTATCTTTCCGAATCAGATCCGGCGTGGCGGCAGCATGTTGGCACCGGAACGAGCGTACACTGGCCGGCCGGAGCCGGCGCCAGAAGCAACTCCAACGCCGGACTGACGGTCAGCAGCATTGTCGGCGCCATCGGTTACACCGGCAGTGCATTCGTGACCCGAAACCACCTGGTAACCGCGCAACTGCGCAACAAGGCCGGCCAGTTCGTTAGCCCGGACCGCGCGGCGTTCGCGGCGGCCGCGGCGAACGCGGACTGGACGGACGCCGCGAACTTCGCCGTCAACCTGATCGACCAGGGCGGTGACCGCACCTGGCCGATGGCCGCGGCCACCTTCGTGCTGTTGCCGCAAAACCCTCGCGACGCGGCCGCCAGTGCCGCCGTCGTCAGGTTCTTCGATTGGGCCTATGCCAACGGCGGCAAGACGGCGGAGGAACTGGATTGCATCCCGCTGCCAGCGGAGGTGCAGGACGCCGTGCGCCAGGCATGGAAGACCAGCATAAAGGCGCCTGACGGCAAGGCGATCCAATAACGACCCCTGCTCAGACACCGCGGAACAGGCCGTCCCGGTGCTGAAACAACTCCCCCTCCGCCTGCGTTCGGCGTCCTACTTCCTGCGCGGCGGCTTCTTCGTGCGGCCGCTGGTCATCGCCGTGTTTCTCGGGTTCTGCGGCGCCGCACTGTCCGCGCTGGAGGAAGCCTATCCCGCCGCTTCCGCCTGAATCCCCGTCACGCTGTTTCCGTCGCACCAGGATGCGCAGGTCGCCCGGGCGATCCTGTCCGTGATCGCCACCTCCACCATGACGGTGGTGTCGATCGTCTTCGCCATCCTGCCCATGACCCTGACTCTCGCCTCGATGCAGTTTTCGCCGCGAATCCTGATCAGCTTCGTGCGCGACCAGGGGACGCAGTGGACGCTCGGCATCTTCCTCGGCACATTCACCTACTGCCTGGCTGCGCTGCCCGCGGCGCGCTCGATGCCGCAGCCGTTCGCGCCGTTACTGACCGTGCTCGGCGCCATGCTGCTGGCGCCGGTCTCCGTCGGCTGGCTGATGTACCTGCGCGTCCGCGTCACCCGCCGCGTCGGCCATTTCGTGCCGGCGGGCATTCCGCTGCTGATGGTGTCCCGCCGCACCCGGCTGGACCGCCACCATGCGGTGGACCTGACCGGAGCCTTCGATATCGGCCCGATGCGCACCTTGCAGCAGGATGTCGAATTCGGCGTCATCCAGATCGTCGATATCGCGCTGCGGGCGATTTCCCCGGCGGTCAACGATCCTAGCACGGCGATCAGATGCATCGACCAGCTTACCCGCATCCTGATCCGCTGGGTCGATCGCATCCCGCCGGAGTCCTTGCTGTTCAGCCCGCCGCATGTGGTGCGCGTGGTGCTGCCGTGGATCGACCGTGACGGCCTGCTCAACACCGCCATCGAACAGATCCGCGCCTACGCCACCACCGATGCCGCGGTCAGCCTGCGTCTGCTGCGGCTGCTGCACGACGTCGCGATCAGCACGGACGACCAGGCGCTGCGCCGCCGTCTCGCCGAGCGTGGCGCGCGGGTGGTTGCCGGCTGCCGCGGCCGTTTGCCGCAGGATGACCTGGCGCGGCTGGAGCAAAGGCAGGCTGAGCTTGACGCCGACAGCGGATGACGCTGGCCCCGTCGTGCCGAATCCGCATAGACGCAGATCCCGCGGGCGAACCAGAGTGCGGCACCATTCGCGGCAAGGACAGCCTTCGCATGACACCGGACCGTACCCGTATCCGTATCCGCCTTATCAGTGCCGTTGCGCTGTGTTGCCTGGCCGGTCTCGCCTGCGCACAATCCGCGCCGCCGCCCGCTGCAATGAACGCGCCGCCGTCCCGGCCGTCCTCCGTCAAGGTCGATATGGTGCCGTCACTGATCGTCCTGAACGCCCGCGGCGCCGGCCTCCAGGGCGACACCCTGACCCTGACGGGTGTCAGCGGCAACTCGATCCTGTTCGCCGATCGGCCGGTGCGTGCGGCCGGGCATGTTCTGACGAAGGATATGCTGGACGAATGGGCCACCGACGGCAGCTTCGCCAAAGACCCGCCCAACGCCACCGTTTCGGTGCTGAGCAAGGACGGCACGTCGAACCAGGACCTCGTCGTCGAACTGACCAAGCCGCGACTCGAAGCCGATCGGCTGAGCTTCACGGTGAAGGTGCTGGAGGGGACTCTTGCCGGGGCGGACGGGCCGGCTTCGGTCTTCATCGACATCATCGGCATGCCCTGGACCCCGATGTCCTTCGCAGGCGTAGCGAGGCGCAGCGCCCGGCGGGCCTATTGGTATGGCGCGGCGGTAGCGCCGCATTACCCGCCGTATGGCTATCCGCCCTACGGGTATCCGCCGCCGCCGCCCTACCCGTACCCATACTGAGCCGAATGGGCAACGTAAGGCCGAATTAGCCACCGGCGGGCACCGTTTGTTCGCCGCGTACGCCAAATCTGCATAGACAGATGTGGACGGACGACTCATAACGCGGCCGTCCGCCATCTGTTACCATCCCAAACATTCTTGTCCGGCGGAGGCAAAATGGGGAGTTCACCTGTGTATTCAATCAAACGCTATGTCATCGCCGGGTCGCTGCTGTCTGTCATGGGCCTCACGGGATGCGTCTCGCAGAGCAAATATGACGATCTCCAGGCGCAGAACCAGCAGCTCCAGCAGCAGAACGCTGCGCTGACCGACCAGGTCGCCCAGCAGAAGGCGGCAGTGGCCCGGTTGCAGGGCGCGGTCAAGTATACCGTCAACAGCGACCTGCTGTTCGCGTCCGGCAGTTGGGAGATGCGGCCGCAGGGCAAGCAGATCATCTCCAGGCTGGCGGCGAAGCTGGCGCCGACCCAGACCAACAAGATCGTGGTCAACGGCTACACCGACAACGCGCCGATCGGCCCGGCCCTCGCGAAGCAGGGTGTGACCACGAACGAGATCCTGTCGCAGAAGCGCGCCGAGAGCGTTGCCTCCTTCCTGGTCTCGCAGGGCCTGAAGCCGGATCTGGTCGAAGCGCACGGCTTTGGCGAAGCGAATCCTGTCGCCTCGAACAAGACCGCGAAGGGCCGCGCGGAAAACCGCCGTGTGGAACTGACGCTGGCTAACGGCGGCTAGGCCGCCCCGCGTCCGGCCTACTGCCGGTCGCACCAGTCGAAACGGTTTATCCGCCGCGCGGGCGCCTTAACGGGTGTGCGCGCGGCGGAGCCGTGTTTGGCGATCCGCCATTGCGTAACGGAAAGCACAAGGTCGTTATCTGCCAATTCTGCATAGGCCGTGCTGTCACTCTACTATATGCCCCGCTCGCTACCAATACGGACAGATCTATTTGTCCAAGCGGAGGTAAGCATCAATGAAAAATCAAATTCTCACTGCCGGGATCGCTGTCATCGCGCTCTCGGCGGCTGCCTCGTTGAGCCCGGCCATCGCACAAAAAGGCAAAGGCGCTCTCTATGCCTTCCACACCTTTGCCGTTGTCGGCGGCTGCCCCGGGCTGGACTGGCACGTTACCGTTTCACCCGACGATAAAGTCGGCGGCTTTGTCGCCTGGGACCGGGGACTTCATATGGCCAGGCTCGAAGGCGAGGTCAACAAGGACCGAACCTTCGAGATCGATGCCAAGGAAGTCGGTGGGGCGGGCCGAACCGCTGTTGTCAGGGGGAAGGTCGCGGGCGACTACGTGAACCTGTCCATCAGCGGATCGGGGACAGCCTGTGACGGCGATATCCTGCCTGTTCCGCGTGCGGAAGGTGGCATGCAGGGCGGCGGCGGCGGCTAACGAAAGAGCCGAAGCGGAGTGAACCGCCAGCGGGCGCGCCTGTCACGGCGCGCCCGCTGTTCGTTCCGGCTACTCCGCCTCGTGCGTCTTGACCAGTTCGTCGGCCCGGGCGTTCCGCCATCCGGCCAGGTAAAGACTTCGGTGCCGTTGTCGGTGGCGAAGATGACGATGGTGTTGTCTTTCTCGCCGATGTCTTCACATGCTTCAGCAGGCCGACGACGCTGTCGTCCAAGCGCCTGATCGGCGGGATGCCGGTGAAGACGTGCCCCGCGATGGCTGCTCCGCGACCCCGCGGAAACCTCCGGCGATTCCGAAACTGCATTGTCGGCCCCCCGATCTGGGCTTACAGCCCGTTAACGCGTGGATCATCGGCCCTGCCCGGTCGTGACAGGCGGGAGGGTTGGGTCGAACGAAGCCGATCATGTTCCGGGCTGGCAACACGGCCGCGCGAAGTGCGTAATAACAGGAGTATCAGTACATGTTTAGAAAATCCGTCCTGGCCGCAGCCGGCCTCGCCCTTGGCGCGCTCGCTTTCCAGTCGCCGGCGGAAGCAGTGGATGCCTCCGTCAAGGCCGGCCTGCTGACCTGCCAGGTCGCCAGCGGTTGGGGCTTCATCTTCGGCTCCTCACGGGACCTGCACTGCTCCTTCTCGGCCGGGTCCGGCTCGGTGCCGGTGAAGTACACCGGCAAGATTTCGAAGTTCGGCGTCGATATCGGCTACCTGAAGGGCGGCGTTCTGGTCTGGGCGGTGTTTGCGCCAACCACTGACCTGAAGCCCGGGGCGCTGACCGGCGATTACGGTGGCGTCACGGCAGGGGCAGCGGCCGGTGTCGGCGGCAGCGCGAACGTGCTGATTGGCGGCTCGACCAAGTCGATCTCGCTTCAGCCGCTCAGCGTCGAAGGCGACAAGGGCATCAACGTCGCCGCCGGTATCGCCGCCATTTCCCTGAAGTATACCCACTGACCCCTCGGGCGGCCCGCGAGGGTCGCCCGCACCTTTGGATACAGAGAGGCAACTATCGTGGCCGCTTCAGGGTCCGCGGTCGCCAGCCGGCGCTTCAGGCCGAGTGCTCTCGCGGACCGGTCCGCCCTGCCCGCTTTGCCGCGCCCCGGCGTGGCCAGGGCGGAGAGCGAACCTCTGGCATCATGGAATGACGGTCCGGCGAAGCAGGCGATCATCTCTTGCTTTAAAACAACGATAGACCGGGTGCCGAAATATCCGGAGTGGAAGTCGAGCGACCGGTTCAAGGCGGTGCTGGCCAACGATCTAAAGCCGAACCGGCGCAGTATCGTTGCGGTTCAGTCGCGGGGAAAAAATAAGGCTTTTATGGCGGTGCTTGCTGGTCTTCGCGAAGTGTGCACCGACCTTTCATCCCGTGCCGAGACGCCGGAGCGGCTTGCAGAGTCGCGGGTATACCCGAGGTCAGGTTGGCAACAGTGCGCCGGCGAAGCCGAAAAGCTTCTCTGCGATCTCAAAATCTCGGTGTCCTCTGCGCAAAAATCCGGCGGATCAACCAGCACCTGCAATACCCTGCGACCCCGTTCCTTACTCAAACAGTCGCGCTTACCCGAGGCAGGCTTGCCGCCAAATTATGCCGGTTCCTGCCGGGTCGCGGGCAATTTTAATGCCTATGGGATGCCGATCCCCGGCCATCGCCGGGGCATGCTTCGCCGGCATGACGTTGTCGCGTTCCGCGGACAGGCGCTTACCAACAACCAACGTCATAAGAGCCAATAATAATGGTAATGCTCGAAACGCTATATGAGTTCCACATGGGGATTCTCTACCCCGTAGTCATCCTGCTGATGGCGGCTGCCGCCGAGATCGGCCACCAGATCGGCTGGCGGATGCGCCGAACCAATCCCGAGCATTCCGATCTCGGGACCCTGACCGGGGCGGCGCTCGGCCTGCTGGCGCTGCTGCTGGCCTTCAGCTTCTCGATCGCGCTGTCCCGTTACGAGGCGCGCCGCGCCCTGGTGCTTGAAGAAGCCAATGCCATCGGCAGCACCGCAAACTTCGCGCTGATGCTGCCGGTATCGGCGCAACAACCGACCTTGAAACTTCTGCGCGAGTATACCGTGGTCCGGGCCGGCCTCGGCATCCCGTTCGATCCGGCGAAGTTTCAGCAAGACATCTCGAGATCGCTGGATCTTCAGGCAAGGCTCTGGCAGCAGGCGGTCGCGGTCACCGCGGCGGACCCGCAATCGCTGCCGGCTTACCGCTTCGTCGCCTCGCTGAACGAGATGAACAACATCCACGAACGGCGGCTGACGGCGCTGCGCTTCCATATCCCGGCTGCGGTCGTGTTCACGCTGGAGGGCGTGGCATTGGTCGCCATGGGGTTCGCCGGCTACAACGCCGGCATCACCGGGACGCGGCGTATCTTTCCCACCCTGATCATGGCGATCACCGTCGGCACCCTGATCGTCCTGGTGATCGACCTCGACCGGCCGAGCCGCGGGCTGATCCAGGTGCCGGTTCAGCCGTTGATCGACGCCGCGAACAGTATACCGCCGTAGCGCCGGCGGATCAGTGCGATGCCGCCACAACGCCGGGCGGCTGCCACGTTCCTTGACCCGGCGGCAGGATCGATGGAGGCGTTTCCTTCGGCCAATACAGCCGCATGACAAGATACATCGATCCTGCCGGAGCCGGCAGCCAGATCGATTCGCGCTCCGCTCCGGGAGGCTCGTGCTGGATATAAAGCGTCAGCGAACCGTCGGCGTTTTTCTTCATATCCGGCAGCATCGGCGAGTTGATCAGGTAGCGATCGATCGGGTTCTTGATGAGAAGTTGCGTCTTGCCATCGTACATGGTGATCGACCAGAACGCATTGACCGGCGGAAGCTGGCCCTGCGGGAAGGTGATCGTGTAGCGGTGCCGGCCATCCAGCGGCTTGCCGGTGGCATCGCTGCGCCCGAACGGATACATCGCCTCTGCCGGACTGTTGCCGTAGATGCCGCCCTGCGCGGCGGCGGCGCGGGACAGCCAGTCGCGGTTATAGTGCTCTTTGTCGCCGAACAGGCCGCTGGCATTCCAACCGTTGATGACCTTGCCAGCCTTGGCCACCGCCGCCTCGACCTTCTTCTGGCCCTGCTTCATGCCGACGGCGATTTCCAGCTTCTGCTTCAGCGGCAGGTCCGTGAAGTTACGCCGGTCCGTTTGCGGCTCGTGAATACAGTTGATTCCGTGAATTCCCGTTCGGCCGGGACTCGGCATAGCATCCGCCCGGGTCCGGGATTCCGCAAAAAACAGCAGGAGGAAACACATGAGCCTGTCCCGCCGCGGCCTTGCCGCGACCGTCACCGCCGGCGCCATGCTGGCCTTTGCCACACCGTTCGGCGCCGCCCAGCAGGCGGACGAAGCAGCCATCGCCGCCGCGGTCGATGCCTTCCGCAAGGCGATGCAGGCCAACGACCGCGCCGGCCTGGATGCCCTGTGTGCGGCGCAACTGAACTACGGCCACTCCGACGGCAAGGTCCAGACGAAGGAGGTGTTCCTGGACGACGCCACCAGCGGCAAGGCCAATTGGAAATCGCTTGAGTTTTCCGGCGTCAAAAACAGCGTTGCCGGCGATGCCGCAATCTCCCGGTTCACGCTGGCGGGGGATCTCGAGACCGCGGAGAAGGTCACGGCGGTGAAGATCAGCGTGCTGATGGTCTGGCAGAAACAGGACACCACCTGGAAGCTGCTGGCGCGGCAGGGCTTCAAGACCTGACGCCCGACGTTTCCGCGCGGGTGATTAACGGATCGGCCTGGTGCTGCTAATGCAGCGGCAGAATGAAAATCCTGTTCGTCACCTCCAACCGTCTCGGCGACGCGGTGCTGTCCACCGGGCTGCTCGACCACCTGATCCGCACCTACCCGGACGCCCGGATCACCGTGGTCTGCGGCCCCGTCGCCGAGGGCGTGTTCGCCCGCATGCCCAACCGCGAGCGCACCATCGTGCTGCGCAAGCGGCGCGGCAGCCGGCACTGGTTGCCGTTATGGGCGGCGACCTTGCCGCATTTGTGGGACCTTGTCGTGGATATCCGCGGCTCGGCACTGTCCTGGCTCATCCCGACACGCCGCCGCGCGATTTTCCGCCGCACCGCCGGTCCGAAGATCGCGGAGCTTGCGGCGATGCTCAAACTCGCGACCCCGCCCTCCCCCGTCGTCTGGACCTCGCCCGCCGATCGGCGGCGCGTCGGGGAGATCGTGGGGGATGGGCCGATAATCGCGCTGGCGCCGACGGCGAACTGGCTGCCGAAGGTCTGGCCGGCCGAACGATTCGCCGCGTTCTTTCATCGCATGGCCGGACCGGAGACGCGGGCCGCCGTGCTCGGCGGGCCGGGCGAGGCGGAACGCGAGATGGCAGCCCCTCTGCTGGCTTTGTTGCCTGACGCGATCGACCTGGTGGGCCGTCTCAGCCTGCCGGAGGTGGCCGCCTGCCTGGAACGGGCGGGCCTGTTCATCGGTAACGATTCCGGCCTGATGCACCTGGCCGCCGCCGCCGGTGCGCCGACGGTGGGGCTGTTCGGGCCGACGGATGCGACGACCTATGGGCCGACGGGACGCCGGGCCGTCGCCGTGGTGGCGGAGACGATGGCGGCGATCAGCGTGGACCAGGCCGTCGCCGCCGCCCGCGCGCTGCTGGATCAGTCGCCGACAGCAGCGACCAGTTCGGCCAACGCCGCCGGCACGTCCCGGCGCGTCGTCTCCAGTTGAATGTCCGCCAGGGCGTAAAGCGCCTCCCGGCTGGCCAGAATCGACCGCAAATCCCCCATCGAGCGGCGGTTGTCGCGCATCGGGCGGAGGTCGCCCTGCTCGATAACCCGCCGCATGTGCTCCTCGGGCGAGGCCCTCACCCAGACTGTCAGGCAGGATTCCAGCAGGCGGGCGAAGGTCCGCGTCTCCGCGACGATGCCGCCGCCGGCGGCAAGCACCGCGTGCGGGTGGCTGCCGATGAGCCGCTCCAGCACGCCGCGTTCCAGCCGGCGGAAGCCCGCCTGGCCGTGCAACTCCATGATCTCGCCCAGGCCCATCCCGGCCTCCGCCTCGATCTCCTGGTCGAGTTCCAGGAACGGCACGCCGAGCCGCGGCGCCAGCAGGCGGCCGAGGGTGGATTTTCCGGCCCCGCGCAGGCCGATAAGGGCAATGCGGCCGCGGTAACCGGGTTGCCGCGCGGACGGCGGCCGGGGCTGCTCGGTTTCTTCTTCCAGCAAGGCCCGCAGGTCGATGTGCAAGGCGGCGGCGAGCGCCCGCAGCAACAGGATCGAGCCGTTGCCGGTGCCGGCTTCGACGGCGGAGATGTACCGCTCGGACACGCCGGACTGCACCGACAGGATGCGCCGCGTCATGCCCCGGCGCGCCCGCAGCAGCCGCAGCCGTTGCCCGAGGGCATGCAAGAAGGCTTGATCTTCGGCGGACTGACTCATCGTGTCCAACCCGATTCGGGGCATTGATTGTCATGCATTATATCGCATGTTAGCCGGGAAACCGGCAACCTGGCGGGACGATTCATGGCGGACGCATTTTCCACACTTTCAGCCGACAGATTTTTCGAGGATTACGCTGTCGGCGCGACCTATCTGTGCGGATCGGTTCGGGTGACAGAGGACGAGATCGTTCGTTTTGCCGAGGCCTACGACCCGCAGGCCATGCATGTGGACCGGGCGCTCGCCGCCGCGGGTCCATTCGGGGAGGTGATTGCCAGCGGCTGGCATACCGTCGCGCTGATCATGCGCCTGGTGGTGGAAAACTTCCTGCCGCATAACGGCCTGCCGTCGCCGGGTATCGATGAGCTGCGCTGGATCCTGCCGGTGCGGCCCGGCGACACGCTGACCCTGCGGGCGACGGTGACCGAGGCGCGGCGGTCGCGCTCCAGGCCGGATCGTGGGCTGATCCATTCGTTTCTGGAAGTGCTGAACCAGAAGCATGAGGTCGTGATGACGATGCGGCCGGTCAACCCGGTGCGGGTGCGGCGGCAGGAGGCGGGCTGATCCGCAAGTCGCATTGTGTCATGGCCGGATTTAGTCCGGCAATCCACGACTTGCGGTGTTTGCAGCGGCAAAGGCGTGGATGGCCGGCACAAGGCCGGCCATGGCACAGTGGGACAGGCGTACGGCCACAACGGTTACCCTCGGTTACCTCGGAAAGACCGGCCACGAGGGTTACCCGCGAACGCAACGATCCGCACGCGAACGACCGTGCCAGAACGCGTCGCCCAACCCGCCCCGTCGCCATTTCATTGCCGCTCCGCTTTCACCGCCCGGCGCATATATCCAATGCCGAAAATACACATAGTCAGGCGTGGTGTATGGACCCATGTATCGCTCGACGCTGCCGGACATATCGCCCGGCCGATGGAGAATTGCCATGAAAACCATGATCCTGGCTGCGGTTGCCGCTCTGACCCTGGGTACGGGCGCCGCTTTCGCGCAAGGCTCCGCCGGCGCCCGGGAACCGGTCTACGGTGCGGGCTGGGCCGCGAACCAGCGGGCGCAGGCTCTGGCGGCGAACCATGCACCGGCGGCACAGGCACCCGACAAGGTCAGCGCACGCAGCGCTTCAGCCGCCGCTTCAGCGAAGGCCGATTAAAATCCCGTCCGGCGTGGCAGACACGCCGGCAATGGCTTGCCCGACAGGCTCCCCGCCACTATCACTATGATGCGCTGGGGATGGAGTCCCCCCTGAACCGCCCGCAAGGGCTGATGACTCCTACCGTGCGATGGATGCCGCGGTAGGATTCTGTCCAAACCCGACAGAAAGGCCGTGCTCTTTCGCGCGCCGCAGATGGTGAGCGAAGGAGACGACATGGATACCGGCCGGACAAACAAGAAGTCTATCCCGGCGGCAGCTTTGCCGAACCGCCAGCCGTGATCGCCTATCTCTGCGTGGCCGCCGGCAGCGCGCTCGGCGGCGTCGGGCGCTACGGGTTCGGCCTGCTGGCCAGCCGGCTCTGGGGCGACAGCTTCCCGTGGGGCACCATCGCCATCAACGTCATCGGCAGTTTCGTCATCGGCTGCTTCGGCGCCTTGACGGCACCCGAAGGCCCGCTCCCGGCCCACCCCAACCTCCGCATCTTCGTCATGGTGGGCATTTGCGGCGGCTTCACGACGTTTTCGTCATTCAGCCTGCAGACTCTGTCGCTGGCGCGCGACGGCAGTTGGCTGCCGGCGATGGGCAATGTGCTGCTCTCAGTGACCCTCTGCCTGCTGGCCGTCACCCTCGGCCACCTCGCCGCCGGCTGGTTCGGCATGCTGCAGACCCAAACGTCTGTCGCCTCCCATGCGATCCTCGCCGTCCTGGACCGGGTGGACACCGCGCGCCCGGTTCTGGCCGCCGCGGCGCTGCTGGCCGGGCGGCTCGGCGATGCGCCGATCGAGGTCCTGCACGTGCGCCATGACGCGTTGGAAGGCTTCATGCCGACGGAGGAGATCATGACCGGGACGCGCCGGCAGGAGATCGACGGCGAGGCGCAACGGCTGTCGGCGGAACTGCACGGCCTGTTCGACACCTGGCGCTCAGGCGGCGGCGTGCGGGAGTGGCGGGAGGTCACCGGCGACACTGCGCAGGTGATTGCGGCGGAAGCTGGCACAGCCGATGTGGTTGTGATTGGACAGGGGCCGCATCGGGCGGAGACGCAGCAGGCTGTCCATGCTGCGCTGTTCGTGTCTCGGCTGATAACGCTGCTGGTACCCGCCGCCGCGGTTCCCGCGTCGCTCGGACGGAGCGTCGCGATCGCCTGGAAACCCGGCGAGGCGGCCGAGAGGGCGGTCGAAGCGGCGCTTCCCCTGCTGGAGCAGGCTGAACGCGTCAGCGTGCTGATCGAAACCGGCGGCGGCGAGGCGGAACCCGAAGAGCTTCCCGCCATCCTGCGGCAATCGCGGATCGCGGCGGAGGTCGTGCGCTTCGATGCCGGGGGCCAGCCCATCGGCGAAGCGCTGATCGCCCGGGCGCACGAGGTTGGCGCCGATGTGCTGGTGATGGGCGCCTTCACGCATGGCAGGCTGGCCGAATTTGTGCTCGGCGGCGCCACGCGGGCGGTGCTGGCCGCCGCCGATATCCCGTTGCTGCTGCACCACTGAACCGCCGGCTATCGCGCGGTGGCAGGCTCCGCGGGGGCCGGCTTTGCCGCACGGATGTCGGAATAGGCGCGGGTGAACTCGGCGCCATAGAGAAAAATCTGCGCCGAGTAGTAGACCCACAAAAGCGACGCCAAAACGGATCCGGCTGCGCCGAAGCTGGAGGCGATGGCGCTGGTGCCGAGGTAGATCCCGATGGCCATCTTGCCGATGGTGATCAGCAGCGCGGTGACCAGGGCGCCGACGATGGTGTCGCTCCAGCGCAGATGGGTGTCCGGCAGGATCTTGTAGATCGCCATGAAGATCGCCCCCAGCAGCGTCAGCGACACGGCAAAGTTCAGCATATGCAGCAGCACCTGGGTGAACGGCATGATGCCGTTCAGCACCTGGCCGACGGCGGCGATGGCGGCGCCGACGACCAGCGACACCAGCAGCAGGAAGCCCAGCGTCACCACCAGGGTCAGGCTGGTCAGCCGGGCCTTGATCAGCCGGGTGACGGAATCGCCCTCCGGCTTGGTGCGCCAGATCGCATTCAGCGCCGTCTGCATTTCGCCGAACACGCCGCTGGCGGTGACGATCAGGGAGACTACGCCGATGACGCTGGCAAGCAGGCCGGCGTGGTGGTTGGAGGCGCTGCCGATGGCGGTTTGCAGGAAGCCGGCGGCCTGCTCGCCCATCGCGTCGTGCAGCTTGCCCATCAGCGCGCCGCGCGCGGCGTCCTCGCCGAAGAACAGGCCGGCGACCGCGACGATGATCAGCAGCACCGGGCCGATGGACGTGATGGCGTAAAACGCGATGGCGGCGCCCCGGCTGAGGTCGCCGTTGTCGATGAACGCCTCGGCGCTGCGGCGGGTGGCGGTCCACAGTTTTCTCAGCATGCGGGTCCCCGTTGTTGCCGGTGTCAACGTTGCGGGGAGCGGTTTGGTTTGGTCGCCGACGCGCGTGCAGACCTTGCGGCCATCGGTTCCGTCATGCGACGACTTCGGTTAACACGCTGGAGACACGGCCTATGGAACAAACCCTCGACACCCTGTTGGGCTTCGCGCCCGACTACCACGCGCCGATACCGTATATGCGCCGGACGCGGGAGTATTACGCGGCTATCGGCTACACGACGCCGTATCGCTGGGCACACTACGTGGCGGCGCCGTTTACCCCGCTGGCGAAGCCGCTGAACGACAGCAATATCGCCATCGTAACCACGGCGGCGCCGTTCCAGCCGGACAAGGGCGACCAGGGGCCGGGGGCGCCGTATAACGGCAGTGCCAAGTTCTACACCGTCTACTCCGGCGACACGGCAGCCGAACACGACCTGCGCATCTCCCATATCGGCTACGACCGTACCCACACCACGGCGACCGACAGCAACACCTGGTTCCCGCTGCCCGCTTTGCGCCGCGCCGCCGCAGCCGGACGCATCGGCTCGGTCGCCGCCCGCTTCCATGGCGCGCCCACCAATCGCAGCCACCGCGTCACGGTGGAGACCGATGCTCCGGAAATCCTCGCCCGCCTGCGTGAGGACGGTGCCGATGCGGTGTTGATCGTGCCGAACTGCCCGGTCTGCCACCAGACCAGCACCCTGGTCGCCCGCCATCTGGAGGCGAACGGCATTCCCACCGTCGTGATGGGCTGCGCCAAGGACATCGTCGAGCACGCCGCCGCGCCGCGCTTCCTGTTCAGCGATTTTCCTTTGGGCAACAGCGCCGGCAAACCGCACGATGTTGTGTCCCAGGACCGGACGCTCGACATTGCGCTGCTGCTGCTGGAAGCCGCCTTCGGCCCGCAGACAACCCTACAGTCGCCGCTTCGCTGGACAGAGGACGGGCGCTGGAAGCTCGACTACCTGAATCTCGAACAAATCGGCGAGGACGAACTCCGCCGCCGCCGCGAGGAATTTGATCGGCAGAAAGAACTCGCCCGGCCGAACCGCGCGGTGCAGGCGGCATGACCGGCCGCCCGTTCTCCGGCATCCGCATCCTGGACTTCACCCAGGTGCTGGCCGGCCCCTTTGCCAGCTACCAGTTGGCGCTGCTCGGCGCCGAGGTGATCAAGATCGAGCGCCGCGGCGGCGAGGACATGCGGCGCACGCCGCTGTCGCGCGAATGGGCCGATCGCAACATGGCGCCGCCGTTCCTGGCGGTGAACGGCAACAAGAAAAGCCTGACCCTGGATCTGCAAAAACCGGCGGCGCGGGAGATCGTGCTGAAGCTGGCGGCGAACGCCGATGTGGTGATGGAGAATTTCCGGCCCGGCGTGATGGACCGCCTCGGGCTGGGCTATGCGGCGCTGTCGGCGGTCAATCCGAAGCTGATCTACTGCGCCATCTCCGGCTTCGGTCAGACCGGCCCGTCCAGCGGCGAGGCCGGGTATGACGGCAAGATCCAGGCGATGTCCGGGATCATGGCGATCACCGGGCATGCGGAGATGGGGCCGACGCGGGCGGGCTTCGCGGTGTGCGACATTTTGTCCGGGGCGACGGGGGCGTTCGCGATCTCGTCGGCGCTGTTCCAGCGCACCCATACCGGGCTGGGGCAGTTCATCGACGTCTCGATGCTGGAGGCGAGCCTGGCGTTCCTGACCACCCAGGTGGCGGATTACACCGTTGCCGGGCACCGGCAGCAGCAGTCGGGCAACCAGGCGGTCAGCCGCAAGGTGACGGCCAATTTGTTCCGCGCACGCGACAGCTTCCTGCTGCTGGCGGTGAACGATGAGCGGCAGTTCAGCGCGCTGATGACGACGCTGAGACGGGCGGATGTGCTGGATGATCCGCGCTTCGGCGACTGGTATGCGCGCGAGGAAAACGCCGCGGCGTTGCGGGAAATTATCGAGACCGCGCTGGCGCAGGAGGATGCGCGGACATGGGAACGCCGGCTGAACGATGCCGGCGCGCCGTGCGGGTCGATCTGGAAGGTGGAGGATATCATCGACCATCCGCAGGTCGTGGCCCGTGGCGTTTTGCAGTCGGTGGAGAGCCCGTACGGTCCGCTGCGGCTGATGGGGTCCGGCTTCCAGATGGCGCATGGCGGCGGAAAGCTGGACAGCGCCGCCCCGCCGACGGGGGCGGACACCGATGCCGTGCTGGCGGATATCGGGTATGATGCGGCCGAGATCGCCGCGCTGCGGGCTGATGCAATCGTGTGATGTCCGTCGGCTCCTTGTGTCATGGCCGGATTTAGTCCGGCAATCCACGACTTTACCGCCAACAGCACCGCTAGTCGTGGATGGCCGGCACAAGGCCGGCCACGACACAAGGGCGGCGCACCTGTCACAAAGGCACGGCCGGGAGCCCTGACACGGAGGGACGGGCGGCCATGCCGATAGAAGCCCCGCCGAACCTCCAAAGATGATTGTCGCCCGCCGGCTTGCCATGCTTATGTGTGCCGATGCCAGGAACATTACCGGAACCATTCGCCGCCTGGTTCGCCTCCCAGGGCTGGTCCCCGCGCCCGCACCAGATGGCGATGCTCGACGCCGCACGGGCGAACGACAGCGTCCTGCTGATCGCCCCCACCGGAGGCGGCAAGACCCTCGCCGGATTCCTGCCCGGGCTGATCGATCTCGCCGCCAACCCGCGCCCCGGCCTGCACACCATCTACATCAGCCCGCTGAAGGCGCTGGCCACCGACATCGCCCGCAACCTGACACGCCCGGCGCAGGACATGCACCTGCCCATCGCCATCGAGGCGCGCACCGGTGACACCCCCGCCAACCGCCGCGCCCGCCAGCGTGCCACCCCGCCGCAGATCCTGCTTACCACGCCGGAAAGCCTCGCCGTTCTGCTCTCCCTGCCCGACGCGCCGCTGTTCTTCCAGACCCTGCAATGCATCGTCATGGACGAGGTGCACGCGCTGGCCGGCACCAAGCGCGGCGACCAACTCGCCCTCGGCGTCTCCCGGCTGCGCAGCCTCGCCCCCGCCGCCCGCCGCGTCGGCCTGTCCGCCACCGTGGCCCACCCCGACGCGATCCAGGCCTACACCGGAGCCTCGCGCCGCATCGAGGTGGCAGATGGCGCGCCGCCCGCTTTGTCCATCACCCTGCCGGAAGGCCGCCTGTCCTGGTCCGGCCATATGGGGCTGGAAGCCGCGCCGCAGGTGATGGAAAAAATCCGCGCCGCCGGCATGACCATCGTCTTCGTCAATACCCGGGCCCAGGCGGAACTGATGTTCCAGGCGCTGTGGAAGCTGAACGATCCGATGCTGCCCATCGGCCTGCACCACGGCTCCCTGGAAGTGGAGCAGCGCCGCAAGGTCGAAGCCGCCATGGCGGCGGGGTCGTTGCGCGCCGTTGTGGCGACATCCTCGCTGGACCTCGGCATCGACTGGGGCGGAGTCGACCAGGTCATCCAGGTCGGCGCCCCGAAAGGCGTCTCGCGGCTGCTGCAACGCGTCGGCCGCGCCAACCACCGGATGGACGAAGCCTCGCAGGCCATCCTGGTCCCGGCCAATCGATTCGAGGTGCTGGAATGCGAGGCCGCCATCCTCGGCGTCGCCGCGCGCGAACTGGACGGCGACCCGCCCCGCCCCGGCGGGTTGGACGTGCTGGCACAGCATCTGCTGTGCCTGGCGTGCAGCGCGCCGTTCCTGCCGGACGACGTGTATTCCGAAGTAACGACAGCCGCGCCCTACGCCGCCCTGTCCCGTTTGGACTTCGACGACGTGCTGGGCTTCGTCGAGCACGGCGGCTACGCGCTGGCCGCCTACGACCAATGGAAGAAACTGTTCCGCGACAGCGAGGGCCGCATGCACGTCCGCAACGCCCGCACCGCCGTCACGTTGCGCATGAATATCGGCACCATCGTCGAAGCGCCGGTGCTGAAGGTGAAACTGACCGGCAAGCGCGGCTTCGGTCCGACGCTTGGGGAAATCGAAGAATATTTCGTCAACATGCTGCGCCCCGGCGACACCTTCATGTTCGCCGGCCGCCTGCTGCGCTTCATCCGCATCCGCGACACCGCCTGCGAGTGCATGGAAGGCGGCTCCGGCGACCCGATGGTCCCCGCCTACGCGGGCGGCCGCCTGCCGTTGACCACCAACCTCGCGGACCGGGTGCGCGGCATGCTGCAGAACCCGGACACCTGGGACCTCTTCCCCGAGCAGGTGCGCGACTGGCTGCGGCTCCAGCGGGGCGTCTCCCGCCTGCCCGGCCGCAACGACCTGCTGATCGAGACGTTCCCGCGCGGCGACCGATGGTATCTGGTGGCGTATTGCTTCGAGGGCCGCAACGCGCACCAGACCCTCGGCATGCTGGTGACGAAACGGATGGAGCGCGCCGGTTTCGCCCCGCTGGGCTTCGTCGCCACCGACTACGTGCTGGGCGTGTGGTCCGCCAACCAGCCGCTGAACGTGGCGGCGCTGTTCGACCAGGACATGCTCGGCGACGACCTGGAGGCGTGGATGGCGGACAGCTCGATGCTGAAGCGGACGTTCCGCAACGTCGCGGTGATCGCCGGGCTGATCCAGCGCAACGTGCCGGGGGCGGAAAAGAACCGCCGGCAGGTGACGATCAACAGCGACCTGATCTATGACGTGCTGCGCCGCCACCAGCCGGACCACATCCTGCTGCGGGCGACCAGGGCCGACGCCGCGGGCGGGTTGACCGATATCGGCCGCATCGCCGGGATGCTGGCGCGGGTGAAAGGGCATATCGTGCACATGGTTCTATCCCGCGTCTCCCCCCTGGCCGTCCCCGTCCTGCTGGAGATCGGCCGCGAAAGCGTGCGCACCGACACCGACGAGGATGCGCTGCTGGCCGAGGCCGAAGCCATCATCGCCGAAGCCATCGGCGAGGCCGAACCGCCACGCGTCCCCGCGGTGCACCGGGCGAACATGGCGCGGCGCTCCACCGGCGCGCAGAAGACGTTACTGCCGCGCAAGCGTGCCGTGCAGACGGACCTGTTTTCATGACCGCAGCGCCGATACACATGGCAGGCGAACGGCTGATGCTGGACCCGATGGGGGGATTGTTCTGGCCGGCGATGAAGCTGCTGGCCGTTTCGGACCTGCATCTGGAGAAGGGATCGTCGTTCGCGCGGCGCGGCATGCTGCTGCCGCCGTGGGACACGCACGCGACGATCGACCGTTTGACCTTGCTGCTGCGGCGCTGGTCGCCGGAGATTGTCGTGGCGCTGGGCGACTCGTTTCATGACAGTGACGGCTGCGCGCGGCTGCCGGCGACGGAGCAGCAGCGATTAAACGCCATGACAGTCGCGCACCGGTTCGTCTGGGTGCTGGGCAACCATGACCGGGTTGCGCCGTCGGGTTTGGGCGGCGACTGGGTGGACAGTTTCGCCGCCGGCCCGATGACGTTCCGGCATGAAGCGGTGTTCGGCGCGGATGCCGGTGAGGTGGTCGGGCACCATCACCCCAAGGCCATGATCCCGGCCCGCGCGGGGAATGTCAGCCGCCCGTGCTTCGTGTTCGACGGAAGGCGGCTGATGATGCCGGCCTTCGGGGCTTACACGGGTGGGCTGGATGTGCGCGACCCGGCGATCAACCGCCTGTTTCCGCGCGGCGGCCGAGTGTTCCTATTAGGCAACGATCGGCTGTTCAGCTTCGAGATCGGTCGGAGGAGCGCACTGCGGGTGGGGTAGACGGTGCCGATCCACCCGCGCGGCTAAACCTCCGCCCATCATTTTGAGGATGTCGCGGTTGTTGCTGCTCTCCAACAAGTTCCACACGGACGGCATTGCTTACTCCACCCTTGTGATCGAGTACGGCATAATATTGTAATTGTAGTTACTCTGAGAGTCAAATCCCGCTACCATCCCGATGCGCCTCCAGGCCCGGCCGAGCGTCCCGGCCGAGTCATGTGGTTTTGGCATCATACTGGGATTGGGGAACATCAAGTTTAACCCCCCTATTTCCCGGCCAACACGCAAGGATACAGCAACAATCCCCTAGTCAAACATTCCGCCCCGCCTCGAACACCGCCGGTAACCCCGGTTTTCCATTGTGGACTCACGGACCCGCGAGTATGACTTTGACATGATCCACCGCAGCTTCCCTCGCCGACACCGAATCGCTGCCCGGTCTGCTGGGGCGCGGCTCGCCGCGCCCTGCCCGCTCCCATCCCGTGACCGCCAAGACAGGCAGTATCCGTACCTTGCTTCGCACCCCGCTCCCCTGTGATCCCGCAACGCGCCGCGCCGGCAAGTCCCCCCGGGCAAGGTCCGCACCCCCGGCCGCCGGCTGCTGCGCCACCGATGAATGCCGGCTCCACGCGCTGGTGGAAGCCATGCCCGGGATCGCCTTTGTTGCCGCACCGGACGGCCGTATCCTGTTCCGCAACCGCCGCTGGCACGCCTATAGCGGCTCCGAGCCGGACACCGCCACCGGCTGGACCGACGCCCTGCACCCGGACGACCGCGACCGGGCCGAACACGCCTGGCGCCGCGCCGTCGAATCCGGTGAGGACTTCGAGTCCGAGCAGCGGATGCGTGGCAAAGAAGGCGGCTATCGCTGGTTCATCACCCGCGCCTCGGCGCAACGCACCGACCCGGCCGGAGACGTGCTGTGCTGGCTCGGCACGTGCACCGACATTACGACTTTGGTCCTGGCCCGCGAGGTCGCGGCACACCGGCTGGAAGCGCTCGAAACCCGCCTGGTCGAGCGGACCCGCGCGCTGACCGACGCCGCCGATGAGCTCGGTGCCGAGATGCGGCGGCGCGAGGCCGTCCAGACGGCGCTGCTGCAATCGCAGAAGCTGGAGGCGCTCGGGCATTTGACCGCCAGCGTGTCGCATGATTTCAACAACATCCTGAATGCCGTACTCGGCGTTTACGAACTGATCGAAAACCGGTCGAAGGATCCGGCGATCGCCAGCCTGGCGGCGCGCGGGAAAACTGCTGCGAACCGGGCGGTCATTCTGGTACAGCAGCTCCTCTGCTTCGGCCGCAGGGATGCGTTGGCCCCTGAAGTGCTCGACGTTGCAGCCGCGCTTCGTTCCGCTGACGATCTGCTGCGCCATGCAACGGGCGCCGGCATAAAACGATCGGTCGAGGCTCCCGTCGGCGTCTGGCCCGTTCTGGCGGACCCGCACCAGCTTGAGATCGCCTTGCTCAACCTCGGGGTCAATGCGCGCGACGCCATGCCGGACGGCGGCACGCTGGCTATTTCGGCGCGCAATCTGGCCGCCGAAGAGCGGCCCGCGCATCTGCGCGAGCAGGATTACGTCGCCATCGCCGTGCGCGACAACGGCCCGGGCATGCCGCCCGAGGTGCAGGCGCGCGCCACCGAGCCGTTCTTCACCACCAAGCCGCAGGGCAAGGGCACCGGCCTGGGGCTGGCGATGGTGAACGACTTCGCCAACCAGTCAGGCGGCTGCCTGATGATCGACAGCCCGCCGGACGGTGGCACGCTGATCGAGATCATCCTGCCGCGCGCCGCAGTCACCGCCGCCCGGGACGGCACGCCGGAGGCGGCACAGCCGGCGGACGGGCCGGGCGGCAGCATCCTGCTGGTGGAGGACGACGACCACCTGCAACGCATCGCAACCGGATTGTTGCGCGACTGGGGATACCGTGTCGTGCATGCCCGCAACGCGGAGGCCGCGGAGGTTCTGGCGCACGGCATGCCGGCGCTGGACCTGCTGGTGACCGACGTGGCGTTGCCGGGCGCGACCGGACCGCAACTGATCGCGCGGCTCCGGGCCGAACGCCCCGGCCTGCCGGTGCTGTTTGTCACCGGGGAATCGGGCCATGCAGCCATCAGCGGCCAGCCCGTGCTGCGCAAGCCGTTCTCCGGCAGCCAACTGCGGGAAGCGGTGTTTCGCGGCCTCAACCGCGCTGCCGAAACGGTGGTTTCGGCGGACGCGAAGTTCCTCAGGAAGTTCCGCAGTCCCGGCCTGTGCGCCACCTACCTGGCATGGCGTGCCGCGCAGAACGGTCAGTTGCTGCCGCGGCCGGCCGATTTGGAACCTGCGCTGCTGCCGGAGGCGAACCATGCGTTTACCGTGGCGGTGGAACAGCAGGAAGGTCCGCTGACGTTTCGCTTCCTGCGGTTCGGCCCGGCATTGGCTGCGCGGCTCGGCCGCACGCTCGCGATGACGCCGGAATCCGGGCAGAGTCCGGACGACCAGGCCATCGGTTCATTGGACGGCGCCTACCGACGCTGCGCCCGGACCCGGGCGCCCAGCTATGAGTATGCCCGTTGCGACTTCGGCGACAGCGAACCGGTCAGCTTCGAGCGGCTGTTGCTGCCGCTGTCGGACAACGGCACCAGCGTGACGCACCTAACGGGGATCGTCATGTTCACCGGCCGGACCGGCCCGCAACTATCGCAATGAAGTATCAGGTGGAAGGAGACTGGCGTTGGAAAAGGTGGATTTCGATGAACCCCGGCTTGCCGCGGCGGTGGAAAGCCTGGCCGCACATGAGGTGGATCAGCTTTCGTTCGGCGCGATCCATCTCGATCCGGACGGACGCGTGGTTTCCTTCAACGCTGCCGAGAGGCGCCTCTCCGGCTATACGAAACCCGCCATCGGGCTGGAGTTTTTCGTCGATATCGCGCCGTGCATGAATAACCCGGACTTTCGCGGCCGCATCGAGCGCGCCCTGGCAGCGGGGAAACTGGACATCGCCTTCTCCCATATCGGCGATTTCGATGACCGGACCCGGGCGCTGGACGTGCGCATCCAGTCCGCCGCCGGCGGTGGCTGCTGGATCTTCCTGAGACGCGAATCCTGAGCCCGAATTCCCGCGAGGGATCGCTACCCAAGAAAACGTGCGGCGCGGGTGAGGGTTTAAGCGTGTAGTATCGCTGGCGATATAGCCGGTTTGTTGAAGCGAGACTAAGTCGAGGCCACCGGTGGTTGCGACCCGTTGGAGACCGGGCCAGCCACCGCCACTGAGGTAATGCGTTCTTCATGCACGAGCCGGCTGGCAACGGACAACCGTCATGCAGATCGAACCAGCGATTCCAACCGTTTTCGTTGTCGAGGACGATCCGGAAGCCCGCGATCGGCTTTGTTTGCACCTGCAAGTGGCCGGACTGGTCGTCAAAAGTTATGAGTCGGCGGAGGCGTTCCTGCTGGACCACACGCCGGAGCTGACCGGATGCCTGATCACCGATGTGCGATTGCCGCGGATGGACGGTGTCCGGCTGGTGGAGGAACTGAGCCGCCGACCGAACCGGCTGCCCGTCATTGTCATCAGCGGATATGCCGAGACGCCCCTGGTGGTTGAAGCGATGCGCGCGGGCGCGGTCGATTTCCTGAACAAGCCGTTGGACCCGGCGATATTGTTGCGGACTCTGCATGCCGCCATGCAGCAGGCCACGACAACCGTCAGCCTGCGGAGCGAGGCGGCCGCGGCGGGTTTCCGGATTTCCACCCTGTCCCCGCGTGAGCGCGAGGTGTTCGATGGTTTCACCCGGGGCTTATCGACCAAGCAAGTCGCCAACGAACTTGGCGTGAGCCCGAAGACCATTGAAACACATCGCTCGCATCTATACGAGAAGCTCAAAGTCGATACACCTTACGCCCTCGTACGGATCGGCGTCCTGCGGGCGCTGCTGGGCCACTTTTGATGCACGACACCAGGCCTCGCGATGACTTCGTAACGAGCTTGCCGTGTCTTTTGTTGAGTATCGGTGTTTTTTTGCTCTCTTGAGCCAAATATGCGAGAATAATATATTTGCCGCCGGCTTCCGATGACCAAACGGCTTGCCGTAGGGAATTTCCTGAGTTTGCGGCATGCCGCATCGAGCCTACCAATGCCCCTCAAACAGTCGGGGCGAGTGATGAACGCAGTCAATGACATACAGTTCGGCCCCGGAACACGCAGGCGGACCCGGGCGCCGGGCGCCAGGACCTTCGGATTTATGCAGGCCGCCTCGTATCTTTCGCCCGATGCCGGGGCGTTCGGCGGGATTTGCGCCACCGGCGAAGAGAAGCCGCGCGGCGGCGCGATGGACGGCAAGGCCGCCGACGCTCCCGCCGGCGGCCCGTTGCGGGATGGTAGCATTACAATACTCGTCGTTGACGACGACGACAATGTCCGCGAAGTGGTCAGTGAAATGCTGACGGATTTTGGTTATACTGTCGTCGAGGCTGCCAGCGCCAAAGCGGCCTACGCGATCGCCCACACTGTCGGCAAACTCGATCTGGTCGTCACCGACGTCGTCATGCCCGAGGAGGACGGGACCCGGTTGGCAGCCCGGCTGCGGCACGACTTTCCGGGGCTGAGGGTCGTTTTCATCAGCGGCTATCGTCACGCCCACAGCCTCGTCGGGGAAAAATTGCTGGCCAAGCCGTTTTCAGCGGCCGGGCTTGGCCGCTTCGTCGCCGAGAGCCTCGGACAGGTGGACTGAGGCGCAGCCGAAGCGATACGTCGCCCTGCGCTGGTGCCGATCCTTGCCCTCCGGTAAATTTGCGGCAGCGAGGACATCGAGCGGAGGACGGACAGCATGGACTTCGAACAGATCACCTACGCCATCCGCGGCGGCACCGCGGTCGTCACACTGAACCGGCCCGAACGCCGCAATGCGCTCAGCGGCAGGCTGTTGCGCGAACTCAACGCCGCCCTTCTGGAAGCCGACGAGCACAACGCCGTGCATTGCGTCGTGCTGCGCGGCGCCGGCCCGCATTTTTGCGCCGGCGCTGACCTGACCGAATATTCCAGCGGCCGGGGACCGGAGTATCGCGGGCGGGACGAAATCGACGACGACATCTGGCGGCTGGAGCAAGGCCAGAGGATGCGAGTGCAGATTTTCGATATGCACAAGCCTGTCATTGCTCAGGTGCAGGGGACCTGTATCGGCATCGGTACGGAACTCGCGTGGTTTTGCGACCTGATCATCGTCGCCGACGATGCTCGTATCGGCTTCCCGCCGGTGCGCGACCTCGGCACGCCGCCGGGGTCGATGTGGCTGTATCATTGCGGCCCGCAATGGGCAAAACGATTGCTGCTGACCGGCGACAGCCTGAGCGGGAAAGATGCGGCCGCGATCGGGCTGGCGCTGAAATCCTATCCGGCGGAGCAGCTTGAAGACGAGGTGACGCGGCTGGCCGACCGCATGGGCCTGGTCGATCCGCATTTGCTGTCGGCCAACAAGCGTATCGTCAATCTGGGGCTGGAACTGATGGGCGCGCGAACGATCCAGCGCATCGGCGCGGAAATCGACGCGCGCGGGCACCTCGCCCCGAAGGCACGGGCGTTCCGGGAGACGATGCGCGAGCACGGCGTCAAGCATGCGTTCCAGCAGCGGGATGCAGCGTTCGGCAACGGGTACGCGTCGGTCAGCGGTCGCGACCCGGATTGATCGGGCCGGGGCGAGGCCTGGACGGTGCGCGATTGCCGCCGCCGCGCCCTACTCGATCGCCGAGGAAGACTTCGCCAGCGCCCGCAGCACGAATTTCTGGATCTTCCCCGTGGACGTCTTCGGAATCTCCCGGAACACGAACGTCTTCGGCACCTTGAACCGGGCCATGTGCTCGCGGCAGAAGTCACGCAGTTCGTCCGCTGTCGCCGTGGCGCCGACTTTCAGTTCGATGAAGGCGCAGGGGGTCTCGCCCCATTTCTCGTCCGGTTGCGCCACCACCGCGGCGCTCAGCACCGCCGGGTGGCGATACAGCGTATCCTCGACCTCAATGGATGAGATGTTCTCGCCGCCGGAGATGATGATGTCCTTCGAGCGGTCGCGGATTTTCGCGTACCCGTCGGGCTGCATCACCGCGAGGTCGCCGGTATGGAACCAGCCGCCTTCGAACGCCTTGTCCGTGGCGGACGGGTTCTTCAGGTAGCCTTTCATCGTAATGTTGCCGCGGAACATGATCTCGCCCATGGTCTCGCCGTCCCACGGCACGGATTCCATTGTTTCCGGATTAAGCACCGCCATCGCCTCCTGCAATGGCGTCCGCACCCCTTGCCGGCCGTTGCGTTCGGCGCGGCGGTCGATCGGCAGGAACGCCCAGGACTCTTGCTTGGAGCAGACACTGGCCGGCCCGTATACCTCGGTCAGCCCGTACACATGCGTGAGTTCGATGCCCATCTGATCGGCGCCTTCGATGATCGCCGCGGGAGGCGCCGCACCGGCCACCTGCCCGGCAATGCGATGCGTGATCTCCTCCCGCAACTCCTTCGGCGCATTGATCAGCATGGCGTAGACAATCGGCGCGCCGCACATATGCGTCACTTCATGATCGCGGATGGCGTCCAGCACCGATTTTGCGTCGATCCGGCGCAGACAGACATTGATCCCGGCGCGTTCCGCCACCGTCCACGGGAAGCACCAGCCGTTGCAGTGGAACATCGGCAGCGTCCACAGATACACCGCGTGCTGCTGCATCCCCCAGTTCAGGATGTTGCTGATCGCGTTCAGGTGCGCGCCGCGATGGTGGTACACCACGCCCTTCGGGTCGCCCGTGGTGCCGGAGGTGTAGTTCAGCGCGATGGCGTCCCACTCGTCGGCCGGATTCTGCCAAGCGTAGTCCGGATCGCCGCCCGCCAGGAATGCCTCATACGTCGTCGCACCCAGCAGCTTGCCGCCGGTCCATTCAGGGTCGTCGATGTCGATCACCAGCGGCTTCGTCTCCAGCAGCGCCAGCGCCTCTTCGATGACCGGCGAGAACTCCCGGTCGGTAATCAGCGCCTTCGCCTCGCCATGCTTGAGCATGAACGCGATGGTCGGGGCGTCGAGGCGGGTGTTCAGCGTGTTCAGCACAGCGCCGCACATCGGGACGCCGAACGCCGCTTCGACCATCGGCGGAGTGTTGGGCGCCATCACCGCAACCGTGTGGTTCTTGCCGATGCCATGCTGCGACAGGGCGGAGGCAAGGCGCCGCGCGCGCGCATAGGTCTGCTTCCAGGTGAAGCGCACATCGCCATGGATCACCGACAGCTTGTCCGGGTAGACATACGCCGCCCGCTCGATGAAGGTCAGCGGCGTCAGAGGCGCATAATTGGCCTGATTCTTCGGCAGTTGGTCGTACGGGCTGGTCATGGCGGCGTCTCTCCCTGGCACGCGCTTTCGGCGAGCCTGATGAAGCCGCGTTCATAATCTGCTAACGGGGCCGTCGCAATCGGCCCGCGCGCTTTGGTTATGGCGATGGAACAGCCTTGCGCTTGCGGGCAGGCTTCGGCGCCGGAGCGCGCGATTCCGCATCCGCCGCCGGTTCCTTCCGGCCGAAGAACGCCGCCAGGCTCGCGTCGGCATCCTCGACCGAAAACGCTTCAGGATCGAACGCCCCGCCGATCCACTCCTGCATCTCTTTGTATTGCGGATTGGCCGGATCGGCCAGGATGGGCAGCAGGTCCGCATAGCCCCACGGGCCGCCGCAATCCTCCGGCGGACAGTTGCGCTTGCCGCCGACGCAGGCCGGGAAGGCTGTCGCGGAGTGGGCGGAGGGAGCCTTCTCGATCAGGACCTCGTGCTCCCAGTCGTCGCCGAAGTCGTATGTGTATGTGAAACGTGTGACGCCGCTGTTGGCCAGAGTGTTGAGCTTCAGCCGGCGCTCGCTGGCGACGTCGTCCATCATCGACGGGTCGCCGTATTGCTCGCCGTTGATATCGAAGGCGTGCAGGTGGCCATTTTGCCACCCCATGGCCGCCTGGATCGCGAGATGCAGGTCGGCCAAGGTCATGCAACCGGGCACCAGGATGCGGCGCCATATCGGCGGCTTGATGTGGCGCAACGTTATTTTCAGGCAGAGCACGTCTGTCGCCGTACCCTGCCTGTTCGCGGCAGCTTTCGCCAAAGCGGTCTCCTGCGGCCAGTCCCCGTTGGCGGCATATTTGCGGGTTTGTTGCGGCGGCAGCAAGAGGGGGCTCAGGCGTTTGTTCCGGCCTCCAACAGCGCGGCGAGTTCGGCTTCGTGCTCATAGTCCGGCATCAGCCGCTGTAGCACCGCATCAGGGCGGGCCGCCGGGTGGAAGTAGATTTCGCTGTCGCCGTCCGGCAGGTTGGCCAGCAGGCGGCGGACGCGCTCGGCTGTCATGTGGCCGCTCCAGGCCAGGCCGAAACAGTGATCGTTGGTGGCGACGCCGGCGGCGCGGGCCTGGCGGCGGAGGACATTTGTCCAGCGGTACAGCACCGCATCGCCGATGCCGGCGCTGGTGCCGCAACGCGCCAGGACGGCGGGCGGTTCGGCGGGGATGCGGATGCGGTCCAGGCCGAACTCGCGGCCGATGCGCAGCATCATCGCCCCGACCGTCGGGTGAAGGTGCATGTGCTTGTGCGCGTTGGCGTGGTCCAGTCGCAGCCCGGTGGCAGCGAAGGCGGCGAACTGCGCGCGGATTTCCGCCTCAAGCTGGCGGCGGATACGCGGGCGGAAGAAATAGTCGATGCCGAGCCGAAGCTGATCGGAGGGGAACGTGCCGGTTGCGTCCACAAGGCGCGGAATCGTGGCGGGCGGCAGAACTGCCGGCCCCTCGATGACCACCAGGTGCAGGCCGACACGCAGCGACGGATTGGCGCGGGCGCGGCGGACGGCATCGGCTGCCGCCGGGGCGGCAACCATCAGGCTGGCGGCCTGGAGGACGCCGTCGCGGTGGGCACGCTCGATGCCCTCGTTGACGGAGTCGGTAAGGCCGAAATCGTCGGCGGAGAAGGTGACGGTTTTCATGCCGGCTTGCTGACGGATACGGCAGCGTTCGTCCAGTCGCCTGCCCGCAGCACCTTCGGACATCGAGCGGCCCGGGGGGCTGTAAGCAAGGCAAGTCGTGACACGGATTTTCACGGATTAAGGGCACAGATTACACTGAACAGTCGAATGCGTCGGGTCGGACCGCCCTGCTTTGTCGTTGGGGTTTTCCGTGTAATCTGTGCCCTTAATCCGTGAAAATCCATGTCAGATCTTCCTTTTTGCTGCCCTCCCACCCTACTCCGCAGCCGACATCGATCCGATCAGATCGGCCCGATGCCGCGGCAGCAGGAAATGGATCGCCAACGTCGCCACCACGTAGGCCGCCGCGCCGATGAAGAACAGCAGCGTGTAGTTGTTATGCGTCGCATCCAGAAGCCGCCCGACGAAAATTGCCGAGAACCCGCTCAGCACCGAACTGATCGATCCGCCCAGGCCGACGGCGCCCGCCACCGCGGCCTTTGGCATCGTATCCGAAACCATGGTGAACAGGTTTGCCGAAAACCCCTGATGCGCCGCCATCGCCAGGCCAATCAGCAGGACCGAGACCCAGATGGAATCGGCATCGGGCGCCATGAAAACCGGCACCGTGCACAGCGCGCAGCCCAGCAGCGCCAGCTTGCGGGAGGTGAAAACCCCGAACCCGGACTTGATCAACCGCCCCGACACCCAGCCGCCGACGATCGAGCCGACATCCGTCATCAGGTAGATGACCACCAGCGGCAGCCCCAGCGCCATCAGGTTGACGTGGTATTTCGAGAACAGGAAGCTCGGCACCCAGTTGTTGTAGAACCACCAAACCGGATTGGTCAGCACGGCACCGATAATATACGTCCACGTCCCGGGATATTGCAGTAACCGGGACCAGGCTATCGGCTTGGCCGGCACGTCCTGGTCGCTGTGAATATAGGCCAGTTCCGCCGCGGTGACCCGGGGATGCTCCTCCGGAGCGCGATAAATCGCCCACCAGAACGCAACCCAAACGAAGCCGACGAAGCCGGTGACGTAGAACGCCGCCTGCCACCCCCATAGCGAAGTAACGAATGCCGCGATCAGCGGCGCCACCAATCCGCCGACATTGCTGCCGGAGTTGAAAATACCCGTGGCGAGTGCCCGGTCCCGCACCGGGAACCAGGTGGCGACCGACTTGATGCAGGTCGGGAAATTGCCGCCCTCCCCAATCCCGAGCGCGATCCGGGCAAAGATGAAACCGGTCACGCCGGTAACCAGTCCGTGCGCTGCCGAGGCCGCGCACCAGATCATCGCCGCGACCGCGAGGCCGATGCGAACGCCGACCTTGTCTGTGAAGGCGCCCATGCTGGCATAGCCGGCGGCATAGGCCATGCTGAAGGCGAAGACGATCTGCCCGTATTCGGTCTCATTGAAATGCAGATCGCCCTGGATCGTCGGCTTCAGCACGCCAAGCAGGTTGCGATCCATGTAGTTTATCGTCGTAATGACGAACAGCAGGCCGATAATCGTCCAGCGATAGTGGCCAACCGGCGCGCCAACCGTGTCCGCAGGCGCCGTCTTCGTTTGCAGCATCTTGTCCTCCCGGGGGCCGCCCTGTGCCGGGCCTTGGCGCGACCCTGCACGCCCCGCCGGGCGCTGGCAAGACGAAGGACTATCGCAAATCGCGGAAGAACGCCGAAACCTCCCGGGCCAGCGCCTCGGGCTGTTCCATCGCGGCGAAATGACCGCCGCGCGGCATCGCCGTCCAGCGCCGGATGTCGGTGTACACGCGTTCCGCAACGGATCGCGGCGGACGAACGATTTCCTTCGGAAATTCGCAATACCCCATCGGCACATCCACCGTTCCGCTGCGCGGAATCGGCCATCCGCCGTGCATTCGGGCATAGTAAGGCCAGAACGAAGAGCCGATGGCGCCGGTGAACCAGTATAATGAAATGTTCGCCAGCATGCGATCGCGGCTGACGGCGGTTTCCGGGTCGCCGCCGCAGTCCGTCCAGGTGCGGAACTTCTCCGCGATCCACGCGGCCAGGCCGGAAGGCGAATCCGTCAGTGCATAGGCCAGGGTTTGCGGCTTGGTGCCCTGAATCCACTGGTATCCGGTTTCCTCCTTCAGCCAGTCGGCGAGATCGGCGAAATAGCGCTGTTCCGCCTCGGTCGGTTCGGTCGGGGGCGGGCCGTCGCGGCGAACGGCAAGCAGGTTGATGTGAATGCCGATCACCTGGTCTGCCCGGGCGTGACCGAGGCGAGAGGCGGTGAAGGCGCCGTAGTCGCCGCCCTGCGCGCCGTAGCGCCGGTATCCCAGCACGTCAGTCATCAGGGTCGAAAACCGCTCGGCGATCTCCTCGATGCTGAACCGTTTCTGCCCCGGCCTGAACGACAGGCCGTAGCCGGGCAGCGAAGGCGCCACCACGGTGAACGCATCGGCCGGATCGCCGCCGAAACGGGTGGGATCGGTCAGCCGCGGGATGATATCGACGAATTCGAACACCGAGCCGGGCCAGCCATGCATCAGCAGCAGCGGCATCGGCGACGGCCCCCGCCCAGGCACGTGCAGGTAATGCATATCGACATCCGGCAGCGAGACCTTGAACTGCGGGAAGGCGTTCAGCAGCGCCTCCTGCGCCCGCCAGTCGAACTGGTTGTGCCAGTAGGAGACAAGCGATTTCATGTAGTCCAGGTCGGTGCCATAGGCCCAGGGCGCGTTCGGGGCCTGGTCGGGGAAACGCGTCAGCGCAAGCCTCGCCCGGAGATCGGCCAGATGCTGTTCCGGGACAGACAGTGCGAATTGCGTTGGTGTCATCCCGGTTTCCCTCCTTTGTCATGCCCGGTCGCTGCATGTGCTGGCTTGGCGGCCGGGGAGGCAAGACGCCCCCGTGTCATGGCCGGACTAAATCCGGCCATGACACAAGAGCAGCTATCCTGCCATACTGGTTTGCATGCGGCCGCATCTTGGTCAAGCCTGCACGGATCGGGCAGAACTTTTCTCTCATCTTCACTGAACCGTGAAGCCTTTCGGCACAGCCCATCCGACCCTAACATCCGCCGCCGAAGCAAAGTCCCGGGGAGGACGTTCAATGGCCAAACCAATTGCACCCGCCAGCATCCGGCGCAAACAACGCACCGCCCTGATCATGCTGGTCGTCGCGGGCACCCTGAACTACCTCGACCGCTCCACCCTCTCGATCGCCAATCCGCTGATCCGCCAGGAACTCGGGCTGTCGATCGCCGACATGGGGCTGCTGCTGTCGGCCTTCCTCTGGGCCTATGCCTTCGCCCAACTGCCCGGCGGCGCGCTGGTCGATCGCGTCGGCCCGCATCGCCTTCTGGGCGCCGGCCTCGCCCTGTGGTCCATTGCCCAGGCGACGGCCGGGTTCGTCACCTCGTTCTGGCAGTTCTCCATCGCCCGCGTGTTCCTCGGCCTGGGCGAGGCGCCGATGTTCTCCTCCGCCGTCCGCGTCGTTCGAGACTGGTACAACGTCCGCGACCGCGGCCTGCCGACCGGAACCTGGAACTGCACATCGTCGCTCGGCCCGGCCATTGCGCCACCGATACTGACGGCGCTGATGATCGGCTTCGGCTGGCGCTGGATGTTCGTAACGATGGGCATCGTCGGACTGATCGTATCCGCGGTCTGGTTCCTGCTGTATCGCGACCCCGCGGAGCAGCACTTTACCGAAGAAGAACGCCACTATCTCACCGAAGGCGAGGAAACCCGCACCTACGCCCGGGTAAGCCTGTCAGAATGGCTGGGCTTGTTCCGCTTTCGCACCACATGGGGCCTGGTGCTGGGATTTTTCGGCGTCGTCTACATCAACTGGCTCTACCTCGCCTGGCTGCCCGGCTATCTGGAGTTACAGCGGCACATGTCGATACCGAAAACCGGCCTCGTCGCAGCCATTCCTTTCGCGTTCGGGGTCGCCGGCAGCATCGGCGGCGGCTGGATCGCCGACTTCCTGATGCGGCGCGGTTTTTCCCCCGTCAACTCCCGCAAGATCCCCGTCATCGTCGGTCTGCTCGGCATGGTCTGCTTTACCGTCGTCGCAGCGGAATCATCCAGCGATTTCATTGCTGTCGCGGCGATATCCGGGGCGCTGATGTTCGGCGCCTCGGCCAGCGGCATGTCCTGGGCGCTGTCGTCCGTTGCCGCACCGGCGCATTGCACCGCCTCACTCGGGGCGATCCAGAATTTCGGCGGCTATCTCGGCGGCGCCCTGGCGCCCACGATCACCGGCTTCATCGTCCAGGCAACCGGCAGCTTCGTCCCGGCCCTGCTGGCGGCGGCGGCGATCGGGCTTGTATCGGCACTCGCATATCTGGTTGTCATCCGCGCTGAACCGATTACAAATGCTGAACTGGATGCCGTCGCCGGCCCGCCTGCCGTCAGAACGTGAAATGAGGACAATGCTGGATAACCTGAAGGCGAACAATCGGGCCTGGGCCGCGCGCAAAGTCGCGGCCGACGCCGACTTCTTCAAGCGCCTTGTCGCCCAGCAAACCCCCGAATACCTCTGGATCGGCTGCTCCGACAGCCGCGTGCCGGCGAATGAGATCGTCGATCTCGACCCCGGCGAGTTGTTCGTTCACCGTAACGTCGCCAACCTGGCGCCGCCGCAGGACGCCAACTACCTGTCCGTGCTGCAATTCGCCGTCGATGTGCTGAAAGTGAGGCACATCCTCGTTGTCGGCCATTACGGCTGCGGCGGTGTCGCCGCCGCAGTGGACGGCCAGCGGCGCGGACTGGTGGATCACTGGCTGCACCCGATCCGCGAAATCTACGCCGAAAACCGCGAAACGCTGGAAGCCATCCCGCATCGGCCGGCGATGCTGAACCGGCTGTGCGAACTGAATGTCATGCGGCAAGTAAAGAATGTCGCATCCGACGTGTTCCTGCAGGAAGCCTGGGCGCGCGGGCAGGAGATCACCGTGCATGGCTGGGTTTATTCGTTGGAGAACGGGTTGGTCACCGACCTGAACGTATCGATCGCGTCATCCGACGCCGGCTAGGCCATCGGAAAGCAGTCATTGCCGCCCGGCCGCCTCCGCCGTATCCCTTGATCAGGGAACAGGAGACCGTCGCAATGAAGCTGCTGACCTTCCGCCGTCCGGACGGCGTCGCAAGCTGGGGCATCGCCAAGAACGAAGGCGTCATCGACCTCGGCGCCAGGGCCCCGGCCCTGAAGCACGCCCTCTGGGCCACCACGTCGCTGGCCGAGGAAGCCGCCCGCCACGCCGATTTCAGGCTGGAGGACATCAGCTTCCTGCCGCCGATACCGGACCCCGACAAGATCCTGTGCATCGGGCTGAACTACCTCTCCCACATCAAGGAAGGCGGGCGGGAGCCGCCGCCCAAGCCGATCATCTTTACCCGGTTTGCCAATGCGCAGGTCGGGCACGGCGAGGCAATGGTGCGGCCGGCCGCCTCGGCGACGTTCGACTATGAGGGCGAATTGGCGGTGATCATCGGCCGCCGCTGCCGCCATGTGAAGGCCGCGGACTGGGAGAGCGTGGTGGCGGGGTATTCCTGCTATAACGACGGCTCGATCCGGGAATGGCAGCGGCACGCCTCGCAGTTCACCCCGGGCAAGAATTTCTTCCGGTCCGGCGCGTTCGGGCCGTGGATCGTCACGCCGGAGAAAGCCGGCGACATCACCAAAGCGCATCTGATCAGCCGGCTGAACGGGGTGGAGCAACAGCACGCCACCATTGACGACCTGTGCTTCGGCATCCCGGCGCTGATCGAATACTGCTCCACCTTCACGCAACTGGAGGCCGGCGACGTGATCGCCACCGGCACGACGGGCGGGGTGGGCGCCTATCAGACTCCGCCGCTCTGGATGAAGCCGGGCGACACGATCGAGGTCGAGATCAGCGGCATCGGCGTGTTGCGGAACCCCATCGTGGCGGAGGAAGCGGCGACCGCCTTGCCCTGACAGTCGGCGGTGGGGCCAGCGCGTCACGCTACGCGCTGAACGCGCTTGCGAGCCCGGTCAGGACGACACATCCGGTGACCATCTCGGTGGCGCCCAGAACGTCGCCCGTATAGCCGCCGATACGGACCACAGCCATCCGCGCCAGCACCAGCGAGGCGCCGGCGCCAAGCACGACCGCCGCCAGGGCCGGACGCACCGGCAGCAGCGCGAACGACGCGGCAACCGAAAGTCCCAGCCCGGCCGCCACGGACCAAAACGGCGGCCGTGCCACGGAGGCGCCCAGTCCGTCCGCACGCGCAGGCCGGAGCAGCACAAGCAACAGGATCATGCCGCTGCGTCCGAGCATCCCCGCCAGGATCAAGCCGACCGCGACCGCGCCGGGCTGGCCGAGCGCCGCGATCGCCGACACGCGCAACACGACCGACAGCAGCACCGCCAGCGCGCCGTAGCTGCCGATGCGGCTGTCGCGCATGATTTCCAGCTTGCGCGCCGGGGTAGCGCCGCCACCGAATCCGTCGGCCGTGTCCGCCAGGCCGTCCTCGTGCAACGCCCCGGTCATCAGCGCCACGGCCACCAGGGTCCACGTGGCGGCCAGCAGCGGCGGCAGGCCGGCCTCCCGGCCAAGCCGGTAGGCCAGCGCCGCCGCGAGGTTCACCACCAACCCGACGACGGGGAAGGCCCAGACGCAACGCGCCATCTCGGGCGCAACCCCCGGCCGGGCGAAGCGCCCAACCGGCAGCCGCGTCAGCAGCATGAAGGCGGTCGTCAGATCCGACAGCAGCAACGGATCAGGCCCGGTTGTCGACCGTGGCTTCGGCAAACGTCGCCATGCCGGTATGGCAGGCGACCGCGGCCCGCAACAGCGGAACCGCCAGCGTCGCCCCGGACGCTTCGCCCAGCCGCATGCCCAGGTCGAGCAACGGGCGCAGCCCGAGCGCCTCGGCCAGACCCCGATGGCCGGCCTCGGCGGAGTTATGCGCCAGCATCGTATGGTCGAGCGCACCCGGCCGCAAAGCGGCCAACGGCGCCACGGCGGCGGTGCAGACGAAGCCATCCAGCAGCACCGGGATGCCGTGCCGCCGGGCTGCCAGGGTGGCGCCGAGCATCGCCGCGTGTTCCCGCCCGCCCAGCGCCATCGCGACCAGCAGCGGGTCGTCCAGCAGCGCCGCATGACGCTCCAGCCCGGCGTCGATCACGCTCTGCTTGCGCCGCAGGCCGGCGTCATCCACGCCGGTGCCGCGGCCGGCCCAGCGCTCGCCGCCGCCGCCGAACAAAGCAGCCGCCAGGGCGGCGGCGACCGTCGTGTTGCCGATGCCCATCTCCCCCAGGCAAACCAGATCCGCGTCCGGTGTAACGGCTTCATAGCCGGCGATGACGGCGCGCAGGAAATCCGACTCGGTCATCGCCGGCGCCACGGTGAAGTCCTCCGTAGGCGTGTCAAGGTCGAGCGGGATCACGCGCAGTACTGAACCCGCAGCCCGGGCGATCTGGTTGATGGCAGCGCCGCCATGCGAAAAATTGGCGACCATCTGCGCCGTCACCGACGGCGGATAGGACGACACGCCCTGGCTGGCGATGCCGTGATTGCCGGCGAAAACCAGCGTTTCGACCTTGTCCAGCCGTGGCATCGCCCGGCCCTGCCAGGTCGCCAGCCAGGCCGCGATGTCTTCCAGCCGCCCCAGGCTGCCCGGCGGTTTGGTCAGGGTAGCCTGCCGCTCGCGGACGGCCGTCGCCGCGGCGGCGTTGCCGGCGGGAAGGTTCAGGCATGCGGCGTTGAGCGCGGCAAAATCGGGAAACGTGTTCATAAGCAACCTGTTGGCTGGCGGATAAAACGCGGCGCCGGAAGCGCGCTTCCGCTTCCGTTTGATTCGCCGGTCCGGCGGCCGTATCACAGGTTTTTGCCCTCGAACACAGGCCGACGCTCATTCCTGCATTGCCCCCAATGACACTGGTTCTCGGCGGCGCGCGGTCCGGCAAGAGCCGCCACGCCGAGCGACTCGTCGCCGCGCATGAGGCGCCGTGGATCTATATCGCCACCGCCGAGGCGTTCGACGACGAGATGCGCGAACGCATCGCCGAGCATCAGGCCCGGCGCGAGATCGGCTGGCGCACGGTCGAGGCGCAGGTGGACCTGCCAGACGCGCTGATACGGCACGCCGCATTGCCGGTGCTGGTGGATTGCCTGACGCTGTGGCTGACCAACCTGATGCTGGGCAATCACGACATTGTGGCAGCGACCGACGCGCTGGAGGCCGCACTGGACCGCCGGCAGGCGCCGGTCGTGCTGGTCAGCAATGAGGTCGGGCTTGGACTCGTGCCGGACACGCCGCTCGGACGCGCCTTCCGGGATGAAGCGGGGCGGTTGAACCAGCACATGGCGGCGGCGGCGGACAGGGTGCTGTTCATGGTCGCCGGGTTGCCGATGACGGTGAAATGAAGCTCGCCCTGATCCGGCACGCGAAGCCTCTTATCGCGCCGGGGATCTGTTACGGGCGGCTCGACATACCGGTGGATCCGGCGGCAGCGGGCATCACGGCCGGGATCGTGTTGGATCCGGGCCTGCGCGGGGCAACCAGGGTCTGGACCAGCCCTGCCCTCCGGTGCCGGCAGCTTGCCGATGCCATCGCCGAAACCCTGGCGGCTTCTCTGTCCGTCGACGCCCGGCTCCAGGAGTTGGATTTTGGCGCCTGGGAGGGGCTTGCCTGGGATTCGGTGCCCCGCACCGAGCTTGATCGCTGGGCCGGGTCGCCGATGAGTTTCGCGCCGCCCGGTGGCGAATCCGGCTCGGCGCTGATCGACCGTGTCCGTGCGTTCGAGACGACCCTCCGCCACGAGCTCAAGGATTGCGCCATCGTGTCGCACGGCGGGCCGCTCAAGGTGCTGGCAGCCCTGCTGAACTGCCAGCCGATAGACTTGCTCGCGCCTGCCCAGCCGATGGGCACCATCATCTACGTCCGGGTTCCGGCGCCGTAATACGGATCAAACCTCCGCCGCGTTCCGTTCGGTGACGAACCATGTCCCCGCCGCGACCGCCACGATAACCAGCGCCCCGATCACCAGCAGGATCGATACCTGGTCGATCCAGCCAAGCACGGGAACCGCTACGAACAGGACGATGCCAACGACGCAGGTTCGCCATGAATGGGCGTGCAGGCCGGCCAGGAAGGTGCCAAGCGCCAGCAGCGTGATCATCGCCAGGGAAATCGCATTGGCGTTCAGGACGCCCTGGGACCCGTTATTGTAGAGCGCGTAGATAGCCAGCACCAGCGCGCTCCAGCTCAACGCCTGGAGGCAGACCATGCGCAGCCGCGCCTGGTTGGTCGCGAAATGCGGCCAGCCCGAGACGATGCTGATCAGGCCGAATATCGGCGTCATCACCAGCCAGTAAGTAACCGGCACCGGAAAACTGATGCCGACGAAGGCGAGCAAAAGCATGGCAATATGCGGCGACTCCCGCAGGATCCACCGGCCCACGCTGGCCCGGGTGCGCGGCTCGATAACGGGTTCGGCTCGCTCCTCCGCATAGGGGTGATCGGGCAGCGAGGCGGATTCGACCATTCCATCCACGACGACAAACTCCCTGGGTATACGCGCAAAACCTTCTGTGGGTCTCTAACACCGCAAGCTTCGGCCGGTTCCGGACCGGACGACCGGGATAAGGACGGGACTGCCGGACCGTTGCCTTGCCGGGGCGTGGCGTGTAGCAGCGCGGGATGATGGCAAGGTCTCATGTGATCGTCGGCCTTGCAGCGTGGGTTGCCGCGGCGCCGGTGCTGCACCTCTCGCCCGTCGATCCGGTCTATCTTGGTCTCGCCGTCGCCGGCTCCCTGCTGCCGGACATCGATCATCCGCAATCCTGGGTTGGTCGGCGGGCGAGACCGATCTCGAGCGTGATCGCGGCGGTTCTGGGCCACCGCGGTATCACGCATTCGGCGGTTGCGGTGGTCATCCTGATCGCAGTGCTGGCGCATGCCGGAAGCCGGCGCGGTGCCGTGTCCGCCCTGGCCGTCGGCTACCTTTCGCACCTCGTGGCAGACCTGCTCACCCCGCGAGGGCTGAGGCTGGCCTGGCCGCTGCGGCGGACCTGGGGATTGCCGGTATGCCGCACCGGCTCGCCCGGCGAGCCGATCATCGTTATCCTCTTGGTGTGCGGGATGGCCTGGTCGCTTTTGCATGCCGGCGGGCGGCTACCGGCGCACCCGTTCAAGAGCCTGCACGTTTCCGGCTGATCTACTTCGTGTCGTCGTCGGACGTCGTGTCGTCGCCGGTCGTCCCCGTCTCATTGGTGGTGAACAGCGGTGTTTCCGAGGTCGTCAGCGGGGTGGTTTCCATGTTGCCGTAGCCGGTGGTGTAACCGGGCTTGAGCAGACGGTTTTGCGGCAGCGTGAAATCCGGCGGATCGGTTTTGAAGATCTCCGGCTTGTCCGGCGCGTTGGGATCGGGCGCCTGGGTCCTCTGCTGCGGCAATCCGGCGCCCGGCATGCCGAAGGACGGCAGGCCGAAATTCGGGTCCAGGACGGTTGGTTCCGCCGGCGTGTATTTTGGCGTTTCGTAGGTCTCGGTCTGCGCCAAGGCCGGTGCGGCGGCGACCGTCGCAAGCACTGCAGTGGCCAAAATCAAAGCTCTCATAGCGACTCTCCCGGGCGAACCGAGGCGCGACTTGCCCGGTTGCCCATGCGGAAGGCAAATCGTTCCTGCGTGATACGTTTCAACCCCGGGCTCAGCCGCCGGAGCTCGGCCGGCCGATCCCGCGAGACAATGCGGCTGGCTTTAGCGGATGATGATCTCCACCCGCCGGTTCTGCGGCTCCCGCACCCCGGGCCCGGTTGCGACCAGCAGATGAGTCTCACCGAAGCCCTGGATGTCGATGACGTTTTGCGGCACGCCGTTTTTCACCAGCTCGGCCGCCACCGCCTTGGCGCGGCGGACCGACAGGCCCTGGTTGTAGTGCGGCTTGCCGGAGGTGTCAGTGTAGCCGTTGACCTCGATGCGGGTCACCTGCACGCGCGTGGAGTTATCCGCGGCTTCCTTGACGATCGCCTTCGCCCGGTCGGTCAAATCGGCCCGGTCCCAGTCGAAGAACACCAGGTACGACCGGGCGGGCGCCGGAGCGGGGGCCGCGACCGGCACGGGCGCCGCGGACGGCGGGGCCGGCGTGTTGAAGGCGTAGCGGATACCCACCACGACGTCGTTGTTGAACTGGTTGTGCAACTTCAGCACCGCGGGGGAGGCGACGGCGTCATTCACCACCACGCCGTCGTATTTTGCGCCGCCGAGGATATCCATGAATCGGTAATCCGCCGTCACCGACAAGCCCGGCATGTTCGGGATCGGGAAGGATGCGCCGATGATCGCCTGGCCGGCCGGCTCGCCCGTCTCACCGCTGGCCGCCAACGCGAACCCGCCGCCCGGCCGCACCGACGTCAGCGAATTGAGCCGAGTCCACTGGTAGCCTGCGCCGACGCCGAGATACGGGTAGACCCAAGGCGAACCGACATCGAGATCGAACATCGCGTTGGCCATGACGCCCCAGGTGCGGACGGTCCCGTTGCTGGCCGTCGGGAACGGCGTCCCGCGCAACTGGTTCACGCCGCTGCGCATGAAGTCGCCTTCGACCTCGAAGCGGAACCCGTTGCCAATGGCGTAACCGAGGGCGAGATTCGAGTTGAAGCCGTAGTCCTGGTTCAGTTCCAGACTGCCGGTGCCGAATCCCGGACCATAGGGCGTGACGTTGGGATTGATCGGGGCATGCAGGCCAGCGCCGGCCCCGACATAGAGGCCGTTTATCGGCTGCGCGATCGCCGCGACCGGGGTCGCGAGGAAAGCTGCTGCAATCACCGCATTGCGATAGCGCATGCGTCGTCACTCCTGGTTATGGTCGCGATCGTTCGGACCCGGATCAACCGCACTGCACCGATTGCTGTCAATCGGCCCCATCGGCCAGGGCGGCATATTCGGCCGGGGAACCCGGGCGGCAAGTCACCAGGACTTGAAGCGGGCGGCAAACCTCGGAGTAACATGTCCGTCCTGTCATCGTACAGGAAGGTTCTGTGCGGATTTTCTGTCCAACATCCTGCGTTATCAACGAATAATCTTTAAACACGCACGGCGGGACCGGGTCAATTCCAAAGGTTTTTTAATGCTGCGCTGCAACGTGGTCCCGGATCGGTCAGCAAACCGGCCGCGCTCCTGGACTTTTTCCGGTAAAGGAGCAACCGGATCGCGCCGCGGCCATGGCATGTCGCCCGGTGTTGTTGCTTCCTTTTTGCGACGGAACCCGCCATATTAGTTGTTACCTTTCGAAACGGGAGAGACGTATCAACCTCATGTGGTCCTGGATCAATGCCGCCGTCGATCTGGTTGCTCTGTATCCCGCCGGTGCCATGGCCGCGGTTTTCCTTGCCGCGATCATCGAGGCAGTGGCGGTGCTGGGTATCCTGATACCCGGTACGCCGATACTGATGGCGGTCGCGGGGGCGGCGGCGATGGCCGGCCAGCCGATGGTCCCGTTGCTCGCTTTGTCCATCATCGGCGCGGTCATCGGCGATTTCGTGTCGTTCTGGTTCGGCGGCCGGTTCAGCGTTCGGCTCTGCGGAGTGTGGCCGTTCAACCGCCGCCCGGCGCTGATGGCCAATGCGGCGCATTTTTTCGAGCGCTATGGCACCTATAGCGTGGCGCTGTGCCGGTTCGTGCCGATACTGCGCTCCACCGTGCCGCTGGTCGCCGGCATGGCCGGCATGTGTCGGCGGCGCTTCGTGATGGCCAACGTGGCGTCCGCCTTCGTCTGGGCGCCGCTGCATATTTACCCGGCGAAAATGGCCGGGATGTCGCTCAGCCGGCTGGAGGACGGACAGTGGGAGTCAGCCGCGGTATGGGGCGCCATCCTGCTGGTCTGCTGCGCCATCGGCTGGGGAATCCATCGCGTGATCATGACGCGCATGCATCCGTCACCCACCGGCGACACCCTGCGTGTTGACGTAGAGCGCATACAGGCCGTGGCTGGCTGCCATGAACAGCCGGTTGCGGAAGCGGCCGCCGAAACACACATTGGCGCAGCGTTCGGGCAACACGATATGCCCAATCGGTGAGCCGTTCCGGTCGAACACCCTCACGCCGTCCAGTTCTTCGTTACCCATGCCCCAGCCGCACCACAGGTTGCCATCGATATCGACACGGAAACCGTCCGGCGTTCCCGGACCGGCATCGATGAACACCCGGTTGCCGGTCAGCTTGCGGCCGCCGTCGGCCACATCGAACGCGCGGATCAGGCGGTTCGGCGACGCGCGCGAGGCGACGACGTAAAGGATCGATTCATCCGGCGAAAACGCCAGCCCGTTCGGGCCCTCGATCTCATCCGCCATGATCGAGGCCTCGCCGGTTTGGCCATCGATGCGCCACACCGCGGCGGGCAGCTCGGAGTCCGCCTTCTCGCCTTCGTAGTAGCCGCTGATGCCGAACAGCGGATCGGTGAACCAGATCGAGCCGTCCGATTTCACCACCACGTCGTTGGGCGAGTTCAGCCGCCTGCCCTGGTGGCTGTCGATCAGCACGGTGATGGCGCCGTCGTACTCGGTGCGGGTGACGCGGCGCCCGCGGTGCTCGCAGGTGATCAAGCGCCCCTGGCGATCGCGGGTGTTGCCGTTGGCGTTCCAGGAGGTTTTGCGGAACACGCTGACGGTGCCGGTTTCCTCCTCCCATTTCAGGATGCGGTCGTTGGGGATGTCGCTCCAGAGCAGATAGCGGCCGTCGCCGAAATACACCGGGCCCTCGGACCAGCGGCAGCCCGTCGCCAGGCGTTCCACGGACGCGGCCGGCAGGCGCAGCGCGTTGAAGCTGGAGTCGAGCACGTGGACGGACGCATCCGGGTAGCGCTGGTTCGGTTCCCACATGGCCTGATTTCCCCCGTTGTTGGCGGATCAGCCTAGCGCGGGCGGCTCGGCGCGCAAACCGGCTTGCGTTATCGCGGCAGCGGATCGGTGCCTTCGCTCAGCAAGTCCAGGAACGCGCCGTAGACGAATACCCTGCCGCGCTGGCGGCCGGTGGTTTCCCGGACGATGCCCAGGCCTTGCAGATGCGCCAGCGCGCTGGTCACCGTCGGCTGCGAAAGGCCGAGGTGGCGCGACGCATCCTGTATCGTCGTCAAAGCCCGGCGCTGGAGAAACTGGTGCAGGCGCAGCGCGGTTGCCGCCGGGCGGCCGAGCTGCTCGACCCGGGCGCGATCGTTGCCGAACAGCCGCAACAGGCTTTGCGCCGTCTGGATGCCTTGCCGCGCGGTTTCGGTGACGCCGCGCAGGAAGAAGTCGAGCCAGACTTCCCAGGCGCCGTATTCGCGCACGGCCTGCAGGTGCGCGTAGTAGGCGGTCCTGTTCTGCTTGAAGAACAGGCTGAGATACAGCAGCGGCTCGCGCAGCACCCCGCGCTCACAGAGCAGGAAGGTGATCAGCAGGCGGCCGAGGCGTCCGTTGCCGTCAAGAAAAGGGTGGATGGTCTCGAACTGGACATGCACCAGCGCCGCTTTCACCAGCAGCGGCAGGTCGGGTGTGCTGGCATGGATGAACGTTTCCAGCTCCCCCAGGCAGGCCATGACTTCATGCGGCGGCGGCGGCACGAACAGCGCAGTACCCGGACGGGTGCCGCCAATCCAGTTCTGGCTGCGGCGGAATTCGCCGGGATCCTTGTCCTGGCCGCGGCCTTTCGCCAGCAGGATGGCGTGGATCTCACTGATCAGCCGGAGCGACAGGGGAAAATCCTCGCGCAACCGGCGCAGCCCGTGATCCATCGCGGCGACGTAGTTCGACACCTCGCGGGTGTCGTCTATCGGCACGCCGGGGGCTTCCTCGGCTTCGAACAGCAGCAGGTCGGACAGGGAGGATTGGGTGCCCTCGATCTGCGAGGACAGCAGCGCTTCCTTGCGGATATAGATATACAGGAACAGGGACGGATCGGGCAGCACGGAGGCGATGCCGTCCAGGCGCCCGAGGGTCTGGTTGGCCAGTTCCAATGCGGCCTGCTGGCCGGTCAGATCGACCGGCGGGTTCGGCGGCAGGGGCAACGGGATGTAGGCGCGCACGTTTTCCCCGGCGACGGAGGTGGTTTCGTAGCGGCCTACGCGGGTCGGGTACGATGCGGGCATCGGGGCGCCTTGTTAAAGGATGCTTTAATAGCGGCTGACGTTGTTAAACGATAGCGCCTTAATCCTTAATAGCCGGTTAACGCCGGTTGCCGTTTTTCGTCCGACCGGCAACACTCCGGCTTCCGCTGAAGGACCCTGCCCATGCTACAATCACCCCCCGCCATACCCGGCATGCGTGAGGACGAGATCGACACCCCTGCCCTGGTCATCGACCTCGATGCGTTCGAGTTCAACCTCGACACCATGGCCCGGCTGCTGGCACCCACCGGCGTGAAACTGCGGGCGCACGCCAAGACCCACAAATCGCCGGTGATCGCGAAGCTGCAGATCGCCCGCGGCGCCGTCGGCAACTGCGTGCAGAAGGTGGCCGAGGCGGAGGTGCTGGCCTGGGGCGGCATACCCGACATCCTGGTCAGCAACGAGATCGTCGGAGCGGCCAAGCTGGCGCGCCTCTGCGCCCTCGCCCGCATCGCCAAGGTCGCGGTCTGCGCCGATGCCGCCGAACAGGTCGCCGCGGTCGAGACCGCCGCCGCCGATGCCGGCATCCGCATGACGGTGCTGGTTGAGATCGATGTCGGCGCCGGCCGCTGCGGCGTTCAGCCCGGTCCGGAGGCGGTGGCGCTGGCGACGCGCATCGCCGGCTCGAAGCACCTGATCTTCGGCGGCTTGCAGGCCTATCACGGCAGCGCCCAGCACAAGCGCACCCCTGAGGAACGGCGGACCCTGATAGGCGGCGCTGTGGCAGCGTCTCGCCGGACGATCGAGCAGCTTCGCCAGCAGGGACTTGATTGCGCGATCGTCGGCGGCGCCGGGACCGGCACGTTCGAAATCGAATCGCAGTCCGGCGTCTACAACGAGATGCAGGCGGGCAGCTACGTGTTCATGGACGCCGACTACGCTCGCAACCTGGACGCAGCGGGCGCCCCCGTCAGCACATTCCGGCACGCGCTGTTCGTGCTGGCCTCGGTGATGAGCGCGAGCAAGCCGGGTGTGGCGGTGCTGGACGCGGGGTTGAAGTCGCTGGCGGTGGATTCGGGTATGCCGACGGTGTGGCAGCGGTCGGATATCCAGTACGTCGGCGCCTCGGACGAGCACGGCAAGCTGGCAGTCGGCAGCGAAACCGCGGCGCCTCGGCTCGGAGAGAAACTGAGACTGGTGCCGGGGCACTGCGACCCGACGGTTGACAAGTTCGACTGGTATGTCGGCGTGCGCGGCGGCCGGGTGGAATGCCTGTGGCCGGTGGCGGCGCGGGGCGGGGTGAATTGAGCGGCCTGACAGCTTTTGGCTCCCGCTTGCCGGCAGAGGCCGCCACGGCCGGTGTATGTCGCGTTGCAAAACGAAGGCGTGGATGGCGGGCCTGCGCCCGCCATGACGGTTGGAGGCAACCGTGCCCGGCCGCAGCGAAAACGGACCGAGGCGCTTTCCCGCACCGCATATACCAACGGTGCCCGCCGCGCTCACCCGCCAAAATGCCGCCGCAGCCGCGTGATCGCCTCCTCCAGCACCTCGGACTTCTTGCAGAACGCGAAGCGGGCGTAATGATCCGGCGCATCCGGCTCGTCATAAAACGCCGATACCGGGATCGCCGTTACCCCCGCCTTCTCGGTAATGTGCCGGCAGAACGACACGTCGTCGCCGTTGTAGCCCAAGGGCGCGAAATCGGTGGTGATGAAATACGTGCCCCGCGTCGGCAGCACCGTCAGCCCGATTGACGCCAGCCCCTCGGCCAACTGATCCCGCCGCGCCTGCAGGCTGCCTGCGAGCGAGCCAAAATACACATCGTCCTTGGCGAGGCCGACGGCGACCGCCCGCTGCAGGTTCGGCGGCGTGGTGAAGGTCAGGTTCTGATGCGCCTTCTGCACCAGCGGCGTCAGCGCGGCGCTTGCGGTGATGTAGCCGACTTTCCAGCCGGTCAGGGAAAACGTCTTGCCGGCACTGCCGATGCGCATCGTCCGATCGGCCATCCCGGGCAAGGTCATCAGCGGAATGTGGCGGGTGCCGTCAAAGGTCAGGTGCTCATACACCTCGTCGCAGATCGCATAGCTGTCGTGCCGCTCGACCAGGCCCGCGATGAAGCCCAGCTCCTGCGCCGTGAACACCTTGCCGCACGGGTTCATCGGCGAGTTGAACAGGATCGCCTTGGTCTTCGCTCCAAACGCGCCGGCAAGCTGCTCGCGCGGCAGGTCCCAGAGCGGCGGCGCCAGGCGGACGATGCGGGGGATCGCGCCGAGCATCCGCACCACCGGCACATAGGTATCGTACAGCGGCTCGATCAGCACGACTTCATCGCCGGGGTCGAGCACGGCCATCAGGCAGGCGGTGATCGCTTCGGTGGCGCCGGAGGTGACGGTGACCTGTTTCGCCCATTCGATGTCCAGGCCATAGAAGCGCCGGTTCGCCGCGGCGACGGCCTGGCGCAGCTCCGGCACGCCCGGCATGGGCGGGTACTGGTTGCGCCCGTCCAGCAGCGCGTCGGCCGCGACCTGCACCACGTCGCGCGGCCCCTCGGTGTCCGGGAAGCCCTGGCCGAGGTTGATCGAGCGGTGCTCGGTGGCAAGGGCGGACATCACCGTGAAGATGGTGGTGCCGATAGACCCTAGATAGCTGTTGGCGCTACGCATCAGTTTCGCGCTCCATCCTGGCTGCAAATGGTGAATGCGGGAATATCGCCGGGCGATCGAGTTGGAAAGGGCACGAAGCGCGGATCGCTCGTATAGATTTACCCCATCGGCTGCATAAAAAACGGGCGGTTTGCATCTGTTTCCACTGCGCAAGAAGCAGGCACTCTGTCATTCGCCGGGCGCCGCTTGCTCCCGCTGCATCACTTTCGCGGCCTTTGCCTGCAATCCCCCCGTCCCGGCGATTCAATCGCCGAGGGGGATCCAACCTCACCTTCATCGTTGCTGCTTGGCACGCCACATGCAAACCTAGGGTGCTGTTCATGCCGCTGAAACCTCAGTAGCGTTACGGGCAGCGTGAACATTGTGGGAGGCCCGGCCAACCCCGGGCTTGATGGACATGAAGAAGATCGAAGCTGTCATCAAGCCGTTCAAACTCGATGAGGTGAAGGAAGCGCTTCACGAGGTTGGGCTGCAAGGCATTACCGTGGTCGAGGCCAAGGGCTTCGGCCGGCAGAAAGGCCATACCGAGCTTTATCGGGGCGCCGAGTATGTGGTTGATTTTCTGCCGAAGGTGAAGATCGAGGTCATCTGCGAGGATGGCGTCGTTGAGCGCGCCGTCGAGGCTATCGTCAATGCGGCCCGGACCGGGCGCATCGGCGACGGGAAAATATTTATCTCTTCAGTCGAGGAAGTGATCCGTATCCGTACCGGCGAACGGGGGGAGGACGCGATCTAACGCCTGCCTGCTGTTCGCCGTTCTGCACGGCGAACAGCTTGACTCCGCAGGCAAGGTTAAACACACACCCATTCCGCATCCGCTTCCGGCCTTCGGCGGATACTCTAACAGAAGGCCGGCTCATGGAGTTCCGCGTGGTGCGGGGCTTCGATTGGCCGCGTCCCGCCACGTCCGGGTGACGGGCAGGGTTTTGCGGCGACCAGATTGGCAACGGGGAAATCAGGATGGCGAAGAAGCCGGCAAGTGACGCTTCGAGCGGCGATGTGAGCAAGGTGCTCAAGCTGATCAGCGATAATTCCGTGGAATATGTGGATCTCCGGTTCACCGATCCCCGCGGCAAGTGGCAGCACACTGCCCAGCATGTCTCGACAATGGACGAGGACGCGTTCCGCGACGGCATCATGTTCGACGGCTCCTCAATCGCCGGCTGGAAAGCGATCAACGAAAGCGACATGATCCTGATGCCGGACCCGTCGACCGCGGTCATGGACCCGTTCGCCGCCAAGCCGAGCCTGATCGTGTTCTGCGATATCGTCGAGCCGTCCACGGGCCAGTTCTATGCGCGCGATCCGCGCGCGACCGCCAAGCTGTGTGAGGCCTACGTCAAGTCCAGCGGCATCGGCGACACCGTTTTCATCGGCCCCGAGGCCGAATTCTTCGTATTCGACAGCGTGAAGTTCGGCACCGGCGGCAATTACGCGACCTATCAGGTTGATAGCGTCGAAGGTCCGCAATCCTCGCTGAAGGACTATCCGGAAGGCAACATGGGCCACCGCCCGGCGATCAAGGGCGGCTACTTCCCGGTTCCGCCGGTCGATGGCGACAGCGACCTGCGCGCCGAAATGCTCTCGACGATGGGCGAAATGGGCCTGACGATCGAAAAGCACCACCACGAAGTCGCGCAGTCGCAGCATGAGCTCGGCAACAAGTTCGGCCCGCTGACAGAGATGGCCGACCAGATGCAGATCTACAAGTATGTGGTGCACAACGTGGCGCACAGCTACGGCAAGACGGCGACGTTCATGCCGAAGCCGATCTACGGCGACAACGGCTCGGGCATGCATACGCATATCTCGATCTGGAAGGCCGGCAAGCCGCTGTTCGCCGGCAACGGCTACGCCGATCTGTCGGAGACCTGCCTGTATGCCATCGGCGGCATCATCAAGCACGCCAAGGCGATCAACGCGTTCTCCAACCCCTCGACGAACAGCTACAAGCGGCTGATTCCGGGCTTCGAGGCGCCGGTGCTGCTGGCCTACTCCGCGCGGAATCGCTCGGCGTCATGTCGTATACCGTATGCGACCAACCCGAAGGCCAAGCGCGTCGAAGTGCGCTTCCCCGATCCGGCCGCCAATCCGTACCTGGCGTTCTCCGCCATCACCATGGCGGCGCTGGACGGGATCAAGAACAAGATCCATCCGGGCGACCCGATGGACAAAGACCTGTACGACCTGCCTCCGGAAGAACTCGCCGGCATCCCGACGGTGTGCGGCAGCCTGCGCGAAGCGCTGGGCGCGCTGGCTGCGGACCACGAATTCCTGCTGGAAGGCGGCGTGTTCAGCACCGATCAGATCGAGAGCTATATCGAACTGAAATGGTCTGAGGTGTATCGTTTCGAGCACACGCCGCACCCGGTCGAGTTCGAAATGTACTACTCGGTCTGATCAGACCGCAACGCCGAGAAACGAACCCCGCCGTGTCGCACGGCGGGGTTTTTTCATGCCGGAACGGGCCGTTACGAGCGCGTCGTGGACCAGTCGGCGCTGTGGCTCGCCGCGGCCGTCCGGGTCCACGGGCTTCCAGTTCATGGACCAGGCATTGCTCGTATACGGACTCCAGCAGTCCCGGCCCGAGTGCCGTATGGACGGCGAACGCAGCGTGGACGATCTGATGCGCCAAAAGATCGTGCTCGGCAGAGAGTTCAACAACTTGGCTTTTTCGCATCTTGGCGTCGTCGCGTTGAACTGGACCGGGAAGCAGCACCCGGCGGTTGCAGCCTAACCCGGGACCGGAGCCGCAAGAAAGGATTCCCGCCCGATCCGACGCAGTCCCGCGCCGCCCGGATTGCATTCCGGTAAAGCATCTATTGGTTTCTCTCTCAACGAATCCAGGAAGCTGAACGGGCAACTGCCAATTAAATGTGCATCATCATCAGCCGCACCCCGGAGCCGAACGCATAATCCGCTTCCCGGCCCCGAAGAGGCCGGTTGGCACGATTGTTGGAAGTGTACGTATCGCGTCTGCCGTTGCTGATCGTGGCGGCGCGACGGAACGGCAAGACAGGATTTCGCGCATGCACCCTTACCCCAACAACATTGTGAAATCGGAGGACCGGGCGAGATGAAACTCATCATGGCCATTATCAAGCCCTTCAAGCTGGACGACGTCCGGGAGGCCCTGACCCCGCTTGGCGTGCAAGGCCTGACGGTATCGGAAGTGAAAGGCTTTGGCCGTCAGAAGGGACAGACGGAGATCTACCGCGGAGCGGAATATCACGTCAGCTTCCTGCCCAAGATCAAAATCGAGGTCGTCGTGCCCGACGACCTGACCGACCAGGTCATCGAGGCCATCACCAAAGCCGCGCATACCGGCAAGATCGGCGATGGCAAGATTTTCGTCATGGATATCGAACGCGCGCAGCGGATTCGCACCGGCGAACTCGACAGCGAAGCACTCTGAACAAGAAGCATAGGGAAACTGGACTATGAAGAAGCCCCTCAATGTGTGGGGACTGAGCGCGCTCTTGCTGCCCGCTCTGTTGCTCGCCCTGCCTGCCTTCGCCGACGATGCCGCGGCACCCGCCGCGGCAGCGGCCGCTGCGGCTGCCGCGGCGCCTCCCAAACTCGATTCCGGCGATACCGCATGGATGCTGAGCAGCACCGCGCTCGTGTTGTTGATGACCATTCCGGGGCTGGCGCTGTTCTATGCCGGTATGGTGCGTAAGAAGAACGTGCTGGCGACCATGATGCAGTCCTTCGCGATCACCTGCATCGTGACGATCGTCTGGACAGTTGCCGGCTACAGCATCGCCTTCACCACCGGGAACGCCTACTTCGGCGATTTCTCCCGCATTCTGCTGAACAACATCGGCGGCTTTATCGCCAAGGGTAACGATACCCAGGCCTTCGTGCTGGCCTCGGGCATCAAGGACGTCGCGGACATGTCCACGACGATCCCCGAGACCGTCTACATGATGTTCCAGATGACCTTCGCGATCATCACGCCGGCACTGATCTGTGGTGCGTTCGCGGATCGCATGAAGTTCTCTGCGCTGTGCATCTTTATCACGCTGTGGTCCCTGCTGGTTTACTCGCCGATAGCGCACTGGGTTTGGGCGCCTTCCGGCTGGGCCAACCAATTGGGCGTTCTCGACTTCGCGGGCGGCACCGTCGTGCACATCAACGCCGGCATCGCCGGCCTGGTCTGCGCTTTGGTACTTGGCAAGCGCGTCGGCTACGGCAGCGACAATATGGCGCCGTATAACCTGGCGTACGCGGTGATCGGTGCATCGCTGCTGTGGGTTGGCTGGTTCGGGTTCAATGCGGGTTCCGCCACTGCCGCCAACGGCCGTGCGGGCATGGCCATGACGGTCACGCAGATCGCCACCGCCGCCGCGGCCCTGGGCTGGATGTTCGCGGAGTGGATCACCAAGGGCAAGCCCTCGGTGCTCGGCGCGATTTCCGGTGCGGTTGCCGGCCTCGTTGCGATTACCCCGGCTTCGGGTTTCGTGCTTCCCGGCGGTTCGATCGTCATCGGCGTCGCCGCCGGCGTTATCTGCTTCTGGTCCGCGACCAGCCTGAAGCACATGCTAGGCTACGACGATAGCCTCGACGCGTTCGGTGTGCACTGTATCGGCGGTATCGTCGGTGCGCTGCTGACCGGCGTGTTCTCCTACGGGCCGCTGTCCGCCACGGACGCCAGCCCGGACGGCAGCCCCGGCGGTCTTGACCAGCTCAAGCTGCAGGCGATCGGCGTGTGCTCCACACTCGTCTACAGCGCTGTCATGACATTTATCCTGCTCATGGTGACCAAGGCGCTTGTCGGCCTGCGGGTCGACGCGGAAGAAGAGCGCGAAGGACTGGATATCGTTCTTCACGGCGAGCAAGTGTTGTAAGGCTGCAAAAGATCGGGCGCCCCGCGCAGGCGGGGCGCCCTTTTTTTGCCTGTGTTGCAAGAACAACACCCCCTTGTAACCGAAAAGCCATAAAGTGGCGCTCAGGGCAATGCGGGCCTTATCCGCTAATAAGGATGGAAGACAGATGAGTTCAAAAATGCTCTGGCAAGGCGCCTGCTTTGCTGCGACAGCAACGATGGCGACGTTCGGTGCGGCCTACGCTCAGACGCCCGCGCCCACTGCGCCCGCGCCCGCCGCGACCACCACCGCACCAGCGCCGACACCCGCCGCCGATGCCCCGCCGCCCGGTTTCTGGATCGACGGCATCCACCTATCGGCGCAGTTGGACGCCGGCGTGATCTTCAACCCGTTCCGGCCGAGCACCGGTTTGAACTGGGGCCAGGCGTTCACCGATCACAGCAACCAGGCGCAGTTGAATCAGCTTCTGCTGACCGCCGAAAAGCCGCTGGATCCGAAGAACCCGGATTACCAGTGGGGCTTCAAGGTCCAGTTCATGTACGGTTCGGACGCGCGCTTTACGCAGTATCTGGGCCAGTTCAATAACGCCCTGCCGGGTGACCGTTATCAGTTCGACCTCGTTGAGGCGAACGTGCAGGGCCACGTGCCCTTCCCCACCGCGGGCGGCATGGACATCAAGGTCGGCCAGTATGCGACGCCGCTCGGGTATGAAACGATCAATCCGGTTACCAATCCGTTCTACTCACACTCATACATCTTCCAGTATGGCCTGCCGTACGAGCATACCGGCGCTTTGACCGTTACGCATCTAACGGGAATGGTGGACCTGTATGCAGGCGTCGATACCGGCACCAATACTACCTGGGGGCCGTTGGGTGAAAATAACGGTGCCGTCGGCGGCATCGGCGGCTTCAACCTGACCCTGTATGACGGCGCCCTGACGATCCTGGCGCTGAGCCATCTCGGCCCCGAACAGTCCACGCGCGCCCTGTCAACCAATGCCTCTGCCGTCGGGCTGCCCACGTTCAACGCGAATGGCACCTGGCGGTCGTTTAACGACGCGGTGATCACCTACAAGTACAGCGACGCCTTGACCTTGACGACTGAGTTCAACTGGGCGCGTGATTCCTACGGCATCGCGAACAAGCCCGTGAACGCGTTCGGTGCGGCGCAATACGCCTCCTATACGCTGACCGATACGCTGACCCTGAATGGCCGGCTTGAAGTCTGGCGCGACGACAACAACTTCTTCGTCGCCGCATATTCGGGCAACAACGATCCGGTCCGGGTCGCCCAGGGTCTGACGCCGATCTCCAATGTCTACGCTGCACCGGGCGGCAACACGACCTATGGCGCGTTGACCCTCGGCGTCACCTACAAGCCGACGCTGCCGGTTGTCACAAGCCTGCTGCTCCGGCCGGAAGTACGGTGGGATCATGCGCTAACATCAAACAATCCCTTCAACCAGAACTATGTTACCGGGGCTGGCAACAAGGGTGGTGCCAACAGCTTCACCTTCGGCGCAGACGCCGTTGTGACGTTCTAACGACCAAACGTGGACCAGGGGCCCATCGGCTCCTGGTCCGTTGCTTCCTCGACCTGAAGCCGCCGCCTTTTGCTCCGCATGCCGGAGCCCTGAACGACATATCCGAAATGGTTATAGGTATTTGAGGCGCCCTCGCGTGGACGAGGACGCCTCTCGCCGCTACGCTCCCCATCGAACCGCCGCACCAAGCAGGCGGGACCATGGGGAGGAGCATCATGCAGGCAGACCGCATCCGGGCAGCCTTTTCAAGCGCGCTGCTGTTATGCGGCGCGATCATAGCCGTTGCGCCCGCCCGCGCGGCGGACCCAACGCACTACAGCCTGGGCTACGACCAGCCGCACACCACGGGATACGGCATCGGCGCCGATATGTTCGCCGCCAGGCTGTCGGAACTCAGTCACGGCACGATGGAGATCGACCAGTTCCCCGGCGCGCAGCTTGGCCAGGAGCCGCAGATGCTGCAAAAAATCCGCACCGGCGACATCGACTTCATCTTCAGTTCCTCCGCCAACGCCGCCACGATTTCTCCGGAATCGGGTGTGCTGTCGATCCACTACCTGTTCCGGTCGGAAGACCACCTCGTGCGCGCGCTGGCGGATCCCCGGCTGGTCGCGGCGCTGCGGGAGATGTTTTCAGAGACGGTGACGAACGCGCATTTCCTGGCACCGTTGACGCTGGGGCTGCGCGACCTGTACGGAAAGAAGGAGATTCACACTGTCGAGGACGTGAAAAACCTCAAGATCCGTGTGCAGGCGACCCCGACGGAAGACGCGATGTTCCCGGCGTATGGAGCCCAGACCGTGCACATGCCGTTCGGCAGTGTCTATACAAGCTTACAGACGGGTGTCGTGGACATGGCCGAGAACGGCATCAACGTCTACGACACCAACAAGCATTACGAAGTCGCGCCGATCATGTCGCTGACCGGGCATGAGGCGAACGCGAATCTGCTGTGGATCAGCGGCAAGCTATGGGATTCGCTGACCGCCGAACAAAAACGCTGGGTCGAGGCCGCGGCTGACGAAGTAGCAACGAAGGAGCCGGCGCAGGCCGTCGCGCTGGAAGCCAAATCGCGGGCCAAGCTGCAAAAGCTCGGCGTGCGGTTCGTTTCCGACGTCGATAAGACGGGGTTCATCAAGTTGGCGGAGCCGCTGCAGGACAAGATCGCGGCCAGTCTCGGTCCGCATGCGGTCAAGGTGCTGGAAATCTGCCGCGCGGTTCAATAATGGCCGCGCCGCTGGTCCTGGAGGCGGACCGTCATATGAAATGGCGCGCCCTCGACCCGCTTGAGCGCGTGCTGATGGTCCTGTGCGGCGTCTGCCTGACCGGGTTCACGCTCTCAACCCTGCTCGACGTTGCGACGCGCGAATCCGGGCATCCGCTGCTTTGGCTGCAAGAGGTGACATCGACATTCTTCACCTATGGCGTTTTTGTCGGCAGCGCGGTGGCGACACGGCGGAACGATCATCTGTTCCTGTCGGCACTGACTGAGAAGATGACCGGCGCCCCGCGCCGTTTCTTCGAGGTTTTCAACCGATCCGTCGTGCTTCTCGTCGGACTCGGCATGGTCTGGTTCGGTTGGCAGAATGTCCTGACCGGACTGGGCAGCTTCCGAATGCCGTCGATGCTGCCGATGTCTTATCTGTATCTCGGTATCCCGCTGTGCGGCGCGCTGGTCGCGCTGTTTTCGCTGGAGCAGATCGTCAACGGACTGCGCAACGGATTTACCGCGCCCGTGGGCGACGGCGCAGTGCGAGACGCCGGCCTGTGATGATGTCGAACGGGCTGCTGCTGGGGCTGATGACGTCGCTGTTCCTGGCACTCGGTTACCTGGGTGTCCCGGTGGCGTTCGCGCTGATCGCGGGCGTGCTTGTGGGCACGGCGTTCACCCCGATCACGCTGCAATCGATGATGGCGCAGTTGTTCAACGGCATCGACTCCGAAGCGCTGATGGCGATTCCGTTCTTCCTGCTGGTGGGCGAGTTGATGACCTCGGCCAACGTCGTCATTCGCATCGCCGAACTATCGCAGGCGCTGGTGGGGCACGTGCGCGGCGGTTTGGCGCAGGTGACGACGGTGTTCTCGATGTTCTTTTCCGGCATGTCCGGATCGTCGTCCGCCGATGTGGCGGTGCTGTCGCGCACCATGGCCAAGCCGATGGCGCGCGAAGGCTACCGGCCGGAGTTCACCGCGGCGCTGATCGCCGCCGCGTCCACCATCGCTGCGCTGGTGCCGCCCTCGATCATGGCGGTGGTGTATGGCGCCATCGGCAATGTCTCGATCGCCGGGCTGTTCCTGGGTGGCATCGCGCCCGGGTTGTTCATCGGCTTCGGGCTGATGGTGTATTGCTACTTCTTCGGCCCGCGCGGCTTGCAGCGTCCGCGGGCGACGTTCGGCCGCCTGGTTTCCGCCGGGCAGGCCGCCGCGTTGCCGATGATGATCCCGATCATCCTGCTGGGCGGCATCCTGACCGGCTGGTTCACCCCGACCGAGGCCGGAGTCATCGCCGTCGGCTATATCCTGCTGGTCGTCATTCCCTGCCTGAACCCGGCGCATCTCAGGCAAGTGCCGTATGACTTCATGACGGCGGGCCTGGTCTACTCGCTGCCGCTGATCACCATCGCAGCGGCCTCGGCGTTCGGCTGGGTCCTGGCCTATCTGCGCGGCCCGATCGTCGTATCCGGCTGGATCGGCGCCTTCGCGGGCGACAGCGCCTACAAGACAATGTTCGCGCTGGTGGTGGTTTTCGTCATCGTCGGCGATTTCATCGAGCCGGTTCCGGCGATCATCATCTTCATGCCGGTGGTCAACATGCTGACCGATCAAGCCTCGATCAACCCGGTCCATATGGGCGTGGTGCTGATCGTTACCTTGGCGTTCGGGCTGATCACGCCGCCCTACGGGCTGGCTCTGCTGATGGCGTCGAAGTTCCTCGGCGTCCGGTTTGCCGCGGCGTTGCGGGCCAGCCTGCCGATCTACGTGATTTTCTTTGCTGCCATCGCGCTGACGATTTTCCTGCCGGAGGTCGTGTTGTGGCTGCCTCGGCACGTGTTCCCGGAATCGGTCGGATGCTTCAAGGCGCCGTCGGGGACGGGGTATATTTGTCCGTAATCGCTGAGGCGGAATCGGCTGCTCACCGATCCGCGTAATCGTGGCGGGCGAAGGCCCGCCATCCACGCTTTGGTCGCGCAACCAGAAGGCGTGGATGCCGACCGGAGCTGCTTGGGTATTACAGGTGCTTAACAGGCCGATAGCGCCGGGCGGAATAGCCTCCGACATGACCTTCAGATCATCAGCATGGCCAGTGCCGCCAGACTCGAAGGCCATGATGTAATGACGGAAGCTGACCTGTACGACATGAACGGCGTGCCGGGCTGAGGCCGGTGGTCAATCCGGCTCCGTCCGGCTAACAGGCAACTTGCCCGTCAACCCGGATAGATCTGGACGCTGCGCGCGACGGTGTCCGCAACATGCTCCTTGGTGATCACACCGAGCACGTGTTCCGTTCCACCCTCCTGGCTGACGACGATCGCCATGTTGGCCTTGCGATTCCACATCGCGGTGATGACGTCGAAGGCGACCTCGGCTTCCCGCACGATGATGAACGCCGGGTTCGCCAGGTCGCCCAGTCGCACGTCTCCCGCGGCCACGCCCAAGGTCCGGCGCAGGTCGGTGTTCACCCGCAAACCGCCGATAACCGTGCCGTCCCGCGTCACCACCACATGCCGCAGACCACCCTGCACCATGGCCAGCTTCAGGAAGGTCGCGAACAGAGTGCCTTCGTCGAGCACCAGCACGTCGCGATCCATGATCTCCACCGCGCTGCGCACCAGGAACATGTTGGCGTGCAGCGCCTTCGGGATCGGGTGGCCGCGGCGCATCAGTTTTATCGTGTAGATGTTCTCGACCGACAGCATCCGCCGCACGCCGAGCGCCACGGCGACGGCCAGGATCATCGGCAGGACGATATTGTAGTCGAGTGTCATCTCGAAGATCATGGTCACGGCGGTCATCGCCGCGCCGGTGCCCCCGCCCACCATCGCGCCCATGCCGACCATGGCGAAAGCCGGGGGGCTGACGGGGGCGCCGGGATAGATGGCCTGCACGCCGGTGGCGAACGCCGCGCCCAAGGCCGCTCCCATGAACAGCGAGGGCGAGAAGATGCCGCCCGACGACCCCGACCCCAGGCTGACGGACGTCGCCAGCAACTTGGAGCCGAACAGGATCAGCAGGAACAGCGGCATCGTGAGCCGGCCTTGCAGGATCGACTGGATCGCATCGTAGCCGACGCCGTCTATGTAGTAGTGGCCGGAGGTCAGCCAGAACCCGTACATCCCGGCGCCGACAAGCGCCATCCCGAGCATGTGGCGGGGATAGCGCCAGGGGATCAGGTCGAACCCATCCTCGAGCCAGTGCAGACCGCGGATGAACAAAGCGGCGGCAACGCCCGCCAGCGCGCCCAGGACGGCATAGAGCAGCAAGGTCACCAGCGCGCCCGGGTCATTCGGTATCGGCGCCAGGTTGTTCGGCACACTGAACGCCGGCTGGGAGCCGAAGAACACGCGGCCGATGAAGGTCGCCGTGCCGGTGGCGAGGGCGACCGGCAGGAAGGTGTTGACGCTGATCTCCGGCAGCATCAGCTCGGTGGCGAACAGCACGCCGCCGATGGGGGTGTTGAAGGTCGCCGCGATCCCCGCCCCTGCCCCGGCCGCGACCAATGTGATCCGCTGGCCGGCCTGCATCCGGATCACCTGCCCCAGCGTCGACCCCAAAGCCGAGCCGATCTGGATGATCGGCCCTTCCCGCCCGACGGCCGCGCCGGTGCCGATGGCGACGGCGGAAGCAAGCGATTTCACCACTGCCACCACGGGGCGGATGATGCCCTGCTTGTAGTAGATCGCGTCCATCACCTCCGGCACGCCGTGCCCCTTCGCCTCCGGGGCAAAAGTCGAGACCAGCCAGGTGACGACGATGCCGCCGAGCACCGGCACCAGGATGACGTAGGGTCCCCAAGGATTGAACGGGGTGAACAGGCTGGAATCGTAGGCCCACGCATACTTGCCAAGGAACACGGCGTTATGCACCAGGCCGATGAGGTCCCGGAACGCCACCGCGCCGAAGCCGGTGATGACGCCGACGACCATGGCCAGCAGCGAAAGCGTCAGCAAGGCAAGCCGGCGAGCGGGCTGTTCCGGCGATTCGGCGGGGGCTTTCGGCGCCCGTGAGGAGATTGCAACCGTCGGGTTTTGGTCAGGCATCTCGGCGCGCCTTTGTGTCGGGCGATTGTTGACTGTCGGCAACGCGCGCCAGGTGGTCGGGTTGCCCCGACGAACTTTGCTGCCGGGGCGCAACCATAGTACACGGACTCGCCGCGGGCTGATAAGAAGGACGGATGCCGCACGCCGATTTCATCCATCTCCGCACGCACTCCGCCTACTCGTTGAGCGAGGGCGCCATCCGGCCCGACAAGATCGCCGCCCTGGCCAAGGCGGAGAAAATGCCGGCCGCGGCGATCACCGATACCGGCAACCTGTTCGGGGCGCTGGAATTCTCGCAGTACTGCTCCGGCAAGGGCATCCAGCCGATTATCGGCTGCCAGGTGTCCCTGGCGCGGACCGACAACCCCCGCCTGCCGCCCGATCCGATGGTGCTGCTGGCGCAGGACGCCGCCGGGATGGCCAACCTGCAGCGGCTGTCGTCGTTCGGCTTCCTGGAAACCGACCCGACCCTGAAGCCGCAACTGCCGTTCCAGCGCATCGGGGAGAACGCGGCCGGGCTGCTGCTGCTGACCGGCGGCACCACTGGCCCCATCGGCCGCCTGCTGGCGGAGGGCCAGAAGCCGGAAGCCGAACGCCTTCTGGACGCGCTGTCCGAAGCCTTTGCCGGTCGCGTGGTGCAAGAGCTGCACCGCCACGGCCTGCCGGTCGAGGCCGCCATCGAGCCGGGCCTGATCGGCCTGGCCGACGCGCGCGGCATTCCTCTGGCCGCCACCAACGACTGCTACTTCGCGACACCCGACATGCACGAGGCGCACGACGCCCTGCTGTGCATCGCCGAGGGCCGCACCCTGTCCGAACAGGACCGCCGCCGCGTCACGCCGGAGCACTGGTTCAAGCCCGCGGCGATGATGCGGACCCTGTTCGCCGACTTGCCGGAAGCCTGCGACAACACCCTGGCTATCGCCCGCCGCTGCGCCGCCATGGCGGAAACCCGAAAGCCGCTGTTGCCGGTCTGCCCGAAGGTCCGCCCTGGCGCTTCCGAAGAGGAGACCGTCCGCGCCATGGCGGTCGAGGGCCTGGAACGCCGGATGGACGCCGTGGGCGCTGACGCTGCGATGCGCGCGGTGTATGCTCAGCGGTTGGAATACGAGTTGTCGGTCATCGCCTCGATGGGATTTTCCGGCTACTTCCTGATCGTCGCCGACTTTATCCAATGGTCCAAGGGCCAGGGCATTCCCGTCGGTCCCGGCCGCGGATCGGGTGCCGGATCGGTGGCCGCCTGGGCGCTGACCATCACCGACCTCGATCCATTGCGCTTCAACCTGCTGTTCGAGCGGTTCCTGAACCCGGAACGCGTGTCGATGCCCGACTTCGATATCGACTTCTGCCAGGAAGGCCGCGACCGAGTCATCGACTATGTGCGCAACGAGTACGGCGGCGACCGGGTGGCGCAGATCATTACATTTGGAAAGCTTCAGGCGCGTGCAGCGGTGCGCGATGTCGGCCGGGTGCTGGGCATGTCGTTCGGCCACGTCAATCGCGTCGCGGAACTGATCCCCAACAATCCCGCCAAGCCGGTAACCTTGCAGCAGGCGGTCGATGGCGAACCGAAGCTGCAGGCCATGCGCACCGAGGACGAAGCCATCGGCCGCCTGATGGAAATCGCGCTGCGGGTGGAGGGGCTGTATCGCCACGCCTCCACCCATGCCGCCGGTGTCGTCATCGGCGACCGCCCCCTGGTCGAACTGGTGCCGCTGTATCGCGATCCGAAATCCGATTTCCTGGTCACGCAATATTCGATGAAATATGTCGAACAGGCGGGGTTGGTAAAATTCGACTTCCTCGGCCTGACCACGCTGACCATCCTGCGGCGCGCGGAGAATTTCCTGAAGGGTCTGCAAATACCGTTCGACCTGGAACGGCTGCCTTTAGACGATGTGCGCACCTACGAGATGCTGCAAAAAGGCGATGCCGGCGGGGTGTTCCAGTTGGAAGGCCAGGGCATGCGCGATTGCCTGCGGCAGATGAAGCCCGATCGTTTCGAGGACCTGATCGCCGCGGTGGCGCTGTATCGCCCCGGACCGATGGCCAACATCCCGGATTACTGCCGGCGCAAGCACGGCGAGAAGTGGGAGCCGCCGCATCCCGAACTGGCGGAAATCCTGGGCGAGACCTACGGCATCATGGTCTACCAGGAACAGGTGATGCAGATCGCCCAGAAGATGGCGGGTTACAGCCTCGGCGGTGCCGATTTGCTGCGCCGCGCGATGGGCAAGAAGATCGCGGCGGAAATGGAAGCGCAACGGGCGATCTTCACGGACGGCGCGATCAAACGCGGTATCGATCCGGCGAAAGCGACTGAAGTTTTCGACCTGATGGCGAAGTTTGCCGATTACGGCTTCAACAAATCGCACGCCGCCGCCTACGCGCTGATCGCGTATCAAACCGCCTGGCTGAAGGCGAACCACCCGGAGGTGTTCCTCGCCTCCTGCATGAGCCTTGCGATCAACAACACCGACCGGTTGGCGGCATTGAAGCAGGACGCCGAGCGTGGATCGATCAAGATCCTGCCTCCCGACATCAACCGGTCGGGGGCCGATTTCTCGGTCGAGCGCCTGGAGGACGGGCGGCTGGCAATTCGTTATCCGCTGGCGGCGGTGAAGAAAGTCGGCTTCTCGGCGATGGAATCCGTCGCCGTTGCGCGCGGGGATACGCCGTTCGCCGATCTCGCGGATTTTGCAACGCGGGTGGATCCGCGGCAGTTGAACCGCATGCAGATCGAGAATCTTGCCCGCTCGGGCGCCTTCGACCGTCTGGATGCCAACCGCGCCCGTGTCTTTGCCGGTGCAGAAACGATTCTTCGCAGATCCCAGGCAGATCAACAGGAGAAAGAAAGCGGGCAGATCGGCTTGTTCGGTGGCGCAACAAGCAAGCCGGAGCCGTTGCGCCTGCCGGACGTTCCCGACTGGCCGCCGCTGGAACGGCTGGCGTTCGAGGCCGAGGCCGTCGGCTTCCACCTCACCGCGCATCCGCTGGACGCATACGCGCAGGCGCTGCGGCGCATCGGCGTAACGTCGTCGGTGCAGGTGGAGGCGCGCGCCGCCGCGGGCGTCAGCCGGGTGAAGCTGGCCGGCACGGTTGTAGCGACCAAGGAACGGATCACCCGCACCGGCAGCCGTATGGCCTGGGTGCGTATCTCCGACGCCGCGGGATCGGTTGAGGTCACCTGCTTCAGCGAGGTCCTGGCCCGCTCCCGCGAGGTGCTGGCATCGGGATCGAACGTGCTGGTGACGGCGGAATTGAAAACCGAAGGTGAGGCGGTGCGGATCACGGCTATGGACGTCGTGCCGCTGGACCAGGCCGCCGCCTCGGCCGGCGCGTCGATACGGGTGTGGCTACACGAAAGTGCGGGGGTGCCGCATATCCGCGACGTGCTGGCGCGCGAAAGCGGCGGCCGCGGCCGCGTCACACTGGTTCCACGCATCGGCGCGGAACAGGACGTGGAGATTGCGCTGCCGGGGGGGTATAACGTGACTCCCCGGTTGGCGCAGGCGCTGAAATCGCTACCGGGCGTGGATCAGGTAGAGGAAGTGTAGGACAGATGGACGCACTATTGGCCCCGATCGCACGGAAAAAGCAGCAGCTCCTGGAGCTGCGGCCGCTGTCCCCCGGCGCCCTTCAGCACCTGCAAAAGCACTACGACATCGAACTGACCTACAACTCGAATGCAATCGAGGGCAACTCGCTTACCTTGCGGGAGACTGCCGAGGTCATCGAGCACGGGGTTCCCGCGGGCGACGGGCAGCCGAAGGACCACCTTGAGGCCGTCGACCATTATGATGCCGTGCTTTGGGTGCGGGAACTCGCTGCGCAGACGACACCCATCAATGAGGCGGTGGTGCGGGAGCTGCACCGGAGGATCGTGGCGCGCAGCGAACCTCACATCGCGGGGGTTTACAGCGCCCACCGGCGGCGAATTGCCGGATCGCCGGTGGTATTCCCGAACCCGCAGCAGGTCCCTGACCTGATGCAGGAGCTTGGTCGGCGGATCGAGCACGCCGGACCTGCACCGGCAGCGGCGTTCGACGCGCATTTCCGGCTTGCGGCGATTCACCCGTTCGCCGACGGCAATGGCCGGACCGCGCGGCTGCTGATGAACCTGTTGCTGATCCGCTGGGGATACGTTCCGATTTCAGTCCGGCCGGCGGACCGCAACACCTATCTGGACGCACTCGAACAGGGCTCCCTGGCCGGCGATGTCGCGCCGTTCCAGGCGTTCATGCACCATCGGCTGGACGAGGCGCTGACTGACTATATCGCTGCCGTGCGGAAGGCGCAGGGCGGTCGCACCGGGTGAAGGTTCTTTTCGGAATTCGAAAGTTACAGATCCTCTCTTATGATTTAAAACATAACCGTTGCGCAATTCATAACCTGCGGCCACACTGAAAAATGCGGGAACGTTGCCCCCGCGGACAGGGATTGGCCACCCATGAACATTGAACCGACGCAGACGCAGACCAGAGATTTAAGTGTTCAACGCCTCGTCGAAGCCGTCACCGGTCTGGCGGTCTTCATGCTGGACGTGGATGGCAACGTCGCAAGCTGGACCTCGGGCGCCCAGACGATCAAGGGCTACGCCGCCGACGAAGTCATCGGACGCCACTTCTCATTGTTTTTTACCGAAGAAGACCGTCGCACCGGAAAACCGGCGGAGGCACTGGTCAGCGCGCGAGCAAATGGCCGTGCCGAATGGCACGGCTGGCGAGTCCGGAAAGATCGTAGCCGCTTTTTCGCACAAGTTGTTATGGATTCGATCCGGGACCAAAGCGGCAGCGTCGTCGGCTTTGCCAAGGTCACCCGTGATATTTCGGCGCAGAGACGTCTGGAGGAGCGGGCAAGACGGATAATCGAGTTCTCGCCGTACGCCATGCTGATGGTCAATGCTTCGGGCACCATCGAAATGGTCAACATCCAGGCGGAACAGGTCTTCGGCTATCCCCGCGAAACGCTCATCGGCCGGCCGATGGAAACGCTTTTGCCGGAGCGGTATCACGACCGGCATCCGGGGATGCGGACGGCGTTTCTCGCCTCGCCGCAGTCCCGGCCGATGGGCGCGGGGCGCGATCTGCATGCGGTCAGGCGCGACGGCAGCGAATTTCCCGTCGAGGTCGCTTTGAACCCGATCGACACCGAGGACGGCACCATGGTGCTGGCGGCGATCGCCGATATCTCGGACCGGAAACAGAAAGAAGAGCGCATCAAGGCCGCGCTAAAAGAAAAAGAAATCATGTTGGGTGAGATTCATCACCGGGTCAAGAACAACCTGCAAATCGTCTACAGCCTGCTGGATTTGCAATCCTCCGGCATCGAGGATGCGGTCGCACTCGGTTTGCTGCGAGAAAGCCAGAACCGGGTCAAATCCATGGCCCTGATTCACCAGATGCTCTACGAAGCCAACGATTTCGTGCAGGTGGATTTCGCCGGCTTCCTCGACAACCTGGTTCCGACCCTGATATCCGCCTATGGCATCGATCCCGGGCGGATCACGCTGTTCATCAACGCCGCCCATGTGCGCCTGCCGATCAATGCCGCGGTTCCGTGCGGGCTGGTGGTCAACGAACTGATCGCCAATGCTCTCAAGCATGCCTTTCCCGGAAACAGGCCCGGCGCCATCCGGGTTGATATCTTCAGCGAGCCAGACGACAGGGTCGTCCTTTCCGTCAGCGACGATGGCGCCGGCATGCCGGACGGGCTCGATATTGCCGAAAGCTCGACCTTGGGCCTGCAGTTGGTGACGCTGCTGGCGGAACAACTCAAGGCAGACCTGACGATCAACCGCGCCAACCCGACCCGGATTGAGCTACGGTTTCGCGTTTCGGACGTGGAGTAGCGCATCATGGACGCTTCGCGCGTGGTGTTGGTCGAAGACGAGCGCATCGTCGCACTCAATCTCCGGCGGCAACTGGCAAAACTCGGCTACACCGTAGCGGCGGTCGCGGCTTCCGGGGAAGACGCCTTGCGCCAGATCGATGCGCACCGGCCGGACGTGGTCCTGATGGACATCCGTCTCGAAGGCCCCCTCGACGGCATTGAAACGACAGCGCGGATTGCGCCGGAGCTCATGGTGCCGGTGATCTATCTGACCGCGCACGCCGAAGATGTCACGCTGGAGCGCGCCCGCGCAACGAAACCATCCGGGTATCTGGTGAAGCCGTTTTCCGAGCGCGAATTGCACGCCACCATCCAGATGGCGCTCGCTCGCCGCGCCGTAGATATCGTGGCACGCGAAAACGAGCAGCGGCTGGACCAACTCGTCGTAGCACGCACCGCGGAGCTGCAGGTTCAGATCGAGCGGCGCCAGAAGACCGAGGAAACGCTGGAGCGGGCGCAACGGCTAAAGGCCATCGGCCAACTGACCGGCGGGATCGCGCATGATTTCAACAACCTCCTGACAGTGATCGTCGGCAGCCTGTCGTTGCTGGAGGCGCGCATCAATGACGACGGCCATGCCCGGCTGATAACCGCGGCCCTGGCGGCAGCCGCTCGCGGCGCCGAACTGACACGGCAACTGCTGACGTTCGGCGGGCGGCAAATGGTGCGGCCGGAACATCTCAATGTGAACGACGTGCTGCTGGAGTGCGGCCAGATCGTCCGAACGGCTGCCGGTCCAATGATCGGCGTGGATTTCCGGCTTCGGGCGGAGCGCGCTGTCTGCTTCCTCGACCGCGAGGAGATTCTGCGCGTTATTCTCAATCTTGCTCTCAACGCGCGCAAAGCCATGTCCGGCGGCGGAACGCTTTCCGTTGAAACCGACACGGTCCGGCTCGAAACCGACGCAAACCTTAACGCCGGAGACTACGTCCGGATCACGGTGCGCGACACCGGATGCGGCATGACGGAAGACGTGCTGGCCCGCGCGTTCGAGCCGTTTTTTACCACCAAGGGGCTGGGCGAAGGCGGCGGCCTCGGCCTCAGCCAGACTTACGGCTTCGCCCGGCAGGCTGGCGGCCATGCAACGATCGAGAGCGCCCCCGGCCAGGGAACCAGCGTCACCCTGTTTCTGCCGCTTGCCGCTGCGAGCATCGAAGCGAACAACCTGAATCGGATGGCTTGCTAGCGCCCGGCGCCGGCTCTATTCCGCCGCCGTCCCGGGCATCCGGTCCGGCCCGATATACAGGTTCGGCCAGCGCCGTTGCACTAGCGGACCTTTCTCGTCATAGGCCAGGCAGGTGTTCAGAATCTTGGAGACGCCGCCCCATTTCTCGGTAATGCGCTTGTCGAGCGCGTCGCTGCCGTGCTTTTCGGCCGGCTTGCCCTCGGCCGCCAATTCGCGGCGCGCCCTGGACGGATTGATGGTCTGGTATGCCGTCGTCGCCATCTGCTGCAAAAGCTCACGCAGGTGGGTGCAACCGATTGTTCCGCCAACAAGACGGGTTGCCTCCCGCAGGAACCCGCCCTTGATCTCCAATCCGGCCAGCCGTGCAAAATTCGGCGCCGCGTTGGGGCACACATTATAGGGGGTCTGGTCGCTCGCGGCCTCTACCGCGGTGATCAGCATGTTCTCGTCCACCGTCAGCCGCATCCAAAGATCGTGCAGCGGCTCTCCGGCTTCGATATAGCCGCGATCGACATTGGCCATGCCGTAGGTTTTACAGTCGGTCAGATGCGCCTCGATGTCATACAAGCCGTCGGCCCGGCGATATCCGTTGATTTCGATCGACCGCGTGTGCAGGCGCTCGCGCGCGGCGGGCTGGCTCAATGGCATGGGGCTTCCTTAATGGCATGGTGCGATGCAACATTCTCCTATGACAGACGGCGCGACGCTTGCCAAGCGCTGCTGCGGCCCCCGCAAATCCGCGGTTGACGATTAGTATCACGAGCGCATTTTCACACGCAGTGCGGCACCCCGGTTGATCCAGATCATGGGTCGCCGATCGGCTATGGGGGGAAGAAGGGGCATTAAGACGGGGATCATTTATTGATGAACGGGTTCAACGACCATTGCCGCCGCTCACTTGAGTCTATCCGCGACCAGGGACGTTACAGAAATTTCACCCCGCTGCAGAAGCGGGCCGATGGTTTCCCATATTACCTGCGCCGCGACGGGTCCCGTATACTCGTCTGGTCTTCGAACGACTATATCGCGATGGGCGGCCATCCGGTGGTGGTGAATGCGGCCTGCGAGGCTGCCCGGGCGATGGGTGCCGGGGCCGGCGGCACGCGCAACATCAGCGGCACGAGCTGGGTGCATGATGACCTCGAAGCCGAACTCGCGTCGCTGCATGGCAAGCAGGCGGGACTGCTGTTCACCTCAGGCTTCGTTTCCAACCAGGCAGCGCTCTCCACTATCCTGAACAGTCTGCCGAACGGTCCGGACCAGCCATTCCACTGCTTCTCCGACGCCAAGAACCATGCCTCGATGATCGCCGGCATCAAAGGAACGCGGGCACTGGTCAGCATCTTCCGCCACAATGACCTTGCGCACCTGGACGCCCTGCTGCGCGCCGCGCCGAAAGCGGCACCCAAGCTGATCGCGTTCGAATCGGTCTATTCGATGGACGCCGACATTGCGCCTATCGGCGCGATCTGCGATCTGGCGGATAAGTACGATACCTTGACGTATCTGGATGAGGTGCATGCCGTCGGCATGTATGGTCCCACCGGGGCGGGCGTGTCGGAGCGGGACGGCGTCGCCCACCGCGTCAGCATCATCGAGGGCACCCTGGCCAAAGCCTATGGCTGCCATGGCGGCTATATCACCGGCGATGCCGAGGTGGTGGATTACATTCGCTCCACAGCGCCCGGATTTATCTTTACCACGTCGATTCCGCCGATGACCGCCGCGGCGGCTCTTGCCAGCGTGCGGCATGTGCGGCAGGACCACGCCCGCAGGGCTGCGCTGTTCGAGCGCGCCGCGGCATTGAAGGCACGGTTCGACCGGGCCGGGCTGCCACGGATCGATTCGGTCAGCCATATCGTGCCGCTGCATATCGGGGAGGCCGCGCTTTGCACGGAAGTGAGCCAGCGTCTGCTGAACGAGTTCGGCATGTATGCGACGCCGATAAACTATCCGACCGTACCGCGCGGGGAAGAACGCCTGCGGTTCACCCCCGGACCGTTGCATACCGACGCGATGATGGCGGAGCTGGTGGACGCGCTGGGCAAGATAATCCCGCAGGAACGGCGCTGCGCAGCGTGACTACCTACCGTCATGGCCGGGCGTGTCCCGGACATTCGCGCTTCACCGCCGGTGCGCAGATGGCCGGGACACGCCCGGCCATGACGGTGAGGGTAGAAGTGGCGCACCAAGTCCTCGTTGACTGGACAACCCGCCTAATAAAGGCCCCTCCCGCATGATCACCGAACTTGGCCACTTCGCGCTGATCCTGGCGCTGTTCGTGGCGATCATCCAATCCACCATCCCGCTTATCGGCGCCGCGCGGCGCCACATCGGCTGGATGGCAGTCGGACGGTCCTGCGCGCTGATCGGCTTCGGGCTGACGGCATTGGCGATGCTGTCGCTGATGCATGCCTACGTCACATCCGACTTCACCGTGGTCAACGTCATCCAGAACAGCCACACCGACAAGCCGCTGCTGTACAAGATCACCGGAGTCTGGGGGAACCACGAGGGATCCATGCTCCTGTGGGTCTTCATGCTGTCGCTGTGCGCCGCCGCGGTGGCGCTGTTTTCCAACAATCTCCCGCCGGCTTTGCGGGCGCGCGTGCTCGCGGTCCAGGGCATGATCGCCGTCGGCTTCCTGCTGTTCATCCTGCTGACCTCCAACCCGTTCCTGCGCACCTTTCCTCCGGCCCCGAACGGCCAGGGGCTGAACCCGGTGCTGCAGGACCCCGGCCTGGCCTTCCATCCGCCGTTCCTCTACCTCGGCTATGTCGGCTTCTCGGTCGCCTTCGCCTTCGCCGTCGCCGCGCTGATCGAGGGCCGCGTCGATGCCGCCTGGGCGCGCTGGGTGCGGCCGTGGACCCTGGCGTCCTGGTGCGCGCTGACCATCGGCATCGCCATGGGATCATGGTGGGCTTACTATACTCTGGGCTGGGGCGGCTGGTGGTTCTGGGACCCGGTCGAGAACGCCTCCTTCATGCCGTGGCTGGTGGGCACCGCGCTGATTCACTCGTCGATCGTCGTGGAAAAGCGCGACACGCTGAAATCCTGGACCATCCTGCTGGCGATCATCACCTTCTCCCTGTCGCTTGTCGGCACCTTCCTGGTCCGCTCCGGCGTGCTGACATCGGTGCATGCGTTCGCAACCGATCCGGAACGCGGCATGTTCATCCTGCTGCTGCTCGTCACCGCCATCGGCGGGTCGCTGACGCTGTATGCGGTGCGCGCGCCGTCACTTCAGGGGGGCGGCCTGTTCGCGCCGATTTCCCGCGAGGGGTCGCTGGTGCTCAACAACCTGCTGCTGTCCTGCGGCTGCGCCACTGTGTTCATCGGCACGCTGTATCCGCTGTTCCTCGACGCCATGGGCGGCCCAAAACTCTCCGTCGGCTTCCCGTTCTTCAACCGCAGCTTCGTGCCGATGATGGTGCCGATGATCGTCGCCGCCGGTGTCGGCCCGATGCTGGCCTGGAAGCGCGGCGACCTGCTGGGCGCGCTGCAACGCCTTTGGGTCGCCTATATCGCGACGGCGCTGGTCCTTCTGGTGACGTTTTACCTCACCTATGGTGGCCCGGTCATGGCGGTGCTCGGGCTTGGGCTCGCGACCTGGCTGTTCACCGCGGTGCTGACAGAGCTGGCGGACCGGGTGCGGCTGTTCCGCATCCCGCTGGCGGATAGTTGGCGGCGCGCGGTCAACCTGCCCCGCGCCAGCTACGGCATGTCGGTGGCGCATCTCGGCCTGGCGGTGTCGGTCGCCGGTTTCGCCGCCTCGCCATTCGCCCGGGAGGCGATCGAGATCCTCAAACCCGGCGGCTCGATCCATATCGCCGGCTACGAAATCACCCTTGAGCACGTCGATCGGCTGCCCGGCCCGAACTACGTCGCCGACGACGCGACGATCCGGGTGACCAGCGGCGGCAGCCTGGTGACCGTGATGCACCCGGAGCGGCGCTACTTCCAGCTCCAGAACCAGACCACGGGCGAGACCGCGATCCGCACCAACCTGTTGGCGGACCTGTATGTGGCGCTGGGCGATGCGGACACGAAAGGCGACTGGACGGTGCGGGTCTACTGGAAGCCGCTGGTGCCATGGATCTGGCTCGGCGGGGTCATCATGGCCTTTGGCGGCATGGTCAGCCTGAGCGATCGGCGTTGGCGGGTGGGTGTCGCCGCGCGCGCCGCCCGGCGATCACAGCAAGCGGTTCCGGCGGCAGGCGAGTAGGTCATGAAACGCATCATCTATCTGCTGCCGCTGGCACTGTTCTTCGTGCTGGTGGGTTACTTCCTGATCTCGCTGCGGCCGGGTCACGACACGCACGAACTGCCTTCGGCGATGCTCGAAAAGCCTGCGCCCTCGTTCGAGCTGGCGGACCTCGGCGACGACAACAGGCTGGCGCTGACCGGGCTGAAGGGCCATCCGGTCATCGTCAATTTCTTCGCGTCCTGGTGCGTGCCGTGCCGCATCGAACACCCGCTGCTGATGCGGCTGTCACAGCAGGATCACTTGCCGCTGTATGGCATCGCGTACAAGGACAAGCCCGACGACGCAGCCCGCCTGCTCGCCACCTACGGGAATCCGTTCCGGCAAGTCGGCCTGGACCAGGACGGCCGTGTCGGACTGGATTTCGGAGTCTATGGCGTGCCTGAGACCTATGTAATCGATGCGAATGGCATCATCCGCAAGCGCTTCGTCGGCCCGTTGACCGCCGAGGCGGTGGAGCGGGACCTGATGCCGCTGCTGAAGCAGCTCGAGCCTTCATCATGAGGAAGTTCGTGCTTTGCCTGGTCCTGCTGCTCGGCGCGCTGCCGGCCGGCGGCGTGGAACCGAAGGAGCGCCTGGCCGATCCCGCGCTGGAAGCCCGCGCCCGGACGATCAGCGGGGAGCTCCGCTGCCTGGTCTGCCAGAATGAGTCGATCGATGAGTCCGGCGCAGACCTGGCGCACGATATCCGCATCCTGGTGCGGGAGCGGCTGACCGCCGGAGATACCGACGCACAGACCATCCAGGCGGTAGTCAATCGCTACGGCGCGTTTGTGTTGCTGAAGCCGCCGGTCGAACCGGCGACCTATGTTCTGTGGTTCGGGCCGCCGGCGCTGGTTCTGCTCGGGTTGGCGGCAACGGGGATGTGGCTGCATCGCCGCCAGGCGGCGCCAACCGACACCGCACCGCTCAGCCCGGATGAAAGCCGGCGGCTGGCCGGGTTGCTAAGGGATAATGAGGGTTGATTCTTCCGTTTTTTCTTGCCCTGCTGGCCTTCCTGGCCGTGCTGCCGATCCTCGTGCCGCTGCTGCGGGGCGCTCGGCCCGTGCCGGCGCGTGCGAGCTTTGATCAGGCGGTTTATCGCGACCAGTTGCAGGAACTCGACCGGGAGATCGCCCGCGGGCTGCTGACGCAAGGCGACGCGGACGCCGCGCGGCTGGAAATCCAGCGCCGTCTGCTGGCGTCGGACCAGATCCCGGCGAAGCCGTCCGTGCTGTCGCGCAGTCCGGTTATCGCCGCCCTGGTGTTCGTGGTGGTGGGTTTCGGGTCCGTTGGCGGATACCTTTGGCTGGGCGCGCCGGGCATCCCGGATGAACCGTTCGCCTCACGGCCGGCGACGGCGGCAAATACGGACGCCAGCGAGCACGCGACCTTGCAGGAGGCGACGGCCAAGCTGGAGGACAAGCTGCGGCAGAACCCCTCCGACCCCGAGGGATGGCTGCTGTACGGACGCAGCCTGGCGATGCTGAACCAGTGGGACAAGTCGGCGGAGGCCTACCAGCACGCCATCGATCTTGGCGACAAAAGCCCTGACGTCGCGGCGGACCGTGCCGAGATGATGGTAATGGGCGCAGGCGGCACGGTGACTCCGGCCGCCGAGGATGCGTTTAGGCAGGTATTGAAAGTCGATCCCCGAAACGGGTTGGCGCGGTTCTACCTGTCGACGGCCGCCGCGCAGGCGGGGGAGCCGCTGAAGGCAATCGAAGGCTGGCAGGCGCTGCTGGCCGACATGCCGTCGGACGCGTCGGTGCGCGATGCCGTCGGCCAGCGGATCGCCGAAGCGGCGAAGGCGGCCGGGATTCCGGTGCCCGAACTGGCGAAAGGCACGGCGCCGGCGCAGCCTGAAGCGGGGGCGCCCGGGCCGGACGCCAAAGCGATGGCGGATGCCGCATCGCTGCCGGAGGACCAGCGCCAGGCCATGATCCGCGGCATGGTGGAGAAGCTGGCGGCGAAGCAGCAAGCCGAACCGGGGAACCTGGAGGGGTGGCTACGGCTGGGTCAGGCCTATGCGGTGCTGCACGAGCCGGACAAGTCCACCGCTGCCTTCGACAAGGCGATCGCCCTGAAGCCGGACGATGTCTCCATCCCGCTGCAGGCGGCGCGGGCGCTGCTGGCCGATCTCAAGCCGCCGGAGAAGCTTCCGGCACAGGCGGTGGCGTTCCTGAAGCGGGCGCAGGCCAGTGCCCCGCAGGAGCCGATGGTGCTTTGGTATCTCGGCATCGCGGCGGCTCAGGACGGACATCTCGACGAAGCGCGGCGCGATTGGAACACCCTGCTGGCCCGGTTGCCGGCAGGCGGAGAGGACGCGAAACTGGTTCAGTCGGCGCTGGATGCGCTGCCGCCGCGGTAGAGAGTAGAGCCGCAAGCCCATCATCCTGTTGGCACTTGCGGTTTTCGTCTCAGACCGCGGCGTGGGCGGGGACCAACGAGCGGAAGGCCGGAATCTCCGCCACCAGGCGGGACTTGAGAATCGGCCCGTGGCCCGCGCCGGCATGACCGGTTTCGGTGGTGGCCGCGCGGTAGTAGTTGAGGATGAAGACACGGATCGCACTGGTGCGTCCGCCTTCGTGGCCGTTCGCTTCGACCTGACGCACCAGGGTGCTCATGTCCTGCGATTCCCTCTCGCAGATCTCTTGCAGAGCATCCCAGAGTTCGGGCTCCAGCCGCATGCTGGTGCGCCCGCGTTCGGCGACGACGTTTCGGTTGACTAGACGACTGGTTGACATGGGCACCTCCTGATTGCCGAGAAGGAGGTAACCGGAAGTTGGTTAACAGAAGGTTCACAGCGCGCAGAAATTTCAGGTTTTTTTGGCACGCGATTGTAAGCGCGTATGAGGTCCGACACGGCGGGCTGCCGAGCCGGTTGCCTGATCCGGGTATCGGCAGCGGAGCCGGAAAGCGGTGCACGTCCTCTTGTCGGCGGGATCATTGGCCCCGCCGGATTGCTCACGCTGGAATTGCATCAACTGATCCGAGCTATCAAAGTCAGGCGGACCGCCGCGGGCGGTTGACGAGGAGCATTTGATGTTCAATGGAGCGATCTTGGTCCGGGCAATATGGGATCCTGAAGCCAGGGTCTCCGTCGCAACGAGCGATGATGTGCGCGGTCTGGTGGCCGAGGCGGCCACGACGGACGCGCTGCATGCGAAGCTGGCGGTTCTCGTTCCTGAGCTGTTGGAATTGAATGCCGATCCTCGCCCGCGCCCTTCGGGTCGCACCGGATCAGAAAAAGGCTGGGAAAACGTTCCGTTAGACGTTCTTTATCAACACGTTAGTACCGGTCGTCTCAGCGCCTGATGGCTAGCTGGACGGCGGAGGTGAAGGACACGCTTCGATCTGCGGGCTGTTATTTCGAACGACAGGGAAAGGGCGATCACGAGATCTGGTACAGCCCTCATTCGGGGAAAAACAGGCCGGGATCAGCCATCGTTTCAGGTAGATCGTTTCAATCGCACAAATCTTGCCGGCCGGGTCGCGCCAACCGTTTAGACATTCCTGGCGACGTCAGGAAGGTTAACGGCATCCCCTACACCGGCAGCGGCGCCGCCTTCATCCGCTCCATGCTGAAGCGGCTGCTGACATTGCGCAGCGGGACGGCGGCGATCAGCTTGCGGTAGAACTGGTCGTAGGCCGCGATATCCGCCACCACGACATGCAGCAGGTAATCGACATCGCCGCTCATGCGCCAGGCATCGACGATCTCCGGCGTGTCCTGGATCACCCTGGCGAAGCGGCCGAGCCAGTCGCTGCTGTGATCCGCCGTCTCCACTGCGACGAATACCGACACCGGCAAGCCGACCTTGTCGGCGTCCAGGATCGCCACCCGGCGCTGGATGATGCCGTCCTGCTCCATCCGGCGGATGCGCTTCCAGCACGGCGTCGGGGTCAGCCCCACCTTGACGGCAATATCCGCCAGGGACAGCGAGGCATCGACCGAAATCAGCCGGAGAATCTCCCGGTCGAGGCGATCGATATCCTTGTCGGCAGCCATGCGCGTCAGCCTTTCTCTCAGGCCGGCGAACCGGCGAATCTCACTGAGAGATACTCTTAAACGGTTCCGGCAGAGAAGAAAATCTCGGAAGTGCTGGAATTAGGCCATGCCCGTAGAATTATTTTTCTGTTTGCGCCGCGTGCTCCTGCGGCGTGCGCAAGGTCAGCGCGAGCGCGTGCATCCCCCCCTGCTCCGCCGGACCGAATTCCGCGGCCAGGGCGGTGTGGACGGCGCGGGACCGGGCCACGCGGCCGACACCCTGGAACGCGCTGCTCACCAGCAGCACGCTGTAATGCGACTGGCCGCCCGGCTGGGCGCCGGCATGACCGGCATGCCGGTCGCTGTCGTCTTCGACCCGCACGACGCTTGGCGCGAAAGCGGTGGTCAGGGCCGTTTCGATCCGTTCGGCCCGCGAGGAGGATGAGTTTGTCATGCTGCGGTTATCCCGCTTTCCGGGCCGTCCGCCAAGCGCCCGCGGCGGCAGGGTGCGTCAGGCGGCGATTCCGGCGCGGCCGAAGCCGAAGGTCTCGACCAATCCCGGCACCGCGGCAGCCGGCACCGGACGGGCCAGCAGAAAGCCCTGGGCATCCACCGCACCCGCGGCGATCAGCCACTCCAACTGCTCGCGGGTTTCCACCCCTTCCGCCGTGACCGCGACGCCGAGGCCGGCGCACAGGCCGATAACCGCCCGCACGATCGCCGCGCTGTCGGTCTCGGTCTTGCCCAGGCACTGGACGAAGCTCTGGTCGATCTTCACCCGGTCGAACGGGAATCGCCGCAAGTGGCTGAGCGAGGAATAGCCCGTGCCGAAATCGTCGAGCGCGATCCTGGCACCGAGCGCCTTCAGGCCGTGCAGCGTCGCCAGCGTCTCCTCGGTGTCCTGGAACATCGCGGTTTCGGTGATCTCGATCTCCAACCGGGACGCGGCCAGGCCGCTGGAGCGGAGCACGTCGCCGACCATATCGACCAGCCACGGACCTGCGCGGAACTGCACCGCCGAGATGTTGACCGCGATCTTGACATCCCCCGCCCAACCGGCGGCATCAGCGCAGGATCGCCGCAGCACCCATTCGCCGATGGGGCCGATAAGGCCGATTTCCTCGGCGAGCGGGATGAAGTGGGCCGGCGAAATCAGTCCGTCCTCGGGGTGCTGCCAGCGCAGCAGCGCCTCGAAACCGACCACCCGGCCGGTCTCGAGGCTGACGACCGGCTGGTAGTACATCTCGAATTGCTCCGCCTCCAGGGCCTGCCGGAGGTCGAGTTCCAGCTTCCGCCGGATCTGCATCTGGGCATCCATTTCCGGCTCGAAGAAGCGCCAGGTGCCGCGCCCGTCCAGCTTGGCCCGGTACAGCGCCAGGTCCGCGTTCTTCAGCAGCGTATCGGGCGTTTCGCTCTCGCCGGAGGCGATGGCGATGCCGATGCTGACGCCGATATCCACATGGTGGCCGTTCACCTGGTACGGCGCGCAGAGCGCCGCGACCACCCGCTGGGCCAGCAGGGCCGCCTGCTGGGCCTGCTCGACCGCCGGCTGGAGAATGGCGAACTCGTCGCCGCCGAGGCGCGCCACCGTATCGCCATCCCGGAGTTCGGCGCCCAGGCGCTTGGTCACCTCCTGCAGCAGGGCGTCGCCCGCCGGATGGCCGAGCGTGTCGTTGATCGCCTTGAACCGGTCGAGATCGAGATAAAGCAGAGCGCAACGCTCGCCGCGGCGGGCCCGGAGGAGCGCTTCCTCCAGCCGCGTGTGGAACAGCAGGCGGTTGGGCAGGCCGGTCAGCGCGTCGTGATGCGCCATGTATTCGATGCGCTTTTCATTGCGGCGGCGCTCGGTGATGTCCTCCAGGGTCAGCAGCCAGCCGCCGTCCTCCAGCGGCCGCAGCGAAGCGGCGACGACCCGGCTGCCGCGGACTTCCTCGAGCGAGACGCTGGCGACCTCGTTCGAGCCGAATTCGCGGTACTCCTCAAAGACCTGCTTCAGGCTCCGGCCCTTGAAGCAATCGGCCATCGCGCTGACAGCGAGAACGTCGCTATAGGTCATGCCGAGGCGGAAGCTGCCCGGTGCCACCCCGGCAACCTCCGACAGGCGCGGATTGGCCACGATCAGCCGTTCCTCGGCGTCATACATCGCCAGCCCCTGCGACATGTTGCTCAAGGCAGCGTCGAAACGCAGGTTGGTTTGCCGCAGACTGAGCGCGTTCTGGCGGAACACCTCGATCGCCGCCGCCATGGCGCCGATTTCATCCTTGCGGCCACGTTCGGGAACCGCGGCGGCGACGTCGCCCGCTGCCAGCCGCGTGACCGTTTCAGTCAGGCGCTGCACCGGCAGAACCAGGCGGCGCAGCAGAACCAGCAGGGCCGCGGCGCCCAGCAGCAGCATGCCGACGGTCGCCGCGGCGGCGATGGCGAGATGTTCCCGGGCTTCGACCGCCAATGCCGTCCCGCGCTCCACGGCCTCGGCGATGGCGGCATCCCGCGCGATCAGCGTGCCTCTCAGCGCGTCGATGGTCCAGCGGCGCCACTCCACCAAAGACATCGGCCGATCGGCGCCGATGCGTGCCATCGTCAGGACTTCGCGGTAGCGAGGCTCCGCGTCGCGGAAGAATGTGTTGCGGGTCGCGGCGACGGCGGCCTCCAACCGGGGCGACTCGCCAACGATCAGAACCTGCCGCTGCAGGCGCTCCCACGCGTGCTGGATCTGCCCGGTCAAATACATCGATTGATCGAGCTGACCCGCCGGGATCGGCTGACCGCCCATCCAGCCGCTGAGATACGTGCTGCGCCGACCAGCGGCGGAGCGCATTTCCACGGCGAGGCTGCCGACGGCGACCACCGCGCCGACGGAGGCGTTGGCGTGCGCGGCCTCGCGTTCAGCCCGCGCCACCGCCAGTTCGACCTCGTCGAGACGCTCAATGGCGTGCGCGACCATCGGCTGCAGGAAACCGAGGTCGCGCTCGGCCCTGGGGCGCCTGATCGCCTCGGCGACCCGGGCGCGCGCATCGAGCAGCATCGCCCGGGCTCTCGTCACCGCCTCATCGGGCAATCCGGCGGCGAGCATGCTGCGCTGTGCGCGGTCGAGCAGGGCATCGTTGCGCGCGGCCACCTCGGCCAGGTCTTCGACGCCGGGAAGATCCGATAGGGAGCGCTCCTGCAAGGCGCCGCGCTCGATTGAGAGGGCTTCGACAAGCTGCAGCGCATCGCCCATCGCCCTGGCCATCTGCACGGCGGAGCGGGCTTCGCTCGATTCCCGGTGCGCGCGCATGGCGATCCAGCCGGACCATCCCGCTGCGGGCAAGCAGGCCGCGGCGAAGCACAGCAGGAATACGGTCCTCAGGTTCATCTATGTGTCTTTACAGCCGTCTGCGAGCCGGATGCAAAGCCCCGAAATCAACACCGGCCTCGTTCGGCCGGCCGATTGTCCCGATGCACCCATGCGGCGCCCTTGTCCTTTCGTCAACTGCGGCGTTCATCGTACCCGGATTTTCACCCTGAAGGATTGCTTATACGCGCAAAATGGAGTCAAGCATGAGAAAGTTAACAGACCGTTAAGAGACCGCTGTTCGCGCACGCCACCCGGGCAACAGCAGGTACTCGCGCCGCCCGCGGCAGCGCCACGCAACGGTCATGCGTTTTTCCCGGGCAGTTATTGATCCACGATAATGATGCGTGTCTTTTGCGGCCCGGGTCGTCCGCACAGGCTGGAGTCGTCCGGCTCGGAGCGCGCCTGAGCGCCGATAATTCCCGGCCGGCCCGGAAGCTCACTCGGCGTGAGCGCCGGAATGTCGTAAGATCGCGCGTGGTTACCGGATGACGTGGTACGTTTTGGGAGTTTGCTCCATGCGCCTGCTCATTGCCCTTTTGCTGCCCTGGCTGGCATTCTTCACGATTGGCCGTCCGTTTGCCGGCTTGCTGTGCCTGATTCTGCAAATCACGTTGATCGGCTGGATCCCGGCGGCGATCTGGGCCGCCTATGCGGTCAGCCAGTATCAAACCGACCAGAAGATCGAGCGGGCGATCCGGCCGGCGCGCCGCCCGTTCTGAATCGCGGCGTTGTTGCTGCACGTAGCCGCTACGGGGGATTCGAACCCGCCCGATGGCTGGTGTCCTCCAGCACCGTGTCGTCGGCGAGTTCCTGAAGCAGCGACAGGATATCGCCGAGAACCTCGGGACGCGGCGCACCGAACCGGGCGGAAAGCTCATCGGCCATGACCGCAACCGTGCGGCCGCCGTCAACCAGCTTCAACACCTCCACGGCGATCTCGTCCGGCATGATCAGCCGCTCCGGCGCCAGGATGACCCATGCCTGGCGCGTCGCATCAAAGCGGAACCGGGTTCCGCGCGGGAAGCGCGGGACCGAGGACTCGTCGATCGCGGTCCGGGTGCGGGCGGTCACGGCACGAACGCGCCGGGCGGAATGTGGCCTTCCACATAGGCACCCCACAGCGCGTCCATCTGCGCCCACAACACGTCGCATTTGAACCGCAACGCGGCCAGCACCGCCTCCTGCTGCTGCGGTGTCCGGGCTTCCGTCTTGCAGTACTCCAGCGCGAACCGCGCGTCCTGCGGCGCCTGCGTCAGGCGCGGCTGAAAATAGGCCAAGGTGTCGCGGCTGATGAAGTCGTAGTTGGCGAGCATCCCGGATACCCGCTCGGCGATGATCGTCGGCGAGAACATTTCGGTCAGCGAGGACGCCACCGCTTCCAGCAGCGACCGGTCGCGCACGAACGCGACGTAAGCCTCGACCGCAAAGCGGGTCGACGGAAGGATGCCGCGGGTGGACATGACGTAGTCCCGATCCAGGCCGACGCCATCGGTCAGGCGCAGCCAGCGCTCGATCCCGCCCGGCTGGTCGCCCTGGCCGTCGTGGTCGATCAGGCGGGACCGCCACGCCCGCCGCAGCGCCGGAGTCGGCAGCCGCGCGAGCAGCGTCGCATCCTTGGCAGGAATGTTGCACTGGTAGTAGTAGCGGTTCAACGCCCAGGCCTGGATCTGGCCGCGGGTCAGCTCTCCGCGATACATGCGCTGATGAAACGGATGGTTGCTGTGATAGCGCTCCGCCCCGATCGCGCGCAGTTCAGCTTCCAGTTGGTCGGCGCTCAACAATGAAGTCATAGTACAATCTCCATCCCGTCATACGCAACTTCCCAGCCAGCCCGTGCGGCGATCGCCCGTTCCGGCGAATCGTCCAGCAGGATGGGGTTGCTGTTGTTGATATGGATAAACACCTTCCGCCGCACCTCGAGATCTCGGAACGTTTCGATCGTTCCCTGCGGGTCCGCGACGCTCATGTGGCCCATGCGCTGGCCGGTCTTGGCCCCCGATCCCTCGCGGATCATTTCATTGTCGGTCCACAGCGTGCCGTCGAAGAAGACCAGGTCCGCGCCGCGCAACCGCACCGCGATCCCGGCAGGAAGGCGCGCGCAGCCGGGAATGAAATAGCACGCCGCACCGGTTGGGCCGGACAGCCGCAAACCGACAGTGTCCTCAGCGTCACCGGACAGATCCGCACCCTCTCGTTCCAAGTACAGCGCCACCTTGCCGGGCACGCTGAAGAATTCCGCAACGACACCGCCCGGCAAATCGAAAGCCCGCCCCAAACCCACTGCCCGGCGCTCGACAAACGCCGGGGACAGCGCATCGAAAATCGGATTGGCGCGCAACGCGTCGTGCACGCGGCCGGTCGCGAACAAAGTAAAGCCCTGGCTTTCTCGCAAGTGCAGCAGGCCGGCCACCGCATCGACCTCGCCCCCGGTCAGGACCACCGCCGCAATCGGCGTGTCGCGCAGACCGTGCCGAGGCTGCAACATCGGCCGCGCCTCGATCTGCTGGCGCAAATCCGGGCTGGCGTTAACCACGATCCAGGACTCGCCGTCGCCGGAAACCGCGATCGAACATTGCGTGCGCGGACGCGCCGCCGGATCGCCGGCACGGGCCCGCCGGCAGGCTTCATTGTTGGCGTTCCATTGCGGAAATCCTCCGCCGGCCGCGGCCCCGAGAACGACGATACGCAGCGGACCATCCTCCACTATTATTACGAGGCAAGCCCCGCGGATGACTCCGCCCGCAGGAACGGCGGACAAGGCTGCACCGGCGGCGGCCGGATGGCGTCGCCGGCCGCGCGCAGGGCGGCAATGAACGTCGCCTGCGGTTCGGAATCGCGATACTGCGACTGTATCAGCGTCACGACGCGGCGGTGCTCCATGCCGATATCGTACAGTGTGACATCGTAACTGGCAGCGCCGCTGATGCGTGCGCTCAACGCCGGAACGATCGCCACGCCGCGCCGCGCCTGCACCATCGCCAACGCGAGTTCGTAACTGCGGACACGGCCGACGACGCGATGATGCGGCAGGAACCGCTGATACCATTCGGCGATACGAAGCTGGTAGGCACTGCCGAACGTGAACTGCGCCACACTGTTAAGTATGCGACGATCATCGGCGCAAAGCTGTTCGGCGGGTTGGGCGATGCCGGAAAGGTCGAGACAACGCGGCACAGCCAGCACATACGGATCGGAAAACACGTCGCTTTGCAGAAACGACAAGCTGCTGCTGGCCAGCGACCCGGCCGCCACGACCGCAACCGTCAGCCGGCGCGTATACAGCATTTCGATCGCATCGGCCGGCGCGACCTCATGCACGTCCAGTTCCACATCCGGACAGATCTCCGCCATGCGCGCCTGCACGTCGGGCAGCAGGGCGCGGGCGATGGAACTCAGGATGCCGACGGACAGGACGCCGCGGGTGCCCTTGGCGTGCGCGGCGAGGCCGGCGACGGCCTCATCGACCTCGGCCATGATGATCTGAGCGCGGCGGCAGAGGAACTCCCCCGCGTCGGTCAGTTCGAACTGGCTGCGGCCGCGCTCGAACAGCAACTGCCCGACGGATTCTTCGAGCTTGGCGATATGCTGCGATAGCGACGGCTGCGTCTGGTCCAGCAACTTCGCGGCATGCGTCATCGACCGCGAATGTGCCACCGCGAGAAAGATACGAAGCTGGTTCAGGGTGAAAGGGGGCGGCGGCATGACGGCCCGTCGAAAAGCGGCGCGGAGGGAGTCCGCGCCGCTTCCCTCATTTATACGACCGCGCAGGCGTAGGCGTTGATTTCGCAGCCGACAGCGATGCGGGTGACCTTTGGTTTACGCCAGGACATTCTCGACACTCCCATTTGTCCGCCGGACCGGCTTATCCGGTAGCGGTTGTACAGCATCTTATCGGCGAACCGCCCGGGAAAGCTATATCGGTCATAAGCAAATCGCTTATGGCCTCTATTGCTTCCTCCGGACAGCTCCAATCGCCACTCTCTTTGGCCAAACGGAGGAGACAAACTTGCAAATCGACATGATCGAGCCGCCGCTCGCCCTGCTGACGGAAGTGACCCACCGGTGTCCGTTGCAGTGTCCCTATTGTTCGAATCCGGTCCAGCTCATGGGCGCTTCGGCGGAACTGACCACAGCCGAGTGGCGGCAGGTGCTGACAAGCGCGGCGGGCATCGGTGTGCTGCAGGTGCACTTCTCCGGCGGCGAGCCGACGGCGCGGGCCGATTTGCCGGACCTGGTGCGCCATGCGGTTGCCAGCGGGCTTTATACGAATCTGATTACCTCGGGCATCCCGCTGGATCAGCGGCGCGTGGACGTCCTGGCGGAGGCCGGACTCGACCATGTGCAGATCAGCTTCCAGGATGCCGAGGATGTGAACGGCGACCGAATTGCGGGCATGTCCGGCGCCCAGAAGAAGAAGCGCGAAGTATCGGCGATCATCCGCAGCGCGGGTTTACCGCTGACCGTCAACCTCGTGGTGCACCGGCAGAACCTGGAGCGTCTGCCGGAAATGCTCGACATGTCGGTGGCACTTGGGGCGTCGCGCATCGAGGTCGCGCATGTGCAGTATTACGGCTGGGCTTTGGCCAACCGCGACGCGCTGCTGCCCTCGCGGGATCAGTTGGACCGGGCCACCGAGGCGGTGGATGCGGCCCGGGCGCGCCTCGCCGGAGCCGTGGTGATCGACTACGTCGTGCCCGACTACTATGCCCAACTTCCCAAAGCCTGCATGGGCGGCTGGGGGCGGCGGTTCCTGACCGTTACGCCAACGGGTTTGGTGCTCCCCTGTCATGCGGCGGAAAGCCTGCCGGGATTCGATTTTCCCTCGGTGCGCGACTGGCCGCTTGGCGAGATCTGGAAATCCTCGGACGCATTCAACCGCTTCCGCGGCACCGCCTGGATGCCGGAACCGTGCGCGACGTGCGATCGCCGGGAGCTCGACTGGGGCGGCTGCCGCTGCCAGGCCTTCGCATTGACCGGCGATGCCGCCGCAACCGATCCGGCGTGCGGCCGATCGGCCGACCATGGGCTGTTGGATGTGGCGGTGCGGCGGGCCGAGGGTGAACCGGGGCCGTTCGTCTATCGCCGCATCGGGGCCAGGCCGGAACCCGTCGGCTGACCCGCCATCCAAGCCTTTGTTTGTGCGGGCAAAAAAGGCGTGGATGCCGACCTCCGGCCTTCGCCGAGGCATGCTTCGCCGGCATGACGAGGCGGCGCGGCCCGGGAGGCTCTATCATCGCCGGTTGGTATTACACATTTTTGAAGCGCCGGCGGATCAGGACCAGCGTGGCGAGGCTGACGGCTGCCGTGATCATGACGTAGTAGCTCGGCGCCAGCTTGCTGCCGGACATATCAATCAGCCAGGCGGCATAAAACGGTGCGAACCCGCCGAATATCACGACGGAGATGTTGTAGCTTAACGACAGGCCGGTCACGCGCGTTCGGGTCGGGAACAAGGCCGCCATCAAGGACGGCAGCGCTCCGCTATAGCAGGACTTCAGCGCGCTGATCCAGCACACCGTCAGTATCAGCATGGACAGTGAAGGCCGGGCCGCCAGCAACGCGAACGCCGGATACGCGGTGCAGATGAAAAGCAAAGCCGCGCCCATCATGATGCGGGTCTGCCCGATCCTGTCGGCGAGAATGCCGACGAACGGGACTGCGACGACCTGCAACGCCGCGGCGATCGCTCCGGCTGTGAAACCGGCGGCCGGTGGCAGTGCCAGTTGGCGCAGTGCGTATGTCGGCATGTAAACCAACATGTATTGCGAACTGGTCGAGATCACCACGACACCGATCGCCAGCAGAAGCCGGTCCCATTGCTCCACCGCCACGTCACGCAGCGGACGGCGCGCGGCTTCGGCATTGAGAAACGGCGGAGTCTCCTCGAGGCGGTTGCGGATATAATAGCCGACAGGGCCGATCAGCAGGCCGGCGGCGAACGGGATGCGCCAGCCCCAGGATTGCAACTGGTCCACCGGCATTGCCGTGGTCAGCACGACGCCGAACCCGGTGGCCGCGAGCGCTGCCATGCCCTGGCTTGCCCACTGCCAACTGGCAAAGAACCCGGCTCGGTCGGGCCGGTGCTCGACGAGAAAGCTCGTTGAAGCGGCGAACTCCCCACCGACCGAGAAGCCCTGAAGCAGCCGCGCCGCCAGAACGAGTATCGGCGCCACGACGCCGATCGATTGGTATCCCGGCATGATGGTCATGATGCCGGTGCCGGCTGTCATCAGCGCGATCGACAGCGTCAGCGCTTTTTTTCGCCCTGCGCGGTCGCCGTAAGCGCCGAGCCAGAGGGCCCCTACCGGTCGCGCCAGGAAGGTGATGCCGAATGTGCCGAGGGTGACCAGCAGCGAGACGGTCTCATCCGTGTTCGGAAAGAACACCTTGGAGATCGTCACGGCGAAATAGCCGTAGACGAGGATTTCGTAGAACTCCAGCGCGTTGCCCAAGGAGGCGGCGACGATCAACCGCGTGGAGTCTCCGGCACCGGTGCGGTGCCCCGGCTGTCGTGTAGTCGCGGTCATGCCCCGGTGTCCCGTACGTTACGTGCGGGAAAGAGCACATTCCGCAGGTGCTTTGAAAGTCCGGTCCCGCAAGAATTTCCCTACCGTGCGGACGTCCAGCCCTTGTAGTCGCCGACGTTCTCCCGCGTCACCAACGTGCTGTCCATCAGCAGCGGGTCGGTTTCCGGTTTCTTGCCGTTCATCAGTCCCACCCCCTCCTGCACGGCCAGCCGCGCCATCATGAACGGGTCCTGGCTGGCGGTGGCGACGAACTGCCTGGCGTTCGGGTCCTTCAGCGCCGTCTCCGCGTCGGGGGCGCCGTCGACCGAGGTAATCGGGAAGTTGCCGCGATGCATCTGCCGCGCCGCCAGTTCCGCGCCGATGGCGGTCGGATCATTGATCGCGAACACCCCGTCGATCGAGGTGAACCGGGTCAGCAGCGATTGCATGGTCGCCAACCCTCCCTCCCGCGATCCCTTGGCGTCCTGGTCCGACGACAGCAGCTTGATGTCGGGGTGCTTGCCGATGACCTCCTTGCAGCCGTTCACCCGCTCGATCACCGAGGACACCTGCGGGCCGTTCAGGATGATCAGGCCGCCCTTGCCGCCCATCTTCTCGATCAGGTAGTCGCAGGCGATGGTGCCGGCCTGGGTGTTGTTGGTTTCGACCGTGGCATCGGCGCCCTTCGCCGCGGTATCGACGGCGACAACGACGATCCCCGAGGCACGCGCCCGGCGGATCGCCGGCTCGATCGCCTTTGGATCGCCGGGGTTGAGCAGGATCATGTCAACGCCGGCGGCGATGAAATTGTCGATCTGGGTGTTCTGCTTGCCGAGGTCGTAGTCGAAGCCGACGGCGGTCACCTTGACGTTCGGGTTGGTCTTCCTGGCCTCGAACTCGGCACCCTTCGACAGCGCGACGAAGAACGGGTTGCCCATGGAGCCGACGGAAATACCGATGGCCTTGAGGTCGCGGGCCATCGCAGTGTTGGCGCAGACAGCCAAGGCGGCGCCGGCAAACAGGATTTTCTTCAGCATGTTTCCCCCGTTGATTATGTCCGCGCCGAACCGCGCAGCCGGTAGCGATCGAGTGCCACCGCGCCGATGATCACCGCGCCTTTGGCGATGTATTGCCAGACATCGGTGACGCCGAGCAAGATCAGCCCATTGGTCAGGACAGCAATGATCAGTGCGCCGATAAGCGTGCCCCAGATGCTGCCGATGCCGCCGACGAAGCTGTTGCCCCCCAGAATCACCGCGGCGATGGCGTCCAGTTCGTAGGATTGGCCGAGTTGCAAGCCGTTGGCGGCGTACAGCCGCGCCGCCTGCATCACGCCGCCCAGACCGGCCAGCAGCCCGGAGGCACCGTAGACGAACAGCAGCACCGCCCAGACCTTGATGCCGGACAGCCGCGCCGCGGCCTCATTGCCGCCGACGGCGTAGATATGCACGCCGAGCACGGTGCGGCGCAGGACCAGCCACGACCCGACGATCACCAGGAAGGCGATCACCACCAGCCAGGGGATCTCGAACACGCCTTCAACGCCGATGGAGCCGTTGCCGATGAAGGCGAAGGGCAGGTCGGAATTGAACACCGTGGTGTCGTTGCCGAGCAGCCGCGCCAAACCACGCACCGCGGTCAGCGACCCCAAGGTCACGATGAACGGCGGCAAGCGCAGGAACGCGATCAGCGCACCGTTGCCGAGGCCGATGACCAGGCCGGTCAGCAAGGCCGCGATGACGCCGAGATCGCCCGCAACCTGCGACACCTCCAGCCCGACCACCGCCGCGGCAGCGAGGATGGAGCCGACGGACAAATCGATACCGCCGGTCAGGATCACGAGTGTCATGCCGGCGCCGAGCACGGCGTTGATCGAGGCCTGCTGGGCGACGATCGACAGGTTCTGCCAGCTCAGGAAGCGGCCTTCGCCGGTGAAGTAAATCCCGGCCAGCTGCACCAGGATTCCCAACACGATCAGCACCGGCAGCATGCCGATGGATCGGATCAACGACCGCATCTGCTCCTGGCGGAGCCGCTGGCGTTCCGGCTTGGACGCGCTGATCGTGTCGCTCATGCTGCCACCTTTTCGATGTCGACGCCGGTTGCGAATGCCATGATGCTTTGTTCAGTGATGCCGTGGCCGGAGACTTCGCCGACGGTGCGCCCCTCGCGCATCACCACCACCCTGTCGGCGATGCCGACGACCTCCGGCAGTTCGGAGCTGATCACCAGCACCGCGGCGCCGCTTTGCGCGAGGTCGTCGATGATGCGGTAGATCTCCGACTTGGCGCCGATATCAACGCCGCGTGTCGGCTCATCGAGGATCAGCACCTTCGGCCGGGTTTCCAGCAGACGGGACAGCAGCACCTTCTGCTGGTTGCCGCCCGAGAGGGTGCCGACGGGGATCTCCGGGCCGGGCACGCGGATCGCCATCGCTTTGATCGCGGCCAGGGACCGCAGCCGCGCCCGGGCGCGATCGAGCCAGCCGCCCCATTTGGCGTCGCGGCCGATGACGCCGAGGTTGATGTTGTCGCCGCAGGTCATGTCCAGGAACAGGCCTTGCGCCTTGCGGTCCTCGGTCAGGTAAACCACGCCGCCGTCGATCGCCTCCCCGGGGGTGCGGTAATCAACGGGCTGGCCGTTCAGTTTGACGGTGCCGCCGATGCGCGGTTCGGCGCCGTAGATCAGGCGGGCGAGTTCGGTGCGGCCGGCCCCGACGAGGCCGGCGAGACCCAGCACCTCCCCGGCGTGCAGGGTGAAGCTGCCGCTTTTCACCCGGCCGCCGTCGGACAGATCGGCGACCTCCAGCACCGGGGTGCGGGCGCCGGCGGGCTTGTGCTCCTTCTTGTAAAACGACGACAGGTCGCGGCCGACCATCATGCGGACGATGGATTCGGGCTGGATTTCGTCGCGGGAGAGGGTGCCGACATAGCCGCCGTCGCGCAGGACCGAAACCCGTTCGGACAGTTCGTAGACCTCGGCCATGCGGTGGGAGATGTAGATGATGGCGAGACCTTCGGCCTTCAGGCGCAGGATGACCTGGAACAGCTTTTCGGTCTCGCGGCTGGACAGGGCGGTCGTCGGCTCGTCCATCACCAGGATGCGGGAGCGTTGGTGGATTGCGCGGGCGACCTCCACCATCTGCTGTTCGGCGATCGACAGGTCGCCTACCAGGGTGCGGGGGCCGAAGGTGGCGCCGAGGCTGCGGAGGATGTCGCCGCAGCCGGCATACATGGCGGCGCGGTCGATGAGTGACCCACGGCGGGCTTCGCGGCCGAGATAGATGTTTTCGGCGACGCTGAGGTTCGGCGACAGCGCGAGTTCCTGGTAAATGATGGCAATGCCGTGCGCCTTGGCGGCGAGCGGGCCGTCGATCTGCACGGGCTTGCCGTCGATCTCGATCTCGGCGCCGGGGTCGGGGATGTAGGCGCCGGAGAGGATTTTCATCAATGTGGACTTGCCGGCGCCGTTCTCACCCATCAGGGCGTGGACTTCGCCGGGGTAGACGGTGAGCTGGACGTTGCGCAGCGCCTTCACGCCGGGGAAGGTTTTTGAGACGTTCTGCATGCGTAGTATCGGCGCGGTATCAGGCGATGCCGGCATCGTTAGCCTCCCTGGGTGCCCGGGACGTTCAGGCCGATGCCGGCGCGCACTGTTTGGCGCGATGCCGGGCAGGTCTGATTGTTCGGGCGGTTTCCTTGCCGGCGGTTTGTCCGCCGCGATTACGTTGGTCGTAGATCACCACTGGGGAGAGTGGATGTCAAAACGGCGTCAGTTGGTTTGTCGTCACGAAGTGGCCGGCTTCGCCGGTGTGTCGCAACCGCGAACCGGAAAGCGGTCCGGAGCGTTATCCCCCGTCCAGGGCGATCCCGGCCGCGGAAAGCTCTCTGCGAATACGGCACCCGTCACGAAATATTCTTTCATCGCGGCACCCGTCCGGGTCACGAATAAACGCCTCGGACTGCCGGGAGCGATGACCCGGCAAGCAGTTAACCACAATCCGGTTAATCTGCTCTATTGCATTGCATCGCCACGCTTTTCCCCCATCTCGCACTTGTCGAACCGGCCCGACAGTCGCTACGTCACAGTGACACGTGCCGGCAAACGGAGCGGGAGACGTCCACCATGGCGCAAGCGGCTGAGACCAGAAAACGCGGCAGGACCAAGGAAAAGTCCGTCGACACCGGCGTCGTCCTGAAAGCCTATCGCAGCATGCTGCTGATCCGCCGCTTCGAGGAGAAAGCCGGCCAGCTCTACGGCATGGGCCTGATTGGCGGTTTCTGCCACCTGTACATCGGCCAGGAAGCCGTTGTCGTCGGCATCCAGTTGGCACTGACCGACGGCGACGAGGTCATCACATCCTACCGCGACCACGGCCATATGCTCGCCACCGGCATGGAAGCCCGCGGCGTGATGGCGGAGCTGACCGGCCGCTCCGGCGGCTATTCCCGCGGCAAGGGCGGCTCCATGCACATGTTCAGCAAGGAGCAGAAATTCTTCGGCGGCCACGGCATCGTCGGCGCCCAGGTCAGCATCGGCACCGGGTTGGCGTTCAGCAACTGGTATCGCGGCAGCGACCGCGTCAGCGTGACCTATTTCGGCGAAGGCGCCTCCAACCAGGGGCAGGTGTTCGAAAGCTTCAACCTCGCGGCGCTGATGAAGCTGCCGGTGGTCTACGTCATCGAAAACAACAAGTACGGCATGGGCACCTCGGTGGAGCGCGCCTCCGCCAGCCAGGACCTGTCGAAGAACGGCGCGCCCTGGGGTATTCCCGGGCAGCAGGTCGACGGCATGGACGTGCTGGCGGTGAAGGCTGCGGCCGACGAGGCCGTGGCACACTGCCGCGCCGGCAAGGGGCCGTATCTGTTGGAAGTGAAGACCTACCGCTACCGCGGCCATTCGATGTCCGATCCGGCGAAATACCGCACCCGCGAAGAGGTGCAGATGATGAGGACTCAGAACGACTGCATCGAGAACGCGCGCCGCAAGCTGGAAGCGCTGGATGTGGACGAGAAGGCGATCAAGGCGATCGACGACGAGGTCAAGCGCATCATCCAGGACGCCGCCGACTTCGCGCAGAGCAGTCCGGAGCCGGATGCCGCCGAACTCTACACCGACGTCTTGCTGGAGGGCTGAGCGATGGCGACTCAAATTCTCATGCCGGCGCTGTCGCCCACCATGACCGAGGGCAAGCTGGCGAAATGGCTGAAGGGTGTCGGCGACGAGGTCAAGGCCGGCGACGTGATCGCCGAGATCGAGACCGACAAGGCGACCATGGAGGTCGAGGCGGTCGATGAGGGCAAGCTCGCCCGCATCCTGATCGATGAGGGCACCGAAGGGGTGGCGGTGAACACGCCGATAGCGGTGCTGACGGTGAACGGCGAGGACGCCGGTTCCGCCGAACCGCCGCCGAAGGCGGAGACGCCCGCGGAACCGAAGGTGGCAGCGCAGGCCACCGACCCGGCGGCGGTCGCGGACCAGGCGGCAAAGGGGCAGCGCAAGGAGGCTCTGGAGCCCGCTCCCGCGCCTGAGAAGGACTGGGGGCCGACCAAGCCGGCGACGGTGCGGGAGGCGCTGAGGGACGCGATGGCGCTGGAGATGCGGCGCGATGAGGACGTGTTCCTGCTCGGCGAGGAAGTCGCGCAGTACCAGGGCGCCTACAAGATCAGCCAGGGGCTGCTGGAGGAGTTCGGGCCACGCCGCATTATCGACACGCCGATTACCGAGCACGGCTTCGCCGGCCTGGCGACCGGTGCGGCGCTGAACGGGCTGCGGCCGATCGTCGAATTCATGACATTCAACTTCGCCATGCAGGCGATGGACCAGATCATCAACTCGGCGGCCAAGACGCTGTATATGTCGGGCGGCCAGATGGGCTGCCCGATCGTCTTCCGCGGGCCGAACGGGGCGGCGTCGCGCGTCGCGGCGCAGCATTCGCAATGTTACGCGAGCTGGTATGCGCATGTGCCGGGACTGAAGGTGGTGGCGCCGTGGTCGTCCGCCGACGCCAAGGGGCTGCTGCGGGCGGCGATCCGCGATCCCAATCCGGTGGTCTTCCTGGAGAACGAAATTCTCTACGGCCAGACTTTCGAGTGTCCGGTGGATGAGGATTTCATCTTGCCCATCGGCCGCGCCAAGATCGAACGCACCGGCTCCCACGTCACCATCGTTGCCTTCTCCATCATGGTCGGCGTTGCCATGAAAGCGGCGGAAAAGCTGGCGGAACAGGGGATCGAGGCGGAGGTTATCAACCTGCGCAGCCTGCGGCCGTTGGACACGGCGACCATCGTCGAGAGCGTGAAGAAGACCAGCCGGCTGGTGACGGTGGAGGAAGGCTGGCCGTTCGCCGGTATCGGGGCGGAGGTGTCGATGCAGATCGTCGAGCACGCGTTCGACTGGCTCGATGCGCCTCCGGTCCGGGTGCACGGCGTCGATGTGCCGCTGCCCTATGCCGCGAATCTGGAGAAACTGGCTCTGCCGCAACCGGAATGGGTGGTAGACGCGGTAAAGAAGATCGTCTGACCGGGAGCGTTACCAATGGCGACCAATATCCTGATGCCGGCGCTGAGCCCGACGATGACCGAGGGCACCCTGGCGCGCTGGCTGAAGAAGGAAGGCGACACCATCAAGGCCGGCGACGTGATCGCCGAGATCGAGACCGACAAGGCGACGATGGAGGTCGAGGCGGTCGATGAGGGCGTGCTGGGCAAGATCCTGGTGGCAGACGGCTCGCCGAACATCGCGGTGAACGAGCCGATAGCGATCCTGGTGGATGAGGGGGAGGCTGTGCCGTCGGGCGCGGCCCCTGCGCCGGCTCCAAAGCCTGCCGCGGCGGAGCCGGAGCCTGCGAAGCCGGATCCCGCCGCGAAGCCGGCTGCCGCCGCTCCGGCCAGCAACGGGCACGATGTTTCGGACGGACGGATTTTCGCCTCGCCGCTGGCGAAGCGGATGGCGCAGCAGGCGGGGATCGACCTGCGGGCGTTGAAGGGCAGCGGCCCGAACGGACGAATCGTTCGTGCGGATATCGAGGCGGCGCATAAGGGCGGGGTGGCTCCCGCTCCGGCGGCAGCGGCGGCACCGGCACCCGCGGTTGCTCCACCGGCCGCCGCGCCGGTTGGCAAGGCGACGGCGCCGGCGATTACGGCGCCTCACAAGCTGATCCCGCACAGTTCGATGCGCAAGGTGATCGCCCGGCGGCTGACCGAGGCGAAGCAGACGGTGCCGCATTTCTACGTCTCGATGGATATCGAGATCGATGCGCTGATCGATCTGATGAAGCAGTTGAACGCCAAGGCGCCGCAGGAGGGTCCGGGCGCGTTTGCGATCACCATCAACGATCTGGTGATCAAGGCGGCGGCGGCGACGTTGCGGCAAATCCCGACGGTGAACGCCAGTTGGACCGAGGACGGCATGGTCTTCTACGACGATGTCGATGTCAGCGTGGCGGTGTCGATCCCGGATGGCCTGATCACGCCGATTATCCGGAAAGCGGATCAAAAGGGGCTGGCGACGATCAGCCGGGAGATGAAGGATCTGGCGGGCCGGGCGCGCGAGGGCAAGCTGAAGCCGGAGGAATTCCAGGGCGGCGGGTTCTCGGTCTCCAACATGGGGATGTTCGGGGTGACGGAGTTCGCCGCGATCATCAATCCGCCCCAGGGCGCGATTTTGGCCGTGGCGGCGGGACAGAAGCGGCCGGTGGTGAAGAATGACGCCCTGGCGATCGCGACGGTGATGACGTGCACGCTGTCGGTGGATCACCGGGTGGTGGACGGTGCGCTCGGCGCGCAATGGCTGAAGGCGTTCAAGCGGGTTGTGGAGGATCCGTTGAGCTTGCTGCTGTAGGGGCGCCTCGATGACGGGTTGGGCGGGCGGCAGGGCGCTGCCCGCTGGCTGGATGGCGTGTCAGTGCGGCTTCGAGACACTGTCCTTCGTCCGGGCCGCGTGGGGTCGCGGCGGTGGGGCACCGCCCATTGTGTCATGGCCGGGCTTGGCCCGGCCATCCACGACTTCACGACAGGTCCATCGCAAGGTCATTCCAATCGGGATTCCCGGCATTGGTCAGTCGAACGTTCCAGGCCCTTGGCCGGCGCTTGACGGCGGCCTCGCGCCGGATGGCGTCGGTGATGTCAGCGTACAATTCGTAGTAAACCAGACGATGCAGTTTATAGCGACTGGTGAAAACCGAACCGAACCCGCCTTGGTGCTGCCGTACGCGGCCCGTCAGATCGCTCGTTACGCCCGTGTACAGCATTCCGTTCGGTCTGTCGGTCATGATGTATATCCAGCCAGCGGGCATGAACGAAAGCTTGGCAGGCAGAAGTTAACAAAGCGTTTACGCCAATCGGGTTTTTTTCGTCATTTTCGTGCTGGTTGCAACAAAGTCGTGGACGGCCGGGCCAAGCCCGGCCATGACAGGGTACTCGGATCCCACCATGGCACAGTAATGCCGCCACTGCGTTCTTCCACCCCCCGCCTCAGGCCAACCCCATGAAACCCGGCTTCACGCTCCGCCCCGCCGTCGAACCCGACCTCCCGGACATCGTCCGCCTGATCCGCGGCCTGGCGGAGTACGAAAACCTGCTGCACGAAACCACCGTCTCCGAGGACAGCCTGCGCACCCCGCTGTTCGGCCCCCTGCCCCGCGCCTGCGCAGTCCTCGCCGAAGTCAACGCACAACCCGCCGGCATCGCACTGTTCTTCTACACGTTCAGCACCTTCAAGGCGCGGTCGAACATCTTCCTCGAAGACCTGTTCGTCGAACCTGCGCATCGCGGCGCCGGCATCGGCCTCGCCCTGATGCGCCACGTCGCGCACCGCGCAATCTCGGAAAACTGCCGCTTCGTCGAGTGGCGCGTGCTCAACTGGAACCGGCCCTCGATTGATTTCTACCAGTGTATCGGCGCCGAACCGATTACCGACTGGCACACACGGCAACTCGGCGGCGATGCGCTTGCCGCCCTGGCGGAAGGACACACTCATGGCTGAGCAAACATTCGATCTGGTCGTCCTCGGCGGCGGCCCCGGCGGCTATGTCGCCGCCATCCGCGCGGCGCAGCTCGGCCTGAAAACCGCCGTCGTCGAACGCGAGCACCTCGGTGGCATCTGCCTGAACTGGGGCTGCATTCCCACCAAGGCGCTGCTGCGCACCAGCGAAATCAACCACCTGCTGCACCACCTGCCCGATTTCGGTTTCGATGCGGTGGAGTCGCATTTTAACATCGACAAGGTGGTGAAACGCTCCCGCGGCGTAGCCAAGCAGTTGTCCTCCGGCGTCGCGCATCTGCTGAAGAAGAACAAGGTCACCGTGTTCGACGGCGCCGGCAGGCTGGCGGGCAAACAGACCGTTGTAGTAACGAAAGACGGCAAGGACATCGCCACGCTGAAATCCGCGCATATCATCCTGGCCACCGGCGCCCGCGCACGCCAGCTACCCGGCCTCGAAACCGACGGCAAGCTGATCTGGTCCTATAAGGAAGCCATGGTCCCGGCCCTATTCCCGAAATCCCTGCTGGTCATCGGCTCCGGCGCCATCGGCATCGAATTCGCCAGCTTCTACCTCAATATGGGCGCGGAGGTGACGGTGGTCGAAGTGCTGCCGCGCATCCTGCCCGTCGAGGACGAGGAAATCTCCGCCTTCGCCCACAAGGCGTTCGAAAAGCAAGGCATGAAGATCCTGGTGAACGCCTCCGTCAAGACCGCCAAAAAAACCGCCGACAGCGTTACCGTAACAATCGAGTCCGGCGGCAAAACCAGCGACATCACCGTCGATCGCGTCATCTCCGCCGTCGGCATCGTCGGCAATGTCGAGGGCATCGGCATCGAAGGCACCGGCGTGAAAGTCGATCGCAGCCATGTGGTTATCGACGAATACTGCCGCACCGGCGAACCCGGGGTCTACGCCATCGGCGACCTCGCCGGTCCGCCCTGGCTCGCCCACAAGGCCAGCCACGAAGGCGTCATCTGCGTCGAAAAGATCGCCGGGCTGAACGACGTGCATCCGATAAATATTCAGAACATTCCGGGCTGCACCTATTGCCGCCCGCAGGTCGCCTCCGTCGGCCTGACCGAGGAAAAAGCCAAAGCCGCCGGTCACGACATAAAAGTCGGCAAATTCCCCTTCATCGGCAACGGCAAGGCCATTGCGATGGGCGAACCGGAAGGCTTCGTCAAAACCATCTTCGACGCCCGCACCGGCGAACTACTCGGCGCCCACATGATCGGCGCTGAAGTTACCGAAATGATCCAGGGCTATACCATTGCCAGAACGTTGGAAACGACCGAAAAAGACCTGATGAACACGGTTTTTCCACATCCAACGGTTAGCGAAACGATGCACGAGGCGGTGCTGGACGCCTACCGGCAGGCGATTCATTACTGACACGACGGGATCGGGCGGGGACTTCCGCCCGGTCCCGTCGTAACGATCAACCGGCCTCGGCGGGCCGCCCGCCACTTCACCAGGGGGCGCGACGCATCGGACGTCCATTCGGACATGGAGGCTTCAGGTGCGGAAGCCGAACAGCGTGTAGGCCGGGCAGAACGAAAAACCCGCGGTCAACAGCCCGACTGCACCGGCGTGAACGCTTCGCGCTCTACCGCTTGATCAGCGTCCCCGGGCCGGCTTCGGTAAACAACTCCAGCAGACAGGCATGCGGCACGCGGCCATCCAGGATCACCGCCGCCTTCACCCCTTGGCGCACCGCTTCGACGCAGTTCTCCACCTTCGGGATCATGCCACCGGTGATGGTCCCGTCGGCAATCCGCTCCCCGACCTCCGCAACCGTCAGCGACTCGATCAGCTTCTTGTCCTTGTCGAGCACACCCGACACATCGGTCAGCATCAGCAGCCGCGTCGCGTTCAGCGCGCCGGCGACCGCGGCGGCCACCGTGTCGGCGTTGATGTTGTAGGTCTCGCCATCCGCCCCGACACCCACCGGCGCGATCACCGGCACCAGCCCGCCGCCGGTCAGGGCATGGATGACCCGCACATCCACCGCCGTCGGCTCGCCGACGAAGCCGAGGTCCAGCACCTCCTCGATATGGCTGCCGGGGTCCTTCTTGGTGCGGCTGAGCTTGCGGGCGCGGATCATCGCGCCGTCCTTGCCGCAAATCCCGACCGCCAGCGCACCGGCCTGCGTAATCAGCCCGGCAACGTATTTATTGACGGTGCCGGCCAGCACCATCTCCACGACCTCCACCATCGCGGCATCGGTCACCCGCAGGCCATCGACGAAGGTGGACTGGATCGCCAGACGCTTCAGCATCGCGTTGATCTGCGGACCGCCGCCATGCACCACGACGGGGTTGATGCCGACCTGCTTGAGCAGGGCAATGTCGTTGCCGAATTGCCGGGCGAGATGCTCCTCGCCCATGGCATGGCCGCCGTATTTCACCACCACCGTCGCACCGGCGTAACGGCGCAGGAATGGCAGCGCATGCGCCAGAACCTCGGCCTGCCGGGTCGCAGCTTCGATATCGATCGGATCGGGGGGCTGTTCGGTCATGCCGCGCGTGTAGGGCGGCGGGGGTCCGAGGGTCAAGTCTCCCGGGTCGCGGACCCGGGGTGGCACCATTCGCCGCAAAGTGATAGGGCACCGCCCGAACGCAACGACGGGAGACTCACTTATGGCCGCTATCGCCGACATCACCGCCCGCCAAATCCTCGACAGCCGGGGTAATCCGACCATCGAGGTCGATGTTCTGCTCGAATCCGGCACCACCGGCCGCGCCGCGGTGCCCTCCGGCGCCTCAACCGGCGCGCATGAGGCCGTCGAACTGCGCGACGGCGACGCCTCCCGCTACGGCGGCAAGGGCGTCCTGCAGGCGGTCGCCAATGTCGAGGGCGAGATCCTCGAAGCCATCGGCGGCATCGAGGCGACCGAGCAGGTGGCCATCGACGAGTTGTTGATCGACCTCGACGGCACGCCGAACAAGGCGCGCCTCGGCGCCAACGCCATCCTCGGCGTATCGCTGGCGGTCGCCAAGGCGGCGGCGAACGAACTCGGCCTGCCGCTGTACCGCTATGTTGGCGGCGTCTATGCCCGCACCCTGCCGGTGCCGATGATGAACATCGTCAACGGCGGCAAGCACGCCGACAACCCGATCGACATCCAGGAATTCATGATCCAGCCAGTCGGCGCGCCGACGGTGGCGGAGGCGGTGCGCTGGGGCGCCGAAATCTTCGCGACCCTCAAGAAGGGGTTGCACGATGCCGGCCACAACACCAATGTCGGCGACGAGGGCGGCTTCGCCCCGAACCTGAAATCCGCCGACGAGGCGTTGACCTTCATCATCAAGGCGATCGAGAAGGCCGGCTACCGCCCCGGCGAGGATGTGTTCATAGCGCTCGACCCCGCGTCCAGCGAATTCTACAAGGATGGCAAGTACCACCTCGAGGGCGAAGGCAAGGTGCTCGATTCCGAGGCGATGGTTCGTTACTACGCCGATTTGGCCAGCCGCTATCCGATCATTTCCATCGAGGATGGCTGCGCCGAGGACGACTGGGACGGCTGGAAGCTGATTACCGACACGCTGGGCAAGAAGGTGCAGCTCGTCGGCGACGATCTGTTCGTGACGAACCCGGAACGCCTGAGCCGCGGCATCGAACTCGGTTCCGCCAACGCCATCCTCATCAAGGTCAATCAGATCGGCACCCTGTCGGAGACGCTGGAAGCCGTGCAACTGGCGCAAAACGCCGGCTGGAACGCGGTCATGAGCCACCGGTCGGGCGAAACTGAGGATGCAACGATCGCCGATCTGGCGGTGGCGACGAATTGCGGGCAGATCAAGACGGGCAGTTTGGCGCGCAGCGACCGGACGGCGAAGTACAATCAGTTGATCCGGATCGAGCAGCAACTGGGCACAGCGGCGCGTTTTGCCGGCCGGACGATCCTGCGGGGTTAAACTCCGGACTATCGTGGCCGGGCGCGTGCGCCCGGCCACAGGCTCCCTCGTGATTCCTTCGCCGGCTACGTGTTTCGCGCACCATGGCGATGCGGGCCTGTCGGGGTGCCATTGACGCTGCGCATGTGCAAGTAGATGACTTACTTCTTTCTGGCGCTATCATCACGTAAAGGTGAGGATAATAGGCGCGCGCCGATTGATTTTACTCCTGGAAGATTCCGTTTCCCGTGCCCATTTGAATCTTGGTTTAACAGACCGGAATTTAGTAATTGTCGCTGTCGCGGCGCCCGCGGTTAACGGACCGGTGGTGCGTCGAGTGCACGATCCCGATTACCGCAGCCCGCAACGTGGGCCGGTATGACCGGAAGGCGCCAAAATACTCTTAAAGAATGCTATCCAACCGGGGTAAATAACCCACGGGCGGCACTTATCTACAAATCAGGAGCATAATACCATGGACAACGATCGCATTATTGGCTCAGCAAAGCAAGCCGAAGGCTCCGTCAGAGAGGTCGCCGGAAAAGTCCTTGGCGATGCCAAGTTGACCGCTGAAGGCAACGCAGAGAAAACCGAAGGTAAAGTCCAGAACGCCGTCGGCAGCGCCAAGGACATCGTAAGGGACGCGCTGAAACATTAGCAATATCGCCCGACGATGCCGGTTATCCGCAAATCAAAGAGGCCTCACCATGGCAAGCGCTAGCACAATCCAGGATCTCGCAACCAACGAGAATTTCAACGAAGCCCCACTTGCCGCCGCTGCCGACCGCATCGCATCGACCTGGCGGTCGGTTGTCCGTACCTGGCTGGTGCAGGATTCACCCTACATCGCAATGCTGTTGCTGGCGCTGTTCGGCGTCACCTTTCACATGCCGGCGACTTACTGGGTCGTCTTGACCCCGGTGTTCGGTGTTATTTGCGTAACGGCAGGGTGGCGCCATTTCGACAGGGAACAGGACCGCCTGCAACTGGCCTATACTCAGGCATTGAGCTGGTTTGCACTGATATTTACAATCTATGTGCTGTACAACAATGTCGTCCAGGGCGTGCTGAACTCCAGCGCTACATCGCTGGCGATGATGACGCTGCTGGCGCTCGGGACCTTTGTCGCCGGATTGCAATCGCGGGTCTGGCGCATCTGCGCCGTCGGCGGCCTGTTGCTTCTGGCCGTCCCGGCGATGGGATGGCTTGAGCAGTCGGCCCTGCTGATCGCGATCATTATTCTGGCGGTTATCGCCGTGGGCTTTCTGACCTGGTGGGTCGGGCAACGGCAATGGGGCAGTGCGCGACGTGCGTGATCCGAGATACTTTGAGTCCTACCGTCATGGCCCGGCTTGTCCGGGCCATTTGGCGCGGCAGGTGCCAGCGGGGATGGCCCAAACGCGGGCACACCGTCATCCTGGAAAAAACCGCATCCATCCCTTCGAACAAGGTTAGGGCGCGACTTCCTGGAAATCACCCGCGCCGCCGCGACTCTGGAAGCGGAAGAGTTGATCCCGCTGCTGGAAGAGGTTCACGGCCGGTTGTCGCGCGTTCCCGACGCCGGACCGCGCCGGCTGCGTTAGCTGCCTGTCCACCTATTTCGGAAAGCCCGATGCCTGCGAAGAAGTTCCAGACGAGCTGATCGAGGAATTCGAAGCGAACGCCACCGCACCGATTCCAACAGGCAAACTCGTTCGCCTCGCCCGGGTGGGCGGCCGCGGGCAGGAATTCGGCGCGCAGGGCATCCTGTTCTACGGCTATATCGGATGCTCTTTCGGCAGCGTGCATCGCGAGATCCAGGCGGAATATTTCCACCGCCACGGCGTTCCCAGCATCTTCCTGGAGGGATCGTTTCAGGTCGGCTCGGCAAGCGGCCAGATCCTGACCAGGGTGCGCGCATTCATCGAAATGCTGACGCGGTAGCGAAGTCTCGCTCGCCGCTCAGCCAATGCGTTCCACGTAAGTCATGACCAGGTAGAGCACAGCGTCGGCGGCCTCGGTGTTGCGGTATGAATGCGGAACGTCGGCGTCGAAGATGATCGCGTCGCCGTTCCGCAACAGCACCGGACGATCCGATCCCACGGTGATCTCGACACTGCCGGATTGGACGACCAGGTTTTCCCGTGTGCCGGCCGCGTGCGCCTCGGCTTGTTCCAGGTGAAAGGGGGCAATCCGGAGTTCGTAGAATTCAACGTTACGTTCCGCATCAAAGGGGAACAGCGCACGGGAGGTAAACCGCCCGCAGGACGAACTCAGCAGTTTCTCGTGGCTTTTCCGCAAGACCACGGTGCCGGTTTCGTCCTGCGTGGAGATCAGGGATGCGAAGGGCACTCCCAGCGCGGTGGCAACTTTCCACAGCAGCGCGATGGTTGGGGTGCTTTTGCCGGTTTCGATCTGACCGAGCATGGCGCGGCTGACGCCCGACGCTTTCGCGAGGCGTTCCAGGGAAAAACCCTGCCGTGTCCGAATGCGCCGGAGGTTCCGGCCGACAGCAATCGATAGTTCACCCGCATGATGGGTATCACTGTGAGGATGGGGCGGCGAACCATCGGCGCTCTCGTCCGATTGCGGCATCTCACCTCGACTTGGATTACGAACCTGCAAAGTAGGATAAAGTTCCATTAGGCGCAACGCTCCGCGTGGTTTAGGCTCAGAAGAATCCCAGGCCCGGCAGCCGCGTGCCGTGCAGTTCGTAGGACCCCAGCGGTCACGTCATACCATCGCGTATAAGCGTTGAATACCCATAATACGTGGCACAGACGTGTTACAGCGCTTCATCCGGACGAAGCCGCGCCGCGCCTGCGCCGGGCTGCCCCATGGGAGTTCCGCGACACGGGGATCCGGACCGCCTCACATCGCTGCAGACTGGGGAACCCAGGCGTTTTTCAAGACATCGCCTATGTCATCCGTCCCATCCGGCCACCGCAGCAGGTGGCTGACGCAGGCTCGGCAATCGCTGCTGCCGAACCCTGGCACCGGTACGGGCAGATGCCGCAGCGCAGCGATTATGGCGCACTCATCCCCGCCGGGGAAAATCCAGGCGCCCTGCACCGTTCCCGCCACGGTAAGCCGATCTATATGCCAATGCAACGTTTTGTCGGCGCGCTGGTGCCGCATAAGCCGGGATCGCAGCCCGCCAGGGCCGCGCGCGGATCCCGCATAAAGATAGCGTCCCGGCTGCAACTCTGCTTCGGGCCGACCCGAAAGCGTGAGGCTCAACGGCTCGGGCAACGTCACCAACAGCAGATAGGCGCCTCGCACGGCGGGGGCAGCGGCCGCGTTGCCTATAAAGCGCACCGCGTCAGTCTATGAACGGGCGACCCTGTCCAGCCCTAACCGGATGCGCAGGCGCCGTACTGCGCGCAGGAACCGCAGGCCCCGACCGGTTCCGGCACACGCGGCTCGGCGGCGACGCGGGACAGCAACTTCTCCAGCGCGGTGCTTCCGCATTCCGGGCATTCCGGCTGTTCACTGCCCAGTATCAGCGTCTCGAACTCGGTGTCGCATCCGGTGCAATGATAGTCGAATAACGGCATCGCGGTCCTTGCTCCAATTGGGTTCGCTCCTGGCAGTCTAGACCGGGGCGGCCAGGATTGCCACTGCCGCCGGGGTCTGGCCGGACGGGATTCCTGTGCTGCGAACAACGGCCAGGTGCCGCGGGATACGATGGAGAGATGATTGTGTTGACAAAACCTATGCAACCATGAGAGGATAAACCCTTCGATGACGGGTGAAACATGGCACCGGAGACGATACGCGAGTGCCTGCTGCGTCAGGCGGGCGACCTCAGGACACGCGGCGCGCAGCATCTGGCGCATTTGACCGCGATCTACCTGGAATATGAGGCGGACCGGTTGGATGGCACCGGCGACCAGCCGTGCGACTCGCATGTCAGATGTAAGAGTGGCGTTTGGCGCTGTCTGGCCAGGCGACCCGCCCTGGCCATCTGACCTTCCGCCAACGGCCCCGCACCGATCGCCAGTTGGCCAGGATTTTCACTGACAGAAAGCTGGCCGGGTATCACCCCGGCCTCCCCGGTGCTACGAACCGCGCTAGCCCCGAAGCCGGCGGTAGCGGCTTATCAGCGCGTTGGTGGATGCATCATGCCCCAGCTTCGGTTGCTTGTCGTGATCAAGCTCCGGAATGATCCGATTGGCCAGCGCCTTGCCGAGTTCCACGCCCCACTGGTCGAAGCTGTCGATCCCCCAGATCGCGCCCTGGGTGAACACGCTATGCTCGTACAGCGCCACCAGGCTGCCGAGCGTCGCCGGATCCAACCTCTCCGCCAGGATCATGTTGGTTGGCCGGTTGCCTTGCATGACCCGGAACGGCCGTTGGAAGTCCGGCGATCCTTCCGCCTTCAGTTCGTCTTCGGTCTTGCCGAAGGCCAGCGCCTCCGCCTGGGCGATCAGGTTCGCCATCAGCAGATCGTGCTGTGCGGTTAACGGACTCAGCGGCTGGCAGAAGCCGATCAGGTCGCAAGGAACGAGTTTCGTGCCCTGGTGCAAAAGCTGGAAAAACGAGTGCTGGCTATCCGTCCCCGGCTCGCCCCAGACGATCGGCCCCGTTTCGTAATTAACAACGTTGCCGTCCAGATCAACATGCTTGCCGTTGCTCTCCATCTGCAACTGCTGGAGATAGGCCGGGAAACGCGCCAGCGGCGCCGCGTACGGCATCACGCCGTAGCTCTGCGCGCCGAAGAAATTGTTGTACCAGACAGTAAGAAGCCCAAGCAGCAGCGGCAGGTTCCGGGCCGCCGGGGCGGTGCGGAAATGTTCGTCCATCGCATGGAAGCCGCCCAGCAGGGCACGGTAATTCTCCGGCCCCACGGCGATCATCGTCGAAAGTCCGATGGCGCTGTCCATGGAATAACGGCCGCCGACCCAATCCCAGAAGCCGAAAGTGTTGGTGGGATCTATGCCGAATTTCGTTACACCGTCGATATTTGTCGAGACTGCGACGAAATGTTTGGCCACCGCGGCGTCGCTGCCGAGCTTGCCCACCAGCCAGGCGCGCGCGGTCGCGGCGTTGGTCATGGTCTCCAGCGTGGTGAAAGTCTTGGAGGAGATGATGAACAGCGTCTCGGCCGCATCCAGATCCTGCGTCGCCTCGTGGAAGTCCGCACCATCAACATTGGCGACGAAGCGGAATGTCATTGACCGGTCACTGAACGAACGCAGCGCCCGATAGGCCATGTCGGGGCCAAGGTACGACCCGCCGATGCCGATATTGACGACATTGCGGATGCGCTTGCCGGTATGGCCGGCGAAGTCACCGCTGCGCAGCCGCGTGGCGAAATCCGCCATCGCGTCGAGCACCTTGTGCACCTCCGGCACGACATCGACGCCATCGACCTCGATCGTTGTGCCGCGCGGCGCCCGCAACGCCACATGCAGCACGGCGCGGCGTTCGGTGGTGTTGATCTTCTCGCCGGAGAACATCGCCTCCCGCCGCCGGGCCACCTCGCGTTCCTCGGCCAGCCGCAGCAGCAGGCGGATGGTCTCGCCGCTGATGCGGTTCTTCGAATAATCCAGGAACAGCCCGGCGCCTTCGACGGAAAAATGCTCGGCGCGTGCCGGATCATCGGCGAAAAGCCGGCGCAAGTGCACGTCCTTGATCTCGGCATGATGGGCGACAAGCGCCTGCCAGGCTGGCGTCTGAGTGAGAGCGGTCATGTGCCAATTCCTTATCGCTTGGTGGCGGCAAGCTAGTCCCGACCGGCGGCTTGCTCCAGCCCGTAAATCGCGGCGCCGAGCAGCGCGGCGTTCACCGTGACGACATGGACCGGCACCTTGGCCAGCAAATCCGCGAAACGCCCCTTGGCTGTGAAAGCGCGCATGAAGGCGCCATCCTGAAGCAGCGGCACGACCCGCGGCGGCATGCCTCCTGCCAGGTAGACGCCGCCGGTCGCCAAAACCTTCAACGCGAGGTTACCCGCCTCGGCCGCCCAAATGTCGATCACAATGCGCAGCGTCTCCGCGGCCAGCGAGTTGTTCGCCGCGTCGCTCACGGCCGCGTCAACGATAACCGGCGTACGATCCGGCGCGGCTTTCAGCGCTGCCGCGAAGGCCGGGCTTTCCAGCGCCGGATTGCGCGACCGCACGAAGTCGTAGACGTTCGGCAGTCCGGAGCCGGCGCAGACACGCTCGTACGCCACATGGTGGAACCGCTCCATCAGGAACGCCCACAGCGCCGCCTGGACCTTGTTTATCGGCGCGAAATCCGCGTGGCCGCCTTCCGAGGCGCAGGCGATGTAGCCCTGGCCGCCCCAAATCAGGAATGCTTCGCCCAACCCCGTGCCCGGCGCGACCACGCCGACGGGGCCGTTCGGCTCCGGGGTGCCAGCGTTGATCACGACGGTTTCGTCCGGCTCGAGGTGCGGCACCGCGTGCGCGACGGCGCGCAGGTCATTCAACAGGTTCACGCGCTTCAGGTTCAGGCCGCGGGCCAGTGCGGCTTCGTCAAGCTGCCACGGCAGGTTGGTCAAATGCGCGTGGCCGTCGAGCACCGGGCCGGCGACGTCAAAACACGCCCCCGTCGCCCTGCCGCCCGTCGCCGCCTGAAACGTCTCGACGATCGGCTGCAGCCCCGGGAAATCAGCGCTGTGGTATTCCCGCTCGGCAAGAAAGGTGCGCGGCCCCTGCTCCGGCGAGACGAGCGCTAGCCGGGTTTTGGTGCCGCCGATATCGCCGACGATCAGCATTTAGCCGTTCCTTCCCATTGGCGAGCGTTTGCGCGCCTGGAACCGCGTCCATACTCGCTGATAGATAAGGAACAACGCGACAATCCGGCGGTCAAGGTGGCCGCCTCAGACAGAACCTTGAACGGCGGCCGACGTGACCTCATCAACGCGTTTTGTCCGTAAACCGACACCCGTGCGACCCGTAAGATATTGGTTTCGCACACCCGGAGGCATGGCACCAGCTTTGCATCCCTGTGTCTGAACCGACAGGAGTGCCGACGGTGCCACAGCTTACGCCGCGTTTCTGTATCAACGACACGACGCTCCGCGACGGCGAGCAGACCCCCGGGGTAGCCTTCACCGCGTCCGAGAAGGCCTCCATCGCCGCCGCGCTGCAAGCCGCCGGTGTGGATGAGATCGAGGCCGGCACCCCGGCGATGGGCGAGCAGGAAGTCGCCGCCATTGAAGCCGCAGTCCATGCCGCGCCGCGCAGCCGTGTCGCTGCCTGGTGCCGCATGACCGAAGCCGACGTCGCCGCCGCGCTGCGCACCGGCGTGCGCTACGCCAATCTGTCGGTGTCCGTCTCCGATCGGCAGATCGCCGCGAAATACCCCGGCGGCCGGCAGGAGGTGTTGGACCGCATCGCCCGGGTCGTGCCGCTGGCCTTGGACAAAGGCCTGACGATCTCCGTCGGCGGCGAGGATTCCAGCCGCGCGGATGAGGATTTCCTGCAAAGGGTGCTGGACGCCATCGCCGCCGCGGGCGCCTATCGATTCCGGTTCGCCGACACGCTGGGCGTGCTCGATCCCTTCACCACCGACGCGACGTTCCGGCGCCTGCGGGCCCGCACCGATCTGGACCTGGAATTCCACGGCCACGACGACCTGGGCCTGGCGGCCGCCAATACACTGGCGGCGCTCCGCGGCGGGGCGTCACACGCCAGCGTGTGCGTGCTCGGCCTGGGCGAGCGGGCCGGCAACGCCGCGCTGGAACAGGTCGCCGCCGCGATCCCTCGGGTCGGTTTGGGTTCCGTCCGCACCGTGATGGCCGAACTGCCGAACCTGGCCGAGGTGGTAGCCGCCGCCGCCAACCGCACCATTCCGCACGGCCAGCCGATCGTCGGCGAGACCGCCTTCACGCATGAGTCCGGCATCCATGTCAGCGGCCTGCTGCGCGATCCCGGCACGTATGAGGCGCTGGACCCGGCCCTGTTCGGCCGCGAGCGGAAGATCCTGCTGGGCAAGCACTCCGGCTCCGCTTCGTTGCGTGACGCGCTGCGCGGCATGGACATTCCGCAGTCGTTGCTCCCCGATCTGCTGACGCGGCTGCGGGCGCATGCGGAACGGGTGAAGCGTTCGGTTACCCGGGACGAGGTCATGTCGCTGCTAGCGGTTGGGGCGGAGTAAGGCCGATGGGCGCTCAATTCCGTACTGCTGCTGTCGTCTATGGGCCGGGCGATGACGTCGATGCCGCCCTGTCCACCGCGGTGGCGGCGCTGATCCGCAACGGCCGCATCGTCGCCGGCGTGCTGCAACGGTTCGGCGCCCGGGTGGCCCCGGGCAAGCGGGAGATGTTGCTGGACGTGTTGCCGGAAGGCGAGACGATCCGGTTGGATGATCCGCGGGGTCCGGGCGTGCAAGGCTGCATCCTGGACAGCGACGCACTGGCCCGCGCCACGATGGCGTTCCGGGCAGCGGTTGCGAGCGAGCCGGATCTGCTGCTGGCCAGCCGCTTCGGCAAGGAGGAGGTCGCCGGCCACGGCATGCGCGCCGAACTCGCCGAGGCGATGCTGGCGGGGATTCCGCTTCTGGTGCCGGTGCGGGCGATCCAGTTGCCGGATTGGATCGCGTTCCTGGGCACACCAAGCGAAGTGCTGGCGCCGCAAGCGGATGCGATCCTGGCCTGGGCGGCCTCGCAGCGTGCCTCCCGGCCGGTGTTCGTTCCGCGATCGGTGCGGGGCGCGTCGTAAGCCGGCTCGCCCTCGACCCCGTCGCGGACCTCTCGTATCAGGGTCGCTTCCCGGGTTGGAGGGATCGCTTTGACAGATGAACTTGACGGTGCGGCTGTGCGGGAGCGCATTCAGGCAAGCTTCGCAAAGCAAGGCCTGATGCGCACATTGGGGGCATCCCTCGTCAGCGTCGCCCCGGGCCTGGTTGAGATCGCGCTCCGCCCCGGGCCGGCCATTTCCCAGCAGCACGGTTTTGTGCACGCCGGCGCGGTCAGTGCAATTGCCGACAACGCAGCGGGTTACGCCGCTCTCAGCCTGATGCCACCCGGCAGAGGGGTGCTGACGACTGAATTCAAGATCAACCTCGTTGCACCGGCTGCCGGCGAGCTCATCCTGGCGCGCGGCAAGGTTGTGAAGGCAGGCCGGACACTAACGCTGGCCCAGGCGGAGGTGTTCGCCGTCACTGGCGGACGCGAAAAACTCATTGCCCTGCTGACGGCGACCATGATGGCGATCGAAGGGCGGGACGACGTCATCGATTGAAGCAAACGGGCCGCCTTGCAGCGGCCCGTGTTCGCATCAGGCAGCCTGGTGCTTCGAATCCCACTCTTCCCGGGTGATCCAGGCTTCCAGCACCTTCACGTGCTCGGCTTCCTCGTGCACGAATTCCTTCGCCGACGCGATGATATCCGGATCTGTCGCAGTCCCGGCCACGGCGTAATAGAACTCGAAGCCCTTCTTCTCGCCCTGCAGCGCCGCACGCAACGCGTCCAGGCGCGACAGCGCCGGGTCGCCGGCCCACAAGGACGTCCGCTCCGGCGTTACATGATCCGGCCACATATAGTCGGGCGGAATCTCCAGATGCGCATCGACCTTGCCGGCGCGCTTCTGCGCTTCCGCCAGATGCAAACGCGAGAACGCCGCAAGCTGGGCGAACAGCTTGGACACGGCGGTGTTGCCGACGGACTCCATCGCGGTGGACAACTCGTCGAAATGAATCGCCGCGTCCTGCTCCACCTTCACCGCGTAGCTCAGGAATTCCTGAATTGTCGCGGGCTTGATGCCGCCCTTGTAGATCTTCGCCGCCTTGGAGAATCCCGGCGGCTGCGCCGGTATCGTTTCATCGCCTACGAACGACACAAGGATGTCCTCGTTGCGCACGAAACACTGGCAGGCCAGCCGGTAGCGCGGCGGCATGTCATTGACCTCGGCTTCGTAGATCTCCTCCTTGGTGATCTTGCCGAGGGTGCGCAGGCCTTCCTTTTCCTTTTCGGTCAGCGAAATGGCGTATTTCTTTGTGGTATCGAGGTGCTTGACCTCGACCAGGCACGACCCGCACTCGCCGTCCTGGCAATCGAACGGAATGGGAATCTTATGCGCCTTGGCGACGCTCAGGATCGTTCCCCGGTCTCCCGCGACGGCGTAGACGGTTACGTCCCGCGCCATCGACGGCGAGGAAAAAGTCACGTTACTCACTGCTATGCTCCTGTTTCGCTTCTAATGGTGGTTGGCATGAAGGCATATCGGGGCGAGGGCAGCCCTCGCCGACCGATGGTTGGCCGCTGGCCAGGCCAATCCAGGCGGCAATCCGGTCGGGATCGAAACCGGCGACGGTCGTTTCGCCGCACTGCATCAGCGGACGCCGGATCAGCAACGGCTCCGCCAGCAGCAGCGCCATGGCGTCCGCTTCCGTCAGCGTTTCCGGCTTCAGCTCCCCGCGCTTGACCTTGGGCGCGGAGGTGTTGAACCACACCTTCACCGGCGTATCGCCGAAGAAAGGACGCAGCCGTCGCGCGGTCCACGATTCGGCACCGAGGTCGCGGACCTCGAGCTGATGGCCGGAGGCGCGCAGCAGCGCCATCTGCTTCGCATTGCCGGCGCAGCCGGGCTTGCCCCAGAATGTTACGTGAGCCATTTGAGAACCTCATGCCGCGCGCCCCGATGCGGCGATTGCCAGAGTTCGTGAACGGCCGAGACCGTGGCGGCGGCGATCGTTGCTGCCAGCGGAGAGATCCCTCGCCAGCGCTCGTCATCCGGGCACGGATCGAGCTCAAGCAACCGCATGCCGGCACGCATTTGGGTGCCGCGGCGAACCAGCCCGGTAAGGCACCCGGCAATCTGGGCAGGCACTTGCCTCCCGGCGCACAGGCCGACGACGGCACCCGCTTCCAGCACCTCACCGATATCGCGGAAGGTCCACCACAGGCCGGAGCGCGGCGCGCGCACCAGGCATTGCCCCTGCTCGCCGACGAGCAGGCTTGATTCAGCGGGCGGCGGCCGCGTCATGCCGCCCCGGACGATCCGGCCGGCGGCTTCGGGCGCCGTCTCTACAGCGATATCGACATTGTCGCCGGCAGCGAAGCCCGGCCCGACGCCGATGGCGAAGCCGAGATCCCCCCGCAGGTCGGGCCGACGCTGATGCCGCCGCACCCGGGCATCGATCACGCCATGGACCAGCGCCGCGTGCATCAGCATTTCCGGGGCCAGGTCCGTGACCGCCAGCACCGCCCCGGCCGGATCGCCGGAAAGCGGATTCGTGGCATAGGCTGTCATCCCGTCGAGGCGGGCCGAACCGAGTTCCAAAGCATCATCGACCGACGCGGCGCGGCGCAGTACCGGCACCTCGGGATCGCGCACCAGCAGCACCGGAACGCCCGCACTGACCAGTGCGTGTCCGACGGCCGACGCGATGTCGTCCGTGCCGAGAACAAGGACCGGCTTCGGCCTGAGGCCGGGCGACGTTTGCCCTCGGTCGTGCATGTCTGCGCTCCGTGTCGTGACGCCTTGTCATGCCAACTGCCATTCCCGGACCAACAGCCATGCGCGGGACAGCGGCCGGAGTGTAACTGGTCCTATAGGACTGGCCTTACTATCTCGATGCTGCGTTGCAAGGCTCGGGCCATCGCACGATTCGTCTGAAAAACCCGCATTTTGCGGCGCCGGCCGGCCCGAAAATCGCCCTGTCATTGTTATGAATCAAACAAAGCGCTTTTTCGGGTCGATTTTTGTCATGCTGCACTGCGATTTCGCATTGCCATCCGACCCCGCCTGTCCGTAACCTGACATATGCCAAATACGCCTTGTCGGAAGCCGGACAACCTCAACATCGAGATGGATCAGATGGTGCTCATGAATGACACTGCCGCCATCGCGGCGAATGACCGCCTTCCCTACCGCGCCGATGTCGCACTGCTCGGGATCTACGAGATCTCCAAGCTGCTGTGCGGCCCCGGCAGCCTGCAGGATGTGCTCGCCGGCACCATGTACGTGCTGCACAGTTTCCTCGACATGGGCAACGGCGTGATCGCCCTGATCGACGACAACGGGGAGCCTGAACACGTCTTCTCCGCCTCGCACAGCAACATCATGGCGCGCGACTATTTCGCCGCCATCCCGGAAAAAGCCGTCGGCCAGATGATGGTCACCGAGATGCCGGTGGTGATCGAGAACGTCGCCCAGGACACCAGCTTCGGCGTGTGGGACACCGCCCTGTGGGGCAGTGAAGGCAAGAACTACGCTTTTGTGGGCGTGCCGATCCGGGATCGCGGCCGCGCCATCGGGGTGATGACAATCGACCGGGAGTGGATGTCGATGGGCGATGTCCGCACCGATGAGGATGTCAGATTCCTGAAGATGGTGGCCAACCTGATTGGCCAGACCGTGCGGCTGCATCGCATGGTGATCCGCGACCGCGAACGGATCCTCGATGACCAGCGCCGCATGGAGAAGGAGCGCGAGGTGCATGTGCCGCATGACGGCCACCGCACCGCCATCGCGGGAATCATCGGCGAAAGCGCGCCGTTGCGGGCCGTCATGGACAAGGTGCGGCTGGTCGCGCGCAGCAACGCACCGGTTCTGTTGCGCGGCGAATCGGGCACGGGCAAGGAGTTGTTCGCGCAGGCGCTGCATGAAGCATCCCCGCGACGCGACAAGCCGTTCATCAAGCTGAACTGTGCGGCGCTGCCGGAAAGCGTTCTTGAATCGGAACTGTTTGGCCACGAAAAGGGGTCGTTCACCGGCGCCATCGCGCAGCGCAAGGGCCGCTTCGAGCTCGCCGACGGTGGCACCTTGTTCCTTGACGAAATCGGCGAAATCTCCGGATCGTTCCAGGCGAAGTTGCTGCGCGTCCTGCAAGAGGGCGAGTTCGAGCGTGTCGGCGGCACGCGCACCTTGAAGGTAGACGTGCGCATGGTCAGCGCCACCAACCGCAACCTGGAAGACGCGGTGGCAAAAGGAACATTCCGGGCCGATTTGTACTATCGGCTGGCGGTGGTGCCGATTGCGCTGCCGCCGCTGCGCGAGCGGCCGGGGGATATTCCATTGCTGGCTCAGGAGTTCCTGCGCCGGTTCAACGCCGATAATAAGACGCGGGTGGCGCTCGCGCCGTCGGCGATGCCGGTGCTGCAATCATGCTATTTCCCCGGCAATGTGCGGGAGCTGGAGAACTGCATCCGCCGCACCGCTACGCTGACCGGCGGCGACCGGATCAACGACAAGGACTTTGCCTGCCACAACGATGGCTGCCTGTCGGCCGTGTTGTGGAAGCAGGCCCCGCGTCAGGCGCATGCGGTGGTCCCGCCGGCGGCTCCGCCTGCGGTGCCGTCGGCACCGCCCACGGTCGAACTGCCGGTGCTGAGCGAACCGACCTGCGGTTCCGCGGCGACCTGCAAGGTGCCGAATGGCGGCGGCAGCGGGCAATCGGAATACGAGCAGATCGTCGAAGCGATGGAACGATCCGGCTGGGTGCAGGCCAAGGCCGCACGTATCCTCAACATGACCCCGCGGCAGATCGGCTACGCGCTGCGGAAGCACAACATTCCGATTAAGAAGTTTTAGCCCCATCGTCATGGCTCGGCTTGTCTGCATATCCACTTGAGCGAACATGCGAGCGGTCCGTGCGACCTGTGTCATGGCCGGACTTGGTCCGGCCATCCACGACTTGCTGGGTTTGGGGTGGCAAAGTCATGGATGGCCGGCAGACGGCCGGCCATGACACAATGGAAGGTCGCCACCCGACCCATTGAGTTAGCGCCGATACGACTTGTCCGGGCCATGACGTAACGAGCGACCGAGGTAGGCGTTCCGACATAATTGTCCGACTTCTCACGCAACCGACACCGCCCCCGCCCCCATCCCGCTGTCTTTCCAGCACTTTCCCCTCTGGCACGAGACTTGCTGAGATACCGCCAATCCCCGCCGGCGGAAGGAGCAACTCGTGGCCAACATCATTTCCCTCGACAGCCTGATGGCCCCCGTCACGCCGGAAGCGATGCGGGAGCAGCTCGAATCCAGCGGCTGCGCGTCGTCGAGTTGCGGCTCTTCCGACGGCCCCGCCGACATGGACCCGGAGGTCTGGGCCAAGGTGAAGGACCACCCGTGCTACTCCGAAGAGGCGCACCATTATTTCGCCCGCATGCACGTCGCCGTCGCCCCGGCCTGTAATATCCAGTGCAACTACTGTAACCGCAAATACGACTGCTCCAACGAATCCCGTCCGGGTGTCGTTTCGGAAAAGCTGACCCCGGAACAGGCGATGCGCAAGGTCGTCGCCGTCGCCAACGCGGTGCCGCAGTTCTCCGTCCTCGGTATCGCCGGCCCCGGTGACGCCTGTTATGACTGGGCAAAGACAAAGGCGACGTTCCAGGAAATCTCCGCGCGCATTCCTGACGTCAAGCTATGCCTGTCCACCAACGGTCTGGCCCTGCCCGATCATGTGGACGAGATCATGGACATGAACATCGACCACGTCACGATCACCATCAACATGGTCGATCCGCAAATCGGCGTCGCGATCTACCCGTGGATCTTCTACAACCACCGCCGCTGGTTCGGCCTGGAAGCCAGCCAGATCTTGCATGAGCGGCAGATGCTCGGCCTGGAAATGCTGGCGGAACGAAAGATCCTGGTGAAGGTCAATTCCGTCATGATCCCCGGGATCAACGACGAGCACCTGATCGAGGTCAACCGGGTAGTGAAGGCCAAGGGCGCCTTCCTGCACAACATCATGCCGCTGATCTCCGATCCCGCGCACGGCACGCATTTCGGCCTGACGGGGCAGCGCGGCCCCGGCGCGATGGAACTGAAGGAACTGCAGGACAAGTTGTCCGGCGGTGCGAACCTGATGCGCCATTGCCGCCAATGCCGCGCCGATGCCGTCGGCATGCTGGGCGAGGACCGCGGCCAGGAATTCAATATGGATCTGCTGCCCGAAGCGGTCGAGTACGACCCGTCCAAGCGCACCGCCTACCGGGCCGTTGTGGCCGAGGAACGTGGCGAGCACCTCGCCAAGAAGGCCGAAGCGGCGCAGACCGTTGCGGTCTCCGAAACGGATGCAAAAGTGCTGGTCGCCGTGGCCACGAAAGGCGGCGGCCGGATCAACCAGCATTTCGGCCACGCCACGGAATTCCAGGTGTACGAAGTTTCGTCCGCCGGCATCAGCTTCAGCGGCCACCGCAAGGTGGAGAAGTACTGCGAAGGCGGCTGGGGCGAAGATGCTACGCTGGACAGCGTCATCGCCGCGCTGGACGGCATCAACATCGTTCTGTGCGCCAAGATTGGGGATTGCCCGAAGGACAGCCTGGCCGCCGCCGGAATCGTTGCATCGCACGAATACGCCTATGACTGGATCGAGGCGGGAATCGCCGCCTGGTACGCCGCAGCACATCCATCCGCTGCGCGTCTGACTGCCTGAGCAAAAAAGGAGAAGATCGTTATGGCTTACAAGATCGTTGCTTCCCAGTGTACCGCCTGCGGAGCATGCGAATTCGAATGTCCGAACGCGGCGATTTCGACGAAGAAGGGCACCTACGTGATCAACGCCTCGCTGTGCACCGAATGTGAGGGTCATTACCCGGCCGCGCAATGTGCCGCGGTATGTCCGGTTGCCGACACCTGCATCCCAGCCTGATCGAAAGGTGGACGAGGCGGACGAAGCGCTGGACTGGACCGGGCAGCCGATCGATTGCACCGCTTGCCCTCATGTGGGGCGAGCGGCTTGCGAGCCCCTGAAGGCCTGCGTCAACGACCGCCGCGCCCGCCGCATCCTGCATTTCTTCCAGGCCAACCGGGAACTGGCGGACGATTATCTGGAGCATCCGTATTTCGAAGTCCGGGCGCTCGCCGGCCGCTACTGCAACGTGTTCCGCCTGCAACGGTTGATGAACGATCCGGAACCGGAACCGCGTGCTTCGGCTGCGCTTCGCCTGCCCCTGCCGCGCGCCCTGCCCATGAAAGCCGACGCCGATCGGCGGGTGCGCGTGGCGTTGGCGAGCCGGTTGACCGGCCAGGCGCAACTGGACATGACGACGGACCCGGACAGTTGGGTGCGCCTTGTCGTGGCCCGCCGCCTGCCGCCCGAATTACTGGTCGTCGTCGCCAACGACGTCGATTCCGAGGTGCGGCGCGTTGCGGCACGGCGCATGACATTGTCCGCCCTGCCCGCCATGGTTGGCGATCCGGAACCGATGGTGCGTCTGGAGGTGGCGGAGCGGCTGCCGCCTGAGCGCTTGCATCTGCTCGCACGCGACCCGGACATGCGGGTCCGCTTTACCGTTGCGGAACGGATCGATCTTGAGTCTCTGGCGGCATTCCGTGATGACCCCGAATCGGTTATCCAGGAACTGGTTGCCGCGCGTCTGGCTTCATCGTTGAAAGAGGAAGACTCCAATGGGCCTGGGACGTGAAGAGGAAATCGAGATCTACAAGCCGCCGGTGTTCAAGGCCGGCGCAAAGGTCTACGCCAATCGCCAGGTGAAGAACGACGGCACCATGGCCGGCCGCGAGATCGGCGAGGTTGTCGTGAAAAAGGGCGATGTCGGATATGTTCGCGACATCGGCATGTACCTGCAACGATACTACGTCTACGCTGTTGAATTTATCGACCGCGGTTCCGTCGTCGGCATGCGTGGCCGAGAGTTGGAACTGTTCGGAACCAAGGAAGCCACTCCATGAAGGTTATGGTCCGCCAGTCAGCCGGTGTGCTGTCGATCTATGTGCCGAAGAAAGACCTTGAGGAAGTGGTCGTCGAAAAGGAACTCGAAACCATCTGGGGCGGTTGGGTCAAGCTGAAGAATGGCTGGGTGCTGGAGATGCCGGCGATGGAAACGCCGCCGCGTCTGCCGATCACCGTCAATGCGCGCAAGCGTGGTGAGGAGGATTAGATCCCATGCTGGATTTCACCAATGCCACGCCGGGCATTGCCGCACGGTTGAAGGACGGATCATTGCTGCCGTTCATCGGTCCCGGCGTGACGGCTTTGTCCGCCACGACGGTTCCGACATCGCATGAAGCGCTGGCGGCCTGGCTGGGATCGAAAGTCGCCCTGCCGAAGCGGGCCCGCGGAAATTGCTGGGCCGCTGCCCAATACATCGAAAGTTTCAAGCACCGCGCCACGCTGGACAAGATGATGGCGTCGGCGTTCGAACACCACGTGCCGCCGACACCGTTGCACGAGGCGATTGCTCGTTTGGCGCCGAAACTGGTTGTCGATACCTGGTATGATGCAGCTTTGCGCTCGGCTTTTGCCGGCCGCACCGGCTGGGGTGAGATCCAGGCGGCGTCGCGCGCCAAGCCCGGCGAATATCGCTGGTATCGGGCCTACGATTCGACCGGCACGGAATGTTCGCCCGCGCTGGCCGACGGGTGGAGCACGCTGATCTACAAACCGCATGGCTGCGTAACGCCGTTTTCGAACTTCCTGATCTCCGACGCCGATTATGTCGAAGTGCTGACAGAGATCGACATTCAGACGCCGATTCCCGACACGGTGCAAACCCGGCGCGCCGACAGTGGATTTTTGTTCCTCGGGTGTCGGTTTCACGACCAGTCGCTGCGCACCTACGCAAGGCAGATCGCCAAGCGGTCCGGCGGCGGCCATGTGGTGGTGATCGACGGTGCGTTGTCGAAGAATGAAGAGAAGTTTCTTCGCGAACTGGATGCCAGCGTCGTCCGTCAGGACCTGCCGAGCTTTGCCGCGGAGCTTGCCGAACTGCTCTGAGTTACGGGCCTTTGGTGAAGACCCCCGGCCGGGACCCCTCGGCCGGGGGTTTTCGCGTACGCGGCTGTCGTTACAGGGCCGCCCGACAATCCGTGTGGGGCGTTGTCGCACTCCGTACACGGTTGTCACCACCGATTTTGGTAAAAAACGGCTGATTTCAGCCGGTTTACACTTGGCACGCTGCTTGCTGTTAACCCTTTGCGTTCGTCAGCGGTGTCGGGTCGGTTCCCGACATCTCCATCCGCAAAGGGAACACCACATGGCTAAACTTCGTCAGATCGCCTTTTACGGCAAGGGAGGCATTGGCAAGTCCACCACCTCTCAGAATACCCTCGCTGCCCTGGTCGATCTCGGCCAGAAGATCCTGATCGTCGGCTGCGACCCGAAGGCCGACTCCACCCGTCTGATCCTGAATACCAAGCTGCAGGACACCGTTCTGAGCCTGGCCGCTGAAGCCGGTTCGGTGGAAGACCTCGAGCTCGAGGACGTCCTGAAGGTTGGTTACAAGGACATCAAGTGCGTTGAGTCCGGCGGCCCGGAGCCTGGCGTTGGTTGCGCCGGCCGCGGCGTTATCACCGCCATCAACTTCCTCGAAGAAAACGGCGCTTATGACGATGTCGATTACGTCTCCTACGACGTGCTCGGCGACGTGGTTTGCGGCGGCTTCGCGATGCCGATCCGTGAGAACAAGGCGCAGGAAATCTACATCGTCATGTCCGGCGAGATGATGGCGCTGTATGCCGCCAACAACATCGCCAAGGGCATTCTGAAGTATGCTCATTCCGGTGGCGTCCGCCTGGGCGGGTTGATCTGCAACGAGCGCCAGACCGACCGCGAGTACGACCTGGCCGAAGCGCTGGCCAAGCGCCTGAACACGCAGCTTATCCACTTCGTGCCGCGCGACAATATCGTTCAGCACGCGGAACTGCGTAAGCAGACGGTCATTCAGTACGCTCCGGATTCGAAGCAGGCTGGCGAGTATCGCACGCTTGCCCAGAAGATCCATGAGAACGCCGGCAAGGGCACGATCCCGACCCCGATCACCATGGAAGAGCTGGAGCAGATGCTGCTCGACTTCGGCATCATGAAGACCGACGAGCAGGCCCTGGCCGAACTGCAGGCGAAGGAAGCCGCGAAGGCTGCTGCCGCCGTCTAAAACAACGGGCCGCTGCGGCGATCCCGCGGCGGCCTGGTTTCTTCAGGCGATCAGGAGAGCCAAAATGAGTCTAGACGAAGAAGTACCCTTTCAGAACGACGGCGAATTGCATCAAAAACTGATCGCTGAAGTTCTCGCTGCCTACCCCGACAAATCCCGCAAGCGCCGCCAGAAGCATCTTTCGGTTGCGAAAGCGCTGGATACGCCGGAAGCCGAAGCTGAAGGTCTGATGACCGAATGCGACGTCAAATCCAACATCAAGTCCATCCCCGGCGTGATGACCGTGCGCGGTTGTGCGTATGCCGGATCGAAGGGCGTGGTGTGGGGTCCGGTTAAGGACATGGTGCATATCAGCCATGGCCCGGTCGGATGCGGCCAGTATTCATGGTCCCAGCGCCGCAACTACTACATCGGCAAGACCGGTGTGGATACGTTCGTGACGATGCAGTTCACCACCGATTTCCAGGAAAAAGACATCGTCTTCGGCGGTGACAAAAAGCTTGAGAAGACCATCGACGAAATCGGCGAACTCTTCCCGCTCGCGAAGGGTATCTCCATCCAATCCGAGTGCCCGATCGGTCTGATCGGCGACGACATCGAAGCGGTGTCGCGCAAGAAGCACAAGGAAACCGGCACCACGATCGTTCCGGTTCGTTGCGAAGGCTTCCGCGGCGTGTCGCAGTCGCTCGGCCACCATATCGCGAACGATGCGATCCGGGACTGGGTGTTCGACAAGAAGGACGTCGAGCACGAAGCCGGCCCGTACGACGTCAACGTCATCGGCGACTACAACATCGGCGGCGATGCCTGGTCCAGCCGTATCCTGCTGGAAGAAATCGGCCTGAAGGTTGTCGGCAACTGGTCCGGCGACGCGACGTTGGCGGAAATCGAAAAGGCGCCGAAGGCGAAGCTGAACCTTATCCATTGCTATCGGTCGATGAACTACATCTGCCGGCATATGGAAGAAAAGTACGGCATGCCGTGGCTTGAGTACAACTTCTTCGGCCCGACTCAGATCGCCATGGGCCTGCGCAAGATCGCCGCTCATTTCGATGAGACGATCCAGGCGAATGCGGAGAAGGTTATCGCGAAGTACCAGGTTCTGGTCGACGCGATCATCGCGAAGTACAAGCCGCGCCTGAAGGGCAAGACCGTGATGCTGTATGTCGGTGGCCTGCGCCCCCGCCACGTGGTCAACGCCTACAATGACCTCGGCATGGAAATCGCCGGCACGGGCTACGAGTTTGCCCATGGCGACGATTATCAGCGGACCGGTCATTACGTTAAGGACGGCACCCTGATCTACGACGATGCGACCTCGTTCGAACTGGAGAAGTTCATCGAAGGCATCCGTCCTGATCTGGTTGGCTCCGGCGTCAAGGAAAAATATCCAGTGCAGAAGATGGGCATTCCGTTCCGTCAGATGCATTCGTGGGATTACTCCGGCCCGTATCATGGCTACGACGGGTTCGCGATCTTCGCACGCGACATGGATCTTGCCATCAACAACCCCGTTTGGGGCCTGTTCAAGGCACCGTGGAAGAAGGCGGCCTAAACCATGCCACAGAACGCAGACAAGGTCCTGGACCACCAGCCGCTTTTCCTTGAGCCTGAGTATAAGGAAATGCTGGCCCGGAAGGCCCTGGGCGAAAACCTTCCCTCCGCCGAAGAGACGGCGAAGGTCGGTGAGTGGACCAAAAGCTGGGACTACCGCGAGAAGAATCTGGCTCGCACTGCCCTGACGGTCAATCCCGCCAAGGCTTGCCAGCCGCTGGGTGCCGTTTTCGTTGCCGCCGGGTTCGAAAAGACCCTGAGCTTCGTGCATGGCAGCCAAGGATGCGTTGCTTACTACCGCAGCCATCTGTCGCGGCACTTCAAGGAGCCGTCCTCGATCGTTTCCTCTTCAATGACAGAGGATGCGGCCGTGTTCGGCGGGCTGCAGAACATGATCGATGGTCTGTCCAACGCGTATACGTTGTACAATCCGAAGATGATCGCTGTTTCGACCACCTGCATGGCCGAAGTCATCGGCGACGATCTTCAGTCGTTCATTCGGGGCGCCAAAGAGAAGAAGTCCGTTCCTGAGGATTTCAACGTTCCCTACGCCCACACCCCGGCCTTTGTCGGCAGCCACACGACCGGCTACGACAACATGCTGAAGGGCATTCTGGACAACTTCTGGAAGGGCAAAACGGCTACACCGGGCACCGCGATCAACATCATTCCGGGCTTCGACGGCTTCGCTGTTGGCAACAACCGTGAGCTGAAGCGCATCCTGGATGAGATGGGCGTGGAATACACGATCCTGTCTGACGTTTCGGATCAGTTTGATACCCCCTCGGACGGCGAGTTCCGCATGTTCGATGGCGGCACCACGCTGGACGCGACGGAGGCGGCTATCAACGCCAAGGCGACTCTGTCGTTGCAGGAATACTGCACGCAGAAGACGCTGGAATACGCTGAGACCTTTGGCCAGAAGACCGCCAGCCTGCACTATCCGCTTGGTATCGGCGGAACCGACGATCTGCTGACCACGATTTCGGAACTCAGCGGCAAGCCGATCCCGGACTCGCTGGAAAAAGAGCGTGGCCGTCTGATCGATGCGATGGCTGACAGCCAGGCTTGGCTGCACGGCAAGACCTATGCGATCTACGGCGATCCGGACTTCGTCTACGGCATGGCACGTTTCATCCTGGAAACAGGCGGCGAGCCGCGTCATTGCCTGGCCACTAACGGCAGCAAGGTATGGGCGGATCAGATGCGGGAACTGTTCGCATCGTCACCATTCGGCGCGCAATGCCAGGCGTGGGCTGGCAAGGATCTTTGGCACCTGCGCTCTATCCTCCACACCGAACCGGTGGATCTGCTGATTGGCAGCTCTTACGGCAAGTATCTGGAACGAGACTGTAATGTGCCGCTGATCCGGCTGACCTTCCCGATCTTCGATCGCCACCACCATCATCGCTTCCCGGTCTGGGGCTATCAGGGTGGACTGCGCGTGTTGGTAACGATCCTGGACAAGATTCTCGACGTCCTCGATCTGAAGACCAACGAACCAGGTGAGACCGACTACTCCTTCGACCTGGTGCGCTAAACGACGAACGGCGGGCGGCCTTGTGCCGCCCGTCATTTCCCGGGAGAGTCCGCATGAGCGAAGCTTTGAAGGCCCGCATCGCCGGCGTGTTCAATGAGCCTGGCTGCGACACGAACGTTGCCAAGGATACGAAGGAACGTAAGAAGGGCTGCTCCAAGCCGCTGACTCCCGGCGCCGCTGCCGGCGGGTGCGCTTTTGATGGCGCAAAGATCGCGCTGCAACCTCTCACCGACGTCGTGCACCTGGTGCACGGTCCCCTGGCCTGCGAGGGCAACGGCTGGGACAATCGTCACGCTTCCAGTTCGGGTTCCAAGCTGTATCGCACCGGCTTCACCACCGACATGACGGAAATGGATATCGTCATGGGCAACGGGGAGAAGCGGTTGTATCGCGCCATCAAGGAAGCGATCACCCGCCATAATCCACCTGCGGTGTTTGTCTATGCCACCTGCGTGCCTGCAGTTATCGGCGACGACATTGAAGCCGTCTGCAAACATGCCTCGGCGAAGCTCGGCACCCCCTGTATCCCGATCAACGCGCCCGGCTTCGCGGGTTCGAAGAACCTCGGCAACAAGCTGGCCGGCGAGGCGCTGATTGACTATGTCATCGGAACGATCGAACCGGAGATCGTCACCGACACCGACATCAACATTCTCGGCGAGTACAATCTGTCGGGTGAGCTTTGGCAGATTCTGCCGCTGTTCGACAAGCTTGGCATCCGGGTGCAGTCCTGCATCACGGGGGACGCGAAGTTCCGCGATGTTGCATCTTCGCACCGCGTCCGCCTCAACATGATGGTTTGCTCGACAGCGTTGATCAACGTCGCCCGCAAGATGCAGCAGAAATACGGCATCCCGTATTTCGAAGGCTCGTTCTACGGAATTTCCGACACGTCCGACGCCCTGCGGATGATTGCGGGGATGCTGGTCGAGCGCGGCGCGGATGCATCGTTGATCCCGCGGACCAACGACTTGATCGCCGGAGAGGAAGCCCGCGCCTGGGCTCGTATCGAACCCTATCGCGCCGCGCTGAAGGGCAAACGGGTGCTGCTGTATACCGGCGGGGTGAAATCCTGGTCGATCGTTGCGGCTTTGCAGGAAATCGGCATGGAGATCGTCAGCACATCCGTGCGGAAATCCACCGACAACGACAAGGACAAAATCAAGGCGCTGATGGGCGGCGATGCCCACATGGTCGACGCCATTCCGCCGCGCGAGATGTACGCGTCGCTGATGCGGGGCGAGGCCGATATCATGCTGTCCGGCGGCCGCACCCAGTTCACTGCTCTGAAGGCGAAAACTCCGTGGCTGGATATCAACCAGGAACGTCATACCGCGTATGCCGGCTATGACGGGATGGTTGAATTGGTATCGGAACTGCATCGGGCGATCGTTAACCCTGTGTGGCAGGAAGTCCGCCGCCCGGCGCCCTGGGACATGACCGTGCCGGCTGGCCTTCTCGAATCCGCCTGCTGAGGGCGCCATGGCCGAAATCATCCATTCGCACAAAAGCCTTTCGACCAATCCGTTGAAGGCTTCAACGCCGCTGGGCGCTTCGTTGGCCTATCTCGGCGTCGCCGGTTCGGTGCCGTTGTTGCACGGATCACAGGGCTGCACGTCTTTCGCGCTGGTGCTGACCGTTCGTCACACCAAGGAAGCGATCCCTATGCAGACCACCGCGATCGATGAGGTCGCAACGATCATGGGCGGCTCGGACAACCTGGAAGAAGCCCTGATCAACCTGACGAAGCGGATGAAGCCGAAGTTTATCGGCGTCGCAACTACCGCGCTGATGGAAACCCGCGGCGAAGACATCGTTGGGGACCTGAAGCTGATCCTGGAGCGGCGCCAGGAACTGCGGGACGTCCGCGTGGTGCTTGCCAAAACCCCGGATTTTGCCGGTGCGCTTGAAGACGGCTGGTCGAAGGCTGTCAGCGCCATCATCGACGGGATCGTGGAACCGCCGGGTTCCGCGGTATCGCTGCATCAGCAGATCAACATCCTTCCGGGGGTGCACCAGACTGCTGGAGACATCGAATGGATGGTGGAAACTGCTGAGTCCTTTGGCCTCACACCGGTCGTGCTGCCGGACGTATCCGGATCACTGGATGGCACGGTGCCTGACCATTACATCCCCACCACATTCGGCGGCTCGACGATCGAATCGATCACGCATATGGGCCGCGCGCTTCACACCGTTGCCATTGGTGAGCATATGCGTGCGCCGGCGGAACTGCTGGCTGAAAAGACGGGGGTTCCATCCACCGTGCTGGCAAGCCTGACCGGCCTAGGCCCGTCCGACGAGTTTGTCGCATTGCTGACAACGGTTTCCGGGCGACCCGCCCCTGCCCGCCTCCGCCGCCAGCGCAGCCAATTGGTCGATGCGATGCTGGATGGACATTTCTATTTCGGCGGCAAACGCATAGCGATCGCAGCCGATCCGGATTTGTTGACGGGATTGGCGGGGTTTTTCACGTCGATGGGGGCGGATATCGTTACAGCGGTCGCTTCGACGGCAAATTCGCCGCTGCTCGCAGCCGTTCCGACAGCACGGGTTGTTGTCGGCGACCTGCAGGATCTGGAGGACAGTGCCGCGGCGGCCGAAGCCGATCTGCTGGTCACACACAGCCACGGACGCCAGGCCAGCGAACGACTCGGCGTTCCGCTGCTGCGGGTCGGCTTTCCGGTTTTCGACCGACTGGGCGCGATGCATCGTTGCACAGTCGGCTATCGCGGCACCCGCAACCTGATCTTCGAAGTCGCGAACATCGTCCTGTCCGGCCTGCATGAGCACGCGCCGGAAGATTTCTCCCATGCACTGCCCATCGTCGAGGAGAGCCGCCATGCTGGCGCAACGACTGCAACTTGTTGAACCGACCGAGCCAGCCGCCGGACCGCGGCTGCGTATCGCGATGGCCACCCAGGACCTGAAGAGCATGAATGCTCATTTCGGGTCCGCGCGACGCTTCGCCATCTATGACGTGACCCCGACGGAGCATCGTTTCATCGAAGCCGTCAGCTTCGGCGAAACGTCCAACGAGTCCGGCTCCCACCAAAAGGAAGGCGACGACAAGATCGGCCCCAAGGTCGAGGCCCTCACCGGCTGCCACCTTTTGTTTGTTCTCGCCATCGGCGGCCCCGCCGCAGCGAGGGTCGTCGGCGCACACATCCATCCGGTGAAACTGACAAAGCCGGAAACGGTCGAAAGCATCATCACCCGCGTGCAAACCATGATGAACGGCAACCCGCCGCCGTGGCTGCGCAAAGTGATGGGCGCGCAGACCCCGCGCTCAATGGATTTTCTGGACGAGGATTGAATTATGAGTGCCACGCTCGAAGACCCGATGACCTCTCCGTTCCTGCTGTGCCTCGTTAGCCGCATTCGCGCCGAGGACCAGTTTGGCGCCTGGGACCGCAAGACCGATAAGGACCTGCTGAAGGACTACCTGATGACGAAGGCGGAACGCCGCCTGGTGCCGATCATCGGCGATCCTGATCCGGAAACGCTCGACCGCGTCGAGAAGTTTTATCAGGCAGTCGGCCTGACGGTGGAACGCCTCACCGGGATCATTGCCACGCCGATGATGAAAATGAGCCACGAAGGCTTCGGCCGCGTCGTGCTGATCGCAGGCAGCCTCGTGGTTCTCGCCAAGACTCTCCGCGATGTGCACCGTTTCGGCTTCGAAGATCTCGCCGCGTTGGCCGCGGAAGGCATGAAAGCCGCGCAGGCGGCGGTCGCTATGATCGAAGCCCATCCCGAACTGGCCCGCGCGTGACGTCATGAGCGACATCGATACCCTCAAGGCAGAGCTTAAAAAACTCTCCGCCAAGGCGACATCGGCCAAGATGGATCTGCACGATCTGTCGGAAGAACTCCCCAACGACTGGGAGAAAATCCCGGAAGTCTCCGCCAAAGCCTTCTCCGTATTCTCTGAACTGACCGCCAAGCGCGCGGAACTTAAGAAACTGGAATCGCAATGAGCCAAACAACACGAGACGGCCGCGCCTGGGACCCGCAGTACCTCCAGTCGATCGACGCCAAGGTCTGTATCGGCTGCGGCCGCTGCTACAAGGTCTGCGCCCGCGGCGTAATGACCCTGTCCGGTGTCGATGAAGACGGAGAATTCGTCGATCTCGACGACGACGACGAAATCGAGCGCAAAGTGATGATCGTAACAGACGACGGCAATTGCGTTGGCTGTGGCGCCTGCGCCCGGGTCTGCCCGACCAACGCTCAAAGTCACGGACCAGCAACCTAACGGAATCGAACCATGCAGCCCGCTGAAGTTTACGCCTGGCTCACGGCCATTCCCAACATGGGATGCGACGGTTTCGATGCCCATATTTCGGCATCGATCCTGGCGCTGGCACTCTGGGAAGCTGAAACCGGTCGGTTGCGCCCAACCGACACGATTGGCCTGGACGGCGAAGCGCTGTGCGAGCTTTCGAAAGAACTGTTTCCGCACGCAGCGACAGTTTTCGCCCGCTGGAAGGGCGAAACCGCCTCGCCGGCTTCCGAGGACGAGGCCTGCCTGCGGGACCTGTTGCGGCGCAGCTCGACCCATGGTTCTGCGTTTCAGAACCAGCTTGCCGACATGATCGCGCGCCGGTGCCTGCGCCCCAACCATCTTTGGCAGGATCTCGGGTTGCGCAACCGCCAGGAACTCGGCTGGCTGCTGATGCGGCATTTCGAACCGCTTGCGGAGTTGAACCGTTCCGACATGAAGTGGAAGAAGTTCTTCTATCGGACCATCTGCCGGGACGAAGGCTACACGCTGTGCGCTGCCCCAAGCTGCGCCGAGTGCGATGACTTCGATAATTGTTTCGGCGAGGAGGGCGGCGAGAGCCTTCTGGCCCAGACGCGCAGGCAGGCTGAGCTTCGCTGCTGATGTAGGATTTCTTGTGTCGGGGTTGCGACACGTCGTAACTCCGACGCAAACAGCCAAAAGAATCCAGCGACTTCAATACATTAAAGTTGGCACGCCGCTTGCTGTGCATTGCACCATCAGCAAGATGGGGTTCCGATGATCAACCTGACCGACAATGCAGTCAACGCGGTACGGACCGCAATGTCCGGCGCCCAGGGCGGCGGCGTTCAGGGACTGCGCATCATGGTGCAGACCGGCGGTTGTGCCGGATACAAATACTCGATGGGCCTGGTGCGCGATCCGGCGCCGACGGATTTCGTCGTCGAACATGGCGACGTTCGCGTTTTCGTCGATGCAGAGAGCGAGCCGCACATCAAGGGCACCACGGTTGATTTCGTTGTTGGCCTGGAGACTTCTGGATTCACATTCGAAAATCCGAATGCTGCTTCGAAGTGCTCCTGCGGCAAGTCGTTCGGTTAAAGGATTAGCGCGATGTGGGATTATACCGACAAGGTCAAAGAGTATTTCTATAACCCGAAGAATGCCGGCGTGCTTGAAGACGCCAACGGCATCGGCGATGTCGGTGCCATCTCCTGTGGCGACGCGCTGCGGCTGATGCTCAAGGTCGAACCGGAATCAGAAATCATTCTCGCCGCAAAGTTCCAAACTTTTGGCTGCGGTTCCGCCATCGCATCTTCCTCTGCCTTGACCGAACTGATTATCGGCAAGACCGTCAGCCACGCTCTGGAACTGACCAACCAGGACATCGCCGATTTCCTCGGCGGCCTGCCGCCGGAAAAGATGCATTGCTCCGTCATGGGATACGAAGCCCTGCGCGCAGCGATCGCCAATTACAAGGGCGACACCTGGTCCGATGACCACGAAGAAGGCGCGCTGCTCTGCAAGTGCTTTGGGGTGGATGAGGGCATGGTGGAACGCGCCATCCGCGTCAACAAGCTGACATCAATGGAGCAGGTCACACATTTCACCAAGGCGACCGGAAGCTGCAGCACCTGCGTTGAAGATGTTGAAGCCGTGCTGACGCGGGTCAACAGCGAAATGGTCACCGCGGGCGATCTCGATGCCGAACTGGCCTACAACCCGGCCCGCAGCGCTCTGCCGCAACGCCGTGACAAGGTGAAATCCTCCCCGCTGGGTACCGCTCCGAAAAAGGAGCTGACGTTGCTTCAACGCATCCGCATCATCGAATCCGCGATCGAGGAGCTGCGCCCCTATCTGAAAGCCGATGGCGGCGACTGCGAGCTCGTGGACGTTGATGGCGACCGCGTCCTGGTCAAGCTGTCCGGTGCATGCGTCGGCTGCCAGGCTGCCAGCGTCACAATTGGCGGCATCCAGGAAAGGCTGATCGCCAAACTCGGCAGCCCGCTCAAAGTCATTCCCGTTCCCGGCCACTGAAAAAGGGTGATCCTCATGCGACCGGTTTATCTGGACAACAACGCCACCACCCGCGTCGATCCGAAAGTCGTCAGTGCCATGCTGCCGTTTTTCACCGAGCAGTTCGGCAACGCGTCCTCCATGCACGCCTTCGGGTCCGAGGTCGGGTCTGCCCTGAAAAAAGCCCGCGGCCAGTTGCAGGCGCTGCTGGGAACGGAATTCGACCACGAGATCGTCTACACCGGCAGCGGTACGGAATCCGACAACACCGCGCTGCTGTCCGCGTTGGAAACCCAGCCCGGCCGTGACGAGATCGTTACCTCCACGGTGGAACACCCCGCGATCCTGGCACTCTGCCAGTGGCTGCAAAAGAACCGTGGAATCAAGGTGTTTTACACCCCGGTGGACAGCCGCGGCCGGCTCGACATCGACGCTTACCGCAAGGCGCTCGGCCCGAAGACCGCCATCGCCTCGATCATGTGGGCGAACAACGAAACCGGCACGATCTTTCCGGTCGAGCAACTCGCGGATCTGGCACACGACCACGGTGCGCTGTTCCACACCGATGCGGTGCAGGCCGTCGGCAAGGTGCCGATGGACCTGAAGACGTCGGAGATCGACATGTTGTCGCTGTCCGGACACAAGCTGCATGCGCCGAAAGGTGTCGGTGCACTCTACGTCCGTCGTGGCGTGCGGCTGCGCCCGCTGCTGCGCGGCGGCCACCAGGAACGCGGCCGGCGCGCCAGCACCGAAAACGCACCCGGAATCATCGGTATGGGTGTCGCGGCGGAACTGGCCCTTGAACACATGCACGACGAACAGACCCGCGTCGCGTCATTGCGTGACCGCCTGGAAAAAGGCTTGCTGCAGCGTATCGGAAATGCCTTCGTCACCGGCGACGCCGAAAGCCGCCTACCCAATACCAGCAACATCGCGTTCGAATTCATCGAGGGTGAGGGCATCCTGCTGCTGCTGAACAAGGAAGGCATCGCCTGCTCGTCCGGTTCTGCCTGCACGTCCGGATCGTTGGAGCCATCTCACGTCCTGCGCGCAATGAAAGTGCCATACACCGCAGCCCACGGCGCCATCCGGTTTTCGTTTTCCCGAGATAATACCGATGAGGATGTCGATCAGGTCCTGGCGGTGATGCCGGGCGTGGTGGAACGGTTGCGTTCGCTCTCCCCGTTCTGGAAGTCCGGGGAAAAGACATCATTCGAACCGACCTACGCCTAAGGAGAATACGCCATGAGTGGATTGCTGGATCGTCTCCGCAGCCTGTCCGCGGCCGAGGAATTCTTCGACGTGCTCGAGGTCCCCTACGACCCGGAGGTGCTGCGCGTTGCCCGCCTGCACATTCTGCGGCGCATGGGACAGTATCTGGCGGGACAACCGCTATCCGGCATGGCGGATGACGCGGCTGAAGAAGCCTGCCGGGAGACCCTGGCGCGGGCCTACAACGACTTCGTCACCTCGTCGCCGTTGCAGGAGAGAGTGTTCAAGGTCCTGAAGGATGCCGTCGCGCCCGCCAACATGGGCTTCGTGGCATTGTCCGACATAGCCGATCCCGACGAAGCCGCCTGACATGTCTGTTTCACGACAGGACAAAGTGTCGCACCCCCGCACAAACTCGCGGAAATCCGCCATTTCTTAGTTGGCACGGTCTTTGCCATAGCACTAGTGAAGAAAGGAGTGGCCATGCACATCGTCGTTTGCATCAAGCAGGTACCGGACAGTGCGCAGATCCGCGTGCATCCCGTTACCAACACGATCATGCGCCAGGGGGTGCCCACCATCATCAACCCGTACGACCTGTTTGCGCTGGAGGAGGCTTTGCGCCTGCGCGATCGGCTCGGCGGCACGGTGACGGTGCTGACCATGGGGCCGCCGATGGCCGAGGACAGCCTGCGCAAGGCTCTTGGCATCGGCGCCGATCGCGGGGTTCTGTTGACTGATCGTTTCTTCGCGGGTTCAGATACCCTGGCGACCAGCTACGCCCTGTCTCAGGCCATTCTCAAGATCGGCGAGACCTGGGGTGTGCCGGAAGTCGTCTTTACCGGCAAGCAGACCATCGACGGAGACACGGCTCAGGTCGGTCCGGGCATCGCGCGGCGCCTGGGTCTGCAGCAACTAACGTATGTTTCCGGGATCTCAGAGGTCGACCTGGCCGGCAAGTCGATCACGGTGTCCCGCCGCGCCGAAGGTGGCGTGCAGGAACTGAAGACCGCCCTGCCCGCGCTGATCACCATGCTGGAAGGCAGTAATGAAGTCCGCCGCGGCTCGATCGTCGATGTGCTGCGCGGCGCCCGGGCGGAGCTGGTGACCTGGAACGCCCAGGCTGCCGGCATCACCGAAATGGGCAATTGCGGCCTGCGAGGATCACCGACGGTGGTGAAACGCGTGTTCGCGCCCAAGGCGCGTGCGACGAAGGCGGTTCCGATCGAGACGCGGGAACGCGACGCAGAAACGATCGCGGAAGACATCATCGCACAGCTATATGCGACGCAGCCGGCTCTGGAAGCCGAACTGCTGCGCACCGCAGCCGGTTACTGAAAGGAAGCGGACCATGGCAACCGCACCAACTCCCGCCGCGCCCAGCCGCGCAGGAATGAAGAAGGAACTGCCGGAGCGGTTCAAAAGCTACAAGCACGTCTGGGTTTTCATCGAGTACGAACACGGGGAAATCCATCCTGTCTCACTCGAGCTCCTGGGTGAAGGCCGCAAGCTTGCCAACAAGCTGGGCGTGGAACTGGCCGGCGTTCTACTCGGCGGCAACCGTGCCGCCCTGCAAGAGGCGGCACTCCAGGTCTGGGAGCATGATGCCGATCTCGTTTATATCTGCGCCGATCCGGTTCTTGAACACTACAGAAACGAGCCGTATACGAAGGTTATGACGGATCTCGTCAACACCTACCAGCCGGAGATTTTCCTGCTGGGCGCTACGGTTCTCGGGCGCGACCTGGCGGGTGCGGTAGCGACGACTTTGCTGACCGGCCTGACTGCCGATTGCACCGAACTGGCGATCGACGATGAAGGTTCGCTTGCCGCGACCCGCCCCACCTTCGGCGGATCGTTGCTCTGCACCATCCACACGCTGAACTTCCGTCCGCAGATGGCAACGATCCGGCCGCGCGTCATGGCCATGCCGCCCAGCGCTCCCGGCAAGCGGGGCCGCATCATTGAGCACGCGGCCGGTCTGCATGAAATCGACATCATCACCAAAGTGCTGCGCTTCCTCCCCGACAGGGACAGCAACAAGGCCCAGCTCGCTTACGCCGACATCGTCGTCGCCGGCGGCATGGGCCTGCGGTCGCCTGAGAACCTGCAGCTTGTGCGGGCGCTGGCATCGGTGCTCGGCGGAGAATGGGGCGGCTCTCGTCCCCTGGTTCAGAAAGGCTGGATGGACGCCGATCGGCAGATCGGCCAAACGGGGAAGACGATCCGGCCGAAGGTGTATATCGCGGCAGGGATTTCCGGTGCAATCCAGCATCGTGTGGGCGTCGAGGGTGCCGACACCATCATCGCCATCAACACCGACCGCAACGCGCCGATTTTCGACTTTGCGCATTTCGCGGTGGTCGGCAATGCGATCGAAATTTTGCCAGCGCTGACTGACGCGTTCCGCAAGCGTCTGTCTGTCAACCGGTTGGCGGGGTAACGAAAATGGCCACAGTTCAGGAACGTTTTGACGCTATCGTCGTCGGCGCCGGTCCGGCCGGCAATGCGGCGGCCTTCACAATGGCCAAAGCCGGCCTGAAGGTGCTGCAGCTAGAGCGCGGGGAGTATCCCGGCTCGAAGAACGTGCAGGGCGCCATCCTGTACGCCGACGCGCTGGAGAAGATTATTCCGGACTTCCGGGAAGATGCGCCGCTGGAACGGCATGTCATCGAACAGCGTATCTGGATGATGGATGATTCCTCGCACACCGGGATGCATTACCGGTCGGAAGACTTCAATGAGGAAAAGCCGAACCGCTACACGATCATCCGCGCCCAGTTCGACCGTTGGTTCAGCTCCAAGGTGCGCGAAGCCGGCGGGATCGTGTTGTGTGAAACGACCGTCACCGAGCTGGTGAAGGACACCAAAGGCAACGTCATCGGCGTGCTGACCGATCGCCACGGCGGTCCGTTGCTGGCGGATGTCGTTGTGATGGCGGAGGGCGTCAACGGACTGGTCGGACAGCGCTCCGGCCTGCGCGAGGAGCTGAAGCCCGACAACGTTGCCCTGGCGGTGAAGGAAATGCACTTTCTGCCGCAGGACGTGGTGGAAAGCCGCTTCAACCTGAAGGGTGACGCGGGCGTGGTGATCGAGGCGATGGGCACGATCACCAAGGGCATGACCGGCACCGGCTTCCTGTATACCAACAAGGAATCCGTTTCCATCGGCATCGGCTGCATCGTCAGTGACATGGCGAAGAGCGGCATCAAGCCTTACAACCTGCTTGACTCCTTCAAGCAACACCCGTCGATCGCGCCCTTGATCGCAGGGTCGGAGGTGAAAGAATACGTCGCCCATCTGATCCCCGAAGGCGGCTTCCGCGCAATGCCGGAGATTTACGGCAACGGTTGGGTGGTGGCCGGCGATGCCGCCCACCTGGTCAACGCGGTGCATCGTGAGGGTTCCAACCTCGCAATGACGTCGGGGCGGTTGGCTGGCGAAACGATCGTGTGGCTGAAGCGCCGCCGTGAACCCTGCACATCAGTCAATCTGGCCGAGTACAAGAAGCGGCTGGAAGACAGCTTCGTGCTGAAGGATATGCGCAAGTATCAGAAGATACCGGCCCTGCTGCATGGCAATCGCCAGTTGCTCGACCTGTATCCGCGCATGATGAGCGGGATCGCGCAGACCTGGCTGCGCGTGGATGGCAAGGCAAAGACAGCGAAAGAATCCGAGATCTTCAAAAGTGTACGGAAGCAACGTGGCTTGGCTGGATTGGTCGCTGATGGGCTGCGGTTCGCGCGGGCCTGGCGTTAGCAGGAGGCATCAATGAGCACACTCAACACACGCATCGAAGAGAAGCTGTATCAGAACCGGTACGTCGTTGACGCCGGCAAGCCGCACATCAAGGTCAAGGATCACGCAATACCTTCGCCTGAATTGAAGTCGCTGGTCACCACCTGCCCGGCCAATTGCTACTCTGAAAACGAGCAAGGCCAGGTCGAAATCGTTGCGGATGGCTGCATGGAATGCGGCACCTGCCGCGTCGTCTGCGCAGAGACGGGCGAGGTCGAATGGAACTATCCGCGCGGCGGATACGGCGTTCTGTTCAAGTTCGGCTGATTCATGGTCTACGTGCCTGATGCGGACATCGATCGCCTTATTGCCGAGGACGCTGGTTTCGGCGATCTGACGACGACCGCATTGGGTATCGGCAGCGAACCGGGCGTGATGCGCTTCGCGGCGCGTCACGCCATGGTCGCCTGTGCAACGGAAGAGGCTGCCCGGCTGCTGGCCCGCCTCGGCGCCAGGGTCGAACTGATCACCCGAAGCGGCCAGGCGGCCGAACCAGGCACGCCATTGCTGACAGCAACCGGCCCGGCGGCGACATTGCACGCAGGTTGGAAAGCGGCTCAGACGCTGGTGGAATGGGCCTCCGGCATTGCCACCTCGGTGCACGCCATTGCAGATGCAGCACGAGGGCAGCGGCCCGATATGGTCATCGCCTGCACTCGCAAGGCGGTCCCGCTGACCCGGCTTCTGTCGATCAAGGCGGTTCATTCCGGCGGCGGGGTGATGCATCGCACCGGCCTGTCCGATACGGTCCTGGTATTTCCCGAACATCGCGCATTCCTGCCCGGGCTCGATCCGGCTGCGACAATAGCCCGTCTGCGTGCCGCGGCACCGGAGCGAAAATTGGCGGTCGAGGTGAACGATATCGAAACAGCCTTGGCGTTCGCGCAGGCTGGCGCCGACATCCTGCAACTGGAAAAATTTTCGCCGGATTCGGTGGCGCGCGTTGCCGCGGCGCTCGGTTCGCTGCCGCACCGGCCATTGATCGTTGCGGCGGGCGGTGTGAGCGCGACGAACGCCGCCGCCTATGCCGCTGCGGGGGCGGACGTGCTGGCCACGTCCGCCCCGTATTCGGCACCGCCACGCGATGTGCATGTAACCATTACGGTCGGAAGCCTCCCGATCAGCTAAAGTCCTGACCACCCGGCACACGATTAGTTGCAAGCGCGGACGCGAAAACGGAACCGGCCAGCCCGCGTTCCGTCGCCGCCATGACAAACGTATCTCCCTCGCAAGATTGCAACACTGTAAGCTGGACGCTCGACGACGCCGATTTCATGCGCGTCGATGGCCGCCAATGCCACGTGCTCGATCAAGGCCATGGGCCGCCCGTCGTCGCATTGCACGGACTTGGCAGCATGGCACAAGAAATTGCCCTCCCCCTCCTCCCCCTCTCCCGCCGCTATCGCCTGATCGTTCCTGATCGGCCTGGTTACGGTGGCAGCAGCAGTTTGCGACGCAGCCGGTTGCGACCCGATGAGCAAGCGGCATGGCTGCGTGGCGTGTTACGAAAATCCGGAGTTGTCAGGCCAATCATTGCGGCACATTCGATTGCTGCGGCGGTGGCGTTGAGCTATGCGCTGAGTTTTCCGAACGAAATTGCCGGCCTGGTGTTGATCGCGCCGTTCTGCCGACCGACCCGCCCCGCGCGAATGCCGCTGCTGCGCCTGGCGTTGATGCCGCTGGTCGGTCGTTTTGTACGCGACTGGGTCTATCCCGTGCTGGCGGATTGGTTCGGTCGCAACCGTCTGGTTGCCGCCTTTGCGCCAAATCGGGTGCCGGATTACCTGCGCGCAATGCCGCTTCGCGATCTGGTGAAATCCGACACGCTTCAGACGATGGCCGCCGAGTTGTTCGGGTTCAACGCCGCGATGTTCGCCCGCCGTAACGCATTGCGCCATCTGCGGGTTCCAACCGTCGTGCTGGCGGGCGCCGCGGACAGGACGGCGGATCCCCACCTGCACGCTGCCTGGATCGCCCGCCGCCTGCCACAGGCCCGCCTCATAACGCTGCCGGGCGTCGGCCATATGCTGCAACACACCAGTCCGAACGCGGTGATTCAGGCCGTCGACGAGGTCGCACAGCTTGGTTGCCGCGTTTGTGTTCCGACTCTCGGGGTTGCCGGATCGCCGGGGCTTCCTCTTTAGGGAGCAAGGGAGTTCCGAATGAACGGACAAACACGTACGCCGCGTATTGCCATCATCGGCGCGGGACCGGGAGGTCTTGCCGCCGCAATGTTGCTGTCTCAGACAGACGCCTCGGTGACCGTCTTTGAGCGTCTCGATCATGTCGGCGGCCGTTCCGCAACGATCCAGGCGCGCTCACCCGCCGGCACGTTCCGCTTCGATCGCGGGCCGACATTCTTCCTGTATCCCCGCGTGCTGTCCGAAATTTTTGCCGCTTGCGGCAAGGACCTCAACCGGGAGGTCGAATTGCTGCGCGTCGATCCGCAATACCGGCTTCTGTTCGAAGAAGGCGGCGCAATCAGCGCAACGTCCAATATGCCGGAAATGGCGCGCGAAATCGCGAAATTCTCGCCAAGCGACGCAAACGAACTGCGCCGCTTCATGGACGACAACCGCGCCAAGCTGAAAGCTTTCGAGCCAGCCTTGGCATCGCCGCTGAACAGCGTGCTCGACCTGCTGCGGCCGGGCATGCTGAAATCTTTGCCCAGCCTGCGTCCGCACCAGACACTGGACCGATACCTCGCCCGCTACTTCAAGGATGAGCGGGTACGGCTGGCGTTTTCGTTCCAAAGTAAATATCTCGGCATGTCGCCGTTCCGCTGTCCCAGCCTGTTCAGTATCCTGTCGTTCATTGAATACGAATTCGGCGTCTGGCACCCGCGCGGCGGCTGCGGCGCGGTGATGTCGGCGATGGGCCGGGTCGCGCGGGAAGCCGGTGTGGATGTGCGGCTTGGCTCGCCCGTGCAGGAAATCCTGTTCGAAGGCCGCCGGGCCGTAGGCATTCGCTCGGCGCGCGGAACGGAACGGTTCGATGCGGTCGTGGTCAACGCCGATTTCGCCCAGGCCATGACCACCCTGGTTCCAGACACGTTGCGCCGCCGCTGGTCCGATCGGCGCATCGCAACACGCAAATTCTCCTGCTCCACCTTCATGATGTATCTTGGACTGGAGGGCCAGACGCCGGGTCTTGATCACCATACCATCTACCTGTCGCGCGACTACCGCCACAACTTCGCGGAGATCGAAAACGGCCGCGCGCCACCGGTCAATCCGTCCTTCTATGTGCAGAACGCCTGCAAAACAGACCCGCATCTGGCACCAGGCGGTCATTCGACACTCTACGTCCTGGTTCCGGTTAGCCGGCGTATCGGCGAGGGTATCGATTGGGAGGCAAACAAGCAGCGGTTTCGTGCCCTGACGCTGGAAAGACTCCAGCGCATGGGCATCACGGATGTCGAACGGCGCATTCGTTTCGAAAAGATCGTCACGCCGACGGATTGGGAGTACGATCTTAACGTCTATACCGGTGCTACTTTCAACCTGTCACACAATCTCGGCCAGATGCTGCATATGCGGCCGCGGAACCGCTTCGAGGATCTGGATGGCGTCTACCTCGTCGGCGGAGGCACCCATCCCGGCAGCGGCCTGCCGGTGATTTTCGAATCCGCCCGCATCACCAGCAAATTGCTCATGCAGGATCTTCGGCTTACCGCAGATCGATACGAAGCCGATCTCAAGGAGGCGGTATGAACTCCCCGCCCGTCGGCGTCATTGGTGGCGGGCTGGGCGGGCTGGCGGCGGCCTGCACCCTGGCCGCGCGCGGCCACAAGGTCATCCTGTTCGAGAAGAACCCCTGGCTCGGCGGCAAAGCCGCGGTGCTTGACAAGGATGGATTCCGTTTCGATATGGGGCCAACGATCCTGACCGTGCCGCGCGTGCTGGAACGTGTCTTCGCCGAAGCCGGGCGCGACATGCACAAGGCGCTCGACATGCGGCGGCTCGATCCGCAATGGCGCTGCTTCTTCGATGACGGGTCAAGGCTCGACCTGAACGAAGCCATCCCGCGCACAGCCGACAACATCGCTGCTTTCGCCCCCGGATCGCAGCAAGGTTTCCGCGACTTCATGAAGCTGGCGGAAAAGTTGCATGAAGTCTCGGAGAAGTTCTTCTTCTGGCGCTCGGTCGAGGATATCGGCGACACGCTCGACCTGCGCAAGAACATGGACCTCGCAACCTTGCGGGACGTGCTCAGCCTGCGCATGGGCACCACAGTCGCCGGAACGATCCGGCGGCGGGTGCCCGACGGGCGGGTGGCGCAGATGCTCGATCACTTCGTGCAATATGTCGGTTCGTCGCCCTACAACTCACCGGCTGTGCTGTGCGCCATCGCCCATATGCAGACCGGCGGCGGCGTATGGTATCCGATGGGCGGCACCGGCGCGGTGCCGGCGGCCTTGCAGGCGCTGGCGACGGATCTTGGCGTCGATATCAGGTTGAGCACGGGGGTTCAACGCATCCTCAGCGACGATAACAGGGTTACCGGTGTCGGAACGGACGCTGGCGAGACCATCCGCCTCAGCGCGGTCGTTTCGAATATGGACGCGATTCGCACCTATCGCGAACTTGTCGGCGGAAAACCGGCGGCGCAGTTCGCCGGGCGCTGGAAGTCCGACCCCGCTTGTTCCGGTGTCGTGCTGTATCTCGGTCTGAACCGCGCCTATAACCATCTTGCGCATCACGACTTCGTCTTTTCGGCCGACCCGAAGCAGGAATTCGACTGGATCTACCGCAAGGGCGAACCAGCGCCGGACCCGACATGCTATATCGCGGCCCCGGCCCGCACCGATCCCTCCGTCGCCCCGCCCGGCGGCGATGCGATCTACATCCTTGTGCACACGCCGTATTTGCGACCGCACCATGACTGGAAGCGGATGCTGCCGGCATATCGGCAGGTGATCTTCGACAAGCTCGGCCGGTGCGCCGGCATGGCCGATTTAACACAGCGCATTATATTTGAATCCGCGCTGACGCCGCAGGATATTCATGAGCGGTATCGTGTACTCGATGGCGCGATCTACGGATTGGCCAGCCATGGCCGTTTCTTCGGCGCATTCAAGCCGGGCAACCGTTCGCGCGACCTGAAGGGCTTGTACCTCGCGGGCGGGGCGGCGCATCCGGGACCCGGCATGCCGATGGTTCTGATGTCGGGATGGATCGCCGCCGACAGCCTGCACAACGATATGGCCCGCGCCCCGGCTGAACGGGTCTCCGCGTGAAATCCGGATGGCTGCTGGCCTGCGCCGCGCTGGCTGTCGCGCCCGCCCATGCGACAAACCTGGATGTCACCGTCACAGGCATCCGCAGCAATCAGGGCCGGGTTGTCGTTGCCATCTGCGACAAGGCGAACTTCCCGAAGGGCGCCTGCGGCTATCACGGACAAGCCCCGGCCCGCATCGGCGAGGTCACCGTGCGCGTCCCCGGCGTCCCGCCCGGGACCTGGGCAGCCGCCGTCTATCATGACGAGGCTGGCAATCAGCCGTTGCAATACGGTCTGCTCGGCGCGCCCCGGCAGGGCTTCGGGTTCAGCCGCGACGCCAGGATGCGGTTCGGACCGCCGCGGTTTGACGACGCAGCGTTCGTCCCGGGCGAGGCTATTACAGTGCCGCTGCACTATCCGGGGTAGCCGGCCGGGTCAAAAGAGCCGGGTTCGCGAATCGGGCAAACTTCGTCCATCATGAACCAATGAACGCCATCCCGCCCCACTCGACGTCGATCGCGCTCTGGGAGCGCTACGTCCGGCTGCCACCCCACGGCAAGCTGATGATGCGCATGAAAAGCCTGATCGTCCCGGCCGTGGGCAAGGCCGACTTCAACGATTGCATGGCCCGTACCAGGCTGCGAACGGGGGACGACAAGGTTTGGGCGCCGCAGGCGATCAACCTGGTGCTGACCGACCTCGTCAGGCAGGGATTGCTGACCGAGGGCTTCGAATGCCAGGCCGCCTTGTTGCATCCCGTCGCTATGGACGCCGTTGCCTGCGCGGAAGCTCCGGCGCTGGTCATGGCGATTCGGTCCGAGTTGCCATTACAACCCGCGACCTACTACGTCTACTCTGACAAGACCGTCGGCAGCGCCGCAAGCCGCCTGCTCCGCCTGGCGGTCTACACGAACGAGGCGGCGGAATTCAGCCAGATCCGCGAAGCCTGCACCAGGGTGTTCGGCCCGGTATCCCCGCTCGCATTCCTGGCAACATCGTTTTACAACGCCCCGCTCGACGCCGATTGGCTTGCCAGCCGGCATCCTGTCATCCAGGCCCCGCTGCTCGAAGCGAAGCTCAACTCTTTCATCGTGACCGGACTGACCGGGCCGGAAACGCCGGGGATGCTCGGCCTCTGCCGGCAGCGGCGCGGCCAGGACGGTTTCGGCGGCCTGGCGGAACAGCTTTTGCGGCTGGATATGCTCGCCGGGCGACTGGATGACGTGCGGGACGCTGCCGATACGTTAGAGCCTGGCGGAGACCCCCGGCTGTGTCTGGAAGGCGCGGTCGCGTTCCTGGAGGGCCGCAACGACGCGGCGCTGCTGCATTACCGCGAAGCCCTGAAGCTGCGCCGCAAGCGCCTCGGCAAGCGCAAGCTGTTTCTGGAAAAGGAGCACAGCGTCCTGTTCCTGCTGGCATTGCTGCGTGCCAACGATGCCGGACTGCATGCCGAGATTCAGGCCGGTCTCGAAGCCGCAACGTTCGAAGCCGGCGAGGCAGGCCTCGGCGGCGGGCTGTTGGCAATCCAGGCGATGCTTTGGCTCGTTGGCGGACTGGAGCCGAAGGCGCGTTCGCTTCTGGGTGTGCTGCGCAAGACGATGCCGAGGGCGGCGCTCGACGCCGCCTGCGTCGCGATCGCGGAGCATGCGGTGGATCTGGAAATCTCCCGCGGCAACCGCGACGACCATGCGATCCGCTTCGAGCAGTTGCGCGACGTGCTGCCGCAGATCGCCCACGTCTACGCGGAAATCCTGGCGGCGGTGGCCGCGGATCCAGGCCCCTATGCCGCCTGGCTCGCGGCGAACCCCGGCCTGGCGTTTACGAAAATCATTCAGACCTTGCAGCCCTGGGAACGGGCGCTGGAAAGTCTGGGGGCGTTTCTTGGCGGCGGGGATACCGCTGCTGATACCGCCAAGACCCAGCGCAAAGCCAAGCGCCTGGTCTGGTTCCTCGATCCCGACGATGAAGATGTCACGGTCGCCGAGCAGTCGGCCAAGGGCCGCGACGGATGGACCGACGGCAAAGCGGTAGCGATGAAGCGCCTGCACGAACAGGACCCGCGGCTCGACTACCTGACTCCGCAGGACCGCCTCGCGCTGCGCACCATCCGCAAGGAAACCGGTGGCTGGTACGGCGAAGAACGCTATTACTTCGACGCGCCCCGCACCATCGCCGCGCTGGTCGGCCATCCCGCGGTATTCCATACCGGGCGCCGGTCGCAACAACTTGAACTCGTTTCTTACCCGGTCGAGCTGGTCGTGACCGAGGACCCGGGCGGCTACCGCATCGCGCTGTCGCACGGGGCGATGGACCCGACGGTGTTCCTGGAAGAGGAGAGACCGGGGCGCTACCGCGTCATCGAGTTCCCGCAGAAGCTGATGGCGGTGCAAGACATCCTGAGCGCCACCGGGCTGATCGTGCCCGCCGCCGCCCGCGACCAGGTGATCGCGATGGTAAGCCGCAACAATCCCGCCTTGCCGATACGGGCGGAGATCGCGGAAGTCGATCGGCCAGGAGTGGAGGGGCAGTCCGCCCCCGTGGTGCAGTTGGTACCGTATGAAGCGGGGCTGAAGCTGACCCTGCTGGTGCGGCCGTTCGGTGCCGATGGTCCGGCTTATGTCGCGGGGCTGGGCGGCCGATCCGTGCTGGCGAGCGTCGGCGGGCAGCAGGTCCGCGCCAACCGTGACCTGCCGCGCGAGCGGGCGGAGCGCACCGCCCTGATCGAAGCCTGCCCGACTCTGCGCGACCGCGGCGGCGCGGATGCAAACGAGCTGGTGGTGGAGGACCTGGAAGGCAGCCTGGACCTGCTGCTGGAGCTGCAGGCTTACACCGGGCCGATAGCGTTGGAATGGCCGGAAGGCCGCACCATGCGGGTCAGCGCCGTCACCGCCGGCAGAATGAAGCTGCGCGTCGGTCAGGACCGCGACTGGTTCAACGTCGATGGCTCGGTCTCCCTGGATGAGGACCAGGTGCTGGAGATGCGCTTCCTGCTCGATCGCCTGGACAAGGTGCAGGGACGCTTCGTGCCGCTGGGCGACGGGCGCTTCGTCGCGCTGACACACCAGTTGCAGGCGCAGTTGCAGCGACTGTCCGCCGTGTCGGAGCCGCACAAGAGCGGGCGTCGCGTGCATGCGCTGGGTGCTCCGGCTCTTGACGCGGTGCTGGAAGACGCCGGCGAGGTCAAGTCCGACGCCGCCTGGAAGAAGCACATTGCGCAGATTCGCGCGGCGGCCGACTGGACTCCGGTTTTGCCTGAGACGCTGCAGGCGGAACTGCGCGACTACCAGGTGGAGGGCTTCGTCTGGATGTCCCGCCTGGCCCGCTGGGGGGCCGGGGCGTGCCTGGCCGATGACATGGGCCTCGGCAAGACGGTGCAGGCGATCGCGGTGATGCTGGAGCGGGCGGAGGAAGGGCCGTGCCTCGTGGTCGCTCCGACATCGGTTTGCCCGAACTGGCAGGCGGAGATCGCCCGTTTCGCGCCGACACTGACGACTCACCGGCTGCCGGCGGTCGGCGACCGGGCCGGGCTGATCGAGGGCCTGGGCGTGCGAGACGTGCTGGTATGCAGCTACGGGCTGCTGCATCAGTCGGCAGACCTGCTGGGCGGACGGTCCTGGCGGATGGTGGTGCTGGACGAGGCGCAGGCGATCAAGAACGCCGAGACCAAGCGGGCGCAGGCGGTGCAGGGCTTGCAGGCCGGGTTCCGGCTGGCGCTGACGGGCACTCCGGTGGAGAACTACCTGGACGAACTCTGGAGCCTGTTCAATTTCGTCAACGCGGGCGTGCTGGGGTCGCGTGAGGGGTTCCAGAAGCGGTTCGCCAAGCCGATAGAGCGGGACAAGGATGTGCATGCGCGGCAGGCGCTGAGGGCGCTGCTGCGGCCGTTCCTGCTGCGCCGGACCAAGGCGGCGGTGCTGAGCGAATTGCCGCCGCGGACGGAGCAGACTTTGAATGTGGAGATGCTGGACGGCGAGCGGGCCTTCTACGAGGCGCTGCGGCAACGGTCTTTGGAGCGGATCGAGGCCCTGGATGCGCCGGAGGGGCGGCGGAAGATCCAGATCCTGGCGGAGATTACCAGGTTGCGGCGAGCCTGCTGCAACCCGGCGCTGATCGACGCGGCGGCCGGGGTGCCGAGCGGCAAGTTGGCAACGTTCCTGGAACTGGTCGAGGAGCTGATCCGCAACCGGCACAAAGCCTTGGTGTTCAGCCAGTTCGTCGGCCACCTGGAATTGGTGCGGGCGGCGCTGGATGCGCGCGGCGTGCGGTATGAATACCTGGACGGGAGCACGCCCTCGGCCGAGCGGGAGAAGCGGGTGGCGGCGTTCCAGGCGGGCGGCGCGGACCTGTTCCTGATCAGCCTGAAGGCCGGGGGGACGGGGCTGAACCTGACGGCGGCGGATTACGTCGTGCACCTCGATCCGTGGTGGAACCCGGCGGTGGAGGACCAGGCGTCGGACCGCGCGCATCGCATCGGACAGGAGCGGCCGGTGACGATCTACCGGCTGGTGATGCAGGACAGCATCGAGGAGCGGATTTTGGCGCTGCACAGGGACAAGCGGGACCTGGCGTCGGAACTGCTGGACGGGTCGGAGACGGCGGGGCGGCTGAGCGAGGAGGCGTTGCTGGATTTGATTCGGGGGTAGGGTCCGGGGCGGTCAGGAGGCCAGCTTCACACCGCCGCGGCGACGTTGATCTCGACCCGCATCCCCGCCGCGGTCAGCATATTGACCAGCGTGTCCAGACCGAACAGGTCGATCTTGCCGCGCATGAGGTCCGACACGCGAGGTTGCGTCATGTTCAGCACCCGCGCGGCTTCGGCCTGAGTCCAACCCTTGGCCTGGATGTGCTGTTCGAGCGCGATCATCAGGGCTGAACGAAGTTTCATACTAGCCCGAACTTCCTACTTTAGTTTTACATAAACCATTGATGGCGTTGCAAAAAATGCCGCTTCAGCCGCTTGCTACTGGCTACACCGCGACGCCCAGCAGATCGAACGCCTTTTGCTGCACCGGTGTCGGCCGCGT
>NZ_CAJATU010000062.1 GCF_903944925.1 uncultured Rhodopila sp. | reverse complement strand
GCCCAGCCCGGCTTGGCGCCGAGATCGTCCGTATACGCATGGTCATTGCCCGAAAAGTAGATATCGGAATGTGCCAGCTCGATACCCTTCGCGACCGCGACGTTGTCCGCGGCGAAAGCGGCTGACGCGAACGGCTCCAGTCTGCCGGTCCTGGCGGTGAGCGCGTCAATCTCATCGAGGATTTTCCGCGTCCTGACCGTCAGATTCGCGACCGACAGCGACGAGGCCGGATCGATCGCGTCGCCTGTCAGTTTCACGCCTTGCGCCGCGCCGGTGTGGTTGTGCCCGCGCAGGCCCTTTATCGCCTCGATCTGGATGTTGTTCCAATCCGCGGCCCGAATCAGGTCATTCGCGTTGCGGCGGACATAGGGCTCGGGATCATTGGGCGTCGGAACATCGGGCATCAGAAGATCACCTCCCAGGTCAGGCTCATTTCGAGGTTCCCGGTGCGCGTGATCACCGGGAATGTTACGTGATTATACAGCACCGCCGAATTGTCGGGCGCGATGATCTGAATGCCCGCCTCCTGGATCGGCTGCGTGTCGCCTGTGGACAACGGCGGCAGCGTCGCCGTCACCTTGGCAACGATTTGCGTCTTGCCCGCTTGGTCCTGCACCTGTCCGGGTTCGGCGAGCGCGGCCGAAGCCGTCGCGACCTGCGCGCCAAGCTGCGTGTCTTCGGGCTTCGGATCGGCATTCGCCGTGCCCACGACCATCGCCAGCGACTGAACCTGCCGATGCCCGCCAAGCAGTCCCGCCAGATACGTCCGCCCCGCATTGGTGATCAGGTTATCCGCTTCACGGCGTGCCACGACCGGCCCGCCGGGTTCGCGCAGTTCGACCACCAACCGGCCGCCCAGCACTGGTTTCTCCCGCATCATGGCTTCCGCTCCGCTCATTGCAGCACCGAGGAATCAAAACGTGTCGCATCCAGCACGGCCGCGAACAGCAGCAGGCCCTCACCGCTCGGCTGCGTGTCCGGGAAGCTGGCCGCCGCGGCGAGCCGCGGCTGCGACTCCTCAACCGCGACGGCGTCGCACAGAGCCAGCCCGGCCCGCACGGCGAACCGTGCGTCCGTCGATTGCTCGTCGCGCCAGCGCGGCTGCGGGAAATCCACCAGCACCTGCACGCCAGCCGCCCGCGCCTGTGCGACATCCGCCAGCAGGAGATCGACCGCGCCACGCGCTTCGGCATTCTGCACCGCAACGTTTCGCGGTATCCGCAGCCGGACGGTATAGGGCGGCCGGCTGAACCAGCGGAGCTCCACATCGGCAGTCACCCCTGCCGTCGCCGGCGCGATCTCAGCCGCCATCATCTCGTCGAACAGGTTCTGCGCCGCCACGCCGAGGTCGGTAATCTCGCTGTCCCACTTGGCGAATCGCGTGCCGGCCTCATCCGCGCCGGCGAATCGCGACGTGTCGGCGTCGAACTCCGCCGCCGGATTGGGCATGCTCAACAACCGCCAGGAGTCCCGGCCATTCCGTATCGCCGGCGTCCGCACCGCTTGCAAGATGTCGCAGAAACAGGTCGCGTCGAACGCCGAGGCCGGAGCGTTGAAGCGCGAACCGTAGAGAAAGAACACTTCGCGCGACACGTCCCGCGCGGTGCCCTGGCCGATCACCCGGGCCTGCCCGCGCGGCGACGCGAACAGCCACGGATGCACCGGCGTAGCGTCATGGTTTTCGAATGGCAGCGTTTCGTCCGGCGTCAGCCCGGGCACGATCAGCAGCGTCTCGCCCGTGCGCAGCGTGTCGGCGAACAGGAGGATCTCGCCGGTGGCGCGGTTTTGCAGCGCCGGGAACTCCAGCCGCCCGTGCGTCACATGCACCGAGACCTCCGGCCGATCGGCGACCAGGCTGCTGTTCGGGACGGGAAAGTCCTGCCACGGGGTTATTCCGGTCTCGCGATGCACCGCCGCTTGCACCGGGTTCTCCGACACCCACGCATCGATTGCCCGCGAAGCGCGGTTCGGGCAGGGACCATCGGCACCCCCGGCACAGACCGGGCAGCGCCGCCGCACCGCCGCCGGCACACCCCACGCCACCGTCGCCTCGGCCGCCCAAAGCTGCTCCGCACGCGCGCTGGGGGACCCCACCTCCTCCATTCGCGGGCACGCCTCGAACCCGAGATCGGCGATCGCCAGCGAAAGCAGGGCGCGCGGGGTCGCGAGACCGCGGCTGAGCGCCGTCGCGGTGACACGGATACGCTGCCGGTAGGCTTCCACCGACTCGGCGGCCGCGCCGGTTGGCATCAACCGCGGCACGCCGACAAGCTGGCCCAGACGCTCCAGCGCACTCGGTTCGTCCGGCACCGCACGGTAGCCGCTCGCCAGATTGATCCAGCGGTCGTGCAGCACGCGCGACGTGTCATCGTCACAGCGCGTCAGCGCCGCCGCCATGCTCTGCAGCAGCGTGCCGACGGCGCTGCCTTGCACATCCGCCGTGTAGAGGCGTGGCAGCGCCGCCAGCAGCCGTGCCAACCGGAGCGCGGGATCAGCCATCGCCGACCCCGACGGTCACATCGCCGGGGCGCGGCCGTTCGCGCGCGTCGAACGTGTCCTTTTGCGGCCGGGCTTGATGGGCGAGTGTCATCTCCAGCACCCGGCCGCTGCGTTCATGCACCACGGTGTAGCGCAGCGCGACGATGGACCCGTCCGGCACCGCCGCGCAGCAGCCGCGCAATTCTTCGAACGTCAGGTCCATCACCGGCTTGGTGCCGGTCTGTGCGGCACGCGATTCGGCCGCCTGGAACTCCCGCGCTTTCGCGTCCAGCAACTGCGTGAGGCTGTTGACGAAGTCGAGCCGAACCGCCGACGGCGACAGCGAGGCGTTCACCGTCAGCAACGCATCGACGCGCACGCCCGGCGTTTCGAGCGTCAGCTTCGGCCAGTCGCTGTCCACGGTCAGGACGGCCTTCTCGGTCTGGTCGGGCACGAAATCGCCGTTCGTCATCAGCTTGGCCGCCAGCGAGACGGTGCCGTTGAACGGCTCCATCAATCGCGCCATGCCGGTCTCGGTGACCGCGAGAATACGCGGATCGCTGCCCAGCACCGTCCGAAGCTTCACCGCGCGCACCGCGTCGCCGACATCCAGCCGATCGAAATACGCCTTCAGGTCGTCGCTCACCTGTTGCTTGATCGCCTGTCGTTCGGCGGCCGTGAAATCCTTGTTCAACTGCAGAGTCGCGGCGACGTGAATGCCGATGGGGCTGGCGTTGCCGACGATGACGCGCACTCCGGCCGGCCGGGTGCGCGCGACCGCGGTCCGCACCTGCGCCATGACCGTGTCGTCCGGCATCGTTTGCCCCAGCACGAGGCGCACCTCGCCCGGCCGCGCCACGAGATCCTCGATCACCTTGACCTGCGGCACGCCGCAGGAGCGCACGGCCTGCACCAGCGCATCGACGGTTCCGGTGGTGGCGGCGCGAATGGTCTGCCGCGCCCGGGCGCGCAGTTCGGCGTCGCTTTCGCCAATCTGCCGGAGGATGATCGCGCCGGGGTTCGTCACCTGCTCGATCCCCGATATCGGCCGCGGCATCAAGGTGAGCGCTGCGGGGCCGATGGGCGCCGGCTTCGATGGCCGTTCGACCGAGCGCACGTCGGCCAGCACGAACATGCTGCCGGCTTCCAGCCGCGCGTCATGCACCGTTTGCAGCAGCGGGACCTTCAACCCGGCCACCAGGGTGCCGGCGGGGATTGCGATATCGGCATCGGCCGGTGTCGCGCGGGAGAAGCGCACGCTGCCCACCAGATAGCCGCGCGGCAGCCGCTCCAGCCCCAGCAGCGCGACGACCTGATCCAGCGCCGCGCCTTCGGCGGTTTCGAGGTAGGCATAGCGGTATACGATATCGAGCTGCTCGTACGCCACCGCCAACTCGCGCGCGAACGCTTCCAGCAAGGTCAGCACCACGCTGCCTTCGTTGCGATCCGTCAGCGCCGGACGGCCGCCGAAGCCTCGCGCCGCGTCATCCGCGAGCGCCTCGGCGATGGCCGCGAAATCCTTCTTCCGGAATGGCACGTCCTCAGGCACTGAGCACCGCCTCTACCGCCGCGGTGCCGCCGCTTACCGCCCGGACGGTGGCGCGAACCAGCACGGCGTCGGGCTGCGTTGCGAGCGGCGTGACCGTGACATGCAGCACCTCGTCAACACGCGCATCGGCCAGCAGCGACTGGCGCACGTAGCGGCGCAGCAGCTGCAGGTTCGCGCGGTCCATCGTCTGGCCCAGCAGGTCGCGGATGCGCGTGCCGTAGCGTGGATGCCCGAGGGCGCCCAGCTCGCCGCGGTCGATCAGCAGCCGCAGCGTCAGCGCCTGCACGAGGTTGTCCAGCCCACGCACCATCCCGTGCTCGCCGGGGCCGGTTTCGATGTCGGCCGTGCCGTTGGCGAAGCGCAGTCGGAGATCGGTGAAGAACGGGGCAGTCATGGCACGCTCACATCAGCCGCCCGGGCCCGGCCGTCGATCCGGGCGGCGCCGGAATGCCGGGCAAAACCGTGACCTGGCCAGCGAACATCATCAGCGCGATGTCAACGGCCCGGGCGATCGCCCCGGCAAGCCCCGGCGCGTCCTCGCCGCGCAACCCGTTCTGCTGACAGAGGCCGTCGGCCATCGGCTGCAACATCCCGGCGAGCGGCACCGGCAGCAACATTCCCGGCGCGGCGGTCACGAATCCGGCGACCGCGATGCCGGGCATCGTCATCGATTGGGCGGCGAACAACTGGATGGCCTGCGCCGCGGTGCCGGCGATCACCTTCGCCAACCCACCCGCATCCTCGCCGCGAATGCCCTGCGCCATCAGGAAGCCGTTGGCCAGACCCTCGAGCTGCGAGGCATCGGGCCCGCCGGCGGGTGGCGGCATCAGCCGTCCGGGTCCGGCCACCGCACCGCTACCGGTGATCGGATCGGCCGCCACCGGCGATCCCGGCAGGACCATCCCCATCGACAGGAACAGGGTCAGGGCCTGAGCCAGCGTGTCGGCCAGCGCCTGCGACAATCCGGGAATGTCATCGCCAAGCAACGACCCGGCCTTGAGGAAACCGTCGGCGGGCGACTTGACCTGTCCGGATTGCGGTGCGGGCATTGCGTCAGCCCTTCGCCTTGACCGTCTGTGACGGTTTCAGCGGCTTGCCGGTGAAATAGCATTTGTGGCTTTGCTCGGTGATCACACCCGCGCCGCCGTCACCGAGATCGATATTGCCCGAGGCGTCGATCTTGCAGTCCTTGCACTTGACCGAAACGTTGCCCTCCACCTCGATCTGGAGATCGGCTTTGCCTTTGACCTCGAGATTGCCGTCCTTTTTCACGGTCACCACGGTCTCGCCCGCGGTGACCACCACGGATTCGTCCTTGTCGATCGCGATGGAGGTGGTACCGCCGAACGGTGCGGCCAGCCGCCATTCCTTGGCCTCATGCAGCGGCGGATTGGCCTTTTCGGAATAGAGCCGGCCAACCACGACCGCGCGGTTGGGGTCGCCATCGACGTAGGAGAGCAGCACCAGTTCACCTGCCTGCGGGGCACTCGCCATGCCGATATGCGGCGTACAGATCGGGACTTTGCGCAGTTCCAGCGAGCCTTCGCGCAACTGGACGTTGCATTCGAAGTTGTTTGCGTCGCTGGCATCGGTGTGGGGGAAGGCGCTGGTCACCACACCGATGTCCGCCAGCCGTAACGAACGCAGCTCGTCACGCACGATCGACCGTATGATGGAAACCGGATCGGCCATGGCGGTGGCGTCATCAAGCCTGGTCGGGCTTCGGCGCGTCCGGCTTCGGCTCGTCAGGCTTCGGCGCGTCGGGCTTCGGCGCATCGGGCTTGGGCTCGTCAGGCTTGGGCTCGTCAGGCTTCGGTGCGTCAGGCTTCGGCGCGTCAGGCTTCGGTGCGTCGGGCTTCGGCGCATCGGGCTTCGGTGCGTCAGGCTTCGGCGCGCCGGGCTGTTCCTTTTTCGCGGCTTCGAGCTTTCTGGCCTTTTCGGCTTCAACCTGCCTGGCCGTTTCGATCTCGACTTGCCTGGCCTCCGCGGTCTTGAGCTGCAACTCGTCGTACGGCTTGGCCCGGCGGAGCGTTCCCTTCGCCGGATTGGCATCATACTTCAAGTGCATCAACTGATTGATCGTCGCGTTGTCCAACTGCGAAGTTGGCTCCAGCGCATTGATCAACTGGAACTGCCGCAGCGCCGTGGCCAGTTTGGCATCGAAAGCAGATCCTTCCGTGCCCGGATCATAGCCCAGCTTCGTCAGGATATCACGGGCCTCGTCGAGGTCCGTCGACCCGGCGGTGCTGAAGTCGAAGCTGAAAATCGTCTCGCTGGAATCCTTGAGGTCCGCGTCCTTCCATTCGCCGCGCGAGGACTTCGGCAGCGTGTCGAGCGTGTCGGTCTTCCAGACCCGTCGGCCCCCGAGGCACGTGACCTGGGCATCCTTGCCCCCGACGCCGCGCACGTTGAACGATTGTCCAAGGCCCCAAACCAGCAGGCGCAGCTTGCCGGTAAGCTGCAGGTCGATATGCGCTGCGGATTTCTGAAGGCTCTCGTCGGTATCGTCCTTGCCCCGCGGAAGCTGCACGACGACGAGCATGCGATAGAGCTGGTTGCCGATCAGGTCCAGATCCTCGGGTTCCGGGACCTTGTCGACATATTTCCGCACCCCGTCGGTAACGGTTTTTATGACGCCAAGCGGATTGCCGTCGGTGCTCACTTGCGGCCCGTCCACGACGGCCGTGATCGAATTGATGAACTCAGGATCGGCGACCGTGTCGATGAAATCGACCGATACCTCGAACAGAGCCTTCACCGCGTCACCCTGCCGCAGCAGGTCGTAAGCCACCATGGTGAACTGCTGTACGTAGGCGATGCCCTTGACGAAAGCATCAACGCCGGTACTGACGCCTTTTGCAATGATCGGCGTGCTTTCGCCATGCATATAGTCTCGTATTCGAACGATACGCACCCAGCGGCGCGCCGCCCCGGGGTGTTTCGGATTTGCCGCCTCCAGCGAGTCGGTAATCGCTTGCAGCAGCATCGCCAGGGATTTGAACGGGTTCGCCGCAGGCGGCACCGCCTTGACCAGGGCGGTGCCGGTTCCCGGCTCGGCTCGAGTCTGCCCGGTGCTGTCGGGCTGCGCGGTTGTTTGGACTGCCGGTTCCCTGGTTTGCGTGGTTAGCTGGGTATCGGACATGGTTCGCTCTCTTTCGCCTGGCCGGTTGTGGTCTGCTTCGCTGCCTGTTGCTTCAATGTTTCGAACTGCTTTGCGAGTTCCCGCAAATCCTCGCCCAGGCGCGTGAAGCTGGTTGGGTCGACGTATGACATCGTTTCGTCGACGAAGTCCGACGCTTCCTGTATGCCGCTTCCCGCAACCGCGATCACCTTTTGCGCGCTTGCGGCGACCAGTTTTGCGGTTTCCAGTTCAGGAACCAGGTCGGCGCTGTCGTGGATCAGCGTCCCGATGCCGTTCGCCAGCGGCGAGATCAGGCCGATCACACCGGCGACGGCATCGACGCCGATGAGCGTGCCGGCCACCGGGGCCAGACCTGTTCCGATCTTGTTGATGCCGCCTTGCAAAGCGGTCAATCCGTCTTGCAGCGCCTGTTGCGCGCCAAGCGCCGCCGCCGCCTCGACCACGCCTTCGATCGTGTCGGTTTTCACCAGTGCCCGAACGCTCACCACCAGCTTGCCGGCCCGGTCCACCACCTCGCCGATGGTGCTCATGCGGGCGATCCTTGCTGCATCAGGCGCTTGAACGAATCCGGCAGTTCGAGGTGCGCGATCGCCTCGAACAGCGATTTCGCGTCTTCGATCACCTGCTTTAGTTTTTTCAGGAAATCGAGTCCGCCCTTGAACGCTTTCATCAGACCCCGCAGTTTGGACGGATCGATGTTTTTCACGAAATCGATGCCTGCCTGCACATATTTGGCCAGCATACCGATCATGCCGCCCTTGTCGCGCAGACGCGCAAACAAGCCCTCCGCCTTGGCAGGATTGAGCTCGGCCAGCTTGCCGGCGATCCCGTCAAGCTGGCTCGCGTCCAGCCCGTCCATGTTGCGCATCAGCGAATCGCCGAGATCGTCCATGTCGAGATGAGCCAGCAGCGCCGGGTTCTGCTCGAGCGCATCGGTCAATGAGGCCGGATCGGTCAACACGCCGGCCGCGGCGACGCTGTCATCGCCCCAGCTCGTGGCGTCGCTTTGCACATCGGCATCGACCGGTTTGTTGGTCGCGGCGGCGGATTGCGGCGGTTCCACGTGCTCGCGCAGCCGCATGAGGAAGCGGTAACGGCTGGCGTAACCGGCAACCTGGCGCACCTGGAAGGTCTCGATCACCACTTCGGTCAGATCGGTGCCGGCGATCAGGTCCGCGGCGAAGGATTGCGGTTCGGCCTTCGCGTGCGCGGTGCGCAGCGTTTCCAAGGTGTCCAGCACGCTGTCGCCGAACAGGAACCCGTCGAGCGCGATGGTCACCGGCTCGCGGCCGAGATCCTGGAAGACGCTGCCTTTCTGCTCGGGCACGCGTTGCTCGACCAAGGTGCGCGACTCTTCGGTATGCAGGTTCTGCACACCCGGAAGATCGATGCCGCCGATACGGACCGCCATCTCAGACCTCGATCCGGGTGCGCAGGCCGAGGTTGCGGGATAGCGTATGGCGCACCGCCCGGACGCGCACCGGCTTGCCGTTCAGCAGCGCGGCGGCGGCGTGATCCGCCGGCAGCTTCGCAATTCCGAGTAGCGACCCGGGCATCAGGCTCGGCGAGCCGAATGCGTCGATGGTGCCCCGGAGGCGGCGTCCGGCGAGCGCGGCCGCCTTCGCCTTCGCCGCATCCCCGGCGGCCTCGCCTGCGCGGATGGCACCGGCACGGATACGCCTCGGGGATGTGCCGGCGTTGCCGGCCTGCACGCTGCCATCAGCGGCGACGGATGCCTCGCCCTTGACACCCGCGAGATCGGTCGAAAGCCAGTGCGCCTTGTCCTTGCCCTGCGAGCTTGCCGCGCCTTCGCCCCACATCTCAAATCCGTCGAAGGCGGGCGAGACGCCGCGAATATCCAGGGCCAGGATCGTTTCGCCGAAGCTCAGGGTTGCATCCGCGCCGCCCTCCCCGGGCGCGGCGACATGCACCTTGCCGTCGCCGTCGGTATAGAAATCGCCGCCGGTCAGTGCGGCGAGCGTGCGGATGTGCGCCAGGGCCGAGGTGCCGGCGTGCACCGCGTAGGATGCCAGGTCGGGCCCGGCGCTGATCGTGCCGGGAGTCGCGCCGGCCTTGCCGATAAGGTCCTTGATGATGAAATCGGCGGTGACGTCCTCGTAGGCTTGCTCGATTTCGATCGCGGCGAGCTTTGCCCCGCCGTCGGCGGCTCGCACGACCTGCGACACCGCGGTGGTCTCACCCGCATAGGCCGTGCCGGTGAACACGGTGACCGCGCCATCGCCGGCATCCAGTTGCACACTGACGCTGTCGCCGGGTTGCGCGGGTGTTTGCGCCGCGCCCGCCAGTTCCAGGACGCAGCGTCCGCCGGCGCTGTCCATGCCGAGTTCGACCACGAGCGACAGCAGCAGGCGGTCGCCCTTGCGGCCATCGCTGCTCGCGGTGGTGCCACCGACGGTGATGTCATAGGCGGTCTTCGATGCGCCGCTCACAGGTCGATCCCTTGCCGGCGGGCATCGTCACGCAGGATCTCGATCAGTGCGTCGCGCAACGACTCGCGCACCGCCGGTTCGGCCGCGTTCCACGCGGCTGCCGCGCCGGCACTGCCGATGGCCACATTGACGTTGACCGTGCTGCGTAGCTGCGGCGTGGCGCCGGCAGCGGGAGCATCGTCGTCGCCAAGGCCGATCCCGTCATCCTCGAAAGACCGGGGCGCTGCGCGCAGGATCGGCGACAGTGCCTGGCGCAGCCGATCGGCGTCGGCCAGGGTGGCGTTGGCGGGGGGTTCGGGGGGCATGCCCGAACCGGTCTCGCGGGTGGCAGGACTGCCGATGCCGTATGCCGAGCCGCTGCTCCGCGGGGGCGGCTGCTGTCCCGGGTAGCGCGGTGCTGCGGTCACGGGCCGGACCGGAATGCGCCTTGGGGTGAGCGGCGTGGCATGCGCCAGCGGCGGCGCGGGTTTGTTGTCACCGGTGAACGGCACCCGTGAGTCAACGCCATGGCTGCTGCCCGCAAACGGACGGTGGGCGGGGTCCAACGCGGCGGCATGCGTGTCTGCCGCATGCGGGGCGCCATCCGGCTCGAAGGTCCGCGATGTTGGCTCCCCGGCTTCAGGCGACGGCACCGAAGCGGGCAAGCGCATGGACGATTGCACCGGCGCGGTGCGATGAACCCGTAGCCGCATCGGCAGGTCTGTGCCGGTGGCCTCGGCCGCGGCAGGCGCCTCCACCGGATTGGCGTTGTCCATCGCCGTTGCCCCCGTTGCGTCAGCGCCATTCGCATGGCTGCTGCCCGCAAACGGACGGTGGGCGGGGTCCAATGCGGCGGCGTGCGTGTCTGCCGCATGCGGGGCGCCCCCCGGCTCGAAGGTCCGCGATATCGGCTCCCCGGCTTCAGGCGACGGCACCGAAGCGGGCAAGCGAATGGACGACTGCACCGGCGCGGTGCGTTGAACCCGTAGCCGCATCGGCAGGTCTGTGCCGGTGGCTTCGGCCGCGCCAGGCATCTCCACCGGATGGGCGTTGTCCATCGCCGGTGCGCTCGCCCGCGCGGAGGCAAGCGGCGCTGGCGGGTCATAATCGAGCGCGCGGTCGTCCGGCCCCGCCGAGGTGTCACGGCTTTGCCTCGTCGGCAGGGACGCTGCGTTTGCCGCCGGAGGGGATACGACCCCGGTCCGGTCGGCGCACGCATTCGGATGCGCGGGCGCGATCATCGTCGCTTCGTCGGGCGAATCCGCGGGACGGCCTGTGACGACTGCCGGTGCGCTGGCCGCATCCGGCACGCCGGGGTGTTCGGCAGGCGCGCGATCGCCGGGCCGCGGCGCGGTTGCGGTATTGCGGCTTTGCGGCTGCGGCAAAGGCGGTGCGGTTGCCGCCGCAGGGGATACGGCCAACGCCGGATCGGCGGGCGCATCCGCCCGATGGCCGTTGACAATCGCAGGAGCGCCCGCCTGCTCTCCCGCAGGTTGTATCGACCCGCCGCGCCGCGGGGCAACGGCAGTGTTGCGGCCGGGGTTCTGCGGTACGGTCACCGCCGGTGCGGCGGAGGCCGCCGGATGCGATTGCGCGGGCGTGATCGCCATCGCATCGACCGAAACCGGCGCCAGGGTTGCACGGACCCCGTTGTCGGTCAGGACAGCAACCGGTTCGGCTGCCGCTTCGTCCCACACGTCCGGGGCAAACTCCAGGCCGAGCCGTGCAAGGCCGTCAGCGGCGACACGCACCATCGGCGCCAGGATGCGCTCCGTCAGGGCGCGGCTGGTCGTCATGCATCGTCCCCGAACCGGATCACGGTCGCATCGGCGAAATCCGCGAGCCGGCCGCCCGGGCGCGCGGCGCGCTGCGGAGCGGGCTCCGCCAGCGCGAGCAACCGGCGCATCCGGTCGATTTCCGCCGCCGGAGCGGCCAGGATCTCCGCCGGCGTCCAGCCCAGCGCCCGGCACAACGCGAGCATTGCGCGCGCCTCTTCCGCGCCCCCGCTCAGCAGCGGGTCATCCGCGGGATCGGGCATGTTCAGCCTCGCGACCGCGTCAAGCAAACGCGCGGTCGCCAGCGAATCGAGCCGATCGAGCTGCATCTCCGGCGCGAACGCGAGCGCGGAGGCGCGCACCATTCGATCGAGGTAGAGCGGCGGATCGAAGCTGCCGGCACGGCTCGCGGCGCGCAACGCGGCCAGCCGTTCCGCTTCCGTCCAAGGCCGCAGCGTCGCGCGGCACGTGCCGAGATCGTCTGCTTCGTGCGGCGGCGCGTCCTCGCCGCCGCCGGCCCACCACAACGCGATCGGTGCCAGGGCTGGAAGATGGGCCTCGGCAATCCCCGAAGCGCCCAGCACGCGGCTGGCAAAATATTGCGAATCAAGTAATAATCCGTGGTCGCCCAGAAAGAGACTCTGGCGCAACGCCGCCATGTGATCGGCATAGCGCCACGGCAGCAGCGCAAAAGTGCCGCCTGCCGGCTGCACGACCGTCAGCGGTTCAGCAAACCCGTTGAACGCGCCCTGAAACATCACGCCCTCGATCTCGACGATCGGCATGACCAAGTATCATTCCTCCCGCAGCCGCGTCGCGGTGAAACCGTACGAGGTCAGAACGCTGCCGCCGGGGCCGACGCTGAATGATTTTTCGGTCGTATAGCAATCGTCGAACGACAGCGTGCGCTTCGGGCTGTCCTGCGCGTCGGTCTGCCGCAGATTTGCAACGACCTGGAACTTGCCCTGCTGCTGCAGCAGCGTATCGAGCTGGGCGTTCGCGGACCGCACCGCCAGTTCGCCGTGCACGGTACGCAAACCGAAGATGACCGCGACGCGCTCGCTGGACCCGACGCCGCGCACATCCTCCTGCTCGGTGACGAAGCGGAACGTGAGCGACTGCAGCCCCTCGATCTGTTCGCCATCCACCAGAACGGTGCTGCGGCTGGCGGCATAGACCATTGCCATGATATCGATACTCCCGGCTTATTGCGGCGTCAGGCCTGCACCAGCACTGTTGCGTAGATGTAGTCGATCGCGCGGACCGGCCGCACCGCCAGACTGACGCGGACGATACCCTGTGAGAAATCCGATTGTGTCGAATAGACATCGAGCGCGAAGGACGGCTGCTTGCCATCGGTGGACGGAACGATCGCGCCGTCGCGCTCCATCTGCACCAGGAATTCGGTCAGCTTCTGTTTCAAAGCGCCGCGCCCGGTTTCGTTGTTCAGCCGCCCGATGAACAGGTTGCCGATCAGCTTCACCGCGCGGACCGCCCGGTCGGCCACGCGGCGGACGCTGATCTGGTCCCCGTCGGTGGTGAGGCCGCGCACCACGATCGTGCCGCGGTCGCGCATGTTGGCGACCGGCACGACCCACTTGTTCAGCAGGCTGACCTGCTCCTCGACGACCAGCTTGCGGGACAGATCGGTCAAACCCACGACCGTCTTGAACGTGGGCGACTGATAGTAGTCGAGCGACCCCACCATGCCCGCGACCGCGCCGGCGGTTCCCCACGGCGCCAACAGGACGAAACGGTCGGACCTGAGATTGTCGGCGAGCGCGCTCCAGGCACCGATGTCGTCCTTGCCCGCAGGCGGGGTCTGGCCAAAGCCGATTCGCCCCTGGCTGATCGCGCTCATGATCTGGCAATGGCTGATGACCGAGCTGTAGATTTGCGCGACCGTCGACGGCATCGACATGTCTTGCAACGCGGCGAGAACCATATCGACTTCAGGGTGATCCGCGAGCGCCCTGATCGCGGCGTCGTAGGCAGCCGCGCTGGCATCCGCGCCGCCCGAGAAGTCGGTTTTCTTGGCTGCCGGCAACCCGCCGGTTCCGCACACCGCCGTGACGAGCTGAGAGTCCTTGAGGAACCTGGCTTTGGCATCGTCGGTGGACGGAACTTCAAGGTTGCGCAGCAGATCGAGCGTGTCGCGGCCACGCTTGATCTCCAGATCGAACACGTTTCGGCCATCCAGCGTCGTTCGGCTCGTCACGACCGCGCTGAGCTGGTTGCCCCAACTGCCACGCGCGCGGGCGGTCAGAGTGAACGCGGGCAACGACTTGCCCTCAGTATCCTTGGTCTCGCCATCGATCACGGCGGTGGCGGGCTTCGCCGTGGCATCGGCGGCAATGGGCGAAACGATAAGTTCGGCGACGCCGTTGGCGAGCGCAAGCGATGCCTCCGGCATGCTGTAGGCGCTACTCGCGCCGTATAATTCCAGGAACCGGCTGAAGCTTTGCACCGGCTGCGCATCCGCTGGGGCGGTCTCGGTAATGCCGGCGATGCCGAGGATGCCGGACGGAGCGAGCTGTGGTGCAACGACTTCCTTAACGACGCGAACTTCAACGCCCGGAATAACGAGTGTCATGCTCCTCTCCTGAGGTCAGCGGCTGTTCGTAAGTGAAGTGATCGCAAAGCGCGCAGCCCAGCGACCCCCGTCACGCCCGTCTGTAGGTGTTACCATAACATTTATGGAACGGGACCTCCTGTCAAGCGATCTCTCGAGGTGCTCGCGGCCGGCACGCCGGGCCGTCGCCGCCGGACGTGACAGTCGGGACGCCTGGTGTAAGGCCCCCCTTGACGCGATCACGGATCGATGCATTAGAGTAGAGATTCGGTTTGACCGTACGGAGCCGGCTGGCAGTCCTTCGGACCCGGATCTCGCGGTTTCATTGGCGGGTGCTGTGGCTGATCAGCGCCGGGGCGTTTCTCGATGCGTTCGACATCGATCTGGCCGGCGGCGTAATCGCGCTGCGCGACGGCTGGGCCGTCACCGGAATCAGCCGCAGGGTGCCCGGAATGGAGTCGCCGCGCTTCTCTCACATTGCCCTCGACCTGTCCCGGGCGGGACGGGACGACCTGCGCGCCGCTCTCGACGGCATGCCGGTCACCGTCTTCGTGCACGCCGCCGGGTTGCTGCGCCCGGGCTCGTTGGGTGAGGCGGCGGCAGGGGATGGCGCCGCGATGTGGCGCCTGCATGTGGAGGCGGCATCGATGCTGGCCGACGTGGTCGTTCCGGGCATGCCAACGGGCGGCAGGATTGTGTTGATCGGCAGCCGCACCGCCAGCGGGGCCGGCGGCAGAAGCCAGTACGCCGCGACAAAGGCGGCACTGGTGGGACTCGCTCGGTCGCCCGCGCCGCTGCGCCGCCGCGCGTGCCGCCCATCGGCCGCTTCGTGCAGCCCGAAGAAGTGGCAGCGCTGACTGCCTTTCTTGTTTCCCCCGAGGCCGGCGCGATTACAGGCCAGGAAATCGTGGTCTGCGACGGGGCATCACTGTAGCACTTGAGCCCAAGCAGGAGGTAAATCCGCCATGTCCGTCCGCATTATCGACATCCGCGAGATCACCAAGCCAATCGCCTCACCCATACGCAACGCCTACATCGATTTTGCCAAGATGACGACAAGCCTGGTCGCCGTCGTCACCGACGCGGTGCGCGACGGCAGGCGCGTCGTCGGCTATGGTTTCAATTCAAACGGCCGCTACGGCCAGGGCGGCCTGATCCGCGAACGTTTCGCTCCACGCGTCCTGCAGGCCGCGCCGGACGATCTGCTCGACGCCTCTGGCGAAAACCTCGATCCGGACCGTATCTGGTCAGAATTGATGAGCAACGAAAAGCCGGGCGGGCATGGCGAGCGTTCGGTCGCGGTCGGCACGATCGACATGGCCGTGTGGGATGCCGTCGCAAAAATCGCCGGCAAGCCACTCTTCCACCTGCTTGCCGAGCGGCACGGACGCAAACCCGACCCGCGTGTCTTTGTCTATGCCGCCGGCGGATACTATTATCCGGGCAAGGGATTGGAGGCGTTGCGCACGGAGATGCGCGGCTACCTCGATCGCGGTTACACGGTCGTAAAGATGACGATCGGCGGTGACGACATCGCCGAGGACCGGGTGCGGGTGGCGACGGTACGATTTTCCGGCTACAGAATGGCCAAGTTACCACCGGGGCGGGGAAGCTGCCGTCTGTTCCGATTGAGCCGTTTGGCCGGTTTCGACCCAAGTCGGGCTCCCAGCGGGCTTCCGGTAATCCACAGATCTGCCGTTCCAAAAGTGCTCACTTGGCAATCCGACGGAAAATCAGGATGCTTCCCATGGAGATCCTTTATGGGTATAGAGCTTCGACCCGTATGATTTTAATTTCTTCAACAGAGACTCCCATGTTTGAAAGCCTGCCGTCTTTCCCCGCCGATCCGCTCCTCAGCCTGATCAGCGCCTTCGCGGCCGACCCGCGCCCCGGAAAGATCGACCTTGGAGTAGGCGTTTACAAGGACCCGTCCGGGGATACCCCGGTCATGCAGTCCGTGAAACTGGCTGAGCGCTGGCTCGTTGATCAGCAACGCACAAAGACTTATCTTGGGATTACAGGAAGTATCGACTTTCAAACCAGGCTGACAAAGCTGCTCGTCCGTGAAGACCTGGCTGCCTCGCTCGGCGGTAGATTGGTAACCTTCCAGGCGATCGGCGGGACAGGCGCTCTCTGGCTTGGCGCTCAATTGCTGGCGAAGACGTCGAGCCAGCCGCGCATTTGGATCAGTGATCCGGCATGGGCTAACCATCCCGGAATATTCATCGCTTCGGGCTTTACGGTCGAGAGATATGACTATCTGGACGCTTCAGGCGCGGTTGACTTCCCGGCCATAGCGTCCGCCGCTGGCATGATGCAACGCGGCGACGCTTTTTTGTTGCAGGCGAGCTGCCACAACCCTTCGGGTGAAGACCTGTCGATCGCTCAGATACAAGATCTATTTGATATACTGCGAAACCGGGGCGTTATTCCGCTGATCGATATAGCGTATGCGGGATTGGCCCTCGGGTTCGACGCGGATCTTGAGATAATCAATATCGCCCTGGAAAAATTCGACGAGGTACTCTTTGCTTTTTCTTGCTCGAAGAACTTCAGCTTATATCGAGAGCGGGTTGGTTTGTTTCTCGCAAAAGCCTCCTCCGATGCGGGTGCTGACAAGGTTCGCGGGGCTTTAGCCTCGATTGCGCGGTGCAGCTACTCGATGCCGCCGGATCACGGAGCGGCCGTCGTCTCGGCGATCGCGGCCAGCGACGACCTTCGCCGGTTATGGCTTTCCGAGCTTGAGCAAATCAGGCAGGAGATTGTAACGAAGCGCCAGCGCCTGTCGGGCGCCTCTTTCGGTAACAGCGTGCTATCGAGACTGTCCACCCAAACGGGGTTCTTCTCGTTACTGCCGCTTTCACCGGCCGACTGTGGCCGTTTGAGGAAGGAATACGGCATCTACCTCCCGGATAGTGGCCGCATTGCCGTTCTCGGAATCTCGGACGAGAACGAGGAGACGTTTATGCGAAGCCTCGGCGAGGTCCTGAACGGGTAGACGTGGCAGGAGAGAGCCTGGGGGCCTCGGGGCACGACGCTTTTCTGCGACGCGATCCCTGAGGCGAATCGCCAAGATCTCAGACCTGGACATTCGCGCCAACCAACCCCCACCCTTCCCGAACAGCCGCCAGATTCAGCTCCGCGAACTTCGGCGGCGTCTCCAGCCGAACCGCCTGCTCCAACACCTCCCGCGGCACCAGACGGCCCAGATGCGCCAGCGCGCCAAGCGCCACCACATTCGCGATGCGGGGGCTGCCGACCTCCACCGCACGGGCGGCCATCGGCAGAACATGCAGATCGAAGCCCGATCTCGGCGGCTCCGGCACCAACCGCTCATCGACGATCAGCAACGCGCCCGGCTTGATCAGCGCCAGCGACCGGTCGAGACCGATCTGCGACAGCGCGGCGACCATGCCAAGCCCGGTCGCCAACGGATAATCGCCGGAATCGTCCGACACAATCAGGTCCGAGTAGCAGAACCCACCCCGCGAGGTCGGCTCGTAGCTCTGCGACTGCGCCGCGCGCCTGCCCTCGATGGCCAGCGCGCGAAACAGGATATGCATGCCGGTGATCAGCCCTTGTCCGCCGCTGCCGGCGAGGCGGATTTCGGCGCGATGGGCGTGGACAGTCATGACTTTGCCTTCGCTTTCGCCTGCTCCGCCGCGGCGCGCTGGCGGTAGACGCTGCCGTATTCGGGACGGTCGCGCTGCGCGATGATGCCGGCGCGCAGCCGATTGGCGCGGAACGGTTGGTCGGCGACGTTGCCGAACGCCTCGGGGCGCATATCGCTCTTTTGCGACATGATCATCTCGGGCGACTCGCCCAGGTCGTTCTTGCGCCCGTAGATCTCGGTGCAATCGGACATGACTTCGATGAACGAGAAGCCTTCATGCGCAAGTCCAGCCTTGATGACGTTCTTCAGCGCCGGCGCCTGGCGCGTCACCTCGCGCCCGACGAAGCTGGCGCCCGCTGCGTCGGCGAGCCGGCAGGCATCGAACGTCGGCTCTGCATTTCCGTGCGGCGTGGTGGTGGTGAGGCGGTCGATCGCCGTCGTCGGCGACACCTGCCCGCCGGTCATGGCGTAGACCTCGTTGTTCAGCATCAGGCAGGTCAGGTCGAGATTGCGGCGGCAGGCGTGGATCAGGTGGTTGCCTCCAATCGCGAGGCAATCGCCGTCGCCGGTGATCACCACCACGGTCAGGTCGGGCCGGGCCAGCTTCAAACCGGTCGCGAAGGCAAGCGGGCGGCCGTGCGTTGTGTGGAACGTATTGGCGTCGATATAAGCGCCGACGCGCCCGGAGCAGCCTATGCCGCACACGATCGCAAGCTTGTTCTTGTCGATGCCGAGTTCATGCACCGCCCACAGCAGGCACCGCAGCGCGATACCATGGCCGCAGCCCGGACACATGAAATGCGGCATCATCTCCAGCCGCAGGTAGTCCTTGACGTCGAATGGCGCTTCCAGAAGATCGTTCATGCCGCAATCTCCCGCACCCTGCGCACAATGTCGGCCGGCGCAATCGGCTCGCCGTCAATACGATTGAGTCGCGCAACTTTGCCGGGTCCGACGACCCGCTCGACTTCCAGCGCGAGCTGGCCGGCGTTCATTTCGGGAACCAGCACGCATGTCGCCTTCGCCGCGGCTTCGCGCAACGCGTCCTCCGGGAAAGGCCACAGCGTCACGGGCCGGAACAGGCCGGCACGCAGACCGGCGCTGCGCAGCTCCTGTACGGCCCGCCGCGCCGCCCGCGCAACAATACCAATCGCAACGATCACCACGTCGGCGTCCTCGATGTCGAAAGTTTCATTTCGCTCGATGCGGTCGCGGTTGAACTCAATTTTGTCAAGCAGGCGCTGCGTCGCCTTGGCGGCGAGGTCCGGCCGCTGGGTCGGGAAGCCGTCCGGTGTGTGGGTCAGCCCGGTCACGTGCACACGGTGCCCGTCCCCCGGACGCGCCATGATCGGCACGCCATCTTCCGTTGCGGCATAGGGCAGGAATGTCGTTTCTTCGCCACTCGCCCATTTTCGCGTCATGGTTGGCACCGTGTCACGCTGCGGCAGGACAACGGATTCCAGCAGATGCGCGATGACCTCGTCATACAGCACGATAACCGGCGTGCGGAATTCCTCCGCCAGGTTGAAGGCGCGGATGGTCTCGTCGTAGATCTCCTGCACTGACGCGGGTGCAACGACGATGACCGGATGATCGCCGTGCGTTCCCCACCGCGCCTGCATGATGTCGGACTGGGAGGGCCGTGTCGGCATTCCGGTCGAGGGGCCGCCGCGCATCACGTTGACGATGACGCAGGGGACTTCGGTCATCGCTGCGTATCCGAGATTCTCCTGCATCAGCGAGAAGCCGGGGCCGCTGGTCGCCGTCATCGCCTTGACGCCGCCAAGCGACGCGCCGATGACCGCGGCCAGCGAGCTGATCTCGTCCTCCATCTGGATGAAAACGCCCTCGGCACGAGGCAATTCGCGAGACATCTGCTCGGCGATTTCGGAGGACGGCGTGATCGGATAGCCGGCGAAAAACCGGCAGCCGGCGGCGATAGCGCCGGCCGCGCACGCGCGGTTGCCGTGCAGCGAGGCGAGCGAGGGTGTTGTCATTCTGAAACCGTCATGGACACTTGGTGCGTCGTGTGGACTTCGATCGCGAAGTCGGGGCAGAGCCATTCGCACACGTGGCAGCCGGTGCAGGCCTGCGGCGCCTTGAGATAGGCGACCTGGTGATCATTCAAGGCCAGGCAACGTTCCGGGCAGAGCTTCACGCAGATGTCGCAGCCCTTGCACCACGCGGCGTTGATGTCGAGCCTGACCGAAACCTCCGCCATGTCGGCGTGCGTGACATCCCCGGTAATGCCGGCGTCGAAACGCAGCGATGCGTCGTCATGCGCCGCTTCCGCCCAGGCGCGGCCCGCCTCGAACGCCTTGTGATTGATCGCGCGCGACTTGGGCGGGACCAGCATCTCCAGCACCGCGAGCCACTCGGCGACGGGCACGCCCATGGAGGCCGACAGCACGCCGAGCAGCACGGTATTGGCGGCGCGGGGCTCACCCAGCCCCGTGGCGATCGCGGCCGCGTCGAGCGCATAGCCTTCACTGACCTTGTCGATCACCTCGGCGGGCGTCTCGCGCGCATAGGCCATGGTGGCGCCGCGGCGGCGCGAGCGGCAGGCGAACGGCGGCACGATGCGGCGGGTGTCGGCGATGAACACGCCGGTGTCCGGGCGCAGGTATTCGAGCCAGCGCAGGCCCTCGGCCCATTCCAGCGCGATCAGCACGTCGGCCTCGCCCTTGCAGATCGTCGGCGACCAGACTTCCGCGCCGAAGCGCACATGGCTGAAAACCACGCCGCCGCGCTTGGCCATGCCGTGCACTTCGCTCTGCTTGACCTGAAGGCCCTGTTTCTGGCCAATCAGTGCCAGCGCCTTCGAAATCATCAGCACGCCCTGGCCGCCGACGCCGACGACCATCACGTTGGTCGCACGCGCCGCCGCCACGGTGGACGGAGCGGTTTCGATATTTGGGGCGGCGCTCATGCCAGGACCGTCGGCTGGATACAGTCGGTCGGGCAGACCTGGGCGCAGAGCGTGCAGCCGATGCAGGCGGCGGCGTCGATCGCAACCTTGTGCCGACCCTCATGCAGCGCGTCGGACCAGATCAGCGCCGGGCAGCCGAGGTTCATGCAGGACTGGCAGGCGACGCAGCGCTCCTGCGATACCGCGAGCGGGTTGCCCTTGATCTTGACCGGATCGAGCACGCATGGGCGTTCGGAAATGACAACCGAGACGCCCTTGTGCACGACTGCCTCGCGCAGGGTCTGGTACATATGGCCGACGTCGTAGGGATCGACGCGGCGGACCCAACTCACCCCGACGGCGCGGCAGATCGCCTCGTAATCGGCCTTCGGCGCGGGATCGCCGCGCAGCCCGCGCCCGGTGCCGGGGTGGTCCTGACCGCCGGTCATCGCGGTGATCGAGTTGTCGAGAATGACGACGGTAATGTTCGCCTTGTTGTACACCGCGTTGATCAGCGGCGGAATCCCGGAGTGCAGGAAGGTCGAATCACCGATGGTGGCGACGATCGGCTTTTTCTCCCCTGCCGCCGCCATGCCGACAGCGTTGCCGATGCTCGCACCCATGCAGATGGTGGTGTCGATCGAGCGCAGCGGCTCGACGGCGGCCAGGGTGTAGCAGCCGATGTCCCCGGCGACCCGCGCTTCGAGCCCGCGCAGCGCGAAAAAGGCGCCCGTATGGGGGCAGCCTGCGCACAGCACCGGCGGGCGTGCCATCGGCTCGATGCCGATGGAGACGGGCGCAGGGGGCGCTTCGGCGAGGCCCGCGGCGGCAAGGCCGGCGCGCACCAGCTCCGGCGACAGTTCGCCGGCCCGCGGGAAGAACGCCTTGCCCTCGGCGTGCAGGCCGAGCGCCCGGATTTGCGCTTCAAGCGCCGGTTCAAGCTCCTCGACAACGAGCAGCCGGTCGACCGACGCGGCGAAGGTGCGCAACGCCCCCTCGGGCAGGGGATAGGCCATGCCGAGCTTCAGGATCGAGGCGTGCGGCGCGATCTCCTTGACATAGAGATACGACGTCGAGCCGGTGACGATGCCGAACGTTTTGTCGCCCTTCTCCCAGCGCGTCAGGGGCGACGTTTCGAACCAGGCGGCGAGCTTTGCCTCCCGCTCGATAAGCTTCGGGTGAAGCCTGCGCGCGTTGGCGGGAATGGTGACGGTCTTGCCCGGCGCGTTGACAAAGCCTTTGGACGGCGGCGCGACCCGGTCGCCGACGCGCACGACCGAGCGGGTGTGCGACAGGCGGGTGGTCGAGCGCACGATCACCGGGGTATCGAACTGCTCCGACAGGTCGAAGGCGAGGCGGGTAAATTCGTAGGCCTCCTGCGCATCGGACGGCTCCAGCACCGGCACGCCGGCGAACCGCGCGAACAGGCGGGTGTCCTGCTCGTTCTGCGAGGAATGGATGCCGGGATCGTCGCAGACGATCAGCACAAGGCCGGCGTGAGCACCGATATAGGACATCGACATCAGTGAATCGGACGCGACGTTGAGGCCGACATGCTTCATGCAGGCGATGGCCCGCACGCCGGACAGCGCGGCGCCGATGACGACATCCAGCGCGACCTTTTCGTTCGTGGACCATTCGGCGTAGAGATCGGAGGCCGGATATTGGCTGAGCGATTCGAGGATCTCGGTCGAGGGCGTGCCCGGATAAGCGGCGGCGACCTTGACGCCGGCTTCCCATGCGCCGCGAGCGATCGCCTCGTTGCCCATCAGCGGCAAGACATCCGCGGCCGCTTTTGGCCAAGCCTCTACGTTCATCGCGTTAGACCCCCGAAATGGGGTTTCCTTTGCCGGGGTTTTTGGACCGGCGCAAGGACCGCGTTGGTTTCGGCAGGCGGCCGGTTGGCGTGGCGGGTAGGTTGGATTTGCAACGGTCCGGGCAGGGGCGGCGAATGGGCGCTTGCGGTGGCGCATGCACATCTGAAAAATGCATGCATTGAATGCAGGTGGCGCTATGGCGATGCTGACTGTTCGCAACCTCCCGGACGAGGTGCACCGTGCTTTGCGGGTTCGGGAGCCTCAGCACGGGCGCAGCACCGAGGCCGAGGTCCGCGATATTCTGGAAAGCGCGGTCAAACCCTCATCCCGCCTGCTTATGGGCGAGGCCCTTGCGGCGCTCGGCCGTAAGATCGGCTTGGCCAACGCGGATTTCGAGGTCTTCGATCGCGTCCGGGACACCACGCCGGCTGAGCCGCCCCGGTTTGAATGATCGTTCTCGATACGAATGTGGTTGCCGAAGCAATGAAGCCCGCGCCAGCGCCGGCGGTGCGCGCCCGGCTGGACAGCCAGGTGGCGGAAACGTTGTATCTGTCCAGCGTGACAGTGGCCGAACTTCTGTTCGGGATCTCGGCGCTTCCAGCCGGCAAGCGCAGGACCATGCCGAGTGAAACTGTCGAGGGCCTGTTGGCGCTTTTCGCCGATCGCGTGCTTCCCTTCGACACCGGTGCGGCGAGGCACTATGCCGGATTGGCCGTATCGGCCAGGGCCAGCGGACGCGGCTTTCCGACGCCGGACGGCTACATTGCCGCGATCGCGGCCTCGCGTGGCTTTATTGTCGCTTCGCGCGACACCGCGCCCTACACCGCTGCCGGCGTGAACGTCATCAACCCATGGATGGCGTAGGCGTCCGGCCGCCGACGCGGCACGTTCCGGGACAATAAGGTAGGGGCGCCGAGGCGGGTGGCGAAACCCCAGTTGTCCCGGCTACGACGCCGAACCGTCCGGCCAGAAGGTTTCGTCGGTGATCTGCGCCAACGTCCAGGGACACACGTCCGGGAAGTTTGTTTCCGGAAGCTGGGTTTCTACCGCAGCCTCGCCCCGGGCGGCACAGTAAGCACGTATAACGGCCTCGGGGAACTTCGCTTTCAGGCTGGGATGAGGGTGTTGCGCATGGCGCCTTATCCCACGATCCGGCCGGGAAGTCACAGCGGCGAGCCGGAACAGTCGGCAGACGAACCGCTCTACACCCACGCCCGGCGGGCGCCCGCCGGGGGCTGAGAACCCGGCACCTATGACACCGGGTAATCCGGCCAGAAGTCCGGATCCATGACCTGTTCGAACGCCCATGGGCAAGTCACCGGAAACGCGTCGGCATCAAGGTCGGTTTCGTTGGCCGCTGCCAAACGGGCCCGCTTGTAGGCGTCCGAGATGCTCTGTCCCAGTTTCGCGCGCAGGCTTGGATTATCGGCCAGATGATCCGCGACATCGAGGCGTTGCGTGGCAATGGTGTTCCGCCAGGATTTGCCCCGGCGGTCCGGCTGGTATTGCCACTTCAGCAAATGCGCGAGCAGGACCGTCAGGCGGCTGACCAGCTCGCGCTTCTCGGCCTTGCCCATGCTCTCGATTTCCTCGGCGATGTGCGCGATGTCCGCTGCGGACAGGTTGCCGGCACGCAGCAATCCAGCCTGCTCATTCGCCCAGGCGTAAAAGTCCTGATCGTACAGCGTGTTGCTCATACCGCCTTATCGCACGATCGGGCTGGCGTGTCACACGAAGCGGGCCGATGCCGCCCGCCCCGGGTCGCCATCACCCCTTCGGCCGCAGATCGACGATGCGCTTGGCCTTGCCCTGCGACCGTTCCACGCCGCCCGGCTCGACGACCCGGACGCCGACGGTGACGCCGATAACCGACTTGACGTGATGCGCCAGCTCGCGCGCGCCCACCGCCCGCTGGGCCTCCTCGGCCGCGTGCGGCCGCGCCTCGACCACGACGGTCATGGCGTCCATGCGCTCCCGGTGCGTCAGCTCAAGCAGGAAGTGCGGCGACAGGCCCGCACATTTCAGGATCTGCTCCTCGACCTGGGAGGGAAACACATTCACGCCGCGCAGGATGATCATGTCGTCCGAGCGCCCGGTGATCCGCTCCATCCGCCGCATCGAGCGCGCCGTGCCCGGCAGCAACCGCGACAGGTCGCGCGTCCGGTAGCGGATGATCGGCATCGCCTCCTTGGTGAGCGATGTGAACACGAGTTCGCCCGCTTCGCCGTCCGGAAGCACTTCACCCGTTTCGGGATGCACGATCTCGGGATAGAAGTGGTCCTCCCAGATATGGGGTCCATCCTTGGTCTCGACGCATTCGCATGAGACGCCGGGGCCGATGACCTCGGACAGCCCGTACAGGTCGATGGCGTGCATATCGAAACCCTGTTCGATCTCGGCGCGAATGCCGTTGGTCCACGGTTCGGCGCCGAACAGTCCGGTTTTGAGGCTGCAATCGCGCGGATCGACGTTGGCGCGGCGGAACTCGTCGAGAATGGCCAGCGTGTAGGACGGCGTCGCCATCAGGATCTCGGGCTTGAAGTCGTGAATAAGCTGGACCTGCCGCTCGGTCATGCCGCCGGAGATCGGGATGGCGGCGCAGCCCAGCCGCTCGGCGCCGTAATGCGCGCCCAGGCCGCCGGTGAACAGGCCGTAGCCGAAGGCGATGTGGACCTTCATGCCCCGCCGGCCGCCGGCGGCACGGATCGAGCGCGCCATCACGTCGGCCCACATGTCGATGTCCGCCTGCGTATAGGCCACCACCGTCGGCCGCCCGGTCGTGCCGGATGAAGCGTGCACCCGCGCGAGCCTGTCCTGCGGCACGGCGACCATGCCGAACGGATAGGTGTCGCGCAGGTCCGTCTTGGTTGTGAACGGGAACTTCGACAGGTCGCTGAGGGTGCGGCAGTCGCCGGGATGGACTCCCGCGGCTTCGAACCTGGCGCGGGTGTGGGGAACGTTGTCATAGGCATGCCGCAGGGTGTGCTGCAGCCGAGAAAGCTGAAGAGCCGCGATTTCGTCGCGGGACGCGAGTTCGATGGCCTCGAGATCGCTCCTGCGGGGCGCCAGATCGAGCATAAATGGTCCTGTTAGTTTGATGTCAGAAGAATGGGCCGCGAGCGGAGCGGGTAAAGCCGCGAGGTTCGGCGACCGCGGGGCCGGCCCGGACAGGCCGTCGGCTCGATGGCCGGCAGCGATAATTGACGCGGTCGCATCCAATCCCCTCATCGCCGCGCGGGTCCGAGAGGACCCCGTTCACGGCTACGTGAACATATTGGGCGGAATACCTACTCGTGCAGCAACTGCGCCGCCAGCGTTTTCCCGCCCGCCGCTCCGTGACGGAGCTATGCGTGCCGTTGCAGGCGGAGTGGCGATGAATGGTTCGAGAGGGGTTTCATAGAGGAGCCTTGCAGTAAACCACCTTCACTCGTCACTATTGATTCGGTAAACGCGCCAAACGATCGTCGTGCCAAAGCGGACTCATGCGACACGCATCGGGCGATTGCAAGTGACGCGACTCGGCGGGATCTGGTTATCGTCCTCGACTGCGGGGTAGCCGAACCTTCGGCCAGTGCGGCGGCCTCGGCAGAGGGGGACAGAACGATGCCGGACGGGGCGGATATTCAACTGATTGCGGACGGGGAGCGCGGCCGCTCAGGGCGCGCGAAACGGTGGCGCGCCGATGGCGCGGCGACGAAGGCTAACCGCAAGAAGCGGAAGGCGGCTAAACAGCCGAAGCTGTCGCGCACCCAGCCGCCCGGCGGCGTCTCGTTGGATGAGTGGCAGCGCGGGCTACGGCGGCAGTTCGGGCGCGAGCAGGTCTTCGGGCTGGAAAATATCGGCCGCGAACCGATCTTCTCGGAGTTCCGGGTCAGCAACCCGGCGTCCCGGTCCAGCTATCGCGTCGCCATCCGCGGGCTGCCGCCGGGCAGCAACTATTGTTCCTGCCCGGACTATGCGACCGGCGACCTTGGCACCTGCAAGCATATTGAATTCACCCTGGCGCAGCTTGAGAAGAAGCGAGGCGCCCGCTCCGCGCTGAAGCGCGGCTGGCAGCCGCCGTATTCCGAGTTGTTCCTGCGCTACCAGGGGCGGCGGGCCCTCCATTTCAGGGCCGGATCGGACTGCCCGGCCGCGGTGCTGCAGGCCGCCTCCGGCCTGTTCGACGCCGGACAGGACGGCCTGCTGGCGGAGGACCGCTTCGACGCGCTGGAACCGTTTCTGCAACTGGCGTCGGAGGCCGAACACGAACTGCGCGTCTATGACGATGCGCTGGACTTCATCGCCGGGCGGCGCGACGCGGAACGGCGCGGGGCAAAGCTCGCCGAATTGTTCCCTGGCGACCCGGACGCCCTCGGGGCCGCCCCCGAACTGGCAGACTTGCTGAAGGCGCCGCTGTATCCCTATCAGGCCGAGGGGGCACTGTTTGCGGTGCGCGCCGGACGAGCGCTGATCGCCGACGACATGGGCCTCGGCAAGACCATCCAGGCCATCGCCGCAACGGAGATCCTGGCGCGCCATTTCGGTGTTGCAAAGGTTCTGGTGATCTGCCCGACCTCATTGAAATACCAGTGGCAGAGCGAGATCTCGCGCTTCACCGGCCGCACCGGCGGGGACGCGCCACGGGTCATCGCCGGCGGGCGGGCACAGCGGCAAACGGAGTACGCCGCTGATGATTTCTGCAAGATCACCAACTACGAGAAGCTGCGGCCGGACCTCGACCTGATCGCCGCCTGGGCGCCGGACCTGGTGATCGTGGATGAGGCGCAGCGCGTGAAGAACTGGAACACCATCGCCGCGCGCGCGCTGAAGCGCATCGACAGTCCTTACGCCATAGTGCTGACTGGCACGCCGCTGGAGAACAAGCTGGAGGAACTGATCTCCATCGTGCAGTTTGTCGATCAGCACCGGCTGGGGCCGACCTGGAAGCTGCTGCATGAGCACCAGGTGAAGGACGACAGCGGCCGGGTGACCGGCTACACCGGACTGGAGAAAATCGGCCAGACCCTGGCGCCGGTCATGATCCGCCGGCGCAAGTCCGAGGTGTTGCTGCAACTGCCCGGGCGAACCGATCAGAATCTGCTGGTTCCGATGACGGAAATGCAGCTGAAGTTCCACCAGGAGAACGCGGAAACCGTCGTCCGCATCGTCGCCCGCTGGCGGCGGATGAAGTTCCTGTCCGAGGCGGATCAGCGGCGGCTGACCTGCGCACTGCAGAACATGCGCATGTCGTGCAACAGCACATACCTGCTCGACCTGGAATCCGATCACGGGGTCAAGGCCGACGAATTCGGGTCGCTGCTGGACGGGCTGTTCGTCGATCCCGACGCGAAGGTCGTTGTGTTCTCGCAGTGGACGCGCACGCACGACATCCTGATCCGCCGCCTTGAGGCACGCGATATCGGCTATGTGAGCTTCCATGGCGGCGTGCCGTCGGAGAAGCGCATGGCGCTGGTCGAGCAATTCCGCAACGATCCGGCGTGCCGCGTGTTCCTGTCCACCGATGCGGGCAGCACCGGCCTGAACCTGCAGCATGCCTCGACGCTGGTGAACATGGACCTGCCGTGGAACCCGGCGGTGCTGGAACAGCGCATCGCCCGCATTCACCGCATGGGCCAGACGCGGCCGATCCAGGTGATCAATTTCGTTTCCAAGGGAACGATCGAGGAGGGCATGCTGTCGGTGCTGGCGTTCAAGCGCTCACTGTCCGCCGGCATCCTCGACGGCGGCAGCACGGAAATTTCTCTGGGTGGTTCGCGCCTGACCCGGTTCATGGAGGAGGTCGAAAACGTCACCGGCCGGATGGGCGAGGGCGAGGCGGTGCCGCCGGCTGAGGAGGTGGCGAATATCGTTACGGCAGAAGACGCCGCAAACAAGGACGACACGGACGTCGACGCGCCGGTCGCCGCCGATGAGATGGCTCGCTCTTCGGGAAACGCCTCGCCGCCCCCCGAAGCAGATCCGTGGCAGGCGCTGCTGCAGGTCGGCGTGCAGTTCGTTTCGGCATTGGCGTCGGCTGGCGATCCGAAGGCGCCGGCACATCCCTGGGTCGAGCGCGACCCGGCCACCGGTGCGCAAAGCCTGCGCATGCCGCTGCCGCCACCGGATGCCGCTCTGCGCATCGCCGATGCACTGTCGATGCTGGCGGAACGGTTGCGGGGCACGTCCCGGTAGGCAGGCGTATAGCCTCCTCCTGCGCCCGGGCGGGCCGGCCTGTGCCGCTTTGCCGTGCCGCCCGACGTCGCGGCCATCGGGCATCACGGCTCCTGAGCCGGCTCGCTCCCGGACCCGCGCAAAGGAAAATATGCTTGACCGGGCGCACAACCTAGGGCAGTATTCCCATACCGCAACCCCGAGGACGCCCCATGTCCGCATCCGAACCCGCCACACCGTTCACCAACATGGCCAACCTGATCCTCGCCCTGCTGACGCCGATGTTCCTGTGGTCCACCAACGGAGACATCCGCCTCGCCTATAGTGCGGCGGCGCAGACGGTGAACGAATACCGCATCACCAACCGCCTCAGCCTGTTCACCGTCGCCAAAATCATCGCCTTCGACATCGCGACGCTGAGTTCGCTCAGCCAATCGGCGTATGAGGATGTGTCCGTGCTGCTGGCGCTGCGCCTGCGCGGCAACGCCAACAGCCTCGACCGCTCGGGCGAACGCAACCGCCGGCTGCTGGAACAGGAAAGCCGCGCCCGCCCCGCCGATGAAGGCGATAGCTCCGCCCGGGCTGCGGTTGACGCCGCGGAGCGGATGGCGCGCGAGGCCAATGCCCGCATGCACGCCGATGCGCGTGCCCCTGAGGTGCAGGCGGACGCCGGCACGGCGGAACCGGCGTCACCCCCCGTTGCGGTGCCCGAAACGCCGTCCGCCGCCGCCCTGCCCCCCGCGTATCAGCCCCCCGCGTATCAGCCCCCCGCGAATCAGCCCCCCGCGTATCAGCCCCCCGCGAATCAGCCTCGGGCCGATCGGCCCGATGCGATGACCGCGGCCACCGAGGCGTTCCCGGCCGAACGCATGGACTCACCAGAGGAGGAGCGGTGGCGGGAGCGCATCCAGGCCCTGACCGCGGCCGCCGGCGATCCGGCGTCCGCCGCCACCCCGCCGCCTATGCCCGCAATGGCCGCGGCGTAATATCAGCGGGCGCCGTGATCGACTCTCCAGCGGTGGCTTCCCTACCGCCCATCGGCCGGCACCACGCTGATGCTGTTGAACGGGGAGCCGTTGATCAGCTTCGTGCTGATAACCGTGTACACCAGGGCATGCTTTTCCGCGTCCAAGGCCCGGTGGATCTGAAACGTCTTGAAGAAGAGCGACGCCCTGGAAAACCCGACGACCTCGCTGGGCGGCAAGCCCTCGGGCACCGTCACCGGCCCGACCGCGCGGCAGCCGAGCGAAAACCGGCTCGGGTCCTCGGCGAAGCCAAGCCCGCCTTCGACCCCGCCGGTGGTTGCCCGCGACAAGTAGCAGGACACATTTTGCACGCGCGGATCGTCATACCGCTCGACGACGATCTTGTCGTCGGGACCCAGCCAGCGGAACGTTGTGTTGATGGAGTCGATCTGCTTCTGTGCCAGCGCGGGCGCAGACAACATCGCCAGTATCGCGGCAAACACCATGGCACGCATCGGAAGGTCCTTTCTTCGGAGCATCCGGATATTTTCGCGCACACGACACCTGGCACGACGCGGCGCTACCCGCGTCGGAATCCCGGTTCCAAGGTGCGAATCCAAAGCCCGGTTGTCGTGGACCTTAACGAGGCCCGCGCTGCAACGTTCGCTTCGAAGAGAGTTACGTTCACGTGACCAACGGCGTGCGGCCCGCCATTCGCCCGGGCCGCGACGGCGCGGCAGGCCGCCCCCCGGGTCGGCGACCCGCGTCGCGTGATCCTGTCCGGGCAGCCGCCGGGAGCGGCCGGCCTGCTATTGCAGAGACCGGGTCAGTTCAGTGCCGCTGCGTTGGCGTGTTGCGGCCGAACCCAGCGCGATCCGCGAGTCGGCAGCGGCGTCGCTGAGGACCTTACGGATCTCCCGGAGGAGCGCCATTCCGGTCGCGGTGCGCTGTACCAGCACGCTGCGGCGATCGAGCGGGTCGGTTTTGCGGCGCACCAGATCGAACTCCGACAGCCGATCGAGCGCGCGGGTGATGGCCGGCTTGGATACGCCGAGTTCGGCGGCCAGGCCGCGCACCGTTTGGGCCTCGGTCTCGAGATAGCAGGTCATGAATACGCCGAGCTGGCGGGCGGACAGGTCCGGGCCGTCACGCCGGACGAGTTCGACGATCGAGGTTCTCAGGATACCGGCCAGGCCGTCGTTGAGTTCGTTGCTGAGCATGTGCATCTACCTTTCAGGTGCGATCTGATTTCGAACCAAAAGCCACTCGGAAGGTGTTACGCCATCGAATTCTCAATGTATAACGAAAAAGTGTATTTATCGTATTGTTCCAAGCGGAAACTAATGATTTGTCTTTGTCGTAACCGGCAACGGTTTGTAACAGTAACGGACATTCGGTGACGAAGCCGCGCGCCGGCAAGCGCCGTCCGGCGGCCGCTCAACGCGGCAGCAGCCGGATCGTGGTGGCTCGTGCTTCCGGGGTAACGACCGAGCCGAGGTATTGCCCGCCGTAGCGGCGATACTTGTCGTGATACGCGGTATCGATCGCATCGGCCGCTTCGGGTTCGGCCGCCGCGAACGCGACGTCCTTCTCGATGCCGCCGGCGCTGATGCGGCCTTCATGGCGCACCCGGGTGCCGCGCAGCCAGGCAGGACTGTCGCCCCGGGCGGAGCGGACGAACAGATCCTCACCCACGCGCATCCGGCTTGCGCAACGTCCCGTCGAGCCGCAGCGAGGCGATCCGCAGTTCGTCGGCACGGCCGATGCGGTCCGGTTCGTCGCCAGTCCACGCCGTTATGGCCGGTCACGGGTCCCCGGGTGGGAACCAGACCACGTCGCCCGGCCTGATCTGCTGCGGCCGGCCGCAGCCGGAGGGTTGGGAGCCTGCTCGCTTGCTGTCCATCGGCCGCTTCGGGCATACAATAAGAGGTTGGGTTGCGCAGGATGAGGGGTGCCCGCCTTCTGAATGCCGGCACCCCGGGGGGCACCGGCATCGCATGGTGACAGTGCCGTAACTTGCGCCGGCCGCCCGCAATACTCATAAACAGCGAAGCGCTCGGCAACAATGCTGTCCAAACCAGGAGGCTGCACAATGATAACACGGCGTCGTCTGATCGCGGGGGGTTCGGCTGGCCTGGCCGCGGCTCTGGCCGCCTGGCGCTGGAGCACGCCCGCGCCCGCCGCCCAGACCTTCGAAGTCCACCACACCGAAGCGGAGTGGCGGAAGCTGCTGACTCCCGCGCAGTTCTCCGTCCTGCGCCAGGCCGGCACCGAGCGGCCTTTCACCAGCCCGCTGCTGCATGAGGAACGCCGCGGCACCTTCACCTGTGCCGGCTGCGAGCTGGACCTGTTCTCCTCCACCACGAAATTCGACAGCGGGACCGGCTGGCCGAGCTTCTATGCGCCGCTGGACAATGCCGTGTTGCAGGAGCGGGACACCAGCTTCTTCATGGTCCGGACCGCGGTGAATTGCCGCCGCTGCGGCGGGCACCTGGGCCATGTGTTCGATGATGGACCGCAGCCGACGGGCCTGCGCTACTGCATGAACGGGGTCGCGATGGCGTTCCGGCCGGCGACCGCCTGACCATGATTCTGTTCGTGCTGGCGTACCTCGGCGGCGTGCTGACCATCGTCAGCCCGTGCATCCTCCCCGTCCTGCCGTTCGTCTTCGCCCGCGCGGACCGTCCGTTCGTCAGCAGCGGCCTGCCGTTGCTGCTTGGCATGGCGGGCACGTTCGCGGCGGTCGCCACCCTGGCGGCCGTCGGCGGCGGCTGGGCGGTCGAGGCGAACACCTATGGCCGTCTCGCGGCACTGGCGCTGCTCGCGCTGTTCGGCGTCACGCTGCTGTTTCCAGCCCTCGCGGACCGCATGACCCGCCCGCTGGTCGCCCTCGGCGCGCGCCTGTCCCAGTCAGCCGATGGGCAGGAGCGCGCGGGCGGCGGGGCGATCCTGCCATCGTTGCTGCTGGGCGTCGCCACCGGATTGCTGTGGGCGCCGTGCGCCGGTCCGGTGCTGGGCCTGATCCTGACCGGGGCGGCGCTGCAAGGGGCCAGCGTCGGGACCTCCCTGCTGCTGCTGGCCTACGCCGCCGGCGCGGCGACCTCGCTGGCGCTGGCGCTGCTGGTCGGCGGGCGGGTGTTCGCGGCGATGAAGCGCTCGCTGGGGGTTGGCGAGTGGGTGCGGCGCGGCCTGGGCGCCGCGGTGCTGGTGGCGGTTGCGGTCATCGGCCTGGGCCTGGATACCGGCTTCCTGACCCGCGTCTCGGCCGCCGGCACGGCGTCGCTGGAACAGGGGCTGCTGGACCGGTTCCATCCCCCCGCGGCGGATGCGACCAGGACCGCCGGCCGCTTGCCGGTAGAAGACGAGATGCCGCCGCTGAGCGGAGCGGTCGCCTGGCTGAACTCGCCGCCGCTGACGGCCGAGGGGCTGCGCGGCAAGGTCGTACTGGTGGATTTCTGGACCTATTCCTGCATCAACTGCCTGCGCTCGATCCCCTATGTCCGCGCCTGGGCGGACAAGTACAAGGACCAGGGACTGGTGGTTATCGGCGTGCACGCACCCGAATTCGCGTTCGAGCGGAACATTGCCAACGTGAAGAAGGCGGTGGCGGATCTCGGCATCGGGTATCCGGTAGCGATCGACAACGACTTTGCGATCTGGCGGGCGTTCGGCAACCAGTATTGGCCGGCACATTACTTCATCGACGCGCAGGGGCGGATCCGGCACCACCATTTCGGCGAGGGTGAATACGACGAGTCCGAACGGGTGATCCAGCAATTGCTCGCCGAAGCGGGCAGGTCCGGCGTTTCGGATCGCCTGGTCGCGGTGCAGCCGATCGGCGCGGAAGCCGCTGCCGACATGGCGGATACGCAATCGCCGGAAACCTATGTCGGCTTCACCCGGGCGGAGAATTTCGTTTCGCCCGGGGGTGCCGTCCGTGGCGCGCCGCATACCTATACGGCGGGGACTCCGGGGTTGAATCAATGGGGCTTATCCGGCGACTGGACGGTGAACGGGGAGCAGGCCGAACTGAACCAGCCGGGGGGCGGCATCCTCTACCGCTTCCATGCGCGCGACCTGCACCTCGTGCTCGGTTCGGCCGCGGACGCGGCGCCCGTCCGGTTTCGCATCACCATCGACGGCGCGCCGCCGGGCGACAGCCATGGTGCCGACACCGACGCCGATGGCCTGGGCACGGTGACGAGCCAGCGGCTGTACCAGCTTGTTCGCCAAAGCGGCGCCATCGGCGACCGCACGTTCGAAATCCGCTTCCTCAATCCCGGTGTGCAGGCCTACGCCTTTACATTCGGCTGAACCTGGTGGCAGCGTCTGTCGTCACAACGAGATCCCTGCCGCATGCCAGTTCCCCGCCGCTCCGCCGTCGCCATACGTCACGTTGCGTTCGAGGATCTCGGGCTGCTTGCGCCGATCCTCGACTCGGCGGGTTGGGACGTTTCGTATTGCGAGGCGGCGATCGATGACCTGGCCGCCGCGTCCGTTGCGGCGGCAGATCTCCTGGTCGTCCTCGGCGGGCCCATCGGCGTTTACGACGCTGAGGATTTTCCGTTCCTGCAACGGGAGATCGAACTGCTGGAGCACCGTCTGGCGCGGGATCTGCCGACATTGGGGATTTGCCTTGGCGCCCAACTCATGGCCCGCGCGTTGGGACAGGCGGTCTACCCGAGCGGTGCCAAGGAAATCGGTTGGGGTCCGGTGAGTTTGACCGAGGCGGGCACGGCATCCTGCCTCGGCGCCCTGGCTGGCGGCGCGCCGGTGCTCCATTGGCATGGCGATACATTCGACCTGCCCGGCGGCGCGGCGCTGCTCGCGTCGACGGCGATCTGCAAGCACCAGGCGTTCGGCTTTGGGAAGCACGGCCTTGGCCTGCAGTTTCATATCGAGGCTGATCCGGGGCGGCTGGAGCATTGGTATGTCGGGCATGCCATCGAACTGGCGTCGGCCGGTGTTTCCATTCCGGACCTGCGGGCGGCAACCGCGGACGCCGCACAGGGCGCGCGCACGGTGGCGGAGGCGGTTTTCGGCCGGTGGCTGCGCGATATCGACGGGTCAAACTTAAGGCCGGCACTGTCCGGCGCCGCGGGGGAGATTTGCTGCGGCGGGCTTGCGGCGCAAGGAAAACATCACCAATGACGGGGGTAGCCGGCGCTACCGCACGCGCCGCCGAAGCGTTCGAACGCATCCGGACCGGGATGGAGACGCAACGCCTGGAAATGGATGCGTGGCAGGCGACGTCTCTCCCGGATCAAACATAGTTTCGGAGCCAAACCATGGACTACATCAAACTCGGCAGCACCGGCCTCGACGTTTCGCGCATCTGCCTCGGCTGCATGAGCTACGGCGTGCCCGACCGCGGCAATCATGCCTGGACCTTGGATGAGGCGCACAGCCGCCCCTTCATCAAACGCGCCCTGGAAGCCGGCATCAATTTCTTCGACACGGCGAATGTCTACTCGGCCGGAACGAGTGAGGAAATCGTCGGGCGTGCACTGAAGGATTTCGCGCGGCGGGAAGATGTCGTGATCGCCACCAAAGTGCATGGACGGACACGCCCGGGGCCAAACGGCGCCGGCCTGTCGCGCCAGGCGATCCTGAACGAGATCGATGCCAGCCTGCGGCGTCTCGGCACCGATTACGTCGATCTGTACCAGATCCACCGCTGGGATTACCGCACGCCGATAGCGGAGACGCTGGAAGCGCTGCACGACGTCGTCAAGGCCGGGAAGGCCCGTTACATTGGCGCATCGTCGATGTATGCGTGGCAATTCGCGCAGGCGCTGGCGATCGCCGAGCGCAACGGTTGGACGCGGTTCGTCAGCATGCAGAACTACGTCAACCTGCTGTATCGCGAAGAAGAGCGCGAAATGCTGCCGCTGTGCGCGGCCGAAGGGATTGGCGTCATCCCCTGGAGTCCGCTGGCCCGCGGACGCCTGACGCGCGACTGGGACGAAACCAGCGCCCGGTCTGAAACCGATGAATTCGGCAAGACGCTGTATGCCAGGACGGCGGATGCGGACCGCAGGGTTGTCGAGCGCGTGGCGGAGGTTGCCGCGCGGCGTGGCGTTCCGCGTGCTCAGGTGGCGTTGGCGTGGCTGCTGGCCAAGCCATTCGTTACGGCGCCGATCGTTGGGGCGACAAAACTGCAGCATCTGGAGGATGCGCTGGCGGCGGTGTCGCTGAAGCTATCGGCGGAGGAGATCGCGGCGTTGGAGGAACCATACGTGCCGCACGCTGTTGCCGGTTTTGCCTAGGCGCCACGCCGCCCCACGCTACGCACCCCCCACATCAGCAGCAGGATCGCCGGCAGCAGCGCACCCGTCACGCACAGCCCGTTCCACCCCGCTACCCGGAAACTGAGACTCGCAAGAGCCGAACCGGCGGACGCGCCGATGAACGCCGTCGTCATGTAGACCGCGGTGATGCGCGCGCGGGCCTGCGGGTTCAACCGGTAGATCACCGACTGGTTCGTGATATGCAATCCCTGCGCGCCGACATCCAGTGCGAAGACGCCCGCGACGACGGCCCAGATCGATTGGGCACCAAACGCCAACGCGCCCCAGGACGCCAACAACACCACCGCAACCGAACCCGTCACCCGCTCGGCATGCCCCCGATCGGCCAGCCGCCCGGCGACGTTGGCCGCTACCGCCCCGGCCGCGCCAATCAGGCCGAACAGCCCGATGGTCGCCTCCGAGTAACGATAGGGCGGCCCGCTCAGCAGGAATGTCAACCCCGTCCACAGCACGCTGAACGAACCGAATCCCAGCGCGAAATACGCCGATCGGCGGCGCAGTTCGGGTTCGGCGCGGATGAGATGCAGCAGCGAGAGCAGCAAACGCCCATACGCCAGACGCCCATGCCTGCCCTCGACCGGGATCGCGGCCCGCAGTGCCAGCAGCAACACGGCCACCAGACCGGCGGCGATCAAATACATCGACCGCCAGCCCAACCACGCTGCAACCAAACCCGAGACCGTCCTCGCGAGCAAAATGCCCAGCAGCAAGCCCGTCATCACCTGCCCGATAGAGCGGCCCCGCGATGCCTCGGGCGCTTTGGAGGCGACATACGGGATCACCACCATGGCGGCGCTGGAGCTGCAGCCGGCCAGCAGGCTGGCGGCGGCAAAGCTGATGAATCCGGGGCTGGCAGCGGCGGCAAGCAGCGAGGCGACGCAGACTCCCAGCATGCCCGACAGCAGTTGGCGCCGATCGAGCACATCCCCCAGCGGGACGACCAGCAGCAGGCCGAGCGCGTAACCGAGCTGGGTGAATGTGACGAGATAACCGGCGCTGGTCACGCTGCAGCCGAACGAGGCGGCAATCGCCGCCAGCAGCGGCTGCACGTAATACAGGTTCGCGACCATCGTCCCCGCCGTGACGGCGAACAACAGCACGCGCCAGCGGGTAAGCCATTCGGACTGAGCGTTCATCGCAGGATAACGCCCGGGCCGCGTTGCGTTTGACCCAACGCTATGCGGCGGGGATCACTCCTCCGCCGAAGCCTTTCGGGCCATGGCTTCCTCGGCGGACGAAATCCCGCCATGGGCAGCGGACCATGCAACCGGGTTTTCGAGGAATTTGCGGACATCCGACATGGCGGCTTCGGAGAAATACGGGCGGTCCTTGCAGGCATCCAGGACGTCCCACCATGTGCACAGGCTATGCAGGGTGATGTCCATCTTCGACAACGTCTCGAATGCGCCGGGGAACACGCCGTAGAAGAAGATGACGAAGGCGTGGTTGACGATCGCCCCGGCATCGCGCAGCGCGTTGGCGAACCGAACCTTCGACTGGCCGTCCGTGGTCAGGTCTTCCACCAGCAAGGTGCGCTTGCCGACGGGCACGTCGCCCTCGATCAAAGCGTTCTGGCCGAACCCTTTCGGCTTCTTCCGCACATACGACATCGGCGCCGACATCCGATCGGCCATCCAGGCGGCGAACGGAATGCCCGCGGTTTCGCCGCCGGCCAGCACCTCGATCGCCTCGTAGCCGACATGCCGCTGGATCTTGCCGACCGCCAGGTCGCAGATCTTCGCCCGGGCATGCGGGAAATAGATGATCCGCCGGCAGTCGATGTAGACCGGCGACTTCCAGCCGGAGGTGAAGGTGTAAGGCTCCTCCGGCCGGAAGTTGACGGCCTTGATCTCCAGCAAAATGCGCGCGGCGGTCAGCGCGGCATCGCGGTCCCACTCGGTCGGGGCGCGAGACGTATGGGCGGGTTTGGCCATCGGCGGCTGGGTCCTTTGTTCCCTGATCCTGATCCGGTGATAGCCGATCCGGGAGCTGTATGACAGTCCTGGTGATCGCGGGGTTGTGGCGTTCGGCGGCCGCCGAACCGCGATATAGTTGCGACGTTGCTCATGATCGGCTCCGAACCCACCATTGCGGTTGAACGGACGACGGAGGCGGCGCAGTCCTGGCGGCTGCCGCGCCGGGACTACGCCCTGCTGCCGGTGATTTTTGTGGCAACGATGCTGCTGCTGCTCGGTGGCGGAGAGGTCGTGGCCAGGCTGATATACGTGCAGGACGACGCGGCCGAACCGTGTGAATACATTACGGAGTCGGGTGCGCGGTATCACCCGTTCTGCGAGGCCCGGACCAAGGAGTGGGAGGGGCCCTGGATCACCCAGCGGTTCAATGAATGCGGTTATCGGACTGCCGAGTCCTGTGCCGTCCGGCCGCCGGGTGCACTGCGGGTCGTGGTTGTCGGGTCCTCAACGGCACGCGGTGCATTGGTGAACTATGCCGACTCCTTCGCCGCCCGGGCATCGGCATTCCTGTCGGAGCGGTGCGGGGGCTTGGTGGATTTCCAGAACCTCGGCACCGAACCAACGGATGTCGATCGGATCGATCGACGCATACCGGAAGCGCTGGCGCTGAAACCGTCCGCCATCGTGATGACGATCGGGCCGTATGACCTGATCCACCAGAAAGATCCGCCGCCGACAGCCGGTGGGCAGGTGGCGCCGGAACCGCTGAACCTCCGATCCGCGGTCAATCTGCTGCGGGAAAGCCGGCTGTTCCTGCTGATGCAGTATTACCTCTATCGCGATCCCGCCTTTCAGATCAGGGCATTCCTGCTGAACCGGGACCCGGCCGACTACGTGCGCGTCCCATTGAGCGCCGCCTGGCGGCAACGGGTGCAGCAAGCGGGCGAACTCCTGCATCGCATCACTGCCGAAACAGCCCCCGCCGGGGTGCCGGTGCTGCTGGTCTACATTCCGGAGCGGGCACAGGCGGCGTTGGCCGCCCTCAAGGGGGAGCCACCGGGTGTCGATCCGTTCGTTCTGGGTTCGGCGTTGCAGACTGCCGCGAGCAAGGCGGGCGTTCAGTTCTTCGATGCGACCCGGGCCTTCGCCGAGGCACCTGATTTCCAGAGCCTGTTCTACCTGACGGACGGCCACCCGCGGGAGGGTGGCCATGCCGCTCTGGCGGCCGTGGTGGAGCAGGGACTGCTGGCGGAACCGCCCTTCTCCCGCTGCCGGGGCTATACTCAGGCCGCAGCGAAATGAATGTTCCATCCTGGCAGTTCCTGGCCCTCGTCCTGTTCGGAGCGGCCGTGTTCAATGCCGGTTCGGCGCGGTGGTGGCGAAGCGCGGTCTGGCTGGTGCTGAACCTGGTGTTCGTGTGGAGTTTTGCGCGCGCGTTCCTGCCGCTGATGCCGCTGGCCGGGTTTCTGGCCCTCGGATACGGCTGCCTGGCAGCCGCCGGGTCGGGACGAAAATCGGCGGCACCAGCCTCGATCGTTCTGGTGCTGGCGGTGTTCGTCTGGCTGAAGCGTTACAGCTTCATTCCGGAATCGTTGCTTCTGCCGCCCGGCGCGATGACCGTCGGGCTGTCCTACATCTTCTTCCGCGTGATGCATCTGGTGATCGATGCCGGGCAAGAGCCGGGCCCCCGCGTCGGGCTGTTGCGATACCTCAACTTCACCCTGAACTTTCCGGCGTTTGTTTCGGGGCCGATCCAGCGGCTGGAGGATTACGAGGCGAACGGTTCGCTGCCCCTGGGCATCGCCGACATCGGTGGCGCCGCCTGGCGAATGGTGCTGGGGGCATTCAAGGTGCTGATCCTGTCGGCGGCGCTGCATGCCTGGCAGTCGGATCAGCTCGCGGCGCTGAACGCGGATTTGCCGGCGGGACAACGGGCGGTCACCGGAGCACTGGTGGTCGTGCTGTATCCACTGTTCCTGTATGCGAATTTCTCCGGCTACACCGACTTCGTCATCGGTGCGGCCCGGCTGTTCCGGCTGCGCCTGCCGGAGAATTTCGATCGCCCGTTCAGCGCCGGCAACTTCATCGAGTTCTGGAGCCGGTGGCACATCTCGCTCTCGCAATGGCTGCGCAGCTACGTGTTCAATCCCCTGCTGATGACCTGGATGCGGCGCTATCGATCCGCGCGGTCGAAACAATATCCTGCCGTGGTGGCATTCTTCGTGACGTTCTTCCTGGTGGGCGCTTGGCACGGCCAGACCTCGGAGTTCCTGTTCTTCGGTGTGCTGCAAGGCGGCGGCGTGGCGGGCAACCGGCTGTATCAGGTGGCGATGACGCGGCGGCTGACCCCGGCCGGATACCAACGCCTGTGCGCGAACCCGGTCTACCGGGCGATGGCGCGCGGGCTGACCTTCACCTGGTTCGCGTTCACCCTGCTGTGGTTCTGGTCAACATGGGCGGATATCGGCGTATTGGCGGGCAAGCTTGGCGTGTTCGGATGCGGTGCCGCCGCCGCCGGGACGGTGTGTTGCGCCAGTATGGTGCTGGCGATCCCCGAGTTGCTCGGACCATCGGGGCGTTGGCTGGGCGCGGTGCTGCGATCACGCTACACGCGCACCGCGTTCGCGTCCGCAATGGTGCTGGCGATCGCGATCGCCGGGCTGGTGCTGAATTTGTCGTCCCCGGAAATCGTCTATAAGCAGTTCTAACGTCACGCAAACCCATAGGCGGCGGCCAGGTCCGGATCGCGTTTGGCCACCAATCGTGCCAGATCGACGATCACCTTGGCCTGCTTCCAGGTCGCATCGTCCTGCATCTTGCCGTCCAGCATCACCGCGCCGCTGCCATCCGGCATCGCCTCCAATATCCGCTTCGCGAACAGCACGTCCTTCACCTCCGGGCTGAACACCCGCTTGGCGATGGTGATCTGCGTCGGGTGCAGGCTCCAGGCGCCGACGCAGCCGAGCAGGAAGGCGTTGCGGAACTGCGCCTCACAGGCGGGTTCGTCCTTGAAGTCGCCGAACGGCCCATAGAACGCACGGATGCCGCTGGCGAGGCAGGCATCGACCATCCGCGCCACCGTATAGTGCCACAAATCCTGCTGGAACAGCGTGCGAGGCGCCCCGTCCGCACGCGCATCCTCCAGCACGCCATAGGACGGATGCCCGCCGCCGACGCGCGTGGTCTTCATCCCGCGCGAGGCGGCAAGGTCCGCCGGGCCGAGGCTCATGCCATGCATCCGCGGGCTGGCGCAGGCGATGTCGTTGACGTTCTTCACCCCCTGCGCCGTCTCCAGAATCGCATGAATCAGGATCGGCTTGCGCACCTGATGCCGCGCCTCAAGCTGAGCCAGCAACTGATCGAGGTAGTGGATGTCCCAAGGCCCCTCGACCTTCGGCAGCATCACCACATCCAGCTTGCCGCCGATGGCCGCGACGATCTGGAACAGGTCATCCAGCACCCAGGGGCTGTTCAGGGCGTTGATGCGGGTCCACAGGCCGGTGTCCTTGAAGTCCACCGCGCGCGCCACCTCGATGAAGCCGGCCCGCGCCGCATCCTTCGCCTCGGCCGGGATGGCGTCTTCCAGGTTGCCGAGCAACACGTCCACCTGGCCGACAAGCTCCGGCACCTTGTCGCGCACTTTCGGCAAATGCGGCGGGAAGAAGTGGATCATGCGCTCCGGCACGACGGGCAGTTGGCGTATCGGTTCCGGCGCCCCGATCGCGAGCGGCCGGTAGAAGTCGGCGGGGAGTTTCATGGGCGTTTCTCCTTATGATCCGGACGCTTCGGTCGCGCTGCCCCGGTTTGCCGTCAGGAACGCCTGGGCTTCCTCCCGGCGCTCGAACACATGCGGGGCGATATTCCGTTGCGAGAACGCTTCGCCGAGTTTCGCCCGCAGGAAGGCGCTGGTGGCGTAGCGGGTAATCTTGGTAAAGTAATGCGCCAGGAAGTAGCGATCCATCTCAGCATAGGCGTCGAGCATGTCCTGCGAGATCCGGAAGCGATCATAATTGATAACGACACCGACCGGCCTGGCGGCGGCTTTGCAGCGCTGTTCGCAGATGTCCCAGATGGCTTTGACGTCTTGCTCCACCCGCACATACATGCCTTCGAAATTCAGGAACAGAATGTTCCGTTCGGCGTCGTAGATCACCCGTTCCGGTAGCGACAGATTCAGCAGCTCCGCCTCCAGCTCCATCGGTTCCGGATTGAAAATCCGCGCATCCATCACCCCATATTCGCCGATAATCGGCTCGAAATCCATGTACGGCAGGATGTCCCGCGCGACGTCGATCCCCGGCGCAACCTCGATCAGCGCCAGCCCGCGGCGCACCCGGCGGAACACACACCTTTCTGTAACGTAATAGATCGGCTTGCCGCGATCATAGGCGTACTGCCCGTTGAAGGTGATCTGTTCGACCTGCTTGCGAAATTTTCTTTGCGTGCCCTCTTCCAGGATACGCAACTCGCCGTTTTCCACCGCCACCTTCAGGCCGGACCCGGTGAACGTTCCGACAAACACAACAAGTCGAGCATTCTGGCTGATGTTGATGAAACCGCCCGCCCCGGTCAGCCGCCCGCCGAAGCGGCTGACATTGACGTTGCCGGCTTCGTCGCACTCCGCCATGCCGAGGCAGGCCATGTCGAGGCCGCCGCCATCGTAGAAGTCGAACTGCTGGTTCTCGTCGATCACCGCATCCATGTTGACGCCGGTGCCGAAGTCCGCGCCGCTGGAGGGAATGCCGCCAATCAGGCCGGACTCCACGGTGAAGGTCAGCAGATGGGAGATGTGCTCCTCGTTGGCCACCGCGGCGACCGACTCCGGCATGCCGACGCCGAGGTTGATGATGCCGTTCGGCGGCAGTTCGAACGCGGCGCGCCGGGCGATGATCTTGCGCTCATTGATCGCTGTCGAGCGGACGGCGGCATGCGGGACGCGGTATTCGCCGGAGAATGCGCCGTTGTATTGGGTGGCGACGGTCTGCCGGTGCTCATGCGGCTCCGCCACCACGATGCAGTCCACCAGGATGCCGGGGATCTTGACCTGCCGCGGCGGCAGCGTGCCGCGTTCGGCGATGCGTTCGACCTGGGCGATGACGATGCCGTTGCTGTTCTTGGCGGCCATCGCCATGGACAGGTTGTTCAAGGTCAGCGCCTCGCGCTCCATGGTGATGTTGCCGAAGGTGTCGGCGGTGCTGCCGCGGATGAAGGCGACATCGACCTTGCCGACTTTGTAGAACAGCCACTCCTCGCCATCGACGTCCACCAGCTTGACGATGTCCTTGGTGGTGACGGCATTGACCCGGCCGCCGCCGTAGCGCGGATCGACGAAGGTGTGCAGGCCGACCTTGGAGAATGTGCCGGGCTTGCCGCCGGCGAGGTCGCGGAACAATTGGCAGATGATGCCCTGCGGCAGGTTGTAGGCCTGGATGGCGTTGTCCAGCGCCAGGCGGCTGACCTTTGGCATCCGCGCCCAATGCCCGGCGACGACCCGCCGCAGCAGACCCTCGTGGCCCAGATGATTGACGCCCTGCTCCTTGCCGTCGCCCTGCCCGGCGGCGGCGAACAGCGTGAGGTTGCGGGGCGAGCCGGTGGCCACGAAGCGGCGTTCGAGCGCGGCCAGCAGCGCCTCGGCAAACCCGGTCTGGACGAAGCCGGTGCTGGATATAGTGTCCCCGTCGCGGATCAGGGCGATGGCCTCGTCGGCCGTTACGATCTTGCTGCGCATGGAGTGGCCTTGCTTTTCCGCATCCGGGTAGTCGGGGATGCGTCCGGCATCCTCACAGCGTCCCGCGGTCGGCGGGTATTCCTTGTTTCGTCGGGTGAGTGTACGGTTTCCCCGGCGGCCCTTCAAGCTGGCTTGATCGCGTGCGGCTTTATCAACGGGAGTTGGCCGATGACCGGCATCCTGAACGGACTCAGGGTTGTGGAAGGCTCGGCCTTCGTGGCGGCGCCGCTGGCCGGTATGACGCTGGCCCAGATGGGGGCGGATGTGATCCGCTTCGATCCGATCAGAGGCGGCCTCGACGCGCGGCGTTGGCCGGTGACGGCCGAGGGCCGCAGCCTGTATTGGGCCGGGCTGAACAAGGGCAAGCGATCACTGGCGGTCGATACCGGCAAGCCCGAGGGCCAGGAACTGGTGGCGGCGCTGGTCACCGAGTCCGGGCCGGGCAACGGGCTGTTCCTGACCAATTTCCCGGCCAACAAAGGCTGGATGAGCTACGACACGCTGCGGCAGCGCCGCCCCGACCTGATCATGGCCAGCCTGTTCGGCAATCCGGACGGCACCTCGGCGGTGGATTATACGGTGAACTGCGCGGTGGGGTTTCCGTTCGTCACCGGCCCGGACCGGGGTGGCCCGGTCAATCACGTGATGCCGGTATGGGACGCACTGGCGGGGATCAACCTGGCGCTCGGGCTGGTCGCCGCCGAACGGTACCGCCGCTTGACGGGTGAGGGGCAGGCGGTGCGCGTCGGCCTGGCCGACATCGCTTTCGCCATGGCCGGGAACCTCGGCTACATCGCCGAGGTGCAGGTGGCGGACCAGGATCGCCGCGCCTGCGGCAACGACCTGTTCGGCGCGTACGGCTCGCACTTCGAGACGCGCGACGGGCGGCTGATCTATATCGCCGTGGTGACCGACCGGATGTGGAAGGAACTCGGGACCGCAACGGGACTTGCGCCGAAGTTCGACGCCCTGGGCGGCCTGCTGGATCTGGATTTTGCCCACCGCGAGGGGGACCGGTTCCAGGCGCGGGAAGCGATTTCCTGCCTGATCCGTCCATGGTGCCGCGCGCGGTCTTTGGCCGAGGTGCGGGCGGCGTTCGATGGCACCGGGGTATGCTGGGGGCCGTATCAGACCTTTCGCCAGATGGTGGAGGACGATCCGCGCTGCTCGCTGGCCAATCCGCTGTTCGCCGAACTCGACCAGCCCGGCATCGGCCGTTATCTGGTGCCCGGTTCGCCGATTGGCTTTGGCGGGGTGGCGCGGGAGACGCCGCGACGGGCACCGCAACTCGGCGAGCACACCGATGAGATTCTCAGCCGCGACCTGGGATTGAGCGAAGGCGCGATCGCCCGGTTGCACGATGCCAAGGTGGTCGCGGGGCCGGTGGAGATCGCTTGAAACCGCCGCGCTGACGCAAAGGAGCCGCCATGCCTCGCACCAAGACCACGACCGGCAACTTCTTCGAGGATTTTCGTCCCGGCCAGACCATCGTGCATGCCACCCCGCGCACCGTCACCGAGGGCGACGTGGCGTTGCACACCGCGCTGTACGGGTCGCGCTTCGCCGTGCAGTCGAGCCGGGTGCTGGCGCGCGCCATCGGGTTGCCGGGGGCGCCGGTTGACGATTGGGCGGTGTTCCATTTCGTTTTCGGCAAGACGGTGCCGGACATTTCGCTGAATGCGATCGCCAACCTCGGCTACGCCGATGGCCGTTTCGGCGTGCCGGTCTATCCGGGCGACACGCTCAGCACCGTCTCCGAGGTGATTGGCGTGCGCGAGACCGCCAAGGGCGATTCCGGCGTGGTCTACGTGCGGTCGACGGGCAGCAACCAGCGCGGCGAGGAGGTGCTGTCCTATATCCGCTGGGTGCTGGTTCCGAAACGGAATCCCGCCGCTCCGGCGCCCGCGCCGATCGTGCCGGCGCTGCCGGAGGCGGTGCGGGCGGAGGATATCGCTGTCCCGCCCGGTCTCGACCTGGCGGCTTACGGCACGGCCTTGGCCGGCAGCGACGCGCTGTGGGATGATTACGAAACCGGAGAACGTATCGACCACATAGACGGCGTGACGATTGAGGAGGCCGAGCACATGCTTGCCACCCGCCTGTGGCAAAACACCGCGCGGGTGCATTTCAACCAGCACGCTGCGAAGGAGGGGCGGTTCGGGCGCCGTCTCATTTACGGCGGCCACATCATCAGCATTGCCCGCGCGCTGTCGTTCAACGGGCTCGCCAACGCGTTCAAGGTGGTGGCGCTGAACGGCGGCAGGCATGTGGCGCCGGCGTTCGCCGGCGATACGATCTACGCCTGGTCGGAGATCGTTTCTAAGGAGCCGTTGCGATCCGATGTTGGGGCGCTTCGGGTTCGGACGGTTGCGGTAAAGGATCATTCCTGTGCCGATTTCCCGGACCAGGGGGAGGATGGCAAGGCGCACCCGGCGGTGCTGCTGGACCTGGATTATACCGTTCTGATGCCGTGCCGGGGGTAGGGCGCGTTCAGGCTGATGGGGCTCTTGGCCAAGACCTTGAAAATGGAATTACTTTAGGCTCTTGTGGCGAAGTTTGTGGGTAGGCGCCTGTTGCCCGGCGAAACGCCAAAACGTCATGCCGGCGACAGTCGGCATCCTTGCGATGCAGGCCGCGGCAAAGGCGTGGATGGCCGGCCTTCGCCCGGCAGACGTTGAAGTTGCGCGCGATCCGGCGGGAACCGGCATAATCCGGCGGCAAGCCTGCCTCGGGCAAG
>NZ_CAJATU010000061.1 GCF_903944925.1 uncultured Rhodopila sp. | reverse complement strand
GCCTGCTGCCGCTTGACCTCGATCGCCTCACTATGACATCACCAAACCGACCTGTGGAGATGATCTACCTGGCCGCCATCAAGTTGGAATGGTGGCCGGGATCAGATTGGAATATGTGGCCGCCTTCGTCGGAATCCGCACTTATGGCACACGAAGGTTAATCTTTGATTAACAGGACAAAAATCGACATGGGAGCGTTCAGCGCCTCCTCAGGAGGCAATGGCGGCGATGAAGGCCTGGTAGTTGTCGAATGAGTCCGGACACGGACCCAGTCCCGGCCCGAGCGGCGTCGTTGTCGTGTCGAGCCGGACCTCGGCAAGATCGCAACGGCTGGCACCGAAGGCAGTCACGTTCAAACCCCTCGGGGAGGCTGACGCCTCCGAGGAGCATCTCGTCGAGGAAATGCGGCTTTTCGGCCGGGATGCAATGCGGAACCGGGCCGATGAGCGGGTCGTGGCGACGGACGGTAGGTTGGCCTTTAGCCCGGGATGCGCCGCCAGGATAAAAGACTCCGGTGGCACCCGAAACTCAGCGAGATCACGGTCCAAGAGCCGCAACATCGTGGCGCGCAGGTCAGCCCGCGCGGCTGTCCGGCGTTTGCAGCGGGCCATCGCCGATTTCGCGGCCGATCAGCCTCTCGCCGTGTCCCCGATCGAGCTGGTGAGTATTACGACGTCTATATATGAAAGAGCAGGATCCAGAGGATCACGCTGGGCCAGGTCCGGGCGATGTTCGGGTCCGGTCGCGCCGGGCTGGATTTTCCGCAAGTGCCGGGTCTGCATGAACAGATCGTCGCGCGGATCGATGAGGCCATGATCCCTGTCGTCGAGCCGGACGAACGGACGAACCTGCACAAGGGGAGACGCTATCATGGTGGGAAGCGAAGATTTCGCTGGCACGCGGCAAGATGAGCCGAACGCCGATCTATGGCGGCGTGATCGAGGGCGGTGCGGAGGCGGCGAGACGAAGCTCTTGGCCCGCGCGGTCGGGCGGCCTTTGGGACGGACTCGCAGGCAGTGTCTCGGTTTGAATAAAGTCCTATCCTGCATTCGTTCGCCCTGACCGCCGGAGCATGCTATATGAAAGGGCATGAAGCTCATCCTCTTCCGCTCGACCAAAGACCCGGCCACGTTCGCCTTCACGGCGGATACGGAAGGCAGCAACCTCCCCCTAGCGTTCGCACCATGGCAGAAGGCCGGCGTGGGAGCCATCGGGATCGGATTAGAGGGGTTGGCAACATTTGGCCCGGTAATTGAGGCGGTCAGGCGCGACGGCTACTTTCTGGCGCAAGGGCCGGCCGAATCCGTCAGCGGGAGCGCGCATTAGGCGACGCCCAAAGTTGAACGAATCGGTTTCGGCAGCACGGTCGAGTCTCCCGCAAGGTCCGGCCGAATGCGGCCTAGACTCGCCGGATGGTCAATGAATCATCGATGCGCGCCCGGTTTGCCGCGGTTGTCAGCGGTTTGAATGAACGCTCCCGGCGCCTGTTCGCCGCAGCCGAGGCCAAGACAGCGGGCCACGGCGGGATTGCCGCAAAATTCCGCGCGGCCGGGATCCCACGCAGCAGCATTGGCCGTGGATCGAAAGACCTGAGCGGCGCCGGCGCGTTGTCCGGGGTAGTCCGGCGGACCGGCGGCGGCTGGAACCCGCGACGATGGGGCGTCCGCTGTTGTGGGTGTCGAAGAGTCACGCGAAGATTGCGGACGCCTTGTCGGCGATGGAGCACAAGATCAGGAAGAGCAGCATCCGCAGGCAGCTTGAGATGCTGAAAATACCGCCGGCAGGTGACCGCCCCGCGCAGTTCGAACATATCAACGCCGCGGTGATCGCCAAGCAGGCCGCCGGCCAGCCGGTGATCTCGATCGACACCAAGAAGACGGAACTGATGGGCCAGTGCAAGAACGGCGGCAGCGACTGCCGGCCTCAAGGCTGCCCCGACAAGGTCAACGAGTATGACTTCGCCGACAAGGCGGTTGGCAAGGCGATCCCCTGCGGCGTCTACGATATCGCCGCCAATGCCGGCTGCGTGAGTGTCGGGCCCGACAACGATACCGCGCAGTTCTCGTTAATTCGATCCGGCGCTGGCTGGAACTGATGGGCCGTGAGCGGTCCCCGTGCATGAACAAACTGATGATCACGGCTGATGGCGGCAGCTCCGACGGATGGCGTGTGCGGCTCTTCAAGGTCGAACTCCAGAAACTCGGAGGCACGGCGTTCGAACTCGAAAAACCGGACATCGTACCAAATATACGATGGTATGGAGGTCCATCGTTTACAATAATGCCCAATCGTTGGTCGTCGCCCATCCCAGCGCAAAACGCGGCGACGGTGGTTGAGTTGATACTGTAAAACCAGCATCGTCCGACGGCCTCGACATGATGCTCCACCCGAGTTCGTCTAAGGCTCCGGCTCGAAATCCGCATCCAGTTCCAGATCCGGGTCACCATACCGGCGGTCCAGTTCGTTGTGTCCCGCCTCGAGTATTGCGGCTAGATCGTCCGTCGGAAGCTTGCAGATGACCGCGCGGATCACAACGGGTGTCAATACGGTGTCGCCAGGCAAACGGATTCGGCTTGGGTGTAATCGTGCTGGCATTGGTCTCGCACATACGGGCGCGCCCGGCTTCAAACGCCTGGACCATTTTGGCCGCTTACGGATCGCAATAGAGGCCATTATAGATTAACGTGCCGGCAAGACAATTTCTGAATTCTCGGGTATGTAACGACTTTTTCAATGCAGCCATGCATTTGTGCCGCCGCTCACCCATCAAATTAAACGGAAGAGAGGTCGCGGGCGGGACTTCCCTCCCGGCGTTAACCCTTTTCGAAGTGACTTCGGCTAGCTTGCCTATGCACGGCGCACCTCAATCGCGGTCGGAAGTTTTTTCCGTCCGAATCGAAAGAGACCCACGCACTTGCGCGCGAAAAACTCGCACTCGGAACGGTTTGTGGTGTGAGTGTCATGCGCAAAGACATCGTGGTTATCCTCGGTTCGTGGCCCCCTGAAGTGGCGATGAAAGCGCGGCCGAGCACCGGCCCGGCGCCCTAGGCGAGGCGAAACTTAGTCCCGGACGTTCGGGCCGCTCCTGTCGATGGAGACGGGAATGTTCCGCGCCCAGCCCGCTATTTCAAGTTAAGCCAGCCCGCCAGGAAGCGCCAGGCGGAAGAGGATAATCATGACCACTCCTGTTTCACCGCCGGAAATTTCCTTGGGAAGCGGCTCCGCGGGCGATTCGGCGGGTCTGAACACCCCCCCGGAACTGCAGGTTCTACTGCAGAATTTGATGACTGGCGCAGCAGACATCGCCTCAATTCGTGGTTTGAAGGTGCTAACGATAGGAGCGGGTGCCATCGGCACGGCTGGCTCCATCCAGACCGGCAATACGGAAACCGCGGCTGAGGTGGCAGCCAACCTAGCCACTCTGAAGAGCATTGCGGCATACTGCGAGGCGAACGGCATAGTCGTTCAGGTCGACGCCTCCCTGACGAATTCGGCAACCTATAGCGACGGCAAAAACGCGCTGGTGGACCAATGGGCGACAGCCGCAGCGGAGGCCGCCCTGCCGATCTCGTCGGTGGAGGATGTGGGCGAAACGGCAATATCTGAATCAAGCTCCGACTTTGCCAATACCGCAATTATAGAAGCGAACGCCCTGAATACGTTGATCGTGGATTATAAGAGTTCGAGTTATACTCTCACTGCTCGCAATCTCGGCGTTGGGGATATGGAGGGCGGTGGTGCGACGGACATCGCGAACATCGGCGCGTGGGTATCCGCGCTCGATGGTGCGAACGCCAAATTAGATCTGCAAAATGTATCCTACGTTACCGCCGATACGAGCTGGTTCGGGCCTTGGATAGACCCTCTTTCGCAACCGGACTGGCAGGCATTTCTCCAAGCGATGTCATCATACGCCGCATCCGCGAAAATCTCCCTGAACGTCATCATACAAGGTGCCGAAACGGACCTGTCGGGAAGCCTGTTCGTCCAGCAGGCCGAGCAGCTTGCCGTCTACCTTTTGCAACTGCAGGCAAGCGGAACGGTGAATGCCGCGAACCTCTCGGTTGAAACCTGGCAGATCCAGCCGGTCGGAATTGGCCTCATCAGTTCGCCTGACTCAACGGTCAACCTGGCAGCGGAATTGACCGCCGTCGCTCCACAATACGTGAACCAAAAGATTACGGCCTCCGGGACCGTAACCTCGTCGGCTCCCGGACAGATCATAATGAACGCGGGCACCGCACACTCGATTACCGGACTGTCGTTTCGATTGTCCCAGGCTGATGTCCTTTCCGGCGGTCGTCTGGGTGTCGTCATCATTGACCAGACCGGAACGCTGTCGGCGAGCCAAATCGGCTCCGGGACGGTATCAAGGATTGCTGGAAACATCCTTGTTCTAACCGGGAATGCTTCTGACCTTTCCGCGGAACTCGCCACCCTCTCCATCTATGAGGCGAATGCCGGTCCGGACACGGTGGACGTCGAGGCATGGGGTGCGCAGGGGCGGCTATCCGACGATCAGATCCAGGTTGTTGCCACGAGCGGGCCAAACGGAGGCAACCTCAACAGCGGTAACCCGCAACAGGGCTGGCTTGCCGCGATCGACGTTTTCAATACAGGCACGGTGCAGAGCAGCGGATCCGTGCTGACGAGTCAAACACTCTATTGGAGCACAACGGGCACGACAGCGGCGGGACAGCCAGCCTTCCTGAAGACCGACACGATTCACGAGCCGCTGGCCGAATATGGGGTGGAAAACACCCCAAACGGCGTCAGGGACGTCTTTGATCCAAGCATCGACGACGGCGCCTATCCGTCAGGGGGGTGGGCGAACAATCCTGGCGTAAACAATGTCGGCTTCGCAAATTCCGGCTGGAATGGAAGCGCTTTCAACGCGGCCTCACAAGTCACTGCTCTCGTGGTGTCGTCCACTGTCAAGGCGTTTGACTCCGTCACCGGGCGGTTGCTGACGTCTGTGGATACCCTGGCTCCCGACTCGCCCACGGTAATCGTTCACGGCACCGTAGTGGCTGATACATTTGCCAACGCGTTCGCCAACGGTGGCAGGCAGGTGACCATCATGAACACAGGAAACAATTCAGCCTGGCAGCCGGGTTGGGGCACTCAGTTCAGTTCCGCGATCCTGACCTATGACAGCGCCGGGAAGCTCGTCGAGGAGCTTCTCCAGGGTGGCCCGGGTAACCGCGCATTTAACATCGACAACATTTATGACCCCAATTCCGGCCAGTTGTGGGAACAGTTCCAGTCAACAAGTCCGCCGCCCGAATCATCGTCCGGCAAATACGCCAACACCAACAATCCCTACGAACCAGGATTTGCCACCGGTCCTCTGTACGAACTCCAGGAAGACCTGCCCGGCAACCCGAATTGGGACGGCGTGGACTGGGGCAATCAGGTCGCCGCAGCCACTGAGTTATGGACAGACTATTTCATTCAAGGGGTCTATCCCGGCTTCGCGGTCAATTTGTCGCCGTCTGCGGCAGGCGATCTGGGGTCCTATCCCTTGCAATTCGTCAACGGGTCCATCCTCGACCTGTTCGGTCTTCGCGGCTCCATCGCAGTCAACCTAAACGCGCTTGGCTCCGTCACCATACAGTCGCAGACGATGAAGTCTCGTTTGAGCGGTCTGACCGAGATTGACGCATGGGGTTCAACCGGGACGGTCACGATAACCGGGCTGGCAGGCGGCCGAAGCACCCTTATCGGAGGCGACGGCATCACCACGATCAATGGGTTTGGGCATGATACGATCGTCGCAGGCGCTGGCTTTACGACAATCAACACCGGGAGTGGTAGCAGCACGATTCAGGTCACCGGCGCGTCAAGTGCGATTAACCTCTTCGGCAACGGAAATACAGTTACCGCAGTGGGCGGCAGCACTGTCAACGAGACCGGCACGGGCGAGGTGATCACGTTCCAATCCGGCGGGACGCTCAAACAGGGTGCCGGGTCATCCGCCGTCGTCAACGGCAACGCTGTTGTCACGTGGATGTACTTCTCCGGCGGCTCGGTGACCGCCATCGGCAACAACGATACGGTGACGGGCGGTCCCGGTGCCACCATCTCCCTTTCGGGAAACTTTGATACGGCCGGTTCGGGTGCCGGTTCGACGGTGAATGTCACGGGGTTGGGCGATGTGGTTTACGGCAACGGTATCGTCATCAATGTCGGTGCCTCCAACTCAAGTCCGTTGGTGTTCGGATACAACGACACCATCACCGCGGTTGGCGGCAGCACTGTCACCGAGACCGGCACGGGCGAGGTGATCACGTTCCAATCCGGGGGGACGCTCAAACAGGGTGCCGGGTCATCCGCCGTCGTCAACGGCAACGCTGTTGTCACGTGGATGTATTTCTCCGGCGGCTCGGTGACCGCCACCGGCAACAACGATACGGTGACGGGCGGCCCCGGTGCCACCATCTCCCTTTCGGGAAACTTTGATACGGCCGGAGCGGGCGTCGGGTCCACCGTCAATGCCAACGGTCAGGGTGATATAGTATACGGCTCGAAAATCGCGATTAACGTCGGTGCCACAGCCAACACTGCCCTGGTTTTCGGCAACAGCGACGCCATCACAGTGGCGACCGGCAAGTCTCTATCGCTGACGGGCACCGGCGAAATCGTGAACGGGTCGAACCTTACAATTTATATCGGTCCTAACAGTTCCGGGATCTTCAACGGCACCAACGATGTGATTGCTGGGACGGTATCCGCCCAAAATGCGGCTTCGGTGAGCCAGACGGTATTTATGAACTCAACCGTTGGCGGTGGGACTGCTTACGAAAAGCTGAGCCTCTCGGGCAGCACCGAGTACGTACAGATCGGCAATGGCAACTCCCTGGTCGTCAATGACGCGGTTCCCGCCAGCGCAATCGCGGCGTCTATCCTGCTGGGTGCGCCCCGCCAGATGGCTTTTCTTTCGACGGCAAGCTCCAACATTCAGGCGACAGTGCATCCGGATGAATTTGTCGTGCTGACACCGACACCTGGTGCGAGTGCGGCGTTCACCATCGGCGGGTTCGACGCTACCCAGGACTTGATCGGGCTCTCCTACGCCGCTTTTGGCAACGCCCAACAAATCCTAGCCGATACGAAATCCGTAAGCGGGGGCGCATCCATTGCCAGTCTGAACGGATCGACGCATCTCCTTGTCGCCGGGGTCGCGCTTAACCATCTCGGGGCTGCCGATTTCCTGTCGATATAAGATTCGAATGTCAAGAGCACTAAGGAGCCACCGATGTCTAGGGCGTCCGGCAAACGAGAACCACGCACGAACCGTGTTTCCCGTCCGAGCCAACCAGTCTGCGCCCGTAACCAGAGCGAGGCATCCAGGATAGGTGTTATCAAGAAGCGAGCGGCCAAGAAAAATAATGGATTGCTGGAAGATGAAGTGGTAAACGGATCAATCCTGCGCGCCACCCCTGAGCTTAGAGAAGCTTTTTCAGCGGAGCTGTATCTCGACACGCTCGAACGCTTTCGCGACAATGTCTCCGCAGATAACCAACATGGTTGGTCCCGTCATGACACCAGGGATCTGTCCGCTACCCGCAGAATGGATGCACGAAAGAATGGTACAGTCAAACCGCCCGGTAAGAACGGATTCGATAGCGGCTGTGCGCGGACGGATACCGATATTGACTGTCTCGGCGAAAGATTATTGAAAGCCGGGCGGGGATCGCTGACAGATCGGGAGCTTCTATCGATGGTGCTGCGTCAGGCGGGCCTGCGCAGTGTATCGGACATCTTTCTGAACGAACTGCTGACACGGTTCCGAGGATTCGGTGGCGTCATCGCTGCACCGGCTGGCGCACTTGCTTGCATTGACGGTCTCGGAAAGCCGGGGGCTGTGGCATTGAAGTTGGTTCACGCTGGCGTAGTGCGCCTCCTTGAGATTGAGGTCCCCAGAGCACCTCTGATCCGGTGTTGGGACCAGTTGATGAGTTACTTGAGAGCCGACATGGCTTTCATGGATGTCGAAGAGGTTCGAATAGTCTACTTGGACACCAGCAGTCGCGTCGTCCTCACCGAAGGTCAAGGTCGAGGTGCAGTCAACAATTGCCCGATGGACCCTCGTGCAGTGGTGCGTCGGGCTATCCAACTTAATGCGAGTGCGTTGGTCGTTGTCCACAACCATCCCAGCGGCGAACCAACTCCCTCTCGGCAAGACGTGTTGATCACGAAAGACCTTGTCGAGAACGCCTCAACCGTTGGAATCGCTATTCACGACCACATTGTGCTGGGCCGTCATGGCTGCTTCAGCTTTCGTAAGGAAGGTTTGCTTTGATCCGTGGGGTTAAGGAAAGTAGTACGCCGCTTTAGAAGCCGCCTTTTGTGTCGGAACAAGAGTCGGATCACGACACCGAACAACGTACTCCCAGGAGCGATCTGATGAGACAATCAGTACACGTTCTCCCTGCCGGTAATGACCAGGCAGATCACAGCGCATGCAAGCCGGGCGAACAGACCAATCAGACCCCGCGGCCGTCTGCTAAAGGTCGGAAGCGGCATGTCTCTTCGGCCAGGTTCGCCACCTTGGCTGCCGCGCTGCTTCTCACATCCATTCCGGCAAGTGTTCGATGCGCAACAGCACCTGATAAACATGCTATAAGCATCGATATTGACAACCTCGTACTGGAGTGGCCCAGGCATTGGGACGAGACCGTTGCCGTCAAGGGACGTATTCGTTGCGACAGCGAAGATTACTGTGAGTTTGTCTTGTCTCCTTATGTGCGAAGGCACATTTTAGTGGAAATCGTAATGCTTCCGGTTGAAAGCCAACACCATCTCGTCTTCGATTGTCATGAGACTCCATGCCAAATCATCGTTGTGGGCACGGTTGGCATGGAAAACTTGCTAGCCGACACAATTCACAATATCGATGAATAGCGCCCTGGGTAGCGACGAGGAAGCGGAGCGGCGGCTATGACTATCGGTGGCTTACCCTGGTGCAGAACGGCTCCTGCGGCAGCTATCAAAGGGAGGATCAGTTTCAGATCGCCGGTGTTCGAGATCGCCTCGGTGACAGTCCTAGATGAAAACAAAACGACGCATAAACTGCATCTCGAGGTGCCTCGATGACTCTTAAACTGACCCCAAAGTTCCGGCGACCGAACCTGTCGATCCAGCAGAAGGGGGCGGGGATCGACTCATCGCCTGAAAAATCACTTTCCTGTTTGAGGCCGTTGGCCTTTATTGGGGTCGTCGTGCTGATTCTGAGTCTGGCCGACGCGCATGCTGAATTTTCCTCTAATCCCGCAAACTTGTATCTGGACGTCGACAGGGTCTTGATGGTTTCACCAAGCCATCTGGGCTACCTCGTCGCCTTGAGCGGCCCTGTCAAATGCCTTGATGAGAACCGCTGTCGGTTCGATTCCATCTCCTTTCTTAAGATTCCAATCAACGTGACCCAGCTCCCAATCGGAATACGACGCCTCCTGGTTACCCGTTGTCGTTATCGTCGGTGTGGCATAACTGTGAAAGGACTTCTTTCGGAGAATGATGTCCTGGCCTTGGACGTGATTGGTCTAAACAGGCTGTGAGGGCATTCGCGGCGGAGCGCGAAATGGGGGCCTTCTTGATGCGGCGCCGACGGTTCCCACGCCGGACGAACTGCATCCACGGGAACCAGAATCATGAGCGGTGTCGCACACGGCCGCGGCCACAGCTCGACGCGGGCGAGTTTCCGAAAGCCGAGAGAGGTCAGCCCTGAGGCTTCGAGTCGAAATTCAGCCACACTTCTTTTTCCCCGGCGGCCTTTACGAGGAAGTTGATCCCGTCGGTTACTGAAGGTGATCCCTGCCGGGCCGAATTGCCGCTTCAAGCTCGATTGTGCTCTGTTCAACCCTATCACGGTGCTGCCGCGGCGCCGATCTGGATTGCCAGTTTCGGCCCGATCGTCGCGTTCCACGCGTCAACGCAGTCCTGCCCGCAGCGGCTGATCCATTTTGGTAGAACGGTCTGCACCAGCAGCCGCCTGCGATCCTCATCATCGCTGGCCGTGATCGGGACGGGAACCATATGGTAGACCTTGCCGCCATCGCACCCGAGGGCGGCGGTGTTGCAGGCAAATCCGTTGGCGGTCTCTCTGTCCGCGGCGTCCCAGATCTCGGCCTCCAGCTGCCGGATTCCAGCGCCAAGCTGAGCGCGCTCGACCGGCGGCAACTGGTTCCACGTCTCTCGGTTGGCGCCGAAGAGCGACAGGCCCCAACTGATGGCAAGCGGGGATATGT
>NZ_CAJATU010000060.1 GCF_903944925.1 uncultured Rhodopila sp. | reverse complement strand
GATGCTGGCGATCGCCGGGTCGCTCGCGGCCAAGAAGATCGTGCCGGTTTCGGCCGGGACCTTCCCGACCGATGGCGGCCTGTTCGTCGGACTGGTCGTCGGCGTGATCCTGATCACCGGCGGCCTGACCTTCCTGCCTTCCCTCGCCCTGGGGCCGATCGTCGAGCACCTCTCGAGGCATGCCGGCACCACTTTCTGAGGTAGATGCACATGGAAACCCGTTCGCGCGCTGTGAAGTCCAACATGCTGGACACGGCCATCCTGCTGCCGGCCGCCGGCCAGGCCTTCAGGAAGCTCGACCCGCGGCTGATGATCCGCAACCCGGTGATGTTCGTGGTGGAGGTCGTCTCGCTGCTAACCACGGTGATTCTGGTCCAGGATCTGGCCACCGGGGGGGCCTATCCCGGCTTCACCCTGCAGATCACGGTCTGGCTGTGGGTTACCATCCTGTTCGCCAACTTCGCCGAAGCCGTGGCGGAAGGCCGCGGCAAGGCGCAGGCGGCGACACTTCGGAAAGCCCGCACCGACACCATGGCGCACCGGCTGACCGCGACCGGCACCGAGGAGGTTGCTGCCCCGCAACTCCGCCAGGGCGACCTCGTGCTGGTGTCGGCCGGGGAGCTGATCCCGAGCGATGGCGAGGTCATCGAGGGCATCGCCTCGATCGACGAATCCGCCATCACCGGCGAGTCCGCTCCGGTGATTCGCGAAAGCGGCGGCGACCGGTCCGCGGTCACCGGCGGCACGCGGGTGCTGTCGGACTGGATCAAGGTGCGCATCACCGCGGCGCAGGGATCCACTTTCCTCGACCGCATGATCGCCCTGGTGGAAGGAGCCGAGCGGCAGAAGACGCCGAACGAGATCGCGCTGAACATCCTGCTCGCCGGCCTGACCATCATCTTCGTCTTCGCGGTGGCGACCATCCCGAGTTTTGCGACGTATGCCGGCGGGTCGGTTCCCGTCGTCATCCTGGTGGCGCTGTTCGTGGCGCTGATCCCGACCACCATCGGCGCGCTGCTATCCGCCATCGGCATCGCCGGCATGGATCGGCTGGTGCGGTTCAACGTGCTGGCGATGTCCGGTCGCGCGGTGGAGGCGGCGGGCGACGTCGATACGCTGCTGCTCGACAAGACCGGCACGATCACGCTCGGCAACCGCCAGGCGACCGAGTTCATCCCGGTCACCGGCGTGACGCCGCAGGAACTGGCGGACGCGGCGCAACTGTCGTCGCTGCCGGACGAGACCCCGGAAGGCCGCTCCATCGTCGTGCTGGCGAAGGAGAAATACGGCATCCGCGGGCGCGACATGGCGCCGCTGGACGCGCATTTCGTGCCGTTCACCGCGCAGACGCGGCTGTCCGGCGTCGATTTCGACCACTCATCCATTCGCAAGGGCGCGGTGGATGCGGTGCTGGCCTGGGTCCGTGCGCCGGGAGCTGGCGGACAGGGCGGCGTCGCCACGGCGCTGCGGCCCGATGCGGCGGTGCGTGAACTGACGACGATTGCGGAAGGAATTGCCAAGGCCGGCGGCACGCCGTTGGCCGTCGCGAAGGACGGGCGACTGCTCGGCGTCATCGCGCTGAAGGACATCGTCAAAGGCGGCATCCGCGAGCGCTTCAACGAGTTGCGGCGGATGGGCATCCGCACGGTGATGATCACCGGTGACAACCCTCTTACGGCCGCCGCCATCGCCGCCGAGGCCGGGGTGGACGACTTCCTGGCGCAGGCGACTCCCGAGGCGAAGCTGAAGCTGATCCGCGACGAGCAGGCTCAGGGCAAGCTGGTGGCGATGTGCGGCGATGGCACCAATGACGCGCCGGCGCTGGCGCAGGCCGATGTCGGCGTGGCGATGAACACCGGCACGATGGCGGCGCGTGAGGCCGGCAACATGGTCGATCTCGACAGCGACCCGACCAAGCTGATCGAGATCGTGGAAATCGGCAAGCAGTTGCTGATGACCCGCGGCGCGCTGACGACGTTCTCAATCGCCAACGACGTGGCGAAGTATTTTGCCATGATACCGGCGATGTTCATCGCGTTCTACCCGCAGCTCGAGGCGCTGAACATCATGCATCTGGGGAACCCGCGCAGTGCGATCCTGTCGGCGATCATCTTCAACGCGCTGATCATCGTGGCACTGATCCCGCTGGCACTGAAGGGCATCGCTTACCGGCCGATCGGCGCTGCCGCGCTGCTGCGGCGGAATTTGCTGATCTACGGGGTGGGCGGGATCGTCGCGCCGTTCATCGGGATCAAGCTGATCGATCTGGTGGTGACCGGGATGGGACTGGCGTAGGTTTTGCGCCGCACTTGGTAAGTAAATGGAAGCACAAATGAACACGAATGAACACAAATAAAGAGGATTTCTTTCTGCGCTTATTTGTGTTCATTTGTGTTCAATTGTGTTTCAAATCTCTTAGGGATCTGGCACTATGCTCCAACATATCCGCCCAGCCGTCACGATGATCGTCGCCATGACCATCCTGACCGGCATCGCCTACCCGCTCGCCATGTTCGGCCTCGCGCAGGGGATATTCCCGCATCAGGCCAACGGCAGCCTGATCGAGCGCGACGGCAAGGTCATCGGCTCCAGCCTGATCGGGCAGAATTTCACCGGGGAAAACTGGTTCCACGGCCGCCCGTCCGCCACCACAGACACCGATCCGAACGATTCCACAAAGACCGTGCCGGCGCCGTATAACGCCGCCAACTCGGGCGGATCGAACCTTGGGCCGACGTCCAAGGCGCTGGTGGACCGCGTCACCGACGACGCCAACAAATTGGCGGCCGAGAACCCGGGGACAGCGGTGCCGATGGATCTGGTGACGACCTCCGCCAGCGGGCTGGACCCGGACATCTCGCCCGCCGCCGCGCTGTTCCAGGTGCCCCGCGTCGCCAAGGCGCGCAACCTGCCGGAGGCCCTGGTGCGGCAACTGGTGCAGGACCACATCACCGGCCGCCTTGCCGGGCTTATCGGCGAGCCGCATGTGAATGTGCTAGAGTTGAACCTGGCGTTGGATGCACTGGCCCACGGGTGAAAGGAGTCGTCTGATTGCCCTGTCCCCTGCCCACGTGTCATGGCCGGCCTCGTGCCGGCCATCCACGACTTTCTCGGATCCCGGACCGCCAGTCGTGGATGGCCGGGCCAAGCCCGGCCATGCCACGTGCCACCCGCCCCCATGGCTGAGAACACCACAGCCGATCGGCGGCCCTCTCCGGACGCGCTGCTGAAGGAAGCGGCGAAAGCCACCCGCGGGCGGCTGAAGATCTTCCTCGGCGCCGCGCCCGGCGTCGGGAAGACCTACGAGATGCTCACCGCCGCCCGCATGCGCCTGAGCGAAAAGGTCGACGTGGTCGTCGGCATCGTCGAAACCCACGGCCGCGCCGAAACCGAAGCCCTGACCCGGGGCCTGGAAACCATCCCCCGCCGCGTCATCCCCTATCGCGGCCACAGCCTGACCGAGATGGACATCGACGCCATCCTGGAACGCCGCCCGCGCCTCGTGCTGGTGGACGAACTCGCCCACACCAACGCCCCCGGCAGCCGGCATCCCAAGCGCTATCTCGACGTCGAGGAAATCCTCGGCGCCGGCATCGACGTCTACACCACGCTGAACATTCAGCATGTCGAAAGCCTCAACGACGTCGTGGCGCAGATCACCCGCGTCCGCGTGCGGGAAACCGTGCCGGACTCCGTTATCGAACGCGCCGACGACATCGAACTGATCGACCTGACCCCGGACGACCTGATCCAGCGGTTGAAGGAGGGCAAGGTCTATGTCCCCGCCCAGGCCGAGCGGGCCATCGGCCACTACTTCGCCCCCGGCAACCTGACCGCCCTGCGCGAACTGGCGCTGCGCCGCACCGCCCAGCGTGTGGACAACCAGATGGTTGACTACATGCGCAGCCACGCGATCGAGGGTCCCTGGCCCGCCGGGGAGCGTGTGCTGGTCTGCATCCAGGGCGGCCCCAAGGCGACCGCCACGGTGCGCCACGCCAAGCGGCTGGCCGATTTGATTCACGCGCCATGGACGGCGATCAGCGTCGAGACGACCCGCTCCAGCCGCGCCACCGCCGAACAGGACAGCGTCGAGGATGCGCTGCGGCTGGCGCAGCTTCTGGGTGGCGAGACGGTGCTGATCCCCGGGCAGGACGTGGCGGATTCGATCATCGACTACGCCCGCGCCAACAACGTCACCCACATCATCGTGGGCAAATCCGCGCGCTCCGGCTGGCGGCAGTTCCTGCTCGGATCGGTTACCCAGCGCCTGATCAAGCACGCCGGCGGGATCAACATCCATGTCATTGAGGCGCCCGCCGAGAAAGCGAGCGCGGAACAGTCCGCCGCCCCGGCCAAGGACAAACCCGCGCCCGACATCCGTCCGTACCTTATCACGACCGCGCTTGTGGCGGTGGCGATCCCGATCGCGACGGGACTGCACGCGCTGCTGGGAGTCACCAACGTCGCGCTGGTGTTCCTGACGGCAATCCTTATCGGCGCCGCGCTGCATGGCCTCGGCCCGTCGCTGTTCGCCTGCGTGCTGGCGACCCTGGCGTACAACTTCTTTTTCCTGCCGCCGATATACACGTTCACCATCGCGGACCCGGAAAACGTGGTGGCGCTGTTCTTCTTCGCCGTGGTAGCGATCATCGCCAGCAACCTGGCCGCCCGGGTGCGCGGCCAGGCCCTCGCCGCCCGGCTGCGCGCCCGTGTCACCGACGACCTGTACCAGTTCAGCCGCAAGCTGACCGTCGCGGTGACCCTGGACGACCTGCTGTGGGCCACCGCGCACCAGATCGCGCTGATGCTGAAGGTGCGCGTCGTGCTGCTGCTGCCCGACGGTGACACCGTCACCGTGCGGGCCGGCTTTCCGCCGGAGGACATGCTCGACGATGCCGATATCGCCGCCGCCAAATGGAGCTGGGAGAAGGACCACGTCGCCGGCCGAGGCTCCGACACCTTGCCCGGCGCGAAATGGCTGTTCCAGCCGCTGCGCACCGGGCGCGGTCCGCTCGGCGTTGTCGGCATCATCCGCGACGAGCCGGGTCCGCTGCTGTCGCCGGACCAGCAGCGGCTGATGGATGCGCTGGCGGACCAGGCGGCGTTGGCGATCGAGCGCGTCAACCTCGCGCGCGATCTTCACCTCGCCCGCCTGCAGGCCGAAACCGATCGCTTGCGCTCCGCCCTGCTGACCTCGATCTCGCACGATTTGCGCACGCCGCTGGCGTCGATCCTGGGCTCCGCCACCAGCCTGCGCTCGCAGGACGCGATCCTGGACCAGCCCACCAAGGACTCATTACTCGGCACGATCATCGAGGAAGCCGATCGGCTGAACCGGTTTATCGGGAATTTGCTGGATATGACTCGGCTGGAGTCGGGTGCGCTGACGCCCGCGACCAGCCTGTACGACCTGTCGGACGTTGTCGGCGCCGCCTTGCGGCGCGCCGGGAAAATCCTCGCCGGGCATCGGGTGGAACTCGACCTGCCGGCGAACCTGCCGATGCTGGCGCTGGACATGGTGCTGTTCGAGCAGGTGCTGTTCAACCTGCTGGACAACGCCGCGAAGCATGCGCCGCCCGGGTCGCTGATCACCATCCAGGCGTTCGAAGCCACCGAGACCGTCGTGCTGCGCATCCTGGATGAGGGCGACGGCATTCCCGGCGAAGACACCGAGCGCATCTTCGAGAAATTCTACCGCTCCGGCCGCGCCGACGGGCGGCGGGCCGGGACGGGGCTGGGCCTTGCGATCTGCCGCGGTTTCGTCGAAGCCATGCACGGCACCATCACCGCCCGCAACCGGGCCGATGGACCGGGGGCTGCGATGACGATTACGCTGCCGATACCGGTCAACGTCCTGTTGCCGGAAGAGGAAGGCACGTCATGAGCACCGGCGCCGGTCCGCTGCGGGTTCTGGTTGTGGACGACGAACCGGCGATCCGCCGCTTCCTGCGCGCCGGCCTGTCCAGCCAGGGCTACGTAGTGAGCGAACTGGAGGCAGGCCTGCCCGCCGTCGATGTCGCCCGGCGCAAGGGAGCCGACCTGATCGTCCTGGACCTGGGGTTGCCGGACATCGACGGAACCGAGGTCATCGGCCGCATCCGCGCCGCCGGTTCGTCGGTGCCGATTATCGTGCTGTCCAGCCGCAGCGACGAGGCGGCAAAGGTGGATGCCCTGGATCTGGGGGCGGACGACTACGTTACAAAGCCGTTCGGAATCGATGAACTTTTGGCGCGGATACGGGCGGCGCAGCGGCACCGGCTGCAGCGGGAGGGCGAGACTCCGGTGTTCCGCAGCGGCGACCTGAGCGTGGACCTGGTACGCCGGGTGGTGACCGTGCGCGGAGACGAAGTGAAGTTCTCGCCGCGGGAATATGCGGTGCTGCGGATTCTGGTGCAGCATGCCGGGAAGGTGCTGACGCACAAGATGATCCTGAAAGAGGTCTGGGGGGCGGATACCGACGTGCAATACCTGCGCATCTACATCCGCGCCCTGCGGCTGAAGATCGAGGCGGACCCGGAACGGCCGGTGCATATCCTGACCGAGACCGGGGTGGGATATCGGTTGCGGGTGAATGAATGAGCGGACCGGGCGGCACAGCCCGGGCCTCGACCCCAGCCCAGGGTCCGGCCCGGGCACCCGTGTCATGGCCGGACCTGCTCCGGCCATCCACGACTTGCGGTGCTGGTTGTGAGAAAGTCGCGGATAGCCGGACTAAATCCGGCCATGACAAAAATGGGACTGGCTGCTGAATGGACATCGCCGACTTCCTTACGCCCGACCGCATCGTTCTCGACGCGAAACCGCGCGACAAAACTCAATTCATCGCCGAAACAGCGCGGTTGTTCGGCGCCGCCATCCCTGCCCTTCAGCCGGCTTCGGTCGAAACCGCGCTGCGGGCGCGCGAACGTCTCGGCTCCACCGGCCTCGGTGGCGGGTTTGCGCTGCCGCACGCCCGGATCGAGGAATTACACGAGTACGCCGGGCTGTTCCTGCGGCTGGCAAAGCCGATCGATTTCGATGCGATCGATGGGAGGGCGGTCGATCTGGCATTCGTGCTATTGATACCGTTCGAAACTAAAACACCCCACGTCGCCGCGCTGGCGGCCATCTCCCGCAAGTTCCGCGACCCCGCCCTGGCCGCCCGGCTGCGAACCATCGGCACACCGGCCGCCGCCTTTGAAGCACTGACCGCCGCATGAGCGATCCGCAATGCAACACCGTGCCCGTGTGGCGAACTGCCCATGGTCGGCGTCTCCGCAGCGATCGCCAACGCTGTCCACCACGCCACCGGCGTGCGGGTGCGCAAGGTGCCGATACGCATCGAGGATGTACTGGTGTGACCGAAAGCCCGGGTTCGCCTTGCAACCCGGGTCCGTGTTCTTTATCCGCCGGACATGCCCGATCCGAACGCCTCGGCCGAAGCCGAACTGCGCCGCCTGCTCGATATCATGGCCGCCCTACGCGACCCGGAGACCGGCTGCCCCTGGGACAAGACGCAAACCTTCGCCACGATCGCGCCCTACACCATCGAGGAAGCCTATGAAGTCGCCGATGCGATCGCGCAGCGTGATTTCGCCGCGCTGCCGGACGAACTCGGCGACCTGCTGTTCCAGGTCGTCTACTACGCCCGCATGGCCGAGGAGGCCGGCCAGTTCGCATTTGCCGACATAGCGAAAAGCATCAACGACAAGATGGTGCGCCGGCATCCGCACGTGTTCGGCGATGCCGCCGCCCGCGACGCCGGCGCCCAGACCGCCGCGTGGGAGGCGCAAAAATCCGCCGAACGGACCGCCCGCAGCCAATCGGGCGCCCTCGTTGGCGTGCCCGTCGGCCTGCCGGCTTTGACCCGGGCGTTGAAGCTGACCAGCCGCGCCGCCCGCGTCGGCTTCGACTGGCCGGATGCCGATCAGGTGCTGGTCAAGCTGGACGAAGAAGTCCGCGAACTGCGTGCCGAGCTCCCCGCCGCGGACCCGATCCGCCTGACCGACGAGATTGGCGACCTGCTGTTCGTGCTGGCCAACCTCGCGCGCAAGCTGAAGCTCGACCCGGAGACCTGCCTGCGCCACGCCAACGACAAGTTTTCGCGCCGTTTCAACGCGATGGAGCAAGCAATTGAAGCGGAAGGGAAAAGCTTGTCCGAAGTGTCGCTTGACGATATGGAAGCCGGCTGGCAGCAGGTTAAGGCTGCCGAGAAGCGATAGAAACTCGCGGTCCGGTTGCCTGAACGACAAGCCGCTTGTATCATTCCCGCCGTCTACTCATTTTTCCCTTACCGGCTGTGGTATCTACTACCGCTGCATCTGAAAGATGCGATAGACAGCAACGGTGCCGTTAAGTGTCGCTGGCTGGTTGCCGGGGTATTCCGAAATGAACCGACTGCTCTTGGTGTGTCGCTGGATCTTGTCGCCTCTGGTCTGGCCCTCCCTGCGCAGCAGGACGCTCGGGATCATGATCTGCGTCTGCGCCGCGCTTGTCGGCACGGAGATCTGGCAACTCTGGCGGGTGTACAATGACAATATCCGGCAGAACGAGGTAATCACCTCGAACACCAGCCGATCGCTGGCCTGGCAGGCCGAAACCACCCTCAAGACGGCCGACACGGTCGTCGCCAGCCTGGTGGAGCGGGTGGAGGCTGAAGGCATCGGACCGGAGGCGAAATCCCGGCTTTATCATCTGATGACGTCGCTCGGCGCGGCGCTGCCGGCGATCCATGAAATCGGGATCATGGACCATAACGGCGATGCGGTGGTGAAATCGCTGGTCGCGAATCCGGCCGGGTTCAACTACGCGGAACGGGAATACTTCCGCCACCATCGGACTCACGCCGATCGGCTGCCGTATATCGGGGAGCGCATCACCAGCAAGATCGACGGTGCACAGAGCATCACGGTGACGCGCCGGTTCAACAACCCGGACGGCAGCTTTGGCGGTGTCGCGGTGACCAGCGTATCGCTGGCGTTTTTCCAGCGCATGTTCGACCAGATGCAGGCGAAATCAGGCGGCGTCATCCTGCTGGTGGGTGATGACGGGGCAATTCTCGCCCGCAGCCCGGCATTGCCGAAAGGCGCCAACCAGCTTGGCGGCGAACTCAGGCAGCATTTTGCGGACCATCCGGACGGCGGGAGCGTGGCGTACAAATCCGGCATCGACGGTATCCGCCGGCAGGGATCGTACCAGCATCTCAGCCAATATCCACTGACCACGCTGGTCTCGCAGTCGGATTGGGACATTCAGGCTGCCTGGCGCTCCGAGCTGGAGTGGCACGGGATCATCCTGAGCTGCATGATCGTCGTGCTGATTGGCCTGGGCGGCCGCGCGATCACCGCGACGAACATGCTGGCGGAGCAGGCCATGCAGGACAGCCTGACCGGCCTGGCCAATCGCCGCTGCTTCGATGAGCGGATCGAGCGGGACGTTCAGCGGGCGATTCGGGCGGCCCAGCCGATATCGGTGATCATGATCGATATCGATCACTTCAAGGATTTCAACGACTGCTTCGGCCACCCGGCCGGAGACGAGTGCCTGCGCATGGTCGCCCGGACAATCCAGGGCAGCCTAGGCCGTCCGGGCGAGTTCGCTGCGCGATACGGCGGTGAGGAGATCGCCGTGCTGCTGCCCGGGTGCGATGGGCCTCGCGCGGCGGCACTGGCGGAGATGATGCTGGTTGCGGTGCGCGGCCTGGCGATGCGGCAGGCGGGGCATCTTGACGACGTCGTTACGTTCAGCGCCGGGGTCGGCACCTATGTACCCGGGCGAGCGATGGGCGACGCCCAGACGTTGATTGAGATGGCGGACACGGCGTTGTACGCCGCCAAAGCGGCAGGGCGGAACCGGGTGGCGACAGCAGGCGGGGCGAGTGTAGCGGCTCTCCGCGAGGCTGCGGATTTGGTCTCGCTCCCGTCGGCAGCGTAGGTACGGGTCGTCGCTTCCCCAATAGGCGCGGCCATGACGGTGAGCGTGAAGTCTGAATCCGCAGCCCTATCCAAACCGCGGCGTCTTGGGGAATCCGTTCGGCGGCAGCCGCCCGGCCGAACCGCGCTCCGCCAGCCACGGCCGCACGTCCGTCTCCGTCCGCACGCGGTCGCCCAGGCGCCAGCTCAGTCCGTCCGCCAGCCGGAACACCTTGGCATCCGCCAGGCCGCCATCCTTGTAGCGCTGCAGGATCACCCCCGAGCCGCGCGATAGCTCCGGCACCTGATCCAGCGGGAACACCAGCAGCTTGCGGTTCTCCCCGATCACCGCGACATGGTCGCCGTCGCAGGGTATGCACAAAGCCGCTTCTTCCCCCGGCTTCAGGTTCAGCACCTGCTTGCCGGTTCGCCGCTCCGCCGCCAGTTCCACGGCCGGCACGACAAACCCGCGGCCGGCGGTGGAGGCGATCAGGTACCGTGTCCCCTCCGCGACCAGGAACAGCGCGGTGACATCGTCTTCGTTCGCCATCTCCGCCAGCAGGCGCACCGGCTGGCCGTCGCCGCGGCCGCGCGGCAGCTCTCCCGCCTTCAGGGTGAACGCCTTGCCGTTGGTCGCCAGCAAGGTCAGGCGGTCGGTCGTCTGGCAGGGCAGCAACAGCTTGAGCTTGTCGCCCTCCTTGAACTTCAGCTCGCCCGGTTCGGCCACCGCCCCGCGCACCGCCCTGATCCAGCCCTTCTCCGACAGGATCACGGTTATCGGCTCGCGTTCGATATAGGCCTCGAAATTCACCTCCACCGCCGACGGCGGAACGCCCAGTTCGGTCCGCCGATCGCCCAGCGGGCCGGAGCCGAATTTCTTGCGGATGCCGTCGATTTCCTCGGTGATGCGGGTCCAGCGCAGTCCTTCGTCTTTCAGCAGCGCGTGCAGGTCCTTGCGCTCCTTCGACAGGGTCTTGTGCTCCTTGCGGATCTCCATTTCCTCGAGCTTGCGCAGGCTGCGCAGGCGCATGTTGAGGACCGCTTCGGCCTGCGTGTCGGTCAGCTCGAACCGCGCGATCAGCCGCGGCTTGGGGTGTTCCTCCTCGCGGATGATGCGGATCACCTCGTCCAGGTTGAGGTAGACGATCAGGTAGCCTTCCAGCACCTCGATCCGCTTGTCGATCGCGGCAAGCTGGAACCTGGAGCGGCGGACCAGCACCTCATGCCGATGGTCAAGCCAGCACCGCAGCACCTCCGGCAGCGCCATCACGCGCGGCGTCCGCGTCGAATCAAGAACGTTCATGTTCAGCGGGAAGCGGCTTTCCAGCGCGGTGGCGCGGAACACCGTCTCCATCAGCACTTCCGGTTCGGCGCCTCGGGTCTTCGGCTCCAGTACTAATCGGATGGTGTCGCTGCTTTCATCGCGAATATCGCCCAGCAGCGGCAGCTTCTTGTCTTCCATGAGCTGAGCGACCTGCTCGATCAGCTTCGACTTCTGCACCTGGTAGGGGATCTGAGTGACGACGATGACCCAGGTGCCGTGCTTGCCCTTCTCAACTTCCCATTTCGCGCGCACCCGGAAGCCGCCGCGGCCGGTTTCGTAGGCGGCCAGCAGTGCCGCCGGGTCTTCCGCCAGCACGCCGCCGGTCGGAAAATCCGGCCCCGGCATGTGCTTCAGCAGGTCGGCGGTGGTCGAATTCGGGTTCTGGATCAGGTGGATCGCCGCGGCACAGATCTCTCCGGCGTTGTGCGGCGGGATCGAGGTCGCCATGCCCACCGCGATGCCGGCCGCGCCGTTCGCCAGCAGGTTCGGGAACGCTCCCGGCAGGACTATCGGTTCGGATTCCTCGCCATCGTAGGTCGGGCGGAAATCCACCGCGTCCTCGTCGATGCCGGCCAGCATCGCCTGCGCCACCTCGGTCAGGCGCGCCTCGGTGTAGCGCATGGCGGCGGGGTTATCGCCGTCGATATTGCCGAAATTGCCCTGGCCCTCGACCAACGGATAGCGCGCGGCGAAATCCTGCGCCATGCGCACCATGGCGTCGTAAATCGAGGCGTCGCCGTGCGGGTGATACTTACCCATGACGTCGCCGACGACGCGGGCGCATTTCTTGAACCCGGCGGTCGGGTCCAGGCGCAACTGGTGCATCGCGTAGATCAGCCGGCGATGCACCGGCTTCAGCCCGTCCCGCACATCCGGCAGGGAGCGCGACATGATGGTGGACAGCGCGTACGCCAGATAGCGCTCCGACAGCGCGTCCTTCAGGTGGGTTTCCTGGATGGTACCGATAAGATCATCCGCCATGGATGGGTCCAACGTCCTTTTCACTCTGTGCGGCCAGGGCCGAGACTCGGTCGTATAGCATCTGCCGTGCCCGGGGCAGAGGACGATGCTGGTTGCCGAACGCATCCCGCGCCAGGAAATGCCCGGTCAGGCGGAGTCCGTCGCGCCATTGCGCCACATCCGGCGGTTCCGTGCCAAGCAGAAACGGCGGCAGCGGCAACAGCCGCGCCGCCCACTCGCCCGCTGCGCCGCGCGATACCGCCCGGCCGGTCTTCGGGGAGACATAGGCAAGATCGTCGCTTCGCCCGGTCACCGCGCAGGCCGTCAGATCGAGTCCATAGCCCAAATCGGCCAGGACGATCAGCTCCCACTGCACCAGCTCGGTCAGCAGCGACTCGCCGAATGGCATGCGCGGGATCAGGCCCAGAAGTCCGCCGAAGATGCGCGGCTGCGGCACCCGCTCCGGCAGCGCGCCCTCGGCGACGGCGCAGGCCGCGGTCAGCATGGCCAGCGGCAGCGCCTCCTGCATTGCGTTGGCCGCGCCGGGATGGATCATCTCTCCTGTAAAACTGCCGAGCTGATCGGACAGCCGCGCCGTCCACTGCACCTGCACCAGGTTGCCGGCCTGCCAGGTCGCCGCCTTTGCGCGTGAGGCACCGCCGCGCGCCAGGCCGCGGTGCAGCCCGTGCGCTTCCGTCATCACGGCGGCGACCGCATCGCCCTCGCCGTAGGGCCGGGCGTCAAGCACGATCGCCGGTGCGTCCCACTCCATCTGCCCTCCCCCGCGGCCCGGACGCCGCCATTGCCGGTTGCGAACGATGAGCCTAGCTTGCGCTCACTGACCGGACCCGGAGCATGAGCCAGATACGCCGGAATATCATGTTCGATCCGATGCGCGTCACCATGGCATCGGAGTCCGATACTCTGTTCGGCTCGCCGATGCGCAACTTGGGCTTCGGCGTGATCTACATGCTGGTGGTCATGGCGGTCGGGGTCGTCAGCTACATGATGGCCGGATGGTCGTTCGGCGATGCGGTCTACATGGTCGTCATCACCGTCTACACCGTCGGCTACGGCGAGACCATGCCGATCGACACGGCGCTTCTGCGCAGCATCACGATCTGCATCATCGTGCTCGGCTGCACCGGCATGATTTTCCTGACCGGTGCGCTGGTACAATTCATCACGCTCAACCAGATCAACCGGGTCTTCGGGATCAAACGCATGAGCACCCAGATCGACCGCTTACGGGATCACGTCATCATCTGCGGCTTCGGACGTATCGGCACCATGCTGGCGCGGGAACTGCGCGGCGCACGCACCCGGTTCGTGATCATCGAGCATGGCGATATGGAGGTGGCGCAGGCGCGTGACCTCGGCTACCTGTGTCTGCATGCCGATGCCACCAACGAAACGGCTCTGATCGCGGCCGGCATCCGCTACGCCCGGACGCTCGCCACCGTGTTGTCGAGCGACGCGGCGAATGTCTTCATTACCCTCAGCGCCCGCAGCCTGAACCCGAAACTGGACATCATCGCGCGCGGCGAGCTGCAAAGCACCGAAAGCAAGCTGATCCAGGCCGGCGCGAACAAAGTGGTGTTGCCGGCGCATATCGGCGCCGAGCGCATCGCCGAGATGATCCTGTACCGCGAAACTGCGAAGTTCATGCACGAATCCGACCGGATGAAGGACTTCGAAAAGGTGCTGCTTGGCCTCGGCCTGGATATGGACGTGATCGTCGCCGAAGCCGGCAGCACAGCCATCGGCCGAACGATCGAGGAAATCGAGCGGGACGGCGAAGGCGCCTTCTTCATTGTGCAGATCAACCGCCGCGCCGGCCATGTGGTTACCGGGCCGGCGCCGTCGACGATCATCGAAGCTGGCGACGGCGTCGTGCTTGTCGGCCGCGGCGCACGGGAGCGGGCTTCGAGCGGCTTGTTCGAGGCGAGCACCCACCCGGCTGCCGGGGGAAGCGGGGGGTGAGCGCCATGGCGTAAGGCCGAGTCGTCATGGCCCGGAGAAAGCCGGGCCATGACGCCTGCGTCTCCTTCGTCAGTCCGTGGCCGCCCCGTTCGCCGCCAGCACCGCGACCGCGCACGACGCCAGCCGCGTCTGGATACTGTCCGCCCGGCTCGTCAGGATGATCGGCACCGCCGCCCCGAGCACGATGCCGGCGGCATCCGCGGCACCCGAGTAGATCATCTGCTTGGCCAGCATATTCCCGGCCTCCAGGTTCGGGACGATCAGGATGTCCGGACTGCCCGCCACGGCCGACGCAATGCCCTTGGTCAGCGCGGCGACCGCACTGATCGCATTGTCGAACGCCAGCGGCCCGTCGAGCAGCCCACCCTTGATCTGCCCGCGATCCGCCATCTTGCACAACGCGGCGGCATCCAGGGTGGAGGGGATCTGCGCCGTGACCGTTTCCACCGCCGAAAGCAGCGCCACCTTCGGCACCGCGACGCCCAGCGCGATCGCGAGGTCGATGGCGTTCTGCACGATATCGACCTTGTCCATCAGCGTCGGCGCGATGTTCACCGCACCGTCGGAAATGATCAGCGCCTTGCCGGACGAGGCGATCAGCATGACATAGGCATGGCTGATGCGCCGCTGGGTGCGCAGCCGGTTCTCCCGCCGCATCACCTCATGCATCAGTTCGTCGGTATGCAGGCTGCCCTTCATCAGCGCCTTGACCGTGCCGTCGCGGGCCAGGCCAACGGCAATCTCGGCCGCCGCATGGGAATGCGGCGCATCGACGATGCGGAAGCCGTTCAGCTCCATGCCCTCGGCCAAGGCGAGCGCACGGATGCGGTCCTCGGGTCCGACCAGCACGGGTTCGATGAACCCGGCCGCCGCCGCCTTCATGGCGCCGTCGAGGCTGTCGTGATCGCACGGATGCACGATCGCCGTGGGCAGCGGCCGCAACGCCGAGGCCCGCTGCAACAGCGCAGCCAGCGCGGTGTGGCGGACCACCGACACTTCCGGCAGATCCATCCGCACGCGGCGGATTTTCTCCGCCGGTGCGACGACCTCGGCGGTGCCGGTGATGACATCCTCGCCAGCCTGGTTGGTGCAAACGCAGTCGAGAACGACACGCTTTTTGACCGGGTCCTTGGACCGCACGGTGACCTTGACGGTCAGGCTGTCGCCCGGCTTGACCGGGCGGCGGAATCGCAGGTCCTGCCCGAGATAGATCGTGCCCGGCCCCGGCAGCATGTTGCCCAGCACCGCCGAGAACAGCGAGGCACCAAGCATGCCGTGCGCCACGATGCCGTGGAACAGCGTGCCATCGGCATAGACCGGGTCGAGATGCGACGGGTTGACGTCGCCCGAGACATTGGCGAACAGTTCGATGTCGGACTGGGTGAAGCTGCGCTGGATTTGCGCGCTGTCACCGATCGCCATTTCGTCGAACGTGCGGTTCTCGACCATGGCGGTGGCGTCCGTGCCGAAGGCCAGCGGGCCGGTTTCGACGCGCGGAGCAAATTCCATCGTATCCATATCAGGTGACCTAAGTGAGCGGTGGCAAAGACGTGGCGGCGGGCGGGGATGCCCGCCACCCTTGGAGTTCAGGCGGCAAAGACGCGGATTCGATGAACATGCCGGGATCCGTCCGATCCCGCCCGGTCAGGGCGGCATTCGGCATCAGGCAGGGAAGCATGATGAAGCAGGAGGCTGCGGATACGGCAGGTGTCCGGCAGGAATCACGGCCTAGGGCCGATTATTCCTGCTTGCGGTTTCGAGGCACTCGCCAGTCGCTGTGCGTAAGAGTCATTCCGTGATCCTTCGAACGTGCCGGGCTGTTGCCGGCGTGGGGACGAAGGACGTTTCCTGTCTGCTGCGATGCAACATAGCCCCTCGGTAATGCCGCAGCAATGATAATCGTAGATACAAAGGCCGCGGGGGCACGAATACCGTCAGAACTGCCAATGGCTTAGATCGATATTACCGTTATTATCGCATATCAACATTGAATTACCGTCAGGTCAGCGGAGTCCCTTCGGGTGCCGGCTGGATGTCCACCATCAGTTCGTTGCCCAGTTCCTCCAGCCCGGCGCGCACCGCCTTGACCGCATCGGCGTTCGGCACGCGCAGCATCGCCGTCACCCGGAACAACGTCCCGCCGGTGAACGAACCGTCGGCCACGCCGGTGACGAACTCCTCGATATTGACCCCGCAATCCCACAGGATGCGGGTGATATCGCGCACGATGCCCGGACGGTCGTTGCCGACGACCTCCAGCGCCAGCCGGGGTGCCACCGCCGGAGCGGCGGCCTGCTCGACCTCGGTTTGCACCGAGATCCGCAGCCCCTGCCCCTCCAGCGCCTGCAAATCCGCCAGCAGCGACTCCGGCGCGTCCACCAGAACAATGCCGGCGAACTGGCCGGCCAGACGTCCCATCCGGCTTTCCAGCCAGCTTCCGCCATGCGCCGCAACCGTCTCGGCCAGCGTCCGCACAAGCCCGGGCCGATCGGCGCCGATAACAGTCAGGAGCAGGTGAGCCATGGTTCAGCGGTCCTCCGCGGTGCAATGTCCCGACATACCGGCTCCCCGCCGGCTCGGCCAGCTTTGCGGACGGCGATGCAGCCCTCCCATACGGCAGCAACATTGCAAACCGTCTTCTGCCATGCTTCTAACCTGACACTGGAGGATCCGTCGCCAATGTCCGAGTTCGTATCCGGCCGTCATTTTCTGCAAACCCCCGGGCCGACAAACCTGCCCGAGCGCGTGCTGCGGGCGATGGACCGCAACGCCGTCAACCACCGCGGTCCGGAGTTCGGCGCGCTGGGGCGGGAGGTCACGGCGAAGCTGCGGCAGGTGTTCCAGACCGCCGGCATCATCGGCATTTTCCCCGCCTCCGGCACCGGTGCCTGGGAGTCGGCCCTGGTCAACACCCTGGCCCCCGGTGACCGCATCCTGATCAGCCGCACGGGGCAATTCTCCCATCTGTGGGAGCAGATGGCGCGGCGCCTCGGTCTCGATGTCACAACTCTGGAGACCGACTGGCGCCGTGGTGCCGACGCGAACGCAATTCACGACGTGCTGGCGCAAGACCGCGACCACCGCATTAAGGCAGTCTGCGCCGTCCACAGCGAGACCTCGACAAGCTGCATGACCGACATCCCGGCGGTGCGCGCGGCGATCGACCGGGCCGAGCATCCCGCCATGCTGTTCGTCGATGCGATCTCCTCGCTCGGCTGTGCCGACTACAGGCACGACGCATGGGGCGTCGATGTAACCATCGCCGGCACCCAAAAGGGCCTGATGGCGCCGCCCGGCCTCTCGTTCACGGCGATCAGTGACAAGGCCCTGGAAGCGGCGCGCGCCGGCGGTTCGCCGCGCAGCTACTGGGACTGGGCGCCGCTGGTGACCGCCAACAAGACCGGATTCTTCCCTTACACGCCCGCCATCAACCTGCTGTTCGCGCTGAACGAGGCGCTGGCGATGCTGGTCGAGGAAGGTCTGCCCGCCGTCTTCGCCCGCCACGCGCGTTATGCGCAGGCGACCCGGCTGGCCGCCGCGGCCTGGGGCCTGGAGCTGCAATGCGCGGACCCGGCCGCCTATGCGCCGGGCGTGACCGCGATCCGCACGCCGGAGGGCCACAGCGCGGACAAACTGCGCGCTGTGATCCTGGACCGGTTCAACATGAGCCTCGGCAACGGCCTCGGGCGGCTGGACGATAGGGTCTTCCGCATCGGCCACATGGGCGATCTCGGGGTGCTGAGCTTCACCGGCACGCTGACCGGGGTGGAGATGGGCCTGCGCGCGGCGGGCATTCCGCACCGCGAAGGCGGCGTCCAGGCGGCGATGAATTTTCTCGCGGCCGGGGATGCAGCGGCGTGATCGTAACTCCCGCAAGCGGGCGCCGAAGTCTTGCCGAATTGTCTATCCCGCGGCACCGGCCCCTGATCGTCATGGTCCGCGCAGGCGGACCATCCATGCCTCGCAGTGTCGGTGGTGGCAAAGGCGTGGGTGCCGGCCTTCGCCGGCATGACGGGGACGCATTGAGGTGTTGCGCCGCTGGCCATACACGCTGATGCGAAGCTCTCCGCTTGGGATTTTCCTGGTGTTCCTGAAGCTGGGCTGCACCAGTTTCGGCGGCCCCATCGCGCATCTCGGCTACTTCCGGGCCGAACTGGTCGCCAGGCGCCAGTGGCTGACCGAGGCGACCTTCGCCGATATCCTTGCGTTGTGCCAGTTCATGCCCGGGCCGGCGTCGTCGCAAACCGGCATGGCCATTGGCCTGCTGCGCGGCGGACCGCTTGGAATGGTGGCGGCATGGCTGGGCTTCACCCTGCCCTCGGCCCTGCTGATGACGGGCTTCGCCTACTGGATGGGCATCCTTGGCGACGTATCCAGTGCCGGCTGGCTGCACGGGCTGAAGCTGGTCGCGGTCGCGGTCGTCGCCCAGGCGGTGTGGGCGATGGCGCAGACGCTTGCACCCGACCGCGCCCGCGCCACGCTCGCCGTCGCCGCCTGCCTGCTCTGCCTGGCCGTGCCGTCCTCCACCGGACAGATCTATGCGATCATCCTGGGAGCAGTCATCGGCGTGGCGGTGCTGCCGAGGGTGTCCGTGCCGTGCGTCGAAACCGGCGCCTTGCACGTGCGCGTTTCGCGCCCGGTCGCGTTGACGCTGCTGGCGGTATTCCTGGTTCTGCTGTTCGGATTGCCCCGGGTCGCCGCCCTCTCGGACGGTCACATCGCGGATTTGGTCAGTTCGTTCTATCTCACCGGAGCCCTGGTGTTCGGCGGCGGCCATGTCGTCCTGCCGCTGCTGCAGGCGTCCGTCGTGCAACCCGGCTGGGTGGACCCGGACACGTTCCTGGCCGGTTATGGCGTGGCGCAGGCGCTGCCGGGACCGCTGTTCACGTTCGCCGCGTTTCTCGGCGCGGTGGAGAACCCCGGACCGAACGGCTGGCTCGGCGCGCTGATTGCAACCGTGTCGATCTTTGCCTCGTCCTTTCTGCTCGTCGGCGGGCTGTTGCCGTTCTGGGACGCGCTACGCCACCGGCCGAACGTCCGGGCGGCGTTGCGCGGGGCGAACGCGGCCGTCGTCGGCGTCCTGCTGGCGGCGCTGTTCACGCCGATATGGACCGGGAGCGTGCATACGGCGGCGGATTTCGGGCTTGGGCTGGTGGCGTTCCTGCTACTGGTGCTGTGGAAACTGCCGCCCTGGTGCGTGGTGGTGTTCGGCGCCTTCGCCGGCTGGGATATGGCGGCGATGGGCATCTTCGGATAGGCTCGCCTCGAACCGGCAGGCGGAGTCGGCAAGCAATACAAGCGAAAGGATGCCGCGTCCGATGATCGCCCTCGCCATCCTTCTCCCCTGGCTGTCGCTGATGATCGGGGGCCACTTCTTTCGCGCGATTCTCTGCCTGGCCCTGCAGATCACGGTCGTGGGGTGGATTCCGGCGGCGATCTGGGCCGTTCTGGTGGTTAACGCCGATCGGCGGGACCAGCAGTATCGCCAGATGCTGAGGATCTTGCACGGGCGGTAGGTCGCCGCGGCGCAAAAAGGCCGGCCTGCGCCGGCCTTCTGCGCGGGGTGCAGGATTTAGCCGCCGCCGCCTTCCATGCCTGTCTCACCGGGGCCCGTACCGGTGTTGCCATACGGACCCGAGTGGTAGGTCGTGTGCGGAACACCCCTTGTGTAGGCGTTCGCCGCCGGGGCGATGGCAGCCGTCAGGCTCAGCCCCGCGTTGGCCGCAAGCAAGAAGCTCTTCATCGGATTTCTCCTGAGATGTGTCCGGCTTCCATCCCGACCGCATCGGTATGCGCCATGCCGGGAATAATCCCCGGCCGAGGCATGGGATTTATGCGTGGCATCGGGTAATAGGATGGACCCGGGGTAACCGGGATTCGCTTTTTTCACGTGAGAGTGCACGTCATCGGGCAGTACGCAGCCGTGCGCTTTGCCGCTTCCGCTGCTGTAATCGCACGGTCAGTCACTCATGGAGCCGTCCCATGACCCCATCGCGTCTGTTCGCCGCCGCTGCCGTGACGATGTGTCTCGGTTGTCCAGCCACCGGTGCGTTGGCACAGGGCCTCAGTACGGCGACCCAGACGATCGATGTGATGAACACATTGTGGGGCAAGCACGCCGGCACGCGCGCCAATCATGCCAAGGGTGTCGTGGTCGAGGGCAGTTTTTCCGCCACCCCGGCGGCGGCTGCGTTGAGCAAGGCGACGATCTTCTCGGGACAGCCGGTGCAGGTGACAGTGCGGTTTTCCGATTCGACTGGCCTGCCGGCTTTGCCGGACGGTTCGCCGGACGCCAATCCGCATGGCATGTCGATCAAATTCTATGACGCCAACGGCGATGTGGACGTGGTGACGAACTCGCTCGCCTTCTTCCCCGTCGCCACCGGCGAGGATTTTCTCGCCCTGCTGCAGGCGCTTGCGGCAAGCGGGCCGGACGCACCGAAGCCGACCAAGGCGGATCAGTTTCTCGCTACGCACCCGAGCGTCGGCAAGGCGTTCGGGACCGTCGCCACGCCGGCCAGTTTCGCGCGCGAGACGTATAACGGCGTGGACGCCTTCATCTTCGTCAGCGCCGAGGGCAAGCGGCAGCCGTTCCGCTTCCAATTCGTGCCGGTTGCCGGAACGGAGCATCTGACTCCGGAGGAGGCCGCGAAGCAGCCACCGGATTTCCTGGTCGACGAACTGCCGAAGCGACTGGCGACGCAAGCGGTGGCGTTCCATATGGTCGCGCAATTGGCAGACCCCGAGGATCAGACCCGCGATCCGACGAAGCCGTGGCCGGCGGATCGCAAGCGGGTGGAGATGGGGACGATGGTGCTGACCCGGGCGGCTTCCGACAATGTCAGGGCGCAGCGCGAGTTGCATTTCCTGCCGAACCGCCTGATGCCGGGGATCGAGGTTTCGGACGATCCGCTGATCGACGCCAGGGTACGGGCGTATGTGATTTCGTTCGGGCGGCGGGCGCATTAGCAACGACGGCGGGCGCGTCGTCACGGCCCGGCGTGTCCCGGCCATGACGGCAAAAGCGAAGGCGGCGCGGCCATGACGTTGATGCCTCACCGCTGCTCCCGCTTCTCAAACACCATCGTGTCGCCGCCGGAGGTCAGCTTCAGCACCTTGCCAGCCTCGCCAAGTTCATAGCGGTCGGTTTCCGTCGTCACCTTGCCGATCTTGCTGGTGTAGTGCTTCGGCACGAACACGAGCGTTCCCGTGTCAGTCCCGGCATGCTGCTGCCTGTAGGTACCGCGCATCTCCCGGACGACCTGGTTTTCCTGCAACGTCCGGCTGTTCCAGGCGCCATTCGGCGCGACCTGCATGTCGATGCTGACCCCGCTGTCGAGATCCGCGTGCCAGTTGCCGGCAACGCTGGCATCGGCAAATGCGGCTGTACTCGCTCCGAGCGTGAACAAAGCGGCCAGGACAGATGTGCGCACGGCGTCCTCCCAAACTGAAATTGCCCCGGCATGGCGCCGGCAGTTGAACAACCCTGCACGAACGCCGTCCCGACTCCCCGGTTGCTGCCCGGAGCAACCGGTAAACCGGATGGTGAAGCGGCCGGGCATGGATCGGAACAGTGCCTGCGGCGTTGAACAAGCCAAACAGCGGAGGTTCGATCGGATGACGCGTCGCATTCCACTTGTGCTGCTGACCCTCGCGGCCTTCGGCCTCGGCGGCAACGCCCCGGCGCATGCCATCGGCTGCCTGAGCGGCGGCATCGCCGGGGCGGTCGCCGGCCATATGGCGCATCACGGGGTGCTCGGCGCCATCGGCGGCTGCGTCGCCGGGCACGCCTACAACAAGCACCAGAAGACCCAGGCGGCACAGCAACAAACCGACCAGGCGAACCGGCCCGACACGCCGCATGAAGGCTCCCCCTAGCCCGGGGTGGCTCATTGCCTGTATCAGCCGGAGGTCTCACCGTCAGGAGTCCCGGCATGACCAGCGATGATCCCCACCGGCATGAGTTCGCAACCTCCGGTCTGACAGCATGTGTCCTCGCGCAAGGCGCGGAGTTGTGCGCGCTGCGGGACGGAAACGGCCGGGACTACCTCTGGCCGGCCGAACCCGCCTGGCCGCGGCACGCCCCGGTGCTGTTTCCGATCGTCGGGCGCCTGCGCGACGACACGCTGATCCACAACGGCCGAAGCTATCGCCTGACACAGCACGGCTTCGCCCGCGATCGGCGGTTCACCTGGGTCGAACGCTCCGCCGCAGGCTGCCGCCTGGTGCTGGCCGACGATGCGCAAACCCGCGGGATGTATCCCTTCGCATTTCGTTTCGAGATCGCCTACGCCATCGCGGAGGCGACGCTCGAGATCACCTACACCGTGACGAACACCGGGGAGGAGGTGCTGCCCGCATCGATGGGCGCCCACCCGGCGTTCCGCTGGCCGCTGGTCCCCGGCGAACCCAAGGACGCCTATGCGCTGACGTTCGATGCCGATGAAACAGCGCCGTTGCGCGGCGTTGCCGGCGGCCTGCTGACCGAAGCCAACCGCCCGTCGCCTATCTCCGGTCGGCGCCTGGCCTTGACCGAGGCGTTGTTTGATGCGGATGCGCTGATCCTGGAACATCCAGCCAGCCGATCGGTGCGCTTCGCCGCCGCCACCGGGCCGTCGCTGACGGTATCCTGGGACGGGTTCGAACAACTCGGCCTGTGGTCCCGCGCCGGTGCGGACTTCCTATGCATCGAGCCGTGGCGCGGCATGGCCAGCCCTGCAGACTTCGCCGGCGAGTTCGTGCAGAAGCCATGGCTGATGCTGATCCCGCCGGGGGAAAGCCGCTCGGCGGTGCACAGGATGACGGTTCAATCGGATTGATCGGGCCGAGGCGCGTTTTCTCAGAGTCACGGCCTGGTCTAAACAACAAGCCGGGCCATGATGAGGACCGAAAATGGCCTGCTCAGCGTATCCCCTTCCCGTTCAGATGCTCCCGGTACGCCTGGTCGCTGCCCTGGATGTGCTTGACCAGCCAGTCCCGCAGGAAGTGCATCACCTCAAGAGACAGCGTCGCGGCGTGACCGGCTGCGTGCTTCTCCTGCACGTCGACAACCTGCCGCGTCAGCGCTGCATGGTGCTGCTTGTGTGCGCTCGCCTCCGGATAGCCGGTGCGCGAGAAGAACGTCTCCTCGCGGGCGAAATGCACTTTGGTGTATTCTACCAGCTCGCCCAGCACGCGGCCCAACTTTTCCTTGCCGTGACCGGCCTGCATCGCGTCGTACAGCTCGTTCACCATGGCCACGAGCTTCCTGTGGTCTTCGTCCAGCACGGCCACCCCGACGCTCAACTTGTCGGTCCAGGTCATCAACGGCATCGTCGTTCTCTCCTTTGGTTCAAGCCACGCGGCGCTGCTGCAACCGCTCGAGCAGTCCGCTCACCGCCAGCCGGACGGCTTCACTTTCCTCGAACTGCACATGCAAGGAGCCGCGGTGATCCGCCGTGCGGACGACGAACGGCAAGGCAACGCCGTCCAGGATCACCGAACCGGCGGAACCGTCCGGCAGTGCCGGCGCATCGTCCACCCGCGCGCCGGACATTGATAAATCGACCAGCCGGGCGTCATGCTCCGCCCCGGCCGCGTTGATCCGGCATGGCAGGTCGATCGGGTGGCGCATGGCCAGGCGGCGATCGACCTCCGTCGTGGATGTCCGCACCACCCGGATCACCGCATGCCGTAAGTCGGCGACCGCCAGTTCCAGCGCCGAGGCGTTCTCCCGCACCGACAGGGCATGGTGTTCGGTCTGCTCCGCCTCGGCCGATACCTCCAGGATACGATTGCTCATGTCGGCCGCGGCCGACGCGGTTTCCGTCACGTTGAATGCGATGCTCATGGTCGAGGTCGCCTGCTTCTCCACCGCCGAGGCGACCCCGCCGGCGATGGTGTTGATCTCGCCGATGGTCTGCTCGATCCGCGCGACAGCGGTGACTGCCGCGCCGGTGGCCCGGCGCACGTCGGCGATCTGCCGGCTGATGTCGTCGGTCGATCGCGCGGTTTGGGTCGCCAGCGACTTCACCTCATTGGCCACCACGGCGAAGCCCTTGCCCGCCTCGCCCGCCCGCGCCGCCTCGATCGTCGCGTTGAGCGCCAGCAGGTTGGTCTTGCGGGCGATGTCATTGATCGCATCGGTGACCGCGCCGATACGCTCGACCTGATGATTCAAGGCTTCGATGGTGGCGCGCGTTTCGCTGCCGGCGGTCACGGCGCGGGTGGCGGCCTCGGCGGCCTGGCCGACCTCGACGCCGATTTCGGCGATCGAGGCGGCAAGCAAATCGGCGGCACTGGCCACGCTATGCGACGTTTCGGTGGCGTGCGCGGCGGCGGTCGCGGCACTCTCCGCCGAGCGCCCGGTGCGCGCAGCCGAGCCGCTCATGTCCGCCGCCGTCTGCGTCATCGCCGCGGTGCGTTCATGCACCTGCGCCAGGGCCAGCCCGGCCTCGGCCTCGATGGCGTCGGCCATGGCGACCAGCGCGACCTGGGTCTGCTGCTGCACCACGGTTTGCTGTTGCTGCACGGCGAGGGTCAGTTCGTGCTCCCGGACCATGCTGTCCTTGAACACCACCACCGCGGCGGCCATTTCGCCAAGCTCGTCGCTGCGTTCGCGGGCCGGCACCTCCGCCGTCAGGTCGCCCGCCGCCAGTCGCCGCATCGCGGCGGTCATCGCGCCGATGGGCCGGGTAATGCCGCGCCCGAGCCACGCCACGGCCAGCAGTGCCACCGCCAATGCGACGCCCGCGACACCGGCGGTTCGCAGCAACAGTCCGCGCACCGTCGCCTCCACGTCGCCGACATACACGCCGCTGCCGATGATCCAGTTCCAGCCGCTGACGCCCTTGACGTAGCTCTGCTTCAGCCGGGCGGTTGGACCCGGCGGCCAGTAATAGCGGTAGAGTCCCGCGCCTTGGCTGGTGACCACGCCGATCATGCCGCGGAACGGCTGGCCACCGGCGGCATCGCGCAGGTCGAGCACGCTGGTGCCGACGAGTTGCGGCGTGGTCGGATGCATCAGCATCGTCCCGGCCATGTCGTTGACCCAGAAATACTGGTCGTTCTCGTAGCGGAGGCGGGACAGGCGGAGCAGCGCCTGCTGCTGCGCGTCCGCCTCGGTCAGTTCGCCGGTCGCGGCGCGCCGCTGGAAGTCGGCGACGAGGGAATAGGCGGTCTCAACCAGATGCCGGGTTTCGGTAGCCTTCGCTGCCCACAGGGCTTCGCTGGATTCTCCGGCGGCGATCGCCAGGATACCCAGCGTGCCGAACGCCATGAGAAGAACGATAAGGTACAGCCGGCGCGCGATCGACCGGTTGAAGAACAGGAAGCGCGTATAGTGTGCCACCACGCCGGATCTCTCCTCCAAGCGTCGCCGTGCTGCCGGACGACGCGTGGAAGATTAGCGGCGAATGGTTAAAAAATGGTTAGCGGGACGACTAATCGAGCGGTCCGGGTGAATCAGCCCTTCCCCGGATCTTCCAAGCCGATCGCCCGCAGACGCGCGCCCTCCTCGTCCCAGCCCTTGCGTTCCTTGACGTTGAGGAACAGGTGCACCGGACGATCCAGCAGCCCGCCCAGATCCTGCCGGGCACGCGCGCCGATAGCCTTGATCTTGCTGCCCTTGTCGCCAATCAGGATAGCCTTGTGGCCGGGGCGCGCCACGTAGATCGTCACTTCGATGCGGACCGAGCCGTCCTTGCGCTCCTTGAAGGACTCGGTTTCCACGGTCGCGCCGTACGGCACTTCCTCATGCGTCTGCAAAAAGATCTGTTCGCGCACCGTCTCCGCCGCCAGCAGGCGATCCGGCAGGTCGGTCAGGTCATCTTCCGGATACAACCACGGGCCTTCCGGCACGACGTTGGCCAGCGCGTCGGCCACAGCGCGGATGCCCTCGCCGGTCTGGGCACTGACCATGAAGGTTTCCTCGAACTTTGCCAGCGCGGTCAGCGCCGCGGTCAGCGGCAGCAGCGACGGAGGCTCCACCAGGTCGACCTTGTTCAGCACCAGCCAGCAGCGGCGGCCGGAGGCCCCCAACTGCGCCGCGATCTCCCGCACGTCCTCACGCAGCCCGGCGCGCGCATCGACCATCAGCATCGCTACATCGGCGTCGGCCGCTCCGCTCCAGGCCGCCGCCACCATGGCGCGGTCGAGCTTGCGCTTCGGCTTGAAGATGCCGGGCGTGTCCACCAGCAGCACCTGCGATTCCGCCCGCATCAGGATGCCGAGCACCCGAAACCGCGTGGTCTGCGCCTTGGGCGAGACGATCGACAGTTTCGCCCCGGTCAGCCGGTTCATCAGCGTCGATTTGCCGGCGTTCGGCGCGCCGACGATAGCGACGAAGCCGCAGCGCGACGGCGGGGTCATGACGGCAGCCTGGCAAGCAAAGCCTCGGCGGCCAACTGTTCCGCCGCTCGCTTGTTGCCGGCGGTGCCGGAGCCGTCCATATCCCCGACCGACACCGTGATGGTGAACTGCGGCGCATGCTCGGGGCCGGAGCGGCCGGTTACAGCGTAGGCCGGCAGGCCGAGGCCGCGCTTCAGCGCCCAATGCTGCAAGGCGGTCTTGGCGTCCTTCGGCGGTTCCACCTGGCCGATCATGGCGTCGTTCCAGGCGCGGCGGACGAAGCTGCGGGCGACCTCGATGCCGCCATCCAGATACAATGCGCCCAAGGCAGCCTCCAATGCGTCCGCCAGCACCGTGGCGCGTTTCGTCAGGCCGGCCTTGAACTCGCCGGGACCAACCGACAGCGCGTCGGCGAGGCCGATGCCGTCCGCCACCAGGGCGAGCACCGGCTGGGAGACAAGGTGCGCGAGGCGGGGACCAAGCTCGCCTTCCTGCTCACGCGGGAAGCGTTCGGCCAGCCATTCCGCCATCATCAGGCCGAGCACGCGGTCGCCGATGAATTCCAGGCGTTCATTGGAGCCCTGCTTGCGGCCGTGGCTGTGCGCGACGGAGCTATGGGTCAGGGCCTCTTTCAGCAGGGCGGGACGCTTGAATGTGTGACCCAGGATCGCTTCGAACGGTTCGCTCATACCCTGCCGGTTTTCAATGCACGGGCTTGAGCAGCCGGCTCCAGCGGATTTCGAACGGCCATTCCCAGAATTGCCACCACGGGTATTCGGAGTCGTAGGAGAAGAACAGGATTTCAGCGCGGCCGACGAGGTTTTCCAGCGGGATGTAGCCGACACCGTCCATGAAGCGGCTGTCGGCGCTGTTGTCGCGGTTGTCGCCCATGGCGAAGACATGGTCCGCCGGGACGACATATTCCTGGGTGTTGTTGACCCAGCCGAGGTCGCCTTCTTTCAGGATGTCGTGCTTGACGCCGTTGGGCAGGGTCTCGACGTAGAGCTTGCGCATCATCTTGATGCCGTTGTCGTCGGCCAGGTAGTTGCCTTCGGGCGTGCGGGGGGCGAGCTCGCCGTTGATATAAAGTTGGCCCTCTTTCACCTGGATGCGGTCGCCGGGCAGCCCGATGATCCGCTTGATGTAGTCCACCGAGGTGTCGTGGGGGTATTTGAACACCACCACGTCGCCGCGCTTGGGCAGCGCGCCGAAGATCCGGCCGGAGAACAGCGGCGGTGAGAACGGCAGGGAAAACCGGGAATAGCCGTAGCTGTATTTCGACACGAAAAGGTAGTCGCCGACGAGCAGGGTGGGGATCATGCTGCCCGAGGGGATGTTGAACGGCTCGAACAAGACCGTCCGTACGCCAATGGCTATCAGCCCGGCGTAGAAGATGGTTTTGATGTTTTCGACCCAGGCGCTGGTCTGCTGCCTGGGTTTGGCTTTGCTGGTCGCCATGGGGGCAACGGTCTTTCAAAACATGCGGCGGCGGGGGCCACGCGAAGCGGGCGGATCAAGCCCATGCCTCCGTGATCTGTCAAGCGAATGCACGATTGACGCTGGGGTTGGGGGTGTGCGGGAGGGCGGGTGGCGCGGTGCGGATTGGCTGTTGCGGATCACCTATCTGAACCCGCGGCACGGCGAGATCGGCCGCGGTGACTCGCTGCGCCGCCCCGAGTGGCCGGATCGGTCGGATCGACAATGTCCAATCCACTTCGTACGCGCATAGCGTCATCGGCTGCGCCTTGAACGGAAAACCCTGCCGGGCCTCGATCCCCGTGGTCTCGAACTGCCGGGCGGTGTAGAACGCCTGCATGCCCGGGGATTGAAGCGGCCCCCGGTCGAGGCGGCGCCAAGGCCGGAGTCCGGGGCAAATGCCCAGCGCGGATTGTACGCACGGTAGATGTAGAAGCCGATCGGCCTCACGCAAATCCGCCGATGGCGATCCGAGCAATGTAGCTTCTCAACTGCTCCGACCGCCCGGCCCCGCTGGCAAGGCAACCACCGCCTCACCAATTCACCAGCACATTCTCCGGCCGCGCCGGGATCTCGCCACGCTCCACCCGCAATACCTGCCGGGTCAGCATCTCATGCGCCGTAGCCTTCACCCCGACCCGGGCGCCCTCCAAGGCTATGAAGCCATTCATGAACTCGATCTCGGTGCGGCGGCCTTTTTCCATGTCCTGCGCCATCGACGGCCGCTGATCGTCGCTTCGTTCCGCCTGGGCCGCGCCGCCCTCCGTCATCAGCCGCTCGATCTCTGCGTAGCAGCCCGGGTGGCCTTCCATCGCGCGCGCAAGCGTTTCGAAAGGCAACGCCCCCACATTGCCCAGCCGGTAGCCGAGCTTCTGCCCGACCCGCACCGCCTCGCCGCCCAATTGGATGCAGATCCGGCGCACCGCGTCGTGACGGTCGCGCGCGTTGCCGCCCAGGCCGGTGGCGGCTGACACGCCATTGCGCATGCCGTTGACGCACAGCTTGGTCCAGCGCTCGCCCCATAGATTGTCGGTCGCGCTGGCCGTGTCCACGCAGCCCAGGATCGCGGCGATCTCCCGCGCCCGGCGGGTGATCCGGCCGCTCGGCTCACCGACGTAAAACGACACGATGTCGGGCCGCCTGGCGTAGCCGCGGCGGATATGCCCGGGTTGATACAGATCGACGCCGATGCCGCCGGTGACGATGCACCCCAGCGTGCGGCCCCAGCCGGCAACCGCCGCCACCCGCTCCTCGTTGATGCAGTTCTGCATCGACACCATGCAGCCGGAGGCCGACAGATACTGCCGGATCAAGGTCGCCGCCCACACCGTGTCGTAGGACTTTACCGCAATGAAGGCGATGTCGATCGGCCGCTGCTTCGCCAGCGACTGAACGTCCGTCACATGCATAGCGTTGACCCGCACACTCAGCCCCTCCGCCGCGGTCATGCCGGAGATTTTCAGGCCGTGCGCCTGCATGGTGTCGACATGCTGCGGCCACGCATCGATCAAGGTGACGTCGTGCCCCGCCGCTGCCATATGAGCACCCGCATAGCCGCCGACGGCTCCGGCCCCGATGATCGCGATGCGCCTGTTCATTCCGCCGAACCCCCGAGACCGCCGGTCAGCATGAGAAACGCTTTAGATGAAAGTCAACCCGCAGGGCCCGGACGCCATCATCGTCATCTTCGGCGCGGCGGTGCGGCCGGACGGGACCCCCAGCCCGACCTTGCGCCATCGCGTCGCTGCGGCGGCCCGCTTCGGCGCGCGCTTCGCCCGTCCGCTGTTCATTCCGACGGGTGCCAAGGGGCTGCACGGCGATGCCGAGGCGGCGGTGATGGCGCGGCAACTGATCGATGCAGGGTATCCGGAAACGGCGATCCGGACAGAGGAAACCGGCACCGACACGCTGTCGTCGGTTTGCGCGGTCACCCGCATGGTCCGGACCTTCGGCGCTGCCCGCGTGTATGCCTGCACCAGCGCGTATCACTTGCCGCGCTGCCTGTTGCTGCTGCGACTCGCCGGCATCCGGGCGCATGCCTGTCCGCCACCCCCGGTCCCGGCGGCGACGCGACGGTCGCTGCGCTGGTTCTGGCGGCTGCGCGAAACCCCGGCGCTGCCCTATGACGCACTGCTGATGATCTGGCTGCGGGCGCGGGGGCGGGTTTAGGGCGGAGGCCCGCGCCGGGGCCGTCATGGCGCAGGCACGCAACCCGGCCGGCCTTGTCCCGGCCATCCGCGACTTTGCTTAAACCGGCACCGCAAGGCGTGGATTGCCGGACCAGGTCCGGCCATGACAAAACGGCGGTGACCGTCCCGCCCGAATACCGCCTAGCGCTCGTGCTCGTCCGTGTCGCTCTCGACCTCGATGTCTCCGCCAATGGCGTCGGCATCGTCTTCCAGGTCGTCGGTGGACTCCAGGACGTCTTCTTCCTCGACATCCTCCACGCCCTCGACCTCCACATCCACGTCCTCCGGCGCGGGCGTCACCTTCTTCGGACGCTTGTCCTCCACCACGTTGCCGCCGGTGCGCCGCGGACGCGGCTGCTCTATCGGCTGTTCGGTGCCGCATTTCGGGCAGACCGCGGGGGACTTGGTCAGATCGTAGAATCGCGTGCCGCAGGCGACGCAGACCCGCTTGGTGCCGAGTTCAGGCTTAGCCATGAGTGTGATAGGCCCTTCGTATGAGTCATGGGCTGCGAACAAGAGCGCGCGCCCATGCCATTCCGGCAAAGTCCTGTCAAATGCCTTGTCGCTATGGCACCACCGCCTTGCGGCACAAACGGTATCGGCGGCCGCCGAAAGCCGATATCAAGCGCCCACGCCACGCCTTGGAGCGGACCCGAGTCATGCACGAACACACCGCCCAGCCGTTGATCTCCAGCCGCCCCGCCGCCCCGCTGCACGGCCGCATCGCCGTCCCCGGCGACAAGTCGATCAGCCACCGGGCGCTGATGTTCGGCGCCCTCGCCATCGGCGAAACCCGCATCGCGGGCCTGCTTACCGGTGAGGACGTGCTGCGCACCGCCGCCGCCATGCGCGCCCTCGGCGCCGAGGTCACCGCGCGCGGCGACGGGACATGGCTGGTCGCCGGGCGCGGCATCGGGGGCCTGACCGAGCCTGCGGATGTGCTCGACATGGGCAATTCCGGTACTGCCGCGCGGCTGCTGTGCGGCATTCTCGCCACGCATCCGTTGTTTGCGGTAATGACCGGCGACTCCAGCCTGCGCAAGCGGCCGATGCGCCGGGTGATCGACCCGCTGAGCGCCACCGGCGCCCGATTCGCATCGCGCGACGGCGGCCGCCTGCCGCTGGCGATCGAGGGCGCGCGCGATGCACTGCCGCTGGACTACCGGGTGCCCGTCCCCTCCGCCCAGGTGAAATCCGCCGTGCTGCTGGCCGGACTGAACGCCCCCGGCATCACCCGGGTGGAGGAACCCGAAGCCACCCGCGACCACAGCGAGAACATGCTGCGTCATTTCGGCGCCACAGTGCACGTCGAGATCGCCGGGGCGGGACGGATCATCGAGTTGCAGGGCCAGCCGGAACTGCTTGCGGCCGATGTTGCGGTGCCGGGCGATCCATCCTCCGCCGCCTTCCCGCTGGTCGCCGCGCTGCTGGTCCCGGGCAGCCAGGTGACCATCGAGGGTGTCGGGCTGAACCCGCTGCGCACCGGCCTGTTCACCTGCCTGCAGGAGATGGGCGCCACGATCGTCATCCGGAACCGCCGCATCGAGGGCGGCGAACCCGTCGGCGACCTGGAAGTCACCGGCGGCCCCCTGCGCGCGGTGGACGTCCCCGGTGAGCGCGCGCCGAGCATGATCGACGAATATCCGATCCTCGCCGTGGCCGCCGCCTGCGCCGCCGGGACGACACGGCTGCGCGGCCTGAAGGAATTGCGCGTGAAAGAGTCCGACCGCCTGTCCGCAACCGCCGCGCTGCTGTCCGTCAACGGCGCACGGGTGGAAATCGAGGGCGACGACCTGATCATCCACGGCACCGGCGCACCGCCCGCGGGCGGGGGCACGGTGGAGACGCATATGGACCACCGCATCGCCATGTCCGCGGTCGTGCTGGGGATGGCGACCGCCGCCCCGGTGACCGCCGACGATGCGGGTTTCATCGACACCAGCTTCCCCGGCTTCGTCGCGCTGATGAACGGCGCCGGCGCGGCCATCCATGCGAAGGCGAGTTGACCATGAAAACGATCATCGCGATCGACGGGCCGGCCGCGGCGGGAAAAGGCACGCTCGCCCGCCGCATCGCCGGCGTCCTCGGCCTGCCCTATCTGGATACCGGCCTGCTGTACCGCGCCGTCGGGCGCCGCGTGCTGGATGCCGGCGGCGATCCGGCGGATGCCGCGACGGCCGAGGCGGCGGCGCGCGCGCTGCGGCCGGAGGATCTCGACCGCGGCGACCTGCGCGGCCCGCAAGCCGATGCCGCGGCGTCCGCGGTGGCGGCGGTCGACGGGGTGCGTGCCGCCCTGCTGGCGTTCCAGCGCGACTTCGCCACCCGCAACGGCGCGGTGCTGGACGGACGCGACATCGGCACCGTCATCTTTCCGGAGGCACAGGCGAAACTGTTCGTCACCGCCCGGCTGGCGGAACGTACTCACCGCCGTTGGCTGGAGCTTCAGGCCAGGGGCGAAGACGTCGAGATCGCCACCGTCGAGGCGGACATGCGGCGCCGCGACGAGAAGGATTCGGCCCGCGACGCGGCCCCGCTGCGCGCGGCGGAGGATGCCTTCATCCTCGATACCAGCACCCTTGACGCCGACGCAACATTCCGTGTAGCGATCGGATTTGTTCGCGCCCGCACCGGCCTGGGCTGAATTCTTTCGCCGTTGCGATGGTGTCCCGCACATGGGCCGGATGTATCGCCATGGTGCGCGCAGGCGCACCATCCACGGCTCGCGGTGCCGGTTGAGGCGCGGATACCAACCCCCCGGCATGACGATGCGGCGTACCAGGAGAGTGGCTGTCACCGCCAATCGGCATGATATTGTTGCCGTGCAGCGCTGAACCTCGGCTTGTAGGCCGTGACCGGCATGACGACTTGCACAAGTCTGCTTTATGCTGAAACGTGCTAACGCATTTTCCGAGAGAGCCGAGATGACTGTATCGTTTCGTCAGATACTTGGCATGACCGCCGCGGTTTGGTACGGCACGGTCCCGGTGCTTGCGGCTGAACCGCAAGCACCGGCCATTTTCGGTCCCCTGGCCCCCTCCCTGGAGGCCTACATCGCAAAAGGCATGCGAACCTACGACTCGCCGGGCCTCGCCATCGGCATCGTCGCCGACGACCATCTGGTCTACGGCAAGGGCTTCGGCGTGCGCAGCAAATCGAGCAGCGCCCCAGTCGATACACGGACCGTTTTTCAGATCGGCTCCACAACGAAAGCCTTTCTCGCCGCCACCATCGCGGTCATGGTGGACCGCGGCAAGCTGCACTGGGACGACCGGGTCATCGACCTGGCGCCGGAGTTTCAGCTCCAGGATCCTTGGGTAACGCGGGAGTTCCGCCTGTTCGACCTTTTGGCGCAACGCTCCGGCCTGCCGGCCGAGGTGAATGACGGACTGGCCATGCTCGGCTATCCCGAGACGGAACTGATCCGCTCGCTGCGCTATGTGGCACCCGTATCGAGCTTCCGGTCGACATTCTCCTACACGAACATTACCCATTTGCAGGCCGGACGGATCGTCGCGCGGGCCGCCGGGGCGCGGGACTGGAATGCGCTGCTGCGCAAGGAATTGCTGGAACCGCTGGCGATGACGGAAACATCCTATACCGCTTCGGCGATCGCGGTGGAAGGCAATCACGCAACGGGCTATCGCTGGACCCCGCAGGGCACGGTCGAAGTTCCGTTCACCCAGATTTTTCCATACGATTACTTCGGCGCCGGCGACATCAACTCCACCATTGCCGACATGGCGCGCTGGGTTCGCCTGCAATTGGGCAAAGGCAGCTTCGAGGGCCACCGCCTGGTGTCGGAAGCCAACCTCGAAGTCACCCGTCTGCCACGGATCGCCATGTCGAACACGGCGTCCTATGCCTCCGGATGGGTCATCCAGCAGACCCCGAACGGCGAGATCGTCTGGCATAACGGCGGAACGCCCAACTTCGGCGCCTATGTGGGTCTGTTGCCCGAAAAGAACGTCGGCGTCATCGTGCTGACCAACGAAGAAAATCAAGGACTCCCGGATGCGGTCGGGCGCTGGACGCTGGATCGCATCCTGGGAAATCCCGAGCTCGACGACGTGGCGATCCGCCACAAGGCGGCAGTCGATGGTTATGCGGCCAACAGGAAAGTCTTTGAGAAACCCGCCGAACCGCAACCTTCCCCGGCCGCGGATACATTGAACGGGATTTTCTTCCATCCGGCCTTCGGCAAGGCCTCCGTCAGCCGGGACGGCGAGGGTTCCATCATGACGTTCGAAGCCACCGGCGCGGCGCTGAAGCTGGACGCCTGGAATGGCAATGTCTTTACCGCGACTTTGGTCCGCGCCGGCCGTTTCGCCGCCGTAGCAGACTCGCTTGGCCCGCTGCCGTTGGCGTTCGTGCAGCTTCAGATGGACCACGCGGGGAAGCAGAACCAACTCCGGCTGACGTTTCCGGACGATCAAAGTTATGACTTCGCCAGGAAGACGGACTAATATAACGCTCGATCCACGGATTGACGATCGGAACCCGTGCCCGGGCGAAGTCTCGCACGTCCCGTGTTACGACCGTCAATCCATGGTGCAAAGCAGTTGCCGCGATAGTCAGATCGGGCTGGGGAAATGTGTGCCGCGCCCGGCGGCCCTCCTCGAGCAACAGCCGCCACTTCAGCATGAAATCCTCGCTGACAGGGAGAACGCGCCCCGAGAACATCGGGCGCAACCGGAGGGTCAGCCGAAAGTCTTATATTCTGGTCGGTCAGACCAAAATAAAACCGCGATGTGTTCTGCAAGGCGTTCGCGTGGCGACCGGTGGCATAAGGACCATCATCGCGCCTATCGCCAACAATTTTGCTCCGGGCGGCCCGGATCGGCTAACGGCCTCGCGTCGCCTAGCCCGCCTCGATCCGGATCAGCGCCGGCTCCTCCATCACCGTCGGCAGCGCGCCGATGCGATCCAGGGCGTCGCGCATGGCGCTCTCGCGGGTTTCGTGCGTCACCAGCACCACCGGCACCGCCTCGCCGGGGCTGCGGCCGCGCTGCAGCATCGACTCCAGCGACACCCCCATATCCCGCAAGATCGCCGTCACATCCGCGATCACCCCGGGCCGATCGACCACCATCAGGCGGAGGTAGTACGCGCCGACATGGCTGCTCATCGGCACGGACGGCGCGTTGGACAAGGATGCCGCCGCCGCACCCCAGACCGGCGTAAACCGGCCCCTGGCGATATCGATCAGGTCCGCCGCCACGGCCGAAGCCGTCGGTCCCGCCCCTGCCCCACGCCCCTCAAGCATCACCCGGCCGACGAAATCGCCCTCCGCCACCACGGCATTGAACACCCCGTCCACCGTGGCGATCGGCGCCGTCTGGGGCACCATGCACGGATGCACCCGGGTTTCGATCCCCGCCTCGGTCTGCCGGGCGATGCCCAGCAGCTTGATGCGGTAGCCGAGTTCGGTCGCGAAGGCGATATCCAGCGCTGAAATCCGGCGGATGCCCTCGACATGCACATCGTCGAACGACACCGGCCGGCCGAACGCCAGCGCCGCGAGGATCGCCAGCTTATGGGCCGCGTCCACCCCGTCGATATCGAAGCTGGGATCGGCTTCCGCGTAGCCCAGCTTCTGCGCGTCGGCCAGCACGTCGGCGAATTCCCGGCCACGCTCGCGCATCTGCGTCAGAATGTAGTTGCAGGTGCCATTCAGGATGCCGGCGACGTTGCTGATCCGGTTACCCGACAGACCCTCTCGCAGCGCCTTGATCACCGGGATGCCACCGGCCACGGCAGCCTCGAACTTCAAGGTCACGCCGCGTTCCTCGGCGGAGCGCGCCAGTTCCGCGCCATTCACCGCCAGCAGCGCCTTGTTCGCGGTTACCAGGGGCTTGCCGGCGCCGATGGTGGCTTCCGCCAGCGCCCGCGCCGGCCCCTCGGAGCCGCCGATCAATTCCACCACGACGTCCACGCCGGGATCGGTCGCCAGCGCGACGGGATCGTCGTACCAGCGCAGCCCGGTCACCGGAATACCGCGATCCTTCGAGCGGTCCCGCGCCGAGACCGCCGTCACCGCTATCGGCCGCCCTGCCCGCGCGGTCACGATCTCCGCATTGTCGCGCAGCAGCTTCAGCACGCCGCCGCCGACGGTGCCCAGACCGGCTATGCCGACCGATAGCGGCCGGGTCATGGAACGGCCGTTTCAGACAATACCGGTTCGGCCACGTTCGAACCGGTCTGCAAAAAGCCGCGGATGTTGCGGATCGCCTGCCGCAGCCGGTGGGTATTCTCCACCAGGGCGATACGAACGAAACCCTCGCCGTATTCGCCGAAGCCGAGGCCCGGCGCCACCGCGACCTTCGCCCGCTCCAGCAGCAGCTTCGAAAATTCGACGCTGCCCAACGACGCGTATTGCGGCGGTATCGGCGCCCACGCGAACATCGAACCTTCCGGGCTCGGCATGTCCCAGCCGGCCGAGACCAGCCCCTTGATCAGCACGTCGCGGCGTTCCTTGTACAGGGCCCGGACCTGATCGACGCAGTCCTGCGGCCCGGTCAGCGCCGTTGCCGCCGCCACCTGTATCGGCGTGAACGCCCCATAATCCAGATACGACTTCATCCGGGTCAACGAGTTGATCAGCCGCTGGTTGCCGGCTGCGAAACCCATCCGCCAGCCGGGCATGGAGTATGTCTTCGACAGGCTGGTGAACTCCACCGCGATGTCCTTGGCGCCCGGCACCTGCAGGATCGACGGCGGGACGTTGTCGCCGAAATAGATCTCCGCGTAGGCAAGATCCGACATGATCCAGATCTCATGCTTGCGGGCGAATGCGACGATTTCCTTGTAGAAATCCAGGTCCGCCAGATACGCCGTCGGATTGGATGGAAAGTTCACGATCAGCGCCGTCGGCTTCGGCACCGAGTGCCGCACCGCGCGATCGAGCGCCCGCAGCATATCCTCGCCTGGAAACGCCGGAATGCTCCGCACCGCCGCCCCGGCAATGATGAAACCGAACTGGTGGATCGGGTAGGACGGGTTCGGCACCAGGATGGTGTCGCCCGGACTGGTGATCGCCGAAGCCAGGTTCGCCAACCCCTCTTTCGAGCCGAGCGTGGCCACCACCTCGGTTTCCGGGTCCAGCCCGACATCGAAGCGCCGCTGGTAGTACGACGCCAGCGCCCGGCGCAACCCCGGTATGCCTTTGCTGACGGAGTAACGGTGCGAGCGCGGGTCCTGCACGGTCTCGATCAACTTGGCGACGATATGGGGCGGAGTCGGGCTGTCGGGATTGCCCATGCCGAGGTCGATAATGTCCTCCCCGGCGCCACGCGCCTTCGCCTTGGCCTGGTTCACCTCGGCGAAGACGTAGGGCGGCAGACGGCGGATGCGATGGAATTCGCCGGAGGAATCGGTACTCATGACAGGCCTTTCGGGAGATAACAAAAACTTATTGTAGCAAGCGGAGCGAGGCGCCGCGACCGGAAGCTTCGGCGTTGACGCGGACGGCATCGGCCGGGACGCCGTCCGCTTTCAAGGCATCGGCGATGGCGTTGGCGCGGGCAAGACCGATGCCCAGCGCGGCCGACTGCGCCGACGGATCGCTGGACGCCGAGTCGCCGTAGCCGGTGACGACGATAATGCCTTTACCGCGGCTGGCGGCGAAGGTTTTGACCTCGTCGGCGGCGGGGGCTGCCAGGGCGGTTGAGCCTTCGACGAACACGATGGAGGCCGAGGAGATGCCGGGGGTTGCAGGCGGCATCGGCGGCGGCACGACGGCCGCCACGGGTGGCGGCGGCGCATCGGGCGCGCGCGGCGGCGGCGCCGCGGGCAGCTCAGGCGGCGGCCCGACGGCGGCTTCGGGAGCAGCGGCCGGTGCTGCGAGAGGCGCGCTTTGCACCGGTTTGCTCGGCGCCGGAGCGGGCGGCGCCGGAGCGGGGGGAGCGGCGGCGGCCGGCAGCGAT
>NZ_CAJATU010000059.1 GCF_903944925.1 uncultured Rhodopila sp. | reverse complement strand
ATCCACAAGCAATTCGAATGGCTTGGACGATTAAGGCAGCCTTATTCAATGGCGCGGTAAACAGTTCCGTCCCCGTGTATGCGCGATAATTGCGCTTGTCGGCGGAACACGCAGCCGGCTGCGCCACGGCATGCCAGATACACGGAGTGCGCGTGTCCCGGTGGATATCAAGACCGCCGCCGCCGGGGCTACGCACGGTTCCTGTCGTCACCCCTGACGCATGCGCAGAGCGGCAGCCCCGATCATCACCACAACCGGCTCACAATGCCGTCGAACGCGGTATCCGCCGACACGAGAGGCAAGTTGAAGTGCGTCGCCGTGGCGGCCAGCAGCCGGTCGAACGGATCGCGGTGGGTCCAGGCCATCATGCCGGCGGCGATGCAGATCGAGGGATCAAAGCCCGCGACCGAACCGCCCTGTTCGCCCAGCAGAGCGGCCAACCGCCCAATGAAAGGCTCCATCTCCGGCCATTTCCCGAGCCGGACTTTCTGTGCAATCTCAAAAAGCTGATCGGACTGACCAGCACCGTATCCGCCGCGCTGATGGCGGCAAGGGCCGGCTTCGAAAGCCGTGCATCGCCGGACAAGCTCCAGGCCCAGGTGTGGGTGTGGGTGTCGAGCAAAACCGTCGTCACCGCCCCCTTCCCACAAGTCGAAATCGCCCGCGTCCATCGGCTCGAAAAAGTCGGGGGGTGTGCCGAGTTGGCCCGCGAGCGGACCAATCCGGAATGAGCCGCGCGTCACCGGAACGAGCCGGACAACCGGCTTGCGGCCCTTGGCGATGACGATCTCCTCTCCGTCCAACGCCGCCTCGATGAGTTTGGACAGATTGGTTTTCGCGGCATGAATGGTGACCTGCCGCATCCTGATGCTCCCTGCAAAAGCATCAAGTTAGCTAACCGCCGGCGGATTAGTCAAGTTAGCTAACGGTAGCGACGCACCCGGCCTGAGTTGTACCACTCTGATACACGCCACCCGGCCGCGGTTTCGGGGGGGTTGTCGGGATCATCGCCGGCCAAGAGCTTGGCAAGCCCTCGCCGACGATGTCCGGATCGCGTGCCGGGATAGGCCGTGATCCTTGAGCGCATAGACGACCTTGGTCCATGGTATCTGCCCGCTTCGCGAGAGACGTTCGTGCGGACCGCAACGCAAGCACGGTGCCGAAAATACGGTTCTGAAACCTGGGTTTGACAGAACGGAACATCAACCGGCTCCGCCGCGGCGGCAATAGACCCCGGCCGTCCTTCCTGGCGAGTTTCCGAAGCCGGCCGCACCGCCGGCCCGGCCCGATCCGGCGACAGGCGGCTTTACAAGGCGAATTGGGCGGCCAAAATCATTTCCGCAACAGGTAACCACTGGCGGCAACGCCGATCAGCATCAGCGCCACGCTCAAGAATGCCACTGACAAGTTGGTCGCCTGCGCCACAAAGCCGATCGCAGCCGGTCCGGCGAGAACGCCCGCATAACCGAGAACGGTCATGGCCGGAACAGCCAGATTTTCCGGCATGACGGTCTGCCGGCCGACGCTGGTGAACAGGACAGGCACGATATTCGCGCAGCCTACCCCGACCAGTGCAAAGCCAAGCACTGCAGCCGGCCAAGACGGGAGCAGCGTCGCGACGGCAAAGCCAGCGGAGGCGCACAACCCGCCATAGCCAATGATCCTGGTCGTGCCAAAGCCCTGCATGATTCGATCGCCGGTCAGCCGACCTGATGTCATCGCCAGAGCGAACGCTGCGTAACCGACACCCGCCCGGGACGGGTCCACACCGCGCGTTGACGTCAGGAAGACGGCGCTCCAATCAAGGATGGCGCCCTCCGTCAGAAAGAGCACGAAGCAAAGGCCGCCGATAAACAGAACGACACCATGCGGGACGGCGAATGCAGGTCCCTCACGCTCGCCACCGTACGGCAGCAGATACGGAGCGGCCACAGCCAGCGCTGCGGCTATGCCGGCGACCACAACGATCGTTGCGAAACCCGGTGAACTCCCGGCGCTCAAGAGCACGGTGACGCCGGCTGCCCCCGCAATGGTGCCGAGGCTGAAGCAGCCGTGGAAGCCTGACATCAAAGCGCGGCCGCTCGCCCGCTCGACGATGATCGCCTGGATGTTCATAACCACATCGACGGCGCCCAGGCCGGCGCCAAAGAGCACGAGAGCCGCAACGAGTAACGGCAGGCTGGAGACCAGCGCGAGCGCGGGTAGGACAGCGCACATGACGACCGCCGACACGACGATGACGCGGCGGCATCCCAGCTTTGCCGCAAGGGCGCCGGCCAACGGCATTGCGATGATCGAGCCGATGCCTAGGGACAGAAGGAGCAGGCCAAGGCCGCCGTCGCTCACCCCGGCACGCGCCTTGGCAAACGGCACGAGCGGTGCCCAGGCCGACATCCCGAAGCCGGCGATGAAGAACACGATACGTGTGGCGATCTGTTCCGGGCGGCCGGGCGCCGCGCGAGTACGGGTAGCGAGTACGGAGGCCATGCGGCTCCTGTGATCCGGTTGGCGTTGTGATGCCGGGTGGAACGGCCGGTAGCCTGACGAAAGCTTTTGCATCCGCGAGGCCATCGGCGGTTGTGCCGACTTCCACCAACTCGGCGGCGATTCCTGCCGGACGACGCGGGAACCGCGACATCCCAAATTGTGCGGTTCCTGCCCCCTTCAACACAAAAGGTCGCAGGCCACATCCAGGTTCATGCCGCCGGAACAAATTTTGCTGCCGCTGGTTCTGACGGCGGTGTTCGATCCCCCTACCCGGGACTGGCTGGAGACGCTGCGTCGAACCCATTTTCCGCCGGAGCGAAACCAGGTGCCCGCACATCTGACGCTTTTCCATGCCTTACCCGGCTCGGAAAGCAGCGAGATCCAGCGCGAACTGGAGGCGGAATGCATGGCCTGCGACAGGTGCGCAGCTTCCTTCTTGTCCTGGCGGTTTACAGGGCATGGAGTAGCACGAGAGGTTGCCTCGCCTAGTCTGTTCGAACTGCGTTCCCGACTGGCCGAGCGGTGGAAAGACCGATTGACCTTACAGGACCGCAAACCGTGGCGTCCTCACGTCACCGTTCAGAACAAAGTTCCGCCGGACGAGGCACGGGCCTTGTATGTCCAGCTTTCCGGGGCGAAAGACCCGGTGCACGCCACGGTTTCCGGGCTGATCCTCTGGCGCTATCTTGGAGGCCCGTGGGAAATGCTCCGGTCTTTCGCGTTCGAAAGCCACACGTCCGGGCCCGACGGCTTCGGCCAGCCCATCGGCCAGGCCGGGCGCGCTACTTCGGGACGGAATCGGCATTGAACGCCGCCAACAGCCGCGCCCGCGCGGTGATCGCGGTTATGACCGACTCGACCAGCTGCCCGGGGAAATCTTGCGGCAGCGCCTCGATCACCGCCGTCGCCTTCCGCGGGGCGGCCTCTCCCAACTCCTCAATGATCGCGCGCATGGCAGGCAGGCCCACCCCTGCGAGGTCCGCCGTCTGGAGGAAGTGCCGCGGCATGATGCCGTCGATGTCGTAATGCCGGTTCTTCCCCACCGACATCGCCAGCCTGAACTGCTTGCGGGCGATCCGGCCGGTATCCAGGCTCGGCTGCGCGGTCAGCACGTCATAGGCCGGCGTCAGGCGAAAGCGCCCGCCGGGCGTAATGAACACGCTGAAGTTCTTCGCGTGGCCATCCGTCGCTCCGAGCAGCCAGAAAATGATGTTGGCACGCATGAAGGTGGCGACGTCCGCGTCAGGCATGTCGCTGCCCTTCAGCAGAGTGATGATGTCCCGCATGCCCGGACCGCCCTCCGACTGATACTTGCGGGCGGGTGGCACCGACAGAGCCTGGCAGCAGTCCTCCTGCGGCAGCCGAAGCAGGCGGGCGTCTCGGGTCCACCGCCGGTCGAAGCGTTCGACGATCAGCGTTCGCCGGCCGCCGAAGTCGGCGATCTCCGCCCGTGCGGCCGGCACGCCCAAACCGACCAACAGCTTCAGGCAAAGATATTCGTTCTCGACGCTGTCCGAGAGATCAACACCGTTCGGTAGCCGGCCGATCTGCGGCTTGAGAATATGCGTCGTCGCGGTCGTGCCGCTCGGCTTGAACCACTGCCCGTCACGGCGCAGCAGCGCCGTCTTCTCCTGTGCGCCGGCGATCGAGATCCTGAAATCCTCGTCGCCGCCGACACCGAGCGGCGCGACAGCGAGATTTCGGATCAGCTCGGCAATCTCCTCGTCCGAGACCGGCTTGCCGGCGGTATCGCCGGCGGCACCGGGATCCACACCATCCGGAAGAAACTGCAAAGCGCCGACACAGTCATGGCCCAGGGCGCTCAGCAGGCTGTAGGCGTCGGTCCCGCCCGCACCGACCCTTTCGGCGATCCGCCGCCTGACCGGATCGCTGTCCGGCAGAAGGTTTTCCAACACGGTGATGACCGGTGCACCGATATAGCGGTCCTCGCGCAGGGGCAGGGACAACGAGACCGGGAACGTGTGCTCCCAGTTCAGCCATTCGGGCGCATAGCGGAAGTCGATGGCGCCGGACGACGCCCGCCGCAGCAGGCCGACAAGGCGGCCGTTCAGAAAGACGTTGAGCGGCTGATGCGCCCTTCGACGTGCCATCAGAACAGGTTGTCAATGTCCGCGGCACCGCCGCGGCTGCGCGGGCGCACCACCAGCTCAAGCCCGAGGGCAGCGAGTGCCTCCATAACGGTATGGAGTTGGACGGCCGGCTCTCCGGCTTCCAGCCGGGAGATCGTCGCCTGGCGCAGGTGGATGCGTTCGCCGAGACCGCCCTGGGTCAGGCCCGCCTGTTTGCGCGCGCGGCGCACCACGGCGCCGAGTTGCTTCTCCGTTCGGGCGATCTGCTCGCTCACGGGCACCTCCGCCAGAAAATACACGCGAAAGCGTATAACGAGTCAATATACGAATTCGCGCTTATACCAATAATATGCGCGGAACCGTAAATTGCCGCCGGGCCGGCCGATCGGCGGCGCTGAACCGGCTATGTCAGGTCGGCGGCGGCTGGATCAGTGCTTGCGTGACTGCGCTCTCCAATTTTTCGCCGCGGGCAAAAGCGGTAATGCTCGACAGCGTTGTTTCGGCAATCGCTGTCAATGCTTCCTGCGTGAAGAAAGCCTGATGCGATGTTACCAGCACATTCGGAAACATCAGCAGCCGCTGCAACGTGTCGTCATGCACGATCTCATCGGACAGATCCTCGAAGAACAGATCCGCCTCCTGCTCATACACATCCATCGCCAACCCGCCGAGCTGGCCGGCTTTCAAGCCTTCGACAACCGCCTCGGCGTCGATCAGCGCACCGCGGCTGGTGTTCACCAGCAACGCACCGCGCTTCATCGTCGCGATCGTGCCGTCGCACACCAGATGCCGGGTCGCCGGCGTCAGCGGGCAGTGCAAGGTCAGCACGTCGCTCTTGGCAATCAGTTGAGGCAACGCGACATACGCCACGCCGCTGCCGGCAAGCTCCGGGTCCTGACGCACGTCATGCGCCAGCACCCGGCAGCCGAAGCCAGCCGCCATGGTGCGGGCGACCAGAGCGCCGATACGCCCGGTGCCGACAACCCCTACGGTGCGGCCGTGCAGATCGAAGCCAAGCAGCCCCTCCAGGGAAAAATTATTGTTGCGCGTGCGCGCATAGGCGCGGTGAATCGAACGTGCCAGCGACAGAATAAGGCCAACCGTGAATTCGGCGACCGCATGCGGCGAATACGCCGGCACGCGGGTCACGGCGATCCCGAGACGCGCCGCGGCCCGCAGATCGACATTGTTGAATCCGGCCGCGCGCAGTGCCACCAGCCGCGTGCCATGACCGGCAAGCCGCTCCAGCACGGAGGCATCGAACACGTCATTGACGAAACCGCAGACCACAGGAAAGCCGTCCGCAAGCGGCGAGGTTTCCGACGTGAGGCGCGGTTCCTGAAACACCAGATCGTGGCCATGCCCGGCAGCGTTGCACCGGGTCAGGGTATCGCGGTCATAGCTCTTGGTGCTGAAAACGACGACGCGCATAGGGACTCCTGATCCGTGTCTGTTGGTTGGCTACCGTCGCGGTCTCGCCCGTACCATGGCACAGGCGACATGTATGACATCGCCGGGCAGCCGGACACGGGTACGGCCGTCCAGCGTGCATCGCGTCGTCGATACCCTGGATGGTAAGGGTCGCCACACGATTTGTTCAAAATCGTATGCTAAGCCGCTGATCCTTCCTGTCGTCCGGCATTTGAGGCGCGGCGGTCCGGCGTGATATGGACCTCGACACAGCCAAGTCCGGCGAAATCCGCTCTAACACGTTGACCGGGTTGAACCGGGATGGGCGGCGTGACCGAGCCGGTCGTGACATAATCCCCGGCCTTTAGGCCGACGCCACGCGCGGCCAGTGCGTTGGCCAGCCAGGCGGTCGCGCCAAAGGCGCCATCGTCGACGTTCCTACCTTTGCCGGTCCCCCTGACTTCGCCGTTGATGGAAATCGTCACGCGCCCATCCAGGAGATCGAGGCCGCTCCAATTCGTGACGGGCACGCCCATGATCCAATGCCCGAACGCCGCGTTGTCCGAAGCCAGATTGGGCGCGCCTGCCTTGGCCCATGGGTCGAAATACGTGCCGATGATTTCGATGGCGGGAAGCACGGCACGCGTCGCCGCTTCAATCGCCGCAGCGTCGAAAGGTGCTTCGGACGGCATCAGATCGCGTCCGATTTCAATCGCGATTTCGGGCTCGTGGACACGGAGGAAGTCGGGGGCGAAGGGCAGGACACCGGGCGAACGGCTCGCCATTCCGTCATACAGACGGCCAAAAAACGGGGCGTCGATCCGAAGATGGGCGCGCGACGCCGGATTGGTACCGGCGATTTTATAACCGATCGCGCGATAGCCCCGTTCGCCGCGAAATATCGCGTCCAAAGCGTCCTGCACCGCGTACGCGGCCGCCATGCCGGCGGGGCTTTCTGTTATCGGCGGCACCGGGAAAACGGCACCGCTTTCCCGGTGCCGGAACAATTTCCTGGCTCTCGCCATGGTGTCGAATGCGTCTTGCGACATCGCAATATCTCACTGCTTCAGGCGTTCGGCGGCCGCGTGCAGGCGTTGCTGCGCGGCGTCACTGGTCCAGGCCGTCATCAGGGCATCCATACGCTGAGGCAGACCGCCTCGGATGCGCCCGCAAAGTTCGGCCGTGCGCATGGATTTGCTTTCGGCGAAAGCCAGCGGCGGCAACAGAGCCAGCTCCCGGGTTTTCTTCCATGCCTCATCTTCGACGGTCTCCTTCGGGAAGACCTGGTTGATGAGGCCGCACGGCACCAGTGTTTCCGCGGCGACCAGCTTGCCGCTGTAAATCAGATCGCTCGCAATTCCATCTCCCACCAGGAACCGCAGCAATTGGTCGGCGAAGAAGGGGTTGGGGACGCCCAGAAGGATTTCAGGAACGCCCACGAGAACCCGGCCCGTGGCGGCATAGCGATAATCGCACGCGGCCATCAGGGTCTTTCCCGCGCCAATGGCATGGCCCCTGACCGCGGCGGTCAAGGGGACCGGGCACGACAGCATTCGCAGCACCAGGTCGCCGATCGCGAGAAACATCGCGTGCAGGCGATCGACGGGCTGGGACAGTGCCCACAGAAGATCGAGGCCATTCGAAAAAAACCTATCGCTTCCGCAAAGCATGACGGCCTTGGCCGATGCTTCGGCTTCCGAGAGACTTTCGGCGAGATCGCGGATCACCTCGAGCGTAAGAAGATTGCCGCTGCCATTTGCCAGGCGCAATCGCATACACCCGTCATCCGTTTCCTTATCGACATAGCTCATGTTGCCTTTTTACCCCCTTGGATCTGTTGCGGAGATGCTCGGCGAGGATTCGCGAGGGCTGGCTGACATATAGAGCGGCCATTTTACACGCGGGTCAGGCGAAAATACCCCGCCTCGATCAGATTGGGCCAGCGCGCGGGACGGCCGCGCCGGTCCCGACAGGTCTGCCTACTCTCGTCGAACCAGCGCCCGTCCGGCAGGCAGCGGACCGTGACCAGATGCGGACGACCGCAGTCCTGACAGCGACTGCCGGCGCATTGAAACCGGACCCGCTCGCTGAGCTCGGACCAATTCGGCAAATAGAGCACACGAAACTCAGGACGGATTGGCATGTGACCTTCTATCCGGGCACTTCGCCGGCAGGCGATGGCCTCTCAGGCCATCTGTGCCAAGCTGGCACATTCCCGATTTGGCGGCTGGTGACACGATTTTCGGGTCTAGGCCTGCCGGGAGACTGTTTCGCGAGTTCCGGCCCACTTCGACCCCGGCGGAACCAACCCGGTTAGGCGCACGCGCCCGAGCAGCGCGGTCAGCGACGCGGGCGCCCAGCTTGCGCCGCCACGCGGCGGCCGATGTCCAAGCCGCACAAGCTCAACCCCCATCTCGGCGAGCGTAATCCCTGGCCGGCCGGCGAGCAGACCCGCGACCGCGTCACACGCCCGCTGACGCGCCGAGACACCCTTGCGCGGCTTGCGCCGCGGCGCCTTGCCGACGATAGCCGCATCCACAAGGCCCTCCGCGACCAGGAACTGCACCGTGCTGACCAGCCGACCTTCGGTGAACCGCCGGCTTCCCGCCGACAGGACACCATTCACCGCCACGGTGACCTCCGGCCACGCCGTCTGTGGCCGCAGACGGCGGACAACCGGCATCCAGGCTTCCATCTCAGCCGTCAGCCGCGCCAGCCGGGTGGCGCGCCGCGAGGCCGCGAGCTTGCCGAGCACCACGGGATCCCTGGCCCGCAGCCCGGGATTCCCCCCTACCCTGCCCCGCGCCCGTGCCGCCCGCACGCCGACAACCGTCCGCTCGTGGATCAGGCTCCGTTCGAACTCTGCTACCGCCCCCAGCATTTGCAGCACCAGCACGCCACTCGGGCCGGAGGTGTCGATCGGATCGGCGAGCGACTTGAAATGCGCCCCGCGCGCCCGTAGGGTCTCGACCACCTCGAGCAGATGCGACAGCGAGCGTGCCAGGCGGTCGATCCGTGCGACCATCAAGGTGTCGCCGCGCTTGACCCGCGCCAGCGCAGCGGCAAGTTGCGGACGCGACCGCTCACCGCCCGAGGCGTGCTCCTCAAAGATCTCGCCGCAACCGGCCGTGCGCAGGGCGTCGACCTGCGGGCCAAGGTTCTGATCGTCGGTTGAGACCCGCGCATAGCCGATAAACGCCATCGTTGTGCCTCCGCGCGACACTCTAACCCCGATCTTTCAGATCACGGAAGTGCCTATGAAACGGAGGTTTGAAAACCAAGTGGGATCGAGATCCACGCCGAGTCCCGGAATGAATCGAGTGGTTCCTGACTCAAGTTGGCCGTGAAAAAGGGAACGACGCCAAGTGTGACCACCGCTACCTGAGGACGGGAACCGGCTGATCGATCCGGTGCGGCTGACGATTTGCCGTCCTCCGGCAGCCGTCGCGTTTGCAACCATCGCGGCAAACATAACGTTGTGGTTCAAAGACGGGTTCCGGTCGGACAGAAGCGGAGGCACTTCATGGCGAAGGCGGCGGCGCAGTTTTGGCGCACAACGTGGATTTGGCCGCTAGTGCTTAGTTCCGTGCTTGGGTCCTGTGCCGGCGACCCGTTGCCACCGCCGAACAGCATTCGAGCCACGTTCGAGCGCAGCGCCCAAATCATCCAGCTCTACGTCAGCAACGCACAGATACCCCGGGGTGCCCGGCTTGTTGACGCGAACGGCGACCAGTATCCGCTTCCGCTGACCGTCGTAAGCGGGCCGCACGTCAATTATTCCACCCCTCCGAGTGTGGGGTTGGGGCTTGGCGGCTTCGGTTGGAACGTGGGAGGCGGCGCAGGTGTAGGGTTTCCGCTGGGAAGTCCCCATCCCGTTGGCGTGGATGACCAGTTCATTGCCTCGGCCCGGTTTGGTGCACCGGCCGACTATCTGCAGCATTGGTCGCAGTATCATCTGGTCGTCGATTTGGGCTCGCAGACGTTGGAGATTGCCGCTCCCTCACCAACATAGCTTTTACTTTTATACCTTTTACCTCGGTGGCAGCCGTCTCTTCATGTTCCGGGCGCGACGCCGACGGACGCAGCGCACGCGGAAGTTCAAGGCAGACCCGGTCTGGTCGATCCGGCCAGGGTGGATGCCCGGTGCTGATCGTGCGGGGCCGGGATGACGGACTCTCGACTCAGGACGATCTGCTGGATTTCATCGCCCGGCTGCTCTCCGGCACCGGATCGATGCCGAGTTCCTGCCGAACGTGGGCGAACTTCTCGGGATCGGCGAGGCGCCGGTCGCTCATCATGGCACGCAGTGCGGCCATCCCCGTCTCGGTGAAGACCAGTCGCGGCAGGCGTCCACTGGTATCGAGCCGCATCAATTTCCGCTCCAGAAGCCCCCGGGCCGCAGGGGAAATCTTCGGTTTGCCGCGGTCCGGACCGCTGCGCCAGGTCTTGGGGTGAAACCGCTCTGCAATGGCCGGCGGCGTCGAGAAAAAGATGTTGAGTTCGGAGCGGATATACGCCCGCTCGCTCGGGGTGAACCCGGTGCTCGGCGCTGTCTGCGTGTCGGTCATGGTGCATACTGCTACCCCGTACCGCCGCGGTTGGCTATCGGCTGCGGGCGGACATCGGAGCGATCCGCAACTGGTCAGCTGTAACTCGCCCCGCCGTTCCTGCGACAGCCTGGCCGGAGGACCTTAATCACCAGGGTGCGTGCACACATGGAACCGGCGGGCGGGTTCGAGACAACCATGACATCGTCCGGGGCCTGTCGCCGGGACGGCGCTGAAGGTTGCTTAACTGCGAGCGGGTTCGCTCTGGCGCCATGCCGTCGTTTTCAGTTCATGCGGGTCCGCTGACCGGGGCCGCGCCGCGAGCGGGTTTGAGGGCCTCTGCGGACGCGGTTACGCCCGGCCGACATGGATGGGCTGAAAGCCAGCCTCCTGGGCCAGCAACACATCGCCCTGCTTCGCCAATTCCAAGCTGGCGGCCAGGGTGCTGCTCCAGGCCGAGCGGCGCCGCAGGTCCGACCCCGTCAGGCCCGTCTCCGGCAGCAGCGCAGCAAGCGGACCGCCGTCGGGCAGCTCCGCCAGCCGTTGCAGGATGCGCGCCCGCGCCTCGGCGACGGCATAGAGCTCCGGGAAAAGTCGCGGCTGGTAGGTTGTTTCCGTCTCCGGCGCGTCGGCGTCATCGAACAGCGCCATGCTCGCCCAAAGGAATTCCACCACGTCGATCGCCTGCCCCGCCTCGGCCGCCACGCCGAAGATCTCCGGCCGGCCGGGCTTTCGGTCACCAGACCCGCGCGCCGGACATAGCCGCGCATCGTGCGCAGATCGCGATGCCTGGTATGCCGCATGATGTCCTCGTCCCGGACGCCTTTGTCATAGGCCTCCGAGATAAAGCCGGCGCGTAGCGCATGCGCGCTCAGCCGACCGGCGTTCCGCTTGGCCACCGCCTGCCAGGCTTCGAAGGCGCGCACCGGGCAGGTCTCGGCGTGCCGTCCGCGCGGCAGGCCGAGCTCGGCCCCCTGCCCCGTCTGGTCGGTTTTGCCGCGGATGATGCGCAGCCGCAGCCCGCCGGCGACGACGGCGACATCCTCGACATGGAGGGAAACCAGCTCGGAGCGGCGCAGCGCGCCGGCGAAGCCGAACAGCAGCAGCGCGCGGTCGCGCCGGCCGCGGGCGCTCTGGTCACAGGTGGCGAGCAATTGGCGCAGCTGGGCGAGCGACAGCGCCGCCGCCTTGCGGGCCGGCCGGCCGCGGGTGCGCAGGGCGCCCTGCAGCGGCCCCTGGATGTCGCGATGCGCGGGATTCCACGCCAGATCGTTGAAGCGGTGCAGTTTTCCCAACGCCGCCAGCCGGCGGCGGATGGTGGCGGGCGCGTGGCTGTCGGCCAGGCTGGCCAGATAGGCGCCGACGACGGCCGGGGCGGCCGGGACTGGCAGGAATTCCTTTTCGGCGCACCAGGCGGCGAAATGCGCCCAGTCGGCCTTGTAGGCGCGCAGGGTGGCCGGGGCCGCGGCGTGCCGCGCCAGCGCTTGCGCCGCGTCCAGCGCAGCCTGCCCGGCCGCCGTCGGCCCGGCGGGACCGGTTCCCGGCGGCAGGATCGCGTCGGCTGCGACAACCGCCTGATGGAGCGCTGAATCGGCCATGAGTCGCAGACTCACGGCATTCGGCGCGGATAGCAAGCCGATTAATGCGCCTACGCGCGATAACCGGGCTTGTCGGCGGAACACGGGACCGGCTGGCGTGCGGGCTGAAAATGTCCCAGACATGCTGCCGCCGCGACAGACCCCCCTGCCCTGCCGGACGGTTTGGCGCCGCCTTCGGCCGTGCGCGACCGGTTCGACGCTGCCGCCGCGGCGCTGATCCCGCCACCACGACGGTGCCGTTGTTAACGCCCGCACCGTCGCCGACGCTGGCGCCGATTCCGGGGACGACTATCGATCTGCGTTGATCGCTGCACTCGATTTCGTTTTAAATCAGTCTGTTAACATTTTACCTGCTTACGCACTTTTCCCCTCGGTCATTCGCGCGGAGTAACGCGAGCTTTGCCCGTGGCGCGCAATCGGTCAAACGCCGCGAGCACCTGATTAAAGAAACGCGGCGGCAGGAAGCCATAGTCATACCGGTCTGCGCCGGGGGTCTTGCGCAGGTCGTAGCCGGGCCACAGGAAATCGTTGCCCTCAGCAACGACAATCCAGGAGCGGGCGTCATCGAGCCCGAGGTGGCGCTTGACCGGGGGCGGTATCTCTACCGCCCATTCGGGGTTGTCCGGCTGGCGGTGCGTGATGGGCAGCACCGTGACCTCAATGGAATCTCCACCTGCCTGCGTCGTGACGAGCGTCAGCACTGCCGGGCGGTTTTTGCGCCCTTCGTCGGCTCCGGCGAGATGTTCGTGGTGCCACAGGTAGGAATAGGAAATGACAAGGCCCGGCTCCGGCGTGGGTATCGGCATATTCCCCGCTACTCGTCGAGCATCGTATCGAGGTGAGCATGCCGCTCATCCATACGCGAGGAGCTGATGGCCCGGGCCTTCTCCTCGGGCAAGTCTACCGTGGCAAAGCTGCGGCGCGACCCCTTGAAGCGCTTGAACGCCTCATAGTCCTCGGCGGCTATGAAATATCCGGTCGTGCGGCCGTGACTGGTCACGGCTACCGGCTCACGCTGTGCAAGCATCTGATAGCGCCCGAAATTCCTGGTGAATTCGGAAGCAGGGATGATGTGTTCCATCTCCAAGAGCCTTCTCTTTCTCTCTCCGATATACGTGAGTTGGCCTAAAAACGCAAGTTGCGCGATTTGCGTAAATAGCGAGAGGCTCCATAGTGGGGTCACGTTTCGGCACTCTGCCGGTTTTCATTTCCGCGAACTCGGCGGCGATCGTCATGCCCTCGGTGGCGGCGGCGGGATGGCCGTGCTCCGGCCGCGTCGGTGCCGTAACCGCCCGCCGTGCCGGGAACAGCCACCCGGCTCAAGCAGCTCGGCCGTCACAGGAGCTACGCCGTACTCGACGTTTGTCTCGAACTCGGCGACCCGTTCGAGGCGCGCCCGCTCAACGGCGTGCTGTAAACGTCTCTCGGCGGTCGCACCACCGCCCTCGAACTGCGTCTCCTCCGGGGGCAAGATCGGCTAGCTCTGTGTTTAGCCGGGTGGCCGCGGTCCTAGTTTGGGAAACCCTGAAAACCAGCGACCGCACAATTCAGGTTAATCGTCTGCCCCGCGAGGTTGCCGGTGAACGCAAGCTCGATCCGAGCGTCCGCGTAGGCAAAAAATAGTACAGAGGCGTGCAGGTTATAGATTTGCGCCTGAGCATCCGACAGCACCACCGGCAGCCATATATCCTGCGAATGGCCGGGACTATTACCGCGGGCGGTGAACAACACTTCTTGTAACGAAAGCGGCGGCCCGGAGACGCTGATGTCCGCCGAAACATCTCTTATCTCGATGTTCTCGTTGACGGTCGGGAACACACAGGTCTGGACGCCGTTAGCATTGAGCGTCACGGGGGTGCCGGCCGACGCAGGGCCCAACATCAGCCATCCTATTGCGCCGACGAACACCACGCGACCGAATACCAGCATTTCTTTGTCCCCCCTTTCGGATAACACACCACCTCTGCCCGCCCGTAGCAATCCGCAGCCTCAATGTTGATTAGGCCGGCGCGAGATTGCCGTGCGCGACGGCAAGCAGAAATTCTGAGAAGGACATCGCCTTGCGCGAGAAAACCGGAGCCGCCGCGGGGATTCTTGCCGGGAGCCGGATCGGTTCTTACCTCGATGCCAGCTTCAGGTTCAGGTGACGGGACAGGCTGATGCGGGCTTCCGCCGCTTCCAGCGCCAGGCGGCGATGCAGATCCGGCGGCAGTCTGAGGGAAAGCTGGCCTGAGTATTTCTTGTCCGCCAGGGCTTCCGGGATCGGCTCGCCATTCGCACGCATATCCTCAACCACATTGCGAATCATGTCCTTTAGCCCACGCAATGCCGACACTTCATTTTTCGCGAGCCAGGAGAGGCCGGGTAACTCGGCACAGGTCGCAACGTGCTCGTTATCGTCCGGCGACCAGGAAAGGCGATAGGTATAGTGGTCAATCACTGTCCATCCGCCTTTTCTTATCAATCGCTTGCAAAACCTGCTTCACCTGATACGCCTTCGCATTTCCGCCCTATGTCTCTTTGAATATTGACGCGCGGTTCACCCGGCCATCGGGTTTTGCAAACATTGCGGCTCGTGACCTTGCCCTGCGTTGCAGGTACGCATCTGGTATCAATAGTGGTATCGCGTCAAGGATGCATTTTTCACATATTGTTGCCGGGTAGCGGCTCACCCCATCGGCAAGCCGCACGGTTACAAAGCGCCTGATAGCAAGCTTGCTCGCTGCGCTGAGGCTCCCCATCATCTCCACGATGTCCGTTGTCACCGAAGCCGATGCCGCCGCGATCCGCACCGCATACGAGCAAGATAGCGAGCTGTCGGCTGCCATTGAGCTGCGCCGCCGGTTCCCCGGCATTGCCGACAACGCCAAGGCGCGGCAGTGCGCGCTCGATCGCCGGTTGGACCGCGCCAAGATGCAGGCCCATCATCCGGTTCGACACTGCCCTGCTGGGCGGCCGTTCGGCCCGGGTGGCGTTCACTCTCAGCAAGGCGCTGGATGACGACGAACCGGCGTAACCGTCGCGGACCGTTGGCCTTGCCCAAGGTCGCCGATCTCGCCCGGCATGTTCGTCATCACCGAAGCTGATGCAGCCGCGTTCCGCGCCGTCTATGAGCAGGACGGTGAACTGTCGGCGGCGATCGAGTTGCGCCGTCGGTTCCCTGGGATCGCCGACAACGAGAAGGCGCGGGCCTGCGTCCGGTCCATCGCCGGCTGGACGCCGTTGCCGGCGCCCGCGCCGAAGGCGACGCGGCGATCCGGCAAACGGCAGCCTCGGGCATGACCCGATGCGCATCATGGCCTGGTTTTACGCCCTTGTTCGTGCGGGCCGGCCTGTTGGCCGGCTGGACCTTGGTTCGGGAGTGGGGCCGGATCGAAAAGCCGGGGCGCGTGCGGCTTGATCCGGGGCTTATTTAGCGCCTGTGCCCCTGCCCTGCCCCGCCGCCGCAGCTGGTACTACCGCTGTTTACGGAAGCTGCTTCCACGGCCACCAATGACGATTTCGGTGAAGCGCTGCGCTCGGGCGTATCCGCGGGTCGGCACTATTCGTTCTCCGTCAGGCGTGCGGAGAGTCGTTATAAGTCAACACCTTGTAGGTTTTGCATTCGCTAATTTACCCGCTTTTCTGATGTCGATGTTCGACATGTCTAACCTTTAAAGGAAGCCTCGTGATTGTCTCGGGGCAAGTTCCCTCTTCTCTAGCAATCGGACCTTGCATTACACAGCACGGTAAGATCCGAACGGAAAGAACAATGGCGGGCACGGTAGGTATGAAAGTGGCGCAACCGGAAGATGAGAGATTGCCCAAGAGACCGAAAAAAGCAGAGGAGGCCATTGCTCAGGCAAAGCGGGCGAAACTTCTGTTGCTGAGCAGTGCCAAGGGCGGATCAACGAAAACTACGACCGCCAGAAATCTAGCCGTAGCCGCAGCCCACGTCGGCTTGCGTGTAGCAACCATCGACCTCGATCTCCAGGCGACCTTGACTAACTGGTGGCAGAAGCGGCCAGACGACGCGCCGAAAATCGACCACTACCAGATGCCGATTGAGGAGGCTGAGGCCGCCTTAGCGGATGCAATGAAGGGCTCCGGTCTAGATCTCTTCATCGTGGATACACCGCCGGGTGTCGAAAACCATCCGAGCGCAATGCGGGCTTTGATCCGGTTGGCCGACTTCGTGCTCATGCCGACAACCCAGGGCGGCCCGGATTTAGATTCAGTTATCGAATGGTGGTCTCAAACGGTTAAGCGAGAAGGGCGACCCTCAGCCTTTCTACTATCTCGTACCAAGCGCTCAGCAAAGAGCTATCAGGAGGCGCGCCAGCGGCTCATCAAACATGGCCCGCTGTGCCCGTTCGATTGCCGAGATTTAGAGGAGGTGCAGCGCACCCATTACAATGGCCTTGGTATCCTGGAAGTCCGCGGCGCCGCAGGGCAGGACGATATCCAGGGCGTATGGGCTTACGTTGCTCGCGAGATCGGATTGGAGGGTTGACCACGGCATTAGCAGACTTTGCCGTTAGCAAGCGTCGCAGCAGCCGCCTGGCGTCCGAAGCGATAGAGCACGACCTCCCTGAAACTGGCCGCACTCGGGTCCTAAACAACGCGATCCTGGATCTACGGACCGAGAGTGAGGTTGTTGAGGAAGTTGCCAAACTGTGGGTGGAAGCACAGGAAAAGTTCCTCGCCATCGGACGCTATCTTCTCAGGGCAAAGACCAAGTTTGCAGGCAGCTTTGAGAGCCACATCGTCGCCAACCTTCCTTTTGGAAAAAACGTCGCTTACCAATTGCGTATGGTGGCCGAAGCCGTTGATTCCGGGCGGCTCCCTGAACAAGATCTCCCGCGGTCCTATGCGACGGCTTTTCAGCTTGTAAGCTTGCCGGCGCCCGATTTCGACGCGGCGCGCGCTCATGGCCTAGTCCGCAACACGGTGACCAGGCCGGAGGTTAATAACTTTCGCCGTGAGCTCAGGGCACAGCGTCTCAACCAAGGCGATCGTCGCCTAATTCTATCCAAAGAGCGCGACTCACTGAGAACGGAAATCCAGCGGATGCAGGTCCGTTACCGGGAAATTGAAGCGAGATTAGCCCAAATTGAGGCTGAAATCGGCGCTGTTTTGGCTGACAAGGACGTCCCAACCATTGAGGGTTTCGCTGAGCCATAAGAGAGCGAAAGTTAGACCTGTCTAACCTGCAGATGTCATCGCAGCATCGCCGCAGTGTCCTGGTGCAGCGGACAACCAAGGGAGCGGCGTTCCTGCGCGAGATCCGCGGCTTCATACCCGAAACGTCCGACGACGGAATGAAGGCAGCCAAGAGAGCTGCGGCCTGATCCATTTGTTGGGGCCGGGGCAGGGCGCATTAGGTGCAGCCAGAGCCCACGCCCGCCTACGTGCGTAATGGCGCGGCGCGCCGTCCAGGGACCAGGCTATATCCGAGAAATTGCAGTTCGGGGTCGTTCCCGGCCATTTTGCCGCTCGGAGAGCATGGCGGACGTATCACCCTCAGCGGAATTTAGGTCGTTTCGAACACCTGGTGTGCCGCGGTTCGCCTTTGTGGAATGAAATCCGCCAACCTAGCCTGGCCGGCTCGATAGGCCGCTTCCATGCTGCGGAACGTCTCGGGGGAAACATGGAGCGGCTTGGCCGCGGCGGCATGATGGACTTCCCAACCAAACGGCGCAGTACCGATCCTGACGCGACGCACGACCACGCTAACGGCGAGGGCTTCCTTGGTGACTCTCATCTCGGCTGTCCTTCTTCTGGCGGACCGAGTGATCTCACGACCCAAGGGATCCAGGATGTGACCCCGGCCACCTTCGCGAGAATGATTCGAAACTCACCCGGCGACCCGGAAGGACAGGGGCCTTCCCGTCGCCGTCTGAGCACCATGCGCGCCAGGAATAGGACAGCCTCGGCGCTGCGGCATCGAACTCGTCGCTGATGATCGCGGCGGGTGAGGGTGCGGCGCGGCCGGTTCATGTCCGGCCGACAAGCCGGGTTAGCCGGCATACACGGAGACGGCACTGCTTACCGCGTCTGTCACCAGGGCCGCGCATACCGAGACCGCCCGAAACCCGGGGCGGTGCTACGGGACGGCCGGCACCAGGCTTTAGTCCGCCCCCTCTGAAAGTTATATAAAAATATAACCAAGGAGCTACCCATGCCTGTCACGCGACTAAGAAGGGTAGGCGGGTCAATCATGCTTCCGGTGCCCCCCACCTTGCTGGATCAGGCGCGCCT
>NZ_CAJATU010000058.1 GCF_903944925.1 uncultured Rhodopila sp. | reverse complement strand
GGGAGGCAGTTCTTCCCGCCAGCCACGATGACGCCGTCATTCAAACGATCCGGCGACCAGTCGGAAGGCCACGCAAGACGGCGGCGACGGCCCCTGCCCCGGCATCGAACAAAACCGACGGGAAGGCCTCGGATTCTGATGAGATCATCGCCGAGACGGCAGGCAACCTCCAAAAGAAGGCCCGAAACCGGGAGGCCGCCGGACAAGAACCGGTTCAGTGGTGGGTTAAGGGCTGGAACGGGCGGGGGTCATAGGCGGCCTGTCTGGGGTACGCCATAGAACGCTGGAGACGACCTGGTTCGGCCGAAACCGGAACGGCGGCTCTGGTCGAGTGGGGCCGGAAACTTGCCGTATTGAAGTCATCACATGGCATCAACGAAGATCATTGAAATCATGTCCGTGCGCGTTGCGTATCGGGAGCGAGAGCGTCAAGGATGCGGCACTCGGCAATCGTGCCGTGGCGGCATTGCCCGATCAGTGAATCCAGTTCACGGCGCAGCGCCGACAAATCGGCCAGCTTCCGCTTTACGTCCGCAAGATGCTCACGGGCGATGGCGTCAACGGCTTCGCAGGACTGGTCCGTCTGATTGGCAAGATCGAGCAGTGTTCGTATTTGCTCAATGGAAAAGCCGAGATCGCGGGCACGGCGCGTGAAGGAAAGGCGACTGACATGCGCGGCTGAGTAGTCGCGGTAATTGCCCGCCGTGCGTGGCGGCGGCGACAACAAGCCAATGCGCTCGTAATAGCGAATGGTTTCCGTCTTGGTGCCTACCGCCTGCGCCAATTCCCCGATGTTCATCTCTTCGCTTGACCCTGTAGTGACTACAGGGTTTATATCATTGGCCATCGCAATTGCCGAGGTGCTTGCATGGCCTGTTGTCACGATTCCGCCTGTTCCCCTGCCGAATCCTCTGACGCGCTGAACAGCCCGCAGTGGCGACGTGCGCTGTGGATCGCGCTGATGGTCAACGCCGGTTTTTTCGTGACCGAGATCATCGCCGGAGCCGCTGCCGGTTCGGCGGCGCTGCAAGCTGACGCACTCGATTTCTTCGGCGATGCCGCGAATTACGCCATCAGTCTTGGTGTTGCCGGAATGGCGCTCACTTGGCGAGCGCGTGCAGCGGTAGCCAAGGGCGGCACCATGCTTGCCTTTGCTTTGTGGGTGCTGGCCAGCACGGCATGGCACGCCTACTACGGCACAGTGCCACGGGCCGAAGTCATGGGGGTGGTGGGGATCGCGGCCCTGATCGCTAATGGCGTGGTGGCGCTGATGCTCTATCGTTTCCGTGCCGGGGACGCGAATATGCGGTCGGTGTGGATTTGTTCGCGCAATGATGCCGTCGGCAATGCGGCGGTGCTGCTTGCAGCGATGGGTGTTTTCGGCACCGGCACCGGCTGGCCGGATGTGATTGTCGCCGCCATCATGGGCGGCCTGGGTCTTTGGGGCGGATGGCAAATTGTCGCGCAAGCGCGGGGCGAACTCCGATCCGAACGCCACACGCAAATTGTTTTGGCAGCGGAGTAGATTTTGCGGATGGCGGGAGAAACCCTTTCTCGCTTCTGGCCGGGTGTTCCGTTCGCACTGGCTTCGGCGTTTGCGTCTGGCGCATCGATCCCGTGTCGAAAATTCTGCTTGCCTCCGTTGATCCGTAATTGCTCGCCGGGCTGATGTATCTGGGCGCGGGATCGGACTTGCTGTCGTCCATCTCACGCGGGCGCCGTCGGCATTCCGGCTCAGACAGCGCCATTACGCAATACCGATATACCTTGGCTTGGTGCTGTCGTCCTTCCGGCGGAGGCCGCCTTCTGCCCGCTGCGTTTGATCTCAAAGCGGATCTTCAAAAACTCCGGCTCTATCGGAACAGCAGCCGAATTCCGGCGAACACGAGAATTGCAGCAAGGACGTATCGGGTGCCACGGTCCGACATCCAGCGCGAGCCAATGATCGTGCCAATGACCGCTCCGGCAAGTGCCCCTGCGGCGTAGAGGACGCTGCTCGGCGCCAAATTCTGTCCAGCAAGAAGGACGCCTGCCAGCCCCAGAACTGAGTTGCAGAGGATAAAGGGGGGTGAAAGCTGAGCCGCGCGCCGGGGCGATGTCCAGCCAAATGCGATCAGCAGCGGGGTGAGAAAGATGCCCCCGCCTACGCCGCTCAGGCCCGAGATAAATCCCGTTCCGGCCCCTACGGCGGCGGCTGGAGCCAGCCTGATAGGGTGCGCATCGACATTATCAGCCGTCCGCTTGAAAACCATCAGCACAGCGGCGGCAATCAGCAGCACGCCCGTCAGGATGAAATAGATATGGCCCCCAAGCACAAGCAGTCCGCCGAGGAACGCTGTCACGAGTGATGGCACCGTCAATGGGAATAACATTTTGAGGTCGATAGCGACCCTCTTGTGCAATCGCCATGTCGAATAGCCAGCCGCGACGATGTTCAACAGGAGGGCAGTCGGACGCATCTCGGCGGCGGGAAATTCTGCAAAGGCCATGACAGCAAGAAAGGCCGTCCCCCCGGCCTGACCGGCTGTGGCGTAGAGCAGCGAAACGCAACCGATGAGGCCAGCAACAGTGAGCACATGGTTCATGGTCTTGTTGTCTAGTGATTAAATTGACGAGACAACCCACATCTACAGCGGAGATGAATCAATGCACGACGTCAAAGACCTGCCGAAAAATACTCGCGTTATGGCTCCGTTAGGGGATGTTTTATATCCAGGCATTGTCGTCGAGTCGCCGGCAAATGAACCACTGGACGAAGGAATGATACGCGTCGAATTTACCCCGCCGGTGAAAGCCGAGCCGCCGTTCGGCTCCATCGATGCGATAACATGCCCGGTGAATCGAGTGACGGCAGGGTGGTTTTGATTTGGCCTGTGTCTGCTTCCCACCCAACCCAGCCGTTTGTCGCCGCGCCCGCGAACGGCCGCTTCGGGGAAACGGCGCCTCTCGTCTGAACGACTGGGGTGGGCGCAAAGCCGCCGGTGTGTCCACCATCAGAAATCCGCCAGACTCGCGTGCCTGCCATCGACAGGCCGTTCGGCGGCGATAACGGAAAACAGATGATTTCCGTGAGGCCGGCTGCGCCGGCGAAATCGGGCTGTTTCAGGCCCCAAAAGTATACGACAAATGGTGTCGGAATGAGGCGCTGTACGGAAACGCGCTGGGAGAGGTTTTCCGCACATGCTGGTCGGCTACATGCGCGTCTCCACCGGCCTGTGCGGCTGCACCGCGTCGATGCCGCGTGCGCTGCGTGCGACCACATAGTCGAGCTTGACCTGGCCGGGCTGATTACCACCGGGCACGGCGACGTGCCGCTGATCCTGTTGCCGCTCCGCTGCTCCGCGTGCGGCTCGACGGAACACACGATCATCGTCTCGGGCAGGAGCTACGGCGTTGGCGAAGCGCCGGACACGTTGCCATAGTGCTATGCAAATCCGGCGCGGCCGCGCGGCCGCCTCGGCACCTTCGCCGGCACGTCGGGCAACGGCGTCCACCCGGCGATGCTCCTGGCGCACAGCCGGGCCTTCTCGTTATCCGTGATGCCGGGGAACCGGCGGCGCAGCTCGATCGCGGCCGACAGCTCGCCGTCCTGCTCGTAGACGGTGCGGATCGCGGCGGCATCGGCTTCGGAGACTGTGAACATTGGTCGAGGATGGGCCACTTGCGGGGCGGCGGGCAAGCGATACCGCAGATCAGCTTAATCGTGTCCTGCGCGCGATGCGAATAAGATCGTCGCGCCACGTTTCGAGAACATCCTGAAAAGTCTCCAGCACCGTCCGCGCCGTATCGGCCGCCTGCTGATGCCCGTTCCTGTCCAATTCCTCGATCAGGGCAATCTGGCGGGCAATGCGCGCCTCTCCCTCCCGGACGTGGCGCTCGGCTTGAGCAAGAGCATCCTCGGGGGGGTTCACGAGGGCGGCTATGCTGCGGCGACGTCCGCGACATCGACCACCAGCCGCCTGCCAAGCATGCGCAAAGCCGCCTCCACCGCCCCGATATGGCTCCGATGCAGCGGATCGCGCAGCCGCCGGACCGCCTTTTCCTCCAGGCCGAGGCGGCGGCCGAGCACGACGTTGGACATCCCTGCAGCCAGCATTGCGTCATGCAGCGCGAGTTTGGCGGCGACAAGAGGCGGCACGATCGCCACCGGCAGGTTGCCGGCGGGCGACGGGCGCGGCAAAGGCTGGCCCTCATCGGTGTAGAAGCTGAGCGCGGTCACCAGCGCGTCCTCCGCCATCGCCGCAACCTCTTCCGGCGTATCGCCCTCGGTGATCGCTTCCGGCACGTCGGGGAAGGTAACCGTCCAGCCTCCTTCGGGCTGCGGTTCAGCGGCGTATGGGTAGGCGTAGCGCATCCCTCAGTCCTCCAGATCGGATTGTTGCAGCCCGAGTTGCTTCAAGATTCCCTGGAACGTGCCGGTCTTGATCTCCTTGGGATGCCGCCCGATCACTGTCCTGTTGCCGTTCAGCGTTACCTTCGTGTGGCTGGCGCCTTCCGTCTCAACGAGATCCCAACCGCGTTTCGATGCCAGCCGGCGGAGGCGACGGAGCATCTCGGCTGGTTTCATGATCGATAGATCGGGCATCTATGCCCGAGTGTCAAGTTTCCTCGTGGTGCGTCGCAACCGCCGGCACCTTCACCATCCGCTCGCCGCCGCACGTCGGGCAGACCACGCGCTTGCCGCCGGTCACGTCCCTGCCGGGGATGTAGTAGGCGTCGCCTGCCCCGTGGCAGGTCGGGCACGGAACGTCGGCAGTCCGCACATCGAGCGTCGGGAATGGCAGCGATGCAGGCGACGGCACACAGGTATATTTTTCCCTCGTCAAGCCGCGATCGGCGTCTGCACCCGCGGCGACTACCGTTTGGGCCGAAGCGCCGTGTTCAAGACAAAGGCAAGCCGCACGCCGGCCTTGCTGAGCTGAGTGGCCACGTCGCGTGTCGCCATCGCGACGTAGGCATCGGAAAGCCGGAAGCGACCGCGTGCATTTGGTTGGGGAAGCTGACCGTACGCATCGTCCCTGCCCATCCGGAATGTCTCCAGCGCCCAATCGGACGCCACGCCCCGTGACCATGCCTGCGCTACATCTTCGGAAAGATGCCCGAGCAGATTGGTGGCAATCGTCCCGGCATTTGGTCCGAGCCGCTCGACAAACGCCGTGTCCCAAAAATGGTGCAGGTTTCCGGGCTTGAACCCGGCCGCCGAGACGGGCTTGTCATTGCCGCCACGATCGTGGTCGTCCGAGGCGTGGAGCGGTTGGTGCAGATCGCCGACAAAATGCAGCAGGAACTTCAGCGCCACGATCTGCTCTTCCGGACCGGTCGCCGGATTTGCCAGTTCCGCCGCGAATTCCTGAACCTTATCGACAACGCACTCCTGTGCGGGACCATTGGAGGCCGGGACATTGGTTGGCACCGGCGGATGGCCGAAACAGGCTTGATCGAGGTCCGGTTCGCTGATTTCGATATCGACGAAGTGCCACTGCCGCGTTCGCTGCCGTGCATCGCCCGACTCACGCAGCTTGTCGGCCCAGGTCGCTTCGGCGGCGATGGTGTGTGCCGTAAGCGGATCCGGGTCTGCGGCCAGCAGCGCGCTAACCGCCTTGCGGACAGCGGGATCGAGACGCGCCTGTGCGATCAGGGCAATGACCTCATGCCCTTCGTCACCCCATGCCACGGCCGGACCGCAGGACACGACGTTGAGCGCGAAAGCCAACACAACCGCGGTCAACCATCCGGCGGATCCTGCCATTGCCCATTTCCTCATGGCAGCATCGGCCACCGTATGAGCGGCTACCCTGCAAGCCGGTTCGTGTCAGCTACAAGCCCTGGTTCAGTGTCCGGGTTATAACGCGACGGATGTCGTTCGTGCGCGCGAACTCGGCTACTGGAGCGATGCATTTGTTGCGCGTCGGGCCGTTCATCTCTGCGCGCCGCTCCATCTACCTGACTGTGCCGGTGAGAGGAACCGCTCTTGCTGGCACTGCATCCGGGGGCTGACCGGCGGCGCCTAAGCCGGCACGGCCGCCGCGGCCAGTGCGGCTTTGGCCGTCTCTTCAACCTGGTGGTGGAGGGCGTGCCATGACGGCGTGTCCGGCATGGCACCGCTGCTGCCACGCGGATAGAGCGTGACCCAACCCGGGCAGTCCGGCGGAAAGCAGCCCACTTCAACGTCGATCCAATCGGCGCCGTCGATACGCTGGACGGCCGTGCGGACTGCATCAACGATCGCATCAGCACGGTGTCCGGAATCAAGGCCAACCGCGGTCAGGTGGTGATCGCCCAAGGTGATCGTGGCGTCAAAAGCATGGTTCGGCATCCGGGCATCGTGACACAACTGGGTTAACGAAGGGTAAATCCGACACCGGCTGCGGTGTGGAACGCAGACCCCGACCCCCTGCCCCGGCGGCCGGAACCGGGCAAAAAGCGGTTCGATAACGACCTCAAACGGCTATGCTCCGCGCGACATGACCGCAGTCCCCGATTCCGTGGCCTGGTACGATGCGCACGCCGGCGCGCAGGCGGCTGCTTACGAAGCCATAGACCCGGCCCGGCTGCATGGCTGGCTAACCGGGTTGCTGCCAACCGCGCCCGCCCTGGTGTTGGATGTCGGCGCCGGCAGCGGGCGCGACGCGGCCTGGTTCACCCGGTTGGGGCACGATGTCGTTGCCGTCGAGCCTTCCGCCGCCCTGCGCGCCGAAGCCGCGCGTCATCACGGCGGCACGGGCGCGCGCTGGGTTGCGGATAGCCTGCCCGCCCTGACCGCAACGCTTCGCCTCGGGCTTGCGTTCGACCTGATCCTGCTCAGTGCAGTGTGGCAGCACGTCGTGCCAGCCGAACGCGCCCGCGCGCTGCGCAAGCTGCTTGGCCTGTTGCGTCCCGGCGGCGTGCTAGCCGTCACGTTGCGCCAAGGTCCGGCCGAGGCGGCGCGGGCCATGCACCCGGTGTCGCTGACCGAACTTGAACAGCTTGCCCGCGAACTCGGCGCGATGGTCGTCCGCACCGCGGAGACGCCGGATCAGATGGGCCGGTCGGAGGTCACATGGACGGGCGTCGCACTGCGCCTGCCCGATGATGGCACCGGCGCCCTGCCCTTGCTCCGGCACGTCATCCTCAATGACCAGAAAAGCTCGACCTACAAGCTGGGGCTGTTGCGCGCCCTCTGCCGGGCTGCCGACGGTCAGGCCGGCCTCGCGCAAGACCGGGAAGATGGCAGCGTCATTCTCCCGCTCGGACTGATCGCGCTCGACTGGGTTCGGCTTTACCTGCCTCTGGTCGGGGCCGGACTGCCGCAGACGCCCGGCAATGCCGGCCCCGACGGGCTGGGCTTCGCGGGACCGGGGTTTCGCGCCTTGCTGGCCGGCCTGGTACCTCGTCTCGATCTCCGGGTGGGTGCACGGTTCGCCGGCGACGCGGCGGATGCCGTGCGCAGCACGCTGCAGGAAGCTGCCGACCTCATCGCTCGCATGCCGGCGACCTACATGACCTATCCGAGCGGCGGTCCCGTCCTGCCGACCGCGCGGCGGCGTGCGCGCGGCCTGTCCGGCGAGATCGTGCTCGACGCGGATTTCCTGGCCGGCTTCGGCACGCTTGAAGTGCCGGGCGAACTCTGGCGGGCGGTCGGGCGGTTCGCGGTCTGGATTGAGCCGGCGCTGGTGGCAGAGTGGTGCCGGCTCATGCGGGTTTATGCCGCGGGGCAAGGACGGACCTTGGACGAAGGGGTGCTCGCGGCTGCCATGATCTGGTCCGAGCCAACCCGCGGCGTCATGCTGCCTCGCGAGCGCGCCCTGCGCCTGATCGCAGCCGGCCGCGGCCTTCACTGCGTCTGGAGCGGACGCGCATTGACCGCAAAGAGCCTGGACATGGACCATTGTCTGCCCTGGTCAGCCTGGCCGTGCGGCGACCTCTGGAACCTGCTGCCGGCCCATCCCGCGGTGAACCAGCATCAAAAGCGTGACCGTCTGCCCGCTGACGCGGTGCTGCGCGCTGCCAGCGATCCGATCCAAGAATGGTGGCGGCGCGCCTATCTGGAGGAAGCCGGCCTCGTTCTACCGCGGCAGTTTGCGGACGAGGCGCGCGCGAGCCTCCCGGGTCTGGCGGGGTCAGCGGAGCCGGCGCTGGAGCAGGTGTTCGCCGCGCTTATGCTTCAGCGCCTGCGGCTACGGCATGATCAGAACGTGCCGGAATGGACGGGATGATCAGCACCGAACGCCCCGTCGAAGCCGACCTCCCCTGACACGGGGGGCCGTCCACATAATGCGCATACAGCATCCGGCCGTGCTCAGAGTGGCGCGGGTTCGCGCCGCCGCGTGAGACCCTGCCCCCGGCTCCAGGGACATGGGGCAAGCCCGAATATGCCGGACATCATTGACGCCGCGGTTGCGGCGGGCAAAGCGCACGGCCCGTACGCTCAATTGGAAGCGCTTCGGTTGGCCGCCTACGGCCCGCGAGACAGGGCGGCGGAACTGATGGCGGCGCTCGCCCGCCCGCCTTGGCGAATCTGTGGCGGCGAGCGGGAAAAAATGACGGTTTTCCCGGACTCCGCCGGGACGAAAGAAACCGGCTCCATTCATTTTGTATAGAGTCGAACCAAAAAACCCAGGATGTGAATATCTCGCAACGGGAACGGTCGGTGAAGCGCATCGGGCAGCGCCCGGGGCACTGTGCCCGGAGATCGTCAAAAGGAAGGTTGCTCGGAAAGGGCGCGGAATGACCGGCTCAGGGCTGACCGCGCCGCTATAACGCCCGACGACTCGCCCATGCTACACGCCCGATTGGACGCGACACGAAACGGCGTGTTAGGCGGAGAGTTGTCATAACTAGCGGGCTACAGTGGGCTGTGAGCGCCAAGCGAGTCAAACCGGGCGATCCCATGCCGGTCAAGGAGCCGTCGGCTGTGCGCCGGACACTGGCCTACAACGTCCGTTTTCACCGCGAACGGTTGGGCCTCAGTCAGGCCCGGCTGGGCGAGATGTGCGACATGACCCAAAAACGGATTTGGGAAATCGAGACTCCGACCGAAAAGAGCGTCACGCTCAGCACGATCACCATCGTCGCAGAACGCCTGGGCGTTAGCGAAGTCCAGCTTCTCACGCCGATCTCCAGAGTCACCTGACGACATCTCGCGTTTTTCTGCAACGTCAAACTTGACGTGGCGGCCGACGTTTAATAGAACGTCAAACCAGCCCTGGGATAGGCCCGATGGGGCGGCCAGCCTGGACGCGTCCAACGTCCAGACTGGCCTGACCGCAACATGGAGACAAGCCATGCCGCAGCTAAGCTCTGCTAACACCTCCTGCCTATTTTCACTATCCGGAACGTTCGGCGACGCGCAGATCGTGGCGGCCGGATCTCGCATCATTATCGATTTGCAAACACGGAATTATGACTCAAGCGGCATACTGCGCAAAGCACATGCCCTGGCCAACATGCCGCTGGAGACGGCCTCGCAGATCCGCGATCTGCTTAGCCAGGCGATCGCCGCCGCAGCCGAGGCACCCCAGCACCAGCCGGGAATGTGGAGCGATGCGACCATAGCGCACACACCCAGGCGGTTGCAGTCAATCCGTTGACGCGTTCCCGTGCGGTTGATCTCGAGGATCGACCGCACGGTATAAGCGCAAACTGCCGGCGGGCCTTTCCATTCCGGCACCGGCAAAAGAGGCTAAAACGAAGTCTATATCAGAGACGAGTTGTTGCGCTTACGGCAGACGACTTCCCATCGATTTTTTTCTGCGTGGACTACGAAAATTGCCAATTGATTGTTTACCTCCGGTTGTGCAGGGTGCCTGATCTCGGGGCGGTCGGATCGGGATGGCTTCATTCGAACGATCGCTGCTGTGCTGCCATGACATCTGTTGATACGTGCTATTTCTGAGACCAACGGTTCCATTTTGGAGACGGTGACTAGAACAGTATATTCCGGATAAGCAGTGAATAAATAAATTAAATAGAGGGGTATCGAAATGGAATCCGCAAACGGGTTTCGTGTAGGGGGACGTTTGTCCCTACACTATTTGAATCACGATCGTCGTGGTGCGCTATGACCGGCCCGCATCGGCTTTATGCTGTGGTCGAGCAGGGCAACCCGTTCCGCATCCCCGACCCGCCTGCCCCGGCCTATCGGTTCGTGGAGTTGGTCGATGCGATCTGGACGTATGCCGTCTATCAGGGCGATCCGCCGCACACGACCTTGCTCGGGTATGTCCGGAATTGCCCGGAAAAATGTGCTTGGATCGCACGCACGACGGGATCGGCGTCCGCGCCGGCCGACGTCCGGCAATGGCCTACCGGCGACGCCGCGGCCAAGTGGCTGTCCCGGGCGGTCAACGGTGTCATGCCGCACGCCGATGCAGACCGGAGGCATCGAAAGGGCGCCCCCACGTTCGTCGCCGTTGGCCTGGCGCTGATCGCCCTCACCGGCTGCGCAAGCACGCCAACAGGACCGACGGTCCAAGTAATGCCCGCGCCACACAAGTCGCTTGCTGCGTTTTCCGATGACGACACGCTTTGCAAGCACTTTGCGGCTGGACAGGTCGAAGGCGAAGCGACGCACTCGGATTGGATGCAGGTTGCCATTGCCGGCGGCGGAACCCTGCTTGGTGCTGGCCTGGGCGCTGCGATCGGCGGCGGCCATGGTGCTGCCATCGGAGCCGGAGCGGGCGCCTTGGGCGGGTCCGCGGTCGGTCTCCTGCCGGCGTCCAAAGGACAAAAAACCACGCAGGACCGGTACGACGTCGCCTACGGCCAATGCATGGCCATACGCGGCAATCAGGTGCCTGCCGCATCTCTGGGCCGGTCGTGAGCACGATGATCATGGACCTCTCCGCGAACCTCCTGGCCGGGCTGCTGGCGCTCGGCTGGTGGCTTTCCCAACACCCCGGCCTCGTCGCCCTGGCGACGGCCGCGACGTGGGCCGCCATGTGGCTCGCCATGGCTCTCCTGGCGGTCCTCGCCTTCGTCGCCCTCGTAAGAGGGTTGGCGAGGCTATCACCCGACGACTATCAACCGCAAAGGAAACAGCAATGAAGTCCGCAAACGGGTGCCGTGTAGGGGGGCGTTTGTCCCTACACCATGTGAGTCAGGTTCGTTTTGCTGTCACCGTTTTGGCTCTGCTGCTGGCCGCCCCGGCGCTGGCGGCACCCGAGACAGACCCCGAATCTCTCGATCGCCATCCGGAGCGGACGTTTGTGCTGGTCACGGGCGAACCCGACGCCGCTCCGGCGCCCGCCGCTGTCCCGGCCAAGGCCGCAGACGCCGCGCCCGTCTCCGAACTCACGGGGCAGGTCAAGATTGACCAGCACATGCAGGCCGCCATGTACGCCTTGATGCAGAAAATGTTTCTGCTCCAGGCCGAGCAGGCGGCGACCATGATCGC
>NZ_CAJATU010000057.1 GCF_903944925.1 uncultured Rhodopila sp. | reverse complement strand
ATACATGGCTGGACTGGAGTCGATCCGGCCCGGAAAGTACAATCACATAGCTGTGAATTACATGGCTACGTTTATGGATGGTCCTGGGCGGTTTTTCCAGGAGTTCCGCCGGATTAAAGTAAGAGCAAGAGGGAAGCTCGGACTAGCCACTTCAGAGGAAAAATTGGCACCTGGGCGTCCGACATCGGCTCCCGCGTAAGTGCCGACGACAGCCTTCCATTCCTTCGACGTCGGGATCTTACCTAAGCGACTGTGTCCCACCGTCTCGCACCTTTAAACCTCGAAAAAGTAGGCATAAATCTGGCACAGCGTGCCTATGCGACCTCTTCCATCGCACCAAGCCTGTATGCATGGACAGACCCCTCTGGCAGGGCGTTCGCGAGGTCGAGTAAATGCCGATGGTGCGTCAGCAGTATCACCTGCACGGTCTGGCTTACCTCAAGCAATACACGGAGTGCTGCCAGGGCTCGATCATCGTCAAAGGTTTGCAGGATGTCGTCTCCGATGAATGGCAACGGCGCATCAGCATAGTCCTCGATGGCAGCGAGACGCAGAGCAAGATAGAGTTGGTCACGCGTACCCTCAGACAAATCCCTGATTGTTTGGCGCTCATCCGGGAAGTCCCGCTGCACTAGACTAAGACGGCTCAGATTATCGTCCGTCTCGGTCAGTACCCGTGAGTACGCACCATCTGTTAGACTCGAAAATCGAACACTTATGCGACGTAGCATTTCTGGCTCCGCATCCTGCGCAGCGGACGCGATAGCTTGTTCCAGCAATTCAGCCGCCACATGGTAAACCAGAGCCTCCTCCAACGTTCGGCCCATCGTGGCGACAGCGGCCTGCTGATCGGCGGCCGCGTCGAGGGCCGCAGTGCCACACTCCACCTGCTGCATTTCCATCCTTAACCGGGCTGCCGATGCGGCTTCTTCCTGCGCTGCAGTTTGGGCTGCGCCGAGCCGCTGCTTCGCGACTCCCACCATTGGTTGCAAGTCTTCGGTCGTGACCTCGGCAACCTCTCGGCGAAGTGTCTCCAGCGGATACGAATCGCCCTCCGTCAACAGCCGTGACTCGGCATTGGTTAGGTTGACAGCATGAAGCCTACGCTGGGCAGCCAGAGCGAGGCGCGCCTCAGCGGCATCGACCGTTTCGGCACCAATGAGGAGCAGTACGGCCTGAAGAACCCTCCGCCGATCATCCAATTGGCCCTGCGTTACTACACTCTTGGTCGCTGCGTCTTTCGCGAGGCGCGATCGCTCCTCATGACTAGAGGCGACACGTCGCACATCGTTTGCCCGTTGGCATAGCGTCATCATGGCAAGAAACGGATCAGTCGATGCCAAGTCTGGCGCGATGCGTGCTGCGAGCGCCGTTGTATCCCGGCTGAAATGCTCAAGCTCCCGTTTCATATCGGTGATTTGGTCCAGCAAGGAAGCATGCGTCTTGAACGTAGTACCCAAGTCGGTAAACGCCTGGAGGACGTCATCGGTGACCGCCGGATCTTCATCTACGGGGCGGCCGAGGTCGGTCATGGCACGTGCCCAATCAGCCCGCCAGGTCCCGAGTGCCGCGACCGCCCACTCATGGGTATTCGTGGCCTCCGCCAGATCAGCTTCAGCACGTTCAACGTGCGTCTGACGCGTGAGGCGAGCTTGCTCAGCCTGTCGGCCCTGAGAAAGTTTCCGATCCGCCGCCACAAGCAGGTCGGGCAGAGCGGGCCCTTCGGGATGTTCCAGCAGCGTAGCCAATCGGATCGCCCAAGCCGAGTGGGTAGCTGAAAGGGATGCGGCTGCGGCCTCCGCCGTAAGCAGAATGTGACGGGCGTCAATTGCATGCTGCCGCGCCTTTAGAAAACTCCGCACCTCGGGCAAAGTCGGTGAATCATCAAACGGAAAGATGGAGCAGGTTCGTGCCCAAAGGTCCTCCGCTTTAATACGCTCGCTCTCGGAGACTTCATGCAATGCTTGCAGCTTCTGAACCTTGGTTTCAGCATCACCAAGGGTGACTTGTGCGGCGTGTGCGCGCTCGATCAGCGTCGCTTCGTCCACTCGACGGTCGGCAAGCGTGTCGGCATCTGAAACCGCCCGTTCGTAGGCAAGCGGCAATGCCATGACACCCGCAAAAGCCGTTTCCTCGTCCAAGGTCGGTGGGGCTGCGGTGAATGCGCGTCGATAGATCAGTTGCCACCCTTGGTCTCTATGCATACGGCAATGCCGCATGCCCGCCTCGTCAGGCAGTGGCGCGGGGCCGATCAAGCGTTGTAGTGCTTCGTTTGAAGTGTCCCTTTCCACTTCGGCGGCGGATAAATCGAGCGAATGCTTCGCCGCCTCCGAGATGGCCCGCTCCATCGTGGCCGCATGTCGCTCATAGGTTTCAATCGGCAAGGGAGCAATCCCGGCGAGGGCATCAACGTCACCGTTCCAACCCGGCACATTTGCCATTGCCGTTGTAAGCGCAACCCTGGCGGAACTGACCGTATCTTGGGCATCATTCGCCTGTCGCGCCGGGTCGCCATCCGCACGAATCTCCCGCAGCAGAGCTTCAATACCAGACATGTCACCAAGTGGCTGTAACGCCAGGAGTTCTTCCTTCGCCTTTTCTCTTGCCCGAGTTCGCTCTTGTATCTTTGCCGGACCTGCTTGTTCGTTCTGTTTGAGGGTCTGGTATTCCTGGAGAAGTCGGCGCGCGCGGTTGATCGCCATTTGTGGCGGGACCGCCTCGGCTGCGCGTTCTACCGGCAGACTCCGACCAAGCTCTCTCAGGAAACTGGCAATGGCAGTGGCCTCTGCGGCAGCCTGCACCGTAATGGATGGTAATTTGTTACGGGCATTACGCGCTGCGGTGCTGTCCATCGCCAGCCGATCAATCTCATCGGCCTCGGCAAGCAGCAGTTCGTCTACGATTAACGCCGCACGTTCCTCCTCGGTCCGGTCCGCAGCTTCGCGGTCCTGTTTCGCGCGATCCTCGAAGATTATGACTTGCTCTCGGGATTGCGACAGGCGCTCGGCCAAGCCAGGATCGAGAACTGGAGCATGGGAGTGTTCCTCCAACCATCGGTTCGCTTCATCAATGGCGGCGACAAGCGGGCGAACTCGACGAATGCGCTCTAATCGAGCGAGATCAGCCGACGCGGAACCAGCGATGCAATTATGTTCGGCTTGGCTTTCTTCGGCTGAACGGTAGTTACGTTCTAATGTTTCCCAGTGATCGGGCTTCAGCAGGCTTTGGTCCTTCCGCTTGCGTGCTTCAACGTAACGGTCAAGCCCGGCATAGAATGGACGCCCAGCCACCTTTTTCTTCGGAGCCAAGCCATCACGCCGATCTTGCAGACTTTTGCGAATGGCAGCTAAGTTGCGAACTTCTCCTGCACCGGAAGCCAATGCTTGGCCGAGGTCGCCGTCAGACGCGAGCAGGTCGGCTTCTCCTTGGCGCAGACGCTCCGTATCCAGCGCGAACAAACGCTCCAGCCGAACCCGGTCCGTGTGGCCGAGCAATCTTGTGACGACAGCTGGGTCCAGCTCGGACTGAATGGCGTCGATTAACGTGTTGCCATGACCCTTGCGGCGTCCGAATTTGATCAGCCGATTATCATGTGTCGATGCCTCTGCCATGATCCGCATTCCCGGATAGCCGTAGCGAAAGCCCATCGGGGTACTGCCGGAAATTCCGAACAGCAGGTCGCAGAATGCGGACCGGAGTACTGACTTGCCGCCTCCGTTCGGGGCATGGACGAGGTTCAGAACCCCGGGGATCGGTTCAAAAGGGATGCATTCGTCGTTGAAATTCCCGTACCGGATCAAGCGAAGGCTGGTCAGTCGCATTCAAACCTCCCCAAGCTCGGCACGCAGCAGCGTCCGGGCTCGCTCGAGTATGTCGGCGGGTAACGTTCCATCTCTGCCCATCTGCACAGCGGGATGTTCGTTGCCCAGTTCGGAGGACAACGACGGCAACCGATCCATCAAGTCCTTGGCGTAGCCCGCTGCGCTGGCACCCAGCGCAGCAAGGTCGGGGTTTTCGATTCCTGCCAATATCCCGTTGGGTAGAGCGCTTGTGGTCCGAGGTGGCCGAACATCGACGGATACCTTTTCCAGCCAAATCGCATCGCGGCCAGCGACCGCCAGGGCCTCGGCCCTTAGCTTTTCGCAAATATCTGTTCCATTCCGGACTATCGCAGCGTACGCCGGGGTTTCTCCGCAAAGTACGATGCGGACCGCAAGCAATCGCCCGTCGGCCTGCTCAACTGCTTGATTCAATAATCTCCGACCCGCGCTTAATATGGCCTCTTCGTCATTCGCACTGCTCAAGTCCATGTTGATGCGAAGCCAACGGACGGTGTCGAATGGCACGAATTCTGGTTCAGAAGCGATTCGGTTCTCGGTTACGGTCACCAACATGGCACCTCGCGGTCCTTCTTCCCGGATATGACGACCCTGGAGATTGCCGGGATAAACGATCCAAGGATCCTCCCCGAGCACAGCGCGAGTGTGAATGTGGCCAAGCGCCCAGTAATCGTATCCATGGTTGCGAAGGTTCACGACGCTACATGGTGCGTAATTCTCGTGTCCCGGACGACCGTCCGCGTTTGAGTGCAGTATCCCAATGTTAAATTCGCCCGGCGAAGGCACGGGGAAGGAACGGCTGAGGTCATCCGGGACCGCCTGAGTCGCAAAACCTTGTCCGTGGATCGCCACTCCAGGAACATTGGGCGGATGCCAGGTTTCCGGCTTGTCGGTCCGCAGCAGCTTGGCTGGTTCCGGCATCGTTAGCTTGCGCGTAATGATGCTGCGCGCGTCGTGGTTACCGCTGACTGCGACGAAAGGAATTCCGGCGCGACTGAGGCGACCAATTTCGCTCATCAGGAACTGGCCAGTTCGCCAGTCCTGCCATTCGCCGTCATACAAATCGCCGGCGGCAAGCACAAAATCTACGCGTTGGTCGATGGCATATTTCACCAGTGAGCTGAATGCGTCCCGGGTGGCTCGGCGAATGCGGTCGACCGGCGCGTCTGGGTCCGCTTCGAGACCCCGGAGCGGGCTGTCGATGTGGAGGTCGGCGCAGTGGACGAATCGGAATGAGGGCATGACCGCTTGCTATCCGCAGGAACGTCGTAATAAGTACGTATCCGAGACGCTTAGTCCATAGGGGGGCCGAGCGGCATAGGCAAATCTGCCGAATGGGGCGATGATGAGCGATCGAGCCGCTAACATCTCGCCGTGTGATCGCCTGTGGGGGATCGTCCTGAAGGATTGGCCGGGCGGGCGCGCCCTCTAACCGCCGCAATGGCGATTACCGATTTGCGCTCGTTCGGCTTGCCCATAGAACCATCGCGGACCTCAGAAAGCTTCCGATGGTGGTCTTCCGGTTGCGCGCGTAGCTTCGTTAATCCGGCTGCCCACATCCATCTATGGGAGCCGAAGCGGCAAGGAAATCTTTGTGACGAGTTTGCTCACTCAACGGCGCACCCCAACTGCGCGTTGGAACTGCCACATGCATCTCGATGCAGGCCCTCGGCCACGTCCCAAACGTCCAACCGCACTGCGAGCAGTGACACCGGCTCAGCCGACACCAAACCGTGAAGCTTGCCCCTTGGACGACCAGGCGGACCCGCGGAAGCGGCCCGGCAGCGGGCTGAAGCCATGATTTGGAGAACCGTCCGGGTGCCACCCCCGGTATCTCCCGCTTTGCAGGCGGGTGCCTCTGTTGTTCGACCTCCGGTCCGCCGATCCATCCGGGCGACCCGCCAGGATGGAAAACTCTATAGCCCCGCCATTGGCCTCTCGTGCCAACCTATTGAAAAACGCTTAAAACATAGCTTGATTCCAGATTAAGTTGTCACTGATTCCATTTTTCCCTGTCAGCGATTCCATAATTCGGTGTCACTGATTCGACCGGGGTTGTCACTGATTCCAGATTAACCTGTCACTGATTCCATCGGTTGTCACGGATTCCACAGGGGTTGTCACTGATTCCATATAACCCTGGTAATTCCATTTTAACCTGTCAGTTCACAACATTTTGGACCGCCGCCTCCGAGACCGTGGCGCGCCCTGGTGGATTCGAACCACCGACCCACAGCTTAGAAGGCTGTTGCTCTATCCAACTGAGCTAAGGGCGCCCATGCCGTCTGTTGGTTTGTCCCGGGCATGTACCGCGGTTGGCGCTACGCGGTACTCTTTACCCCCCTCGCGGCATCGTGCCAATTCACCAATTGGCACCGGGCGACCCGGCAACCACGACTTTCAGTCGCTGCTGATCGTGTTCGCCGTGTTGCTTCTTATCGTACCCTGAACCCGCTGTTTCGCCGCCTGCGTCGCCAGGCGGCTTTGCACCCTACCTCTCAACATCATGCGCGGTGAGGCGCGAGCCTATAGCCAAGCGGGCCGGCATGCCACCCATCCGGCAACCACGCTTGACCTTCCTCGCGCCGAACATCATGTTCCCGCCGAATCAACCAATTTATGGGGCCTGATGTCAAAAGAAGACATGATCGAGTTCAGCGGCACGGTAATGGAGCTTCTGCCCAACGCCATGTTCCGGGTGAAATTGGATAACGAGCACTCCATCCTCGCCCATACCAGCGGCAAGATGCGCAAGAATCGCATCCGCGTGCTGGCCGGCGACCGGGTGAACGTGGAAATGACGCCCTACGACCTGAGCAAGGGCCGCATCACCTTCCGCTTCAAATAAGAGGGCCGCTCCGACTGATGCGCGCGACTCGCGGGTGACACCGCTCCCGCTGGTTCTGGCCTCCTCCAGCCCGCGCCGTCTGATGCTGCTGCGGCAAATCGGCATCACACCGGACCATATCGTTTCCCCCGACATCGACGAAACGCCGATCCGCGACGAGTCGCCGCGGCTGTACGCCGTGCGCATGGCGCGCGGCAAGGCGGCGGCCGTGACGTTTCCGGACCACCTGGTGCTGGCCGCCGATACGGTGGTGGCCGCCGGGCGGCGAATTCTTCCGAAAGCGGAGATCGATGCCGATGTGCGGACCTGCATGGAACTGCTGTCCGGCCGGCGCCACCGCGTATTGACCGCGATCGCCCTGTCCGCCCCGGACGGCACCGTGCGGGAGCGTCTGGTGGAAAGCGCCGTCACCTTCAATCGCCTGACGAAAGAGCAGATCGAGCGCTTCGTCGCCACCGGGGAGGGCCTCGGCAAGTCGGGCGGCTATGCGATCAACGGCTATGCAGCCAGCTTCATCCGCTACCTGTCGGGCAGCCAGTCCGGCGTGGTGGGACTGCCGCTGTTCGAGACCGCGCAGTTGCTGAGGGGGTTCGGCTGGCAGGTGCCGTGACCGTATCGATCCGCGTCGCCTGCAGCCCGGGGGAGGCGCATGTCGCCGCGGTGCGCGGCAACCGCTTGCTCGATTACTCGCTGTGGCGCCCCGGGTCGCCGGACGGTGTCGGGGATGTGCATATCGGCCGGGTGATCGCGGCCGTCCCGGCCATGGCGGGCGCCTTCGTGGCCCTGGCCGGCGCCGAGGGCTTCCTGCCGGACAGCGAAGGCGCCAAGGGCCTGACCGCAGGCACGATCCTGCCCATTTGCATCACCCGCGCGGCACAGGGCAGCAAAGGCCCGCGGGTGACGGCGCGGGTGGGCGAATCGGGCAGCGGGCCGATCGGCTTGCTGCGCCGGGGGGCGAACCCGGTGGTCCGGATGGCGGCGCGCTATCCCGATGCACCGGTGCTGGTCGAGGATGCGGGTGTCGCGGCGGACTTGCGCGGTGAACTGGGCGCGCGGGTCTCGGTGGCGGTGTCAATAATGGACGAGGATGTGGCGGATGCGATCGACGCGCTGTCCCGCCCGGTGGTTGATCTGCCGGGCGGTGCGCGTTTGTCTATCTGGCCGACTCCCGCCCTCGTGGCGATCGACGTCGATGGCGGGGGCGCTCTGGCCGGCGGCCGGGGACGGCACGAGGCGCTGAACCGGGAGGTGCTGCCGGCTCTGGCCGGCCAGATCCGGCTGCGCAACCTGTCCGGCGGCATCGTCGTCGACCTGGCGGGCATGGCGGCGCGTAAGCGGGCGGCGCTGGCGCCCGATTTTGTCCGGGCGCTGGCGGACGATCCGCTGCGTCCGCGGTTCCTGGGTTTCACCGCGCTGGGCCTGGCGGAGCTCGTCCGCAATCGGGTGCACCCGCCGCTGCACGAGTTGTTGTCCGGCCCGTTGACGGCGGGGCTTGCGGCGTTGCGCGCGGTGGTGGGCGAATACCGGCGCGATCCGCGCGGCATGAAGGCGGTGCGGGCGCATCCGTCCGTGGTTTCGGCCTTGCACGCGGATAGCGCGGCACTTTCCGATCTTGCGCAGCGGACCGGGCGGCAGGTTATGCTGCATGCCGACCCATCCCTGCCAGACTTGGCGTGGACCCTGGAGACGGAGAATGGATAAGCCCCAGCCGACCTGCCCGATCTGCGGACGGCGCGCCTCCGAGGCGTTCCGGCCTTTTTGCACGCCGCGCTGCCAGGAGGTCGATCTCGGCCGCTGGCTGAGCGGTGTGTATCGGATACCGGGTCCTCCGGCCGAGTTGGACGAGGATCCGCCGCCGTCTCCGGATACGGTCTGACCGGTCGATTTAGCGGCTTGATCGTCACGCGGGCATGGGCTAAGCACCCGCCTCCAACGCGGTCGCGGTCGCGGCCGGGCGATGCCCAGGTAGCTCAGTTGGTAGAGCATGCGACTGAAAATCGCAGTGTCGGTGGTTCGATTCCGCCCCTGGGCACCACGCATGTTTTTCTCCTTGCTTTTCAAAGGATTGCGGGCTGAAATCGTCCCACTCCCTTTTGGCCAAGCCAAAGTGGGACATTGTATGCGCGTTTTGTTCGCTAGGCAGTCGTGCGAGAGCGCTTGCTGCAAGGCGTTTTTGGTTTGCCCCCTGAGTGTATCGCTGCACCTCCTTGATTGACCTATGCCCGAGCCAGGACATGATTTCATGAGCGGTTGCCCCGGCTTCGGCCCACCGGGTTGCGGCAACTTTGCGAAGGCCGTGCGCAGCGCAGTTGGTCAAGCCAGCTTGCCGACACCATTTTCGAAACACATTGCCGAAACTTTCAGGTGTATAGGGCGTCCCTCGGTCCGTCGCGAGGAAGGTCATAGCTCCGACACCTGAAGTCGAGGCAATGATGCTTGCCAACTCGCGGCGCAGTGGTATCGACAGTCGGTTGGGATTCCGATGGCGGTTCTTCGCTTGGACGAATGAAAGCCATCCATCTTTGAGATGTTGACGACCCAAAGTCACGACGTCGGATCGGCGCTGTCCTGTGAAGACTAGTAGCGCCAGCGCTAGCCGCGGCCGCGAGCCGATCGGATGATAGGCCTCGAATTGTGCCACCTGATCTTCCGTCCATTGGTGGAATCCCTCCCCCCCTTTACGCAGATATTTGATGCTGGCGGCGGGATTGCGGTGCACCAATTCGGCCTCGACCCCATGACTATAGACGGCCCGCAGCGCCTTTATGATACCGTTCGCCGCCTCCGGTTTGTCTGAACGCGCATCCCTGATCTGGCGCACGTGCTTGGGTTCCAACTGCCCAGCCGGCTTGTCCCCGTCCTGATCGCAAAGCTTTTCAAGGATGAGACGACGAACGCGCTGCGACCGCGGCTGCATGAGCTTGAATTCCGCGGAGTTATAATATGCCGCGCATAGAGCTCGTAGGCTTCCCGGAGAGGCTGTGCGCAGGTGCGCCCTTTGGGGGTTCTGCTTGGCCGCGGCGGCGAGAGCCTCGCGGTATTCGATGTCGAACTCTGCTGTTCCAGGATCGGCATGCAGCCGAATCTTCGGCTTGCCCTGCTGACGCAGATAAACACGAACGTTGCCGTGCCTGTCGCGATCTTCCACCACGTGGCGATATCGGCGGCGGACGGTGATCATCACGGAGTATCCCAGGGGTTTCGTTCTCCATCGCCGGGCAATGCAGCGAAGAAGGCATCGAGCTTACGCACGTCCCACACCTTTCGGGTGCCGATACGCTTTGGCGGCGGCATGCTCCCGGCCACGACCATTTCATCGAACTTGACCGGCGAGATACCAATGTATTCCGCGGCCGCTTCACGGGATAGACCCCGCGGTGAGAGGTTCGGAGGGAGGGCACCATGCCGTGGCATCGGGCCTATCCTTTCCTTTGCCGAAGGGTGTCGGACCACAGGCCGGCGAGCACGGCAATGAGATCCGAAGTTATAGTGGCTGTCCTTCGCACCAAGGCGCGACGGAGAGTCCGTTGCCCCGGATTGCCCGAGCTCCCGGATGTCGACATCCGATGCAAGTCCGGTCCAGCTTGGCCAAGCGAGTAACGATATTGATAAGAGTAAATATATAAGGGGAAGTCCTTGCTTTCTGGAAGAGATCTGACCCAGTCCATGACGTCATCATGCGAGAACGTGTCGCCAGCCTGATTTTTGGGTTGTAAGATATAACAAGATGCCTGGGGATCCTCTCCTTCACCAGCGTGCAAATTGATCATCAGGTCTGGATAGAAATGTGACCCATTGGTTTCCGGATGCGCCGAACGCGCGAACTGATCAATCAGTTGGTCCATCGCGTCTCCAAGCTTGGCTTGCATTGGCGATGGAAAGGAAGATTGAAGTGCACGCTCTTCCCCACTAGGGGAATCACATGCGATCGACTGCCTAGCCAGCCAGTCCTCAATTTCGCGCTGGCTACTCAGCCAGTCATTTATTACTAAGTTCCGGTATTTCGGTACAAGATGAGGGGCTTCCGTAATCGGATCAGCACCCATAAGGGCTAAGGCAATATTCGTTAGATGATGAGGACGAACATGGCTGGCGTTCCGCCCACCGCCGGGCCTGGACTGAGGCCACAAATCAGAACGAGCCTCTCTGAGCGCTCGGCCAGCGCGGCGCACAGTGGCCGGCGAGAACCCGGTGGTCCCCGCGATCGCTTCGATTGCCTCCGCACCCGTCGCCATCCGCCCGCACCCCGCCGCGCCTATGAGACGCTATGAAAGCTGATGGAAGAAGTTCGCCCATCTTTCGATCACGAGTCAACGAACGAGTCGTACCGACACGACATTTTATGGTCGCTTCGGTTCACGAGGTGGTTACCCAACGGGCTTCCCCGATCCCGATCGGTCCTGATACCCGCGGCGGCACCTTGGATCGCAGCGAGGCGGCAACGGATTGGTCGTAAGCGTAAGCTGTCGGCCGCCTACCGATTTGGCTCCGCGTGAGGGATACTTCGGTCAGCCTGCTGGGAGCGGGCTAATGTCCACGATCGTCTGGTT
>NZ_CAJATU010000056.1 GCF_903944925.1 uncultured Rhodopila sp. | reverse complement strand
TCCTGCAGGAGCTGCGCGAGCGCGGCGACGGTGCCCGGTCCCATCCCGCCGGCGGTCGCGGTGTACAGCGTGTCCGGCCGCGCGCCCTCGAGCGCCGCCAGGCTCAGCGCGTCGATCGCCGACTCGCTCACCGCGACGCGGGTCAGGCGGCCGGGGCCGCCGGGCAGGCGGAACAGCGTCTTGCCGCCTCCCGCCGAGAAATTGCGATAGTCGCCGCCGCGCATTTCGATCCCGGTCAGAGCCCCTGCCCCGTCGCGATGGGCGAACCAGGCGCTGCCGCGCGGGCCTGCCCGCACGGCGTCGGCTATGCGCGCAACGACCAGGATGCTTTCCGGCAGTCCCCGCTGTTCGATGAGGAAGCACCAGGCCGGCGAGCCGCGCGACAGCGGCCGGCGGCGGTCCCAACGCTCGGGAATGGGAACCTGCGCTCCCCGGGTGCGCCGCGTGCGAACGGCCTCGGGAAACGCCGGGGCGATGCCGACGAAATCGCGCAGCAGGCGGCAGGCGCCGCCGAAACTCAGGCCGGGGTCGAGGTGGCGGACGAGGCTGAAGATATCGCCCTTGCAGTCGCTCAGCGGATCCCACCAGCCGTGGCCGTCGTGGTTGACGATCAGGATTTCGCCCGCGCCGCGGCGGTATTTGAGGCTGCGGCGGGTGCTTTCCGCGCGGTCGAGCTGCCACACCGGCGCCAGCCGCTCCAGCAGGACGGCACAACTCACGCCGGCCTTCAGGTGCTCAATCTCCCGGTCCTGTTCGCTCATCGCTCCGCGCCCCTCTCGGGATCGGCCGCCTCCTCGACGTATGTTCGTAGATGCTCCAAGTAGCGAGAGTCATGCACGTTGGCCTCTTCTTGCGGGTAGCCGGCGTCCTCGAACCATTCGTTGAAATCATTCAGGTCAATATTGTTTGCCCTAATGAACTCATCGATAATCTCGTGTGCGGTTTTCATCGTTCCGATCTCCTTTATCGCCATACGAGTACTGACTTAATCGGCGAGCGCCGGCCTTCGGGTCGGGTCAACCTCCGAGGCATGCAAGCGCGCAGGACCGGGTTGCGACGGGCGCGGGCCACTTGGGGGTCTGCGCTCGTGGCAACCCGGTCTTGATGCAGATTGCATGGCGAAGCCGCGCTTTGGCGCGGCGCCGGAGACGGGGGTTGACGCGGCCGGACCTCGGCCGACGCAGCTAATCGGCGAGGCAGTGACTCGGATAAGGACGGCAGGCCGGTCGGTGCGCCCCAACTGCGCGAGAAAGGCTGCGTCAGATGGAACCCGACCAGGATTTTCAGCCCTTCGGCAGGAAATCCGCCATCCCGTGACACCATTGCCGTGTTCGCTCATCGCTCATCGCTCCGCGCTCCTGTGGGGATCGGCCGTGCCGGGGAACGACGCTTTGTGTTCCTTATCCGTTCTATCCTGCCGCCTTATCCCCCGGCAACCGCGAAGCCGGGAGCGGGGCAAGGGCGTGCGCAGCACGGGAGCGCATCGCGCGACGCACCCTTGCCGCGCATCCGGCGCAAGCGGTAGCGGTCCCGCGTTGTCAACGCTGATGCCCGATGTGCTCCGGCCATGCCTGTCAGGCGAAGGCGAACTCTTCGACAGTCTCATGGACCGTTGTCATCGTTCCGCTCACCGTCCGTGCTCCTGCTGCCGGGCCTCGCTGTCATGCGCGAGAAGACCGAGGATATCGCCGGGCTCCGGGTTGGTCCTATCAGCATCTTGCCCTTGCCCCGCCTTGCCCGCGCCGCTGCCAGACCGCCGCCGTAACGCAAGTTGGATCGGAGCGGCATCCTCAGTCCTGCAGGGCCTCCGTCTCCGGCACGGGATCGATGCCGAGTTCCTGGCGGACATGCGCGAATTTCTTCGGATCGGCGAGGCGGCGGTCGCTCATCATGGTGCGGAGTGCGGCGATCCCGGTCTCGGTGAACACCAGCCGCGGCAGCCGGCCGCCGGTGTCCAGCCGCATCAATCCGCGCTCCAGCAGCCCCTTGGCCACGGGGGAGATCTTCGGCTTGCCGCGGTCGGGGCCGCCGCGCCACGTCTTGAGTTGGAAGCCATCCGCCACCGTCGGTAAGGTCGAGAAGAAGATATTGAGTTCGGTGCGGATGTACGCCCGTTCGGCCGCCGTGAAACCGGCATCCGGTGCAGTCTGCGTCTCGGTCATTCGGGATCCTGATCGCTTCGTTCGGTCCGGGCCGGAACCTTCCACAACCCGCGGCGCAACGATAGCGCCGCCGGCAGAACGCTGAGATCAAGTGCCTGAAACCCCGCATCCGGCCGCATCGTCAGACCCGATCCGTCACCCCGGCGGCGCCGAGGCGCCCGCGCCGGACACATCGCGCTCCCGGCAGGAGACCCGGATCGGCGTCCAGTCGGCATCCTGGTCCAGCGTCAGCGCATGGTCGCGGGCCAGCTCCAGGCCGGCAACCAGCGTGCTGGCAACCGCGACGCGGCAGCGCAGCGTCCGCTTCGCGGCATCGCCGTCTATCCGTGGAAGGAAGGCAGCCAGCGGCGCCGGCTCGGACAGCCCGGGCAGCAGGCGTGTGATCCTCCGGATCGCGTCGCTCGCGGTCCAGAGCGGCGGCGGCCGGGGCCGCAGGGCGACCGCCTGCTCCTGCGGCACGTGCAGAACCGGCAGGCAGGCACGCAACAGGTCGGTCAGCTCGCCGCCGCGCACGGAGACGCTCGCTTCGGACTGACCGCGGCGAAAGACGTCCTGACCGAGGTGCGGTTGCCGTTCGAGCCAGTCGGCCGCTGCCTCCGTCAAAGCGCTGCTGATGAACTGCTCACGCAGCGCCTCGGCTTCGGCCGCGGCGCTGCGCGCTTCAGGACTATCCGCGGGCAGCTTCAGGCGTGACCAGAGTTCGGTCAGCGTCGCCGCGGTGACCGTCCAGACCGCCCAGTGCTCAAGCCGGACGCCGGCAGGGTCGGCAAGCGCGGCTTGCAGCGCGGCGTCAAACGCCTCGATCAGCGCTGCGATCGACAGGCTCGCCAGATCGAGCTTTTGCGCGCGGGCGCCGTCAAGCAGCCGGTCGAGCGGCCCGTCGAAGCCGGCGACCGACAGTGTGGGCGCCATGCCCGTCTCGCGCGCCGGGCCGGCCGGTGGCGGATCCGCCGTGGCTGGCCGGGCCGGATCGGCGACGCGACTATCGGGCGGGGGATCGGCGGTGGCAGTCACGGCATGTCGTAGCTCGGGCGCGTCTCGAACCGCAGCGCCGGCCAGTCCGCGGCGATCCGCGCCAGCGCCCGCCAGGGCGTCCAGTCGGCCGACCAGAAGGTGACCGTGAATACCGCCTCCCCCTTCTCCCGGCGTCCGCGCACGGTGTCATCGACGTCGGCGTCGGTCGCGACGTGGCGCAACGCCTCGGTCGTGCCCCAATGCTGCCAGAGCCAGGCCAGCGCCCGCGGATCGTCGGGGCCATGCCACAGCACGGCCTCCGGCACCGGCACAAGGGCGTGCAGGTCGAACGCGCAGGCCCGGCTTAGCCCGACCCGGGCGGCGGCCAGTTCCTGGCGCCGCACCGCCGCGTCGCGCAGCTGGCCGGCCAGGATGCGGGCGCCGGGAAGGCTGAGGCGGCGCGGCGGCGAATCCGCCGCTCCGGCCGGCGCCGGGGGGGCGATCAGCAGATGGAACAAATCCTCCTCCATGCGGTCGAGATCGAGCTGCCAGGGGATCGTCCCGGCGCCGGCCGCCGCTATGCGGAACGTGGCCAGGTCAGCCGCTGGACCGGTGATCCGCAGCCGGTGATGCAGCCAGTCGGTGTGCGCCAGGCGTTGCGGTGCGTGACGCAAGTCCCGTTCCCCACCGGTCGGAGGGGTCGCGCTCGTGGCGCGACACCCGTCCCGGCTTCGCGCCGAGCCGGCCGCTTCCGGTGCCGGTGCCGTCGCGCCTGGCGCCGGCTCGGCCGCCCGTGGCTGGCGGTCCAGCCAGGCCAGCAGGGCATCCGCCGCTTGCGCCGCCTTTGCGGCGGCGGCGTGCCGTGCCTTGGCACCGCTGCTCACGCGGCCGTCGCCTTGCGCGCCCGGCGGCTGCGGCGCGGAGCACGGCGGGCGAGGATGCGGCGGATCGCATCGGTGCCGAGGCGGTCATGTTCGATCGTGCCCCAGCGATCGATTTTCCGGAACACCGGTCCGAACCGCGTGCTGGAGCCGTCGAGCCAGTCGCGCAACGCCTGCACCGGGCAGACGGCGAGGCGCGTGCCGCGCGGGACGACGATCGTGGTCCTCTCCTTTGCATGCTGGGCCCCATTCCTTGGATGCTCGCTCGCCCGGTCAACGCCGGCGGGGCGGGCGGAGAGTTCGGCACCCGCCGAGGTGAAGCGGATATGCTCGACATCGAGGCCGACCAGCGCGGCGCGGCCCAGACCGCCGGCGCAGCAACAGGGCGCGGTCGCGCAGGCCGGCGAGATCGCGCGGGCAGCGCGTCGCCATACGGACCAGCGCGGCCGGCTTGTCCGGCGGCGGCCGTCGCGGCGTGGCGCTGCGGCGCGTGCGGCGGAGGATGTCCGTCACCGCCGGATCGCCGGCCGGCGAAACCAGGCCGCATTGTCTGTGCACGGCCGCGATCGCCGCGGCGCGGCGGCCCAGCGCACCGGTGCCGACACTCCTCGCCGCTTCGGTGAGGAATGCCGCCACCGTGGCGGGATCGGCCGGGAGGGTGGTCAGCGCCCGGGCGCTGCACCAGTCCTCGAACGATGCCCAGTCCGCTTTATAGAGCCGCTGCGTCTCGGGGCTGACCGGCCGCAGAGGCGATGGTATAGTGGTTGCCGGCTGGTCGGTGATCAGTGCGGTGCCGGAGAGCCTCTGCCGTTCGTCCGCCGTCATCCGGTCGCCTCCGATCATCCCTGCTCCGGCTGCGCCTTCCGGACCGGAGCGGCCCGCGCCGTGTGCGCGCACCGCGCCGCATGCGCGTCGGCTTTATGAAGAGTCTGAGCCTCTTGGATAATTATGGCAACCATGTTGAAAGGCGCGGTAAGCCGATTCGCCCGCATGTATGCCCGATAAGGTATCTTGTCGCGCATACATAAAACCGGCTACGCTGCGGCATGCCAAACCCCCCGGATGCCCTGCATGGCGAGATTTTGCGGCCAGCCGCACCGCCCGGCGCGGCGGCAGACCCCCTGCCCTGCCGGACGGTTTGCCGCCGGTGCCGCTCGGCCGGCCGCCGGCGACCGTGCGCGACTGGTTCGGCGACGCCGCCGCGGCGCTGATCCCGGACCATGACGGCACCCTCGCCACCGCGCGCAGCGCCGCCGGCGCTTATGCCGGCCGCGCCAAGGCCGGCAACACCAGGCGCGCCTACCGCGCCGGGGTGCGCGCCTGGTGCGACTGGTGTGATCGCTACGGCCTGCCTTGCCTGCCCGGACGCGCCGCCGATGTCGCCGCCTTCCTCGCCGCCGGGCGGGGCCGCAGCCTCAGCGTCAGCACCCTGACACTGCGGCGCGCCGCGATCCGCTATCTGCACGTCGCCGCCGGCTGCCCGGTGCCCACCGCGGAGGCCGCGGTCGGCGAAACCATGGCCGGAATCACCCGGCATGCCGCCGAGACCGGCGACATGCCGGCCCGGAAACTCGCCGCCACCGCGGCGATCCTGCGCCAGATCCTGGCACCGATCGAGACCGATCTCGCCGGGCTGCGCGACCGCGCGCTGCTGCTGCTCGGCTTCGCCGGCGCGCTGCGCCGTGCCGAACTCGCCGCGGTCCGCGTCGAGCATCTCGAACCGTGCGACCGCGGCCTGCGCCTGACCCTGCCGCTCTCCAAGGGCGAGCGCAGCGGCGGCGCCGTGACCGTCGCGATCCCTTACGGCAGCACCGAGCTTTGCCCGGTGCGGGCGCTGCGGCAATGGCAACTGGCCGCCGGCATTGCCGACGGGCCGGTGTTCCGGCGGATCTGGACCCCGCCGCGCGGCCGCAAGGGTAACAATACCCCCCTGCCCCGCGTCGGCTATGCTGCGATCGATGCCGGCACCGTCGCCCGCATCATCCAGGCCCGCGCCAAAGCCGCCGGCTTCGATCCGGACGTCCTCGGCGGCCACAGCCTCAAGCGCGGTGCGCTGAGCACCGGCATGGAGCGTGGCATCCATCCCACCCGGCTCAAGCAGCTCGGCCGCCACAAGAGCTACGCCGTGCTCGACGTCTATCTCGAACTCGGCGACCCGTTCGAGGCACACCCGCTCAACGGCGTGCTGTAGACCGCGATCAAGCGCCCGGGATGCGCATCCTCGTCTCTGGCTGCCCGGCTGCGGAGCGTGACCGCTAGTCACTGCCGAAGCAAAGTTCCGGCCGTCCTGGCGCAGCGGGCGCGTCTTCGATCTCGCCCGTCTGCAGGTCAAGGTGGAGATCCTCCAGCGGTTCGCGCAGCTCTACATCCGCCTCCTCGAAGGCCATCTTCCAATGCCTGATCCAGGTGTTTACCGGGGTACTGGTGTCACCGTCTCGCCGTCGCTCGGATGGGGCTTCAACTTGCCTGCGCTTAGGGCGGCAAGCGCCCGTGCACTGAAAAGGGTTTCATTGCAGTCAACTTGCGCTTCGCCGACGGCGCGGCACGGCAACTCGGCACCCGGTTGAATGCATCGATGGCGGCGTTCAGCGCCGCAGCTTGGCCCGCAGGTCATCCGCCAGACTCCGCCCGAAGCCGATTATGCCGTGCTATCCGCCACCGGACCAGCGCAGCGCGCGGCCTTCGGCTTCTGACTGCTGTGGACGCCGGCAAAGGCTGCGGGGATCAACCCCTTCAGACTGTCAGGCCGCCGCTAAAGCGGAAAGCGATGGCCACATCTCTTCTCCGTATACCACTTGGCCTGGCAAAATCTCTCATTCGCCAGCTTCTTGAATGAACGGATTCACAGACCTCGGTGTCCTTGCTTTGGCCCGGTACCGCAATCCTCAGATCCCTTCAACGAAGGCGTCGTCCCGCAACAGATGCTGCGAATCACACCTTCCGGCATCGGCGTTTTAAGCTGGGCTTCCCCCTCTTCCGCCACCGCGGCGGCGACGCGGCAGTCGCTCCAGAGCTGCGGATATGTGCCCGGCGAAGGTGCGTCGAAACCATCGATGACAGGATCCGGGTTATCGCAGCTTACCGAAGTTTGTCGTGACACTCGCTGTCCGGCGGATGGCATGATTCTGCCGCAGATGAGGGCCGCAGACGGCCTGACATTAACCCCGTCATGCTCGGCTGCCACAACAGGATTCTGGACCTGAGCGTCTCTCTCATGACAGCCGCCTCCTAGTTCTCTGACACGCTTGTAAGCCGGACGCTGGTTACCGCCTGTGCCGAAGTGCCGTGGGGACCCGAGGTCAAGACGGCCCCTGCAGGCCTGATACCTGCTTGTTGGCGCTGCGACGAGCTGCTTTGTCATCTTGTTTGGAAAGCCGTCGTCGGCATTTTTCCTATTTTACACCGAGGCCAGCTCGGTAGGACTGCGCAAGGAGCGCTGGCGCCTGGTCGGTTACGATAGTTAATGGATGACTGCCATCAACGATGACCCCGACAGCCAGATCAGCCGCCCATTTGAGGCCCCCACCGTTAGCAGGGCAACATTTTCCCATTGGCCCATTCCAGGCGACCCTCGTTAGGGTCCGCAACTCTGCTAACCCCGCCTTGAACTGAGTTGACGGCCGTCAACTTCGACGGATCGACGTTGCCCGATACGGTGCGCGAGCACAATCGTAATATCGATTACTCCGAACAATCCTCGAGTTGACGGCCGTCAACTCGCTACGTCGGTTTGAAAGCCGCTTTCGGTTGCGCACATGACCGAAAAACGTGTAAGTGCGTTTTCAGGCGATTCTTTGCGGGGGAATCGCATGTGGGACGAGGGCAATGGACACCAAAATCGCAAAAAAGGACCAAGCGCGCGATATCGACGACGTCATACGAAGTCACGCTCAAGAGTTGTCGGAAAAGTTGCAGGCTCATCGGTTTGAGTTGTTTCCGCCATCGGCTGAGAAGACCCTAAGGGCATTCCAGGTGAGCGAGGCAGCGAAGTTGCTGGGGGTGAAGAGTGGCTATCTAAGAAATCTATCGTTGGAAGGGAAGGGGCCCGATCCGCTGGTGTCCGCAAGCGGTCGCCGCTCTTACACAGCACAGCAGATAGTAGACCTCCGGCATTATCTCGACGAGACCGGTCGCCCCAGCAGACGCTACGTACCACAGCGACGCGAAGGCGAGCAGCTTCAAGTGGTCGCTGTTGTGAATTTCAAAGGCGGCAGCGGCAAAACGACCACAGCCGCTCACCTGTCTCAGCATTTGGCCCTGACCGGTCATCGCGTGTTGGCGATTGACCTGGATCCGCAAGCGAGTCTGTCGGCCCTCTTTGGATTCCAGCCAGAGTTTGACGTTGGTCCGAATGAAACGCTTTACGCTGCGCTCAGATATGACGCCGAGAGGCGTCCACTTCGGGACGTCATCAAGAAAACCAATTTCCCTGGTCTGCATATCGTGCCAGGCAACATTGAACTGATGGAGTTCGAATACGACACGCCACGGGTTCTCGCGACACAGCCTACCGCAGAGCGAGGTCCGGCCTTCTTTGCTCGTCTGCATCATTCGTTAGGCGAAGTGGGCGATGAATACGATGTGGTTATAATCGATTGCCCGCCGCAACTTGGTTATCTCACTATGGCAGCGCTTTGTGCTGCTACCGGCGTACTCATTACCGTCCATCCTCAGATGCTTGATGTCATGTCAATGTGCCAATTCCTTCTGATGATGGGAGACGTGTTGAGCCACCTGAAGAATGCCGGCGGCAGTATGGGTTATGATTGGCTCCGCTATCTCATAACACGCTACGAGCCGTCTGACGGCCCCCAGACGCAGATGGTAACGTTCTTGCGCTCTCTTTTCGGGCAACACGTTCTCATTAACCCGATGCTCAAGAGCGTAGCGATTTCGGATGCCGGTATCACGAAACAAACGCTCTACGAAGTAGAGCGAAGACAATTTACTGCGGCAACATATGATCGTGCGATGGAGTCCCTAGACGCCGTCAATGGCGAAATAGAACATCTTATCCATGCTGCGTGGGGGAGGGGTTGATGGCACGTAAAAACCTACTTGCTGGACTCTCCGAAAAGAACCCTGCCGCAATTTCGGACGAGGATGGGTCAGCTTCTCGGGTCGCTAGACCCCCCGCGTTGGCATACGCAGCACGGGGTGCTTTTGGTGCGGTGACCCGAACCATTGATGATTTGGCTGCTAAGGCCGACGCCGCCAGAGATCTTGAAAGCCGTATAGCTGCAGGCGACTTAGTTGTCGAAATCGACCCTGAACTGGTCGACGGTTCCTTTATCCCCGACAGAATGGGAGGAGATGATGATGGATATCTGGCGTTGCGCGAAGGAATGAGAGCGCAGGGGCAGGGGTCGCCCATTCTTGTCCGACCCCATCCGGATGTAAGCGGCAGATACCAAGTTGCCTTTGGTCATCGGCGCCTTCGTGCTGCCCTGGAACTCGGACGACCGGTTCGGGCTGTCGTTAAGCAGCTTTCAGATCGGGAACTTGTTTTAGCACAAGGTCAGGAGAACAGTGCTCGAGCGGATCTCTCCTTTATAGAGCGCGCGCGATTTGCACGACAACTAGAGTCGGCAAATTATGACCGCGAGACAATCATGTCGGCGCTTAGTGTCGATAAGACCACTGTATCTCGGATGATTTCCGTTGCCTCACAGCTTCCTGACGCCTTGATCAATGCGATAGGATCAGCACCAGGAACAGGGCGAGATCGCTGGCTCGAGCTGTGCGCCTTGTTTCAGGCGTCTGGCCAAGGTCGTTCATTTGAACTGCTTCTCCAGGACTCTGCGTTCGTTGTGGCGCCCTCTGACAAGCGCTTTGACGCTGTGCAGGAGTTTTTGCAACGACCAACGGAACAGTCTGAGAGTGAGTCAAAATCTTTGCCCTCAAAAGGGCGAAGTTCGAGTGGCCAAAAGAAATACTGGTCCTCGAACGATGGGGTGAAGGTTGCTAAGATCACGTCGAGCGACCGCAACTTCGTCCTCACCATCGATCGGCGGGTGGCTCCCGATTTCGGTGACTATCTATTGGGTGAGATGGCCCGCTTGTACGAGGCGTATTCGGCAACCCGAACCGAAGGAACTTGATTGGATCGGAGATTTGTCAGGGTCCCAAGCGTGGTCGATCGAGGCATTTCGCGGTGGACTTTACTGGGACCTGCGAGCCGCTCGAAAACGGGCGATCGGGTGCGAGCGGTTGGGACAATCTGAACCGAAGGCTAAACCGCAAACTCACGGCGGGATCGGCGAGGACTTTACTGGGGTTTCGGTCGGCTGCTGACGACCTCTGGGTTGTGGACTCTACTGGGAATGAGTCCAACGCCTGAGCGGCATTGAGGTCTTCTGGCTCCTAAGGTGCGAAGTGAGGAAGATGCCCTAACCGCTTAGAGCGGCATACCAACTTACAGACCTGTTAGAGGGCCCTCGCTATTTGGCGCTTCTCCCGGCGTCCGAACGACCGTTCACCGCCACCAGCTTTCCGCTCGGCGAACATTCGTAGCAGAGCGACTCGTGGACTTTACTGGGAGAATGGTGCGGGCCGGCCACGAGTTGCCATCCACCGTACCATAAGTGTCGGTCCATCAGCGCTTAACGCCGATATGCCGAAATCCGGAAGGTGCTGTGATCGCGTGGACTCTACTGGGGGGAACGCGACGTGAGAGCTATTGCTCGACTCGGCACCGGTGGCTTTGACGGGTATAGGAGAAGGCCTGCCCCACGCTCGTCTTCCTCAACCCTCGCATCGGGATACACGGCCAACGCGAGAGCCAGGATAGGACGAAAGTTATTTTTATAGTGATCCATCCGACCGTATCCGGCGCCGAATTGCGTTTTTCCCGCTTTCCAGGAGATCGGGCGGGCTTTGTCCAGCGAATGGAGGCGGTAAGCCAGCCAAGCGTACACATCCAGAGCCATAGAGTTGTTAGCGATCGCTCGGATCGCGGCATCTTGTAGTGGAACCGGATGACGCCTGAGTTGATCGTAAAATCCCTCCGAAAGCCGTGCGGTTTCCGTGAAGAGGCTACCTTGGCCTGGTTGATCGCCATCAACAAACATAGCTGTGTCAACTACATTCTGATTAGAGAGGCCAACCCTGCTTCCATGTCGAACCGTTAGGCTTAGGCGACACCGGCTGATCCGTTCGCATTGATCACGCACGTCTTTCAGACTTTTGCCCCCGACCGGGATGCCCATCTTCGTTAGCCATTCTCTTAGGCTTCGCCCGAGCACGATCTCTCTCGATTGAGTCCGTATGGCCTCGCTTTGAAGATAGATCATTATCAATCGCGCACGACTACCATAGGGAACACCAACCGCTTCAGGTCTGCCGCTCGCAGTTGGCCGCATTCCGGGTTCAACAACGAGGGCCATCCGTTCACTCTCGATCTGCCAACCCGCTTCATTAGCGAGCCTTCTATGTGGTAACGCCGCTTGGCACCATCCGGAATATAGGAACCCTATGCTGTTCTCTTCGTCGCCAAGATAGTGGGAGGCGGCCTCTACGACCATCCGATCGAAATCGGCAAGGAGAGCACCTTGGCGACCGCGCTCCTCAAGAATGTCGTGAACCTTTCCCATGGCGTCCATTGTGCCTCATTGCCCGGAGTTTGTCCTTGTGGACTTTTCTGGGATCAAGCTACTAGCGAAGATACTTGATTTAGTTACTAGTAAGTGGTCCCAGAAGAATCCACGGGATAAAGTTCGGAAATGTTTGATTCTGCACATATAACGCATTTTTGGCCGTCCCACAAAAGTCCTCACGAATCCCCAGAAAAGTCCTCGGTCGTACTGTTGGCTGCGCCCAGTAAAGTCCACGCGCGCTGCGGCCGACTCGGGAGAAACTGTCGGCGACTCGACTCCGATCAGGGGAAATGAGGATCTCTCAGTATACACGACCGGTGCGACCGCTCGACGTGGTTCCGCGGGCTGAAAAGGACCGGATACAGGCTCACAGAATACGGTTCGGGCAGATGCCGGGTTCCTTCAACTCAAGGATCAACGAACACCGGCCGGGCGTTGCGGACAAATTCGATGCCGGCTTCCCGCAGGGAAGCGCTCAGGAATTGCACGTCAAGCCGGAGATAGCGCTCAAGCAGGCAGACGTAGATACCCATGAAAATCGGACCGTGCCCGTCAGACCGTCCGTCCGCGTGACTTGTCATCGCATGGGCCAATTCATGCAACAGGCACCAGGACGGGGTCTCCCCGCCGAGCGCTACCGACAGTCGGTCAGCACGGCCGATCGTCCCGGACGCCTGACGAGGAAGCGGCACCACCGCCGGAGGGTAGCGCAAACCCATGTCCGACCAGATCGCATCGACCATCGCTTGTGCAGCCGGGAAGGGCAGGGCGGTTGGATCGCATGGCGCCACGATGCGTTCTTCCCACGCATAGACCCGTTGGCGCTGCCGGTCCCACGGTCGCGTCAGGCGAGTTGCCTCACTGGATCGCCGGTTACCGGGCGGTTCAGATTGACCCGATCGCCCGCAGCCCGACCGGCCCGAAATGCCGGCGTGATGACGCGCCGACCCGTCGCGCTGATGCTCACCAGCCGGACATCCGTCTCGCGAAATGCGTCCTCGACCACACGATGCTTGGCCACTACCAGGGCGGTGCCGGTCGAGCCCTGAGCACGGACCGCCGAGTCCCGCGCCCGGAGCATGGCGTCGAGCCGTTCGGATACGCGTGCCACCACGCCGTGCTGGAAACTGGCCGAAGCCTGCCGCAGGCGCACACCGCGGAACTGAATATTGCTCCGCTTGAAGGCCGAGGTTTCGGTGGTGACCGCCCGGTCGATGACGGCAAACAGGTAGGTCGCGAGCGCGGTGTCCGTCTCGAAGCCAAAAAACACGTAGCAGCTGCCGATCCGGATCCCGTCGAAGTCCGCCGCCAGCGGGTCCGGGGTGGCGGCGCGAGAAAGCCAGACCTTGCAGTCGCAGAAGCGGGCAATCGTCCGCACACAGCCGTCGATTGGCCTGCGTCGACGGCCGCCGAGCGGCACCTCGGCCTGGACACAGCGAGCGGTGCGTATCTCGATCTCGTCCATGCTGAGCGCGTAGCGCTCGAGCAGGCGTCCGACCATGTCGGCCGCGGCCATCGCTTCGGCCTCGGTGCAGCCGTTGGCAACCGTC
>NZ_CAJATU010000055.1 GCF_903944925.1 uncultured Rhodopila sp. | reverse complement strand
GCTGGCTGCGAGGCGTCACCCACTGGTGCCCGCTTCCGCCCCCTCCGGCGAAGGGAGGCAACGATGCCCGCGAGTAATATGGCAGTTTGGAATCTGGCCGACCGAATGCTTGACCGAATGATGGACGAGGCGATGGGCCAGGAATTGGCGACCGTGGCTGAGGCCGCCGCGCGTGCTGCCCGCGCGCTGGTCCGGGGGTGCGCCGAGCGCGGGGGAGGCGACCCTGATCGGGCAATGCACGCCGTCTGCGCTGTGATGATGGAGGGGGTTGATGGCTGACAAACCTCCGATGCGTTGCAAAGCGCCGCCTGAACGCCAAAAACACAAGTGGCATTGGCTGACAAAGAAAGGCAGGAAAAATCCTGTAATCGCAACCATGTTGGGTGGTCGATGGTGGATGCCGGCGACAACATATGACCAGCACACTCCCGAACAGGCGCGCGCGGCCGGCTGGCGCTACGTCGGACCCGCCATCCCACCGGCGACCGGAGGCGACGGTGCAGGCTGATCCGTGTGCGCGCGGCTGACGTGGCAGATTACGAGGCTCGAAATTGGCACGCCCCCGCGCCGAGCGCCCCACCTTCCGCCTCTGCCAGCGCGGAGGTGTCTGGTATGTCCGCTGGTGGCGACCGTCTGCCCACCAGCGGGTATCAGCGGGCACGCGCGATCGTGGCGAGGCAGCGCGCTTCCTGATTCAAATCGCCGCCGCGCTAATTTTTCGCTTACCATCCCGCGCCGGACGCGCTAAATCTTGGCGCATCGGGACGGGATGGCCGGACCGGCTGAGGCGCAGGAGGCCGAGATGGGGCGTTTTTTTACCGGGTCTTATGACCCAAATTATTCCGGCAAAGCCGACTGGATTTATTCCGGTGGGACTCTGACAGAAGAGGAAGCGGCTGAATGCGACCGCCAGGAGGCGGAACGCAAAGCTGCTATCGAGGCAGCAGAAGCGGCGTTGCCGGGCCGCGTGCTGGCCGCCGTAGCGGCGGCCGCAAAAGCCGCTACGGCGGCCGGTTTGCGGATCGACGTGCAGCCGCACGCGGCCTGGCAATTCCCGGATTGCGACATGTTCGATGGCGCAATCCGCGTTGCGTGCGCAATCGACGTGCGAGACGTGCCGGCGATGATCGCCGGCACATGTGAGGAGGAATAAAATGACTTTCATTTTGTCTTGGCCGAACATGCCACTTCCGTGGTGGCGGAGGGAGTTTGATGTGGTGCTGCGGCGCCGCCCTTACGTATTCGGCACCCCGAGCGGGCGCCTGATCATGAGGGTCAGGCCGTGGCGCCCCGCGGTCCTATTGTGTTGGGACCGCGCGCCCCTAGACCTTTAGGGCGCCCCACCAGCCGCCGGGTTGGCGGCGTAAATATCAAAAACGGAGACTGAAATGCTTCTAAATGCCTTTCCCCTCCAGATCGTTGCCGATGGCAGCGTTCTGGCGGTCCGCGCCGCCTCGCACGACGAGGCCCGCGCGGCCCTGGCTGCCGGCTCGGCTGTCGGCCATGCCGACACCGCCGCCGTGCTGGCGGCCCTCCTCGGCGTTCCCGTGCCGGTGGCACGGGTGACGCTTCCGACCACCACGGTCGGGGACGTGGTGGTAGCCCAGTATTCGGGCCCCCGCTTGCCGGAGGGCGCGACAACCCTCCCCGCCGGCGCCCGGCTGGAATTTCGCCGGGTGACTTGGCGCCCTGCAGCGCCGGGCGACGACGTGCCGTAATCGGGCAGTCGGGGCCGAGGCCCCGGTTTCAAGGAGAACTGCAATGGCTAAATTCACAATGATCGAGTTCGGCGGCGAGGAGGCCGTGTGGGCCAAGATCGCCGCCGCCAGCGCCCCGTTCGAATCGCTCGATTTTGGCGATCCAGCGTCGGCGGCGCTGATCGCCGCGGCCATCCCGACCTATCGGAAGAGTGGCGACCCGGCTGATCTCAACGTCGCCCTGGCTGCGGCTGCCCGCAAAGGCAACGCAGATTCCTGCGCCGTCGTATTGATTGGCCCCCACCCGTATCCCACTCCCGATATCGTGATTCTCCGCACCCCGACATCGGGAACGGAGATCAAAATCAGGGAGGATGGTCTAGTCTGGGTCGTGTTTGACCGGCCCTTGCAGGGGTGGGCCAGCAAAATCATCCTGCGGGCAGCTGAGATGAACGTATCGGTATCTGCTTCGCCCGAGCACGGCCGCCATCTGTGGCCGCGCCATGCGTGGACGGCGAGTTACGAGCGAATTGCGCTCGCCGCGCGCGAATTGCGCGAGGCTCGCCGAGCCTCGCGCGTGGCGGCCGACCTGGTGGCATCCGCCGAGGATGCTTTGCGCCGGGCCAAAACGTCGTTGCTGCCGGCCGAGGATGCGGCGAAAGAATGACCTCCGCCCAACTCCGCGCGGCTCGCCTCGAACTCGGCTGGTCCTGCGCCCAACTTGGGCGCCGGGTCGGCCGATCCGGCACATCCATCGCGGAGATGGAACACGCGCCAGGCAAGCGCGCTGTCCCCGTGGCGCCGGACGTGGCGGATTACGTCCGGGCGGCGGCGGCGGCATTCCGGGCAATCCCGGCGCCGCGGAAGCAGATCGTCCGGGCCAGATAACAGAAAAGCCGCCGGGGCTGCCCCCGGCGGCTTCATGGTGCGGGGCCGCGCGACCCCTGGCCGCCTATATAGGTAGGCCCGGCAGATCGGGCGGTTGACGCCTGCCGGCGGACGCGAGCGAACCATCAAGCAAGACTTAAGGGTTGCCCCAGCCAGTCCGACCGAGGCCGGCGGCTGATCCATCGTCGTCGCAGCACGTCGTAGGCCAGAAACCGGAGGCGCTGCATGGCAGTTCTCCTTTTCAGCAGCGGGCACTCTATCCGCTAAACGTCGATCAACACATCCAGCGCCCGGTTGCTGGCTGTCCTCCGCTTCTGCAAGCCGAGCATGGCGACGCCGTTCACCCGCCGCGTGATCGCCGTCAACATCCACTGATCCGCCAAGGGCAGACAGTCGCGCCAAGATAAATACCACGCGCCCGCCATCGCGGCACCTTCGGGCGAGGCCACCCACTCGGCGGCTTGCTCCGGGGTCAGCCCGTGCGCCGCGGCGAATGGCTCGTATTCTTCGCGGCCGGTCAGCTGCGGCAGACCGCCGCCCCGGAATTGCCAGCCGTCGCCGCTTGCTTCCGAGCCATTCCCGGCCCGGTCGGCATAGACGCGATTCGCCAGCATTTCCGGCTCGCCGACATAGGGCCGCGCAGCCGCCGGCGTCGGGAAAATCGAAGGCCACACCGAAGCGATCCGTTCCGGGTGCGTGTAGTTAAGGCACTCGCGAAGCTCGCCAAAATCGTCGCCAGCCTCAACGGCGAACTGGCCGAGCGCCGCCGCCACCCGGCGCTTAGTGTCGATCCCCCAGCGGTCGAACGCCGCGGTCAGAACCGGCAGCCAGATACCCGGATCGGCCCGAGGCGCGGCGGCGTGCAACGCGGCAACCGTGAGGATCGTCATTTCTCGCCTCCCAGGAACTCCGCCACGCTGAGCAGTTGCTCTCGCAGTCCGCGCCCCCAGGTCACTGCGCGAACCAGATAGCTGGCAACTTCCGCGTCAGTCGCGGTCACCGGCGGGGGAGCCGGTTCCGGCGCCGGGGTCAGCAGCGCTGCCGGGATCACCGGCACCACCGGTGGCG
>NZ_CAJATU010000054.1 GCF_903944925.1 uncultured Rhodopila sp. | reverse complement strand
GCCGATGCTGCCGGCGGATCTGGAGTCGATGCGGCAGAGTGCGCGGCTGATGCTGGGCGCGTTCGCCAATGGCGGGCTGGCCGATCAGGCCGCCGCGCCGTTCCCTCGGCTTCCCGACACGGCCGCCATGGTCACCGCCGCGGTCAAGGAAGCCATCGGCGCGTCGAGGCGATCGGCCGCGGCATAGGCGGGGCTGGCGCATCCGGAAACCCGGACTGATGTATTTTCCCGGCTTTCTTAACACTTTATCAACTTTTCCGGCCTACGGTCGGGGCCATGGACCTCACCGTATGCATCTGCACCCGTGACCGCCCCCAATACGTCCGCGACTGCCTGAACGGGCTGCGCCGCCAGACCGTCCCGCGCGACCGCTTCACCATCCTGCTGGTGGACTCCGCCTCCGCCGCCCCGGCCGCCGCGGACCTGGCGGGACTGGCAACCCAACACAACGCCCGCCTGGTCCGCCTCAACCAGCCCGGCATCAGCCTCGCCCGCAACGCCGGGGCCTGGGCCGCGCGCACCCCGTTCATCGCCTATATCGACGACGACGCCATCCCCGCCCCCGACTGGGTGGAGGCCATCCTCGACTCCATCGCCCAGCCCGGCCGCCGCCCCGCCCTTATCGGCGGACGCATCCTGCCGAAATGGGAGGCCCCCCTGCCCGCCTGGTGGCCGCGTTCCCTGCGCGGCGTGCTGTCGATCATCGAGCACGAGGGCAACGGCGAATACCGCACCACCGCGGTGCCGGAAAACCTCGAACCCTATGCCGCCAACATGGTGGTGCATGTCCTGTCGCTGCTCGCCGCCGGCGGCTTCGGCACCGCCATCGGCCGCTACGGCGACGCGCTGCTGTCGGATGAGGAAGTCCAGCTCGCCTGGACCTTGCAGGATGCCGGCTACTCCGTGCGCTATGACTCGCGCATCGTGGTGCATCACCAGATCCAGGCGCGCCGGCTCGATCCGGCCTGGCTGCTATCGCGGCTCTATTGGCAGGGCGCCTCCACCGTGCTGACCCGCCGCCTGCTGCGCCGCCCGGACACGGTGTGGAAGGAGCTGCCCCGCCGCATGCTGGTCGCCGCGCTGTTCGCCCCGGCTGCGCTGGTGCCGCGACACTCTACCCTGCTGCTCGGCGTCCGCTGGCGGCTGGCCTATGCCGCCGGGTTCATCCGCGCCGCCCTCGGCTGGCGCGCGACGGAGGCGGCAGTGCGCCAGACGGCAACCCCGGTCGCCGCGTGATCCTGTATCGCTGGCGCGGCGAGACCAGCAATTTCGGCGACGAGCTGAACACCGTCCTGTGGCCCGCGCTGCTGCCCGGCTTCTTCGACGACGACCCCGCCACCCGCTTCCTCGGCATCGGCTCCGTGCTCGATCGGCGGCATCCGGCGGAAATACGCAAACTTGTCGCCGGCGCGGCCTATGGCGGCTACGAGGGCAAGCCGGCGCTGGACGCGACCTGGACGGTGCATTGGGTCCGCGGCCCGCGCACCGCGGCAACGCTCGGCCTGCCCCGCGAGATCGGCCTCGGCGACCCGGCCGTGCTGCTGCCGCACGCGATAGAGATCAAACCCGCGCCGAGCACCGCCATCGGCTTCATGCCCCACTTTGAAAGCGCGGCCCGCGGCGCCTGGCAACGTGCCGCCGATATCGCCGGGGTCACCCTGATCGATCCGCGCGGCCAGCCGCTGGACATCCTGGCCCAAATCGCACGCTGCCGGGTCCTGCTCAGCGAGGCGCTGCACGGCATCATCGTGGCCGATACGCTGCGCGTTCCGTGGGTGCCGATCCGCCCGCTGGCCCGGATTCATCGGCCGAAATGGCGGGACTGGGCGGACACCGTCGCTGTCGTTCCCCGCTTCGCCAGCCTGCCGCCCTCCGCCCTGCCGGAATGGCTCGCCGCCAGAGCCGGCTTCGCCACCTGCCACGGCGCTGGCATCGCGGCCGAACGGATGATCGCCCGGGCGGCGCGCGCGCTGGAACGGGCCGCCCGGGCCGAGCCGCAACTGTCGCCCGATGCAGCGCTGCAACAGTGCCAGTCGCGCCAGCTCGACGCCCTTGCGGCGCTGCGGCGCAATCCCGGCTGCGTCGCGCCCGGAGCCCGCCGATGGTGCTTGCGGAACCAGCATGATTCCCCCTACGAACTCCAGCCGATCGGCTGAAACCTTCGATGGTCCGCCGCTTCGTTCATTGCGCGGGATCGTCGATGCAAGCAGCCCCCCAAGACATCGACCTGCTGGACCGCATCCCGCTGGCGGCGCGCTCCGTGCTGTTCGCCGGCAGCGACGATGGCGGCCTGGCGGCGGCCTACCGGCAGCTCAATCCCGCCGCGCGGCTGCTCGGCCTCGACGCCAAACCCGATACCGAGACGCTGCCGCCCGACCTGCAAGACGGCCTCGATTGCATCATCCACCGCGGCAGCCTGGAGCATGCGGCCGAACCCGGGGCGCTGCTCCGCCGCCACGCCGCGGCGCTAAGTCCCGACGGCGTCATGCTGATCCAGGTCCCCAACCCGGAGCACTGGCGCGCGGCCGAAACGCTGCTGCGCGGCGGGGCGGAGCCGCCAAAAGGCTTCAGCCAGGACACCATGCACCACCTCCTGCTGCAGGTCGGCCTGACCATCTGCGACGTCACACCGTATGAACCCGACCGCGACGAGGCGGCCGCGTTCGCCGATGCGCTTGCCCCGGGCCTGGTGGCGCTCGGCATTGATCCCGCGGTGTATGCCCGCCGCGCGGCGCCGAGCCACCTGACCTGGCGGGTGCGCAAGGAACCGCGCCAGCCGGTCATGCTGTCCGGCAACATGCTGGCTCCGGTGGGCGGCGTGTCGCATGTAAGGGTCGTCCATCCGCTGCAGGCGATCGCAACCGATCCGGCGGTCCAGGCGATCCTGACCTCGGAAGTGTATCCGCGCCAGCCGAACGACGAAACGCCGCGCATCTTCGTGCTGCACCGCCCGGTGCTGGTCGGGGAGCACGGGTTGGCGACCGTGCGAAGCCTGACCTCGGCCGGCTATCTGGTGGTGACCGAGTTCGACGATCACCCCGACCATTTCCAGATGATGCGCGTCGGCGGCGACCTGACGTTTCGCGGCGTGCATGCGCTGCAGACCAGCACCATCGCGATGGCGGAGGCGCTGCGCAAATACAACCCCGAGATCGCGGTGTTCCCGAACGCCGTGGTGTCGCTGCCGGAGGTGCGCAACTTCGCCGCCATGCCGGCGATCACGCTGTTCTTCGGGGCGTTGAACCGGGAGCGCGACTGGCGCCCGCTGATGCCTGCGATCAACGCCGTCGCCGGCAAGGCCGCCGATCGGCTGCGGTTCCAGGTGGTGCATGACCAGGGCTTCTTCGATGCGCTGGAGACGCCGCACAAGGCGTTCACCCCGACCTGCGACTACGAGACCTACCTGCGGCTGCTCGGCGAGTCCGAAGTGTCGCTGATGCCGCTATCCGACACCACCTTCAACCGGGCGAAATCCGACCTGAAATTCATCGAGGCGGCGGCCTGCCGGGTGGCTCCTTTGGCCAGCACAGTGGTCTACGGCGACAGCATCGAGGACGGGCGGACCGGGCTGCTGTTCCGCGACCCGGCCGAGTTCCACGCCCGGCTGTTGCGGCTGGTGGCGCTGCCGGACTTTGCCCGTGACCTCGGCGATGCCGGCCGCCGGCACGTCGCGGAGCACCGCATGCTGGCCTACCAGGTGGCGCCGCGGATCGCGTGGTATCGCTCGCTATGGGCGCGGCGAGACGAGCTGACCGAGGCGTTGCGGGTGCGGATGGCCGCCGCGTGAGGTTCAGCTACCGCGATAGGTCGTATAGCTCCAGGCATTGAGCAGCAGCGGCAGGTGGTACTGCCCCTCAGGCTCCGCCACGCCGAAGCCGATGGGTACGACGTCGAAGAATGGCGGTTCGGCGGCGTTCGGCCAATCCTTGTAGTAATCCCCCAGATGGAAGCGCAGTTCGTAGCGGCCGATACGCAACGGCTCGCCGCTCAGCAGCGGTTCGTCCGTGCGGCCGTCGCGGTTGGTGACGGCCTGCCTGATCAGCACGCCTTCGCGGAACAGCTCGATCCGCACGCCCTCGGCCGCCTTGCCGCGCGCCGTGTCCAACACGTGGGAGGACAGGTGGCCGGTGGTCTTCGGCATGCCGGGGCCATCGACCCGGTCCACCAGCCGCAGGCGGGTGATATGGCCGATCTCCGCCAGGGCGGCGGTAATTTCGTCATCCGGCGTGTTGACCAGGCGCTGTTCCAGGCCGCGGAGGACGAACGCCGGAGTCTGGCGGCGGACGCAGACGATGAACGGGAAGCCGAACCGCGCCTCATACGCGGCCGACGCGGCCTCGAACCGGGCCAGACGGTCGCCGAGCGCCGCCATGCCGAGGCCGCCCTGTTCAGACCGGGATTCGGAGGTCAGCCCGGGATCCGCCAGGGCCTTGGGCGACAGCGGCGGGTGGCCGCGCAGGAAGGCGAGGCAAGCATCGGACGGAGCCTCGCGAACGGCCTGCATCAGCGCGTCATGCAAAGCGGTCACCGTGAAGAACGGGCGTTGCGGCGCCACCGCTTCGGCAACCCAAGCGGCATGCTCGAATACGCCGGTCAGCGCGTTGACGAAGTCTTCGGCAGACAGGGCGTTGAGCTGATCGAGCGTGTGCATCGGCGTCCTTCTCTCGCTGGAGGGGTTCAACCGGGCAGCAAGCTACGTGCCACCAACCTACCGCAACAGCGCCCAAGGATTGATCACATCCACACCAGTGTCCTCGAAGTGCGTGGCGTTCCGCGTGACCAGCACCTTGTTGTGGACCTTCGCCGTCGCGGCGATCAGCGCGTCGGCCACCGGCCGCGAGCGCTGCGCCGTCAGCCGCCCCCACCCCGTCGCCACCGCATCGTCCACCGGCAAGATCCGGGCGGCGTGGACCAATCGCAACTCATCCAGCCAGCGCAGCAGCGATGCCGCCGCGGGGGGATCGGTGCGCAGCTTCATCATCACGCCCTTCATCACCTCGCCGACGGTGATGACACTCAGGAACAGAGTTTCGGACTGAGCCTTTTGCAGCCAAATCACCGCCTGCGGGCTTTTCCGCCGAGCCTCCGAGATCATGCAGGTATCAAGCAGATACATCAGAAATCGACGTCGCGACCGGTATCCGGGCTGCGGTCGTTGATCGCGTCCACCACGTCGTCGGGCCAGGCGGCGTCGGTCAGCAGGAAGTCCACAAAGGACATCCGCGGCTTGACCAGCGTGTCGTAATCCGCCGCCGAGACGACCACGGCCGCCCGCTGGCCATGCACGGTCACGGTCTGCGGACCGTCGTCCCGCGCACGCTTGACGACCTCGCTGAAGCGGTTCTTCGCATCCTGCAACTGCCAATCCAGTACCGGGACCTCCTGATCTGTCCAGACAGGCTAGATTCAACCCAAGCCGATCGCCGGCGTCAATCCTTTTCCAGATCCCGCGCGATCTCCGGCCTGTGCATCAGCTCCTCGATCTTCATCGCATAGTCCAGCGCATGGTCCGGCTGGAACACGATGTCCGGGGCGACCCGCAGTCGCAGCGCCTTGGCCACCTGCCCGCGCAGATAGGGCGTGGCCCGCTGCAAGGACGGCAGCAGCACCTCGACATCCGACCGTCCCAGCCGCGAGATGAACGCCGTAGCGCGCTTCAGGTCGGGGGCGATGCGGACTTCATTGACGGTGATATGAGCGGCAGCCAGCTCCGGATCGCGGAACTCGGCCCGCGTAAACACCCCCGACAGCACGTGGCGGATTTCCTCCGCCACGCGCAATTGCCGTTGGGTCGGCCCCGCCGCAGTCTTCTTCGTCAACCCGGGACCATCTCCACTTCGAAGCACTCGATGACGTCGCCTTCCTGCAGGTTCTCGAAGTTGGCGAAGGACAGGCCGCATTCATAGCCGCGGGCAACCTCCTTCACGTCGTCCTTGAACCGCTTGAGCTGCGACAGCTCGCCGTTGTGGATCACCACGTTGTCGCGCAGCACGCGAACCCCGGCGCCGCGCTTGACGACACCCTCGGTGATCATGCAGCCAGCCACCTTGCCGGTCTTGGTGATGTTGAACACCTTGCGGACCTCGGCGTAGCCAAGGAACTTCTCGCGGGCCTTCGGCGCAACCTTGCCTTTGACCAGCTTCTCGATGTCGTCGACGACCTCGTAGATGATCGAGAAGTAGCGGATATCCACGCTCTCGCGCTGCGCCAGCTCCCGCGCCTGCGATGTCGCGCGGACATTGAAGCCGATGATCACCGCGCTGGACGCCTTGGCAAGCTGCACGTCGCTTTCGGTGATCTGGCCGACGCCGGCCAGCAGCACGCGCACCTTCACTTCCTCGTGCGCCAGCTTCAGCACCGTCAACTGGATCGCCTCGGCGCTGCCCTGCACATCGGCCTTGATCAGGACCGCGACTTCCTTCTGCTCGCCGGCCTGGATGCGCGCCAGCATCTGGTCCAGCGTGCCGCGGGCACCCACCGCCGCACCGGCAATCTTGTCGCGCTGGCGGCGTTCGCGGAACTCGGTGATCTCCCGCGCGCGGCCTTCGCTTTCCACCACCACGAACGGCTCCCCGGCAGCCGGCGCCCCGCTCAGGCCGAGGATTTCCACCGGCGCGGACGGACCGGCCTCTTGCAGATGCCGCCCCTTGTCGTCGAGCATGGCACGCACCCGGCCCCATTCGGAACCGGCCACGATGATGTCGCCCTGATTCAGCGTCCCGCGCTGCACCAGCATGGTGCCGACAGGGCCGCGTCCGCGGTCGAGGCGGCTTTCGATCACCGTGCCTTCCGCCGTGCGGTTCGGGTTCGACTTCAGGTCGAGGATTTCCGCCTGCAGCAGGATCGCCTCGATCAGCTTGTCGAGGCCGGTCTTCTGCTTCGCCGAAACCAGCACGTCCTGCGTCTCGCCGCCCATGTCTTCCACGACGATGTCGTGGCTGAGCAGCTCCTGCCGGACGCGATCCGGATTGGCATCCGGCTTGTCCATCTTGTTGATCGCCACGATTATCGGCGCATTGGCTGCTTTCGCATGCCGGATCGCCTCGATCGTCTGCGGCATCACGCCGTCATCGGCGGCGACGACCAGGATGACGATGTCCGTCACCGAGGCGCCGCGGGCCCGCATGGCGGTGAACGCCTCATGGCCCGGGGTATCGATGAAGGTGATCTGCTCGCCTTCCGGCATCGTCACCTGGTAGGCGCCGATATGCTGGGTGATGCCACCAGCCTCACCCGCCGCCACATCGGCGGAGCGCAGCGCGTCCAGCAGGGACGTCTTGCCGTGATCGACATGGCCCATGATCGTCACGACCGGCGGCCGCAGGATCAGATCCTCATCGACGTCGGCATCGCCCTCCAGCCCGATTTCGACATCGGATTCGGAGACGCGGCGAGCCCGGTGGCCGAACTCCTGCACCACCAGCTCGGCGGTGTCGGCATCGAGCGACTGGGTGATGGTCGCCATCACGCCCATCTTCATCAATGCCTTGATGACTTCGGGCGCGCGGGCGGCCATGCGGTTGGCGAGTTCCTGCACGGTGATCTGGTCCGGCAGGGTGACGTCGCGCACCACCTTCACCTGGTCCGCGCGCAGGCGGTCGAGTTCGGCCTGGCGCCGCTCCCGTTCGCGCTGGCGGCGCACGGAGGCGAGTGAGCGCACCTTTTCGTCGGCACCCTCGATCGCCGCCTGGACGTCGATGCGGCCGGTGCGGCGGCGGTCGTCGGTGCTTTTCTTCGGCGCCGCGACCGGCGGCTTGCGGGCCGGAACGCCACCGGCGCCGGTCCGGCGGGCCGGACGCGATTCGTCCTCGTCCTCGGGGCGGCCGGTGCGCAGGCGCAGCGTCTCCGTCGCGGAGGGCTGTCCGGCGGGTGCCGGCTTGGCTGCCGGCGGCGCTTTCGCCACCGGCTGGGGCGGCTGGGCGACGACAGGCGGTGGCGCGGGCTGGGCGGCGCGGATTTCTTCCTCCGCCTCATGCGCTTCCTGCTCGGCCGGCGTGCGCGCCGCGGCTGCCGCGGCTTCGGCCGCTTCCCGGGCGCGCCGCGCGTCGGCTTCCAGCTTGTCGCGGATCGCCTGGTCCGCCGCGAGGCGTTCCTCCTCCTCCGCGGCCTTCCTGGCTTCCTGCTCGCGGCGGCGGGCTTCCTCGGCGGCGGACAGGATCGAGATCTTTTCCTGTTCGCGGCGCTCGGCCTCGCGCTTGGCGGCTTCGCGCTGCTGTTCCAGCACGGCGCGCTGACGCGCGGCCTGTTCGGTCTGGGTCAGGGCCCGCCCGGCCCCGGGCGCAGGGCGTCCGGGCTGGGTCTGCGGGCGCGGCGCGGGCGCGGCACCGGCGGGCGGCGGCGGCGGAGCGCCGGCCGCAGCCGAAGGATTGGGCAGCGGCGCACGCTTCTTGCGCACTTCCACCTGCACGACCTTTGATCGGCCGTGGCTAAAACTTTGCCTTACGGAGCCGGCGTCGACGGTCCGTCCCAGTTCCAAACGCCCTGCCGGACGCAGGGAGAGCCGCCCTTTGCCGCCGTCCTGATCGTTGCTTTCGCTCATGTTTATCCGTTGGCACCCGTTTCATCGTTCAACGGCGCGGTTTCCCGCTCCGTGGTCCTTGCGGACCCCATGGCCCTTGCGGACCCGTTCCTCAACCCGGCCAGCCTGCCCGCCTCCACGACGAGCGACTCCGCCAATTTGCCCGGCGCAACCGCGACGTGCACCACATGGTCCCGGCCGAAGATCCGGCCCAGGGCTGCGCCCGGGAGGGGATCGACCACCGTCAGTTCCGGACCGAAGCCGGAGAGGAAGCGCTTGCGCTCCGCCTCGCTGCCGTCCGACGCCTGCACCACCAGGCTAGTCTGTCCGAGGCGCAGCACTTCGCGCGCTTTCTCGAATCCTGCAATAGCCTGTCCGGCGCGACGGGTCAGGCCCAAAATTTCACTGATCCGCCGGACCAGCGCCGCTTGCAGTAGGCCGGAAAGATCGGATGGCAGCGAAACGGGACCGCGCGCGGCCCTGGCAAACGCCCGGACAAGATGGCGATCCGCCGCCGCCCCGGCTTGCCGTTCTTTTTGGCGCCCTTCATCTCCGGCGCTTTGCGAGCCTAACACATCCGCGGACGCGCTCAACCATATTCCCCGTCCGGGCAGCCTTGCGTTCAGGTCCGGCACCACCTGGCGGTCCGGGCCGATGACAAAACGGATCATCCGCTCTTTCGGCAGACGCTCCCGGGTGATGATGCAACGGCGCAGCGGTCCGGTTTCCGGCTCATCCTCCTCCGCAGCCGCCGCCTCGGCGTCAGCCTCGATCTCAGTCGTGATCGGCCTCCTGAGCGGCGGCCTCGCCAGCGGTCTCCTCGCCATCAAACCAGTGGGCGCGAGCGGACATGATCACGTCGTTGGCCGTCGCCTCATCCATTTTGTCGGCGCCGACAATTTCCAGCAGTTCATCGGACGCCAGGTCGCCCAGGTCATCGAGGGTTTTCACGCCCTTTTCGCCCAGCGCCACCAGCATCGCCGGGCTCAGCAACTCGATCGACGCCACCTCGTCCGTGACGCCGAGGCCGACGCGCTTGTCATTCATCTCGTTGTCGCGCTGCGCCAGGAAGCCCTCGGCGCGGCGGACCAGTTCCTCGGCCACGTTCTCGTCGAAGCCCTCGATCGCGGCGACTTCGTCGATCGGGGTGAACGCCAGTTCCTCGACGGTCGTGAAACCCTCGGTGACCAGCAGGCCGGCGATCATGTCGTCGACGTCAAGCGCCTCGACGAACAGGCCGGAACGGCGGCGGAATTCTTCCTGCCGGCGCTCGCTTTCCTCGGCCTCGGTCAGGATGTCGATATCCCAACGGGTCAACTGCGACGCCAGCCGCACGTTCTGGCCGCGCCGCCCGATCGCCAGCGATAACTGTTCATCCGGGACGACGACTTCAACCCGCCCGGCTTCCTCATCCAGCACGACCTTGGTGACCTCGGCCGGGGCGAGCGCATTGACCACGAAGGTGGCGGCCTGGCTGCTCCAGGGGATGATGTCGATCTTCTCGCCCTGCAGCTCCTGCACCACCGCCTGGACGCGCGAGCCGCGCATGCCGACGCAGGCGCCGACGGGGTCGATCGAGGAATCGCGGCTGATCACCGCCATCTTGGCGCGGCTCCCGGGATCGCGGGAGACGGCCTTGATCTCGATGATGCCGTCGTAGATTTCCGGCACTTCCTGGGCGAACAGTTTTGCCAGGAAGCCTGGATGGGTGCGCGACAGGAAGATCTGCGGGCCGCGGGGTTCCTCACGCACGTCATAGATATAAGCGCGCACGCGGTCGCCGTTGCGGAAACTTTCACGCGCAATCAATTCGTCGCGACGCAGCAGCGCCTCCGCCCGGCCGAGCTCGACCATCAGGTTGCCGTATTCGGTGCGCTTGACCACGCCGTTGATGATCTCACCCACGCGGTCCTTGAACTCATCGTATTGCCGCTTGCGCTCATACTCGCGGACCCTTTGGACGATGACCTGCTTGGCGGTCTGCGCGGCGATGCGGCCGAAATCGATGGGCGGCAGCGGATCGACAACGAATTCGCCCACCGACTTGTCGGGGAACAGCTTGGCCGCGTCGGCCTTGCCCATCTGGGTTTCTTCATTCTCGACCGTCTCGACAATCTCGGTCCAGCGCGAGAGGCGGACGTCGCCGGTCTTGCGGTCGATGGTCGCCCTGATGTCCTTTTCGTGCCCGTACTTGGCGCGGCCGGCCTTCTGGATGGCCTGCTCCATCGCCTCCAGCACTTCCTCGCGATCGATGTTCTTCTCACGCGCGACGGCATCGGCAACCAGCAGCAATTCGGGGCGGGCAATAGCGGTGTCCATGGCAACCTCTGTCAGTTGGCGAGCGGCGGCGTTGCGGTGGCTTCGATCAGGGCGTCCGTGAGGACCAGTTTCGCCCGGCGAATGTCCAGGTGACGAATCACGACTTCCGAACCGTCGTCGAGGCGAATTTTAGCGGCGTTGTCGTCGGCGCCGAGCACAACCCCGGCGAAGCGCTTGCGTCCGTCCTGCGGGAAATAGGTCTCGACGCGGGCGAGGTGGCCGGCGAAGCGGTTCCAGTCCTTCACCCGGGTCAGCGGACGGTCGATGCCGGCGGAGCTGACTTCCAGCGTCCAGGCGCCGGGAATCGGATCATCCACGTCGATCGCTGCGCTCACGTCATGGCTGATCTGCTGGCAATCCTCGACCGAAATCTGCGAGCCGTCCCGCCGATCGGCCATGATCTGGACGGTCGGGCGCTCGCGGCCGAGGACCGCCACGCGGACGAGCTCGAAGCCCATCGACTCGAGCCGGGGCTCGATGATGGCGGCCAGCTTGGCTTCCAGGGTGTTGGTTGGTTCGTTTCCGTCCACGTTCGCGTCGTCCAAAACAAAAAGAGGCGGCCCGGCGAAGGCCACCTCCGTACCACAGCGGAGAATGATTTCGCGGTCAGGTAGCGCGGCGTCGCTAAAATTGCAACCCTCCGCTTCCCGTTAACCTTTTTCTTACAGCTTTCCGGCATCCTGCCGGCATGAAGCGTTTGGAATGCCTCGACGGGTTGCGCGGGATGCTCGCGGTGTATGTGCTGCTGGGCCATATGGCACCGTTCGCAATGCTGCCGGATGTCGTGCAGAGCCTGGTGTCGCATGGCGGCGCGGCGGTCGATCTGTTCTTCGTGCTGAGCGGCCTGGTCATCGTCAAGGCGCTGGACCGGGCGAACAGGCGGGCCGACGCGTTCCTGATCGCCCGCGCGGCGCGGATCTTCCCGGTGTTCCTGCCGGTGTTCGCGGTTTCGGTGGCGCTGCAGGCCTGGTCCTGCGGGCTTTCCGACATGCCCTGGATCGGGCCGGACAACGCCGCGCAATCGATCTGCGTGACGGCGTGGCCGCGCACCTGGCTGCCGGAGATCCTGGCGCATCTGACGATGACGCACGGGCTGTTTCCGAAGGCGGTGCTGCCGGATGTGTGGGTCAGTTTCCTGGGGGCGACGTGGAGTCTGTCCACCGAGTGGCAGTTCTATGTCCTGGCTTTGCTGCTGCACGCGGCCGGGCCGCGGCGGCTGGTCGGGGTGCTGCTGGGGCTGGCGGTCGCAGGGGCGGCGTGGCGGCTGTCGGCGCCCGAGCTGTGGCAATTCAGCCGGGCGTTCCTGCCAAACAAGGCGCATTTCTTTGCTTTGGGCGTGGCAAGCCTGCCGGTGGTGCGGTCCGAGGCCGGTGGGTGGCGGCAGTATTGGGCGGTGCTGGCGGCGGCAGTTGCGGTCTGTGCGACACAGGGAGCGTTCGGGCGGCTGCTGCCGCCGGTGGTCTGGACGCTCTGCCTGGCGGTGCAGATGCGACCGCGTGCGTTCGGGCTTGGCCTGGCGGGGACGCTGCTGCGCAGCCGCATAGCGGCGTATCTGGGGGCGATTTCGTACTGCGTTTATCTCGTGAACGAGCCGATTCACAAGGTGTTGAGCGGGGCCTTGAGCGGGGTGGCGGATGGGGATGCCGTGTTGTTCACGTTGATGTGGGTGCCGGCGTCGATCCTGCTGCCGATTGGCGTGTCCGCCTGGCTGCATCAGCGCGTGGAGGTGCCGGCGCTGCGATGGGGGCGGTCGGCTGCCGCCCGGCAGGGGGCACGCCCTGACCGGCACGGACACGGATGGCGTGAGCGTCCCGCGCCCGCTTCGTCATGCCCGGTCTTGCTTCAACGGCGGTGCGAAGATGGCCGGGACACGCCCGGCCATGACGATCAGGCCCAAACCGTCGGTTGCGCTGATAGCCAGAGAGACAACCGCCAGGGCTAAAGCGTTGCTTGGGATTTCCTCCGGCGTTCCTCTCCGCCTGTGCAGGCGAATGCACTCGGGCTATAGGGACGGAACAATGAAACCTCCCCATGGCAACCGCCCCGGCGGCTCGTCGCGTCCGCCGTCCGACCGAGGCCCCTATCGCGGGCCCGGCGGTCCGTCTTCACGTCCGCCCGGCGGTCCGGGCGGCGGGCCGCGCAGCCCCGACTCCGGTCCGCGCGACTATCAGAAACCCAAGCCGCACGGGGCCCCCAAGAGCGGCCCGCGTGATGGCGGTCCCCGGCCGGGCGGCCGAGATGGCGGCTTCAAACCGCGTCCGGATCAGGCGCAGCGCTCCGGCGGCGGGAGCTTCCGGCCGCGCGAGCATGAGGCACCGCGGGCAGCCGCGGATGCGCCGAAGGGCACGGTCTGGCTGTACGGGCATCACGCGATCTCCGCGGCGCTGGCCAATCCGGCGCGGCGGCTGCGCCGTCTGCTGCTGACGGACGAGGCCGAGGCGGCGATCTCCAAGCACCTGTCGCCGCCCTGGGCGGTGTCGCCGGAGCGGGTGGACCGCGCGCGGCTCGACCTGCTGCTCGGGCGCGACGTGGTGCACCAGGGCGCGGCGCTGCTGGCGGATCCGCTGGCGCCGCCGAGCCTGCAGTCGGTGCTGGAAAAGCCCGGCGTGATCATCGTGCTGGACCAGGTAACCGATCCGCGCAATGTCGGGGCGATCATGCGGTCCGCCGCGGCGTTCGGGGCGGCGGCGGTGATCACCCAGGACCGCAATGCGCCGGAGGAGACCGGCGGGCTGGCGAAGGCCGCATCCGGCGCGCTGGAGACCTTGCCGCTGCTGCGGGCGGTGAACATCGCCCGCACGATCATTGCGCTGAAGGCGGCCAACGTCTGGTGCATCGGGCTGGATGCGTCCGGCAAGCCGCTGTCCGGTCCGGCTTTCGCCGATAGACGGGTGGCACTGGTGCTGGGAGCGGAAGGCGAGGGTTTGCGCCGCCTGACCAAGGAGACCTGCGACGAAATCGCCGGGCTGGCGATCGCCGGCGCGGTGGAAAGCCTGAACGTGTCCGCCGCCGCCTCGGTGGCGTTGTACGAGCTGACGCGGCGCTGATGGGATTCGACCCGGCCCCTGCCGCGGCGGCGCTGCTGCGCGCGAGGCTTGGTCGGGAGGTGGTTTCCCCGCTGGCCGCCGGGGTCGCTCCGGCGACCGAGGCCGAGGGTGCAGCGGTGCAGTTCGCCTTGGCTGAATTGATCGGCTCCGACCCCCCGGGCGGCTTCAAAATCGGCGCCACCGGCAGCCGGATGCAGGCGTATTTGGGCGTGGACTCGCCGATCGGCGGGTTCATGCGGGATGCGGATGTCTATCGTGGCCATGCGGAGCTGCGGTTTGCCGACTTCGTCCGGCCGGGGGTCGAGTGCGAGGTCGCGGTGCGGCTGGCGGCCGATTTGCCGCCCGGACCGTGCTCCTTCGAGCGGGCGCTGGCGGCGGTGGGGGAGTTCATCGCGGGGATCGAGATCGTCGACAACCGGTATGGCGACATTGCCGTGCTCGGGACGCCGATGCTGGTGGCGGACCAGATGTATCACGCGGCGGCGGTAACCGGGGATCAGGGCGGGGTCGATTGGCGGACCTTGGATATCGGCGCGCTGCGCGGGCGGATCAGCCTGGATACCGGATTTGCCGATGAAGGGGTGACGGGCGACCTGCTCGGGCATCCGCTGAACGGGCTGGCGCTGCTGGCGGCGTCGCCCGTGGCGGCGGCGTTCGGCGGTCTGAAGGCCGGCCAGGTGGTGATGCTGGGGAGCGTGACGCCGCCGGTCTGGCTGAGCGGTCCGGCGGTCGTTACGGTTGAGTTTCCGCCGTTGCCGGCGGTGACGCTGCGGCTGGGGTAGGCCGACCCGGTCGCCTTACCCCGGCATCTTCGGGAAACTCTGGACGTCCCCGCCGATGGTCGCCCAGGGCAGCGCGCTGTCGCAGTAGAGCTGCATCGCCGGCTTGACCCCCGCCGGATCGTTCAGCGTGCCAGCAGGGACCATGATGATCCCGGGCATCGCGTCCACCCATTGGGTGATCGTCGAGCCGCACTCCGGACAGAACGCCCGGTGCGTCGGCTTGCCGCTATCGGCGATGTCGTCGAACTGCTTTGTCGTCCCGCTGACCGACAGGCTGTCGGCAGGCAGCCCGACGACCGTGGCGAACGCGCTGCCGGTGCTGATCTGGCAGGTGCGGCAATGGCAAATGCCGACGAACGCGGGTTCGGCTGAGGAACGATAGGAGACCTTGCCGCAGCGGCAATGTCCGGCGATTTCCGGCATGGTAGATTTTCCTCCTTGCTTGGTCAGTGGAAGAATAGTGTCATGCCCGGCGGCCGATAGCCAGAAACGGATGCTCTGTCACACAAACTTTGCTTCGAACGGCGGCAGCAGATCCGGCGCCTCGAACTCGATCACCCACAGGTCCGGATCGAATTTCACCTGCCGCGCGATATAGGCGTCGGCGGTGTCCTGATCGACCGGCGCGGGACCGGTGGCGCGCATCCAGGCCAGGTCGCCCTCCCCCGAGCGCACCTGCGACAGCACGCTGATCTCCTTGTCGCGGCGCAGCACCACCAGCACGCCGCCGGCATCCGCATCGCCCTTGCGCAGCACGGCGCCGAAACGTCCATCCGCGTTGCCCATGCGCAGCGCCATGCTGACCCAGATGCCCGCCTTGATGCGCGGGTCGGTCATTTGCCGATGATCCGGCGGGCGATGGCCATGCGGTGGACCTCCGACGGGCCTTCGTAGACGCGCATCGTGCGGACCTTCTGCGCCATCAGTTGCAGCGGCAGTTCCTTGGCGACGCCCATGGCGCCAAAGGATTGCATGGCGTGGTCGATGATTTCGGTCGCCATTTCGGTGCCGAACAACTTCACCATCGACGCTTCGGTGCGCACGTCCCGGCCCGCATCGGCTTTCGTTGCCGCGTCATAGACCATCAGCCGGCAGGCGTGGATCTTCACCGCCGCATCCGCCACCCACCACTGGATCGCCTGCCGATCGGCCAGGCGCTGGCCGAAGGTGACGCGCTGCCTGACGTGCTCGACCATCATGTCGAGGGCGCGGCGCGACATGCCGATGCACCAGGCGCCCATTTGCAGGCGGCGCACCGTCAGGCGGAGCTGCATCGGCGCGTAGCCTTTGCCCTCGACCCCGAGAAGCTGCGCGGCGGGGATGCGGCAATCCTCGAACACCAGTTCATAGGTGCGCTGGCCGCCGAGCATGGGGATTTCGCGCTCGATGATGAAGCCCTTGGTGCCGCGCTCGACGATGAAGGCGGTAACGCCGTCGGCGCGCTTGCCCTCACCCGTGCGGGCCATGACGATGACGAAATCAGCCTGCGGCACGCGGCTGACCCAGATCTTGCGGCCGTTGATGACCCAGTCGGCGCCGTCCTTCACCGCGCGGGTGGTCATGCCGGCCGGGTCGCCGCCGGCGCCGGGTTCAGAGATGGCGATAGCGGATTGCGCCTCGCCGCTTGCGTAGGGTTCGAGGTATTTCTTTCGCTGTTCTTCGTTGGCGACGGCGATCAGCATGTGCAGGTTGGGGCTGTCGGGCGGGAAGGTGAACGGGACGCAGGTGCGGCCTTGTTCTTCGTAGACGCCGACAAGCGCGGTGTATGGCAGGTTGGCGCCGCCATATTCTTCGGGAACGTCCAGGCCCCACAGGCCGAGTTGCTTGCAGGTGGCGAGCAGACGCTGCTCGTCTTCCGGCGGCAGCCCTGATTTCTGGCCGGAGGTTTCGCGGGCGAGGACGGCTTTTTCCAGCGGCATGACGTCGCGGTCGATGAATTTCGCGACGAGATCCTGCAGCATGCGGTGTTCTTCGGGCAGTTCGAACATCCAGTGCTGTCCTCCCTGTGTCATGGCCGGACCTGGCCCGGCAATCCACGACTTGCGGTGGCGGATGAAACAAAGTCGTGGATGGCCGGACCAGGTCCGCCCATGACACACTGGGAGCGCCGGGACTGCACCTGAAGTTACCGCCCCGTAAACCGCGGCGGGCGCTTTTCCATGAAGGCGGTGCGGCCTTCCTTGTAGTCGGCGCTGTTGAAGCAAATCTCGGCCGCGCGCTTGACCGCCTCCATGTCGCGCCGGCTCTCGTCCTTGACCATTTCGTTGATCGTCAGTTTCGACGCCGAGATGGACAGCGGGGCGTTGTCGGCGATGCTGCGGGCGATATCCAGCACCACGTCGTTCAGCGCCTCTTCCGAGGTCATCTTGTTGATCAGGCCGATGCGCTGCGCCTCCGCGGCGTCGATACGTTTCGCGGTATACAGGATCATGCGCGCATGGGCGGGACCGACGAGGTCGATCAGCCGCTTCACCGCATCCGGCGCATAGGCGATCGACAGCCGCGCCGCCGGAATCGCGAACTCGCTGTCGGCCGAGGCGATGCGCAGGTCCGCTGCCATCGCGATGGCCAGGCCGCCGCCCATGCAGAAGCCGCGGATGCGGGCGATCACCGGCTTCTTGAAGTCATGGAACTTCTGCCGACCGACACCGGTGGCGCGGTCGTATTCCGCCTGGGCATCGGCGCTGTTGCGGTTCTTCTCGAACTGGCTGATGTCGGCACCGGATACGAACGCCTTGTTGCCGGCGCCGGTCAGGATCACCACGCTGACACTGCTGTCCTCGCTGAATTCATCCAGGATCTCGCCGAAGCCGTTCCACATCTCCATCGACATGGCGTTGCGCTTTTCCGGCTGGTTGAAGGTGATCAGCCCGACGCCGTCATCCTTCGCGGCCAACATTTTTCCGCCGGCGAAGGCGGTGGTTTCCGCATGATCGGGCAGCATTCAGATGACTCCCTTGTGTCGCATGTCGTCGAGTTCCGTATCGGTGTAGCCGACGCTTTTCAGTATGTCCGCGGTGTGCTCCCCGGCCTCCGGCGTATGGCTGCGGATCGCCTTGGAGAAGCCGGAGATATTCAGCGCCGAAGCAACGACAGGCTTGTCGCCGATATGCGGGCTGTGCATCTCCGTTGCCATCCCGAGATGCCTTACCTGCGGGTCGGCAAAGACCTGATCGATGGAATTAATCGGCCCGCACGGAATCCCGTTGGTTTCGAATAATTCTATCCAGTGCGCCGACGGTTGCGTCGCCGTAATCTCGGCGATCGCCGCGTTGATCGCGCGTCGGTTCCCGCTGCGCCCGGCCTGCGTTTTCCACTCGGGGATATCCAGCCAGTCCGGCCGCCCTATTGTTTCGCAGAAACGAGTGAACACGCGCGACGAGCTGGCGGCGATGTTGATATGGCCGTCGCTGGTGGGGAACACGCCGGTCGGGATGCCGGTGGGGTGGTCGTTGCCCGCCTGCCCGGCGACCTCGCCTTCCATCAACCAGCGGCTGGCCTGGAAATCCAGCATGAACACCTGCGACTCCAGCAAGGAGGTGGTGACCCAGCGTCCAACCCCCGTACGCTCGCGGTCGAACAGCGCCATCATGCAGCCGAGCGCCAGCAGGTTGCCGGCGGTCAGGTCGTCCACCGGGATGCCGACGCGCATCGGGCCGCGGCCCGCCTCGCCGGTGATCGACATCAGGCCGCCCATGCCCTGGGCGATCTGGTCCACCCCGGCGCGTGCGCCGTACGGGCCGTCCTGGCCGAAGCCGGAGATGCTGCCGTAGACGATGCGCGGATTGACCGCGCGGATGTCGTCATACGCCACCTTGAGCCGGTGCTTGACCGCGGCGCGCATGTTTTCCAGCACCACGTCGGCGGTTTTCGCGAGGCGCATGAAAGCCGCATGCCCCTGCGGCGATTTCAGGTTCAAGGTGATGGCGCGCTTGTTGCGGTGCAGGTTCTGGAAGTCGAAGCCGTGGCGGCGGCCGGCCAGGTCCTCGCCTTCCGTCGGCGGCGGCTCGATGCGGATCACGTCGGCGCCCCAGTCGGCGAAATGCCGCACCGCGGTCGGGCCGGCGCGGGCGTGCGTCAGGTCCAGCACGGTGATGCCGTTCAGCGGCAGGCGGTTCGGCTTGTCGGCTTGGCGTTCCGGCATGCGGTTGCGGCTCCCCGAGGCGGTTGCACCGGCGATCATCCGCCGGTCTTGCCGATTGCTCAAGAGCGGCGGCCCCGCTCGGCCGCCGCGAAGCAATCCCGGGCAACAGGTTACAGAACCGCAGCCATGCACGGACGCGTCCGCTCGCCGATACCGCAAGCGCCGATCGGCGGCGCCCCGCATCTCTCCGGCCGCGCTCCTCCGGCAGGGAAAACCCTGAGGTATCAGCCGGCTATGCCACCACCCCGGCCTGAAAGTGACTCGGCCGACACAGTCAACGCAAAACCCGTCGGCCGCCGCCCCGCGCATACGCCGGCACCGCGCGTCGAGATAACATGTTGTGCGCTACCATCTCCCGCCTGTAACATCCCGCCCGGTCCAAGGAAACGTCCCGCCGCTTGCTCATCCGGACCAGCCTCGCAGCATCAGCCGAGGCATTCAGACACCCGCCCCGGCGTGAGGCAATGCCGGACCGCCGCAGGGTGAAGCTGAAGACGGAAACCGGCCGGCCTCGCACCCGGCCCACCCGCAAGACAACAACACCGTTCCCACCACCTGCTGCTCTGCAGCCCGAAAGAAAGGACCACGATCATGACCAACCGAGAAACGTCACGCGAAGCCCGCAACTTCCGGCTCGCCTGCGACGAACAGGCCGCCTGCGTTCCGGAAGACGCCATCGGCGCCTGGGTCGGACGCAAGATCGCATCGATCACCGCCGCCTGCAGCCACTTCATCTCGATGACCCTGCGCGAAACCGAATTTCAGTTGCGCGATCCGCACGCCAAGCTCTGAGCCTTACCGGTCAATGCCCGCGGCATGACGGCCGGCGATATAGCCGAAGGTCATGGCCGGCCCCAGGTTGATCCCTCCGGCCGGGTAATGGCCGCCCATGACGCTCGCCATGTCGGTGCCCGCGGCGTACAGGCCCGCTATCGGTGACCCCGCCGGGTCCAGCACCCTGGCGCTGGCATCCGTCTTCAGCCCCGCGAAGGTGCCGAAGCTGCCGGGGACGACTTTCACCGCGAAGAACGGGCCGCGCTCCAGCGGCGCCACGCACGGGTTGGGCGTGTTCGCCGGGTCGCCGCTTTGCCGGTTGTACGGTGTGCCGCCGCGGCCGAAGGCGGGGTCCTCGCCATTGCGGGCGTGCTCATTGTACTCCGCCACTGTCCGCTCCAGCCCCGCCTTGTCGATCCCGCAGGCCAACGCCAGTTCGCCGATGGTGCGGCCGGTTTTCAGGTAGCCGGAGCGGATGAAAGGCCCAACCGGCAGCGGCACCGGGCGGGCGATCCCTAGCCCGTAGCGGCGCTGGAACGCGCGGGTGCAGACCAGCCAGGACGCGACCTCCTGGCCTGGCGGCACCGAACGCAGCATCGTCGCGACATAGTCGTGATAGCCGTTGCCCTCGTTGCAGAAGCGCTGGCCGTTCGCCAGCACGCCGATGATGCCGGGCTTGTTGCGCTCAATGATGTGCGGGAAACGCCCGGCGCTGCCGTCCGGATACGGCACCAGCGACACCGGGCACCACGCTGCCGGGGCCGCCAGCGTCTGGTCCACCGCGCCGCCGGCCGACTCGCCCAAGCGGATGCCGTCGCCGGTGGCTGAGGGCACCGCGAGCGTCCGGTGTTCCCCGTTGGCGGGGAACAACTCGTCCCGGCGCGCCTGGTCATGCGCAAATCCCCCGGCGGCGAGCACGACCCCGCTTGCCGCCCGCACCTCGATTTCCCCGTCCGGCGTGGCCAGCACGGCGCCGCATACCGCGCCGCCGTCTTGCAGCAGCCGCACCGCCGGCGCCGAAACCCGCAGATCCACGCCCAAATCGGCTGCGGAGCGCAGCAAACGGCCGACAAGGGCGAGGCCGTTGCGCAACTGCATGCCGCGCCGGTGCAGCGCGAGGTCGCGCAGGTGCCGCCCGAAGCGGCGCGCGACATGGACAAACGCGGCAGGCGAGCGGGTCAGGTTCATGAACGCGGTCAGGTCCGGGCCGGCCTGGATGGTCATGCCCATGAAGGTGGTCTCACGCAACGGATGCCGCAGCCGGTGCACCAGATCGCCCAGTCCGCGTGCATCGTACGGTGCGGCGATCACCGAGCGCCCGCCCGTCCCGGCGCCCGCGGCGTTGTCGTAGGTGTCGGCGATCTTGTTGCCGTCCTCGAACTGCAGCGCGGTGTTTGATTCGTAAAACGCGACCATGTCCGGTGCGGCGGCAAGGAAGGCGTGCACCCGGGCTGCGTCGAAATTGTTGCCGAGCACCTCGCGCAGATAGGCCCGCGGCGCGGCGGCGTCCTCGATGATCCCGGCGCGGCGCGCGAGCGGGTTCAGCGGCGCCCATATCCAGCCGCCGGACCACGCGGTGGTGCCGCCGAACACCGGCTCCTTCTCCGCCACGATCACCTTCAGCCCATGCCACGCGGCGGTGACCGCGGCCGACAGCCCGCCCGCCCCGGAGCCGATGACCAGCAGGTCGCAGTCGTGCGCCACTGTTCTGTCCCCCCCTCGTCATGGCCCGGCGTATCAACTCAACAGTCCGGCCCAATCTTGAGTGTCATGGCCGGGCTTGGCCCGGCCATCCACGACTTTGCCTCAATCAGCACCGTAAGTCGTGGATGGCCGGAATCTACCCGTGCAGCTTGGCCGCGACCTCCGCCACGCGGCGGCCCTGGTATTGGGCGCCGGCCAGTTCGCGCTCCGACGGCTTGCGCGACCCGTCGGCGCTGGCGATCGTCGTGGCGCCGTACGGCGATCCGCCGACGACCTCGTCCACGCCCATCTGCCCCTGGAAGCCGTAATCCAGGCCGACAACGACCAGCCCGAAATGCAGCAGGTTGGTGATGATGGAGAACAGCGTCGCCTCCTGCCCGCCATGCTGGGTCGCCGAGGAGGTGAACGCCGCGCCGACTTTGCCGTTCAGCGCGCCCTTGGCCCAGAGGCCGCCCGCCTGGTCGAGGAAACTCGCGAGCTGAGACGAAATCCGCCCGAACCGCGTCGGGGTGCCGACGATGATCGCGTCGTAGTTCGCCAGGTCGTCGATCACCGCCACCGGCGCCGCCTGGTCCAGCTTGAAGTGCGACGCCTTGGCAAGCTCCGCCGGCACCGTCTCCGGCACGCGCTTGATGTCCACCGTGGCGCCGGCTGAACGCGCACCCTCGGCTACCGCCGCGGCCAAAGCCTCAATGTGGCCGTATGTCGAATAATAAAGCACCAGAACCTTGGCCATCGTGAACCCCCGTAAAACTGTGCCGCGCCGGCAACGCGCCGGAGCGGTCTGCGATGCAAAGGATGTGGACAGGCGAAGCCGAAAAGAATAGAAAATATCGAAATTCATCTTTTCGGAAACGATGTCCGGCCTGCCCGACATGGAAGCCATGGCGATCTTCGCCAAGGTCGTCGAAACCCGCGGCATCAGCGCCGCGGCGGCTGATCTCGGGCTGTCCGCGCCAACGATCTCCAAGGCGCTGGCGCGGCTGGAGCAGCGGCTCGGCTGCCGGCTGCTCAACCGCACCTCCCGCCGGCTGGCGCTGACCGATGCCGGGCGCGACCTGGCCGGGCGCGCGGCCCGCCTGCTGGCGGATGCCGAGGCGGCGGAGGCGGCGCTGGCGGCGCAATCCGCCACCCCGCGCGGCACCGTGCGGCTGGCCGCGCCGATGTCGTTCGGCGTGCGCGAGGTGGCGCCGCTGCTGCCGGAGTTCCTGGCGCTGTATCCGGATGTCTCGATCGACCTGCATCTGGATGACGCGCTGGTGGACGTCATCGGCGACGGCTTCGACATCGCCCTGCGTATCGGCATGCTGCCGGATTCGTCGCTGCTGGCGCGGCGGCTGGCGGCTGTCCCCGGGGTGACGGTGGCGGCGCCGTCCTACCTGGCCAGGCGAGGCTGCCCGGCGCATCCCGCGGAGCTGGCGGCGCATGACTGCTTCCCCTACGCCTATCTGCGCTCACCCGGCGGCTGGCACTACGCCAACGCAGCCGGGGAGACCGTGACGGTGAAGCCCGGCGGCCGACTGCGGGTGAACAACGGCGATGCGGTGCTGCCGGCGGCGGTGGCCGGGCTGGGCATCGCCGCCCTGCCCGGCTTTCTGGTCCGCGAGGCGCTGGCGGACGGGCGGCTGGTGACGATTCTGACGGACTGGCATGCCGCGGACTCCAACCTGTATCTGCTGACCCCGCCGGGCGGGCCGCAACCGGCCCGGGTGCGGGTGCTGGCGGAGTTCTTCGTGCGCGCGCTGGCCCGGCGGTAACCGCTGGCGGATCAGACGCCCGGACGGTGCTGCACCAGGCGCACGAAACCGCCAATCAGCCCTGGCATCTCCTCGGCGGCCAGGGGAAGCCGACCCGCCGGCATGGTCAGGCGATCGAGCAGTTGGCCGGCCTCGGTGTAGACGGACAGTTCCAGGGCATCGGCGATGATCCCGAGATGGCATACGACCGCCTCGCCGCCGGCTTCGCGCCGGCAGGTGGCGACGAACTCGCGGATTTCGTCGAGGCCGCCCATCTGTTCGCCGGCCTCCGCCAGGAAGTCGGCGATTTCGTTCGCCACCTGCGAGAACGCCACCAGGTCCAGCGGCACGCAGCCTTCGCTCTCCTCGAAGACCCGGCTTCGCCATTGGTCGAACCGGGCGGCGCGGCGGGCCGCCTCCGGCGTGTCCTCGGCATCCTCGCCGGGCTCGTCGGGCAGGCCGCCGGCGGCGGCGATCTCCTCCCAGACCGGGATGGCCCAATCGGTGCGCAGGCCGAGCAGCACTCCGAAGCCGCGCCGGGCGAGTTCATCCGTGTCGCCGGGGGGCAGGTCGCGCGGCGGCTTACCCGCCACCAGATCAAGCAGCACGCGGCGCACGGCAGCGAACGACAGCTCGGCCAGGGCGTCGGGCGACCGCCAGCCGGGCAGCAGGTGCAATTCCTCGTTGTCCGCCAGGGCGCCGGACGCGATCAATCCCTGTCCGAGGGTTTCGCCGTCGGGCAGGTCGCCGGCCGGCAAAGCGACGGCCAGGCCAACCAGCTCCGCCCAGCCCGAGGGGCCGATCGGCGCCCCTTCGGCCGCGACCAGCAGGACCCAGTTCAGGTCGCCGGCCGCCTCCTCGCCGTCGCGCTCCTGCAGTTTGCGGATCGCGAGGTCCAGCACGTCGGTCCGCCCGGCAGCCATCAGCGCCTGCACCAGATCGTCGAAGTCCCCGCTATCCTCGTCACCGAACGCATCCAGCAGTTGGTCCGCAATCGGGCCGGGAGCCTTGCCGAAGGTCTCGGGCTTCGGGGCGTCCGACGCCTTGAGGCCGAGAAGCTCCAACGCGGCCGAACCCCGCAGCACGCGGCGGCGATCGATCCAGGCGCGGCGGTTCGCTTGCGTATCGTCCCGCTCCGACATCCAGCGCCGAAACGCCGCCTTGTCGGCACGCTGGACCAGGACATCGACGCCGGCTTCCAGCATCTCCCGGGCGACCGCCCGGTTGACGGCAACGGCGGTCCGCAGATCGGCTTCACCCGGACGGAACGTGTCGAGTGTCTCGGCATCGGAATAGTGGGTGATCAGGATTGCATCGAGGTCGGGCGCGATGTCCCGCGCGAGTTCGGCGGCCTGGCTGACGGGGTCGTCCTGATCGTTCGGCTGGGGCACGGGATCATCCTGAACGGGGATGCATTATGGTGCCGGCCCGGGCCGGACTGCAACAGCCGGCACGCCTGGTGTTATCATTACTCGACAAAAACCCGGCGGCCGGGAATGCTCGGGGCCACCCGATCAGGAGCAGATCGTGTCCGCACCGCCGAACGCATGACCCGCCGGCTTCGCATCGGCCTCGCCCTCGCGGCCGTGGCGGCGGCTTTCGCCGCCTACCAGCTGGCCACCAGCTTCATCGCCTACACGGCGGACGCCTATGTCGAGTCCGACCTCGTGGCCGTCGCGCCGGAGGTGACCGGCCGCATCATCGGCGTCCATGTCGGCATCAACCAGGACGTCGCCGCGGGCGACCTGCTGGCGACGATCGATCCGGTGCCGTTCCAGCTTGACGCCGATCAGCGCCGGGCGGAAATCGAGGAGGCGCGGGCGCAGGTGGCGGCTGATGAGGATACCGTCGCCTCGGCCGAGGCGACGCTGGCAGCGGCGCTTGCGGCGCAGACCTACGCCCGCCAGACCAACACGCGGATGTCCACCCTGGCGGCCGCGCAGGACGCCCCGCGCGCCGACGTGGAAAAGGCCCGGGACGCGCTGAGCCGGGCTGATGCCGCCGTCGAGGCCGGCCGGGCGGCGATTGCCCGGGCACAGGCCATGGCGGCGATGCACCGGGCGGTGCAGGCCAGGGCCGTGGCGGCACTGGCGACGGCGGAATGGAAGCTCGGCCGCACCCGGCTGACCGCTCCGGCCACCGGCAGCATCGTCAACCTGACCGTCCGCGCCGGCGACACCGCCCGCGCCGACGAGCCTTTGATCGGCATTGTGGACGCGCATGCCTGGCGCATCGTCGCGAACTTCAAGCAGAGCTTCATCCGCGGCTTCAAGCCCGGCGACACCGCCCGGGTGTGGCTGGATTCGCAGCCCTGGCACCTGCACCGCGCCCGGGTCGAGGGCGTCGCCCGCGGGATCAGCCGCGACCCGGAGCCGGGGCGGCTGCTCGCCTACGTGCCGCCCACCACCGACTGGATCCGGCTGCAGCGGCGCTTTCCGGTGACCCTGACCCTGGTCGATCCGCCTGACGACCTGAAGCTCTATATGGGAGCGGACGCCCGGGTCCTGATCCTGCCGTGACGCCGGCGCCGCTCCGGATCGTCCGGGACGCGGTTTCGGCGCTGCGCCTGGAGCTTGGCGAGATGCGCCTGGCAGCCGAACGCGGCCCGGGATGCACGATGACGGCCCTGGCGGTGACAATGGCGGTGATGACCACGCTGCTGCTGCGGCTCGATGACGGCTGGTGGGCGGCCATCAGCGCCTTCGTCTCCACCCGCGCCACCGCCCCGGCCTCGGTCGAGCGCGGGGTGCTGCGCATCCTCGGCACCATCGCCGGGGCCATCGTGGCGCTGCTGCTGAGTCCCTGGCTCGCCGGCGATGCGGTGATGCTGACCCTGGTGCTGTTCGCGGTCAGCACCATCGGCGTGCTCGGCTTGCTGGTCAGCCCGCATGGCTACGCCTGGCTGCTGAGCGCGGTGACGATGGACATGGTCCTGCTGGCGCTGCTGAGCGATCCGCTGTCCGCCGTGTCGGTGGCGGCCTATCGCACCGCGGAGGTGATCATCGGCACCGGCTCGGCCATCGTGGTGGTGTGGCTGCTGGCACCAACGGCCGATGCCGCACCGCCCGCCGCTGCCCCGGGCTGGTCGGACCTGGCGGGCGCGCAATGGCCGGCGGTGCGGCATGCGCTGCGGGCCGGTATCGGCGTCATGCTGGTGCCGCTGGTGTGGAACTGGCTGGAACTGCCGAGCCTGTCGCAGACCGCCGTCACGGTGACTGCAGTGATGGCGGTGCCGGCGTTGTCGGGGGATTCGGCGCGGGATCAGCAGACCGTGACCGAACGCGGGCTGCACCGCTTCCTGGGCTGCCTGCTCGGCGGCCTGGCCGGACTGGGCTGCCTGGCGTTGTCGGTGGACAGCCTGATGCCATGGCTGCTGATGCTGACCGCGGTCGTCTGGATCGCCGCGCATGTGCAGGGCAGCGTCCGCGGCATCGGCTATATCGGCACCCAGGGGGCGGTGGTGTTCATCTGCACCTTGGTGCAGGGCTCCGGGCCGCCGCAAAGCCTGACGCCCGGGATCGAACGCTTCGCCGGCATCACCGGCGGGCTGCTGATCCTGCTGGCGGTGTCGGCGCTGAGCGCGCCCTCGACGCGCACTTTGAAGCGGGCGTGAGGGTTCGCCTCACGCCGCTCCGTCGTGGTCGCCGGCGGGCCTATTCGGCCGCCAGCCTCATCTTCTCATCGTCCGGGTTCACCGGCGACGGCGGGAACCCGCCCATCGGCTGCGGATTTTCCTCCAGCCGGAACTTCGGCTCGCTGTTCCACGGGCCGCGGAAGTCCTCGCCTTTCGACAGGTTGAACACCAGGTCCACGGTCTCGTCGGGCTTGATGGTGCCGAAATACGGGTCGTCCAGCTTGCCCATCTTGTCCAGCGCCGACATGAACATCTGCGCGTGGGTGATCTCGCGCGTCAGCAGATGCGTCAGCGCCTTGGTGGTGCCCTCATCCGTGCTGGCGTGGATCAAAGCCTCATAGGTCTGCCGCGCCCCGGCTTCAGACGCGATGTTGGCCCGCAGGTCGCGCACGACGTTGCCGCCCTCGTTCAGGTACGCCGCCGTCCAGGCGCTGCCCTGGCTGTCGACGAAATGCGGGCCGACGCCGCGCACCCGGAACAGCGGCGCCGCATAGACGTCCGTCTGGTCCAGCGTGCTGGTGTGCTGCTCGATCAGCTTGCCCACCACCTCAAGATGACTGAACTCCTCGATCGCGATGTCCTGCAGCATGTCGCGGATCGCCGCATCCGTTACATGGAAGGACTGCACCCAATACTGCAACGCCGCGCTCAATTCGCCTGTCGCGCCGCCGAATTGTTCGAGCAAGAACTGACCGTAGCGCGGATCGGGTTTTTTAACGTCTACCGGAACGATGGTTTCCTTGCGATGATAAAACATGGGCGCTACTCTCCGTTGTCATGGTCCGCAGCGGAAACGCTGGCCGCAAGGCCCGGTTGCACCGCCTCGTCCACCAGCGCGGGCGGCAACGCCGAAGCCGCCGGAGGACGCGGCTTCGGCACCGGGGGCACCCAGGGGCGCTCCCCCCGCGCCGCCCGGTCGGTCAGCACACGCGCGCCGCCAGGCTCCAGCCAGATCGCCGCGCTGCCGTTGCGCCAGACGACGAAGCGATCCACCAGTGCCGGCCAGGGCCGAGGGCACAGCCCGCGGGCCGGCTCGCCGGAGACGATCACCGACGCCTGCCCGCAGCCGGCGGGGTGCGCAGCGCCGCGGGCCAGCAGGGCGCCCGGACGATCGGGATAGGGCAGCAGCAGGCAGGCATCCGCCTGGCAGCGGACCATCCCCGCCGCATCGTCCGCCATCGGCTGGAACGAACCCGCCGCCCAGTATTGCGTCCAGGCGTCGCGGGTGAATTTCGACGCGCCTTTCGCCGCCTGCAGGAAGGCTCCGTCCGGCGTGCGCAGCGCGATCAGCCGCCCATCGTTGGACACCAGCAGGTCCGGCGGATGATCCAGCCAGGGGGAGGTGAGGCCGGCGGCCATGATGGCCACGCCGATCAGCCGCAGCCGCGTCCGCCACAACCCCAGCCACGCCAGGCCCAGCGAGAACACGCACAACCCCCATATCGGCATATGCGGCACGGCAAACGTCGCCGCCGGCAGCGACGAGGTGGCACGCGCGACCCACAGGATCGCCTCCGCCCCCCAGCCCATCGGCACCAGCGCCAGAGCCTCCAGGTGCAGCGGCATCAGCATCAGGCCGATCAAACCCGCCGGCATCACCCACATCGCCGTCAGCGGCACCGCGACCATGTTCGCCAGCACGAAGTAAACCTGCACATGGCCAAAATGATACGCCCCGTACGGCGCCGACGCCGACCCGGCCAGCGCGCTGGTCAGCGCCAGCGCCACCAGATGCGAGCCGAACCTGCGGCGCCAGCTTTTGCCGTGCAGCCGCCGCAGCCAGGGCCGCAGCGCCTCATACCCGGCGATCAGCGCCAGCACGGCGGAGAAGCTCATCTGGAACGACACATCCGGCACTTCCCAGGGCACCAGCAGCATCAGCACCGCCGCCGCCGCCGCCAGCCCCCGCACCGAAACCGCCAGCCGATCGGCCAGCACCGCGAGGGTGAACAGGCAGGCCATCGCGAAGCTCCGCATGATCGGCACATGCATCCCGGTCAGCACCATGTAGCCGCCGCCCACCGCCAGGGCGGCCAGCGCGGCCAGCTTCTTGGTCGGCCAGAACAGGCTGGCATGTTCGCTCAGTGCGAGGCCGAAGCGCACCAGCAGCAGCGCGAAGCCCATGACGATGCCGATATGCAGCCCGGCCACCGCGAGCAGATGCGCCAGCCCGGAATCGCGGAACGCAGCATGATCCGCGGGCGGGATCGCCATCGAGGCGCCGGTCAGCAAAGTCACCGACACCGCACCGGCGGCGCCCGGGATCACCGCGCTGACGCGGGCGGCGATCGTCTCGCGCAGCCGCTGCACCAGCCGCATGAAGCCATGCGGTTGCGCCTGCGCGGTCCGCTCCACCGGGCCGATGGCGTAGCCGGACGCCCCCAGCCCGGCGTAGAACGCGTCGCGCTGCAGGTCCCACGCCCCCGGATAGGATGGCGGCGCGGGCGGCCGGACCACCGCGCGCAGGCTGACGCTGTCGCCGGTTTGCAGCTCGCCGTCATCCGTGGAGCGCAGACGCACCCGAACCGACCGCCGCAACGGCTGCGCCGCGCCGTCCAGGAACGCCGGTTGGATGGTGATCCGCCGACCCTCCGGCAGGATTTCAACCGCGTGCACCACACCGGTCACGACAGCCGCACGATACGGCAGGTCCGCCTCTATCGGCGGTGCCCGCGCGGTGGCGATCTGAGCGGAGGCGAACCCCAGCGCCGTGGCGGCCAGCGGCGCCAGCAGCCAGCGGAACCGGGGCAACCTGACCGCCGCCACGGTCGCCGGCAGCGCCACCGCGGAGCCGAGCCAGACGGCGGGCTCGAAGCGCAGCCCGTAATAGGCCAGCACCCCGGCGCCCATGAACACCGGCAGCCACAGCGGCAGCCTGCTCCGCTCCGCCTCCAGCCAGTCCGTCCATGCCGCGATCAACCTCATGCGGGGCAGACTACGCGGCAAAGTATCTACAAATGATGAACGGCCATGCTAGATCGCGCGGATGACCGTTCGCACCCGCTTCGCCCCCAGCCCCACCGGCCCGCTGCATATCGGCGGCATCCGCACCGCGCTGTTCAACTACCTCTACAGCCGCCACACCGGCGGCGAATTTCTGCTCCGCATCGAGGACACCGACCGCGAACGCAGCACCGCAGCGGCAACGCAGGGCATCATCGACAGCCTGGACTGGCTCGGCCTCGAGCGCGACGGCCAGACCCTCTACCAATCCACCCGCGCCGATCGGCATGCCGAGGTGGCGAGACAGCTTCTGGAGGCGGGGCGCGCCTATTATTGCTATTGCACGCCGGAGGAATTGGCCCGCGAGCGCGAGGCGGCGCGGGCGGAAAAGCGGGTCTGGCGCTATGACGGCCGCTGGCGCGACCGCGATCCGGCCGAGGCGCCGCCCGGCGTCACTCCGGTGATCCGGCTGAAATCCGACCGCGACGGGGAGACGGTGCTGGAGGACCTGGTGCAGGGCACGGTCCGTGTCGCCAATGCCGAACTCGACGACATGATCATCCTGCGCGGCGACGGCACGCCGATGTACAACCACTCGGTGGTGGTCGATGACCACGACATGGCGATCACGCATGTGATCCGCGGCGACGACCACCTGACCAACACATTCCGGCAGATTCAGGTCTACCGCGCGCTGGGCTGGGAGCTGCCGCGCTTCGCTCACATTCCGTTGATCCATGGCGCCGACGGGGCAAAACTGTCGAAGCGGCACGGCGCTCAGTTCGCGCTGGAGTTCCGCGACAACGGCTTCCTGCCGGAGGCCCTGTGCAACTACCTGCTGCGCCTCGGCTGGTCGCATGGCGACCTGGAAGTCGTCGGGCGGGAGGAAGCGATCCGGCTGTTCGACATCATCGATGTCAACCGCGGCGCGGCGCGGATGGACTACGCCAAGCTGCTGAACCTGAACGGCATCTATATCCGCGGCGCGGACGATGATCGGCTGACGAAGGATGTGCTGGAGCGTCTGGCGCACCGGGCCGATGTGTCGCTCGGCGGCATCGCCGCGGGGCGGATCCGGGCGCTGCTGCCGGCGTTAAAGGAGCGTGCGAAGACTTTGGTCGAACTTGCTGATTCGGCAGCTTTTCTTGCCCGCGTCGTGCCGCTGCCGATGGAGCCGAAGGCCGCCGCGGTGCTGACTCCGGAGGCCCGGCTGATGCTGCGCGAGATCGGGGCGGCGCTGGGCGAAACGGATTTTTCCATTCCCGCGATCGACGCGGCGCTACGCGGCTTTGCCGAGCGGAGCGGACTGAAGCTGGGCCAGGTCGCGCAGCCGCTGCGGGCGGCTTTGACCGGCAGTACGGTCAGCCCGGGGATCGATGCAACCCTGGCGGCATTGGGCCGGGAGGAGTCGCTGGCGCGGATTGCGGCGGTGTCGTGACGGCTGGTCAGCGGCAAGCAAGACAAGCACCGCGGCGTTAACTGTAGCGGCGCCCGATCGAAGCCACTCAAACGGCAGGGTTCATGGCCGCTGCAACGCCGGAATCGACGCAGCGGCAGCATTGTTGCGTGCCGCTTCGGCTACCGCTTGCCGGGCGCTGACAAGCTGGCTCAACCACCAGCCGACCTGGGTAAAAATCAGCGGCATCACCGGGAAGTGGAACCGCGATTGGCCTGAATAAACCATGGAAATCATGGTGAGATAGAGCACCATCACCAATGGAAGCGTCAGCCATGCCCGATCGCGCGAGGCGGCTCGTACCAGGGACGGCAGCGAGGCGATCCAAGCCAGGAGCACGAGCGCATAGAAAGCCTGATTGGCGCCCCGAGCGATACGGAAAGCCGTCGCGTTGCGGTCATAGCCGGCATAGCCACGCTGGAACCACCATTCGCCCTCACCGTCCGGTGCCCACAAACGCCAGACTTTCAGCGGCAACAGCCTGGCGGCCGCGAGCGGGTGCGCCTCGATCCATGCGTAACCCAGGGTGTAGGCGCGTTGGTTTGCAGCGACCTGGTCGGCAACAGTGAAGTGCGTGGCGGCGACCAGCGGGCTTTCGGGCGTGAAGTCGCCCCGCGCTTCGGGGTTGTTGCCGCTTACGAAGGTGATGCCGCCGTTCGTCGAGATCAGCACGAAGTGGTGGAATGTGCCGTAATTCCGCGCGCTCCAGGGCAGGATGACGGCCAGCATTCCGATGACGCAGACCGCGTTTTGCAGCCCGGTCTTGATCGCGGCGCCGATCGAGGCTGCGCTTGCCAGCGACGCCATGCCCAGGATCGCCGGGATCACGAGCATCTGCGACTTCACCAGCGCAGCGCAGCCGAACACAACGCCGGTGACCAGGGCCGCCGCCAGCGAGCGGCGGCGGATGTAGCGGTGCAGCCCGAGCAGGAGCAGGACGGTCACCAGCATTTCCGACCACAGCGCGCCGGTGTAGGCGATCTGATTGGGGTAGATGGTGAGTAGCAACACGGCGATGCGGGCGGCCAATTCATTGCCGAACAGCGCGCGGCCGAGACGATAGGTCAGCCGGAAGATACCGCAGGACAGCGCGAGGTTCACCAGCTTGGCAGCCAACAGGTGCTTGCCGAACAGGACAAACACGCCAGCCAGGAACGCGGGATAGCCGATCGGCCAGAACGCGGTGGGCCAGCTCCCCTCGTGGTAGCCCTCGCCGTTGGCGATCTCCATTGCCCGGTCTACGTACCACGCGGAGTCCGAGGTCGGCGTGATGGGTAAAATCAGCAGCACCGCCAGTCGGATGAGTACGAACCCGGCGAAGCAGATAGGGAGAAACCGCCGGGTCGAAAGAATCGCCGCCAGCGCCCTCAGTGACTCGATGCCGCGCTTGCTCATGTTTGTTGCTAACCGATTGCCACAGTATTCTTATTGCTTTTTTGCATCGGAAGGCCCGGCTGAGTCAATGCCACTGCGTAACCGAAGCACGGTATCCGCCGGGTTTCGGGCGACCTTCGAGCGGAGTTGTTATTAGTTTCGATGATCGTGCGTTGGGGTTGAAATCGCTGACCGTCGCGCCCGTCTCAGCTCATGTGCCACGGAAGCAGGCTTCGATTGCGCGTCAGGGCGCTCATCATTGTCCGGCACCAAATTAACTATTTAGTAATCTATTGCGCGTAAAGTCCGGCACTCCCCCTTTGTGGAGTTCGGGATGAAGACACGCAAAGCCCAACCCGGCCCATCGGCTGTGGTGTTCATCAGCGCCGCGGTGTTGTCCGCGGGATTGACGCTGACGCTCCTGTCATGCCTCGGCCAGGCAATCCCGCAGGTCGGCGATATCGTCGTCTTCGCCCCGGCCAACACCCGCGATGACGACAGCAAGATCCGCATCGCGGTGCACCGGCCGGGCCAGCCGGGCTGCGTGCTCGATCTTGGCACCATCCGGCAAACCGGCGGCAGCCTGGTCGTCGAGGCCCGGCTGTCGCGCCCGATCCCGGGATTCCGCCTGCACTGGGCGGGGGAGCGGACCAGTGTTGAAAACGATGATTGCGGCAGCAGCGCCGATTTGTTCGTCGGCAAAGGAGACCTGGGCAGCCTGGTAACCGCGGCCGGAGGCTACGGGCTCAATTCTCAGCACCCGTCCATGATCGCAAGCGCCATGGCGGAATGACCGCGATACGGATCAAAAGGCTCCCGGCACACCATCGCGGCCCCGTCATCGGCCGGCGTTGGCATCTACGCCTGCGCCGCAACCGGCACCGAAACGCGTGCATGGTGCGCCGTCACGTATCTTCACCGAACGCGTGCTTTTTCAGATCCTTCAGCCGATCGGCGCCACCGGGGGTCTTGGGGTCGAGCTCGAGGACCTTTTGCCAGGCGGTATAGGCGCCCTTCCAGTCGTCCCGCGCCGCCGAGATATCGGCCAGGGTGCGGAAGGCGGCGAAATCGCGCGGCTCCAGCGTTACGGTCTGCCGCAGATCCTGGATCGCGCCGGTGACGTCGCCGGCGTGGTAGCGGGCGATGGCGCGCTGATGCCACGCCTCGGCGTCATCGGGCTGGAGGGTGATGGCGTCGGAGAACGAGTCCACCGCATCGCCGGTCTCGCCCGCCTGCAGGGTGCGCAACCCGCGGCTCATGAGCAGGGTCACCGCCGGCGTGCCGGCATGCAGCCAGGCCTGCTGCAACTGCTCTTCGATCGCCGCGGCGGCCCGTTCATCCGGCGCCGCCTTCAGCGCGTCGAGCAGGTGGTCGATGTTGGCCCGCTTCTCGGCCGCCGGCTGGGCGAGCGCAGCGCCGCATAGCGCGGTGAAGCCAACCGCGACCGCCAGCCGGGCCCGCGCGCGGGCCATCTCAGCCGGGAACCCCGGGCGGCGGTGGACCGCCGCTCATCCAATCCAGCAGCTCCACCGTATGCACCACCGGCAGCCCGGCGCCGGACAACTGGGTGATGCAGCCGATATTGCCGGCCGAGATCAGGTCCGGCCTGGTCGCCTTCAGGTTCTCCAGCTTGCGCTCTTTCAGTTGCCCGGCGATCACCGGCTGCAAGAGGTTGTAGGTGCCGGCGGAGCCGCAGCACAGATGCGGCTCCTTCGGTTCGACCACGCGGAAGCCTGCCTTCGCCAGAAGCGTCTTGGGTTCGGCGGTGACCTTCTGGCCGTGCTGCAGGCTGCAGGCCGAGTGATAGGCGACGGTCAGGTTCGGCGCGGGGCGCGACGGCGCGTAGCCGAATCGCGTCAGGAACTGGCTGATATCCAGGGTCAGGCCGGAGATCTGTTCCGCCCGGCTGCGCCGCGGCTCCGGTTCGTTGCGGAACATGAAGCCGTAGTCCTTCACCGTCGTGCCGCAGCCGGAGGCGTTGATGACGATGGCATCCAGCCCCTCGCCCGCGATCTCGCGGCTCCAGGCGTCGATATTGGCGGCCGCAAGGGCCATGGCGGGGTCGTGCTGGCCGTTGTGGTGGTTCAGGGCGCCGCAGCAGCCGGCACCCTTGGCGACCACGACTTCGACGCCGAGCCGGGTCAGCAGGCGGATCGTCGCCTCGTTGATGCGCGGCATCAGCACCTGCTGGGCGCAGCCGGTCATCAGCGCGACGCGGGCTTTGCGGGCGCCCTCGGCCGGATAGACGCGCGGTTTTTCCACCGGGCTGGCCGGCGGCACCGTGGCGGGCGCCAGGCTGAGCATCGCGCGCAGCCGGTTCGCCAGCATCGAGTCGCCGCGGACCAGCTTGCCGAGCGGGCGCGTCAGCCCCGCGCCCTTCAGCGCCAGTCGGAACAGGCGCGGACGCGGCAGCACGAGGCCGAGGAGCGCCCGCAGCCAGCGTTCCGCGAACGGGCGGCGGTAGGTCTGCGCGATGTAGGTCCGGGCATGATCGACCAGATGCATGTAGTTCACGCCGGACGGGCAGGTCGTCATGCAGGACAGGCAGGTGAGGCAGCGATCGACATGCCGCACGACCTCCTCGGTGGCCGGGCGGCCGGTTTCCAGCATGTCCTTGATCAGGTAGATGCGGCCGCGCGGACTGTCGAGTTCGTCGCCGAGCAGGACGAAGGTCGGACAGGTCGCGGTGCAGAACCCGCAATGCACGCAGGTGCGCAGGACCGCGTTGGACGATGCGGTGTCCGGGTCCTGAAGCTGATCAGTGGTGAAATTGGTTTGCATGAACCCCGCTAATCGAATTGTTGCCGAGGCGGCAGCATACGGTGCTGGCGGATGATCAGGCCGAGGCTGGCCACCGCGATCACCAGGAAAACGAGCGAAAGCCAAGGGTTGACGTAGTTGTAGAAGGTCACGACCAACATCATCGCAAGAGAAAACGCGCACATGATGAACTGGATGTTGGTGATCGGGTTCGGCCGCCTGAGTTGCACGTGCTGGAACCCGGCGAGATAGGCGGTGATCAGAAACAGCACGTTGCTGACCCAGGCGGGCATGAAGATCATTGTCGGAGGTCCGCGAAGAGCCGGCCGGGGTTGAAGATGCCTGCCGGGTCCATCGCCGCCTTCACCTCGCGGGTGATGCGCGCCAGGGCCGGCGGCTCATCCGGGATGACGCGCACGGTGGCTCGCAGCGTGTCCGGCGCGCGCAGCAGGGTCCATGTGCCGCCCGCCGCCCGCGCCGCCGCTTCAACCTGCAGATGGGTGGCAGCGTCGGCCGGGCCGGCGAGCCAGACCATACCGCCGCCCCAATCGAGGAAGCCACCGACACCGTGCGGCCGCAGGGTATCGAGAACGTTTGCCCCGGCGGAGGGCCGGACCGAGACGCGCCAGACGGCATCCCGGGGGCGCGGCGCCAGCGGCCGGACATCGCGAATGTCACGCCAGACGGACCGGGACGCCTCGGTGCCGAGCGTCACCGCGCCCGCCACGGCGAACTGGTCGCGCAAACGGCCGATGCGGTAGGTGACGGAATCCGTGAATTCCTCGATCCGGATCAGCACGGCGGGGCCTTTGACGCCGTCGAGGGCGGGCAAGGCGGCGACCGCCTCCGCCGGCAGCCAGGCGGCGGCGGAGACGTCGAACGGCGAGCCGAGGGCGGCGGACATCGCCACGATGCCGGCGGCGGCGCCCGGGCCGGGCAGCACCAGCGTGCCGGTGGCCTCCGCCGCGGGCAGCACTTTCAAGGTGATCTCGGTGATCACGCCGAGCGTGCCGTAGCTGCCGGTGAACAGCTTGCACAGATCGAGGCCGGTGACGTTCTTCAGCACGCGGCCGCCGGAGCGGATCAGTTCGGCGCGGCCGTTGATGGCGCGTATGCCCATGACATGGTCGCGGATCGCCCCACGGGCGACGCGGCGCGGCCCGGACAGGTTGGTGGCGACGACCCCGCCCAAAGTCTGCGATTTGCCGTTGCTTCCCAGCAGCGCCGACAGGTCGGGGGGTTCGGCGATCATGAACTGGCCGGCTTCCGCCAAGGTCGCCTCGATCTCCGGCATGGGTGTCCCGGCGCGCGCCGAGATGATCAGCTCCTTGGGCGCATACAGCGTAATTCCGGAGAGGCCGGCGGTGGAGATGGTGCGCGTCGCCTGCACCGGGCGAAGCAGCCCGGACTTGGTGCCGTTGCCTTCTATTTGCACCGGTTCGCGCGCGGCGACTGCGCTGGCGACGGCGGCGGCGATCGAGTCCTCGGTGGTCGCAGCCAGGGTCATGCGGCTTGCGGCAGCACGGCGGCAGCGACGGCGGGTTCGGCCAGCGGGAACACCTTGCTGGGATTGAGCAGCCATTCCGGGTCGAAGGCCGACTTGATGCGGCGCTGCTGCTCCAGTTCATGCGGCTCGAACTGCACATGCATCAGGTCGCGCTTCTCGACGCCGACGCCGTGCTCCCCGGTCAGGCAGCCGCCGACCTCGACGCAAAGCTTCAGCAAATCGGCGCCGAGGATTTCCGCCTTGTGCAGGCTGGAGGGGTCGTTGGCGTCGAACATGATCAGCGGATGCAGGTTGCCGTCGCCGGCATGGAAGATGTTGGCGACCTGGAGGTTGACGGCCGCGGCCATTTCCTGCGTGCGGCGCAGCACCTCCGGCAGGCGGCTGGTCGGGATGGTGCCGTCCATGCAGAGGTAGTCGGGACTGATGCGGCCGACGGCGCCGAACGCCGCCTTGCGGCCCTTCCAGATCGCCAGCGATTCCTCCGGCGACTGCGACACCCGGATGCTGATCGGGTCGAAGCGGCGGCAAATGTCGGATAATTTTTCCAGCAGGATGTCCTGCTCCTTGACGCTGCCTTCGACCTCGATGATCAGCATCGCCTCGGCGTCGAGCGGATAGCCGGCGTGGGCGAATTCCTCGCAGGCGTGGATGGCGGGGCGGTCCATGAACTCGAGCGCCACCGGGATGACGCCGGAGGAGATGATGGCGTCCACCGCGGCGCCGGCGATCTCATTCGATTTGAACGCGGCCAGCATGGCGCGGGCGCCTTCCGGCCCGTGCAGGATGCGCACGGTGACCTCGGTAATGACGGCGAGCTGGCCCTCGCTGCCGGTCAGCAGGCCAAGCCAGTCATAGCCGGCGGGGTCGAGATGGGCGCCGCCGATGTCGATGATCTCGCCCTCGATGGTGACGATCTTCAGGCCGAGCAGGTTGTTGGCGGTGACGCCGTATTTCAGGCAATGCGGGCCGCCGGAGTTCATCCCGACATTGCCGCCGATCATGCAGGCGAGCTGGGAGGACGGGTCGGGGGCGTAGAAGAAATTGTTGCCGGAGACGGCGTTGGTGATGCCGATATTGGTGACGCCGGCCTGCACGGTGGCGCACCTGTCGGCGTAGTCGATGTCGAGGATCTTTTTCATGCGCATCATGCCGAGGACGATGCCGTCCTCCAGCGGCAGGGCGCCCCCGGAGAGCGAGGTGCCGGCGCCGCGCGGGACGATGCGGACACCATTCTGGTGGCAGAAGCGGAGCACGGCGGCAACCTGTTCGGTGGTCTCCGGCAGGGCGACGGCGAGGGGGACCTGGCGGTAGGCGGTGAGGCCGTCGGTTTCATAGGGTTTCAGGCGGAGAGGTTCGGCGATCAGTCCGGTGTCCGGGAGCAGCTTGCGCAGGCCTGCCACGATGCTGTCGCGGCGGCGCATGACGTCGGGCTTGGGGTCCGGTTGACGGATCATGAGGCACGTTCCTCGTTTATGTCT
>NZ_CAJATU010000053.1 GCF_903944925.1 uncultured Rhodopila sp. | reverse complement strand
CTTACGCCCCTCGGACAAACAATACAGCCGGACCTCCGCACCGTCCTCGCTGACGACGCGCTGCATCCGCACGATCTCGTCCGATGCGGTCAGGGTCTGTCCGGCGTGTTCCGGATCGAACCGGCGAGTGTTGGCGGCTGACCACGAGGTAGCGGTAGCCCTGCGCCGCGAGCCAGGCGATGTTGGCGGCGGTGGCGATGCACAGCGTCTTGCGCTTGGGCAAGCGCGGGGCATCCATGATGACCAGCGCGCCGGGCGGGGTGCCGAGGCCGGTGAGCATCTCCTGCAGCGTCGATCCCTCGGCCACGTTGCCGGCGAACAGCCGGGAGCGGCGCACGAAGCCGCTGCCGTCGAGCACCAAGCCGAGGGTGACCAGCTTGCAGTCCGAGCGCTTCTCCTTGGAGCGGGCGCGGGCGACCGAGCACGCGAGGGAGGGGGCCTTGGGGTTGGCGTCGGCATCGCCCTCGAAATAGGTGTTGGTGAGATCATACAGCGTGACGCTGACTGCCCTATGCCGTGAGCGGCATAGGGCAGTTTATGCCGCGCGCCGAACTATGCCGAACGGAGTCGTTTTTTCTCGGATTGGTCGTGATCGGCATATGATCGGGGCGGCATAGTTTGTCCTGTGCCTCCGCTATCAACAGCGGAGGACCGGATGATGGTCGCAGCGGATTACCTGGGGCGGAGCCGACTGTTTCGGCGCCTGAAGAGTGGGCCCCACGGACAACTCGTCGATCTCTATGCAGCGCGTCTCGTCGAAGACGGGCGAGCCCGCCAAGGTATATGGCGGTGCCTTCACTTGGTCGGCGATCTCCTCAGTTGGATCGCGAGCGGTCGCTGCGCGCTGGCCGATCTCGATGAGCGCATGGTCGAACAGTACTTCCAGCATCGGGCTGGGAAGCAGTCCATCTTGCCTGGTGATCGATCCGCGCTGAAGCGATGGGTGTCGGTACTGCGCGAGGAAGGCGCGATCGCGTTAGCGGTGTCGCCGCCGGTCACCTCACACGATCGGATCTTCAATGAGTTCGATGCCTATCTGCGACGAGAGCGCGGCTTGGCGCCGAAGTCCATTGTCGGTCATCTCCCGGCCGTCCGGAGGTTTCTGCAAGAGGTGTGCCCCGCCGGTCACGACGACCTGGGCAAAATCAGTCAGGAAGAGGTGATCCGCTATATCGAGCGCCACGCCCGGGATTGGAGCCCGAGAACAGGGACGGCGATGTGCTGGTCGTTGCGAGCCTTTCTCCGTTACCTCCATCATCAGGGGCTGAACCCGCGCGAGTTGGCTGGTTGCGTGCCATCGATTCGGCGATGGAAGCTCGCGAACCTGCCGACTTTTCTGCCCGCCGTTCAGGTGCAGAAGGCACTCGATGGTTGCGACCGGGCAACCGCGATGGGACGGCGGGACTACGCCATTCTGATGATGCTGGCCAAGCTGGGCCTTCGGGCCAATGAGGTCGCGACGCTTACCCTCGATGATTTCGACTGGCGTGCCAGCGAGATGCTCGTTCGTGCCAAGGGCCGACAGCGCGCACGGATGCCGATCCCGCCGGACGTTGGTGCGGCCATCGTTGCATATCTGCGCAATGGCCGCCCAAAGTCATCGTGCCGGCGGTTGTTTATCCGCACGCTCGCGCCGCATGTCGGCTTCGCTTCCGGGTGTGCAATCACGATGGTCGCCAGAACCGCGCTTGATCGCGTCGGCATCGAGGGCTGCGCACACCGCGGCGCCCATATTTTCCGGCACAGCCTCGCCACCGAGCTTCTCCGTTCCGGCGCAACCTTGACGGAGATCGGTCAGCTGTTGCGGCATCAGAGCCACGACACGACCCGGATATACGCGAAGGTCGACATCGAGGCGCTGCGGACATTGAGCCTGCCCTGGCCGGGATGCGCGCAATGACCGATCTGCGTTCTGCACTCGAGAAGTACCTGAGCATGCGCAAGGGGATCGGATACAAATACGAGCACCAGACCCGGCGGCTCGGTGACTTCGTCGCCTTCATGGAGAAGCGCAAGGCCAAGACCATCACGACGAAGCTCGCGATGGAATGGGCGACGCTGCCGCCTGATCGGCATGCGTCCTGGGCCTTGCGGCTGACCGATGTGCGCGGGTTCGCCCGCCATGTCTCCAACCTCGATCCGAGAACGGAGGTGCCCCCCGTTGGCGTCCTGCCGGGATGGAAGCGTGCCAAGCCCTACGTCTACAGCGACGCTCAGATCGATGCTCTGCTGGCGGCGGCGCTGGCGCTGCCGCCAGAGGACGGGCTGCGGCGCTGGACCTACCACACACTGTTCGGACTGCTCGCGGTGACCGGCATGCGTGTGTCCGAGGTGATGGGGCTCGAGCGTGACGACGTCGACCTCGACACGGGCGTGCTGACGGTCCGGCTGACGAAGTTCGGCAAATCGCGGCTCGTGCCATTGCATCCGACGACCAGCGCCGCGCTGCGCAACTACGCCAATCGGCGCGATGCGCATCTCGGATCACGCTGCGGCTCGACCTTCTTCGTCGCCGAGCAGGGCGGCCGCCTGCTGCACCAGTACGTCCATCGCGTCTTCTGGCGGCTGTCCCGAGAGATCGGGCTGCGGCGCCCCGGCGATCATACCGGGCCACGCGTGCACGACTTTCGGCACCGCTTCGCCGTCCGGACGCTGCTCGATTGGCATCGGGAAGGTAAGAACGTCGAGCAGCAGCTTCCGGCGCTCTCCACCTATCTCGGCCACGCCTGCGTACGCGACACCTATTGGTATCTCTCGGCGTGCCCGGATCTGATGGAAGAAGCGGCGCGGCGTCTCGATCGGCGATGGGGGGCGACGCCATGAAGCCCGCCTGCAACGTCGCTACGCTGGTCGAGCGTTACTTCACCGAGCGACTCATGCGTCAGCGCAACGCCAGCGCGAACACGATTGCATCCTACAGAGATACGTTCCGGTTGCTGTTCAAGTTCGCACAGGCGCGGCTCCGCAAGTCTCCCTCGGATCTGACAATCGGCGATTTGGATGCATCGTTCATCGGTGCGTTCCTGAACGATCTTGAGACGAAGCGCGGTGCCAGCGCCAAGACGCGCAACCTGCGCCTGACCGCCATCCGCTCCTTCTTCCAGTTCGTGTCGTTCGAGGAACCAGCGCACAGCGCGCTGATCCAGCGCGTGCTCGCTATACCGAGCAAGCGCCATGACAAGCGACAGGTGCACTTCCTGACGCGCCCTGAGATCGAGGCAATCCTCGCCGCGCCCGATCGGACAACGTGGCTCGGCCGCCGCGATCACACCTTGCTGCTGGTCGCGGTCCAGACGGGCTTGCGCCTCTCCGAGCTGATCAGCCTCGACAGGGACGCGGTCCACCTCGACGCCGGCGCCCATGTGCGGTGTGTCGGCAAGGGGCGGAAGGAACGGACCACGCCGCTGACCACGCTCGCTCGGCGTGCGCTCCAGGCATGGCTCAAGGAGCCGATACGGAAGGAAGGAACTGCTTTGTTCACCAACGTGCACGGTGGGCGACTCAGCGCCGACAGCGTCCAGTCGCTACTGGCCAAGCATGTGCAGGTCGCTGGTGAGAGCTGCCCGTCCTTGAAGTCGAAGCGGGTGTCACCGCACGTGCTGAGGCACAGCGCGGCGATGGAGTTGTTGCAGGCGGGTGTCGATTGCTCCGTGATCGCGCTGTGGCTCGGTCATGAATCGATCGAGACGACGCAGACCTACCTGCACGCGCATCTCGCACTCAAGGAGGCAGCATTGGCAAAGCTCAAACCATACCAGGGCGGCAAGCGAACCCGCTTCCGCCCCGACGACCGACTACTCGCCTTCCTGGAGGCGCTCTGAGCGGCCAAACTATGCCGAATGGGACGGAGCCAACGACCGCACGACAGCCGACAGCATCTCGACAATCGTGCGTCATTCCGGAACCGTTCGGCATAGTTCGGCGCGCGGCATAAACCGGCAAGCCGAACAGGTCCTGGATGCGGCCGAACAGCGCCGCCTCGATCGCCTCGCGATGGCGCAGCAGCAGGTCGGCGGTGCGGTAGAGGCGGATCAGCGGCATGGCTTCGAAGTCGGCGCCGATCAGTTCGCCGAGCGCGCTGCGCTCGCGCAGCCAGCGCCAGGTGGCGAGTTCGCTGCCGGGCGCGGCCATGCGGCCGATGAGCAGGCCGGCCGCGGCGTCGCGCTGCACGCCGT
>NZ_CAJATU010000052.1 GCF_903944925.1 uncultured Rhodopila sp. | reverse complement strand
GCCGTCATTATCTGGCCGGACAACGACGGGCCGGGCGCGGCGTTCGCGGCGGCCGTCGCGGACCTGGTTCCGGGCGCGCGCATCGTCGCCGTGCCGACCGACTGGCCCGATGGGTGGGATCTGGCCGACGCAGCACCGGATGGCGCCGACATCGCGGCGATGCTGGCCGCCGCCGTGGCGCGGCCGGTCCAGCCAGAGCCAGACGCGGCGGATCAGGGCGGCGATCCGGGCGCGGACTGGATCGACAACGTGCCGGCGCACGATGATCCTCCGGCGTCGGGAGAGACCGCACCAACTGAAGGCATTGTTCCGCTTGGCTACGACCGCGGGATTTTCTATTATTTCAGTCGCGCCGCTAAACAGGTATTTGAACTAAAACCAGGGGAGCATTCGCGCAATTCCCTCATGGCAATGGCATCCGTCGCGCACTATTGGCAGCGAACGGAATTTAAGAACCAGAAAAGTGGCAACATTGACTGGGAAGCCGCAACCGATTGGCTCATGTGCCAATGCCGTGCCGTTGGCATTTTCGATCCGAACCGACTTCGCGGACGCGGCGCATGGATCGACGCCGGACGATCGGTTCTCCACGCGGGAGATCACCTGATCGTTGACGGAAAAAAATCCAACCTCATGCTGTCTGGAAGCCGGTTCGTTTACGAGGCGGCGCATAATCTTGTTGGTGAAATTCGCTCGCCGCTCAACACAACAGAAGCGCACCGCCTCGTTAAACTGTGCAATAAGCTTCGGTGGGAACGGGGAATAAGTGGCACATTGCTTTCCGGCTGGATTGCAATTGCATCAATTTCCGGCGGGTTGGCGTGGCGCCCTTCAATCTGGATAACCGGGCCATCGGGTGCGGGAAAGACATGGGTTTATGAAAACATTATATGTTCAGGTATAGGTAAGTTTGCACTTCAGGTGCAATCAAAAACAAGCGAGGCAGGAATACGTCAGCGACTCCATTCGGATGCCAGGCCGGTTCTGATCGACGAAGCGGAGAGAGAAACACCCGAGGCAGCTAAGCGCCTGCAAGGAATCCTCGACTTGATCCGCCAGTCAGCCAGCGAAACCGGCGGCGAGATTCTGAAGGGGACGCAAGACCAGAAGGAAGCCAAAGGATACCGCATCCGTTCGTCGTTTTGTTTATCGTCGATAAACGTCGGATTGATGCACGCGGCAGACGAAAGCCGCATCACGGTTCTGTCTCTTCGCGCGCCCGACCCCGCCGCGGCCGAGGCGGACGCCAAGGCGTTTCAGGCGATCCAGGCTGAAGCAGCCGACCTGCTGACCCCGGAATTTTCGGCCGAACTGTTGGCCAGGGCGGTGCGGCTCCTGCCCACAATCCGGGCCAACGCTGAGACGTTCGCCCAGGCCGTCGCGCTGCATTTGGGAAGCCGCCGCCTGGGCGATCAGCTTGGCGCACTCCTGGCCGGCGCATACTCGCTGCACAGCGAGCGAAAAATCACCACGGCCGAGGCAACGGCCTACGTTCGCGGCCAAAACTGGGAAATCGCCACTGCCGAGAGGAACGCCGATCCCGATGAATTTCGGCTGATCGCCCATCTGACGCAGCACCGGGTCAGGGTCACCCTCGGCGGCAGCGCGCTCGAATGCACGATTGGCCGGCTGATATCCGCCTCGGCCGGG
>NZ_CAJATU010000051.1 GCF_903944925.1 uncultured Rhodopila sp. | reverse complement strand
GACCGTGGTGCTGAAAACCCACCTGCTGCGCGGCGATGAGATGATCGTCGAGGGCCTCGCCACCGTGCTGGCGCCGGAAACCCGCGTCAGCATCGAGGACAGCGTCCTGCCGGAGCTGATGGTGGCAAGCCACCGCCATCTCGAGCGCCTGCTCGCCGCCTGCCGCGACCTGCCGCCTTTGGTCACCGCCGTCGTTGCGCCTGACGAACCGAACGCCCTGGCCGGCGCACTTGCCGGCGCCCGCCGCGGGCTGATCACGCCGATCCTGATCGGCGATGCGGGGCGCATCGGGGAGGTGGCGGCGAGGTGCGGTCTCAATCTGCGCGACGTGAAAATCCTCGACTTCCCCGACCACAACGCCGCCGCTGCCCGCGCGGTCGAACTGGTGCTTGCCGGTGGGGCCGAGGCGATCATGAAGGGAAACCTGCACACCGATGAACTGCTGAGCCATATCGTCAAGTCGCAGGGAGGCCTGCGCGGCACCCGCCGCATCAGCCACGTGTTCGTCATGGATGCGCCGGCCCTTCCGGATCTGCTGCTGGTCACCGATGCCGCGATCAATATCGCCCCCGGGCTGAAGGAAAAAATCGACATCGTCCGGAACGCAATCGACCTGGCGCTGGCGCTCGGGATCATCTTGCCGAAGGTGGGCATCCTGTCGGCGGTGGAGACGGTGAACCCGGACATGGCGTCCACGCTGGATGCCGCGGCGCTGTCCAAGATGGCGGAGCGTGGCCAGATCAAGGGCGCCATCATCGACGGCCCGTTGGCCATGGACAACGCCATCAGCGTCACCGCGGCGCGCTGCAAGGGCCTGACGTCGCTCGTCGCCGGCCGCGCCGACGTGCTGGTGGTGCCCAATCTGGAAGCCGGCAACATCCTGGTGAAGCAGCTCTCCTACGCGGCGCAGGCCGAGGGCGCCGGCCTGGTCATGGGCGCCCGGGTGCCGGTGCTGCTCACCAGCCGCGCCGATGAGGAGACGGCGCGCCTGTTCTCCTGCGCGGTCGCGGTGCTGTTCGCCCACTGGAAGCGCACCGGCAAGAGCGCGGTGCCGCCGAGGGCGACCGTGGCATGACCGGCAACGTCGTCACGCTGAACGCCGGGTCATCCTCCCTGAAGTTCGCCCTGTTCGCGTTGTCCGGCGAACGGCACCGCCTGCTCGAGGTCGGGCTGGCGGAGATGGTTGGCTCCGGCCGCCGCATCAGGGTCCGCGACGACAAGGGCGAGCTGATCCACGAGGAGAGCTGGCTCGCCGGGGCCTCGCCGTTTCACATTGACGCGCTGCACCGCGTGCTGTCCTGGTGGCAATCGGTTCTGCCGAAGCCGAATATCGTCGCCGCCGGCCATCGCGTGGTGCATGGCGGGGTGCTTTACGCTCACCCGGTGACGATAACCGACCAGGTGCTTGCGCAGTTGCGGGGCCTTGTGCCGCTGGCGCCGCTGCACCAGCCGCACAATATCGCCGGGATAGTGGCGGCACGCGAAGCCTGGCCGGATGTGGCGCATGTCGCCTGCTTCGACACCAGCTTCCACCGCTCGCATCCGTTCGTTAACGACGTGTTCGCGCTGCCGCGGCGCTTTTATGATGAGGGCGTGCGGCGCTACGGATTCCACGGGTTGTCGTATGAATCCGTTATCGGCCGCCTGCGCGAGCTGTCCCCGCTGCTCGCGGCCGGGCGGGTGGTGGTCGCCCATCTCGGCAATGGCGCGTCGATGTGCGCGATCCGCGGCGGGCTGTCGGTGGCGAGTTCGTTGACCTTCGGCACTCTCGATGGCCTGGCGATGGGTACGCGCTGCGGCCAGCTCGATCCGGCCGTCGTGCTGTATCTCATCCAGGACAGGGGCATGACCGCGCAGGCGGTCAGCGACATGCTGCATAACGAGTCGGGGCTGCTGGGCCTGTCGGGCGTCTCGCACGACATGCGGGAGCTGGAGTCATCCAACCGGCCGGAGGCGGCGGAGGCGATCCAGTATTTCGTCTCCCGCATCCGCTACGAACTTGGCGGGCTGGCGGCGGAACTGAAGGGGCTGGACGCTGTGGTGTTCTGCGGCGGCATCGGCGAGCACGCCTGGCGCGTGCGCGAGAGCGTGCTGCACGACAAGGAATGGATCGGTATCGAATTGGATCGCTCGGCCAACCGGGAATCGGCTCAGGTGATTTCGACGGAACGGTCCGCCGTGCGGGTGTTTGTCATGCCGAGCGACGAGGAAGGCATGATCGCCCAGCACACGGTGGCGATGCTGGACCGGGCGGTCGAAGACGCGCACGCTTTGTGACCGGCCGTCCTGGCTTTGCGGAGGCGAACTCCCGGCTATCATGGCCGATCCGTTACGGCTGACAGGAGAACGGCGATGAGCGTGTACAAGGTTGTTAAACTGTTTGATCTTGGTCAGGCACCGGACTTTATCCAGGATGCGATTCGCCCGATTGCCCGGGTTCATGTCAGCTCGGTCGAGGGGACTGCCATCTGGGAGGTAACCGTCGGCACCTACGATTGGCAGGACGCCGCCGAAGAATGGGCCCTGCACCGCTGGCTGCGTGAAAGCGGCGCCGCGGATGGCGAGATCGTGCTCTTGCGATCGGATGACCTTTCATAGCCATGCCGGGCCGAAAAGCCGAGACCGGTTACCAGCTCCGCCTGTTCGCGAGGCCGGGCACATAAGGCCCGGCCAGGCTTTGCCGCGTTGAGACCACCATGGTCAGTTCGCAAGGTGGGTTTTCCAGTAGGCATCGACCGTAGCGCTTGCCTGGTCGAACTGGGCCGGGGTCAGGACCTCGTGGTCGCTTTCTTGCGGCGCAGCATCCATGGCGGCTTTGCTGGCATCCAGCACCAGCAGGTTCACGCTTTGCGTGATCTTGAAGTCCGCCCAGGGCACGGCGACGTATTTTTCGTCAATCCCGAAAAGACCGCCCCGGCCAATTACTAGGTAGGCGATCTTGCCGGTCTTCGGGCTCATGACAAGGTCATGCACGGTGCCAAGCGCCTCGTTCCTCGTATTGCGCACGTCGGTGTCGAGCAACTCGTCGGAACGGAACGAATTGGCGTCGTTCGTCACCGGTCGCGCGGCAGCGATTTGCTGCTGGCGCCACGTTGGCCCTTCGCCCACGGACACGCCTCTGCGGCGTAGATCTGCGATATAAACCTTGTAGGAATCGCGCGCCAGGGCCAGCACGTCCTCACAAGGCTTCTGCTGACCGTTCCGGGCGAGGATGTTGGCGGACATCACCAGTGTCCGGGCCTCGTAGCCCGGCCGGGCGCTTCGAAACCCCGTCGCGCTCACGGCCGGATAGCCGCCCATGGGATAGGCCGATCCGTAGCCAATCCCACCCATCGGATAGCCGTAGGCGTAGCCGGATCCGCCCAGCCAGTAGCCATCCTTTTGCATCTGATCGTTGAAATCGCGGACATCCTTCATACACACGGCCGCCGGCTTCGCCGCTGCCGCTCTGGCAGCAGGAGACGGCGTACTTGTGACGATCGCCGCGGGTGACGAATCGGTCGCGAACAGGGCGGCGCTCGGAGCTATCCAAACGCACGCTGCGGCTGACACCATGATAGTAGAGCGTTTCATGTTTCTTCCTTCCTTGCGCGGTTCAGGTCCGATACGGCCGCCGTCCGGCCTGCGTCAGTGCAGAACCTGGCCGAACACTTCCAGCGGCTTCCGGTGGCCGAACAGGTCGGCGATCGCCTCATCCAGACTCGGCTCCATCGCCACCTTGTCACCCGTAATGGCGATCACGCGCTTCAACTGCGGAAAACTCGTACCCTCGGCTTGCAGATACACCGGCACAACATACAGAAACGAATTCTCGATCGGCGTAACGATCAGCTTGCCCCGGATGACGCGCGAGCCTTTCTGGTTCCACAACGTCAACTGCTGCGAGATGTTTGTGTTCTGATCGATCATCGCCTCAATCTGGTTTGGACCGTATACCAGCTTTTCTTTCGGAAGCTGGTAGAAGATGGCCTGTCCATAATCCGGGAAATCGCTGCGCGCCGCCAGCCACGAGATCATGTTGTCGCGGTTCTGCGGCGTGAACGGTGTCATCAGCAGATATTCCAGCGTATCGCTGCCGGGCAGCTTCATCAGGATATAGTACGGCTGCATCGCCTGCTCCTCACCGCCATAAGTTTCGTTCGGAGCGACCCACAGATCTTCCCGGTTATAGAAGACCTGGGGATCGGTCATGTGGAACGTCTTATACTCGTCGGCCTGGATGGCGAAGATATCTTCCGGATAGCGCAGATGCGCCTTGAGATCAGGCGTCAGCTGGTCCAGCGATTTGAACACGCCGGGGAACGCGTCGCGATACGCCGCCAGAATCGGATCCTTCGGATCCATGATGTAGAACTGGACGGACCCGTTATACATGTCCACCACGACCTTCACCGAATTGCGCAGGTAGTTCAGATTGGCGGCGAAACCCGCCTTGTGCGGACTGGCGTAGGGATATTGGTCCGAGACCGTATAGGCATCCTGGATCCAGTACATCCTGCCCCCGCTCAGCACCGGGTACGGATCGTGGTCGAGTTTCAGGAACGGCGCCACCTGCGTCACGCGCTCCTGCACGGTCCGCCAGATCTGAATGCGGCTTTCCGGCTTCAGATAGGCGGTGAGCAGGATGTTGATATCGCCCTGGTTCCAGGCGAACAAAATACGCCGCAACAGGCTGTCGACCGGGATGCCGCCCGTGCCGGCATAGCTGGTGTAGACGTTGTCGTTGCCCTTGGGATAGTCGAACTCCTTGGTGCCGCTGGCGACGATCCGGTATCCGGGCATCGACTGGCCATAATAGATCGCGGGCTGCGCGATCGCCAGACCGTCGGTGGATTCGGCGGGTACGTTCTCGAGCACGTATTCCGGGAAGCCACCGCCCACGGTCTTTGAAACGAAGTTCATCACCATGCCGTAACCGTGGGTGAACTCCAGGCGCTGGTTGACCCAGGTCTGCGCTTCGGCCGGAAGCGCCGGCGACAGCTCACGCGTCGCCAGCATCACCTGATGGTAGCCATCCGGCAGACGGTAACGATCGACCCCGACGTTGTAGAACTGGTAGTAAAGCCGGATCGCCTGGGTCTGCTGATAGGTCTGCAGCAGCGGCCGGGCATCCCACAGGCGGATGTTCTCCACCGTATCCTGATTGCGCGAGAGCACGTCCGGCGTCAGGTCGGCCAGGGCCGGATAGGCGGTCTCCTGGATCGCGTCCAGTTGATAGGCGGCCCTGGTCGAGGCGATACTGTGCTTCAGATAAGGCGTCTCCAGCGCCAGTTCGCTCGGCTGCACGATGAACCGCTGAAACAGCTCCGGCAGCGCAAAGACCCCGGCGAGATACAAGGTCACGTAGATGCCGGCGCCGGCCGCCAACCAAGCGATGCGCGGACGCGCCACGTTCACCGCCAGCGCGACAACCGCAACGACCGAGACACCGGCCATGAACCAAAGGGCCAGGCGTGTCACATGATCCGCCGCCCATCCCGCGCCATAGACCACCCCGAGGGTGGAATACACGAGATCATAATGATCGAGATACAGCCCGACGCCCCAATTGGCGACAAGAACCAGCAGCAGCGCGGAAATATGCGAAGTGGCCCTGTCGGTTGCCTTGGTCCTGCCGCGCGCATCCGTCCGTAGCGCCCCGAACAGAACGTAGACCGCCACCGAAATCACCAGCGCGGCCACGGTCAGCAGCATCAGCGCGGTTTGCAGCAACTCATAGAACGGCAGATGAAACACATAGAACCCGACATCGACCCCGTACAGCGGATCGGCCTGGCCAAAAGACCCGCCATAGCGGAATCGCAACCAGGTGTCCCACTCGGTGGCAAAGGCCGCCGCCCCAAACAACGCGATGCCGGCGGCGACCAGGGCCGCGAGCGAGTTGACGATCCGGGCCTGAACCGGCGCGGCGCCGGAACCGATGGCCCAGCGCGCGTTCAGCCAGATATAGAGGAAGGCGAATACGAAAGCCGATCCGAACATCGCCCATTGAACGGAAAGAAGTGTCCAGAAGATGCCGGCATAGTCCAGCTCGCGCATCCAGAGCCACTTCACCAGATAGCCTGTGATGACTCCCAACACGATGAACAGCAGCAGGCAGGCGGGAATTACGATCCAAAGGACTCGTCGCAGCACTGGAAACCGGTTGCCCGGGTCGGGGGGATCATCAGTCCAGGGAGAAGGCGGTTGGGGGATGTTCGGCGTCTCTGTCATCTGACGATTACTCCAGCTTGCGTGGCGCTGGCAGGACCGTACTGCAAGAGAAAGCGGCGGCGTCAGGTTCGGAATCTACCTACGGGGGTCGTTCTATGCGCGCTCCGATACCTTTACGGTATGGCGGCCCCGCTCGACGGGGCGGGCCACGCCGCGGGCAGATGCACCGTCTCGGGCAGCAGGAACCACACCACCAGAACGGCGCCAAGGCCGGCCGCCGCAAGCGCCAGGAACGCGATTGGCAGGCCCGCCAGGACCGCGATGCTGCCGGAGGCGGTCGTGCTGAATGATGCGCCAAGGCTGCTGGCCAGCCCGGTCAGGCCGAGGGCGAAGTTGAAACGGCCGCCGCGATGCGTGATATCCGCAACAATCAGCGGGATCAGTGTGCCGATGACAGCAGCGTCCAAGCCATCGAGAAGTTGCACGGTCAGCATCGCCGGTATCGCGCTGCTGAACGCGAAGGCCAACGCCCGCAGCGGCACCGCCGCCAACCCGAGCATCAGGATGATCCGCCGGCCGTGAAGTTGCGCGGCCATACCGACGTGCGGCGAGAGCACCGCCGCCAGAAGTTGCGGCCCGATCACCGCCGCGGCGGTGACCATATCCGCGCGCGAACCCGCCTGGCGGGCAAACTCGGTGGCGGCGAGCGGCAGCAGGCTGGCATTGGCAAGTTGGAACAGCGCTACACAGCCCAGCAGTGCCTGCAGCCGCCGATCGGCCAGCAGTGCGCGCAGCGGCGCCGGAGGCGTGCGGCGGGCGTGCGGCGGCGGTGCCGTGTGGTGGCCGGTACGCCGATCGGCGGTGGCGATGTCGGTGGCGTGGATGCCGCCGAGCGCCAGCAGCGCCGGCACGCCGAGCGCTGCCGCCAGCAGGAACGGGGCTGTTGGCGAAATCCAGCTTCCGGCGGCGCCAAGCACAGCCGTGCCGAGCGCCGCGCCGACGGCGCCATAACGGACGTTGCGGCCGAAACGTTCGCCAAGCCTCTCCTGCCGCGACACGCTGAGCGTGAGCGCCGCGACCGCCAGCGACAAGCCCACCCCGCAGGCGCCCTGCGCCACCTCCGCCCCAAGCACAAGCAGAAAGCCGGGTGCTAGCGAGAGCATCAGCAGCGCCGCCATGCTGCCCACGATGGCCGGCGCCGCCATGGCGCGCCTGGTACCAAACCGGTCGATCAGCATGCCCGAGGGCACCTGCGCGGCGACCGACCCGATGGCCCCGGCGCTGAGCACGAGGCCAATGGTCCCCGCATCCCAGCCGCTCGCGGTCAGCCGGACCGAAACGAAGGGCCCGAAGCCGGCCTGCATGCCGGCGATGGCGAAATTCAGCCAGTTCAGGCTGCGCAGCGTGCCGTCGGAAGCTTTCAAAGCGCCCTCCTGATAACGATTCTGATCAGTTATGGACCCGGCCAGGTGACGCTTGCGATGCGGGCGCGATGATGCCGGTTCGGGTGGCGGAGCGATAGTCCCCGGCGGCGGAGATTGCTTCCGGAAGCGACACGCTCAGCTCTGAGTATTTTCCGAGTCTGGCGCCGGACCGCTTTCTTTCATTCAATGGATCTTCACAGGCAGGGAGCCGCCGGTGGCTAACCGCCGATGGGAAGTCGCGACTGTGTTGCCCCGGTGTACATCGCACTTTTTCCGGCCCGGCATTTCGCGCCGCGGTTCCTCAGGCAGCGCCTCGGCATACTATTTTTGGCCTCCCGGCCACCCGGATGTACTTCGATTGCGAAAGTAAGACGCCATGAAAGCCAACGCGGCCCGATCGAAGGTCCACGGCACCAAGCCTGCAGCCAAGGACGATTTGAAATCCCTGTCACTTCCGGAGGTCGAGAAGAAGCTCGATTCCTCGCCGAACGGCCTGAGTCAGGCGGAGGCGGCAAAACGGTTGATCCAGTACGGGCCGAATGAGATTGCAGAAAAAAAGACCAATGCGGTTCTGAAATTCCTGTCCTATTTCTGGGGGCCGATTCCGTGGATGATCGAAGTCGCGGTCATCCTGTCGGGAATCGTCCGCCATTGGCCTGACTTTGGCATCATCCTGGTGCTGCTGGTCGCCAATGCCACCATCGGCTTCTGGGAAGAACGCCAGGCCGGCGACGCTATCGATGCCTTGAAGGCCAGGTTGGCAATCAAGGCTCGGGTGAAGCGCGACGGAAAGTGGGTCACCCCGGCGGCGCGAGAACTGGTGCCCGGTGACGCCATCCGCCTGCGTCTTGGCGACATCGTGCCGGCCGACGCACGTTTGCTGGACGGCGACGAGGTCTCCGTCGATCAGTCCGCACTCACAGG
>NZ_CAJATU010000050.1 GCF_903944925.1 uncultured Rhodopila sp. | reverse complement strand
GACACGCTGGCGCCATCGGGCGAGGCGGGGTTCTCGATCCGCGCGAGTACCGGAGGACGGGTCGCAACCCGGGTGGTCGCCGATGCCGCCACCTGCCCGGCCATGACACAAAGAGCGCGGGCCATGACACAACGAACGACCGCGACGCGATACTGGCAATCGCCGCCTCGATCCGATCCGGCGGCATCGTCGCGCTGAAAGGCATCGGCGGCTTCCACCTGATCTGCGACGCGCGCAACGAAACCGCTGTCGCCGCGCTGCGCCACCGTAAATCCCGCGAGGCGAAGCCGTTCGCCGTGATGGTCGCCGATGCCCGCGCCATCCACACCGTCGCCGACCCGACCGCGGTGGAAGCCGCCCTTGCCGCCACCACGGCGCGGCCGATCGTGCTGATGCAGGGGCGGGCGGATGCGGTAGCACCGTCGGTGTCGCCCGGTCTGTCGCGCCTCGGGGTCATGCTCGCCTATGCGCCGGTGCACCATCTGCTGTTCGCCGAACTGGGCGACAGCTTCGCGCTGGTCGCCACCTCGGCCAACGCCGGCGGCGAGCCGCTGGTGGTGGACAACAACGATGCCGAAGCCCGCCTCGGCGATATCGCCGACATGATCGTCACGCATGATCGTCCGATCCTGATCCGCGCCGATGACAGTGTGGCGCAGGTGATTGCCGGCGCACCCGCGCTGATCCGCCGCGCTCGTGGCTACGTGCCGGAACCGATCGCATTGGCCGAGGACGGACCGGTGGTGCTGGCCCTCGGCGCGCATCTGAAATCCACCGTCACGGTGACGCGCGGGCGGGAGGCATTCGTCTCGCAGCATATCGGCGACCTCGACACCGCCGAGACGGTGCGGTTCTGGCGCGAAACGATCGATCACCTGCTGGGTATCCTCGACGTCAAGCCGGAGGTCATCGCCTGCGACCTGCATCCGGATTACCTGTCCAGCCGGATGGCGGACGAGTTCGGCCCGCCGGTCATCCGCGTGCAGCACCACGCCGCGCATATCGCCGCCGTCGCTGCCGAGCACGGGCTGACGGGTCCGGTTCTCGGGTTGGCCCTGGACGGGCACGGGCTTGGCACGGATGGCGGGGCCTGGGGTGGCGAGATGATTGTCCTCGATGGCGCCGGCTGGCGCCGCATCGGTGGACTGGCCACGCTGCCGCTGCCGGGTGGCGACCGGGCCGCGCGCGAACCCTGGCGGATGGGCGTGGCCGCGCTGCATGCCGTTGGGCGCGGCGCCACGGCCGCTGCCCGGTTTCCTGATCGCCGCTTGGCCGGACCGCTGGCCGCGCGGCTGGAGGCGGGAGCGGAGCGTACCGCCACCTCGTCTCTTGGGCGGCTGTTCGATGCGGTCGCCGCGCTGCTCGGGGTGCGATCGGTGCAGGAGTATGAGGGCCAGGCGGCGATGGAACTGGAGGCGCTGGTCGGGACACCGCGCTTGATGTCCGGCGGATGGACGCTGGACGGGGGCGTGCTGTCGTTCACGCCGCTGCTGGCCGCCTTCGCCGATAGTCCGCCGGACGCCCGGACGGGGGCCGAGTTGTTCCATGGAACGCTGATTGACGGGCTGGCCGAGATGGCCGCCAGCGGTGCCGCGGAAACCGGATTGTCCACCCTCTGCCCAGGTGGCGGGTGTATGATGAACCGGGTGCTGGTGGAGGGACTGATGGGGGCTTTGGGCAATCGCGTCCTGGTCCGCGAAGGCGTGGATGGCGGGCGACCGAGCACGCGAGGGAGGGCTGCGCCCGCCATGACGGAGGGGCGACTGCTATCGCCGATACTGGCTCGCCGGCTGCCGCCGAACGATGGCGGGGTGTCGCTTGGGCAGGCGGTGCTGGCGCGCCGCGCGTTCAACCAGGGAGGATGAAACCATGTGCCTCGCCATACCGGCGCTGATCACCGAATTGCTGCCGGACCAGATGGCGCGCATCAGCCTGGACGGCGTGCTGAAAACCATCTCCGTCGCCCTGGTCGAAGATCTCACCCCCGGCGACTACGTCATCGTCCATGTCGGCCACGCTTTGTCGAAAATCGACCCGGAGGAAGCCGCCCGCACCCTGGCGCTTATCGCCGAATACGCCGCCCTGGCGGACCGGGCGGCATGAAATACGTCGATGAATACCGCGACGGCGCGCTGGCCCGCGATATCGCCGCCGCCATCGCTGCGGAGGTGCAGCCCGGGCGCGATTACGCGTTCATGGAATTCTGCGGCGGCCATACCCACGCCATCTCGCGCTACGGCATCGAGGACCTGCTGCCGCCGAACCTGCGGCTGATCCACGGCCCCGGCTGCCCGGTCTGCGTGCTGCCCATCGGCCGCATCGATGACGCCATCCGCCTGGCGGCTGACCCGGCGGTCACTCTGTGCACATACGCCGATCTGATGCGCGTGCCGGCGTCGCATGGCGGCAGCCTGATGAAGGCGCGGGCGGCGGGTGCGGACATTCGCATGATCTATTCGTCGCTCGACGCGGTCCGCATCGCCGAGGCGGAACCGGCGCGGCAGGTGGTGTTCTTCGCCATCGGTTTCGAAACCACGACTCCGCCCACCGCCATCGCACTGCGGCTGGCCGAGACGAAGCGGCTGACGAATTTCAGCATCTTCTGCAACCACGTTCTCACGCCGGTGGCGATGCGCGCCATCCTGGACGACCCCGATCCCATCGGCATCGACGGGTTTGTCGGGCCGGCGCATGTCTCCACCATCATCGGCACCGCGCCGTATCAGGAATTCTCCGACATCTACCGCAAGCCGGTGGTGATCGCGGGGTTCGAGCCTTTGGACGTCATGCAGGCGATCCTGATGCTGGTGCGCCAGATCAACCAGCAGCGCTGCGAGGTCGAGAACCAGTATATCCGCGCCGTCACCGCCGCCGGCAACGTCACCGCGCAAACCCTGTGCGCAGACGTCTTCGAAATCCGCGACAGTTTCGAATGGCGCGGCCTGGGCGTGGTCCCCTCAAGCGCGCTGAAGCTGCGCGACGCCTATGCCGCCTTCGACGCCGAGGCGCGGTTCGCGATCCGGACCGTCCACGCCGACGACAATCCGGCCTGCGAATGCCCCGCCATCCTGCGAGGACGCAAGAAGCCGTCGGACTGCAAGCTGTTCGGCAGCGTCTGCACGCCGGAGACGCCCATCGGCGCGTGCATGGTCTCCTCGGAGGGCGCCTGCGCCGCGCACTGGACATACGGCCGCTTCCGCGAGCACCGGACGGCCGCTTGAAGACCGTTCGGCGCAAGCTCGACATTCGCAACGGCCGCGTGGACATGAGCCACGGTTCCGGGGGCCGCGCTATGGCGGACCTGATCGCCGGGATCTTCCGCGATGCCTTTGCGAATGAGTTCCTTGACCAGGGCAACGACCAGGCCAGCCTGCCGATTCCCGTCGGCGGCCGGATGGTGATGACCACCGACGGCTATGTCGTGTCGCCGCTGTTCTTCCCCGGGGGCGATATCGGGTCTTTGGCGGTGCATGGCACGATCAACGACATCGCCATGTCCGGGGCGAGGCCACTGTATTTGTCCGCCGGCTTCATCATCGAGGAGGGGTTTCCGTTCGCTGACTTGCAACGCATCGCGCAGTCGATGGGGTTGGCCGCGCGGGAGGCGGGGGTGCCGGTGGTGACCGGCGACACCAAGGTGGTGGAGCGCGGCAAGGCCGACGGCGTGTTCATCTCCACCGCCGGTGTCGGCGTGGTGCCCGAGGGGCTGGTGCTGTCCGGTGACCGGGCGGAGCCGGGCGATGCGGTGATCCTGTCCGGCTGCATCGGCGACCACGGCGTGGCGATCATGTCGAGCCGGGAGAACCTGTCGTTCGAGACGGCGATCCTGTCCGATTGCGCCTCGCTGCACCTGCTTGTCGCCGCCATGGTGGCAGCGGCGGGTCCGTATTTGAAACTGATGCGTGACCCGACCAGGGGCGGGCTGGCGGCGACGCTGAACGAGCTGGCGCACCAGTCGGGTGTCGGCTTCCGCATCCATGAGGCGGCGATTCCGGTGAAGCCTCAGGTTGCCGCGGCGTGCGAGCTGCTTGGCCTCGATCCGCTGTTCGTCGCCAATGAGGGCAAGCTGGTGGCGGTTGTGGCGCCGGAGGGCGCGGCGGCGTGCCTCGCCGCGATGCGGGCGCATCCGCTCGGGCGGGAGGCGGCGATCATCGGTTCGGCGGTCGCGGACGGCCGGATGTTCGTGCAGATGACGACGGCGTTCGGCGGCGGCCGGATCGTCGACTGGCTGTCGGGCGAACAGTTGCCGCGGATCTGCTAGCGCGCAGGGTCGCCGTTTTGCCTCGCCCGGGAACGAAAGCGGTTGCGAATCAAGCCACTAATAGGCCATGTGCCTTGAATGTGTGTTTTCGTTGGGACAATAGACCGAGCATATTGCGAATGACGGCCGTTTCGACGCGCACGCCGTCCTGAAGGAGCGGCTATGTCATGGGTTGGGCATCCTGCAAGACCGGCGGCGGCTGATCTGCTTGGCGACCAGCGTCCTCTCGCTGTCCGCGGCAACGCCCTGGTCCTCTCCGCGCGGGGCGCTACGGCCCAGGTCGCGCGCGCAGTCGCATATGCCGTAACCGCGGCCTGGTGGCGGACGCTCGTCGAGCAGGCCGGCGGCAATCCCGATAGCCTTGTGGCGGCCAGGGTCGATGGTATCCATTTGGATTTGCCGGTTGACGTGTTGGCAGAAGCTGAGGTGCTCGCTCTTGACCTGGCCACGAGGTTGCCTGTCGCCGAGGGAAGCGCTGAGCTCGGGCGCATTTACGCGCATGCGCTGCCCGGCGACCAGCGGGCGGCCGATGGCATCTTCTACACGCCATTGCCTCTGGTCAGGCGCCTACTGGATCAGGCCGGGAACGCGGGACATGACTGGCTCACGGGATCAGCGATCGACCCTTCCTGCGGAGGCGGGGCGTTTCTCGTTGAGGCTGCGGCTCGCATGCTGGCGAACATGCCCGGTGCAGATCCGGCTATCGTGGTCGCGGCTGTCGGCGCGCGACTGCGAGGCTGGGACATCGACCCGTTCGCATGCTGGCTCGCGCAGGTCGCCGTCGAGGCGGCGCTGCTGCGTCAGGTCGTAGCGTCCCGCAAGCGATTGCCGCAGATCACCGAATGCCGCAACGCATTGTGCAATTTTGGCGGTGACACAGGGCGATACGGTCTCGTCATGGGCAACCCGGCGTTCGGCAAGGTCAAGAAGACGGAGGAGATGGGGCGGACATTCGCCCGCAGCCTTTACGGCCATCCGAACCTATATGGCATGTTGACGGACCTCGCGGTGCATCTCGCCAAAGCCGATGGAGGCGTTGTCGCTTACCTGACCCCGACCAGCTATCTGGGCGGTGAGTATTTTAAGCTGCTTCGGAAACTGCTGGTCGAACAGGCGAAGCCCATCACCGTCGACATCGTCGAAAGCCGGACGGACGTATTTGCCGATGTCCTCCAGGAGGTCGCGCTGACGTGCTTCAAGCGCGGCCGTAAGGCGCAAAAGGCTGGCTGTTTCGGGATTCGTGTCGACCCTGGCGGCCTCAAGATTACCGAAACCGGCTACCTCACGCTGCCCCGAAACGCGTTGGAACCTTGGATCGTGCCGCGAGTCCCGGACGATGCCGCGCTTGTCGAAAAGCTTTCGACAATGCCGACACGGATTCGCGACTGGGGGTATCAGATCAGCACCGGCCCGCTGGTGTGGAACCGGCACAAGGAGCAGTTGCACGCGCAATGGGCTGAGGACCGCTGCCCTGTGATCTGGGCGGAGGCGGTGACGCCTGATGGCCGGTTTAGCCTGCAAGCGCTGAAATCCAACCACCGGGACAGGGTCTGGTTCGCGCCGCGCGGCCCGAAGGATCCGAACCTTGTCCGAAAAGGTTGCGTGCTGGCGCAGCGGACGACAGCCAAGGAACAAGACCGCCGGATCATCTGCGCCGTGATGCCGCAAGAGGTCGTCACAAAGTTTAAAGCCGTTGCGGTGGAGAACCACCTCAACATGTTCGTCCCGACCTCGGTGCGACCCGGCGTCTCGCTGAGCGCTTTGGCGGCATTTCTGTCCACGCGGGCGGCCGACCGGGTCATCAGGTGCATAAACGGCAGTGTTGCACTCAGTGCGAGTGAACTTGAGGCTATGCCATTGCCGTCGGTTGATGATCTAAGGACCGCATTGGGCGCGTCCGACCTGGAGTCGGCAGTCTGCCGACTCTACGGGATCGCCAATGACCCTGCCGCCGATACCAGCGATTGATGAGATCCTCGAGCGGCTGAAAGCCATCTTCCCGGAGGGCATGCCGGACCGTGGCTACCTGGTGCGGGACATGACCGCAAAGGTTGTATTCACGGCCCTTTATGTCGGTGCGATCGAGGGCGAAGACCGCTGGCTGGCGCCGCGTCACGTTGTCCGCATGGGTCATCATCAGGCGTCGCAGCAGAGCGATGCCGGGCGCAACGACTACTATGCCGTCATGACGAAAGCGAAATCGCCACCGGCTGCGCCCGACCGATGGTATGCGGACAATAGCCGCGAGCCGCTGCGTGATGAGGTGATCCGGCAAGGCCTCGTGCCGATGAACGCCATGATGGAGAAACCTGCCATCCCGACGACGTCTCCACTTGGTCGGTACGCGCTTCAGCGGCGTTTCGCCGATTTGTTCGATCCCGGTCTCGCGGGCGTCCCCTTTGGCGACGCTGCGGACGCGTGGCGGAAGGTGAATCTCTCGCCGGCGGCGCTGGCCCGGGCAGCCCTGATGCGGGCCAGCGCGAGTACCGCATCGGCCAATATCATCGTCAATCTGCCGGGTGGCGGTTCCGTTGTCCTGCCCCCGGGACCAAGCCCGACTATTACGAAGGCAGTTGTAGAGATATTCGCGCCCGCCTTCCTGGGCGAACCCCGCGTAGCCTGGATCAGCGACAGCGCCAGCAAGGCACCGTTCCGGAATGCGCCGCTCGAAAAGGTGCTGCAAATCATTCTCGACAGGGCGGAACTGCTGCCCGACGTCGTTCTGGTCGACATCAACCCGGCGGGGCGGCCAGGGGCAGTCCTTTTGGTCTTCGTCGAAGTCGTCGCTTCCGACGGGCCGGTAACGGAACAACGCCGCAGCGCCATTCTCGACCTTATCGCTGCGAGTCCGCGGAAATACCGTCCGGATGACGCCGTATTCGTGACGGCCTATGCGGATCGCGCCGCCGGGGCTGCCCGCCGTACGATGCACGCACTGGCATGGCGCTCATTCGCCTGGTTTCTAAGCGATCCGAAGAGGCTCATCCAACTGCACGACGGGCCGCCTCGCCCGATTTCCAGTCTTCTGTAGCGAACTTAACGCGCCGGTTCGCCGGTCAGAATTCGATTGCGCAGCAGATAAGACAGCCCGCGCGTCCAGGACTCGTCCGTATCGCCGCGGATATCCACACTGCCGCCCGCGACGCGCTCCCCGGTCGCCACATCCCTGATCACGAGGTTGATGTTCAGGATCAGGTTCGAAACCTTCTGCACCCAGCCGACAACCGAGAACCGCGCCTCCGCATGCCGCGCCTGATCGGCCTCGCACCCGTTGCACGACCATAGCGTCCGGCCGCCCGGTTCGGCCGCAATCGCCACCGGCGTATACCGGCCCGACCGCGCAAGTTCGTCCCGCAACTGGGTGTCCAGCCGCGCAAGCCGCGCCAGATCGTCCTTGTCCGCGCCCTGCATCGACCCCTGCAGGCTGGTGTCGTCGAGTTCGAACGGGAACACCGCCGCCTTCGGGGGCACCGCGAGAGCGGCAGGCGGCGAACTCATCAGCAGCGCAGTCGCCAGAGCAATCGATAATCTCATTAGAGTCCTGCCATTCGGGTGCAGACGCATGGGACCTCGAACGTCCGGTTGGCGTACCCGGGTGCGCCCGGCGCATCATTCCGTGACGGCCCTCTTTAACAAACGTCCGCACGGACGATGTGTTCAAGCGAAGCGGCAACCAATCTGGATCCGAACTGCGGAGGTTGACATGAACGCTGTGCTGCTGATCGTCTTGGTATGTTCGATCGTCAACCCCGGTGTCTGCTCGGAGAAGCAGTTCCTGCTGGAATCGAGCGGCTCGCTCAAGAGCTGCGTGATGGATGCGCAGCCCTACCTCGCGGCCTGGATCGGGGAGCATCCGAACGAACGCATCGCGTCCTGGCGCTGCGCCTGGCCGGGGAGCGAAGGCAGGAGCCTTTGACCCGTGCCGATGCGAGTACCGGCATTGTCGAGCCCGGGCATGCTTGGCACCTTGAGGGCGTATCGAGACCGGCCGGCTGAGGAACAAAGTCCATGAAAACAACAGCAACCGCACTGGCACTCAGCCTGATGTGCGCCGGCGTCGCCGCACGCGCCGATGGGACCGCCGCCCTGAACGACTACCCCACCGAGGCGCGCGCCGATTACGTCTTTGCCTGCATGACGAGCAACGGCCAGACCCGCGAAGCACTCGGCCGCTGCGCCTGCGCCATCGACACCATCGCCGCGGCGATTCCCTTTGCCGACTATGAAAAGGCCGAAACCATCCTGCGCATGCGGCACGAAGCCGGCGGCTACCTCGCGCAGGAATTCCGCATCCCGGCCAGCAACACCATGCTCCGGCAGCTTCAGGAAGCGCAGGCCGAGGCCGACGTCAGTTGCTTCTAAGCCGCCGGTTCCGCCGGAAATGTCGTGCTGAACTGCCTGCCCTGACTGTCCGCCGCTTCGACCCGGAACGTCTTCCCCTCGCCCGGCCGGAAGCTGAACCGGAACGACGGATTCTCCGACACCGAAATCCCCCCCTCGATCGTCAGCAACAGCCGATCGGCCTGGTGGATGCGAAGGGACTGGACGAAGTCGGCGGGAATGTAGAGGCGGGATATCTGGTCCATCTGCATGCCGGAGTAGTTCGGGTGCCGCACCATGACCTGCGCCTCCCGCAGACCCGTATCATTCGCCGGAAACCCCCGGAAGCGCAGCGTGCCGAGCGGAATGTCGCCCGCCGTCTGCTTCAGCGCCGGTGCGGAGCATCCCCCGGCCGCCTTGACGAACCGGGACGCGGCATATAACGCGCCATCGCTCAATTCCGCAACGGCATGGATGTTGGTGTAGTCGTCAACCCGCACGCGGGTGGCGATGCGGTCGATCCCGGCCTCCGGCCCGAGCGTAAAGGTTGCGGCAACCGGCACGGGGTTGGCGTCGATCACCAGGGTGATCTTGCGCACCTGCAAGGGAGTCCGCGCGTCCAGCGTCGTGCGCAGGGTCACCGGGACAACGGCGGCATCCTCGGCGCGATACGGGGCGTCGATCTCGACCACGGACGCGCCGTCGCGCAACACTTCGCCTGGAAAGATCAGCCTGGCGAGGTCCGGCCAGCGGTCCGTATCCCCGGCGGCAGCGGCGCGAACCCTCCCCGGCACCAGGAGACCGCCCGCGAACAATGCCATCAAGGCCCGCCGATTGGTCGTCATGCTTCGCCTCCCTATTCCCATTCCAGCTCGCTGAACGCTGCTGTCGCGTTGCGGGGATTATAGTCGTCGAACAGCCGCCAGCGCGTACGTTCCGATTCGCCGATGTGCGGCACCGCGTCCGCCAGCGGCGTGCCGGATGCGATCAGCCGGCGGGCATCCGCCTGAATCGCCAGCAGATAGCGCCTCTCATCATCCAGGGCGGCGGGCCAGGGCGCTACCCAAAGGCCATGCCCGGGCACCACGCGCTCGGCATTCATCGCGGCGAGGCGGGGGAGCACATCCAGCCAGCCCTTCAAACTGCCGTCAATGACCGGGACGTGATCCAGGAACACAAGATCGCCAGCGAAAAGAGTATGCGTCTGCTCATCAAGGACAGTCAGGTCGCAATCCGTATGCGCCGCCTGATGCCAGGCGGTCAGCAGCAGCGTCCGGCCGCCGAGATCGAGCTCCATCGTGTCCGTCACCAACACTGCGGGCGGGATCAACCGCACCCGGGCGATCTCATCCGCGCCCAGTAAATCGCGAAACGAATGCAGGTAGAACGGACCGTGCTCCCGGATCGATGCGGGCAGGTTGGCATGGCCTACGAACGTTACACCCGGCAGGGCAAACGCCGCGTTGCCGAACAGATGATCCGGGTGCTCGTGGGTGTTTATTACGTATCGCAACGGCTTGCCGGTGACCTGGCGCAGCGCCGCCAGCGCCGCCTCCCCCACCGCCACGCTGCCGCCGGTGTCGATCACCGCGGCCGCGTCGCGTCCAATGACAATGCCGAGGTTAGCGATATCGCCAAGGTTTTCGGAGCTGGTCAGCGCGATCCGGCCGAAATGCGCGTAGTCTCCGTCGGCGATCTGCCGGATCGCGAACGGGACTTGTGCGCCGGCGGGACAAACAGCGGTGGCGGCAAGCGCGCACATCCATGCGGCAGCCAGAACCCTCCCGCTTCGCCGCACGATTCTGCCCGTCCTTCGCATCGCACCCGCCGGTTCATTGTCGATGAAGTAAGATATGGTGCACCGCAGCATTTGCTTGGGCGGAGAAAGATGATGTACCGCATCGGGCAATAAAGCAGTTGCCGACCGCTACGGTGGGTTATATAATGTCGCTCAGCCGGCTTCTAGGCTACCTGTTAAATAGGGAGGACAGGTAAACCTCGAAGGCAGCGTCCGAACAAGGTGCGTGCCGGGGAAAATCCCGGCTCCCCGCTCTTGTCGTCGGCGCTGTCGTGACACGCTGCCGGAGCAATCTCTTCCTGGTCGAATCGCTTGGTCGGCGTGGCGGGTGCCTTCCGTCATCGTCTATCGGTCGCAAAATGACGAAGGGAACAAATAAATGAGCAAAACGTTCTTAACCGGCCTGTTGACCACCGGCGCGCTGTTGTCATCCGTCCTGACGGCGCCGCCAGTCATGGCCCAAGCCCCGGCCGCCGCCGGCAAGGACTGGTCGACACCCGCCGGCAGCCTGAATGGCCAGCGCTTCTCCAGCCTCAACCAGATCACCAACGAGAATGCCCATAAGCTCCAGGTCGCCTGGACCTTCTCCACCGGCGTACTGCGCGGCCACGAAGGCGCCCCGCTCGTCGTCGGCGACACCATGTTCGTGCATGCGCCGTTCCCCAACACCGTGTTCGCGCTCGACCTCAACAACGACGGCAAGATCCTCTGGAAGTATGAGCCGAAGCAGGATCCCAATGTCATTCCGGTGATGTGTTGCGACACCGTCAACCGCGGCCTCGCCTACGGCGACGGCAAGATCTTCCTGCACCAGGCCGACACCACGCTGGTGGCGCTCGACGCCAAGACCGGCAACGTTGCGTGGTCGGTGAAGACCGACGACCCGTCCAAGGGTGCGACCGGCACCGATGCGCCGATCGTGGTCAAGGACAAGGTCTATGTCGGCGTGTCGGGCGGGGAGTTCGGCGTGCGCGGCTGGTTCGGCGCCTTCAACACCGCGGACGGCAAGCCGGCCTGGAAGGGCTATTCCATCGGCCCGGACAGCGACACGCTGATCCAGCCCGGCAAGACGACCGATCTCGGCAAGCCGGTCGCCGCCAACTCCTCCATCGCGAGCTGGCAGGGCGACCAGTGGAAGATCGGCGGCGGCGCCACCTGGGGCTGGAAGTCGTACGATCCGCAGACCAACCTGATCTACTACGGCTCCGGCAACCCCTCCACCTGGAACCCCAAGCAGCGGCCCGGCGACAACAAATACTCGATGACGATCTGGGCGCGCGACGCCGACACCGGCGCGGTGAAGTGGCTGTATCAGATGACGCCGCATGACGAATGGGACTACGACGGCGTCAACGAAATGGTGCTGGCGGATCAGGAGATCGACGGCAAGCCGCGCAATCTGCTGGTGCATTTCGACCGCAACGGCTTCGGCTACACGCTGGACCGGGTGACCGGCGAGCTTTTGGTGGCGGAGAAATTCGATCCGGCGGTGAACTGGGCGTCGAAGGTCGATCTCGACCCGAAAAGCGAGACCTACGGCCGTCCGCAGGTGCTGCCGCAATATTCGACCGAACACAACGGCGAGGACGTCAATACCACCAACATCTGCCCCGCCGCGCTGGGCAGCAAGGACGAGCAGCCGTCGGCGTTCTCGCCGCAGACCGGATTGTTCTACGTGCCGACCAATCATGTCTGCATGGATTATGAGCCGTTCCGGGTTTCGTATACGGCGGGTCAGCCCTATGTCGGCGCGACGTTGTCGATGTATCCGCCGAAGGGCGACACCAACATGGGCAATTTCATTGCCTGGGACGCGCGCACCGGCAAGATCGTCTGGTCGGACCCGGAACAGTTCTCCGTCTGGTCGGGCGCGCTGGCGACGGCCGGCAACGTGGTGTTCTACGGCACGCTGGAGGGCTACCTGAAGGCGGTGGATGCGAAGACCGGCAAGGAGCTGTACAAGTTCAAGACGCCGTCGGGGATTATCGGCAACGTCATGACCTATGAGCACGCCGGGCGGCAGTATGTTGCGGTGCTGTCGGGTGTCGGCGGCTGGGCCGGCATCGGCCTCGCCGCGGGCCTGAACGATCCGCATGCCGGTCTTGGCGCGGTGGGCGGCTATGCGGCGCTGAACCAGTATACCTCGCTGGGCGGCACGCTGACGGTGTTCGCGCTGCCGCGCGACTAAGGTGCGGCCGGACTGTTAAGGTCAAAGGGCCGGCGCATGAGGCGGAAGCCGGGCGCCGGCCCTGCATTTTTGAACCACCATCAAGGATGATTGGTGTGACGAGATACGCACGATATTTTCTGGCCGCCGGTGTGGCATCCTGTCTGATGGGCGGTTTGGCGCGGGCGGACAAACCGGCCGATCCGGCGGCGGTAAGTTCAGAGGATGGCAAATACGCCGACAAGGACGGACGGCCGACGTTCAATGTCGGCAAGGACGGCAAGGTGGATTTCTACACGTATATTGGCTACGTCCGGTATACGGCGAACTGCATGCATTGCCACGGACCGGACGGACTGGGCTCGACCTATGCGCCGTCGCTGGTCAACTCGCTTAAATCGCTCGACTACGCTGATGTGATGACGACCGTCGCCAACGGCAAGAAAGACGTCTCGGAGTCGAGTCAGCTTGTCATGCCGTCGTTTGGCGAGAACAAGAACATCATGTGCTACATCGACGCGATCTATATCTACCTGCGAGCGCGCTCGGTTGACGCCATTCCTCGCGGCCGCCCGCAGGATCATGAGCCAAAGCCCAAGGACTTCTCCGAGACTGAAGATAGCTGCATGGGCTGATCAGCCGCGGGAGCACGACACCATGAACAGCACTGCCCTGACCTGCCGCCGGCTTGGGCTGGCGGTCTCCCTGCTTGGACTGATGGCGCTGCCTGCGCAGGCTCAGGCGCCCGGGCTCGGCGCCGCGGTGGAACTGGTCGATCCGCACGTATTTCGGGTCTGCGCAGATCCGCGGAGCTTGCCGTTTTCCGATGAGGCGCATCAGGGTTTCGAGGACAAGCTGGCGGAATTGTTCGCCGATAAGCTCGGCAAGACTGTTTCGTACACCTACTATCCGCGCGCCATCGGTTTTGTGCGCAACACCCTGAATGCGCTGAAATGCGATGTCGTCATCGGCGACGCGCAGGGTGACGACCTGGTGCAGACCACCAATCCCTATTACCACGCGTATTATGCGCTGGTCGTGCCGACCGGTTCGGGCCTGGAATCGGTGCAGTCGCTGGACGATCCGCGGCTGAAGGGCAAGCATATCGGCCTCGTCGCCGGCACGCCGCCCGCAACAGTCATGGCCAAAAACGGCCTGATGGGCGATGCGCGGCCGTTTCCGCTGATGGTGGATACGCGTTCCGACGCGCCATCGAAGGACATGATCGACCAGATCGTCAGCGGAACGCTCGACGCCGGGGTGCTGTGGGGGCCCATCGGCGGCTATTATGCCAAGCAGGCATCGAAGCCGCTGACGGTTATTCCGCTGGTGCATGAACACGGCGCGACGATGGATTTCCGCATCGCGATGGGCGTGCGCCGCAGCGACCAGGACTGGAAGCGGACGCTGAACCGGCTGATCGCGGAGAATCAGGATGCGATCAACAAGATCCTTATCAGCTACGGCGTTCCCATCGTTGATGAGGAAGGCAAGGTCATCGCGCAATGACCGTGCGGCGGCCCGTCCTGACCACGTTGCTGGTCTTCGCGGCCACCGGAGCCATGGCCGGCACCCCGCCACCCGAACCGGCGGAGTATCGAACCGCCGACTATCGCGCCCCGGTGCCGGCGACGGTGAATGGCCGTCCTGCACTGACGACCGAACAGGCGGCCGCATTATGGCGGCAGGGGACCGCGGTGTTTATCGATACGTTGCCCCAACCGCCGCGTCCGGAGGGTCTGTCGGAGGGCACGATCTGGCATCCGATGCCGCGCAACGACATCCCCGGCAGCATCTGGCTGCCCGACACGGGCTACGGCGAACTGCCGGCGTTCATGGCGGACTATTTCGAGCACAACTTGCAGGAAGCCATCGGCGGCGACAAGAACCGCCCGCTGGTGTTCTACTGCCTGGCGAATTGCTGGATGTCCTGGAACGCGGCGAAGCGTGCCGCGGCTTTGGGCTATACGCAAGCCGATTGGTACGCCGACGGAACCGATGGCTGGGCGCGGCGGGACCTGCCGCTGGAGCGCCGCGCCCCCGTTCCGCGGCCAGGCGAATGACGGTTCAGTTGATATGCGCCTGAATCGCTTGCGCCAGACCGTACAGCCGCTGCTCGATGATCGTCGGCAGGTCGCAGGCGAAGCTCAGCGACTGCCGCCGGGAATCGAAGAACTGCTGGTCCCACAACAGGCGCTGCGTCAGCTCGCCGATCTTCGCGTCATCGGGCGGGGTGGCGGTCTGCGCCGCGCGCAGCGCCTCGCCATCCTGACGCAGCCCTTCCGCAAGCGTCTTCTGGCGCTGGCCGAAACGGTCGAGGCCGCTGACGACCTTCTCCCGCTCCCGGTTGAGCACATCGAACACCCCGGCGAAGACCAGCGGCATGGTGCGGTCCCGGTCCTCGCCCGCGTCCCTGGCGAACGCGGCGATGCGCTGCGTGGCGGCCTCTATCGGCAGCCGCCGCTGCGTGACGGCGGCGACCAGTGCCGCCACGGGCTCGTTGTTCCGCCAACCGGCGGTGGCGGGATCGATGGCCGGACCGCTCCAGAACGCGGCGACCGACAATTCTCCGACTTTCACCTGTTGGCACGGCCAGTCCGGATCAGCGTTGCGCGGAGCGGCGGTGGCGGCGGTGGCGATCCCGGCCGACAATGCGATGATTGCGGTTATAAGTTTCATTCCGCCGCTCCCCGCGCTCCCGTTGACCGGTTGCGCTCGTTTCGATTCAGACGTTTGTTAACGCCCACCGTGATGCAACACGGCATCCGCCGCAAGCCGCTTCGGGCGCCAGGAGGGCAGCCAGTGCCGAAAAAATTGCCGCAGTCCACAGGTTGCCAACGATGACCCGGATGCTTGCCTCGGTGAACGGGCCGGAGGAGGCGGAGGTTGCCCTCGCCGGTGGCGCCGACATCATCGACCTGAAGGACCCGGCCCGCGGCGCGCTCGGCGCTGTCGTGACGGATGTCATCCGCGCCACAGTCGAAGCGGTGGCCGGGCGGCGGCCGGTCAGCGCGGTGGCGGGCGACCTGCCGATGCAGCCTGATCCGGTGGTTGCAGCCGTGCGCGCGATCGCCGCGACCGGGGTTGAGACCGTCAAGCTGGGCATCTTCCCCGGCGGCGACGCGGCGGCCTGCATTGCCGCGCTCGCGGAGCTGGCGGCGCGGGTGAAGCTGGTCGCGGTGTTCTTCGCCGATGCCGCGCATGACCTGTCGCTGCTGCCGCTGCTGAAGCGCAGCGGTTTCGCCGGGGCGATGATCGACACGCGAGGCAAGACGTCCGGGCGGTTGCTTGACCACGCGAGCGTGTCCCCGCTGCTGCGCTTCGTCGAGGATTGTCACTCCATCGGCCTGATAGCGGGCCTGGCGGGGTCGCTGGAGCCGCCTGATGTGCCGCGGCTGCTGGTATTGGCGCCTGACCTGCTGGGCTTCCGAGGCGCCCTGTGCGGGCCGGGCGGGCGGGCGGCGGCGATCGATCTCGGGCGCGTCCAGACCGTGCGCGGGCTGATCCCGCTGGAGGCACCGCCGCCGGGTGCGCGCGCGGTGGATTACCGGCTACTCGCCGCCCGCATGTATGCGCCGGCGGCGGCCGGGGCGGACGGTCCGGTCGACCTGGTGTTCGTCGAGGACCTGGTGCTGCCGGTGTTCATCGGCGCCTACGCGCGGGAGCGCGCTGCGCCGCAGAATGTGCGGTTCGCCGTCACCGCCTCGGTGCTGCGCGCGGGACGCGCGGCCGAGGACATGCGGGATGTGTTCTCCTACGACCTGATCACCGACGGCATTCGGATGCTGACCGGGTCAGGCCATGTCGATCTGGTGGAAACGCTGGCCGAGCGGATCGCCGCGATGGTGCTGCTGCATCCCCGGGTGACCAAAGTGGTGGTGCGGGTGCACAAGCTGGACACCGGATCGGGTATTGTCGGGGTGGAGATCGAGCGGACCCGTGCCGCATCGCGGGCGATGGCGCGGCCGGACGTTGGCGCAAGGTCGTGATCGTCGTGAAGCTCGGCGGCAGCCACGCGCTGTCGCCTCTGTTGCCGGGTTGGCTTGCGGCGATCGAGCGGGCGGCGGGTCGGGTAGTCGTGGTGCCCGGCGGCGGGCCGTTCGCCGATACGGTGCGATCGGCGCAGCCGGCGATGGGGTTCGGTGACGACGCAGCGCATGACATGGCGCTGATGGCGATGGCGCAATACGGCCGGGCGCTGACCGGGTTGGCCGCGGGATTCGTTTATGCCGACACGATGGATGCGGTGCACGCGGCGGTAGCACGCGGGCTCGTGCCGGTGTGGTCGCCGTGGCCGATGCTGCGGGCGCATCCGGATATTCCGCGGACGTGGGACGTGACCTCCGACAGCCTGGCGGTGTGGCTTGCGGCAGCGCTGGGGGCGCGGGGCGTGGTGCTGATCAAGCATTGCGACCCGGCGCAGGAGGATGCGGTGGACGCGGCGTTTTCGGCGTTCGCCGCGCGGTTCGGCGGGTTCGTGCGCCTGCTGGGGCCGGACGACCGGGGCGCCGCGGAAATGGTGTTCAGCGCGTCTTTCGACGCTGCCGCCTGACCGTGGCGCGGCAGAAGACACCGCGCTGGGCCTGGGCGGTTACCGGCTCGGGCCATTTCCTGACCGAATCGCTGGCGATCGTGCGGTCGCTGGACGATGTCGATGTGTTCCTCAGCCGGGCCGCGGAGGAAGTGTTGCGGATGTATAAGATCGATTTGGACTTGCCGAAAGGCTGTCAGGTGTTCCGCGATACGACGGCGAGTGCGGCGCCGGTGGCGATGTTCTACCATGGCGTCTACCACACGGTGGTGGTGGCTCCGGCGACCTCGAACACGGTGGCGAAATGCGTGCTGGGGATTTCCGATACGCTGGTGACGAACGTGTTCGCCCAGGCCGGCAAGTGCCGGGTGCCGAGCATCGTCTTCGCCTGCGACAGCGCGCCGGAGATGGATACCGAGGCGCCGGAAGGGATGGTGAAGGTTTATCCGCGCCGGATAGACCTGGAGAACACCGAGCGCCTGACGTCGTTCGAGCGCACCGAGGTGGTGCTGACGCTGGACGCGCTGGAGGCAGTGATCGCCGCGCGGCGGCGCGGGCTTTGAGCGGATTGGCGGCGCTAAGAGGTCGTTGGGCTGTGCTATTCAGGAGGCGGCGGCCCGCGTTATTTGTGTCATGGCCGGGCTTGGCCCGGCCATCCACGACTTTGCCGCAGCAACCACCGCAAGTCGTGGATGGCCGGACCAAGTCCGGCCATGACACCGGGGGTGACGGCCCGGCTTGTCCGGGCCACCTGTCGCGGCACGGACCGACCCTATGACCCCACACCTGCTCTTCCTAACCGGCCACCTCGCGCAGCCGCGCCTGCGCCGCATCCTCGACGACCTCGGCGAAACCGCCTTCACCAGGGACGTCATCGACATCGGCGTCCAGGTCGCGGCGCTGATGACCGAGGCGATCATCCTCCGCCGCCTGCCGCGCCCGGTTCAGGCCACGCGCGTCATCCTCCCCGGCCGGGTCGGAGTCGACCCCGAGCGCCTGACCGCCGCGTTCGGCGTGCCCTTCGAACGGGGACCGGAGGAACTGGCCGACTTGCCGGCATATCTCGGCCGCGGCGGTGCGGCGCCCGACCTGTCGCACCACGATGTCCGGATCTTCGCCGAGATTGTCGATGCCCCGCTGCTGCCGTTGAACGAAGTGCTGGCGCGCGCCGAACGGTTCCGGGCGCAGGGCGCCGACGTGATCGATCTCGGCTGCCGCCCGGGAACGCGGTTCGACGGGCTGGAGGCCGCGATTGACGCACTGCACGTCGCAGGCCTGCGGGTCAGCGTCGATTCGGGCAATCCGGAGGAACTTCGCCGCGCTGCGGCGACCGGCGCAGACTTCCTGTTGAGCCTGACGGAAGCAACGCTCGACATCGTGGCGGGCACCGCCGCCGTGCCGGTGCTGGTCCCTGCCCCGCACGGCGATCTCAACTCGCTGGTGCGGGCGGCGGAGACGGCCGCCGCGCGCGGCATTCCCTGCCTGCTCGATCCGATCCTCGAGCCAGTCCATTTCGGGTTCGCAGCGTCGCTGGTGCGCTATGCGGCGCTGCGGGCGCGGCTGCCGGAGGCGGAGATCCTGATGGGCACCGGCAACCTGACCGAACTCACCGATGCCGATTCGTCAGGCGTCACCGCAATGCTGATGGGGATTTGCTCGGAACTGGCGATCCGCAACGTGCTGGTGGTGCAGGTCAGTCCGCACACGCGGGAAACCGTCGCCGAACATGATTTCGCCCGCCGCCTGATGCATGCCGCCCGGGCGAACGCCGATCTGCCGCGGGGGTATGGGGGGAAGCTGTTGCAGGCGCATGACCGCGCGCCGTTCGTGCAGACCGCAGCCGACATCGCGGCCGAGGCCGGGGCGGTGCGCGATGCCAACTACCGCATCGCCGTGGCGCCGGACGGCATTCATATTTTCAACAACACAACCCATGCCGTCGGGCGGGAGGCGCTGGCGCTGTATCCGTCGCTCGACGTCGCGACGGACGGGGCGCATGCGTTCTACCTCGGCACCGAACTGATGAAGGCGGAGACGGCCTTCGCGCTGGGCAAGCGCTACGTGCAGGATGCGCCGCTGGACTGGGGTTGCGCCGCCCCGCGCGATGCCGCCGCGCCGTCGCGCCTCGCCGAAGCGGGGCATACGCTGCGGGTGAAGGGGACAAAGCGCGATGATCCGTGAAGTCATCGTCACCACAGTGTCCGCCGCCGGCAAGGCGCATATCGCGCCGTTCGGACTGATCGCAGCCGCACCGGACGAGTGGGTGATTGCACCGTTTCAACCCTCTACCACGCTCGACAATCTGCGCGCGGTGCCGTTCCTGGTGGCGAACTACACCGATGACGTCCGCATCTTCGCCGGCTGCCTCACCAACCGGCGGGACTGGCCGTGCGAGCCATCGACCCGCGTGCCGCCGCCCCGGCTCGCGGCGGCGCTGTCGCATGCGGAAATGGAAGTGGTGTCGGTGCGGGAGGACCCGCAACGGCCGCGCTTCCGCTGCCGGATCTTGCACCGCGAAACGCATGCGCCGTTCGAGGGGATGAACCGCGCCAAGGCCGCGGTGCTGGAAGGCGCCATCCTGGTCAGCCGCCTCGGCATGCTGCCGCGGGAGAAAGTGGACAGCGAGATCGCCTATCTCCAGATCGCCATCGGCAAGACGGCGGGTGAGGCGGAACGCGAAGCCTGGGAGTGGCTGATGGCGGCCGTCCGCGCCCACTACACCGCGGACTGATCCGCGGCGAGCAAAGCCACGGCGACGGCGGGTGCGCAGGCATCCGCCCAGTCAACCGCCTGCGCCCCGAACAGGCTGCCGAACGTCACGCAGCGCCGCCCGAGCCTTTCCGCCAGGCGATGCACGATGCTCGTCCCGACTCCGGCGGCGATCACCGGCGCGTCCGGCGGCAATCCCGCGCCGGACAGCACCAGCAGCGCGCCGTCGTGGACCTGCCGCAATTGCAGCTCCGCGAACCAGGTGGCCAGAGCCAGCCAGTCGGCATCCGGGGCGTCCACGGAGTCGCGGCCGATCATCCGGGCGAGGCGGGCGCGGGAGGCTTCGATCGTCTTCGGGCCGCCGTCCGCCGTGTCCATCTGATCGGATTTTTCCTCCAGGGTGCCGAGGATGCGGTGCACGTCGGCGGCAGTGGCGAAATACTCGTTGGCGATCGCGGTCCAGCCGCCGGCGAACGGCGCGCGGGAACCCAGCGCCATGACGTAGCCGCGGGTCATGCCGGTGTAGACCAGTTCCCCGCATACCAGGCGGTCACCATCGGTGGTGGCGCGGGCATGCACCGCACCGTTCAGCAAAGGAACGATGTCGGTCGTGGTCGAACCGATATCGACGAACAGCCCGTCGCCGGAGCGTGCGGCCAGGGCGGCGCTGGCGTGCCAGTTGGCCGAAGCGATGTCGGCGGCCAGCGACGCCGCTTCCGACGGAGCCACAAACCCCTGCCGCCCGGCGTAGAGACGCAACCTGTCCGCCGGCAATGCGCGCGCCAGGATTTCGGCGACCGCCGGCACGCCCTCTCGCCGGTTGGGAAACACATCAACCAGTTCGGCGGTCATCGTCGCGGCGTGCAGGTCAGCCGGACCGAACGCCACGCGCAGCGACTCCAGCACCGGTCCGAGCAAATGAGCGCCCTGCCAGAGCGGACAGGG
>NZ_CAJATU010000049.1 GCF_903944925.1 uncultured Rhodopila sp. | reverse complement strand
GACCGTGGTGCTGAAAACCCACCTGCTGCGCGGCGATGAGATGATCGTCGAGGGCCTCGCCACCGTGCTGGCGCCGGAAACCCGCGTCAGCATCGAGGACAGCGTCCTGCCGGAGCTGATGGTGGCAAGCCACCGCCATCTTGAGCGCCTGCTCGCCGCCTGCCGCGACCTGCCGCCGCTGCTCACCGCAGTCGTCATGCCGGACGAACCGAACGCCCTTGCGGGCGCACTCGCCGGCGCGCGCCACGGGCTGATCAAGCCGATCCTGATTGGCGACGCGGGGCGCATCGGGGATGTGGCGGCGGCGTGCGGCCTCAATCTGCGCGACGTGAAAATCCTCGACGTCCCCGACCACAACGCCGCCGCTGCCCGTGCGGTCGAGATGGTGCTTGCGGGGGAGGCCGAGGCGATCATGAAGGGGAACCTGCACACCGACGAACTGCTCAGCCACATCGTCAAGTCGCAGGGCGGCCTGCGCGGAACCCGCCGCATGAGCCATGTGTTCGTCATGGATGCGCCGGCCCTTCCGGACCTGCTGCTGGTCACCGATGCCGCGATCAACATCGCCCCCGGGCTGAAGGAAAAGATCGACATCACCCGGAACGCGATCGACCTGGCGCTGGCGCTTGGGATCGTCCTGCCGAAGGTGGGCATCCTGTCCGCGGTGGAGACGGTCAATCCGGACATGTCATCAACGCTGGACGCAGCGGCGCTGTCCAAGATGGGGGAGCGCGGCCAGATCAAGGGCGCCATCATCGACGGCCCATTGGCGATGGACAACGCCATCAGCGTCACCGCGGCGCACTGCAAGGGGCTGACGTCGCTGGTCGCCGGGCGCGCCGATGTGCTGGTGGTGCCCAATCTCGAAGCCGGCAACATCCTGGTCAAGCAGCTCGCTTACGCCGCGCAAGCCGAAGGCGCCGGCCTGGTCATGGGCGCCCGGGTGCCAGTGCTGCTGACAAGCCGCGCAGATGAGGAGACGGCGCGGCTGTTCTCCTGCGCGGTCGCGGTGCTGTTCGCCCATTGGAAGAAGACCGGGAAGAGCGCGGTCCCGGCGAGAGCGAGCGTAGCATGACGCAGAACGTCGTCACGCTGAACGCCGGGTCGTCCTCACTGAAGTTCGCGCTGTACCAATTGGACGATCAGGCGCTGCATCTGCTTGAGGTCGGACTGGCGGAGATGAAAGGCACGGAGCGCCACATCAGCGTGCGTGATCGCCTGGGCGAGGTGCTGCACCAGGAACATTGGGTCGCCGGCGAGACATTGTTTCACGCCGACGCGCTGCTCCGCGTGATGCACTGGTGGCAAGCCGCTGTTCCGAAGCCGAACATCGTCGCCGCCGGTCATCGCGTCGTGCATGGCGGGGTGGAGTTCAGTCATCCCGTCGCGGTCACCAACGCGGTGATGCTGAAACTGCGCTCGCTGGTGCCGCTGGCGCCGCTGCACCAGCCGCACAACATCGCGGGTATCGAAGGAGCGCGCGAGGCGTGGCCGGATGTGGCGCATGTCGCCTGCTTCGACACCAGCTTTCATCGCACGCATCCTTTCGTCAACGACGTGTTCGCGCTGCCGCGGCGCTTCTACAAAGAAGGCGTGCGGCGCTACGGCTTCCACGGGCTATCCTACGAGTCCGTTGTCGGTCGGCTGCGCGATGTCGCGCCGATGCACGCAGCCGGGCGGGTGGTGGTCGCCCATCTCGGCAACGGCGCATCGATGTGCGCCATCCGCAACGGTCAGTCGGTCGCGAGTTCGCTGAGCTTCGGCACGCTCGACGGCCTTGCGATGGGCACACGCTGCGGACAGCTCGATCCGGCGGTCGTGCTCTACCTGATCCAGGACAGGGGCATGAGCGCGCAGGCGGTCAGCGACATGCTGCACCACGAATCCGGGCTTTTGGGACTGTCGGGCGTGTCGCATGACATGCGGGAGCTGGAAGCCTCCAACACGCTGGAGGCGGCTGAGGCGATCGAGTACTTTGTGTCGCGCATCCGTTATGAACTCGGCGGACTGGCCGCCGAACTGAAGGGTCTCGATGCTGTCGTCTTTTGCGGCGGCATCGGCCAGAACGCGTGGCGCATCCGCGAGAGCGTGCTGCAGGACCAGGAGTGGCTCGGCATCGAGTTGGATCGGACGGCGAATCGGGAGTCCGCTCAGTTGATCTCGACGGAGCGTTCCGCCGTGCGGGTTTTCGTCATGCCCAGCGATGAGGAAGCGACGATCGCGCGCCACACGGTTGCAATCTTCGACCGGGCGGTCGCGGGCGCAAATGTATCTCGCGCGGTCAGCGCGTGATTGCCTGAGGGGCAGCGAGCCGATTGAAGCTTGAATATCGTGGTCGCGGTGCCCGGGCCGGCCGCCGGGTTTGCGAGGTTCCATCCGGCACGCTTTTCGCTGGAAGCCATCACGGTGATGGACCGCATCATCGCCGCCGCCGAATAAGGGCGTTACGCGCGCAGATTGCTTCAGGAAGCGACACGTTCAGCCCTGAGTATTTTCCGAGTCTGGCGCCAGACCGCTTGCTTTCGTTCAATGGATTTTCACAGACAGGGAACCGCCGATGGGAAGTCGCGACCGTGTCGCCGGGCTGTCCATAGTATTTTTCCCGCCCCGGCATTTCGCGCCGCGGCTTCTCAGGCAAGGCCTCGGCATACCATTTTTGGCCGCCCGGCCACCCGGATATACTTCGATTGCGAAAGGAAGAGGCCATGAAAGCCAACGCGGTCCGATCGAAGGCTCCCGGCAGCACGCCCGCGGCCAAAGACGATTTGAAATCCCTGTCACTGCCGGAGGTCGAGAAGAAGCTCGATTCCTCACCGGACGGCCTAAGTCAGGCAGAGGCAGCGAAACGTTTGACCATGTATGGGCCGAACGAGATTACAGAAAAAAAGCCCAATGCGGTTCTGAAATTCCTGTCCTATTTCTGGGGGCCGATTCCGTGGATGATCGAAGTCGCGGTCATCCTGTCGGGACTCGTCCGCCATTGGCCTGACTTTGGCATCATCCTGGTGCTGCTGGTCGCCAATGCCACCATCGGCTTCTGGGAAGAACGCCAGGCCGGCGATGCTATCGATGCCTTGAAGGCCAGGTTGGCAATCAAGGCTCGGGTGAAGCGCGACGGAAAGTGGGTCACCCCGGCGGCG
>NZ_CAJATU010000048.1 GCF_903944925.1 uncultured Rhodopila sp. | reverse complement strand
CGAATACTGTCATCGTCGTCAACGACGTAAATCACGGGCGGTCCGCTTCCCCCCGCATCTTCGCCGTGGCGTGGCGCATGCGCCACGGCTCGCGACAGCGGCAGCAGATGGTGGATTGTCTGCGTCAATTCCTGCAGCTTGACGGGTTTGTTGAGTTGGACACAGTGCCGAAATGAAACCGTGCTCGCGATCCCGGCTGATATGTCGCCTGTGAGTATAATCGCAGGAACAGGGCGCCCAAGTTCTTCGCGGATCATGGCCGCCACGACCGCGCCGTTCATGCCGTTCGGCAGATTGTAGTCAGCGAGGATAAGGTCCGGCTTCACCATTCCCCCGGCGATCAATTCGCGCGCTCTGACGCCGTCGTAAGCTGTTACAACCTCATGACCTTCCTCCACGAGAAAGACGTCGAGCAGTTCCCGTACGTCCGGGTCGTCTTCGATGACAAGGATCGAGCCGATATGGCGATCGTTCTCTTCCCCCGCATTGAAGAGGGTGAGTGGAAGCTGTAGCGGCTGCGGGGTCATTTCAGCCGGTGGAAGCTTGATCTCGATGGCGAAGACCGATCCCCGACCCGGGACCGACCGCACGCCAACATGATGACCAAGCAACGTGGCAAGCCGGTGCACGATGGAAAGCCCCAGGCCGAGTCCGCGGCTGCGTTCCCGTGCCGGATTGTCGAGCTGGCGGTATTCGTCGAAGATCGCTTGAAGCTGGTTGTCGGGAATGCCGATCCCGCTGTCCCAGACTTCAATGCTCAGCGTGTCGTTGTGCCGGCGGCAGCCCAGCAGAATCTTGCCGCGCTTGGTGTATTTCAGGGCGTTCGACAGCAGGTTGCGGATCATTTGCTCCAGGAGACGAGGATCGCTGCTAATGGTCAGGCCGCATGAAACGACCCGCAGGGCTAGACCCCGCGCCTGTGCAAGATACGCGAATTCGTCGCGCAATCGGTCCAGCAGGCCCCCGACCGGGAAATCGATGATCTCGGCATGAACTGTCCCCGCGTCGATCTCGTTGATATCGAGCATGGTGTTCAACATGCCCGACATCGCACCCAACGTATCATCCAGGCGCGCAACAAGCTTTTTGGCCTTTTCTCCTTCCACATGCTTCGCCAGCAACCCCTGCACGAGCGCAAGCGTTTGCAGCGGCTGGCGCAGGTCGTGGCTTGCCGCCGCGAGGAACCGCGATTTCGCGGCATTGGCCTCGTCGGCCTGCCGCTTGGCGACCCCGAGCTCGTCGGCGACGCGACGGCGCTCGGTGATGTCGGCGAAGGTGATGACGACGCCTTCCACACCATCGTTCTGCGCCCGATAGGGCAGCACGCGGCGGATGAAGCAGGCCCCGTTGCGGGTTTCGATCTCGCGCTCCATCGGCACGAGGGTGCGCAGCACCGTGGTGGCATCGGCCACCAGATTGCCGTCCACGGTCAGAGAATTCAGGTCCGAGAGCGGGCGGCCGACATCGCCGGGAAGAATGGCGAACAGCGCCTTGGTCGCCGGGGTAAAAAACCGGATGTTCAGCTTCCGGTCAAGGAACAGCGTCGCCACGT
>NZ_CAJATU010000047.1 GCF_903944925.1 uncultured Rhodopila sp. | reverse complement strand
GCCCTGCCGCTCGATGCGGCCCTCGCGCTGCTCGATCTGGCTGGGCAGCCACGGCACGTCGAGATGGTGCAGCGCCTTCAGCCGAAGCTGCGCGTTGACCCCGGTGCCCATCATCTCGGACGAGCCGATCAGGATGCGCACACGCCCGGCGCGGAACTCGGCGAACAGCCTCTGTTTATCCGCTGTCCGTTTGTAGTCCTGGATGAAGGCAATCTGACCGCCGGGCACGCCGCGCGCGATCAGGCACTGCCTGATCCAGCGATAGGCCGAGAACCCCCGCGTCGCTTCGACCGCGGCGGTGCCGAGGTCGGAGAAGATCATCTGCCCGGCGCCGGGGATCGGATCCGGCGTGCCGTCGGCCCGGCGGTAGGTCTGCGCCGCGGTCTCGATCCAGATGCCGTAGACACTGTCGATCAGCGCGTTGAGCTTATTCGCCGGCTCGTCGGCGCTGCCGGGCCGCACCAGCCGCATGTCGATCGCGGCGTGCCGCCCGTCGGTGATGACCGCCAGCAGGATGTCGTCGCCCTTGCGCACCTTGCCGGTGCGGGCTTCGATCGCCTCGATCCGGCCCGCGAGGTGGCGCTGATAGTCCTTGAACGCCGGGCTGGCTTCGGCGGTGATCAGCCGGCGCTCGCCGCCGCGGATGCGCGGCAGGGTGAGATAGGCCTGCAAGTCTGCCTTCTGCACCACGTCGGCGACCGAGCGGAACATCATCATCAGGTCGGCGACGTTGATGAACGCGGCGAAGCGGGTCACCGGCTTGTAGGCGCCGCTCGGCTGCAACTCGAGTTCGGTGCAGGTCTCGCCGAACGCCGAGGCCCAGGCGTCGAAGGCATGCACGCCGCGCTCCTCCAGCACATCGGGCGCCAGGAACCGCAGCAGCGAATACATTTCTCCCAGCGTGTTGGTGTTCTCCCGAGCTCGGGTGAACACAAATTATTTGCAGCAGATTTTTATGTCGAGTGCGCCGAACAAAGGCATGGATTTTCAAGCAGAAGACATGGATTTTACTCCGGATAATTAGGGACTGATGGAAGCTGGAGGCACGAGGCTCTTCGAACTATACTCGCTTCCGAGCGTCATCGAGCATTGCGATCAGCGGATCAGTCGGCGGTTTGAACCGGCCGGCCTTGATCCCGGGCGGGCAATGTGCAGCCAGGATCTGTAGCTTCTCTTCGGGATCGGCGCGCAGATAGGCTTCGGTGCTTTGCAAACTGGCGTGGCCTAGCCAGAGTGCCACCTTCCGAATGTCGCCGGTCGCGGCGAGCGTATGCATGGCGCAAGAATGCCGAAGCACGTGCGGCGTGACCCGTTTGGTCAGGAGGCTCGGCTGCCTCTGGGCAGCCGTCGCCACGTGCTTCGCCAGCCTGAACGCGAAACCATCGCGTGTCATCGGCTGTCCGTTGGAGTTGAGAAATACCTCTGTCGCCTGGCACGCAGGTCTGGCGGCCAACCAGCTGCGCAACGCAGCCTGTGTTTCTCGCCACAACGGTAGAATTCGTTCGCGGCGGCCTTTTCCCATGATGTGTACCGTGACAAGGGACCGCTCCGGTAAATCTTGCAGTCGCAGCGACAGGAGCTCGGCGGCACGCAGGCCACCAGTGTAGGCGAGATGCAGCATGGCACGATCACGAATTCCTAGACGGGATCGCGGGTCGGGCGCATCCAAGACTGCGATGATCTCTTCTCTGGTCAGATAATCGATCAAGGTGATGTCGGTGCGCTTGCTCGGCAGGGAACGAATCCTAAGTGCCAGATCGAGGCAGGCTGGCACACGGTATTCGACATAGCGGAAGAATGCTCGAATGGCGGCCAACCGGCCATTGCGTGTACGAGCACTGTTGCCGCGTTCCGACTCCGTATGTAGGAGGAATGCCGAGATCAGGTCGAGGTCGATTTCCTCGATCGTCAAGTCGCTGGGGCGATGCTTGAGTCGGTCTGCTGCAAAACGAACGAGCAGAGCAAAGCAAGTCGCGTAAGCTGCCACGGTATGGTGGCTGACATTCCGCTCGCGGCAGAGATGATCCCGGAGGAAAGCGGAAAGATGAGGGGCGAGAGCGGTCATACTGTGCCTCCCGTGAAAAGCTGCTCACCGGCGGCAGCGATCTCTCTCAGTAAGACAGGCGTTGCCTCGAGATACCAATAGGTGTTCGCGATGTCTGCGTGCCCGAGATAGGCACTCAAGCTCGCCATGTGATGGGAGATTGCCTCCCTATTGCAAGGGCAGGCCTCGAGTGATCGGACAGCAAAGGTATGACGCAAGTCGTGCAAGCGTATACCTGGTGTATCAGTTGGTCCGCGGAAGCCAAGCATGCGTGCCAGCTTGATGAATACGGTGCAGACGCGGGAGCGATCGGGTGTCCGTCCCCCGGCCGTGACGAAAAGGTTCTCGCCCATAGCACCGAGCTTGGCCCTAATTGCCAGATACGTTTCCAGAGACTGCCGCGTAGACGGCTGAAGCGGGAGAAGACGTTGTTTGCCGAACTTTCCATTTCGGATGATCAAGCCATCATCGACCAGGTCGTTACGCTGGAGAGCGAGCGCCTCAGAAATGCGAAGGCCTGACACTGCCAGCAACCCGAAGAGATAATGATATGTGTATGGAGTGATCTGGTCCTTGGAGGGGAAATTGAGTGCTGCCTGCATGATCGCCCGCAGTTGTTCTGGTTCGATGATATGTGGGGTTGGCCGTGGTCGCCTACCTCGACCGAACACGCCGCCCGGCGGAATCTGGTGCCTTTGATCTTCGGAATGAGCGTAGAGGCAAAATCGACGGACCACATCGAATCTGGTCCTTGCCGCGTTCTGCGTTGGCGCCGTACCACACCAATCATAGAGTCGATCGACCATGACGTGTTGTTCGTCAAAGGCTTCGGAGTACTTCGCAAAAAGCTGGAGCGTGCGGTCCTGTTCGACAAATTTGCGTCCCAGATTACGATGGAGGTCGACGTAGCGTGAAATCTGGTCACTCAACATGACGCCTCTCCCGGCCAGGGTTGGGCAACCTTCAGCAGCATGGAAACATCGACTTTGGCGTAAATGGTGGTCGTCGCCGGAGAACGATGCCTTAGGATGGTCCCGATCGACTCCAGGCCAGCGCCCGATCGGAGCATCCGCGTAGCCAGGGAATGGCGAAACAGATGCGACCTGGTTGGCAGGCCCGTAATACCAGCTCGATCGTACACACGCGATACGATCCCGCAAATCTCAGCAGAAGACTTGAATGGCGTGAATGGTGCCAGCACGCGAAGGAACAGCCGATCTTCCCCGACCGTTGGGCGCGCCTGCTCCAGATACGCGAGTAACGCGTCGCCAGCATCCTGAGGGAGCGGCAACCGGTCTAGTCGCTTGCTCTTGCCGCTGACTTGAATGTATCCGCGGTTCCAGTCGATATCGCTTAGCCGTAGTTGACAGATATCGCCGGCCCGCAGGCCCAGTCTCGCTAGCAGGAGGATGATGGCCTTGTCGCGGATCTGTACCGGCGTCTCGGTCCTGCAGGAGGCGATGATCTTCTCGATCGTTGGGGTATCCAAATAGCGAGGCAAGGTCCCCGATCGAATTCGCCGGACTGGTGGGATTACGTGGAGAAGCGCAGCCGAACACTCCCCTCGGGAAACAAGGAAACGCAGGTAGCTGCGCATGATCGTGACAATCAGATCTGCAGATCCCGGTGCCTGCGTGATGCGGTGGCCGATTGTCTCGCGGATGACGGCGGCGTCAAGATCTGAGGGCTGGCCGAGGAGAGGCAGGCAGAACTTGATCTCTGCACAAGAGCGCCCGATGGTGGTAGCGGCGCTTCCACAATAATGCTTGAGCCAGGCCCGATAAGCATGAAGATGCTTATCTTCGCAGTCCAGGCCGTCGATGTCCGGGAGAACGTTCTCCTTTCGAAGAAAGCTGAGGAAACTATGAGCGCCCCGCGCGCGGCGAAGAGGTCCATGATGGCCCACCAGCAGGCTATGCTTGCGACGCACCGGACAACGACAATCATGATGGGCGTAACACTCGACCTGTTCGGCACCAATCTCCGTCCAACGCTGTCGCGTGACGCGCACCCACGCCGCGAAATGGGCCGCCTCGGATCGGTAGCTTCTGGCGATTGTGGCGCAGTACCGCTGCTGCTTCAGGAACAGGTCGTAGTCAGCTAGCAGGTTAGCTAAATTGTCGATGCCATCAGCCACATCGACGGCTCCGTGGTCTTCAAGGAATCGTACGAAACGGCGAACGCGCCCTGCAAACTCGGGTCTGCCCGGCTCGTGCTGCGAGAAGGGATTACAGCGACATCGGTGCCTCTCAAACTGCTGAACAACAGTGTCGTCGATGGCTGATACCGTGATACCTTGTCGATGTGTCCAGTAAAGAAAGTGACGCGCGGCCGCTCTATGGTTCGCCACTGTGCGTGACGCCCCATCCGGAAATGAGGAGAGGAAGGCTGTGATGAGTCCGTCTGCGGTCTGAGGAGCCTCGCTCTTGTGCTCAACGCAACCTAATGAAGCAATCGGCTTTGGTGACATGGTAGTTCCTCCAGTTCATTAAGCGGCGGGGTGCCTCTTAATTATCCGGAGTAAAATCCATGTCTTCTGCTTGAAAATCCATGCCTTTGTTCGGCGCACTCGACATAAAAATCTGCTGCAAATAATTGGTGATCGCCGTGCCGGAGGCCAAAATCAGCGCGCGGCCGGGCCGCTTGCGGTCGAGATAGCGCGCCTTGACGAACAGGTCCCAGGCCCGCTGCGAACCGTCCGGATCGACGCCCTTCAGATTCACCTGGTTGGTTGCGAAGGCCAGTTTGCGGAATGCCTGCGCCTCATCGACGATGATCTGGTCGATTCCGATTTCCTCCAGGGTCACCATGTCGTCGCGGCCGGTTTGCAGCGCGGCCAGCTTCTCGGCCAGCTTCTCCTTCATCGCCTCGAGCCGCTTGCGGGTGATCCGGTCACCGTCATCGGCGCGCAGCGCAAGCGCCTCGAGCGCGGCGATCTGCTCCGCGATCATCGCCCGCTCGAAGCCGGCGGGCACCGGGATGAAGCGGAAAGCGGCGTGGGTGATGATCACCGCGTCCCAGTTCGCCGTCGCGGCGCGGGCGAGGAAGCGGGACCGCTTCGCCTTGACGAAGTTGGTTTCGTCGGCAACCAGGATGCGGGCGGTCGGATAGAG
>NZ_CAJATU010000046.1 GCF_903944925.1 uncultured Rhodopila sp. | reverse complement strand
CCGTCACTGCGGGCGCAAGTTCCCCCACAAGCCGGGCACGATCACCGCGATGCAGTTGAGCGAGGACGACGAGGATAAGGGCGGCGTCAATATGACCCCGACGGAGCCCGACCCGGAACTGGACGACCCGGCAACGCCGGCCGATTCGCCCGATATGCACCCGGCGTTGCTGAGTCGCGAATCCGATTGCTCCGAGGCCGCACAGGACGCATCGGCCATCGCCAACCGCATGGGCGCCGGGGCGATGCGCATGATGACCAAGACGGCCCACGCCGACGCGGCCGAGGCGCACGACAAGGCGGCGATGATGCACAAAAAGGCGATGAAGAACGGCCCCGATGACGACAAGCCGTTTCACGAGCAAGCCGCCGCGATGCACCAGCGCCACGCCGACATGCACCGCGCCGAAGCCGAGAAGATGTAATGCCCCGCACCTGGGCCGAACGCGAACTCGCTCTTGAGATTTACGGCCGCAGTGCCGCTGTCTCCATGCCCGACGCCCGCAAGCAGGCCCGCGAGCAGTTGCAGCGCATGGCCGACAAGCGGACGCTCGCCAACATCAACAAGCCTGAGCCGGTCGCCCTGGAGCCGGCGAAACCAAAATGAGGCCGCGACTCAACGCCACTGAGGGGCGACCGATGCCATTCCCGCCCGTGCGCATCGGCAAGATCCGGCGGAATCCCAAGGCAGAGGCGAGCGGACGACTTGGAGCTGAGGCAGCGAAGGCGAAAGCGGCGGAACTGCGTTACGGAGGGATTGGTGTTGCAACTACGGGGTAGCGATGCGGCAAAAGACGTTGGACGCACTGCTGGCCAGGCTCCCTGAGAAGGATCGCGAAACCGCCAACCGGCGCATCGGGATTGCCGAAAAATTCGGGTGGACGTCAATCTCATTCTGGGAGTGGGTCGGAAGCCCGACGCTGGATGACCTGGTCGCCATCGGCGACCGCGGACAGATTCATTTCCTGAAAGACTTGGACGAAACCGGCGACACGATGGAAGGGGCGGACTGAAACCGATGACGATTGCGGCTCCACAACTCCGATCGCGGGCGGCGCGGCAGATTTTGCTGGGCGCGGTGGATGAGCCGCGCGTGCCGGCGGGATCGCCGGGCGGGGGCGAGTGGACGAGCGGCCAAGCTGAACGCGCGATGAGTCTCAGCGAGATACCCGAACTGGCTCCGTTCGAGTCGCCGGACGAGGCACTGAATTCCAAGTATCGGTACTACTCGACACAACGCCCGCTCGGGCCGCAGCAGGCGGCACATATCGCCGAATCTGGCGGAAAGGTGAATGGTCGCTTTGTATGGTCGGAATCCCCGCTTCCGACCTCCGTGGTCATTAAGAACGAACTGACCGCGATGGACCATCAAACCGCGGGCAACATCCTGAAGGACAACTATCATTCCCAATACGGCAAACCAAGCGGGGCATACGAGATCGCGAGCCGCAGCGGGAACCGCGGGATGATGATTCATCCAAGCTCGAAAGAAAAAGGCAAGTGGCAGGCCACCACGTTTGATCCGAGGGGATTTATCGGCGACACGGTTCACGACACGCTAGATCAGGCAATGACGCGTGCGGCCGAAGATGGATTCCATCGACCAAAGCCGGGACTACTTGAACGCGCTGCCAAGCAGCAGTCATGGGCCGAAGGAAGCCGCGCGATACAGAAGCTCAAGGAACAAAACGAAAGTATCGCCAAGGCCAGCACTGATGCCGAAGACTACGCCAAGAACGGCACGAATGCGGCGGCGTTCAAGAAGTGGTTTGGGGACTGGGAGAACGATCCAAGCAGTGCTTCCAAGGTTGTCGATAGGGAAGGCAAGCCAGAGGAGCAGCACGGGGTCAAAGAGCTGTATCACGGCACCGAGGGCGACTTTTCCGCCTTCGACAAAAACAAGGCCGGTTCAAACGGCGTTGCGGTCGGAAAGGGCTTTTACTTCACAGACAATCCTGAAATCGCCTCGATGTTTGCCCAGTCAGGCCGCGGCAAGATCATCAAGGCGTACCTGAATATCCGTGCACCGTTTGACTTTGATTCGGATTTGTCGGCAGCAAATGCGCGGGGGTTAGCCAAATCAGCGAACTCGATCAAGGGTGACGACAAGGCGATCGCTCGGCATGACCACGAAGCCCCGGACTTTGGCAAGGCGGCAAATGAACTGCAAGAGGCGGTTGCCAGCGGCACTCCAATATCCAAGCAGGACGCTTGGAGGATTCTGGCCCGGCACGTTGGCAAGGAAAACGTCAACGAGATTCTGAGCCGCGCCGGATGGGACGGAATCGCGCACCGAAGCCGCGACCTTGGCGGCACGCCGGCAACGCGCAGGGACATGGAAGTGCGGCCGGCCGAGACTAGCAAATACGGCAAGGTCTGGATTGCCTTCGAGCCGACGCAGATAAAGGCGGTTGCCAACCGCGGCACCTTCGACCCCGCTAACCCGAATATCAACCTGAGCCTCCGTTCCTTCGCCAGCCAGCAAATCCTGCTGGGCAACCCCGGCCAGCCGCGCGACTACCACGGCCGCTGGACGAGCGTTGGCGGGGCCGACGTG
>NZ_CAJATU010000045.1 GCF_903944925.1 uncultured Rhodopila sp. | reverse complement strand
GTCTCGGCCATGCTTTCTTTGAAAATAAGAACGGTCCCGGCCATTTCGCCGATTTCGTCGCGCCGCCCGGTGCCGGGAATTGCAGTCGACCGGTCCCCTTTTGCCAGCCGGTCCATGGCTGTCTTCAGGCTGCCGAGGGAGACCGCGATGTCGCGGTTTATCAGCCAGGCGGCGGACAGCATAATCGCCAGGGCCACGCCGGCGAACATCGCCAGGTTCAGCAAGGTGGCGCGGACATCGGTCTCGAGGTCGTCGATATAGAGTCCGGTAGCCACCAGCATGTTCCAGGACGGTATCGGCTCGACATAAACCAGTTTCGGCAAGGGCTCCGTCGATCCGGGTTTTGGGTAGCGATAGACGACCGTGCCGCCGCCGGCCCGGGCAGCCTCGATCATCGCCTGAACCAGGAACTTGCCGTCCGAATCTTTGATCCCTAAGCGGTTGGTGCCCTCGACTTCCGGGGTCGGTCCCAGGACGAGCGTCTGGCCGTCCATCGCATAGGCGAAGTAGTAGCCGACACCGCCGGCGTAGCGGACCGGGCGGATCGCATTGCGATAGCGCTCGATCGCCTGCTCGCGAGTCAGGGCGCCTGCTGCCTCCAGTTTGCCGATATCGGCGGCGACCGAGACGGCTTGCTCCGCCAGGGACCGCAGTTTGTCCACGCGTTCGGCGTACATCCGCGCACGCATGATAGACCCCGCCGCGCCGACGGCGGCCAGCAGAGCCAGGGCGGACAGGCCGACGAGCAACGCGAGCTTGGTGCGGAGCCTGAGTTGGCTGAGGAAGGACATCTGACATCCTTGTCGTTAACGAGGTCGATTGCCCGCTCGTTAACAAGATAAGATGAACGCTTCGTTAATGGCGCGTTGGATTCGGAGGGTGAAGCAAGGCGACCTTCGGCGAGGCAATGGCCGGACGCGAACAAGAAATCGTGAACTGCGTGCGGAGGCAGCCGTTGAACAGCAAAACGGCCTCTTCCCGAAGGAAGAGGCCGCCTGAGCCGAAATACTGAAAGGCTCAGCGCTTGCTGAACTGGAAGCTTCGGCGGGCCTTCGCCTTGCCGTACTTCTTGCGTTCCACCGCGCGGGAGTCACGCGTCAGGAACCCGGCCACCTTGAGGATGCTGCGCAATTCCGGCTCATAGTAGGTCAGCGCCCGGCTGATGCCGTGCCGCACCGCGCCGGCCTGGCCGGACAGCCCGCCACCGGTCACCGTGCAATACACATCGAACTGGTTGTAGCGATCCGCCACCAGGAACGGCTGCGTCAGCAGCATCCGCAGCACCGGGCGGGCGAAATACTGCACCACCTTCTTGCCGTTGACGGTGATCTCGCCCTTGCCGGGCTTGATCCACACCCGCGCGGTGGATTCCTTGCGCCGCCCGGTGGCGTAGGAGCGTCCGAGTTCGTCACGCTTCGGCTCCCGGTGCGGCTGGGTCGATGCGAGCAACTGCGAGACAACGCCGACGGCCGTGCTTTCATTCTCCGTCGACTGCCGGGCCGCCAGCGCTTCCTTCAGATCGGCCAGGGTGCCGGTTTGAGTTCCAGACATCGAATCAGCCCCTCTTGTTCTTCGGATTCAGCGTGGCGACGTCCAGCGTCTTCGGCTGCTGGCCGTCATGCGGATGCTCGGCCCCGGCATAGACGTGCAGGTGTTTCATCTGCTTACGCTGCAGCGGGCCGCGGGTGATCATCCGCTCGACCGCCTTTTCCAGCACCCGCTCGGGATGCTTGGAATCGAGGCGCTGGCGGATGGTGCGGCCCTTGATGCCGCCGGCATAGCCGGTGTGGTAATAGAATACCGACTGGTCGAGCTTGTTGCCGGTCAGCTTCACCTTGGCGGCGTTGACCACCACGACGTTGTCGCCGCAATCGACATGCGGGGTGAACTGCGGCTTGTGCTTGCCGCGCAGGTGGGTGGCGATGACGACGGCGAGGCGGCCGAGGACGATGCCTTCGGCATCGATCAGCACCCAGTTCTTCGTCACCTCCGACGGTTTCAGCGAGGCGGTTGTCTTGAGCATGTGAGGGTCCGGTTATTCAGAAGGCGCGGGTTATGGCGTCGGGACCCTTGGCGGTCAAGCGGTTTTCCGGTGTGGTATTATGTTACCACAGTCGGGAAGTCCGCCATGGACGGGTACCCGAAGGCAGAGGATGGTCGAAATATCACGTCCGGCCCCGCCCGCCGACGGCGATCTTGATTTCATCCAGCAACCTATTTGACGTCTCCATAGCCGCTGCGAGCGTTCGTACATTCGCTTGCAGGCGTGTGCTGGCCGCTTTGAGCCGGCTGACAGCCGCGGCGGGTTCCTGCGTCGCTCGTCTGGTTTCGTCGCAGAGACGGTCGATGTGGAACGGCTTTTCAATGTAAGGAAAGCCGAGGCGGCCCAGTTTGACGCTGGTTGCCGGATGCCGGGAAATAAGCAACGCCGGCGTGTTCATATCGGCGGCGAAAGCCGCCAGTTCGGTGCCGAGGATTTCCGGTAGGAACGAGTCGATAAGGGCGATGTCATACAGGCCGGTCCCGATCAGCCGCGCGCCCAGCGTCCCTGACCGCGCGTAATCGACTTCGACCGCCATCCTCTCGCCCAGGCACTCGACGATCGGATCGGCCAACGGATCGTTATCTACGATCAACACCCGCATGGTTTGGCACTCCTTGCCATGGCAAGCCTCGGCACATCAATCACAGGTGACCGTTGCCAAGCACTTCTCGGTTGGACAGTTAACGACAAGGCCGTGTTATCCGTCGCTCGGCTTTGTACGGTCCAGTCAAATATCGCGGTTACGCTCGGCTTTCCGGCCGAACTGAACACATTGACTGGACCAGAATAACGACATTCCGGCGTATCACCGGGTCAGTAACACTATGATACGCTTCGAGCAGATCCAGTGTCTCAGACGGACCGCTTATTTGGTTGGCCTGCCTTTCGGGCGCGTCCCGTTGGCGGCCCGTGCGGCGGCTTTCCGTCCCGGGGCTTTTGTAGACGACATCGGGTGGCCCATCATTGTAAAAGAAGCTGAGGGGAACATCGAGCGCAAGCGCAATGTCCCAAAGGCGGCAGGCGCCGACCCGGTCTTTACCATCCTCATACTTGGCAATCTGTTGGAATGTCACGCCAGCGGCTTCGCCCAGTTGTTCCCGGGACTTGCCCAGCAGCAGTCGGCGGAGGCGGATGCGGTGTCCGATGCAGGCATCAATCGCGCCAGGTCGGCGGGCTTTGGCAGGGATCCTTGAAGTCTGTGGTTCCGTCATTCTATCGATTCCTCAAGTCTTAACAGCCAGACGCACAGAACAACTTTGGATTGCGCTTCACAACTTTGCATTGCAGTCCAAAATCCGATAGAACGTCCTGTGTAATCCCGGCAGCAACGTTCTTTTACGCCGGGCGGCGGCTTTTCGGTGATGCTTCGGCCCGGGAGTCGCGCAACGCAATAGGGTGGAAAACTCGTAGCGTAATATCAATTTTTACGCAATACGCTGTGGAAAGAAAGTCTATCACGAGGGCGCGAGTTCAGCATCGCCAGCCCGGTCTTCTCTGACAGCGGCAGATTTGTGTAGCCCGGCCAGCAGCCTCTCAAGTCATGGGCCGATTGCAGAATATGTTCTTGTTTACAACTGAATGTTTGGAAGAAAATCCCTTTTGAGGTTGACCCGATCGGCTCGGCTACCGCCCGTTGTCATTTGCATGACATTTTAATGAAGTAATGCTCGTACAGAAATAACACGCGATCCGCCGCACTGATGTACTGGCGGGTTCAGGGTGGCGAGACGACCCGCCGCAACGGATCAGGTCGAGGTGACGGCCGACATGCCCGGACGGCAGTTCTACCGGCGGCGGGCGAAGGCGGCAAACGCCTTCAACTGGCCGGCGATGAAGTCGCGCGTCGCCTGATCGCTGAGTTCCAAGGTCGTCGCGTCCACCTTGTTGATCACCTGGCCGACCATCACCTCCGGCTTGTTCAGCACGAAGGCGTCGAGGAACACCAGGATCTGCCGCAGGTGATACTGCGCCCGGGCGCCCCCGACGAGGCCGGGCGAAGCGGACTGGATCGCCACCGGCTTGCCGGCCAACGGCGGCGCCGGAAGACGGGACAGCCAGTCCAGCGCGTTCTTCAGGCCGCCCGGGACCGAGTAGTTATACTCAGGCGTAACGATAATCACGCCGTCGGCCTTGGTGATCGTCTCCGCCATCGCCAGTACCGCGGCGGGAAATCCCCCAGCCTGCACATCAGCGTCGTAAATCGGCAAGTCGCCAACCGATCCCAGCGGCGCGATGCTGACGCCCTCCGGGGCAAGCGCCGGCAAGGCCCGCGCGATCGCGCCATTGTAGGAGCCATGGCGCAGGCTGCCGAGCAGCGTGACGAAATGAAGCGGTTTCGAATCAGGCATGTGCGGGTCCTTCGCTGGCTTAGCGGCCCTGGCCGAAGCAATAACCGCGTCGCAACGCCGGGGCAAACGCCTCGCCTTGGCAGCGGCCGGCGGCCAATCCCGGCACTGGACAATTCCGCACTCCCCAGCGCATAGCACCGTCGCCCGCCGATGGGCGGCCTGTCCGGGAGTCTGCGCGCAAGACCATGATGTATTTCAGTCGCATGAAGACGACCATCATCCTGGCCGTCTGCCTGCTGGGGGTGTTGCTCGGCGTTCCGAACCTGTTCCCGGCCCCGGCGTCCTGGGTGCCGTGGCGTACGGTCCATCTCGGCCTCGATCTGCGCGGCGGCAGCTACCTGCTGCTCGAGGTCGACATGAAGGCGGTGATCAAGGAACGCCTCGACAGCCTGATGGACGGCGTCCGCCAGGACCTGCGCACCGCCCAGATTTTCTACCAGTCGCTGGACTCGCAGCCCGACCAGAACCGCATCGTGCTGCGCCTGCGCGATGCGTCAAAGACGGATGACGCCGTGGCGGCGCTGCGCCCGCTGATCAGCCCGGACCCCAATACCGGCCAGCCCGACATGTCCGTCAGCTCCAACCCCGACGGCACGATTACCCTGACCCTGTCGCCCGCCGCACTCAGCCGCCGGGCCAGCGGCGCGGTCGAGCAGTCGATCGAGATCATCCGCCGCCGCATCGACGAGACCGGCGTGGTCGATCCGCAGATCACCCGCCAGGGTGAAAGCCGCATCGTCGTGCAGCTTCCCGGTGTCGGCGACCCCGACCGCATCAAGCAGCTTATCGGCAAGACGGCGCACATGACCTTCCGGCTGGTCGATGAGACCGCCAACCCGAACGGCGGTGGCGTGCCGCCGCCCGGCGACGACTATTTGGTGCTGCAGGATCGTCCCGGCGAGAAGATCGCCGTGCGCAAGCGCATCGACGTGGACGGAGCCGATCTGACCGATGCGCGCGCGGGGACGAGTCCGGAGACGGGGGATTGGGTGGTGAACTTCACCTTCAACTCCGTCGGCGCCCGCCGCTTCGGCGATGTCAGCCGCGCCAACGTCAACCACCGCTTCGCCATCGTGCTCGACGACAAGGTGATTTCCGCCCCGGTGATCCGCGAGGCGATCACCGGCGGCCGCGGCCAGATCAGCGGAAACTTCACAGCCGATTCCGCCAACGACCTGGCCGTTCTGCTGCGCGCCGGCGCCCTGCCGGCACCGCTGACGGTGGTGGAGCAGCGCAGCGTCGGTCCCGAACTCGGCGCTGCCTCCATCCGGGCGGGCGCGCTGTCGCTGGCCGCCGGGTTTGTCTTCGTCATCGCCTTCATGGGGATTTTCTACGGCCTGTTCGGCTGGCTGGCGAACCTGGCGCTGGTGGTCAACCTGTTCCTGATGCTCGGCATCATGTCGCTGCTGCAGGCGACGCTGACGCTTCCGGGCATGGCGGGCATCCTGCTGACGCTCGGTATGGCGGTGGACGCCAACATCCTGATCAATGAGCGCATCCGCGAGGAGCAGAAACTCGGTCGCCCGCCGCTGGCGGCGCTGGAGCACGGCTTCAGCCGCGCCTACAGCACCATTTTCGACAGCAACGCCACAGCCTTCCTGGCGCACGTCATGCTGTTCGTATTCGGCTCCGGCCCGGTGCGCGGCTTCGCCGTAACCATCACCGTGGGGATCGCCACCTCGCTGTTCACCGCCTGGATGCTGACCCGGCTGCTGGTGTCGCGCTGGTACGTCGCGAACCGGCCGAAGCTGCTGCCGGTCTGAGGGTGTAACCGATGTTCATCAAGCCGCGTTTCCGACTGGTTCCCGACGGCACCCGCATCAAGTTCATGCGCGGCCGCTACCTCGGGCTGATCGTCTCGGCGATCCTGTCCACCGCCTCGGTCATCATGTTCTTTTATCCCGGCCTGAACCTGGGGATCGACTTTTCCGGCGGCGTGGTGATGCAGGTGCGCACCGACGGGCCGGCCGATTTCGCGCAGATCCATACCGCGCTGGCCGCCGCGCACGTCCCTGATCAGGGCTTGCAGCGCTTCGGCGATGCGTCGGAGGTGCTGATCCGGCTCGGCGCCCAGCCGACGGAGGCGGCCACGCAGGCGGCTGTCGCCCAGGTCCGCACCGCTTTGGAACAGGGCGTGCCCGGCAGCAGGATCGAGCGTACCGACGCCGTCGGCGCCAGCGTATCCGCGGAATTGTTCCGCAACGGCCTGCTGGCGTTGCTGATCAGCCTGCTGATGATCCTGGTCTATATCTGGTTCCGCTTCGAATGGCAGTTCGCCGTCGGCGCGGTCGTGACCCTGGTCCTGGATATCACCAAGGCCATCGGCTTCCTGGCGCTGACCCGGATCGACTTCGACCTGGTGATGGTCGCGGCGATCCTGACCATCCTCGGCTACTCCACCAACGACAAGGTGGTGGTCTATGACCGGGTGCGCGAGAACCTGCGCAAATACAAGTCGATGCCGCTGCGCGAGCTGATCGACCTGTCGATCAACGAGACGCTGAACCGGACCCTCGGCACGTCGATGACGGTGTTCCTGGCCAGCCTGCCGCTGGCGCTGTTCGGCGGCGAGTCGATCTCCGGCTTCGCCTGGGTCATGCTGTTCGGCATCGTCGTCGGCACCTCGTCCTCGATCTTCATCGCCGCGCCGATACTGCTGTTCCTGGGCGAGCACCGGCTGCGCCGCGATGCCGCCCCTCCCGCACCCGCCAAAGCGCCGCCTGCCAAGGCGACCACGGCGCCGCGGACGTGATCCTTCGCCGCCGCACTCTGCTGGCCGGTTTGACCGCCATCGGCGCGCTGCGGGGCGGTGCCCTCGCGCAGACGGATGTGCCGCCGGTGCATCTGCGGCGGTCGCTTGGCATGCTGGTGGGCGGAACCGAGGGATCGGAGACCGCCCGGGTGGCCCGGGTGTTCGCCGGGTTTCTCGGGCCGCGTCTCGGTGCGCCGATGCCGGGCGGCGTGCAGGTCGATGTGCGCTGCCTGCCCGGGGAGTCCGGGCACGCCATGCTGACGGGGTTGGCCGAGGCTTTCGCCAGCGGCGCGACCACCGGCTGGGTGGTGATGCCGACCCTGGCGGCGCGGATGATCGACCATGACGACCGCGGGCTGATCCAGCGCCTTCAGCTTATCGGCCAGGTCGAACGCGAGCCGATAGCCTTCGTCTCGCCGTCCAGCGATCCGGCGAATTCGGTTCAGGACATCATCAAACGGGCCGGCGACGACTCGGACGCGGTTCCGCTGGGCACGCCCCCGGCCGGCAGCCCGCCGCATCTCGCGGCACTGCGGCTGCAGGTGCTGGCGCAGACCCGGCTGAATATCGTGACGTTTCCATCGGCCGCCGCGGCGCGGCAGGCTGTCCTGGCCGGCAACGTCTCGGCCGCCGCGCTCGGGCTTTCCACCGTCATCGGCGATGTCCGTGACGGCAACCTGACTGCCATCGGCATTGCCGCCAAGCGCCGGTTCGGCCTGCTGCCGGACGCGCCGATACTGGATGAGGCGGGAATTCCGCTGGCGGCGTTCATCCGCCGCGGCATCGCCGTCCCGGCCGCCACGCCCGGCGACATCGTCGCCACCCTGGCGGACGCGGTGCGGGCCGTCGCCGAGGATCCGGCGTTCTCCCAACAGGCCGAGGACAATGGCTATTACGCCGCCTGGGCCGATGCCGCCGCCTGGCGCGCCCAGATCGACACCGAGCAGGCGGCTCTGGCCAAGCTGTGGGAAACCGACCCCTGGCTATCGTCCTCGGGTGGGTGAGATGATCGCTTCCCGCCAGCCCTCCCTCGCGTGCCCGGTCGCCCGGCCATGACACGGCGACGCGAGAGGCCGGGCCACGACGGCGCCTCGAACTATCGTCAGGGGCAATGCGCAACTACCCCCTACCCGCCAGCGCGCTCCGTGCTACACCACCACCAACTCGAAACTGTCGCAATTCAGGAGGAACTCCATGACCGAACATAAACAGTACCCCGTCCGCCAAACCGACCGTAACCTCGCCCTCGAACTGGTCCGGGTCACCGAAGCCGCCGCCATCGCCGCGTCCCATTGGATCGGCCACGGCGACAAGAATGAGGCCGACGGCGCCGCCGTTGAAGCCATGCGAAAGGCGTTCGACGCCGTCGCGATCGACGGCACCGTGGTCATCGGCGAAGGCGAGATGGACGAAGCGCCGATGCTGTTCATCGGTGAGCGCGTCGGTGCCGGCGGTCCGGCGATGGACATCGCCGTCGATCCGCTGGAAGGCACCAGCCTGACCGCCAAGGCCGGCCCGAACGCCATGACGACGCTGGCGCTGGCCGAGCGCGGCAAGTTCCTGCACGCCCCCGACATTTATATGGACAAGATCGCCGTCGGCGGCGGCCTGCCGCCCGGCGTGGTCAATCTCGACGACAGCGTGGCGAACAATCTCCGTAATCTCGCACTCGCCAAGAAGGTCGATATCGAGGACCTGATGGTCTGCCTGCTCGACCGCGACCGCCACGAGCAACTGATCGCCCATAGCCGTGAGGCCGGCGCCCGCGTCATGCTGATCAGTGACGGCGACGTCGCCGCCGCCATCGCCACCGCGCTGCCCGAGTCGCAGATCGACCTTTATATGGGGGCCGGCGGCGCGCCGGAGGGCGTGCTGTCCGCCGCGGCGCTGCGTTGCGTGGGGGGCCAGATGCAGGGCCGCCTGCTGTATGAAAACGACGAGCAGATCGCGCGGGTCCGCTCCATGGGCCACGCGGATCCGAAGCGGTGCTTCGCGGCGCATGAGCTGGCGGCGGGCGATGTGATGTTCGCGGCCACCGGCGTGACCACCGGCCCGATGCTGCGCGGGGTGAAATGGAGCCATGGCGGGGCGATCACGCATTCGATCGTCATGCGTAGCCGCTCCGGCACGGTCCGCTTCATCGAAGGCCACCACAACCTGGAGAAGGACCGGTCGGCGACTTAGGTTTAGCGGCTTGACGGCCGACCTCGTCCTCGGGGTCAGCCACAGCCTGTCGGGACGCCGCTGGTTGTGGCGGCCCGCAGAGGACCGGGTGGCGGCCGGCATCGCCCAGAAGCTGGTGGTGCCGGAGATTGTCAGCCGGCTGCTGGCGGCGCGCGGTGTCGGCATTGACGCCGCCGCCGATTTCCTGGAGCCGACGCTGCGGGCCTTGCTGCCGGACCCGTCGCTGCTGATGGATATGGACGTCGCGGCGGAGCGTCTGGCCGCGGCCGTCCGCCGTGCCGAGACGGTTGCGGTGTTCGGCGACTACGACGTGGATGGTGCGTGCAGCGCCGCCCTGATGGTCAGCTTTCTGCGCGCGATGGGCTGCCCCGTGCACCATCACGTGCCCGACCGCATCCTGGAGGGCTACGGCCCGAACCCGGCCGCGCTGATCGCGCTGGCGGACCTCGGGGCCAGCCTGATCGTGTGCGTCGATTGCGGCACCGCGGCCGGCGATGCCCTGTCCGCCGTGGCGGGCAAGGCCGAGGTGATCATCCTCGATCACCACAAGTCGGAGGGCGCACCGCCGCCGGTGCTGGCGACGGTGAACCCGAACCGGCTGGATGACACCTCCGGCCTGGGGACGCTGTGCGCCGCCGGGGTGGCCTTCATGACGGCGATCGCCACGGTGCGCGCCCTGCGCCGCCTCGGGTTCTTCTCGGCACGGGCGGAGCCTGACCTTATCGGCCTGCTGGACTTGGTCGCCCTGGCCACGGTCTGCGACGTGATGCCGCTGACCGGCGTCAACCGCGCTTTCGTCTGCCAGGGGCTGAAAGTCATGGGCCGGCGGGCCCGCCCCGGCATCGCCGCGCTGCTGGAGGTTACCCAGGCGCGGGACAAGCTGAACGCCTCCACCTGCGGCTTCGCCCTCGGGCCGCGCATCAATGCCGGCGGGCGGATCAGCGAAGCCGATCTCGGGCTGCGCCTGCTGCTGACGGAGGATCGGGTGGAGGCGCTGGCGCTGGCGGAGAAGCTGGAGGCGGTGAACCGGCAGCGCCAGGATGTCGAAGCCTCCATCATGGACTCCGCCATGCATGCGGCGGAGTTGCAGGTCGGCGCCGGGCGCGCGGCGGTGCTGGTCTCGGGCGAGGGCTGGCACCCCGGCGTCGTCGGCATCGTCGCCGGCCGGATCAAGGAACGCTTCAACCGCCCGGCCTGCGTCGCCGGATTCGCGGACGGGGTGGGCAAGGGGTCGGGGCGCTCAGTGCCGGGTGTCGATCTGGGGTCCGCGGTGATCGCGGCGCGGCAGGAGGGTATCCTGCTGACCGGCGGCGGCCATCCGATGGCCGCCGGTTTCTCGCTGCGAGCCGATCGGCTGGGGGATTTTCATGCATTTCTGGATGAGCGTCTGGCCGGGGCGGGGGCTTTGCCGAGTGCGGCGGACCTGGTGATCGAGGGCGCGCTGGCGGTCCGCGGCGCCACCACGGAGGTGGCGCGGCACCTGGAACGGCTGGCCCCGTTCGGCGCCGGGAACGAGGAGCCCACTCTGGTGCTGAACCGCGCCCGCGTCGTGCGCGCCGAGCGGGTGGGGCGTGAGGCCGGGTCGATCCGGGCGTTCCTGGAGGGCGAGGGTGGCGGCCCGCGGCTGAAGGCGATGATGTTCCGGGCGCGGGAGGGGGCGCTGGCCGATGCGCTGCTGGCGCGGTCCGAGGGGGTGCCGATGCATCTGGCCGGGCACCTGCGGGCGGAGGCGTGGAACGGCTCGGTGACGCCGTGTTTCATTGTCTCGGACGGCGCGGTGGCGTGAGCGGACAATGGCGCTTGACCGGCGGGGGCGGGTCCGCTACCCACCGCCGGCCCGATGATGCTTGCGTTGGGGTTCGGCCTTGTCCCGTTCGTCTAGAGGCCCAGGACACCGCCCTTTCACGGCGGTAACACGAGTTCGAATCTCGTACGGGACGCCAGTGATAACAATGAATTAGGGCGTGTTATCAGTTATCTGTCAAATATCTGTCCAATATCTGGCGGTGGAAGGTGATGGACAGGGATCGACACGGGTGGACTCACCCTCGGACTGAGTGGCATGTTCATCCTTCTACAAGGCCTATATGGGCCAGGAGTATTGGAGGCTGAACAGCTTCGGGAAATCCAGCCCGCGAGCTTAGCGTTTGGATGTTGCGGTGATGCCGGACGGCGCGGGCCGCATAGGCGGCGTCTGTTTAGCTGTGTTGTTTTTTGCGATCGCCTGCGATCCGACGTGAGCGGGATCTGCGAATGGGCGTGATACCGCTTGGTGCGGGTAGGCTTGCTTCACCGCGGGTACCCGCTCTCCGATGCTGCGGCACATGATGAACCGGCGTTGGGTGGCCGTTTTGCGAGGCTGGACAGCCCTGCGCATATCGCTGGTGGACCTCAGGCTCATCCCCTGAAGGCCGCAGGTTCAAATCCTGCCCCCGCAACCAGATTTTCCAGCACAATCAATTTGATAGAAGCCGCCTCGGAGCACTCAACCCGCAGGCGGATTTTTCGTGTCCGTCCCATGTCCGAAAATCAACCGCCACCAAAAAGCTGCAGCGTCGTGCGCGATTGGAATAATTGCCTGTCGCGGGCCCGGCCTTACGCTGGATTATAGGCGCCCAACACAACCGAAGCGATGGCATCTGTTGCACGGTGATCGGGCAGGCTGGGTCGCCTGCTCGGATCAGCCACCACCAATCTCGCACAGAGCTCGATTGGGGCGCAGGCCAGTTTCTACTGTCACGATTCCAAATCGAAGAACGCCGCCCCCGGCTCGGCCATCGTCTCAACCAGAAGGGCACGATCGAGGAAAAGGTTCCGCGCCTCGCAACTGGTCTCAGCAATCAGGAGGCACCCGTGGCATGCCGCACCGTGGGTGGCCCGGTCGTCGGCGTGCGTGACAGGATCGTGATCGGCGCAGACTGGATCACTGCTGCATACCTCCAACCGGCGCAACGCACTGTGCAGCACGACGGAAAAACGGTCGGCGACCTCGACGAGGCCTCCGAGGGTTCCTTGTGTGCCGGCAGTCGCTGTGTAGATCAGCAGCCCGCACCGCAGCGGCCCATCGGGCGTCGCGGGCGGCAGCGCGTAGACGCGCTCCTTCAACGCGCTGGCGGGATACCCGCAATCGAGTGCGATCTCGGTCATCAGGGCGTGGGACAGGCTGTGCAACAGGGCGTAGACGACCCCGCGTGGTCTGACCCCAGGCTTACTGTCTGCCCAATTCCGGAACCCAGTCATCAGTCGCTTGACGTGGCTCCGGGTCTTGTCTCGATCCAGCCAGGTCTCGACAGCACCGGCATCGATCTGGATGAACAGGCCCTCACCGTGCTGCTGAATGGCCGGCAGCCACTCCGGGTTACTGCCCAACGGCGCGCCGCGCACAGCTAGGCCAATGTCCTCCAGCCCGTCGTCCGACATCGGGGGCGAACTCTCAAACCGCGTGAACCCGTAGAGGCAGACCACCTCCCGCAGCCGATGCACGGCCACAAGGGCCTCGATCCCCTTCAACAACGGATCGCCGCCTTTGTCCCAGGCCGACCGGGGCAACGTCGCCGCGTGCAGCAGCGCATCGGGGCTGTCCACCCCGATCAACATCCTGCCGCTCGCCAGAAGCTCATACTCGGCCACACGAGGGTCCGGCGCGGTCGAGGCAATATCGCCAGACTTAAGCTGCTGGACCCGGGCAAACACATCCTCGTCAGAGTAACTCTCAAGCGCCGCCCTCAGCGCCTGGTTGAACTTCCGCGCCATCGCCACCTCTTGGGCGCTCCCGACCTCGCGGAGGTCTGTCAGGTGCTCAGTGATGATTCGGCCAAGCCTGTCCTCTGCCTCGGGCAGGGAGATCACCGTCGCTACCTGAGGGAAGTAGGCGTTCGTCGCGCTGCGGGTCAGCAGCCGGAGCTTCGTCGGCTGGCCGTTGTCATCCTTACAGCCGGCCGGATCAACGTCGGCAATCCACGGACGCTCACCACGGCAGAAACCCAAGCGCCCAGCCTGGAACAACTGCTCCAACAGCAGAGACTTCCCGCACCCACACACGACCTTGGTGTCGCGCGGATCACCGCTGGTGCCCGCCTCCTCAAGCCACATCGGCTCGGAACACTTCACCTCACTGTGCACCACCCAACGCCACGGGATGTCCTGTAGGTGCCCATGCTCGCAGCCGCAAACGAACCGCAGCGGGGTGACCTCGTGCGACTTACCGCCGTCGTCGCGATATTTCTTCCGCTGCGGCGGGTCGAGGTTTGTCCACTGGACGATCCGCCTCCGCCGAGGCCCACGGGTCGCGTCGCCCTCCCTATGGTCCGCTCCACCACCGGCAGCTGATCCAGGCTCCACTGTGTCGCACGAGAACCAGGTCGGGAAGATTGTGGCGGGCACACCCGGACCAGGCCCCGCTCCAAACAGGCCCGGATCGATCGGCGGGGTGCGCAGCGACAGGGGCTTGCCCTGAGCGATGCGCGGGTCGCCTTGAAGTCGCTGTTCGAGAAGCTCGACAAGCCGCCGCTCCTCGATCACGCGGAACACGCCTCTGCCACCCATCTCCCAGTTATCCAGACCGCTGATCATCACCGAGCGGTCAGGCAGGTCCACCATCGCGCCGGGGCCGAAGGTTCCGACGATCTGGCTCAGCCGCAGAACGTCCTTGCTCACGTGCTCGCTCCCACCGGCTCGCCCTTTGGACCTTTCAACTTCAGCAGCACGGTCGCCTCAACATCCCGCATCGACCGGCCTGCAACGAAGTCCCGGTGGATGGGAGGCATCAGCGTCGGCAGTGCCGGATCTAGGGGCTGGTGCAGGAGGCGCTGGGTGCCAACGCCGTAACGGAACGGATCGCCGCCAGCGGTTTGCTGATCCGCTACCTCAACCCACCCCTCCAAGAGCCGATCGACCGCAACGCCCACCGAGGCCCGAAGCTCGCCCGGCGCTCGGCTCGTGATGGCGTCTCGCACCTGCTGCCGGACCTCGGGGTGGTCCACCAGGGACCGCACCGCCTGCTCGCGGGTCATCGCCGGGTCAACATGTCTCGCGATCGCTACGACAATCGCCGCCAGTGCCCGATCCAGCGCCCGCGCCGCCCACGGGGTGACGCTGGTCGGCTCGACGCTACGGTAGAAGCAGGCGTGGAACTGCCGGAACTGCTCGTAGTGCATCCGGTCACGGGGTTTGTGGACGTTCAGCACCGCCAGCACGAGGCCGGGTTTCGCGACGTGCCGACCCACGCGACTGGTCGCCTGGATATACTCCGCCGCCGTCTTTGGCTGCCCCTGCACCAGCATCAGGCCCAGGCGGGTGATGTCCAACCCCACGGATATCATGTTCGTCGCCAGCGCCACATCGACGCCGGTCTTACCGTCGCAGGCAAGCTCAAGCTGCTGCTTCGCCTTCGCTACCTGATCCGTGGACACCCGCGACGTCAGCTCCAATGGCATCCCCATCGACCGGTCGGCGAACGGCAGGTCTGGAGGCTCGACCCGCTGACGCCCGGTGCCGTACCCGGTCAACCGGGTCTTCACTTCGTCCTCGACGATACGCCGTGCGCCACCCAGTTCACGTAGTGCGTTGAAGTAACAAACCGCTGTCATGTAGGGGTCGGCAGCCACCCCGTGGTCCCGGAACTCCTTCATCGCGCCGGACAGAAGGGTGATCAGAGCACGCAGGAAGACGAGCTTCGGACCCTTTCCCTGCGCCGCCAGGCCTATGTACAGCCGAGCCGGACTTTCAGACGCAGGGACCGTCTTGGCGAAGAAACTATCGCGACGGTCAGGTCCTGGCGGCGGGAACACCTCGGTCTTTTTACGATCGAACAGCGCCTCGATCTGCTGCTCCGCCCGCCGCACCGTCGCTGTGCTCGCAACGATCTTTGGACGCACGGTCGCCCCATCCAACACGCGAGAGGACAGCCGGTCTACAATCGTCTCATACAGGCCCGCCACGGTACCCAGGGGGCCGCTGATCAGATGCAGTTCATCCTGGATAATCAGGTCTGGCGGATCGAGGCGCCACCCATTGTGCAGCCGCCGGCCTACACCCGGCTCCGCAGGACCGTAGAACCCCCATTCGTCCTCCCGCTCCACGTGACCGAAGAAGGCACCCGCACGCTCCACCCACGGCAGGCTCGCGAACTTGTCGACGGTGGCAATCAGGAAGGCCGGCAGGCGCCGGTAGATCGCGTCATCCACGGCCACCACCGGCAGACAACGATCGCCAGTGAACGGGCAAGCGTCGCCATCACACCGCAGCTCCATGGTCTGCGGCGCCTGTGCATTCGGTGCGAGGCTGAAACTCTTCGGTGTGAACGGTGTGCCGCACCACGGACACGCCTGGATCGGCGCAGGGGCCTCTTTCCCATCCCGCTGGTAACGCCTGATACGAGTGACGGCGGTATCTGGCCCTGTGTTACCCTTACCCCCGAGGCTGTTCGGCGACGCCGCAGACCCGACGTACAACCCGATCTCGACAGGCCACGTGCCAAGCATCGGTTTGCCGCGTTCCTGCCACGCCGGCTCACCGCGCATTAGCTCCAGCGCGCATACCACACCGGCCGCTCGGGCAAGCTGATCCAGGGTCAGCAGCCGCAGGGTGTAGCGCATGAGGACGGTGACGCCCGCTCCCAACTTCCCCGACGACGACATGCGACGATACGCGATCGTCCAGGCGGCGAGGCCCAAGTAGGCCTCTGTCTTTCCGCCACCTGTCGGGAAGAACAGCAGGTCAACCACCTCACGATCGTCATGACGTTTGTCTGCCAGCCCAGCTAGGTTCAGCAGGATGAACGCCAACTGAAACGGCCGCCAGGTCGGGGCTGACTGCGCCGCTGGGGTCTTCCCGTTGCCCTGTGCACCTCTCTGCCGAGCGGCACGGGCAACCGCCTCGTTCATCGCCGCGAAGGCGAGACGCGCCCTGGGGTCAGCGGCAAGCAACTCGATCCCCGCCTGGATGCGACCCTGCGCCTTGAGCATCGCGTCGGTCAGGCGGTGCGCCATCTCCTGCCGCCGTGGACCGGCAATCAGCGCAATCGAGGCCGACTGTGCCGTGATCCAGTCACCGTAACTCTGTGGCAGCACCGCCAACGCTTTGGTCAGATCGGCGGCCCCCAGGTGGGCGAGTTTGGCCAGTGCCTCCATCTCCCACTCGACGCCATCGATCTTCTCGTTCGGGGCGACACGCTCTACCTCGGCCGCCGGCAGCGGATCGGTCCAGGTTGAGCGCACCTTGCCATCCGGGTCCGTCGTCCACCCGGCACTGCTGGCCCGGCCAACCGCGAACTCGGTCACGTCACGATACTGAAGGTCGGCGAGGCGCCGGTCAGGATCGTCGCCCCAGTGACCCGACAAGTCGCACCGGGGCATGAAACCCTGTTCGCACCGCAGTTCTAGCCGGACCTGAAAGGCGCAGGACACATCAAGGAAATATCTGCCCGGACGCCGCCTGCGGTTCACCAGCAAAACGGTCAAGGCACGCATGTGCTCGATCGAGCCGTCGGGCTGACGGACAGGGTACGTCCGCGCGTGGGAGACCAGTGCGAGACCACCGCCGGGTAGCTGCGGTGCGGCACTCTCAGGCACCGTCACCGCCTTTGTCGCGGGGCCATCTGGCGGAACCGCCAGGGCCACACGCACCTCGCGCGGCTGACGACGCCACTTCCGGTCAGACGGCTGCCTCTCGCTGTCGTCACTCAAGACGCTGGCCGGCAGCGGCGGCTCGATCTGGTAGTCACCCCAGGTGATCAGGGCTTCGATGTTCTGAACGTCGGGCCGGAGCAGAACCGTGAGGCCCAAGGATGTCGGCTGGATACGACGGCCCCCAGCACCGGGGTCCGGCTCGCCGTTGTCCTCTGACTTGCTTCCGAGGATGGGGTCTGGCTCAGGCTCGCCCTCGCCCTCCAAGTCCTCGCCCAGCACACCTTGTTCGACGGCATCGGCGTCCGAAGCGGCGCTTCCGCCCTCCTCAGGCGCGATGAAGCCGGTCAAATACCAACGGCTCGGCCGCTCAGTCAGCAATTCCCGAGCGAGGTCCGCGTCGTCGCCGCAAACATCTGGGCCGACCAGGTCACGGCGCAGGAGGCGGACCAGCCGTGATCGGACATCTACGCTGGCAGGAACGACCTTGGCCTGGACTACATCCATCAGGCTTCCTCCAGCTCATCGGTACTCATCACTGTCTGGGACGGCCCTAGACCCCGTGCTTCCTCGTCGGCCGCACGCTCGCCGTTTAGGGTCAAAAGGCGAGCCAACACCTCGTCGCGAAGGGAAGAGGTCCAGAACAGGCGGCCCTGATAACGATGATCATGCTCATTATCCTCGGTCAGGAATTCTGGAGAAGCGTGATCCGCGAGGTCGGTCCAGCCGTAGGCCCGCAGCACAGCAACGTCCATCGCTTCGTGAAGCTCTCGAAGCCGTAACAGGTCGGGGGCGTGTTCCTCAGGGTCGTGGAACCGGTTATAAGTTTTGGTCAGACCTTCGGTTCGCTCGTGTCTGAGACCCTCGCGATGTTCGAGATACGCTCGCCCGCAATCCTCTAGCTCGCTATCTACCCGACCAAGGGGGAAGGGAAAAGTTACGAAACAGTCTGAGGCCGAATAGTTCAGATCATCCTTCAGCGTGGAGCAAAATGCTCTCGCCCATATCTCGTGTATCCTAGACTGTAAGCAAGTAAAGTGTCCGACAAACTCGGAGCAGATCACCACAACCTTCTCATTGAACAACACATCTGTGCCGACGATCGAGAAACTCATCTGAGGACTGACACGCGACGTCACTATAACGCTGGATCGGTTCCGCAACTCTGCCTGAAGCTTCGGACGGTGAGCCTGATAAGCCCACCACTTCTTCCTCAGGGGCACATTGTTAGGGTTACGGCCTAGACGCATTCGCTCCGGATATACTTTCTCGCGCACTATCTCCACGAGAGGTTCCAAACCAGCCAAGTCGCGTTCACTGTCAATGTCACTCAGATATATGGCGAACCGCGAGGGTTTCTGGCCTGCGCCCGCGCTGAGGTCTTCACCTCCTATGTAGGGACGTACGCGATCCGACAATTCCGGACGTTCTCGGAGTATCTCTCTCATTCTGGCAACTGGCGAACACGAGGTGTCGCTGTCGTCAAACAGGAACCCTTGCCCGTAGAGCTTACATCCAAGGGAGAAATATGGGTTCCCACTAAGCGGAACCGGTGAGGCATCCTGGGAGCCAGGAAGCAAATACGCCGAGATGCGACTGACGACCCGGCCATCTAGTACTGCCTGCCGTCTGCGTCCTTTGGATATATGAACCGTAGCGATGATGACCGCCGCCTCCCCTGGCCAAGGTAGGCGGCGCACGCAGCGGAAAATGCTCCCGCCAGCACTGATGATGGGCAACAAGGCTCCCTCGCGGGTGTCGCCCTGACATATCGTGTTTGTCGCGACTAACCCCAAACACCCTAGTGGCTTAAGCATCTCGAACGCGGCGCGGAAGAAATAACCAACTAGATCGCAGTGATGTCCCGCAGGAGGGTACTGCACCCGCAGGAACTGGAAGTATGCCATCCCCAACCGCTCGGAGACTGAGGTGCCTCCCAAGAACGGCGGGTTTCCTATGACTGCATCAAAGCCGCCAGGATCAGCGGCAAAGACTTCCGGAAACTCGATCTCCCAGTGGAACGGTATGACGTGGTGTTCACCCTCTGCCAGAAGGGTGGCCTGCTCGCGGATGCGCTGCCAGGATTGCTCGGGGGCGAGGCTGGCTGACACGCCCAATGCTCTCCGCGCCTCCTCTCGAGCCCTGGGTTTGTCCGCACAAAAAAAGGTGGCAAGCGTAGCATCACCCAGCAATCGGACCTCCGCGGCCCACCCTTCAACGGCACGGTGCCGCTGCTCCTGGAGTATACGGGCAACGTCGTCCGGCGCTTCGCGAATTGCACGCCGTCCTTCGGTCACTTGACGCACCCTGTCACGGAGAAACCCGTCGAATGGCGCCACGTCTGACTGATCGTGCTTCCAGCGCAGTCCGCCAATCTGTCGCGCAGTCAGCCCCACCAAACTATCACCTGACTTCAACGCATGATCCAGGAACGTGAACTCATGATCCCGCGCTAGTGTCGCCAGCCAGAGCGACAGCCTAGCGAGGTCCGTCGCCATCGGGTTACGGTCAACGCCATACAGGCAGCGCTGCGCCACCAGACGCTTCGCGTGCAGTTCTTCATCCTCATCTGGGGGTAGCGCCGGCTGTTTGTCAGGGTGCATGCGCCACGCCTCGACCAGCCGGGCGGCGAGTTGCCGACAGGCCTCGACGAGAAAGGCACCAGACCCCATCGCCGGGTCGCAGACCTTCAACGACAGCACCGCCTCCGGCGTCGCGTTAGGCCCGATCCGCTCGAAAGCCGGCGCCAGAGCGTGCAGCACAATGGGCGCTGTAAGGTCGCGCGGGGTGTAGTGGCTGCCGGTGCGCCGCCGCTCGTCAGTAGGCTGTAACAGTGGGGTGCCCTTCGGACAGACGCGGCCACCTGGCGACCCCCGCTCATCCACCACCTCTAGCAATGCAGTCGCGAGCTGGTCCTGGTCACGCGCCGCAGCAATCGCCCGTTCGGTCCGGGGCGGAAACTTCCCACGCTCGGTGTTCTCCTTTAGCCACTTCAGGCGGTCTCTCGCCGGGATCGCCGCCAGTGTGCTCAGATCTACGAACACCGGGGTGCGGTCCCGCTTTCCCGCTCTGATTGCCACAGACGGCCCACTCGCGATTTGGGCCGTGAACCCCATCACTGTCTCGTAGACCGACCCGATCTGTTCCACATCGAGCGCACGGTAGGACAGTCGCTCACCATCCAGCGTCAGCAGCCCATCCAGGACCCGTAGGACGCACCCATCGGACACCAATGGCACCTGGATCGGGTCGGTCGGCACCGTCTGGCCTTGCAAGAACGGGAACGAAGCCGGGTCGAACAGTTTCCCGCCTCGCCCCCGCATCCACCCTGTCGCGTCACCCACATGCACCAGTCGGAACAAGGCGAGCAGCCGATGCCACGCGCCACGCCGCTCCTCCATGGTGTCGGGGTGCAGCGCCGCATCCTCCAGCAGCCGCGTGTGCAAGGCCCGCACGCCATACCCCTGCTCGTAGAAGGCGCGGGCCATTGGGTCGTCACGGGACGGGATCAGACCCCGATCCTCTGCGTACAACAGGAACACCAGCCGCAGCAGGACGGCGAGCAACCCCTCATAGACGATCGCAGGCTGGTCGCGCGTAATCACCGACAGGGCCGAAGGCGACGCGGCGTGCAGACCGTGCATCAACGCGTGCAGCGCGCCAAGCACCTGTGTCGCCAACTTTGTCGAGACCTCCGCCTGCGATCGCCGGCTGGCCTCCAACAACGCTGGCAGCCGCCGCTCGGCCGCATCACCGAACAGACGATATCGGTCCAGCAAGAGCTTCAGACCACCCAGCATCGACCGCCCAGCCACAGTGCCAAGGGCACGCAGCGGCACCTCAAACCACCCGCTGCTCTCGCCCCCTTTCGGGGCGTAGACCATGCGCAGGGTTTCATCCGTCACCAGCAGGCCCGTGGGCACACCGGTGTCGCGGAGCAGCCGCTCGAACCGCTGATGCGGCGTCGCTTCCCAACCCGGTAGCGCACCGCGCTTATCCGGCTCGACGCCGGGCGCTTCGGTGCGGACCAACAGTTGCCATCCGTCACCACCTGGCGCGACCACTGCAAGGTGCGGCTCCAGGACGGTTTCAGACGCAGACAGATGGACCCGCAGGGCGTCGGGAATGCCCGCCCCACCAGGACTGCCCGCGACCTGCCCGACGCGCCAATCCAGAATGTCGGACAGGAACGCCCACGGATCGCGCAGCGCTGGGCCGCCCTTTTCGCGGTCGTTCAGGTGCGCGAGGACGGCCTCTGTATCGACCTTTGTCTGCTGTGCTGGCACCAGCGCATGCGCTGCCAAGGCAGACGCCGTGACGACGATGCCGATCGGCTGGACCTCGCCGAGCCAATGTTTGTTAGGGTCGCGGTCGGCTTCGACAGGGGCGCGCATCAGCCGGTCACCGGCCAGAGATAAACCAGGCCAACCGGGTCAAGACGGCTGGCAACTACCCCGTATCCGTCCTGCACACGACGCGGCTCCACTTCGATCTCCCTGTCCAACTCTTTCAGCCGGCGGGTGCGGTGCGCGCGATCCAGCCGGAGCTGCTTACGCTCTTCGTCCTCGAACAGCAGCAACTGTGGGTCATCGACCTGACGGTCCGCCGCCACGATGCGATCACGCTGACCCTGCAACAAGGCCCGCAACGATGCGCCTTCCTCACGCCCACGGGCGGCCAGTGCGGCTTCAGCAATCGCCTTGGCTGCCTCGGCTCGACGATCAAGCTCGGGTGCCAGGTCTTCGGCATCCTTTCTCGCCCACGACCGCGCACGGGCCGTCGCGTGGGGCGGCGGCTGGCGAGGGTCACGCAGCGCCGCATCAAGCTGGGTCAGGGTGGTTTCCTGCCCACGGTCACCAAAGGCACGCAGGGACGCATTGTCGCGTGTCGCCTCAATCCACGGCGCTGTGACGGGGATGATCTCCTCGTGCAGACGGGCGGCGTTCGGACCGTAAAGGGCAAGACGGCCCAACAGGACGACGCGGGGCTGCGCGGCCTGGCTGGCGATGACGCACACGCGCTGAAGTCCGGACTGAAAACCCTGACTGAGGAACCGGGACAGCAGGCGCCGGACCAGCCGATGCTCAAGGTGCAACTGCACGATGCCGGGGGCCTCGGTTCCATCCGGCAATGTCGGCGGGCTGAAGGTCACCGCCCGGATCGAACTGGCGACGCGCCACTCCCCGACCCGCTCTCCACGACGGCGGCGACGGTCGCGCAGATCATCAAAGGCGTCCGCCCAGCCCGGTTCGTTGAACGGCGGGGTGGCGGGGTCGAGTTTGAACAGTGCCGCGGCCCCGGCCATACCCGCCTCTGTGCCGGCAAGCGACCCTCCAGCGCGCACCAAGGCTGCGTTGACGGTGGCCTGTAGCTCGCTCGCCTCCACGCCCACCCGCTCTTTCGACGTGGCCAGGACCCGGCGCAGGTCATCAAGCTCCCGCTTCAGCCGGGCCTGACGCCGCTCGGTTTCGTCGTCGAGGTCTTTGCGCGCCCGCTGGTCGCGTTCGTCCGCCTGCTCGGCCTCGACCGCTGCCGCGAGTTGCTGGGCGTTCCGTATCCCATCGCGTGACATGCGCTCGGCAATCCGGCCGCCGATCACCTGGCCGACCGACCCTAACTGGGTGCGGATACGCTCAGTCTTTCGCACCAGGGCGTCGAGGACAATGTCCTCCTCCCGCTGGTCGAAGACGAAGTGCAGACACCAGACCTTTGGCGACGGCTGGAGCTTACGGTCGATACGACCGTTTCGCTGCTCCAGCCGCGCCGGGTTCCAGGGCAGGTCTACGTGGATCAGATCGTGACACCGGGACTGAAGGTTGATGCCCTCTCGCGCCGCGTCAGTGCAGATCAGGATGCGCAATGGCTCCGTCTCCGGGTCCGCGTTGAAGGCGCGCTTCAAGGCCTCGCGCCGGTCCTGTGTAGTGGCACCTGTGAAGACGCCGATGCGGGGACCAGACGGTGTATCTAGATCAAGGTCGGCGAGGGCGGCCCCGAGGCGACGCTGCAACCAACGGCGCGTGGCTTCCCACTCAGTGAACAGGACCAGACGCCGGCCGTTCCAATTCCCGCCGGGCGCCATGTTGGTGCGCACCCAGTTCTCCAACCAGGTGACACGCGCGTCCGCCCGGTCTTTGTGCTGATCGGCGATCACCAGCATCTCATCGACCAAGGCCGTCTCAGCCGCCAGTTCCTGATCGCTGGCACCCATGGCCCCGATGACAGTCGCGGCCTCGGTCGCAGCATCCTCTTCAAGCTGCAACGCCTGTTCGGCTGCGGCTTCGTCGATCGCCTCATCTTCCTGGTCTGGCGCTCCGGCGGCGAACACCGCCGCTGCCTCGGCTGCCGCACGCGCCCGCTTCGCCAGGCTGGTGCGATGGACGCGGAGGGTGCCCGCGAACGCCGCGATCGATGACAGCAGACGCTGTTGAAGGCCCACGAACGCCAGCCGCCCATGCGCCGCATCGGCCGCAGGGGACCGGGCGAGCCGCTTCGACCGCATCTCCCCGTACCGGCTGAGCATCTTTGCCAGGACCAACTCCGGGGCGTCCGGGGGCAGTCCGCGCAGGTGGATGGCCTCGACCACGCGCTCAGGAAACTGTTCACCCAGCAGCCGCAGGTCGGCCTTCAGACGCCGCACCATGATCGGATCAAGGTCGGAGGGCACCACGGGCACGCCACGCGTGAACCGCTGGGGGTCCAGCATCGCCAGCAGGCGGGAGAAGGAGTTGGGGTGGCCGTTGTGCGGTGTCGCCGACAGGAACAGCCGGTGCTCGAACCTGCCCGCCAACTCGTCCATGGAGCGGGTGAACTGGCTGTCCACTGCATACCGCGCACCGCTGGACGGGGCCGCGTGGTGTGCCTCATCAAGGATAAGGAGGCTACGCGGCCGGAACTCACCGAGCGCCTCGCGCAGGCCCGCCACGTAGGTTTCGTCTGTCAAGAGACTGTGGGAGATCAGAAACCGAGACCCGGCCAGCCAGGGGTTGGCCAAGAAGCCTCGGCTCCGCCGCAACGCCACGACGTGCTCACGGTCAATGATGGTGAAGGCCAGACCGAACTTTGCCTCCAACTCGTCCTGCCACTGCGGGACCATGCCGGCGGGGGCCGCAACCACGATCAGGTCGATGCGACGCCGGAGGAGTAACTCGCGCACGATCAGGCCGGCCTCGACGGTCTTGCCCAGGCCGACGTCGTCGGCGATCAGCAGGTTGACGCGGGGGAGGCGGAGGGCCTTTCGCAGCGGCAGCAACTGGTAGGCGTTCAACTGGATGCCTGCCCGGAACGGGGCCTGGAACAGATCACTGTCACCGGCCGTCGCGGTGTTCCACTCGACGGTGCGGAGGTAGGCGGCGAAGGTAGCCGGGTCGTCGGTGCCGTGCTGGGCCAGCGTGGACCATGTGTCGTCATGGCTGCGTCGGGCATCCAACTCGGCAGTCCACGCGACCTCGACGACTTCGCCCTGGGCGTCGTCATCGACGCAGGCGAGGCGCACGGCACCGATGCCGTCCAACATCGGACGGCCTTCTACCAGCCAACGACGACCGCGCACCTCGACGAACTCACCTGGCTGGGGGAGGGACAGGCTCATGAGCGGCTCCGGATGACTGAGAGAACCGGCCGGACCTGTATCGGTCCGGGCGAAAGCATCGAGTCGATGTTACACGGGTTGCGTTACGCCTACAATGTCATTCGAGATAAGCAATCATCAGCCAATGCCGAAATGACGGCAGCGACACTCCATGCCACCAATTCCGTCGAGGATACCCGCAATTTTGGCGGCCCTTTCCCAAACGGGGATCGGGACCCGGGGCTAGCTAGGGATGCCCCACTGCGCTCGTCCATCCTGCGCGGGCCGGCGAATTCGCCACCGGAGGCCGGTTCAAATCGCCACCTGAGGCCGATTGAATTCGCCACCTGAGGCCGGTGAATTCGCCACCCCTTGCCGCAGGCACCGAGCCGTTAGGCGAGGCCGAACCGTCGCTG
>NZ_CAJATU010000044.1 GCF_903944925.1 uncultured Rhodopila sp. | reverse complement strand
CTCGCCTAACGGCTCGGTGCCTGCGGCAAGGGGTGGCGAATTCACCGGCCTCAGGTGGCGAATTCAATCGACCTCAGGTGGCGATTTGAACCGGCCTCCGGTGGCGAATTCGCCGGCCCGCGCAGCGTTCACTATCCTGGAACCTATCTCGCCGGCGGCTACAACCGGTTGAAAACTGACATTGCCGGCCGGGTGGTCGAGAATGAGGATCTCGTCAATTTCCCCAACTGGCTCGCGTTGGACTTCCGGATCGCCGATGAGGACTGGTTCTCCGCGCGGACGGCGAAAATCCTGTCATACCGGCAGGAAATCGACCTGCGACGCGGCATGCTTTTGCGGACCGTTCGCTTCGAGGACCGCAATGGACGGTGCAGCCTTGTGCGGGAGCAGCGCCTCGTTTCGATGGCCGACATGCATCTGGGTGCGATGGAACTGGAACTCACCGCCGAGAACTGGTCGGGGCCCGTCACGGTTCGCTCGGCAATCGACGGACGCGTCGTCAACGCGGGTGCCAAACTCTATCAGAAATTCAATGGCAGGCACCTGGAGCCGCTGGCTGGCGATGCCGTTGGCGAAAATAGCGTCTTTCTGCTGGTGCGTACCTCCCAGTCGCATATTCAGGTCGCCCAGGTGGCACGAACGCAAATATTCCTCGACGGGAGGCTTATCGAGGCTCACCGCCGGGTCATCAACGAACCAGGCTATATCGGCCACGAGCTGACAGCGGACATCAAGCAAGGCGAGAGTTTAGTCGCCGAGAAGTTGATCTCTTTCTACACCTCGCGCGACCAGGCGATCTCGGAATGCGGGCTGGCGGCCCGCAAGGCCAGTGTGCGTGCCGGGCGCTTCGACGCCGTCAAGGCGGATCATGTGCTGGCCTGGGAGCATTTGTGGCGCCGTTTCGACGTGCGCATTCAGCCTGCCGGACCCGGATACAAGCTGAACATTTCGATGCTGCTCCGCCTGAACATGTTTCATCTCCTGCAGACTGTTTCGCTCCACTCTATCGGGCTCGATATCGGCATCCCCCGCGCGCGGCTGGACCGGGGAAGCCTATCAAGGCCACATCTTCTGGGACGAATTGTTTATATTCCCGTTCTTTAACTACCGCCTTCCCGAGATCACCCGGGACCTACTGACATACCGCTACCGCCGCCTCGGTGAAGCGCGCGCCGCCGCCCGGGCCGCGGGGCACAGAGGGGCGATGTTTCCCTGGCAGAGCGGCAGCGACGGACAGGAGGAAACCGATGTGCTCAACCTGAACCCTCGTTCCCAGCGATGGGTTCCGGATAATTCTCATCTGGAGCGTCACGTGGGAAGCGCCGTCGCGTACAACGTGTGGCAGTACTTCGAGGTCACCCGCGATACCGAGTTTCTGCAGTTCTGCGGCGCCGAGATGATACTCGAAATCGCACTTTTCTGGTCCAGTGTTGCGATCTTCAATGGCGAACGGGGACGCTACGACATTCATGGCGTCATGGGTCCCGATGAGTTCCACGACGGCTATCCGGATGCAACGGCGGCAGGCATCAACAACAATGCCTACACCAACGTCATGGCCGTTTGGGTGCTGTGCCGGGCGAAGGACGTCATCGGTTTGCTATCCGGCACGCGCCGCACCGAACTCATGACACGGCTTGACATATCGCCGAATGAGATCGAGCGCTGGGATCATATCAGCCGCAATATGTATGTGCCGTTTCACGGCGAGGGCATCATCAGCCAATTCGAGGGCTATGGCGCGCTGAACGAGTTCGATTGGGAGAAGTACCGAAATCAATACGGCGATATCCAGCGCCTTGATCTCATTTTGGAGTCCGAAGGCGATAGCCCCAACCGCTACAAGCTGTCGAAACAGGCCGATGTCGTGATGTTGTTCTACCTGTTTTCCTCGGAGGAACTCGGGGAGCTGTTCGCCCGTCTGGAGTATCCGCTCGGCTATGATACGATCCCGAAGAACGTCGCCTACTACGCCGAGCGTACCTCCAACCGATCCACGTTGTGCAATGTAGTCTTTGCCTGGGTCCTGGCTCGATCCGACAGGCCAGGTGCGACGGCTTACTTCACCAGGGCACTGCAAAGCGACATGACCGACATCCAACATGGAACCGCGGCGGAAGGGGTCCACCTTGGAGCCATGGCAGGCAGCGTGGACCAGGTGCTTCGTGTCTCGACGGGGATCGAGGCAAAAGGCGGGGTTTTGCTGCTGAATCCGCAATTGCCGCCTGAAATGGAGTGCTTCGAGATGTGTATTCGGTATCGGGGCCACTCGCTCGAACTGCATCTGACGCGCGACGCCCTCGCGATCCGCGGGAGCGGTCTCGACGTGCCGCCGATTTCATTGAGCGTGGCGGGCAGGATGTGCGAATTTGCCAGTGGCGATGCGCGGGTATTCCAGCTAAACGGCAAGGCTGTTGTAAAGACAGAGTAAGTCGGACGAGCGATGGCACATATCCCGGGCAGCCAACGCCGGTAGCCTATCAGGCCGTGCAGCCGGACTCTCGCTTCTTAAGCTGCTCGCGGATCGACTCCAGCGCCCGGTGGCGCTCCGGGGTCACTTTGCATAGTGCATGTTGAGCGCCACAGGGGTGTCGACAACGATCCGTGACACGATCAGCTGGGCATTGTCCTCGGCTTCATCTGCGTCTTCGCGGCAGCGACCCCACCTTCGTCGCGCGGGAAACCGCCTCACGATCATCCCGTCGCCGGCGCCGATGCATGCATTGAATGGCGGTCTCGGGCCGCCCAAACCCTACTTCGGCATGGGACTATTGAATTGCCTTATGGCGCTCTTCAATTCAGCTCAGCCGCCAGGGACCGCGCAACATGGCGGCGGTCCTGTGGATCGTGACTGGCTGCAAGCAGTTAGGATTTTCAACCAGGCCCCCGGAGATCGTCGGCGTAGGTATATTCCGAAGCTATACGCGAACGTGAAAGTCCTTCACGTTGGTGAACGTCAGAGGACCGCGGTGCAAATGGCGGTCTTGCAGCAAGGTCAACGAGCGCGCTTCCCGATGACAACCCGAGCGAGAATGGCTTTCCCAATGAACGGTCCGGTATCGGAACATCAAGAACGACTTGAGCGATTCGTCTGCCTCGAGAACGTCGCTCGCTTCCGTCGGCTGCTTACGACAGAGTCGGACGAAGCCGAGCGTGATCTGCTGTTCAAACTGCTGATCGAAGAGCAGGAAAAGCCGCTCTATCTCGCGGTCTGACCAAGAACAGGTTGTCTCGTGTTCTTTGCGGGCCTGCCGTCGCGTTTATCAAGCGCGCACGGCGTTCGGCGGCTGAAACCACTCCGGCCTCAAACAAGACACGCAAAACGTTAGCAAAGCTGCTATAAGTAAACATAAGGTCTGCCTGTCACCGATGACTGATGCGCGACATGTTCTCATACCAGGCCGTTCGCAGAAATGAAGCAGCCTTACAGGAGGGAAAAATCATGGCCAGGACTATGAAGGCGGCGGTCGTCCGCGAGTTCGGCAAACCGCTTGTAATCCAGGAAGTTGGAATTCCGGAAGTCGGCGCCGGCCAGATCCTCGTCAAGGTCGCCGCGACCGGCGTCTGTCACACCGACCTGCACGCGGTCGAGGGCGATTGGCCGTTCAAGCCAACCCCGCCGTTCATTCCCGGGCATGAAGGCGTCGGTTATGTCGCCGCGGTCGGCGCGGGCGTGAAATACGTCAAGGAGGGCGATCGGGTCGGCGTGCCCTGGCTGCATACCGCCTGCGGGCATTGCGAGCATTGCCTGGGCGGCTGGGAGACGCTGTGCGAGTCACAGGAAATGACAGGCTATACGGTGAATGGTAGTTTCGCCGAGTATTGCCTCGCCGATCCCGCCTTTGTCGGCCGTCTACCGGACAATCTGGGCTTCGTGGAGGTTGCGCCGATCCTGTGTGCTGGCGTCACGGTCTACAAAGGCCTGAAATCGACCGACGCGAAGCCCGGCGACTGGGTGGTGATTTCGGGGATTGGCGGCCTTGGCCACCTGGCGGTGCAATACGCGAAGGCGATGGGCTTTAACGTCATCGGGCTGGACATCAACGACGCGAAACTGGAACTTGCGAAACGGCTGGGCGCAACGTTGACGATCAATGCGCTGAAGGTCGACCCGGGAGTCTTCGTCAAGAAGGAAGTCGGCGGCGCGCATGCCGTGCTGGTCACAGCGGTTTCGCTGATCGCCTTCCAGCATGCACAGGCGATGCTCCGCCGAGGCGGCACCGTGGCGATGAATGGCCTGCCGCCGGGCGATTTTCCGCTGTCGGTGTTCAATACCGTGCTGAACGGGATCACGGTGCGCGGCTCGATCGTGGGGACGCGGCTGGATTTGCAGGAGGCCTTGAATTTCGCCGCCGCAGGCAAGGTCGGCGCGACGGTAGCTACCGAAAGGCTGCAAGACATCAACGAGGTCTTCACTCGCATGCGACGCGGCGAGATCGAAGGGCGGATCGTCCTGGATTTCGAAGCGGCCTAAACAATCGCACGATTGGATCGCGGTTTGAAGCGACGATCCGACACCAGACCCGTAGCGGCACAGGACCACAGCGCGCGGCCGATTCTACCGTTGCGCCAGGTCCGAGTCTCGATCCCGTGCGTCAACAAGCAAGGAAACTCCAATGCCCAACAATCAGCAGCTGCCCGCTGGCACGCACGCCCAACTCCGGCCACGGTACGACAACTTCATCGGCGGCAAGTGGGCGGCTCCCGTCAAGGGCCGCTATTTCACCGACAAAAGTCCCATCGACGGCAGCACGCTGTGCGAGGTCGCGCGCTCCGATGCCGACGATGTCGAGCAGGCGCTTGATGCAGCCCACGCAGCTCGTTCAGGTTGGGCTCGCACGTCACCGACCGAGCGGGCCCGGCTCTTGAACAAGATCGCCGACAGGATTGACGAAAACCTCGAGCTTCTGGCCAGTGTGGAAACCCGTGACAACGGCAAGCCCATCCGCGAGACGCTCAACGCCGACGTTCCTCTCTCAGCCGATCATTTTCGTTACTTTGCGGCATGCATCCGCGCCGAGGAAGGCTCGATCGGCGAGATCGACCACGACACCATCGCCTACCATTTTCGCGAGCCGATGGGTGTCGTCGGCCAGATCATCCCCTGGAACTTCCCGCTTCTGATGGCATCCTGGAAGATGGCGCCGGCCCTCGTCGCCGGAAACTGCGTGGTGATCAAGCCGGCGTCCGACACGCCGATGAGTCTCGCTGTTCTGATGGACCTGATCGGCGACGTTCTGCCGCCCGGCGTGCTCAACGTGGTGTTCGGCCACGGCTCGGAGGTCGGAAGCCCGCTCGCGCGCAACCCGCGCATCGCGAAGATCTCCTTCACCGGCGAAACGACAACCGGGCGGCAGATCATGCAATACGCGTCGGAGACCATCATTCCCCAGACCATGGAGCTGGGTGGCAAGTCGCCGAACATTTTCTTTGCCGATGTGATGGAGCAAAACGACGATTTCCTCGACAAGGCGCTGGAAGGTTTCGCGCTGTTCGCCTTCAACAAGGGCGAAGTCTGCACCTGTCCCTCCCGCGCGCTGGTGCAGGAATCGATCTTCGATGAATTCGTCGAAAAGGCCGTCGCGAGGGTTGCCAGGATCAAGGTTGGTGACCCGCTCGACCCGACGACGCAGATGGGCGCGCAATGCTCTTACGGGCAACTCGAAAAGATCCTGAGCTATATCGATGTCGGCAAGCAGGAAGGTGCAAAGTGCATGACCGGCGGTGAGCGGGCGCACCTTCCGGGTCTGCTCGGCGAAGGCTTCTATCTGAAGCCCACCGTCTTTGTCGGCCACAACAAAATGCGGATCTTCCAGGAGGAGATCTTCGGGCCCGTCCTGTCGGTAACGAAATTCAAGACCCTTGAAGACGCAATCGAAATCGGCAACGACACGATTTACGGCCTCGGAGCCGGGGTTTGGTCGCGCAGCGTCAACAACACCTATCGCGTTGGCAGGGAAATCCAGGCGGGCCGCGTCTGGACCAACTGCTATCACGTCTATCCCGCACATGCCGCGTTCGGGGGCTACAAGCAGTCCGGCTTCGGGCGCGAGACGCACAAGATGATCCTCGACCACTACCAGCAGACGAAGAATCTTCTGGTCAGCTATAGCACCAAGGCCCTCGGCCTGTTCTGATCTGCCGCGTCGCCGCGGAGCCAGAGCGCCCGCGGCGACGCGCCAACCGATGGGCCGCCGTAAGGAGGCAAGAGGTCCCTCAACATGCCAGCAAGCGTCATTTTCACCAGACAAGCAATGATCCTGACGAAAGAGCTGCAGGAGACATTCGGACACCTGATCTTTCATCTTTCCGGCGGGTGCTGCGAAGGCAGTGCCCCGATGTGTTTTCGTCAAAGCGACTTTAAGGCTGGAGCGCGCGACGTACTACTTGGCATGGTCGAAGGGTGCCCGTTTTTTGTCGGATCGGAGCACTACAAATACCTGGTTTACTGCCAGTTGACGGTTGGCGTAACGACAGGCGGCGGTGACAGCTTCTCCTTGGAAGCGGCTGAAGGTGTCCGGTTCATCGTCCGATCGCGTCTCTTCACCGATCAAGAGTCCGCTGAAATCGATGCATCCGGGCCGCCCCACACTGGCCCAATTGCCTCCAAAACGACGATCAGCTTCGGGGTATGTGGCGACGCGCAGCGGTGGCCTTGAGCGGGATGGTGGGATCCGGATTAGAACAGAGGTGCCGTCCTATCCTCATGCTGCTCGACTATCACCTCCGTGCCGGCGGCGTTGGCGAGGTCGCACGGAGAGCCGGTGAATTCGGTATCCCCCTGACCTGGATCACCAGGGACCATGCCATCGTCGAGATTTACTCTCATGCTGTCCTGTTGAAGCCATTCCGTATCGACCGGGTGTCGAAGGTGCTGACCGGGGTTCGAAGCTCTGTGCGCCGGGTCATCAGGCTACCCCGTCAAGCAGCCATGGCAGCGTCATGAGCGTGAAGTGGGACGAGGATCTGCTCGGCCGCGTGCGGGAACGCGCGGCGGCCGGGCGATCGATGCGGCAGGCGGCTGCCGATCTGCATGTTCCGCTGACCTCGCTCGCACGGAGCGCCTCGGATCATAAGATCAAGTTCCACGGAAGCCGCTCTGTACCGCCGTCTGACCGCCCGATGGCGGGCGCACGGCAAAAACTGGCGCACCAGATCCGCTTGGCGCTGTCCGAGGCAGCGGTCGCGCCGCTCTATCGTGAGTGGCCCCGATGATGCCGAATCCGTCGAGCGGCTTCAGGCTGACGGCGAGCCGTGCTCGCCGCCGAACAAGTCGTGCCCGACGCGCCATTCCAGATCAAGGCGTCCGATCTGATGACGGAACGTGTTGCTACCGCCATTCGGCGAAAGACCGTCCCGTGTCGCGCCGAAGCGCAAACCGACTTCCAATGTTTCCAATTACTTGAAGAGGAGGAGCAGAATGAACGCCTCATCACCGGCGGTTTCATGCCCCGCTCGGCCGCGTTGATCGACACCTCGAGGAGGCCATTGGTGATACAGCGGCTCAGCCCCTTCCAAAGAGCTGGCGCATAGCGGATGGCCGTCACGAGCGCGTTCTTGTGGTGTGCGGATGCGGCTTCGCGATCGTCGCGGCGTTCTCTGGGCCGCTGCGGCTAAGCACCTCCGCACCGCTCATCCGGGCGCCGGGCAGGCCGGCCGGTATGCCGTTGCGCGTAGATGCGCCTCGATGTCGGCGGGGGGGGGGAACCCGCGCCAGCCCCTTGTCGAACACATGCGCGGCGATCGTCGCCGCAACGTTGAGCGAGGCGGCGGAGTTTATCCTTGATCCGCGGCCGCGCCCGTAAGCACCTTTCGATGCCAGGACGACGCGGCGCTGAAGTGGGTGCCGGGTCTCGGCGTCGTGCTTGGACCCGGGCTGCAACCTATGGTCTACCGCAAAAAAAACGGCGGTACCCGCAGGCACCGCCGAAGTTTAGGGAGGAAACGTCCAAGAAAGCAGTGCGCCTACTAGGCGCGGTCTGCGAGATAACAATGCACTTCGCAGGTGCAGCATGCAAGCCTAAAGCGCCTGCTCTTTTGGGTGGTTTCCGATCAACTCCGTCTTACATTGTTGATACGTAAGAAAATGCCGATCGGTTAATGATCAGTCCGGCCGCTTTTTAGCGGACCGGTAACGAACCGGGTTGGGGTTTCCCGAGCCGGGCCTTGGGCCAAGTGCGGCGATCCTATCGAGTCTGATGGCGTGCTCTTGGGCCGGACCGGCGTCACCGCTGGTCCGAGGCGACGGCTTTGTGCTGTGCTATGTGGCGCAGGTACGCAACCAATGCTGCCAGATCAGCATCAGGCAGGGCGTCGGCTCCGAACCCTGGCATTTGCTGAAGCGGCCAGGTGCGCACCGATTTCGGGTCGCGCACCAGGGCGCGCAACCCTTGATCGGTTAGATAGTCTGTCGCGTTCATCGGCCGGCCCAGATCCGGACCCTTTTCGGCTGCACCGCCTCCGTTCAGGCGATGGCATGGCAGGCAATCGGTCGCGAACACCTGCTGCCCACGCCGGGCGGAGGCCCCGGGTGGTAGCGATGGATCGGCGGCAAGTTGCGGCCAGCGATGGGCCGGGCTCTCAAACGCTGTCAGGCTTGCCAGTTGGTAGGGCCACTGCTCGGAACCCACCCCGGACCGTTCGGGGTGCTCCCAGACAAGGTAAAACGGTCCTGCCCCGGTATTTTTGCCCGGGAGGTTGGGCCATGGCTGGCCGGGCGGCTCAACCGCAATCCATGGGGTCGCACCGCCTTCGGTTCCTTGACGAACCAGCAACAGCGGGATCTGTGCGACGAAGCCGTCGGTGGCACGAGCCTCGAGCGTGTCGAAGCGGTCCTGCGGCAGGCCTGCCAGTAGGGGCACCAGCGGCACCGCACGATAACGGGTGGCGCGCCCGTAGTCTTGGTCATTTGGAATGTCTATTTCAGTCGCGTCCGGCCGGGCAAGAAGCTCGGACGTGGTGAAACGACGCGCGCTTCCGTCCAGGTCGACCGTCAGAGACGGCTCGCCTGCTTCGGCCACTTTCACCTGAAATATCATTATCAACATCGCCAGACAGACGACCGATCGCATGGATGCCTCCCCGATGACAGCGGCGATTCCGTCTAGTACCTCGTCACAGTGATTTCGACTCTTTGGCGACGTCCGGATAGGCGCGGGCCAGCTTGGTGCGCGCCTTCTCGGTGGTGAACCGCCAGTTGATCCGCGCACCGGATGCGTTGCGCTGCCGCTGCCATGCCTCGATCTCGGAGACCAGGACATCACGCTCGCCGATGCGGCGGTCAAGACATTGACCGCGCAGCACGCCGATCTCGATTTCCACCATGTTCAGCCAACTGGCGTGCTTGGGCGTGTAGTGAAACTCCAGGCGCTGGAGAATGCGG
>NZ_CAJATU010000043.1 GCF_903944925.1 uncultured Rhodopila sp. | reverse complement strand
CGCAACGCATCCGGTGCGCGGATCAACTGGCGGTTCACCACCGAGAAGGCGCGCACCAAGCTGGCCCGCGCCTATCCGGACGTCGCCAAAGAGTCGAAATCACTGTGACGAGGTACTAGGTGTGTATCATGAATCTGGATCGGCTCCGCCGATAAGGATCAGTTTGGCGCCCTTGTCGATCCAACTGTCACCGGCGCAGATCGCCATCACATGCGCCTTGGAGACCATCGGCACCGCCTCGAACTCGAAGCTGTCGAGGGTCTTGCCCGGCAGCAGCCGGGCTTCGACGAGATGACGCTCGATGCGGCGGCGGTCGCGTTCGGCAATCTCGTGTTCGGCCAGCGATGCCAGGAAGCGGGCGGCGGGCCAGCCTTCCTTGTCCGCCCGCTCGGCAAAGGCGGCCCAGCCCTGCTTGATCGCGGGCAGCCGGAGGTCGTTGAGCAGCAGCGTCAACCGGGCCGCGTCGATTGTCTGGCTCATGCCGCCGCTCCGATAGCGTTATCGTTGCCGGCCAGCGCCTCGTAGGCGGCGAGCGGCGTGAGAAGGACGACGACCTCGGGCAGTGCCGCGGGATCGGGCGCGAAGCGTGCGCGCAACGCTTCCAGGTCGGGCAACTGGCCGGCCGCGAGATCGGCGGCCAGCAGCGCGGCGAGTTCGGCCTCGCAGCCGCGCTCATGCGCCAGGGCCAGCAGGTTGACCATCAGCCGGCAGGCGGATTTTGCCGGCAGCCGTTCGAGCAGCCGGTCGAAGGTCTGCTTGTAGGCGTCGCGCGGGAACAGCTGGTCGCGGTAGACCAGGCCCAGCAGCGCCATCGGCTTGCGCCGCAAGGCATGGATCACATGGCGATAATCGACGACATGCGCGCGCTTGCCCGCGGCGTCGGGCCGTCCGCGCACCAGGGTCATCAACGGCGTGCCGCCGATGAACAGTTCCAGGCGGTCATCGTACAGCCGCGCCCGCAAGCGGTGGCCGATCAGCCGCGACGGCACGGTGTAGAACACCTTCTTCAGCATGAAGCCGCCGGAGGAGGTGATGGTGACGACCGTCTCCTCATGATCGCAGGTCCGCTGCCCGGGCAGCGGCTGGAGCGACGGCCGTTCAGCCTCGATGCGCCGGGTGGACCGGGCGTTCTTGCGGCTGACGATCTCGTCGATGAAGCGGCGATAGCCGGCGAGGCCGTCGAAGTCGTTTGTGCCGCGCATCAGCAGCGCGTCGCCGACGGCTTTCTTGAGATGGCCGTGCGAACTTTCGACCGAGCCGTTCTCATGCGCGACACCGCGATTGTTGCGTGTCGGCTGCATCCCGTAATGCGCGCACAGCGCGTCATAACGCCGGGTCAGGTCCTCGCGCGCATCCTCGTCGAGGTTGCGGAACGCCGCCGAAAGGCTGTCGCTGCGATGCTCGAGCGGCGCACCGCCGAGCGCCCACAACGCGTTTTGCAGCCCCTCGGCCAGCGCCACGTAGCTCTCGCCGCCGAGGATGACGTGGGCATGCTCGAAGCCCGAGTAAACCAGCCGGAAATGGTAAAGCCGGTGATCGAGCCGCTCGCCGGCGATGGTGACGCCGAGGTCGGCCATGTCGGTGAAATCCGACAGTCCCATCCGGCCGGGTTCATGCACCTGACGGAAGATCACCTCCTGGTCCGCGCCGTGCAGAGCGCGCCAGGAACGGATGCGCCGCTCCAGGGTGCGCCGGACGCCGGCGGACAGATCGGGGTGGCGCCGCTGCATCTCTTCGAAGATGGCGACCGCGCGCAGATCGGGGGCGGCCTTGAGCATCGGCACGATCTCGGTCTCGAAGAAATCGGCCAGCGGGTCCGGACGGCGGCGGCCGCGGATCTGCGGATGATCGGATGGCAGCCGGTGATCGTGCTCGAAGCGATACGCGGTGGCCGGGCTGATCGACGCCTTCGCCGCGGCTACGGAGGGCGTGTCTGTCTGTCGGAACTTCATGTAGAGCCTCATCTGGTGATCGGTGACATGGCGGCCGAGCAACGGGGCGGATCCTTGATGGGAAGATCCATCCCCATAGCCGGTCGGTTACGATCACCAGACGATCCGCTGCCCCCGGGGGCCGCAGGCCGAATTTTTCCGGGGCTTGGGCCTTCGGTCGGGCTACGCCCTCCCTACGGCCCAAGCCCCGGAAACCTTCTCATCCTGATTGACGGAGATTCTCACCTTGATTGTCGCGCGGCATCTGTAGCGCGAGCAACGTGCTGGGCGTATACCTTGGGATGAGCCTTTCGACGCTTCGTTTCTGTGGGTCGGAGAAAAGCGGGAATATCCCTATTGGCTGTCCCTCTCGGCCAACCATGCGATCCGCAAATTTCTCGAAGGATTCCCATCGCAGAACACGCCCCGCCGGTCATAGAGCTTCGTCGTCCGCGCCGAGGCATGCGCCGCCATTTGCTGCGCATGTTCGAGCAGGCCGCCGTTTTCGAGATAGGCGGTGATGCCCCGCGCGCGCCAGGAATGACAGCCGATCGGTGAGCGTCCCGGTGTGCCAGTCGATGCTGCGAAACAGCAACGCTTTCCGGTCCTCGCCGACCGCAGCTCCTTCTATATAAGCATCGAGCCATTCCTGCAGCGTGTGATGCGCCGGCATCTCATGCTCCTTGCCGCCCTTCTCGTGCAGGCGGATCCACCAGCGCTTGCCGACCGGGTAGTAGTCGCCGACGCGCATGGCGGTCGCCGCACCGATCCGCGCGAAGGTAAACAGCAGCGTGCCGATCAGCGCCCGATCGCGCAGTCCGGCCGGGCTGTCGGCCGGGATGGCGGCCAGCAGCGCCTTCGCCTCCTCGCGGCTCGGCATAGGCGTCTTGCCTTTGGCGATCGAATATTTTGGCCCGCGCACCGCCGCCGCCGGATTGTGCGGCACGACCTGGCCGACCACCAGCCAATCGAACAGCCCCCGCACGCCGGTCAGGGACTGCTTCACTGTCGGTGCCGACCGCCCTGCCCGCGTCAGCTCCTCGATCCAGGCCGCGACATGCACCGGCCCGATCGCCGGCAGCGCCAAGCGCCGCCGGTCGCACCAGGCGAAGAACGCCGCCGCCGCCCGGGCGTAGGCCGCACGGGTATTCGGGTTGCGGATCGTGGCGCTGAAGAACTCGACATAGCGCAGCGCCGCCGGCTCGCCGGCGCCGGCGATCAACTGCGGCACGACCGGCGCGGCGCCAAGCGGCTGCAAGGCCGGTTCGTCCCGCTTGGTCAGCGCGTTCACCACAGCCCGCTCGCCTCTTCGGCGCGCATCTCCGCCGCCTGCTCGGCCACGTGATCGAACCAGGTTTCGATCGCGTCGAGGTAATCGGCGAGCCGCTCCAACGCGTTCGCAAAATCCAGGATATTGATGTGCTGCAAGTCCGGACGCAGGGACGGGCCGCGCTTGGCGGTCGTCGCGTAGCGAAAGCGCTGACCGTCGGGATCATGCGCGTGCAGCTGGCGAATGTAGGAGTCGATGTCGTCGAGATCGTCGGCCGGCAGCCCCGGACTGTCGTCCAATGCGGCGACCGGGTTCAGCAGCGGCCTCGCCAGCTGCCACAGAGCAGCCAGATCGTGCCGGCCGAGGGTCTTCAGCTCCCGGGCGGTCAGCTCGCGCTCGAGCAGGCAGCAGGCGATGTCGATGATCGACTTCAGCGCCAGCTCGATGTGGTGACGGTAGAGGTAGACGATCGGGTAGATGAGGAAGTCCTGGCCGCGCCCGGTCTCACAGACATGCCTGGCCAGATGGAAGGCGGCCCGGCGGAACCCGCTCTGATAGGCCACCTCGCTCGGGCCGTAGTTGACGCTGGCCTCGGTCCGCCAATCCGTTCCCGGTCCGAACAGCACATCGGTTTTGCGCGGCGGCGCGCTCTCCCCCGGCTCCTCGTCCTCCGCCATCCGGCCCGCGTTGTGACTGATAACCTGCTTTATGTTTCACGACTTTGGCTGTGTGCAGGGCGTGACCAGTTTGTCGGTGCTGCTGACCGCGGGTCAGCCGTCCTTGCAAGGACACAGCCGCGTTACCGACTGCGGCGGGTCCGGCATAAGACGGGCTAGGAGGGCGACAGCGTGTAGGTCGCCTCCAACTTGAATGTTCCTTCCGAAACGAGGGCCAATATTTGCGAGAGAGACGCTCGGACGTTGGCGCCAATCTTGTGTTCGGTCGCGATCTTGAGACCGTTCAGGGTCATTTCCTGACCGCCGACCGTCAGCTGCGGCCGGACTTGGGCCAGAACATGATCGAACAACGAACCCAGCAATCGGCCGAGGCGATCCTGCAGGTCCGCGGCAATGCGCTCTGCCTGATCACCGGCCTCCGCAATCACCGCATCAAACGCGCCGATCGCCTCGGTATGGGCCTGTTGCATCAGATCGGCGCTCTTGGCGCCGGCATCCAGTATAGCCTTGCGGAACAAACGCCACACGCTTTCGACTTTGCCAGCGAGCGCGCCGCGCACCGGCGCGTGCAGTTGGGTCGACAATGCGACCGCGGGTTCGGCGGCGTCGAGCGCTTCGCATAGAGCTTCCCGGCTTAATCCAAGACTGACGAGCACTTTCCCTCCAACTGCCGGCCGGCAGGATCAGAGCACCGAATCGCCCCGATCATTCCATAGTCCGCCGGCTTCGCGAAGCATGAGACAGGCCTTCAGCGAACGTCCCAGCCTCTCGGTCGCGGTCTCATCAGCTCGCGGATGATCGGACCGGCGGCACCGGCGGCCGCCAAGCGGGCACGCCGCGCTCGGCCCGTTGCGAGCAAGGCGTTGATGACATCCCGCGATGCGGCGGGATCGTCGCCGGTGAAATGATCGAGCCCGCGTCGAATCAGGCCCGCTGAATCGGCGGCGTGTGCGCTCCCTGATATCGCCGCCGCGCCGGCGGCCATCGCATTGTCACCGGCATCCCTCAGGGCGGCCAGGACGGATGCCTGGAGTGCGGCGGCGGACACCACCGCGCCATCCATCGTCCAGGCCGGTCGGCTTGCGAGCCAGTCGCCAATCATGGCTGCCACCTCGTCGGGATCGGCCGGGTAAGCGGCGGCGACCTCCTGTTCTTCCTCCTGCAGGGTCGCGATTTTCCAAATCGCGCCAACCTGTCTCCGCACATCGTCCCAGGCTGCGGCAAGCGGTTCGGTCTCCGCCTCAAGATGACGCAAATCGCCCGCGAAGCGGACGTCCGACCAAGCACCATAGCAAAGCCCGCGATAGATCCGGCCAAGTGGCAATGAGGCGGCGCCGTGTTCGCGGCGCACCATATCGGCGAAGGTCACCACGCGCATTCGTGGTCGGCGACGGCGCTCGATCTCATGGCTCAGCAAGACCATCGCCTCAGCGGCGAGCCGGTAACGCACGGTCTCCAGCTCCAAATGGTCCGCCGTTGCCGGGGCCGTGGGGATCAGAAGCCAAAGTTCTCCCGCGCTGGGGGCAATCCAGAACAGCGCGTCGGCGGCGCTGACGCGGACAATGGTGCCATCCCCGCGCAGCCGGACGGCCTCGTTCGCCTGCGTGGGAAGCCCAGGGCTGCCGATCGGGAAGCGCAGTGCCTGGAATTGCGCCGTTGCCCAGGCGGTCAACATCGGCGGTGCGATGCCGTCCAACAAGGGGCCGATCGGTATATCGTTCCAGGCTCTGTACAGTTGCGCGAAGACGGCTGCCGTTTCCGCTCCGGAGATATCCTCGAACCTGAGTTCGACAGGACCTTGGTGCTGCCACAGAAACCGCGCGCGGCCGTCCAATTCCCCACCGGGCCGGGAGATGGCCATGATCTGTGCTGCGCACAGCCCGAGGCACATTTCGCGAAACCGGGTCAGGCCGTCATTCAGCTGCCGCAGGAAGTCCGGATAACGCAGTTGCGGATGCGGCAAGAACGGCTCTATGCCGTACCGGGAGGCTTCCGTGAGCACGATCAGCGCACGTTCGTTGGACAAGGGCTCGCCGCAACCATCGCGCCATTGGCTGACGATCGAACGCACCGCGAGGTAGCCGGCGGTATAGGGGCGATTGCGCATAAGGAAGTAGTTTCGCAAGCGATCGGGCGCCAGGCGGGTAACTGCCGCGCCATAATGGACGACACGCCGCGACATATCCCAAGTGCCGTGCGGCCCCGGATCGAGATGATGCATTGCCGCGATGGGCGGCGATGCCGCATCTGGTTCGAGGCGAGGATCGACAGCGGTTTCCGCGAATACAGCCACGCCTTCCAGCCACGGCAGTAACGCGGTGCGCACTGCAGTGAGTTTGCGCGCCAGATCGGTACAAACCCAGGCGAAGACAAGTACCGTCAGGTCCGAGGAGCGCAAGCAGCGCGCGGCGCGGCTAATGGGCGGGAATGTGCCGGCACCGATGGACTGGACATCGAGCGTGAGCAGGCCCGTGCGGTACCGCGCCAGAGCCTCGTTGCCGGTGGCGAGCCATGCCCCGGTGCTGCCGAGCTGACACCAGGCGTGTGTCAGTTCATGCATCAGTGTCAGCCGCAGTTCATCGGCATCCCGCCCCTTAAAGCTGGCGCTGCTCAGGACAATTATGTGGACGGCACCCCGCGTCAACCTTGCGTATGCGGCATCCCGACGCAGGGGGGATCCCCCGGAGGGCGCTTCCCGCGGGTCATCGGTGGGGCCGGTGTCGCCAGGCTTAGGCCAACAGCCCGCTGTCTCAACCCTTG